>NZ_WFLI01000003.1 GCF_009208555.1 Janthinobacterium violaceinigrum | reverse complement strand
CACGGGCCGCCGGCGCGCCTTGCAGCTGCTGGGCCTGATCGCGGCGGGCGGCGGCACGGCGCTGCTGGCGCACGACTCGCCGCTGTGGCAGCGCACCGCCAGCGACTACCGCACGGCTGTTGGCGAGACGCGCGCCATCGTGCTGGCCGACGGCACGCAGCTGGTGCTGGACACGGCCAGCGCCATCGACGTGCACTATGGCGCCAACGAGCGGCGTATCGTGCTGCGCGCGGGCGCCATCCTCGTCACCAGCGCGCATGAAGCGGCGGCAGTCTATCGTCCGCTGCTGGTGGAAACGCCGCAAGGCACGGCCACGGCGCTGGGCACGCGCTTTTCCGTGCGCCTCGGCGATGGCGCCAGCCGCGTGGCCGTGTTCCAGGGCGCCGTGGCCCTGCAACCGTCGCAGGACGGCGCCGCGCCCGTGCACCTGCAGGCGGGCCAGCGCGCCGGCTATACGCGCCACGCCGTGCACGATATCGGCACGGTGGAAGACAGCGCCGCCGCCTGGGCGCATGGCAGCCTGGTGGCCGAGCGCATGCCGCTGGGCGAGCTGCTGGCGGAACTGGGGCGCTACCGCCATGGCGTACTGCGCTGCGACGAGTCCGTCTCCGGCCTGCGCGTGACGGGCGTGTTTTCCCTGCGCCATACGGACCGCTCGCTGGCCAACCTGGCCGCCAGCCTGCCCGTGCAGCTGGCCTACCGCACGCGCTACTGGGTCAGCGTGGGGCCGCGCCCCGCCTCTTGAGCGGCACCGTCAAAAATAAATTCAAAATAAGTGAAAAAACGTTGAGGGTTTTTGCTTTTCGTTCGGAATACGGGAAGAACAAAATTTTTCTCCCCATTCCCAAGGATATGCACCATGCCCCACCGCTCCACCGCGCCCGCCCGCAAACTGCGTCCGTTTCCCCTTGCCGCCGCCATCCAGGCCCTGTTCCTGGCAGGCGCCGCGGCGGGAACCCTGGCCATCGCGGCCCCTGCCGCCCGCGCCCAGGCGCTTGAGAATACGCAAGCCAAGCGCCAGTACGCAATCCCCGCGGGGCCGCTGGAGCGGGTCCTGACCACGTTCGCCAGCGCGGCCGGCGTGGAACTGTCGGCCGATGCCACCCTCCTGCAGGGCAAGCGCAGCGCCGGCCTGGCGGGCAGCTATACCGTGCGCCAGGGCTTCGAGGAACTGCTGCGCGGCCAGGGCGTGCGCGTGGTCGATGGCGCCAATGGCGCGTATGCGCTGCGGGCCGAGGCCACGGCCACGCAGCCGCAGCCGGGCGCACCGGCGCAGGCCAGCGCCACCCTGCCCGCCATCACCATCAGTGCCGCTGCCGACCGCGAGACGGCCACCGGCCCCGTGCGCGGCTATGTGGCGCGGCGCGCCGCCTCGGCCACCAAGACAGATACGGCCCTGAATGAAAACCCGCAATCCGTGTCCGTCGTCACGGCCGATGAAATCAGCGACCGCAATGCCGAATCGCTCGATGAAACCCTGCGCTACACGGCCGGCGTGACGCCGAACCAGCGCCCGCTGGGCAGCGACGATTCCTCGCTGCTGCGCGGTTTCACCATCGAGACGACGGGCATCCTGCAGGACGGCTTGCGCAATTCGGGCCGCACCTTTGGCGCTTCCATCGAGCCATATGGGCTGGAGCGCCTGGAAGTGCTGCGCGGCCCCGCCTCCGTGCTGTACGGGCAGATACCGCCGGGCGGCATGGTCAACGCCGTCAGCAAGCGTCCCAGCGCGGACGCCGTGCGCGAAGCGGGCGTGGAATACGGCAGCTACCAGCGCCGCCAGCTGAAAGCCGACGTGGGCGGCACGCTCGATGCGCCCGGCGCCTGGACCTGGAGGATCGTCATGCTGGGCCGCGAAGCCCGGACGCGGCTGGCCCGCGACCGCGACAACCGCCTGTATGTTGCCCCCTCGCTCACATGGCAGGCGGGTCCCGCCACGCGTCTGACCCTGCTGGCCCGCTACGAAAAGGACAACCAGCAGTACGCATTCCCGAACCAGCTGCTGCAACCGGGCCCGCGGGGCCAGGTGGACCCCGGGGTCAACCTGATGGGCGACGACAACCGCTTCAAGCGCCGCAACACCATGCTGGGCTACGAGTTCGAGCATGCGTTCAACGACACCTGGTCGCTGCGCCAGAACCTGCGCTACACGCGCCTGAACAACGACCGCACGGACATGTTCCCCGGCGGCCTGAACGATGACGGCACGGTGGAGCGCTATTTCTGGCCCGTCGACACGGATTCGAAAAGCCTGTTCGCCGACACGCAGCTGCAGGCGCGCTTCGCCACGGGTGCCCTGGCGCACCAGGTGCTGCTGGGCGTCGATTACGCCCATATCCGCAACACGGACGAATACCGCTACCAGAAAGGCTTTGTCGAACCGCTCGACCTGTACCGCCCCGTGTACGGCAAGCAGCCGCTGGTGCCGTCGAAAACGCCGACCCGCGCGGACGCCCCGTCGCGCCAGCTGGGCCTGTACGCGCAGGATCAATTGAAATGGGAGCGCTGGGTGGTGACGGCCGGCCTGCGCCGCGACAAGGCCACGCAAGCGCGCGACGTCATCGACCTGGCCAGCGGCGCCGTCAAACCCGATTACCACCAGTCGCCATCGGCCACCACGGGCCGCCTGGGCGCCGTCTACCTGTTCGATGGCGGCTGGGCGCCGTACGTCAGCTACGCCAGCTCGTTCTCGCCCGAACTGGGCACGATGGCGGGCGGCGGTGCCTTGAAACCGTCGCGCGGCAAGCAGCTGGAAGCGGGCGTGCGCTACGAACCCGCGGGCCAGCGCGCCAGCTACACGGCCGCCGTGTTCGACCTGGTGCGCGACAATGTCTCCACGTCCGACATCGGCAACCCGGGCTTCCTGCTGCAGACGGGACAAGTCAAGGCGCGCGGCGTGGAACTGGAAGCGCGCACGGAATTGGCAAGCCGTCTGAGCCTGATCGCCCAGTACACCT
The DNA here is from genome assembly GCF_009208555.1 of Janthinobacterium violaceinigrum. Lineage (GTDB taxonomy): Bacteria > Pseudomonadota > Gammaproteobacteria > Burkholderiales > Burkholderiaceae_D > Janthinobacterium > Janthinobacterium violaceinigrum. The sequence goes on along the minus strand of NZ_WFLI01000003.1, from coordinate 276,840 downwards.
ATCTCGATACGGAAGTGACGAAGAGCAATAACGGCGACCTGGGCCTGCAGCAGCCGGGCGCGCCGCGCCACAGCGCCTCGGCCTGGGCGCGCCAGTCGTTCAGCATGGGCGAGGCCCTGCCCGCGTATGCGGCGCTGGGCATGCGCTTCCTGGGCGCCATGCGCTCCAATTCGGACGGCGACAACCTGAACATCCGCAATGGCGGCCTGACGCAGTGGGATGCGGCGCTGGGCGTGTCGCGCGGACCGTGGCAGTTTTCCCTCAACGTCAACAATGTGCTGAACAAGCAGACCCTGTATGACTGCGGCTACCTGCCGGGCCTGTGCTACCGCAATGCCGAACGCACGGCCAACGTCAGCGCCATGTACAGGTTCTGATGCCGGCGCTGCACATGCGGCCCGCGCTGGCGGCCATGCACCGCTACGCGGGCCTGCTGATGGCCGGCTTCCTCATCGTGGCCGGCGTCACGGGCAGCGCGCTGGCGTGGAAGGATGAACTGGAGGCGGCCCTGCTGCCCGCCGTCTTCCGCGCAGCGCCGCCCGCGCCCGGCGCCGCGCCGCTCGATGCCCTGCAACTGCGCGACATGGTGGCCGCGCGCTTCCCGCAGGCGAGCGTCACGTACGCGCCCCTGTCGGCGCCGCCCGGCCGCAGCATGCAGTTCTACCTGCGCCCGGCTGGCGAGGCGCCGCTGGCCAGCAATGAAGTCTTCGTCGATCCCTACACGGGCGCGCTGCTGGGCCGGCGCCAGTGGGGCGATATCGGCCAGGGCGCCATCAACCTGCTGCCCTTCATCGAGCGCCTGCATTATGCGCTGGCGCTGGGCGATACGGGCTTGCTCGTGTTCGGCCTGATCGCCATCCTGTGGACCGTCGACTGCTTCATCGGCGCCGCCCTGACCTTCCCCGCGCGCCTGAAAAAACGCTCGCCCGGCAGCAAGCCGTGGTTGCTGCGCTGGCGTCCTTCGTGGCTGCTGCGCCGCCATGGCGGCAGCTATAAACTGGTATTCGACCTGCACCGCGCGGGCGGCCTGTGGCTGTGGGCCATGCTGCTGGTGTTTGCCTGGAGCGGCGTCGCCTTCAACCTGTACGGCGTGTATGCGGCCGTGATGCAACCGCTGTTCCCGCACCAGGGCGCCGAGGAAATCGTGGCCCGGCACGCGCCGTCGCCAGGGCCGCAGCTGGACTGGCCGGCCGCGCGCGCGCAGGGCCGCCTGCTGATGGCGCAGCTGGCGCACCGGCACGCGTTTGACATCATCGAGGAAAACGCGCTCGCGTATGAACGCGAACTGGGCGTGTACAGCTACCACGTGCGCAGCAGCCGCGACGTGCGCGCCCACAAGGGCCTGACCACCGTCTTTTTCGATGCGGCCAGCGGCCGGCAGCTGGCCGCGTGGCTGCCCACGGGCGCCGCCAGCGGCGACACCATCCGCAGCTGGATCAGCGCCCTGCACATGGCCTCGATGTGGGGCTGGCCTTTCAAACTGTTCATCTGCGCCATGGGCGTGCTGGTGGCGGGCCTGAGCGTGACGGGCGTGCTGGTCTGGCGCCGCAAGCGCCAGGGGCAAGCCAGGGCGAAAGCCCTCATTCATTAGCACGGCTAATGAGGCCATGCCGGTTCCAGCCGCTTATCAACGGGTGGATTAGGCCGTAGAGTAGCTGCTGTCTATTACCGAAGGAGCTTGCCATGGAGCGCGTCACCCTGAACAACGGCATCGCCATGCCCGTCGCCGGCTACGGCGTCTTCCAGATCCCGGACCCCGCCGAATGCGAGCGCAGCGTCATCGAGGCCATCGCTTCCGGCTACCGCCTGATCGATACGGCCGCGTCCTACCTGAACGAGGCCGCCGTCGGCCAAGGCATCGCCCACGGCGGCGTGGCGCGCGAGGAGCTGTTCGTCACCAGCAAGCTGTGGGTGCAGCACACGGGCTACGAGCGCACCACGCAAGCGATCGACGAGTCGCTGCAGCGTTTGCAGCTCGAGTACCTGGACTTGTACCTGATCCACCAGCCGTTCGGCGACGTGCACGGATCGTGGCGCGCCATGCAGGACGCGTATCGCAGCGGCAAGCTGCGCGCCATCGGCGTGAGCAATTTCCACACGGACCGCCTGATGGACCTCATCGCCTTCAATGACGTCGCGCCCGCCGTCAACCAGATCGAGATCAACCCCTTCCACCAGCAGGCGGACAGCGTGGCCTTCATGCTCGAACACGGCGTGCAGCCGCAGGCGTGGGCGCCGTTCGCCGAAGGCCGCAACCAGCTGTTCCATAACGAACTGCTGCTGGGCATCGCCGCCAGGCACGGCAAGTCCGTGGGCCAGGTGGTGCTGCGCTGGCTGACGCACCGGGGCATCGCCGTGCTGGCCAAGACCGTGCGCCCCGAGCGCATGGCGGAAAACCTGGCGATCGACGATTTCGACCTGAACGAAGCGGACATGGCCGCCATCGCCACCCTGGAAACGGGCACCAGCAGCTTCTTTTCGCACCGCGACCCGGCCATCGTCCAGTGGATGGCGGCACGCAAGCTCGATATCTGAGCCCGCGTAGCAGGGGCAGTCCGCCTCCTCGTCAGGGAAAAGCGATGAAGGCCTGCGGCACGGCGTCCGCCAGCCACACGCCATTGTCCGCCACGTAGAACATGTGACCGTGCTGCTGCATGGCGGCCGCATCCACCGTCAGCACGACGGGCTTGCCGTGGCGCGCGCCCACGGCCACGGCCGTTTCGCGGTTGGCAGACAGGTGCACGTGATTGCGCGATCCGGGCAGCAGGCCGTCAGCGCGGATCGCCTCGACGAAACGGCTGGCCGTGCCGTGGTACAGGACGGCAGGCGGCGTGGCGGGCGGCAGAGCGATATCGACGGCGGCCAAGGAGTGGCCCTGGTTGGCGCGGATGCGCAAGCCGTCGGCGCTGATCGCATAGCGCGTCTTGCTGTCGCGCGCCACCACGTCATCTAATTGTTCACGGGAAAGGCGCCGGCCATGCCGGGCCGCCTGGGCCAGCAGCTGGCCGATGTCGGCCCAGCCCTGGGGATCGAGCGCGAGGCCGATTTTTTCAGGCGCGTGGCGCAGTATGAGGGAAAGGAATTTGCTGGTGTGTACTAAATTATCTGTCATTCAATATTGTGGGTAACGACAGGCGCCCACAGCGGGCGCCATGGCCGCAGTCTACCCCTTTTAAAACGCATATGACAAGGTCAGGCGCGCGGAACGGGGTTCCACGGGATGGAAATGCCGGTCGTTAACGCCCTCCTGCGCTTCGCCGGGCAGGCGCGACGCGTAATAATAATCGATGTCGCTGGCCCGTTTGTTGAACAGGTTGAACACGTCGAGCGACAGCCGCGTCCTGCGGTTGAGCTGATACGCCACGCGCGCGTACGCCAACGTCGTCGAGGCGGAGCGCACGCTATTGTCTTCGATCAAGGGACGGGGGCCGAAGTAGCGCAGCTGGAAGGCGCCCGACCATGGCCCCTGGTCCGTCACCGTCACGCCGAACGAAGCCACCTTGTCGATCGAGCCGGGAATGAAATTGCCTGCCGGGTCATCTTGCGTGTAGCGCGAGCGCGAGGCGGCCAGGTCCAGGTCGAACAGCAGCCATGGCGCGGCGATGTAATGGTTGTTCCATTCGATGCCGTGGCGGCGGCTGGCGCGGCTCGGTTCCGTTTCGCCTGCGTCGCCCACGAACAGCAGTTCGGACGCGATATCGAGGCGCCACAAGGCCAGCGAGCTTTGCAGGCCCGGCAGCCATTCCGTGCGCGCCCCCAGTTCCACGCCTTTGGTCGGCACCAGGGGCGTGACGGGCGCCGATGGCGTGCCGTCGGGCAAGCGCGTCTGCGTCGTGCCCCGTGCATCGTTGCTGTGAAACCCCTTGCCGTAGTTGACAAAAAATTCCGTCTTGCTCCACGGACCAAGAATCAATGACAGCTTGGGCGACACCACATGGTCGCTTGCCGTGCCGCTGTTGCCGTCGATACTACTGTCGACTTTGAAACGGTAGGCGTCGTAGCGCAAGCCCGCCACGGAACGCAGCCAGGGCAGCCATTGCACGGTGTTTTCGCCGTACAGGCCGATACTGGCCTCGCGCACGCGGTCTTCGCGCACCGTGCTTTGCCGGATGCGCTCCACCGTGTTATACAGGCCCACGGGCGACAGCCGGTCGTAGCGGGCCTGCACGCCCAGCTTGTTGCGCATGGCGAGCCCTGCCAGCTCCGTGTTCCAGCTTTCGCTGGCATTCACGCCCGCCACCGTGCGCCGCTCGCTCTGCTGGAACTGGTCGCCTGCGGCCGGGTTGGCCAGGAAATAGGTGAAATCGCTGTCCAGTTCCAGCTGCGAGCGGATCAGGTAGGCGTCGAACTCGAACAGGCGGTTCTCCGTGCGCTTGCGCATGGCGTAGGACAGGCTGTAGCGCGAGGTGTCGCCGCCGTCGCTGGGCGCCAGCGAGCCGAAACGGCCGATCTGGCCCGATTCCACGGCGCGCAGCGGCACCTGGTCCGTGGCATTCCAGCTGTTCTTGTACGCCATGCCCGTCACGCTGAACCCGTCGTCCGCCGTGCCCTGGCTGTAGCGCAGCACGCCGCTGTATTTACGCACGTGTTCCGGCACGTCCCAGGGGCCATTGTTGCGGTTCACTTCCAGGCCGTACAGCAAGGTGCCGGGACCGGCGCCGAGCGAATCGGCCACGACGCCGCGCACATAGCCATGCTGGCCCACGGACATGCTGGCCTGGCCTTGCGGCAATTTGTCGGCCAGGCGGATGCGCGCCGCCCCGGCCGAGGCGAAATCGCCTTCGCCCGCGAAATACGGGCCTTTTTTGTAGTCGATGCGCTGCACCAGCTCGGGAATGAGGAAATTGAGGTCGGAATAGCCCTGCCCATGGGCGTGGGTGCGCATGTTGACGGGCATGCCGTCCACATACGTGGCGAAATCCGTGCCGTGGTCCAGGTTGAAGCCGCGCAGGAAATACTGGTTGGCCTTGCCGTCGCCGCTATGCTGGGTGACGATCAGCCCCGGCACGAATTCCAGCAATTCGCCCGTGCGCAAGGCGGGCCGGTTGACGATCAATTCGGTCGTGATGACGCCTTGGCTGGCCGCATCCGACGTGCCGACGGCGTTGTCGTAGTGGCCCGTCACGCGCACGGTGCGCGCTTCTTCGGCCCCTGCGGCGGCATCGGCCGGCCCCTGCGCCGCCACCTGGCGCCCCATGCCCAACAATGCCAGTGCACAAGCTGCCACCAGTTTGCGTTTTCTCAATAGCATCGCATCTCCAGTTTTTATGATGTCAGTAGAGGCTCCTACGGACTATATACGCTGCGGGTTGGTGCCTGGATTCAGCATTTTTCAAGGAGCCGCCGTGGACCCGAACGACAGCGTTGGCAAGGCAGCAACTACCGCCGCCGTGCGCAAGCGCGACGTGCTGCCGTACATCCTGCTGTTCATCCTGCTGGCGGGCTTGCTGGCCGTGCTGGCGGGCGCCCTGCTGCCGCCCTACTACCACGCCGTGCCGGCCCTGCTATGGAGCCTGGGCTTTTGCGTCAGCGGCATGCTGCTGGGATTTCTGTTCGGCATCCCCCGCACCCTGCCCTCGGGCACCGTCAACATGGCGCCGCCCGACGAGCGGACGAATGCCAAGGGCCGTCCCACGGACGAGCCACCTGCCGCAGCGGCCGATGCGGCCGCCAGCAGCGCCAGCAACACCCTGTTCCTGGGCACGCCCACGCCCATGGAAATCAATTCCAACCTGGTGGAGGTATCGGACTGGCTGACGAAGATCATCGTCGGCGTGGGCTTGATCGAGCTCAAAAGCCTGCCCGGCAGCGCGCGCAGCATGGCCGCCTTCATCGCGCCCAGCCTGGACACCGACACGCCCACGGCCATGGCCGTGGTGGGCGGCATCATGCTGTTCTTTTCCGTGCATGGCTTTTTGATCGGCTACCTGCTCACGCGCATCTATCTGTCCATCATGATCAAGCGCGCCGACAGCATGGTCAAGAACGAGTCCGTGCGCCTGGAAAGCGGCAAGGAAATCGAAGTGACGGAACTGAGCCGCTTGCAGCAAAAGTCGCTCGACGACATGCAGGAAGCCGTCACGCAGCTGTTGCTGGCCCATCCGCCGGACGGGGGCGCCGCCGTCACGGCCCTGGCCGGCATGCCGACGGCGCAAAAACCGGCCAGCCTGGTGCTGTGGCTGGACGACCACCCGCGCAACAATACCTTGCTGGTGGAACAGCTGGAACGGGAAAACATCAAGGTGGACCAGGCCGTGTCGATGCGGCAAGCGCTGGCCATGCTGCAACAGAAACACTATGCGCTGCTGATCACGGACATGGCGCGGGTGGAAAACCGCCGGCGCATCAAGGATGCGGGCGTGCGCACGGTGCGCGAAGTGCGGCAGGTCCAGCCCGCGCTGCCCATCGTCGTGTATTGCAGCAAAGATACAGTCGCCAGCTACGGCACGGAAGCGGAAGCGGCGGGCGCCCGCTTCATCACCACCTCGGGCACCAGCCTGCTGGCCAGCGTCAACAAGCTATTGCACGAAGAGCGCGAAGATGGCGCTCAGTCAGCGCCGTAGGTATAGCTGCCCACGTGGTGCAGCGAACAGCGCTGCGGATGCGCCAGCCGGTTGGGCGCAAACACGCAGATGCCCGTGTCGGCCAGCACGCCTTGCGCATCGCCGTCCGCGCATGCCTGCGCCAGCCAGCTGTCGCCATACGACACGCCATCGAGCAGCTGCGCCAGCGGCGCGGGCGCCGCCAGCATCGCGCTTTCCATGCAGGCGGGCTCGTAGTGCGTGAGACCCGTTTCCAGGAAAAACGGCGACGGCACGGCATCCCCATCGTCCGTGTACGTGGGCGACAGATACGCCTGCAGCGCTTCCCAGTCGGGGAAGCGGCCGCTGCAGGCAAACACGTGGACGATGGGCACGCTGTCGGCCATGCTTACAGCTTTTCCATCTTTTGCCGCACGGCCGGCGCCGTCGAGGCCGTCGGCGCCAGTTCCAGATAGGTTTTATACGCGGCTTTTGCCTTGGCGGCGTCGCCGGCCTTGGCATACGCGTCGCCCAGGTTCAAGTAGGCAATGGCGCGCGACGGGTCCATCTTGACCGTGTTTTCAAACCAGCGGGCCGCTTCGCGGTATTTTTCCTGCTTGTAGAAGACAAAACCCAGGTTGTTGGCCGCCAGCGCAAAGTCGGGCCGCAATTTCAGCGCTTCCGTAAACTGCGCTTCCGCCGCCGCATATTGTTTCTCCTTGTACAGCTGCAAGCCCCGGTCGTTGGCCCGCTGCGCCAGCTGGCGCGTGGAGCTGGGCACGGCGCCCGGCGTGACGATCTTCTGTTCGCCGCCCTGCAAATCCTTCACCGTGACGCTGGCCGCTGCCGGCTTGGCGTCCAATTTGCTATTGAGGGCGATGGCTTCCGTCGACAGCTGCGTCGTGTTCGGGCTGAGGAACTCCGTTTCGCCCGGCAATTCGAAGACGAAATCGCCCCCTTCCGAGCCGGGCAGGCTGCCGAACGCGGGCGTCTGGTTCGATACGCTGGACACGGCCGGTGCCACATAGGCAGCCAGTTCCGTGGCCGTGATCAAGCCGTCGCCGTTCAGGTCGCCCTTGCCTGCCAGGCCTTGCAGCAAGGTCCACGTGAACACGGAGTGGCCGTTCGGCCCGCCATCGGCCACCAGCTGGTCGCCGCCGCCCGCCGTCAGCATTTGCCGGCCGATGCGCTTGGCGTTGTCGCGCAGGAAGGAGCTGGAACCGGCGCCGCGCGTCAGGCCCAGGCCGCTGTAGCAGGCATCCATGACGAAGAACGCATGCTTGGCCGTGAGGCTCTCCGCGATATTCTGGATTTCCGTCATCGGGATCGCATCCGTGGCGAACTGGGCCGGATCGGAATCCACGGGCACGATATAGCCGAGGTCGCGCCCGGAACTGAGCTTGCGCGTGGCGCCGTGGCCCGCGAAGAACACGAAGATGCGGTCATTCTTTTGCACGCCGCCATGGGCCAGCTTGTCATGGAAGGCGGCCAGGATATTGTTGCGCGTCGCTTCGCCATTTTTCAGGGTCACGACGCGCTCGGGCGCGAACGCGAATTTCTCGATCAGGGTTTCGCGGATGCCCTGCGCATCGCGCACCGCATACTGCAATTTCGGCCATTTCGCATAATCGTCGATGCCGATCACGACGGCCCAGGAATTCGCGTAACCCGTGGTGACGGGCACTTTCTCGGGCGCGGGCGCTGTGCTTTTCGCCACCTGGAAACTCGTGCCATCCCAGCCCGCGAATTGATAGCCTTCGGCGATCAGCTTGTCGAGCACGGCAGGCAAGGCTTTCACCGTGCGTTCATGAATGTCGTGGAACAGGACGATGCCCCGTCCCGCCTTGTCGACGGACGCCAGCACCCGGTTCGTGATGGAGCTGGGCACGGGGTCGGCCCAGTCCAGCGAATCGATATTCCACATCACGGATTTCAAATGCGCATCGGCCAGTGCGGCCATGCCTTCGCTGTTGCGCGCGCCATATGGAAAACGGAACAGCGCGGCCCGCTCGGGGCTGATGGCCTTCAATAAAGTGTCGGTGCCGAGGATTTCGCCTTTCAGCTTGTCGCCCGTCTGTTTCGACAGCTGGGCGTGGCTGAAACTGTGGTTGCCCACGGCATAGCCTTCTTTCATCAGCTTGCGGCTCACTTCCGCGCCTGCGCCCAGCTTGGCGTGGCCTTCCGCGTCCAGGCTGCCCAGGTTGCGGCCCACGTTGAAGAACACGGCCGGCACGCCATACTGTTTCAGGATGGCGCTGATTTCTTCCGTGTAGCGGCGGTGCGGGCCGTCGTCAAAGGTCAGCACGATGGTTTTCTTCGGCAAACCGAGGCCGAAGATTTCCGCCTCGTCCTTCTTGGCCGCAGGCTTGGCGTCGGGTATGGAACCGGCCGGCGGTGTTGCATAGGGCACGACGATGCCGTTTTCCTTGAGGATCTGTTCGCGGCTGTACAGCTTTTTCAGCTGCGCCACATAATCGTCCCACCGTTCGCGCTTGAGTTCGATGGCGCGCTGGCCCAGGTTGCCGAAGATTTGCCGGATTTCCTTCTCGTAATTGCGCTCGATCTCGCCCAGCGCATCGAGATCTTCCGAAATGCGCTTGTGCAGCTTGATCGCTGGCAAGGAGGAATCCTTGGCCACGTCGGCCAGCATGCTTTGCAGCAGCTCGCGGAAAGCCAGGCGATCCGCATCGTACAGGCCGGGATCGGATTCGATATAGGTGAGAAGGCTGTCGAGCGCCTCGAAGCGGCCCGGATTCGTGGGCGCCGTCAGCTGGTCCAGCGCTGCGTCCAGCCTGGCGATGCGTTCCTGGTTTTCATGGAACAGCGCTTGCCCCACTTTACGGGCTTCATCGCGCGCGCCTTCGGACAAGCTTTGCTCGTCGGCCAGCAGCACGATGATCTTGCGGAAATTGCCCAGCAGGTCGCGGAACTGGCTGGCCACGGCGGCCGTGTCGGCACCGGCCTGCGGCGCGGCGCCCTGGCTGCCGGGCGCGCTGGCGGGAGTACCCGGGGTGGCGGTGGCGGCTGGACGGGTGTACGTATAAATGCCGGCCCCAGCGGCGAGTGCCACGACAACGGTGGCGGCGATCTTGATCGGCTTGGAAGTCACAGGCTTGTCATTCCCTTCACATACTATGCATAGAATTCAGATGGCGCGGATGCGCGAGATGCATAATTGTAGAGCACGCTTGGCAAAATGCTCATCCGCACGCTGAATTTCGGCAATAATATGGCTATAAAGATGACAACCAAGCTCCATCGAGCATAAAAACAGGAAAGACGATGCACAAGAAACTCTGCGCCGCTGCGCTGATGCTGGGAATGGCCCTGATGCTGCTGCAATTGCGCGCGCATGCGGGCGATGGCGTGGTGAAACTGGTGGGGCGCGTGTGCCTGCCCCACTAAGCTGCGCCCCGCAGTGAACCACCCTCTCCTCTTGCTGCACTACACCTTGGCCGGCTCCCAGTAACTGGCCAGCCCCAGTTTTTTCAAGCCCGCCGCCACGAAACGCGGTTCCAGCAACTCTTCCGCCGTCAACGGCTGGCGGATCAGCTTTTGTTCCTGCGCAAACGCCAGCACCCGGCGGTAATGGCGGTACACGGCATCGTCGTACAGGGGCGACCAGCGTTCCTTCCACTGCAAGCCGGGATCGTCATAGCTGCGCCGCACCACGCTGTCGGGCGTGCCGTTGCGCGTGCCATCCTTGATCACGGCTTCGCGGTTGCCATCGAGCGCCGCCCAGTGCTGGGCCCGCAGCCAGGCCGTGGCCACCAGCTCGGCGATGTCGGGATGGGCTTGCGTAAAGTCGCGCCGCGCCCACAGTTCCGCGCGCATTTTACGCTCGGGCAAGCCCTTGCTGGACCAGATGATGCGGCCGATGCCCTTGTCTTCCAGCGGATAGCCATTGATCATGAACAAGGCGTCGACGGCGCCCGTGGCCAGGGCCGCCGTGCCCGGTTTCAAGTCCATATTAATCAGCCGAAAATCCGTGGGCGACATGCGCTGGTCGGCGATCAGCTGGCGCAAGCCCAGTTCCCACGGCCGGCCCCGGTGCACGCTGATGCGTTTGCCTTTCAACTCGGCCAATGACGTGGCGCGCGAACTGGTGGGCACCAGCAGGAACTGGTCCGTACCCCGCCCCGCCGGCACGATCACCTGCGTGCGCACGCCGCCAGCGTTCAGTATCACGGACGGCAAGTCGCCGTACGCGGCCATGTCGATGCGCCCGCTGGCGAACGCTTCGTTCATGGTGGCGCCCGTGTCGCCCGTGACGGGCAGCCATTCCAGCCGCACGCCTCGCTGCCTGAGTTCGCGCGCCAGCCAGCCTTCCTGCTGCACCCGGTAAGCGATGCCGCCCAGTTCCGCCTTGCCGTTTTCCGCAAAGCCCGTCGAGGCGATGCGCAGGGCCGCCGGCGGCGCCCGCGTCGCTTTCACCGCGGCCGCGGCCGCCTTTCCCGCCAGGGGCAGCAAAGCCAGCCCGCCCATCACCGTGCGTCGCCGCATCGCATTCTCCTCATCATCGAGCATGGCCACCGTTGACGTGCTTCCCGCTCAGGTTGCGCGGCGCGTCAGCGCCAGCGCCGCTTCGAAAGGACGGGGATCGATCCACGCGCGCACGTCGACCTTGCTGGGCAAGAAGTTCCAGCGGAACAGGAAATCGCTGAAATCCTGCAAGCCCGCGACCGACGTTTCCGCCAGGTCCGTGTCCAGGCGCAAATGCGCATCCTTGCCGTAAGCCACGTGCACCCAGTGCTCGCTGGCATTCGATTCGCGCGCGAGGAAGCGCCGCGTGTCGTCCGCGTGGCCCCGCGCCCACGCTTCGGCCCGCAGCACCTGCTCCACCAGGGTCACGGCGGAAGAAAAATGGTTGTCCAGCAAGTGCGCATCGACGCTCAGGGTGCGCGGCGTGCCGTTGTTAGCGCGGATCAAAGGTTCGGGATGGCTACCCGTGTCAATCACCGTGTGCAAGCCGAACTGCTGCGCCAGCTGGGCGGCCGAGGCGCCCTTGAGGAAAATGGCATCCACCTCGCCCCGCAAAAGGCCCAGCAATTCCGGGCTTTGCCCGCCCCGCCGCGCGCCGCTGAACAGATTCGTTGCCGCGCCCTTTTCCGGCGGCGCTACACTCTGGCCCGTGTTGACCACATAATCGACCAGTTCCACGTCGGCAACCGCCAGCCCTTCCAGGCTCAGCGCATTTTCCAGCCCCCGCAACGCTTGCGCGCGCGCAAAGTCGATCTGTGCCTTGCGCCATAGTGGCAAGCCGAAACGCCGGCCCTTCAAGTCGCGCACCGTGGCGATGCCGCTGCCGGGCAAGGTCAGTATCAGCTGCGTCTCGTCCGACCACGACAGGCCGATCACGCGCGTCTCGCGTCCCGCCGCGCGCGCCCACAGGGCGGGGATATTGCCGCCGTGGCGCACGGAATTTTGCAAGGTATGGTCGAAATGCGATTCGCGCACGGCTTCCTGCTCCGATTCGCGCAAGGAGCGCAAGCTGGTGCCGTCCGCGCGCAAGGCCTCTTCCAGCCAGCCCTGCTGCAAGGCGATCCCCAGGCCCGTCGGGACGGGGCAGCGCGTGTACCACAGGGTGTCGAGTGCATTGTTATTGCTCATCTTGTCTCTCCAGGTTGATGAATATCAAAAAAACTACAGCGCCATCCTGCGCGCCCATTCATTGCCATCCCATAAGCTGCTGGGGTGTTCTTCCTGCACCACGGGCGCATGCGATTCGTCGAGGTCGCTGAAATCCCCATGCAAGCCGTCGCGGATGGCGACAAAGCCCGGAGATCCCCGCTGGCGCGGGTGGGCCAGCGGCACGTCCTGCACGCGGCGCACCTTGCCCGGGCGCGCGTCGAGCACGACGATGCGGTCGGCCAGGTAGACGGCTTCGTCGATGTCATGCGTGACCATCACCATGGTGATGCCCTCGTCCTGCCACAATCGGCGCAATTCCTGCTGCAGGCGCAAGCGGGTCAGCGCGTCGAGCGCGCCCAGCGGCTCGTCCAGCAGCAGCACATCGGGCCGTCCCACGAGGGCGCGGGCAATCGCGGCCCGCTGCGACATGCCGCCCGACAATTGATGCGGATACGCATCCGCATAGCCATCGAGGCCCACGCGCGCGATTTCCGCCGCCACGCGCGCTTCGCGCTCGGCCAACGGCACTTTGGTGTTGCTGAAAGCCACGGCCACGTTCTGCTGCACCGTCAGCCACGGGAACAGCCGGTGGTCCTGGAACACGAGGCCCCTTCGCAGATCCGTGCCACGGATAGGCACGCCATCGTGCAGCAGCAAGCCCGCGTAGTCCGTGTCCAGGCCCGCCAACAGGCGCAGCAGGGTGGATTTTCCGCAGCCGGAAGCGCCCACGATGGCGACGAATTCACCGGGTGCGATGGTCAGGGAAATGTCGTCGAGCACGGGCAGCGGCGCGCCTTTCAGCGCAAACGACTTGCTCACGTGCTGCACCTGCAGGCCGCCGCTCAGCTGCGGGCGTTGCGGCAACAGGGCCGAGGGGGAAACGAAATCATTCATGGCGCACTCTCTGCGGTGGGGGCGAGGGAAGAAACGGCGGCGGGCGGCGCCCGGCGCAGCCAGCGGCTGCCGTGGAAAACCAGCCAGGCGGCCAGCCAGGGAAACAGCCAGATCAGGAACACATTGCGCAAGCCCGTCAGGTCGGCCAGGCGGCCCGCCGCCAGCGCGCCGGCCGTGCCGCCCACCATGCCGAACAGGGTCAAATGGGCGGAAACACGGGCCTTGTCGACGGGCGCGCGGGCGATATTGTCCGTATTGACGAGGTTATTCACGCCCAGGCCCAGTCCCAGCAGCACGGACGCGGCCAGGTAGGCGATGCTGTCCGGCCACAAGCCCAGGATCAGCAAGGCGCCCATGATGGCCAGGTGGGCGCCGCCATACAGTTGCTCGCGGTAGCGGCTGGCCAGCACGAAGCGTCCCAGGAACAGCAGCACGAGCACGCAGCTCAATCCCTGCACGGCCATCAGCCAGACGGAGTGGTGCGCAGGCCAGTGCAGCACGCGGATGGCCAGCAAGATGGAAAACACGCCCACGCTGGACGCCGTGAAGCTGGCGAGGATTTCGAACAGATAAGTAACGCGCACGACAGGCAGGTGCAGCAGTGCGCGCAGGCTGGCCGCGCCCGGCTGCGACGCATGGCCAGCCTGCTTGCGGGGCGCCGTGTTGTCTGGCAACGTATTGTTGGGTAATACGTGCCAGCCCAGCACGGCCAGGATGGCGAACATCAGGGCCGAGATCAAAAAGCCCGCTTTCAGTCCCAGCTGCGCGATCAGGTAATTGCCGCACAGGGGGCCCAGGAACTGCATGCCGAGGATCAAGGTGCCCTTGTACCAGCCCGCCTTGCCCTGCCCCAGTTCCGGCAAGCGCACGAGAAACACGGTGCTCATGGCCACGATGCGCAGCGAAATGCACAGCCCCACCAAAAACATCAGCAGGGCCACCCATTGCCAGCCGGGCAGCCACGGCAGCACGCAAAAGGCCAACGCCAGGCTCAGGCTGACACCGGCATACAGATGCTTCGGGTTGCCGCGCGAAAGAATGTAGCCGGCCGGAATGGTGCCCAGCGCCATGGCCAGGGTTTCCGCGCTGCTGATCGTGGCCAGCTGGAAATTGCTCACATGTAAATGCAAACCCAGCAAGGTGGCCAGCACCTTGTTCATGCCGATGATCACGCCCGACAGCAGGGTCAAGCCGATAAAGCGCAGCAAAAAGGCGCGCAGCTCGCCGTCGCGGGCAGTGACGGCTGCGTCAGGCTGGAATGGCAAGGATTCACTCACTGCTGCGCCCCTTCACCAGCAGGCGCGCGAGACGCGCAAACGCCACGTTCATCGCCTGCGCCAGCAAGGCGATCACGAGCACGGCCAGCAGCACGACATCCATGCGGCCCGATACCTCGCCGTTGAGCAGCAATGACCCCATGCCGGGACCGGCCGCAAACAGCAGCTCGCCGCCCAAACACGCCAGCCAGGCGAACGCCAGCGCATGCGTGACACCGGTGACGATGGCCGGCATGGCGCCCGGCAGCAACACCTGGCGCAAGGTCTGGGCGCGCGTCAGGGTCAGCACCTGCCCCACTTCGCGCAAGCGCCCATCCACCTGGCGCATGCCCGCATACGTGTTGAGCACGGTGGGATAAAAGGCGGCGATGGCGATCACCAGCAGCTTCGCGCCGTCGCCATTGCCCACCCACAAGCCCAGCAAGGGGATCAGGCCCAGCAACGGAACTTGGCGGATGCTGTGGAACAAGGGGCCGATCAGGCGGTCCGCCAGCGGCGACTGCGCCATCAGCGCGCCCGTGACGATGCCGGCGCTGCCGCCCAGCAGCAAGCCCGCCACAGTGCGGCCCAGGCTGGCGCGCAGATGCACCCACAGCTCGCCCGTGACGAGCAAGTCGCGCAGGCTGTGCGCCAGGTCGCCCAGCGACACGAAGATATACGCGGCGGCCGCGCCCTGGCCGGACGCCCATTGCCAGGCCCCCAGCAAGGCCAGCGGCAGCAGCGCGCCCTTGATGATCTGGATCAAACGCTGTTTCATGTGGCGCCTCCCTTACCATCGCCACTACGCTTCCAGCGCATCAGCCGCGATTCCAGCGCGTGGCAAGCGCGGTCCAGGCCGAAGCCGATCACGCCCGTCAGCACCACGCCCACCATCACCACGTCGAGGCGGAACATTTGCCGGCCCATTTCCATCATCTGGCCCAGGCCGCTGTCGGCGGCCAGCAACTCCGCGCCCACCAGCACCATCCACGAACGCGACAGGGCGATGCGCATGCCCGTCAATGCGGCCGGCACGATGGCGGGCAAGACGATCAGGCGGATGCGCTGCCAGCGCGAGAAACAATACACGTGCGCCACCTCGAAATAGCGCTGCGACAGGTTGCGGATGGCGTCATGCACGGCCAGCGCGACGATGAAGAAACTGGCCTTGGCGACGATAAACACCTTGAAACTCTCGCCGATGCCGAACAGCAGGATAAACAGGGGGATCAGGGCGACGGTGGGCAACTGGCGCAAGATATTGAAAGTGGGATCGACGTAGCTGCGCAAGCCGGGGGACAGGCCCAGCACGACGCCGAACGCCAGGCCACCGCTGGCACCCAGGCCGAAACCGGCCAGCAGGCGGAACAGGCTGATGCCCAGGTGCTGGCCCAGCTCGCCGCTTTCGGCCAGGTCGGCGGCCGTCAGCAGTACTTGCCAGGGCGACATCAAGATGTGCGCGGGCATCCACTCGAAGGTGGTGGCCGCCGTCCACAGCAGGAGCAAGGCCAGCGGCGAGGTCCACACGGACCAGGGCGAGCGCACGAAGCGCTGCAGCAAAGGGACAGAGGCTGCACGCGCTGGTGCGGCGGCGCGCGGCAAGGCGACGGCGTTGACGAGGGAAGTCATGGCGTCCAGTACGTTTGCAATTTCAGCTGCGCCAGCGCCTGGTTGACGAACTGGGGCGCGAACAGGCTGTCCACTTGCAGGGGCCGCCCGATCAGGCCCGCGCTCTTCGCATAGGCCGCCTCGCCCACGTAATGCTGGCGCAGGCTGGCCGTAAACAACGGCGACCAGCGCGCCTGCCACGGCGTGTGGTCGCCCGCCAGTTCGCGCCGTACCACGCTTTCCACCTGGCCCGCAGCCGCCTCCGTGCGCACGTATTCCTCTTCGCCGCCCGCGCCGGCGGCACGGTGGTGCTCGCGCACATAGGCCGTCACCACCAGCTGGGCCAGCTGCGGATAGCGCTGCAGGAAACCGCTGTCGGCCCACAATTCGGCCCGCATCTTCCAGTCCTGCGGCGGCGCCTTGCTGGACCAGATGATCTTGCCCACTTTTTTATCTTCCAGCAGGAAGGCGTCGCTGAGGGTAAAGAAGGCGTCCGCGCCACCCGTCGCCACGGCTGCCGCACCCGCCTGCGGATTCAGGTTGAGGATTTTGACGTCGCGCAAAGTCATGCCGTTCGCTTCCAGCAGGCGCGCGAACGGGTATTCCCACGGCCGGCCCCGGTGCAAGGCAATCTTCTTGCCCTTCAAGTCCTTGATCGAGCGGGCCGTGGAACCGTTCGGCACCACCAGGTAGGTGTTGTTGGCGCTGCCGCCGGGCAGGATCAGCCGCGTCTGCAAGCCCGAGGCATTGGCGATAATCGACGGCAAGTCGCCATACTGGGCCAGGTCGATCGAGCGGTTGGCAAACGCCTCGTTGACTTGCGTCGCCACGGAATTGGTGGTGACGGGCACCCATTCCAGCTTCACGCCCAGCTTGCCCAGTTCGGCCGCCAGCCAGCCCTGCGCGGCCACCTGGGCGGCGGAGCCGGCAAACACGGTCTTGCCGGACGGTGCCGTGCGGGCCACGACGGCGATGCGCACGGCGGCCGGCAGCGGCTCGACGGCGGCCGCGAAGGCTGGCGCCAGCAGGCTGGCCGCCACGATGGCGGCAGACAGCTTGCGCCAGCTCAAACGTAATGATTGCAATGACATCTGGGGCCTGTTCTTGAAAGTTATACCAGGTCGGTGGCAGGTAACAAAGACAGCGCGCGCGCCGTATCGATCAGCTTGCTCATCTTCCATTGCTGCAGCAGCACGCCGGGACCGAAATCGCGCGAACCGCCGATGGCTTCGGCCGCGATCTGGATCTTCGCGCCCTCTTCCAGCAGCAGGATGAATTCAGCCAGCTTCAGCAAGCCCTGCTTGCCCCACACGGTGGCGCCGCCATTCGCTTCCAGGATGGCCGTGGCATGCGTGTTGCGGGCGATTTCGCCGAGGATGAAATCGACTTCCGGCTGGCGGCGGTCGATATAGATGGGAATTTCGCGCACCAGCTGGTAGCGCTGCACGGGCACATAGCGGATCGGCAGGGTGCGGTGCGTCTGCGCCCACGCGCCCAGCGACGGCGAATGCACGTGCGAAATCGAGCTGACCTCGGGCCGCTCGCGGAACAGCTTCAGGTAGCGCGCGCCGCCGTTGTTCGCGTCGCCCACGAGCACCGTGCCGTCCAGCGCCAGCACGGCCGCCTTCAGGGGCTGGCCGCGGCGGAACGGGCCGGGATCGTTGACCACCACGACCTTGTCGCCGCCCGGCGTGCGCTCGACGAAGCCCACCGTGCCGTTGGCCGTCAGGCTGCCCGTCTCGCGCAAGCCGTCGAAGGCGATCTGCGCATCGCGGCGCACCTGTTCCACGAAGGCCAGTTCGGCCGCCGTCAAATCCTGCACCTGTACTTGTTGTGCTTCTGCTTGTGCCACGTCCGTCATGTCATGCTCCATTCTGTGGGGTTGGGATACGGGTCAGTCCTGTCCCTAGTTTCGCAAGACGCGTGCCAGGGCCGGGGCCGGGGAAAATGGTGGGGCGCTGCTGCCTGCGCAACAGCGGCTGCTGGCGCGGCAGCAGCGCTGCCGGCACGCGCTGTCGGCCAGCCAGCAAGCGGCGCGGGCACGTTTCCTGCACGGTGCAAGGCTCCACCCACCACGAAAGCATCCCATGACTACCGCAACCGCCCCCGCCGTCGATACCGTCTGGTTTACCCGCTGCCCCGTGCCCACGGCCACGGGCCTGGCCTACAAACTGGGCTGGCTGGACGAAGAATTCGCCCGCGACGGCATCGCGTTAAAGACCCTGCAGGAAGTGGGCGGCGAACTGGCGCGTCACCATTACGACCATGGCCTGTCCACGCTCGTGCGCGAAGGGGGCAACCTGCTGGCCCTGCCCGCCCGCGCGCAAGGGGCGCCCACGCGCCTGATCGGCCTGACCTGGATCGACGAGTGGCAAGCCATCCTCGTGCGCCCCGGTTCCGGCATCACGAAGCCCGCGCAGCTGCAGGGCAAGCGCCTGGCGCTACCCGTATTCCGCGCCGAAGACTTGCGCGACAACCGGCGCGGACGCAGCATCGCGCGCGGCATGAGCCTGGCCGGCTACAAGGGCGTGCTGGCGTCCGCCGGCTTGACGCTGGACGATGTGCAACTGGTGGAAGTGGGGGCCGACGCGCCAGCGCAAGCCAATCTGGGCGCAGGCCTGTGGCAGGGCATCGCGCCGCTGCTGCGCGGCGAAGTCGATGCCGTCTACGTGAAAGGCGCGGCGGCGGCCGAAGCGGCCCGCGCGGCGGGGCTGGCAGTGGGCATCGATATCGACGCCCTGCCCGACCGGCGCTTCCGCGTGAATAACGGCACGCCACGGCCGATCACCGTGCATGCAACGATGCTGGAGCAGCATTTCGAGCTGGTCGTGCGCTTTTTGACGCAGACCCTGCGCGCCGCGCACTGGGCGCGCAGCCACAAGGAAGACGTGCTGGCCATCCTGCAGGGTGAAACACGGGCCGGCGCCGACGCCGTGGCCGAAGCCTACCGCGACGGTTTTCACCTGACCCTGGCGCCCGACCTGTCGGAGGAAAAAGTGGCGCTGTTCCGCCAGCAGAAGGATTTCCAGCTGCGGCAAGGCTTCCTGGACCGCGACGTCGATATCGATGACTGGATAGACCGCCGCCCCCTGGAAGAAGCGCAGCGGCGGCTGGACGCGCTGCTGCGGCAGGCCGCATAAAGAAACGGGGCCAGCGCACGAACAGGCGCTGGCCCCGGAGACTACGGCATCAAGGCAAACGCGCCCTAGGCAGCCAGGGCTTCGTGCGGTGCGGCGGCCGGTTGCGCCAGCCGCTGCAGCGAGCGGATGGTGGCCGCACATGCGGCGGCCAGTTCCGCGCCCTTGACCTTGAAATGCTGGAAGTAGAATTCCTGGTGCTCGTGGCCCGCGTGGAAGTGGTGCGGGGTCAGCACGGCCGACAGCACGGGCACGCCCGTCGCCAGCTGCACCTGCATCATGCCGGAGATGACGGCATCGGCCACGAAGTCATGGCGGTAGATGCCGCCGTCGACCACCAGCGCCGAGGCGGCAATCGCCGCGTACCGGCCGCTCCTGGCCAGCACTTGCGCGTGCAGGGGGATTTCAAAGGCGCCGGCGACATCGACGATATCGATCTCGCTCTCGGCAAAGCCCAGGGCCGCCATGTCGGCGATGAAGGACAAGCGGCATTGCGCGACGATGTCGCGGTGCCAGCCCGCCTGGATGAAGGCGATGCGCTTGCCTGGTGCTGCGTGTGCTTGTGACATACAAAAGACTCCTGTTTTTAAAAATAACAAAAAACAGGGCATGGGATCGAAGGGGATATCGCAGGCGCATGAAAGCCACGCCCAACTGCGCATGCAGGCACGCGCGCCCGCGCACCGACGGCAAGGCCGTCCATGCGCCGGGCGTATGCCGGCACCAACACAATGATGCATCCCGCTCTCTCTTTATCCGGACTATACCGTCGGCCCCGGAATCACACCAGGTCTGCTGACCTTGCCGGCCAGGTCCGAAGACCGCGCCGGCAAGCGCTCGCGGGCTAGGCACGCATGCCATTACCGCCGGTGGGGAATCGCACCCCGCCCTGAGAACGTTGCGTGGCCGCCGCACCGGGTGCGGCAGCCAAGCCCGGCGACTATAGCATATCGCCCCTGTCCCTGCCCCGCGCGATCAGAACTGCACCGTGTACGAAGCGCCCACCGTGCGGCCCTGGCCGATGATCACCGTGTCGCCGTTGACGGCGCCCGGCACGAAGCTGGTCAAGGTGTGGTTGCGGTAGACCTTGTCGGCCAGGTTGTTGGCATACGCCGTGATGCGCTGCTTGCCGCCCGGGAGCACATACGACAGGCGCGCATTGGCCAGCGCGAAGCCGCCCTGGTTCAGCAGGTCGCGCGCCGCGCTTTGCGGGTCCACATAGTAGTACTGCTTCGACGTGTAGCGCACGTCGCCGCTCAACACCAGCTGCGCGCCATTGCCCAACGGGTAGCGGTAGTCGGCCGCCAGCAGGGCCGTCACGTGGGGCGAGCGCACGAATTCATTGCCGGAGCGGTCGCCGCCATTGTTCTGGATGGCGAAGTCGTCGAATTCCGTGCGCAGCAGGCCCACGTTGGCGTTGATGTGCAGGTTGTCCGTCGGCTGCGCCTCGATTTCGAATTCCGCGCCGTTCACGTGGGCCTTGCGCACGTTCTGCAGGTAGTTCACGCTTTGCGTGGGGTCGCCGTTGTACACGCCCGTGATATTGACCTGCACGTTCTTGTAATCGTAATGGAAGACGTTGGCGTTGAAATTGAGGCGCCCGTCCAGCCATTCGGACTTGATGCCCGCCTCGAACGAGTTCAGGGTTTCCGGCTTCACCGTATTGAGCGCGCGCACATCCGTGGCGCTCGTGTTGTAGCCGCCCGACTTGATGCCGTGCGCGTACTTCAGATAACCGCGCAGGGTGCGGCTGAAGCGGTATTCGGGCGTCACGTCATACGTGAGCGCATTCCACGTGGTCGACGGATTCGACGTGAAATTGTTGTTGGCGACCGCGACGGCCGTGTAATTGCCGCCCTTGACCGTGTTCCACCAGTTCGACGCATCGCCGAACGTCACCGTGTTCGATGCGGCCTGCACGCGCTGCAAGTCGAGGTCCTTGGTTTCCGTGGTCCAGCGCAAGCCAAACGTGGACAGCAGCTGCTCGCTGAAGTTGACGGTCGTGCTGCCGAAGATGGCCGCGCTGCGCGCCTTGTGCTGGTAGACGGTGCGGTTATAGCCGACGGGCTGCGTGCTGCCCGCCAGCGCCGGCACAGTGCCGTTGGGCAGGCGCGCGCCGGCCGAATCGGAGTCGATCTTTTCATTGAAGTAGAACAGGCCCGCCACCCAGCTCACCGTGCCGTTTTGCGGCGACGTCAATCGCAGCTCCTGCGACACCTGCCGGCTGCTGGCCTTCGAACGGCTGCGGCCCACTTCCAGCGGCGTGTTGTCGCTGTCGCCCGTGGCCTCGTTGCGGAAGTTTTCATAGCCCGTGATGGAAGTGAGGGTCAGCTCGCCCAGCGCATATTCGAGGTTCAGCTGGGCGCCGCCCTGTTTCACGTCGCTGTCGGCCGGCGCATTCGTGCTCACGTCGTCGGGATTGGTGCTGGGGACGTAGCCGTTGCGGTACACGCCATTAGCGCCGTAGCTGGCCACGGTGGTAGTCGCGCCCTTGGTCGTGTAGTCGCGGTAATGCAGGTTCAGATTGGCCGTCAGGTCGCGCCCGATCAGGGCCTTGAGCTGGCCGCGGATGGCGCTGTCCTTGAGTTTTCCATCGCGCTCGCCCGTAAATTGGTTGTGGAAGCGGCCCTCGCCTTGCTGCTCCGTGTGGAAGGACAAGCGCCCCGCCAGCACCTCGTCGACCAGCGCGCCGCCGATGGCCCCTTCGGCCAGCTTGGTGTCGTAGCTGCTGTAGTCAAACTTGGCGTAGCCGCTGGACTTGAACGACGGTTTGCGCGAAATCACGTTGATGGCGCCGCCCGTCGTGTTCTTGCCCCACAAGGTGCCCTGCGGGCCACGCAGCACTTCCACCCGGTCCAGGTCGAACAGGGGAAAGCCCGTGGCGCTGGAATTGCTGATGTAGACGTCGTCGAGGTAAAAGCCCACGGGATTGGGAAAATCGATCTGCTGCTGGCCCGCGCCCACGCCCCGTATCCACCAGCGCGGACGGCCATGCTGCTGCGTGCCGGCCGACGCATTGGGCACATAGTTGAGGATTTCGCTGGCCGAGCGGCCGATGCCCGTGTCGAGCAGCTCCTTGCCGCCCAGGACGGTGATCGCGCTCGGTACTTTTTGCGCCGATTCCTCGCGCTTTTGCGCCGTCACCGTCACCGATTGCAGCGAGGCGCCTTCGCCGGCGCCGCTGGCGTCGGCAATTGCGACGACATCGGCGGGCGCCGTGTCGGCCGGCGCATCGGCCCACGCCATGCCGGGCGCCAGGCACAAGCCGCCGATGGCAAAGGCCGAGCGCAGCGCGCGGCGCAGCGGCGTCAAGTGAAACGGAAATGGGGAAGAGAGTACGGAAACGGCGGCGGGGGCAGTCGGACGGCGCATGGGTGATTATCCTTGATGAAAGTCAAAACGCGAGATGGTGATGACTGTCATTGCAAGGCGCATGCCCGCTGCCGCAGCGCAGCAAAATACGACTCAAGTGCTTGATTTCAAAGGAAGACTATCATCACGATAGCGCTGTTGATTTGGCAGCAGCGGCGCCGCCGCGTGCTGCCTGCGCGACAGCAGGCGGTGGCGCTGCTGTCGCGGCAACAGGTGTGGGGGTCAGGCGGCGCGCAAGAGCGCCGCCGTATGTCCGCGCACGAGGGGCAGCACTTCCTCGCCCACCCGGTACGCCTCTTCCAGGTGCGGCGTGCTGGCCAGGATGAAGGCGTCGGCGCCCAGCTGCACCAGCTCGTCGAGGCGTTCGGCCACCTGCTGGTAGCTGCCCACGATGCCCTGCGTCTGCCCGCCCCGCAGCAGGTTGAAGCCGGACCAGATATTCGGCGCCGTGATCAGGTCCTTGTAGCTGTTCAGGGTGGTCGGGCGATTGCCCCGCTGGCGCGCCGCGCCCACGGAATCGCCGCCATCGGCGCCCAGGAACTGGCGCAGGGTGGCCGCATCGACGGCCTCGAAACCCTTGCGCACCTCGTCCCACGCCTCTTCTTCCGTGGCGCGGGCCACGATGTCGACGCGCACGGCGCACTTGATCTTGCGGCCCAGCAGCGCCGTCTTTTCATGCACGCGGGCGAATTTCTCGCGCAGCTGCTCGAACGGCTCCAGCCACGTCAGGTAGTAATCGGCATGCTTCGAGGCGGAGCCGAGGGCCGCGTCGGACGAACCGGAAAAATAGATCTCGGGGAAGTCCTGCTCCGACAGGGGCGTGGCCAGGCCCGCATCCTCCACCTGGTAGAACTTGCCCTGGTAGGAAAACGGTCCGCCGCGCCACACGCCGCGCACCACGTCGAGGAACTCTGTCGTGCGCGTGTAGCGGTCGTCGTGGCCAGCCGAATCGCCCCACCACAGCTGCGCCGGACCGCCGCCACCCGTGATCACGTTGTACAGGGCACGCCCGCCCGTGGCCCGCTGCAGGCTGGCCGTCATGCGCGCGGCCACCACGGGATTCAAAAAGCCGGGCTGGAACGGGATCATGAAGCGGAAGGTGCGCGTTTCGCGCGCCAGCAGCGCGGAAATGGCCCACGGCTCGTCCGTCATGGGAAACGAGGGAATCAAGCCGCCCTGGAAACCCGATATTTCAGCCGCGCGGGCGATTTCCGCCAGGTAGTCGATGTAAGTAAAGCCGTCGGCGCCGCCGCCACCGAGGCCGGCCTGGCGCAGGTTGTCATTGCCGGGAAACCAGTCGCCGCGAAACGGCGTGCGGGCGCGGTGCGAACTCGGTTCGCCATGCGTGGGGATGCGCCAGAAAAAGTCGATAGCCATCAGGGTACTCCTTCGAAATAGGGGGATTCAGGCCGCTTGCAGGGCCGGGGCATTCAACGCGGCGCGCACGGCCGGCAGCACGTGTTCGCCGATGCGGTAGGCTTCCTCGAAATGGGGGATGGCCGCCAGCACGAAGCTGGCTACGCCCGCCTGCGCATACGCCTGCAGCGCCGCGGCCACTTGCGCGTAGCTGCCGACCAGGGCGCCGCGGGCGCCCGTTTGCGCCTGCGCGAAGCCGGGCCAGAAGGCTGCGGCACTGCCATCGAACGCCGCATCGTCGGGCAGCCCCGCACCGCTGCGGTAGCGGCGCGCATCGCGCAAGGCTTCGTCGAACGTTTCCCGCGCCAGCACGTCGATGCGCAAGCCCGCTACCACGCCGCGGCCCAGCTGGTGCGCCTGCGTATGCAGACTGTCGATGGCAGGCTGCAGGTCCGCCACGGGCGCCGCATCGAACACGTGCACGTCGGCCTGGCGCGCCGACAGGGCCAGCGCCTCGGGCGACTCGCCCGTCAGGTAGATGCCGTTGACAGGATGGTTTGCCAGCGGCCCCTTGAAGCCGCCGTCCTGCACTTCGAAGAACTTGCCCTTGAAGCTGAACGGCGAGGTGCTCTGCACGCCGCGCGCCACCGTGATGAATTCATCGATGCGCGGCAAGATGTCGGCGTCCGGCGCCGCATCGCCCTGGCGCCGGCGTTCTGCCGCATCGCCGCCATGGCCGATCTGCCAGGCGAAGCGTCCGCCCGTGAAGCGCTGGAAGCTGACGGCGTTCTTTGCCGCATACACGGCCGAACCCCAGGCCGCGTCGAATTCGGCGATCAGTTTCAGATGGCGCGTGCTGCGGGCCAGGTAGCCGGCGACGATCCAGCTTTCATCGCCCTGCGTATCGTGGCGTATCTGGATGCCGTCGAAGCCCGAGAGATCTGCCGCGCGGGCGATCTGGTGCAGGTAATCGAAATAGTTGAACGGCGGACGCGCACCGCGCGGGTCACTCACGCCCGCCTGCAGGGGACTGGGCGCGCCGGCGGCCCGTTCGCCGCGGCGCGTGATGCCGGGCGCCGCATGGCGGCCATCGCCGCCGGTGGGCAATTGCCAGATGAATTCAATGGTCATGCATGGACTCCTGTCGTGGGTCGAAGAAAAGGCCGTACGCGCATCGCGCAGCAGCCTGCCCCACCCTCCTCGCAGAAAACATGCCATGCCCAGGATGCCCGCCGCTGCCCGCCGCTGTTGATTTGGCAGCAATCAGCTGCCCCCATGGCAGCAATGTGCTGCGCGCGCAGCAGCCATGAAAAAAGCCGGAGCCGCATCGCTGCGGGTCCGGCTCCGGGAAGCGCTCAGGCGCCTAGTCGATGGCGCCCGCCTTTTTCAGGAAGGTGCGCAGGATGTTGCGGCTCAGGTTCAGGTGTTTGGCCGTGCGCACCTGGTTGCGCTCATTGCGCTCCCACGCGGCGCGCACCAGTTCCTGCTGCATGGCCTCGAATTCCACGGCCTCGCCCGAGTCGAGCAAGGCTTGCCAGGCGCGGGCGAAGCGTTCGGCCGCCAGCAAGTCGTCCTGGCCCCCTGCGCCGTGGGCCGCGTAGGCGATATCGGCGCCGCCCGCCCACGCGTCGGGCGCGGGCCCGGGGGCCGCTGCGGGGACGGCAGCCATCGGCCTGTGCCAGCCCGACAGGCTCAGGTCCTCGGCGCGCACCGCGCCGCTGCGGCACACGAGCAGCGCGCGGTGGATGACGTTTTCCAGTTCGCGGATATTGCCCGGCCACGGGTAGGCGAGCAAGGCCTGCTGCGCATCCTGGTCCAGCTCCACTTCGCCCAGGTGCAGGCGCTGCGCATAGATGGCCATGAAGTGGCGCGTCAGCGGCATGATGTCGCCCGGGCGCTCGCGCAGGGGGCGCAGCGGCAGGCCGATCACCTGCAGGCGGTAATACAGGTCTTCGCGGAAGCGCCCGGCCCGCACGGCTTCGGCCAGGTCCACGTTGGTGGCCGCGATCAGGCGCACGTCGATGGGGATGGCGCGCCGCGCGCCCAGGCGCACCACTTCGCGCTCCTGCAGCACGCGCAGCAGCTTGACCTGCATCGCCAGCGGCAGGTCGCCGATTTCATCGAGGAACAGGGTGCCGCCGCTGGCCGTCTCGAACCAGCCGGGCTTGCCCTGCTGCGCGCCCGTAAACGCGCCCTTTTCATAGCCAAACAGTTCACTCTCGACCAGGGTTTCGGAAAACGCGCCGCAGTTGATCGCCACGAAGGTCTGCTCGGCGCGCCCGCTCAAACCGTGCACGTGGCGCGCGATCAGTTCCTTTCCCGTCCCCGTTTCGCCCGTGATCAGCACCGTCGCCTCGCTGGGGGCGATGCGCTCGATCAGTTCGTGCAGCTGGCGCGAACGGGGGTCGGCAAAGACAAAAGCCGTGGCGCGCACCAGCAAGCTCATTTGCTGCGGATCGCGGAAGGCGACCAGCGCCTCGCTGTCGCCGTCATCGCCCGCGCCGCGGGCCAGGTGGGCGCTGCGCGCGAAATCGCTGCTGAAGTTGTGGGCTAAGAGTTCCATGGGCCGACTATACCGCGCGCCATCTTCAGGCGTGAACGAATGGTGCCGCGCTAGCTTATCCGGAATTTGCATATGCGCACGCGCGTCCAGTGCTGGCCCGAACCTTGCATAGTTATTTGAAACGCGCGATGTCGCCAATCCACCACGGAGTTCCTCCCATGCCAGCACGCCAGCTCGTCCTGAACGTTTTTTTGCAACGCCACGGCCACCATCCGGCCGCCTGGCGCCATCCTTCCGCCAGCGCCAGCGGGCGGCCCGACCTGGCCTGGTGGCTGCACGCCGCCAGGCTGGCCGAGGCGGCCAAGTTCGACAGCTTTTTCATCGCCGACTTCATCGGCCGCTCCGGCGACGTCACGCCCGACACGGGCCGCGCCGCCATCGGCCTGCCCTTCGAACCTTACACCCTGCTGTCGGCGATTGCCGCCGTCACCAGCCATATCGGCCTGATCGCGACCGTCAACACCAATTACGAGCACCCGTATCACGTGGCGCGCAAATTCAGTTCGCTCGACCACCTGAGCGGCGGGCGCGCGGGCTGGAACGTCGTCTCCTCGTTTGGCGACCACACGGCGCGCAATTTCGGCATC
Source organism: Janthinobacterium violaceinigrum (assembly GCF_009208555.1). Classification (GTDB taxonomy): domain Bacteria; phylum Pseudomonadota; class Gammaproteobacteria; order Burkholderiales; family Burkholderiaceae_D; genus Janthinobacterium; species Janthinobacterium violaceinigrum. The sequence goes on along the minus strand of NZ_WFLI01000003.1, from coordinate 249,915 downwards.
GATGCAGCGCGTAGCCACGCGGACCGCTATGCGCGCGCCGATGAATTCGTCGCCTTGTCCAAGATGCTGTGGGATAGCTGGGATGACGAGGCGTTCGACCGGCCCGACCACGCCGCCGGCCAGTTCTACCGGCCCGAAGCTGGCCACCCGCTGGACTTCCAGGGCCAGTACTTTGCCTCGCAAGGCTTGCTGGACTTGCCCCGTCCCGTGCAAGGCCACCCCGTGCTGGTCCAGGCGGGCAATTCCGAGACGGGCCGCGAATTTGCCGCGCGCCAGGCCGAGATGGTTTACTGCTCGGCCACTTCGCTGCCCGTCGCGCAGGCGTATTACGGGGACGTGAAAGGCCGCATGGCGAAATACGGCCGCGCGCAAGACCAGTTGAAGGTCACGCCGGGGCTGTCCGTGGTGGTGGCGGAAAGCGACCAGCAGGCGCAGGACCGGTTCGGCGAACTGCAGGCGCTGGTCGACTTCGGCAACCTGGAATTCGGCGGTTTCGATCTGTCCGGCTATCCGCTCGATGGTCCCCTGCCCGACCTGCCCTACCAGGCGGGCGACAACGGCAAGGGGCGTTTCCAGCAGCAGCTGGAGCTGGCGCGCCGCGAAAACCTGAGCTTGCGCCAGCTGGTGCTGCGCTTCAGGGTCGCGCGCGGCCACCTGCAGGCCATCGGCTCCGTCAGGACGGTGGCCGACCTGATGGAGCAATGGTTCGTGGAACGGGGCGCGGATGGCTTCAATGTCGTACCGCCCCTGCTGCCGCAAGGCTTCGAGGATTTCACCCGGCTCGTGGTGCCGGAACTGCAGCGGCGCGGCCTGTTCCGCACGGAATACGCGGCCAGCACCCTGCGCGGCCACCTGGGCCTGGCGCGGCCCGCCAACCCGCACACGGCGGCGCAGGCGCGGGCCGCCTGACGATCATCCCTGGTCCGGGTCGAAATGCTTGCGCAAGCCCTGCCAGCACGTGTAGTAATCCTGTTGCAGCAATTCGCTGTTCAAGGCGAACGGCGTGGGCTTGAGGATGGTGCGCGTCTCGAACATGAAGGCCATGGTGTCGCCCACTTTCACGGGCGCGGACGTGTCGCTGTGCGAGGCTTTTTCGAACGTCTGCGCATCGGGGCCGTGGCCGGACATGCAGTTATGCAGGCTGGCGCCGCCCGGCACGAAGCCGGCCGCCTTGGCGTCGTACACGCCGTGGATCAGTCCCATGAATTCGCTGGCCACGTTGCGATGGAACCAGGGCGGCCGGAACGTGTGTTCGGCGGCCAGCCAGCGGGGCGGGAAGATGGCGAAGTCGATGGCGCCCAGCAGCGGATTTTCGCTGGGCGCCTGCAGCACGAGGAAGATCGACGGGTCCGGGTGGTCGTAGCTGATCGAGCCGATGGTGTTGAAGCGGCGCAGATCGTATTTATACGGTGCATAATTGCCATGCCAGGCCACCACGTCCAGCGGCGAATGGTCCAGGGTCGTGCGCCACAGATGGCCGCCGAACTTGGCCACCAGTTCGCACTCGCCATCGATGTCTTCATAGGCCGCGTGCGGCGTGAGGAAATCGCGGGCGTTCGCCAGGCCGTTCGAGCCGATGGGTCCCATGTCGGGCAGGCGGAAGGCCGTGCCGAAGTTTTCGCACACATAGCCGCGCGCCTGCCCGTCCGGCAGGGTCACGCGGAAGCGCACGCCGCGGGGAATCACGGCGATTTCCTGCGGTTCCAGTTCGATCAGGCCCAGTTCCGTGGCAATCGCCAGCCGGCCTTCCTGCGGCACGACCAGCAATTCGCCATCGGCCGAGTAAAAGAAGCGCTGCATGGAACGGTTGGCCGCATACACGTGGATGGCGCAGCCGCTCATCGCTTCGGCACTGCCATTGCCGGCCATCGTCTGCCAGCCGTCGATGAAGTCCACCGGCGCGGTGCCGTCGGGCAGCGGCAGCGGGTCCCAGCGCAGCTGGTTCGGCGGCGTAGGCGGCATGGCGTGGAAATCGCTGACGATGCGCGTATTGTGCAGCACGGTGAATGGCGGGTGCTGGCTGGCGGGACGGATGCGGTACAGCCACGAGCGCCGGTTCTGCGCGCGCGGCGCCGTAAAGGCCGTGCCCGACAATTGCTCCGCGTACAGGCCCAGGGGCACCTGCTGCGGCGAATTTTGCCCGTGCGGCAAGGCGCCGGGCACGGCTTCCGTGGCAAATTCGTTGCCGAAGCCGCTTTGGTAGCCGGCGCCTATCATGCCGGCTCCGCCAGCCCGTCGGCCGCGTCGCGCAGCAAACCGTGCACCACGTCGGCCTTGCCGATGGCCCCCATGGCCAGCAAGGCGAAACGGGCCAGGAACAAGGGCGAGCGCTGCTCGCCCAGGCCGCCCATGGTGTGGCACAGCTCCGTGTACAGATTATCCAGTTCGATGTCGGTCATATTGTCTCCTTGTTACTTGTATTCGACGATGCCGGCCGCCGCCAGTGCCGCCGCCACCTGCCCTGCCCGCACCTGCCGCCAGCGTCCCAGCATGTGGCCGTCCGGACGCACGAGGTAAAACGTGCCGGGCTGCGCGTCAAACAGCGAGAATACCTGCGCCGTGTGGTCCCAGGCGCACTCTTGCGCCCCGCTGCGGCAAATCGCCACGGTCGCCAGCGGCAAGGTGTCGCCCAGCGCCGCCAGTGCGGATGGTACAGACCCATCCTCGCTGAAGTACAGTCCCGTGAAATGGCCATCCGCGCGTGTCACCAGACCGGTAATATACCCCGCTTTTTGCGCGCCGTCGTGCAGCAGCGCCAGCGGACATTCGGGCAAGACCGTGCCCGGCGCGGGGCCGGCGGCAAACGTGTCAAGGTCCGGCGCATTCAGGGCCGACTGCGCATACGCGATGGCGCTCGTCTGGCGCGGGTTGATCAGCGAGCGCACGTGCGCATGCTTGCTTGCCAGGCCCAGCACGGCCGTGCGCATGAGATCGAAGGCGAACGTGGGCGGCGCCATGAATTCCGTGCTTTTCGTGCCGTGGCGCAGGTTTTCACGGGCGGCGTACACGCGCTCGTCCGAATAACTGTCCAGCAAGGCATGGGGCGCCTGGCCCTTGACCACGTAGGCGAGTTTCCAGGCCAGGTTGTCCGCATCGTCGATGCCCGAGTTCGCTCCGCGCACGCCGAAGATGGGCACCAGGTGGGCCGCATCGCCCGCGAACAGCACGCAACCGTGCCGGTATCTGTCCAGGGTCAGGGCGTTGGCTTTATAGATGGTGATCCACACGGGATGCCACGGCGCCGTTTCCCCCATCATGGCCAGCAGGCTGTCCACGCGGGGCGCCACGTTTTCCAGCAGCACGGCCGCCTGCGCATCCTCGTCGTCGCGCAACTGGTAATCGATGCGCCAGATATCGTCGGGCTGCTTGTGCACCAGCACGGTCGAGCCGGGATTCGACGGCGGGTCGAAATACGCGAGGCGCTCCGTGGGACGGCTGCTTTTCAGGTGGATGTCGACGATCACATAGCGGCCTTCATAGCTGGTGCCCTGCAGTTTCAGACCCAGCGCCTCGCGCACCACGCTGCGCCCCCCATCGGCCGCCACCAGCCAGTCCGTGTCGATATTGTAGGTCTCGTGCGGCGTCGCCACGGTGACGGTGGCGCCGTCGGCGCGCTGCTGCACGCCGGTGACCCGCGTCTGCCAGCGGATATCGATCAGTCCGGGCTGGCGTTCGGCCGCGTCGAGCAGGAATTGCTCGATATGGTATTGCGCCAGGTTGACCATGGGCGGCAGCTTCTGGTTCGCGTCCTGCGGCATCGTGAAGTGCAGCACTTCTTCCTCGCGGTAAAAGCTGCGCCCGCCCGCCCACGGCAAGCCCTTGGACAGGAAACCGTCGAGCGCGCCCAGGCGTTCGATGATTTCCAGGCTGCGCCGCGAGATGCAGATGGCGCGGCTGCCCGTGCAGACGCCGTCGTCCGCCTCGATCAGCACGCTGCGCACGCCGTGGCGGGCCAGGCCCAGGGCCGTGGCCAGGCCCACGGGGCCGCCGCCCACGATCAGGACGGGCACGTGCTGCGTGCCTGCGCCGGCCGGTTTGCCTGGCGGATACACCTTCGGCACATGGGGGTAAGGGTGAAACGTGTCGCTCATGATGGTGTCCTCTTCAAGATTGTTCTTTGCCGGCACTGCGCGCGATGGGCAGGGTCAGCACGATGGCCGCACCGGCCACCAGCAGCACGCTGGCGTACAGCAAACCCGTGGCAAAGCTGTGCGTGAAATCCTTCAGCCAGCCCACGACGACGGGATTCAGGGCCGAGCCGATATTGCCCGTGGCATTGATGACGGCGATGCCGATGGCGCGCGCGCCCAGGCTCAGGGCCCGGTCCGGCGTCGTCCAGAAGACGGACATGGCCGTGTAGGCGCCCGTCGAGGCCATGCACACGCCCAGCAGTTGCACGACGGGATTGCCCGCATACGCGGTGAGCAGCCAGCCAAGCGCCGACAGCAGCATGGGCCAGACGATGTGCCAGCGGCGTTCCTGCAAGCGGTCCGAGCGGCGGCCCCAGGCAATCATGCCGATGACGGTGCACACTTGGGGGATGGCGGCCAATAAACCGATTTTCGTATTGCTGGCGTCGCCGCTGAAACTTTTCACGATCAATGGCGTCCACACGGCCACCATCGCCAGGGTATTCACCAGGCAAAAGTAGGCGACGCCGAATTTCAATACGGTGGGCGAGCACATTTCCGCCAGCACCGAGGTATTTTGCCGGGGCGCCACGGTTTTTTGCTCGGCCGCCAGCATGCGCGCCAGCACTTGCCGTTCCAGCTTGCCCAGCCAGCTGGCCTTGGCGGGCGAATCGTCCAGGTAGCCGTACACGGCCAGGCCCAGCAGAACGGAAGGCATGCCTTCGAGCAAGAACAGCCATTGCCAGCCCTTCAAGCCCCAGTGGCCGTCCAGGCCCAGGATCAGGCCCGACAGGGCCGAACCGATGGCGGCCGTCACCGGCATGGCGATCATGAACAGGGCATTGGCCCGCGCCCGGTAGGCGCTGGGAAACCAGTACGTCAGGTATAGCAGCATGCCGGGCAGGAAGCCCGCCTCCGTCACGCCCACCAGAAAGCGCAGCGCATACAGGCTGGCCGGGCCGCTGGCAAACAGGGTCGCCGTCGAGGCCAGGCCCCAGGCGATCATCATGGAGCCTATCCATTTACGGGCGCCGATACGGGCCAGCACGATGTTGCTGGGAATGCTGCAAGCGATGTAGGCGATGTAGAACAGGGTGGTGGCAAAACCAAACTGGGTGCCGGACAGGCCCAGGTCTTGCATCATGGTCAGGCCGGCAAAGCCGATATTGATGCGGTCCAGAAAGGAAAACACGAACAGCAGGAACAAAAATCCCAGCAGATGGCGCGAAACCTTGCGCATCACCTGCTGTTCCAGTTGCAAGGTGGCAGCGTCGGGGACGGGCGCCGTGGTGGCGGACGTGGCGGGGCTGGCCGCTTGGGCGATGGTCATGCTGGTCTCCATAAGGTGTCGCTCTCCCCTTGTTGATTTTATTGGGTGAGAGTGGCCGGATGCTCCGGCTTGAGACACAGTATGCAGACGACTACGCCGACGGCTGTCCCCATTTTGAGGACAAACGCCGGCCGGAAGAACTAGGCAGCAGACGCAAAAACGGCGGCGCTCCCGGAAAGAGCGCCGCCGCCCAGGCAGGCTGCCGTCAGCGGGCAAGCTTAGCCGCGTTTCTTGATCGGCACGTTATCGACCTTCTGTTGGTCGTAGCTGAAGGAGCCGTGACCGCTCCAGTTGTTGTCGGTGACAAAGGTAGCTTCAAACTTGGCCAGGTAGCTGCCAATGGCAGGTGGCGTCGCGGACACGACATATTCGCCGCTCAGGCTGAATACGCGCGTGGCCTTGCCCAAGCCCAGGCCGTGCACGGGGCCGCTGACGGGACGGATCACCACGCGGCCGTGCGGTGGCGCGATCGATTGCGTAATCAGCGCTTCGCCGCTGACGGTACCGTCGTCGGGATTGTAAAACAGGGCCAGATTCAGGATTGGTGCGCCAGGCAAGCCGAGATTGCCGGCCGTCAGATACACGTGTTCTACCGCATTCAATTCAGATGTGGACACAATCTACTCCTTCTTGGAATGATTTATGAGCCATGGACAACGGAGATCGCGGGACGCGACAGGCATTGGCTATCAGCCTTGCCGATGGCGGCCATGCATCGGCGCATCGACACTCTGCAGATAGCATAGCCGCTATTTTCGTGTCAATATGCTCACATTATTGCCTTGAATTTCAGCAATTTTATGCTGTGCCCCCTGGGTGGGGTCAGCTAGCATTTATATTGCTCGCGGCCCTAGACATAGCGCAAACAATTGTCGCTGGCTGGAAATACCCAGGCGTTTATAGGCGCGCTTCTGATACGTGGTGACGCTCGATGGCTGGACGCCCATGGTGTCGGCAATCTCCACGGCCGTCAGTCCCTCGAGCACGCCGCGCAGCACGTCGAGCTCGCGCTTGCTCAGTTGCGGACCGTGCTGGCGCAACCGGGCCAGCATCATGGGCGAGACGCCTTGCGGGGGCTGGCCGTTCAGGCTGTAGTGGTGTCTGGCCGCATACGCGAGCAGCGGCGACAGGGTTTCGATGGCGGCAATTTCGCCGGGCTGGAACTGGCCCTGGCTGCTGTCGCGGTAGAAATTGACAGACAGCCAGATATCGCTGGCCGGCTGCACCAGCAGGGCCAGCCGGTCCGACACATTCGGCCTCTGGTAGCAGGCGGCGCGGTAGCCGGGGTGGCGGATCTCGTCGCTGGCTTGCTGGTGCAGCACGATGGCGGGGTCGCGCCTGGGCCGCGCAGAGGGCGCGATGATGCTCTGGTTGCCGTCGAGCGCATAGTAATGGCGCGCGTAGCTGTCCGCGATATCCTGCAAGAACCGCCCGCCGCGCCGGTCGGCCACGGCCACCGTGCGGGGCCGGTTGCCGAATTCATAGGCAAAGATCGTGCACTGGGCGATGGGCGCGGCCGTGCTGGCCGTTTTCAGGATGGCGCCCGCCATGGCATTGACGTCCGCATGGCCGATGGCAGCCACCAGATCGAGGGCGCGTCCCAGATCCAGCTGCCCTTCCGCCTGCCGCCGTTCCACCTGCCAATAGCGCATGCCGCCTCCCCTGCCCGCCAGGTCTTATTGCTGCCGCTGCGGCAAGACCCAGTCCGGCCGGATGTAGTGGCAGGTATAGCCGTGCGGCAAGCGCTGCAGATAGTCCTGGTGCTCCGGTTCCGCTTCCCAAAATGGGCCGGCCGGCGCCACTTCCGTCACCACCTTGCCTGGCCACAGGCCGGAGGCGTCGACGTCGCGGATGGTGTCCTCGGCCACCAGCCGTTGCGCTTCGCTCGTGTAATAGATGGCCGAGCGGTAGCTGGTGCCGCGGTCGTTGCCCTGGCGGTTTTCCGTGCTGGGGTCGTGGATCTGGAAGAAAAACTCCAGGATCTTGCGGTAGCTGATGGTGTTCGGGTCGATAATGATTTCAATCGCTTCCGCGTGCGTGCCATGGTTGCGGTAGGTGGCGTTGGCCACGTCGCCGCCGCTGTAGCCCACGCGCGTGGCGATCACGCCCGGATAGCGGCGCAGCAAGTCTTGCACGCCCCAGAAGCAGCCGCCGGCCAGGATCGCGATTTCGTTGTTTTGTGTCATGTTGATCATTCCTTGATCTGAGATACGGAATCGTTCATCTTACCCTGTCGCGCGATTTTCTTCAGCGGGCCAGCAAGCGCTTGAGCTGCGCCGCCTGGTAGGCGCCGATGGCGTCGTTGAACAGGCAGCGGATCAAGGGGTCGTCGACGATGTCGGCCTCGCTTAATGCAGCCTGCGTGGCCCCGTCGAAATCGCCATCGTTGATGCGCATGTACATCGACGTCAGCGATTCGCCCAGCACCAGCGCCGCATGGCATTTCACCAGCGGCACTTCCGTCGTCCAGCCCGGCGCCTCGTCCGTGGCGGGCACGAGGTCGATCAAGTCGCCGTGCGTGCGGTAATGCAGGACGGTGGCCGCGCCGTCATGGCCGTACAGCGACAGGCGCCACAGCCGCGGCGCCTGGAAATAGCTGTCGTCGGACAGCTCCATGTCGCGGTAGCGTTCGAGCAAGCCGTTGCTGCAGAAATCGAGCACCAACGCGGCATCGGCTGCGTTCAAGGGCGCGAAACGCCGCGCGATGTCCGCCGTGGCGGGAGGCGGCGCCTCTGGCCGGTAATCGAAATCCACATCCTGCGGGCCCACGGGCACGACCCAGGGCAGCGGCGCGGCCGGCGTCAAGCCCTGCGCATCGAGCAGCACGGACGTGGACGGGTCGAGCTGGAAGATATGCGCGTCCGGCAGCGCGGCGCCCATTTCCTCGGCAAAGCGCCGGTAGGTGATGGGGAACATCGCGTGGTTGTACCAGGACCAGTCTTCCTGCACGAACTGGCAGGAGCTGGGCACGAGGTAGCGGGGAGCGAGCGCGCGCAGCTGCGGCACCCAGTCGTCCGGAAAATCGACGTGGCCGCGCGCCGCCTGCGACGGCGCAATGACGGCGATCTCGCGCATGGTCTGGAACGGCCACAGCACCATATCCCAGGGCGCGAACGCGGCCAGCTGTTCGAGCGTCTCGGGGCCGATCCAGGAATCGACGACATTCAACACGTTCAAGCCGGCGGCGCGTACCTGGAACAGCGAATCGACGTCGTCGTCCAGCGCGCGGCGCGGAATCACCTCGATGGCGCCCACCCGCACGGGCACGTCCACATGCAGCTTCTCCACCTGCGTAAAGCCGAGCGCGCGCAGCATGGCGAACAGTTCGTCGAAGACGCAGTACAGGTAGATGGGCGTGGCGCGGTCGAGCGTATCGAGACTGTCGAGCGAGCAGTGGTCGTCGTGGAAGTGCGAGATGAAGACGGCATCCCAGCGCAGCCGGCGCACGGCGTCCAGGTCGAAGCGCACGGGCGGAAACGCGTGGCAGTTGCGGCTGAACGGGTTTTCGACGATGGGGTCGAAGGCGATGGCCGTGCCTTCGCATTCGAAGACATAGCCGGCGTGCAGGATGCGGGAGATTTTCAGGGGCATGGGGAAATCGGAGTAGACCCAACAGCGGGTACCGGGGTCGGCCCCTGAGGGTCCGACCCCGGAATTTGCTTTTGGGTTGAAGAAGGATTGCTAGCGGTACGCCGCCAACTTGCCTCAGTATGGATTGTTCAGCACATCCATCGCAAAATACGTGAAGATCATGTCCGCGCCTGCGCGCTTGATGGCGCCCAGGGTTTCCTGCACCACGCGGCGCTCGTCGATGGCGCCTGCCTGCGCGGCGAACTTGATCATCGCGTATTCGCCGCTGACCTGGTAGGCGCCGATCGGCAGGCGCGTCGCTTCGCGCAGGTCGCGGATGATGTCCAGGTAAGCGCCGGCCGGTTTCACCATCAGCGCGTCGGCGCCTTCCGCTTCGTCGATCAGGGATTCGCGCACCGCTTCGCGGCGGTTCATCGGGTCCATCTGGTAGGTCTTGCGGTCGCCCTTCAGGGTGCTGCCGGCCGCGTCGCGGAACGGGCCGTACAGGCCGGAAGCGAATTTGGTGGAATACGCCATCACGGGCGTATCGTGGAAGCCGGCCGCGTCCAGCGCGCTGCGGATGGCCGCCACCTGGCCATCCATGGCGGCCGACGGGGCGATGATGTCGGCGCCCGCCTGGGCCGCGATGACGGCTTGCTTGCCCAGGTTCAGCACCGTGCTGTCATTGTCGACCGTGTCGCCATGCAGGATGCCGCAATGGCCGTGGTCCGTGTATTCGCAGAAGCAGGTGTCGGACATGACCACCATTTCCGGCACGGCGTCCTTGATGATACGCGACATGCGGGCCACCAGGCCGTCCGGGTTCAGGGTATCCGTGCCGTGGCTGTCCTTGTGGTGCGAAATGCCGAAGGTCATGACGGAGCGCAGGCCGGCGCGCGCATAGCGTTCCACTTCCTGCGCCAGCTTCGCTTCGGGAATGCGGCGCACGCCGGGCATGGACTTGATGTCGATGAAATCGCTGGAACCTTCGTCGACGAAGATCGGCAGGACCAGGTCGCGCGGATTGATCTCGGTTTCGCGGAACAGCTCGCGCAGTTGCGGTGTCGCGCGCAGGCGGCGCATGCGCGAAGTGGGAAATTGTGCTGGCATGGTATGACTGGCTTCAGGTTGAGAACGCCCGCAAGTATACGCCGATCGCGCCGATTGCGCCGGGCTGCCCGGCAAAAAAGCCGCGCAGGTCAAAAAATGCCGCCCGGTGCCTTCATTGCGCGTGCAGCAGGGCCGCCACTTGCCAGCGCATGTCCGCCGCCAGCTGCACCAGCATGGCGCCGCGGCGACGCGCGTCCGCGCGTTTTTTCGACGGCACCTGCTCCAGGTCCGGCATCCGGCAAGGGCCGCATGGCAGGCGGTAATTGCCGTCGCTGGTGGGCAGCGCGTGCAGTTCCCGCCACGCCAGGTCGTAATCGCAGGAGATGTGGCGGCGCCGGCGCCAGTTCAGCGCGATGCGGTTGGCGTTGCTGACCAGGTCCAGGTGGCTGCAGCCGAAAAAATCGCCGAGGTCGCGCAAGGCGGCCACCATCAGGTTTTTCGGCCGGCAGCCGTGCAGCGCCCGCGTGGCCTCTTTCACGGCCTGCGCGCCCGCCTGCGAGCGCAAGCCCTGCAAGGCGCCCAGCTGGATGGCGTTACCGCCAGGCTGAGGCCGGAACAGGAAGCTGGCCAGGTACAGCGAGACGCCGTCGCGCGTCAGGCGCAGGCACAGCTCCCCTTCGCGGTGGCTGTCGTGGATGGCCGTCAGCTGCAGGCGGTAGGTGGCGCCGTCCTTGCCTTCGATGGCGGCCAGCACCAGCGCGCGCCGCGCCACGTGGTCCACCAGCGCACGGGCACCTGCCTGCCACAGGAAGCGGTAATGTCCGCACAGCAGGTCCACGCGGGCCGCACAGCCGAAGCGGCGGCTGGCGTAGGGACGGTAGATCTTGTACAGCAGACTGGGATGGGCTTGCGCCAGCGCCGTCAGGCCCGGCGTGCCGGCGATGAAGGCTTGCCAGCGCGCGCGCTGCACGGGAAAGACGAGCGCACCCAGCGCAGCCTTGATGCGGTGGCCATGCTGGCGCAGTGGCGCCGGCTGCGGCGCGGCGTTGTCGCCGATGGCGGTAAAAGTATGCATGCGAACAGCTCTACGACGGGTCTGGATGAACGGGACGCGGCGACGGCCGCTGGCAGCCCGGGGCCGGCGGCTGTACGCTGGCAGCCGCTTTGCGCCGGGTAGAGGGGATGATAGGGGGAGGTGAAAACGAAGGGGGTTACAAGTTGGTAATGTGCCGATATGCCACACCGGCCCGCTGCCGGCTCCGACGGCCTAGCGCAGCAGACGCAGGCGCAGGCGCAAGCCCGGCGCCGCATCCTCGATTTCCAGGCTGCCCCCGTGCAGGGCTGCGATGGCCGCCACGATGGACAGGCCCAGGCCATTGCCGGGCAAATGGCGGCTCTTGTCGAGGCGGTAGAAGCGCTGCGTCAGCTTCGGCAATTCTTCGCTGGGCACGCCGGGGCCGTTGTCGCGCACGGCCAGCCAGCTGCCCTGCGCGTCGCTGCCGGCCGACACTTCCACCGTGGCGCCCGGCCCCGCATACTTGATGGCGTTGTCGACCAGGCTGGCCAGCGCGCTGCCCAGCAGGTTGCGATCGCCGCGCGCCGGCACGCCCTCGCCATACATCTGCACCAGCAGCACGCCCTGCTCGTCGGCCGTGGCCTCGTACATTTCCACGATGTCGGCGCCGATCTGGTGCAGGTCGATGTCATTGAAATTCTCGGGACGCATGCCCGATTCGGCCGCCGCGATCTGCAGCAGCTTGTCGAACACGCGCGTCAGGTCGTCGATGTCGTCGATGGCCGCCTGCGACGCAGCCTCAAAGCCCGCCACGCTCTGCTGCTGGCGCAAGGCGCCGTCGAGCTTGTTGCGGATGCGCGCCAGCGGCGTGCGCAAGTCGTGCGCAATGGCGTTCGACACGTGGCGCACGCCTTCCATCAGGTGCTCGATGCGGTCGAGCATGCGGTTGATATCGCGGCTCAGCAAGCCGAATTCATCCTCGCTGGAGACGGGAATGCGCCGGCTCAGGTCTCCCGCCTCGATTTCGCCCGCCGTGCGCCGGATCTGCCCGATGCGCGCCTCGAGCTGGCGGCGGAACAGCCAGGCGCCCGCCACCACGAGCAGGATGGCCACCCCGCCGCCATAGGCCAGCGAGCGCAGCACCAGGGTGCGGATCGACTTGCCCTCTTCCATGTCGCGCCCCACGAACAGGCGCGCGCCGCCCGCCAGGTCGCGGATCAGCATGCGCGCGGGCACCCTGCGCCCTTCGCGCGTGACGTCGCGGTGCAGCAGCCGGCCCACGGGGCTGCCCGCATCGGGCCAGGACGACAGGTTGCCGGCCACGCGGCGGCCATCGGCGTCCACCAGCAAGAAAATCTCCGTGTCGCTGTCGGTGCGGTCCGTGAGCAAATGGGCAATTTCCGCCGTCGTGCGGCTGGCATCGCCCTGCTCGTACAGCGCGGCAAGGCGTTCCGACAGCAGGACCAGCTTGCGGTCCACGCTGCGGTCCAGCACGCCGATGGTGCCGAAATAGAACACGGCGCAGACGATGCTGATCGAGACGACCACCAGCACGCCGTAGCCGAGCGCCAGGCGGGCCGCGATCGAGCGGTGCAAATTACGCACCGTCGAGCACGCCCAGGGTGTAGCCGACGCCGCGCACCGTGTGGATCAGCGGCGGCGAAAATTCCTTGTCGACCTTGGTGCGCAAGCGGCTCACCTGCACATCGATGACGTTCGTCTGCGGGTCGAAATGGTAGTCCCACACGGCTTCGAGCAGCATGGCGCGCGTGACGGACTGGCCCTGGTGGCGCATCAGGTATTCCAGCAGGCGGAATTCGCGCGGCTGCAGGGCGATTTGCCGGTTGGCGCGCGTCACGCGCATGGTGCGCATGTCGAGCACCAGGTCGGCCACCTGCAGCTGCGTCGATTCGGGCACGGGCGCGGCGCGCCGCAGCAGCGCCTCGATGCGCGCCAGCAGTTCGGCGATGGCGAACGGTTTCGACAGGTAGTCGTCGCCGCCGCTGCGCAAGCCGCGCACGCGCTCGTCGACGCTGGACAGGGCCGACAGCACCAACACGGGCGTGTTGCGGCCCATGCCGCGCAGGCGCGCGACGATGGCCAGGCCATCGATCTCGCCGGGCAGCAGGCGGTCGAGCACCAGCGCATCCCAGTCTTCGCCGCAGGCCAGGCGCATGCCGTCGATGCCGTTGTCGCAAGCGGTCACGTCGTGGCCCGCCTCGCGCAGGCCGGCACAGATATAGCGGGAAGTTTCGGCTTCGTCTTCGATGACCAGGCAGCGCACGGGGAATTCCTTGTAAAGAGCGGGACAGTAAACATGCGCAGCATACGCCAGGCGCGCGCCACTTGCCAGTCCCGTCGCGTGCGGCAAACGATGGCAGGGTCGGGTACAATACAGCCTCGACAATGTTTGGTCGCGCCCGCGCGCGCATGTTTGCGCGCATATTTATATGGCGCCGCCCCGCTTGCCGCAGCCTGCATAGCCTACCACTGCCACTAACGAACAGCAGGCGCGCCTGGCGCGCGCCACAGACAAATACAGCCATGAAATCGACCCACTCTCTCGCACTGGCGCTGGCCATCGCCTGCGGCAGCGCCGCCGCCGCAGACACCAAACAAAGCATGCTGTTCGATGAAATTCCCATCGGCAGCTGGAGCACGTCCGCCGAACTGGGTGCCATCACCACCTCGGGCAATACGGTGGGCACTTCCGTCACGGGCAAGATCGACGCGCGCCAGGAACTCGATGACTGGAGCAACCAGTACATCTTCAGCGGTTACTTCAAGGAAGACGAAACGACCAACGACGACGGCCAGAAGATCCGCGAACGCTCGGCCGAGCGTTTTTCCGCCTCCGCCAAGGCCGCCTACAAGCTGATGGCCGACCATGAAAAACTGTTCGTGCTCGCCTCGCACGTGAACGACAAGTTCGGCGCCTACACCAAGTACTCGACCCTGGCCGTCGGTCATGGGTCGCGCTGGTACCAGTCGAGCGACAAGAGCGTCGACGTGGAAGTCGGTCCTGGCTATTTCAGCGGCACCAACGACACGGGCGAATCGGAACACGGCCTGACGGTGCGCGGCGCGGCCGCCATGAAGTGGAAGATCAGCCAGTCGGCGATGTTCACACAGACCGTCAGCGTGGAACGGGGCACCTCGAACACCCACTCGATCGCCGAGACGGCCCTCAGCACCAAGATCAACGGCACCATGCAGATGAAGGCCGCCTTCAGCGCCCGCAACGATACGCGCGTACCGGACGACAAGAAGAACACGGATACGCAAACGTCGCTGACCCTGGTCTACTCGTTCTAGGACGCGCCCGACCATGCCGACGCTGATGCGGCGCCTGCGCGCCTGCGCCCTCGTGTGCGCCGCGGCGCTGCTGAGCGGCTGCGCCGCCGTCACCGTCAGCGCGATCTCGCCGGCCGACTACCTGCAGCAGCGGCGCGGCGACATCCTCACCACGGGGAAATTGAGTGCCGCCGCCAGCGAAGTGCTGCGCATCATCGGCAGCGACATCGCCACCTGCGAAGCCAATACGGGCAGCTGCCGCGCCGACCTGGCCCGCTCCGAGCTGCTCAGCGACGAGCAGCGCCTGGCCACCCTGTCCGAACTGTGGCTGGAAAGCGCGCTGGCAGAAGAAAAGCAAGGCGGCCACGCCAGCGCCGAACTGCTGGCCGCCTGGCTGGAATCGGCCCGCTACGCCTATGCCTACCTGTTCTACACGACGCGCACGCCGGGCCAGCGCGCCTTCGAGGAGCGCCAGACGCAAATCCGCGACTACTACAACTACGCCGTGCAAAAGGCCGTCGGCAACCTGTTCCGCCACCGCGGCGAATACCGCCCCGACGGCCATGTGATCCGCGTCGCCGGCTGGCAGATCGACAGCGAATTGTCGGCCCTGCGCCTGCCCGAGGACGGCACCCTGCCCGAAGAATTGCTGCCGGCCACCTCGCTGTCGTTTTCCGGCCTGCGCAATGTGTACCGGCGCGACGGTTTCGGCGCCGACCTGGTGGCCGTCATGCCCAAGCCCGGCGCGCAAAAAGGCGAGTACGTGCCCTACCAGGAAACCCGCTTCCCCGTCGTCACGGCGCTGATCCGCTTCGACGGCAACAGCCTGCAGGAAGTGCTGGCCACGCAGCAGCTGCTGGTGATGCTGGTCGACCCGACGCGCAGCGAATCGACGCGCATGGCGGACCAGGAACTGCCCGTGGCGGCCAATTTCACGGCCGGCTACGGCCTGTGGCTGGCCCGCTCCGGCTTCGGCGTGCAGGCGCTGCGCACCCTGTTCGGCCGCGCCGACGGCATATCCCGCCCGCAGGTGCACCTGATGCAGCCCTACGACCCGGCCAAGCGCACCATCGTCATGCTGCACGGCCTGGCCAGCAGCCCGGAAGCGTGGATCAACGTGGCAAATGAACTGATGGGCGACGAGCAGCTGCGCCGCCGCTACCAGATCTGGCAGGTCTATTATCCGAGCAATGCGCCGCTGGCGGCCAACAATGCCGCCATCCGCCAGGCGCTTGCCGCCACCCTGGCCCAGTTCGACCCGTCGGCCAAGGCCGCCGCCGCGAACGACATGGTCTTGATCGGCCACAGCATGGGCGGCGTGCTGGCGCGCCTGATGGTGTCCGACGCCAGCAACACCCTGCTCGACGCCATCACGGAAGAATACAATTTGAAGGGCAAGAAGGCGGAAAAAGTACGCGCCGGCCTGGCGCCCTACCTGAATTTCACGGCCATGCCGCAGGTGAACCGCGCCATCTTCATCGCCGCGCCCCACCGCGGCACCTCGTTCGCCAACCACAAGGTGGCGCGCTGGATCGCCAACCTGGTGACGCTGCCCATCACCATGCTCGACCAGCTGTCGGACGCGGCCGGCAGCCTGGCGCAGCTCGACACGGGCAGCAGCGAACCGCTGCGCATCCCCAACAGCATCGATAATCTCAGCGACAAGGACCCGTTCGTGCGCCTGGTGGCAGACCTGCCCATCAGCCCGAAAGTGCGCTATTACTCCATCATGGGCAACGACACGCCGGACCTGCCGCTGGCGGAATCGAGCGACGGCGTGGTGCCCTACGCCAGCGCCCACCTCGACGGCGCGCAGTCGGAAAAAGTCATCCCTTCGTGGCACAGCGTGCAGGAAAGCCCGCAGGCGATCCTGGAGATACGGCGGATTTTGCGGCTGCCGGACAGCCTGCCCTGAGCCGCATCAGGCTTGCAGCGCTTCCAGCGCCATGGCGGCCACTGCCAGCGCCGTTTCCGGCGGCGTGCCGTCCTCGAGGTGCCAGGCCGCCGACAGGCCCGCCCAGGCGGCGCACCATGCCAGCAGGCGTACACGCTCCAGCCCCGCCGCATCGGCGATCAGCGCGACCTGCCGTTGCAGCCGGCCCGGCGCCATGGCCAGCGCGCCATCCGGGTTGCACAGGATATTGGCGAAGTCAAAGCCCCGCTCGCCCATATAGCCTTTCGGGTCTATGGCCAGCCAGCCGCGCGCACCGCCATCGAGCACGTTACCGTGATGCAGGTCGCCATGCAGCACGACGCTGTCCTGCGGCGCCGCAAGCAAATCCCGCGCCACGGCCTGGCATGCGGAAAATACGCCGCCGTGCGCGGCGGCGGCGCCCAGAGCGGCGAAGCAGCCGGACAAGGAAGGAAGTGGCGGCGCCATGGGCCGCGGCGCATGCAGCCGCGACGCCACGGCGCACAGGATAGCGGTGGCCGCCGCATCGCCCTCCTCGCCCGTGCGCGCCAGCGCGGCCAGTGAACGGGTACCCCTGGCCCATTCGAGCAGCAGCGCATCGCCATCCGTGGAAGCGGCCAGCACGCACACGGCGGCATCACCATCCCACCAGCGCAGCACGACGCCGGCGCGCCGTTCGTCGTCGCCCGTCGACAGCTTCAGCATAGCCGGCTGGCCGCTCCGCAGCACGGGCAGCAGACTTGCCGCGTGCGTGTGCAGGGGGGCGCCATCGGCCTGCAATGACCATAGCTCAAGGTAGTTGGCAAGGCGGTCCTGGTAATCCATGGGCAATCCCCGGGTGAAGGTCAAGGCGCCACTATACGGGACAGGACAACGCGCAGCCAGTTCACGCCGGCTCGCGCCACTGGTCCTTGATCTCCAGCATGGCCGGCAGTTGCTCGATGAACAAGGCCAGCAAGGCCGGGTCGAAGTGCGTGCCGCTGTCGCGCTGCATGGTGGCGATCGCGTCCGGCACCGTCCAGGCGGGCTTGTACGGGCGTTCGCTGGTGAGCGCGTCGAAGACGTCGGCGATGGCGACGATGCGGCCTTCGTGGGGGATTTCCTCGCCTTTCAAACCGTGCGGATAGCCGCTGCCATCCCATTTTTCGTGGTGCGTCAAGGCGATGGTGCGCGCCATTTTCAAGAGGCCGCCCGCGTGCTCGCCGATGATGGCCGCGCCGATTTCCGCGTGGCTGCGCATGACTTTCCATTCGTCCGCATCGAGCTTGCCCGGCTTTTGCAGGATGGCGTCGGGGATGCCGATCTTGCCCACGTCGTGCATGGGCGCCGCGTTGAGCAGGTCTTCCGCCCTGCCGGCGCTGTAGCCGGCCGCCAGCGCCAGCTGGCGCGCGTAATAGCTCATGCGGATGACGTGCATGCCCGTCTCGTTGTCCTTGTATTCGGCCGCCTGCCCCAGGGTCTGGATCACCTGCAGGCGCGAGCGGCGCAATTCCTCGGCGTCGACCAGCGACAGATGCGTGCGCACGCGGGCCCGCACGATGGGCGGGCTGACGGGTTTCGTGATGTAGTCGACGGCGCCCGCGTCAAAGCCGTCCGCCTCGTCCTTCACGTCGCACAGGGCCGTCACAAAAATGACGGGGATGGAAGCGGTGAGCGGCATGGCCTTGAGCTGGCGGCACACTTCGTAGCCCGTCATGGCGGGCATCATGATGTCGAGCAGGATCAGTTCGACGGGATTGTTCTGCGCCAGCTCCAGCGCCTTCTCGCCATCCTTCGCGTACAGCAGGCGGTAATCGTCCTGCAGGATCTGGCGCAGCACCTGCAGGTTCGTCGCTTCGTCGTCGACCAGCAGCAGGATCGGTTTGTCTTCGTGTAAGGTCATCGTCAGCCCAATATCAGGAATCAGGAAAGGTCGGCCGGCGCCGGCGCTTCCAGCCACGCCAGCATCTGGCGCAGCACGCCCGCGGCACGCGCAAATTCAAAGTCGTCGATGGCGCTGGCCAGCGTTTGCAGGCGCTGCTGCTGGCCGTGCGGCGCCAGCAAGGCGGCGATCTGCGCCATCAAGGCATCGTCGAGCTGCCCGCCTTCCAGGCTGGCGATGGCTTGCCGCAGCAAGGCACCGGCGGCGGCCGCATCGAGGGGAGCGCTGGCGGCCGGCGCGGCACCGGCCGATGCCGGCAGCGCCCCGATGTCCGCTTCCAGCTCGGCTGCCAGCGCCATGAAGGCGGCCGCCAGCTGCACCAGCAATTCGGTCGCCGGCAGCTGACGCGCGATGGCTTGCTCGATGCGTCCCAGCAGGCTTTCCACCTGCACCAGGCACAGATTGCCCGCCGCGCCCTTGATACGGTGCAGCAGGTGGCCCGCCACGCTGCTGCCGCCCCGCTCCATCTCGGCCGCCAGCATGGCGGCGCAATCGCCATTGGCCTGCACGAAACGGGCGATAGCCCGCTGCAAGGTTTCGCGGCCGCCCCACAGGGCGATGCCGCGCTGCCAATCCACCTGGCCGGCGGCGGCACGCGCCGCCGAACCGGCCGCCGGCGGCGGCATGGCCACGGCGATATCGAGCAGGCGGGCGATTTCCGCCGTCAGCTTGTGCATTTCCAGCGGTTTCGAGGCAAAGCCGTTCATGCCGGCTGTCTGCGCGGCACGCCGGTCCTGTTCCAGCACGCTGGCCGTCAGCGCGATGATGGGTGTCGCCTTCAAGCCCTGCTCGCGCTCGTGCACGCGGATCAGGCGCGCCGCTTCCAGGCCATCCATGCGCGGCATCTGCACGTCCATCAGCACAATATCGAAACCGCCCTTGCCGAATTCGCGCACGGCGCTCTCGCCGTCGCTGGCGGCGATCACCTGGTGGCCGGCCGCGCCCAGGCTGATCAGCAGCAGCTCCACGTTCTGCGGCACGTCGTCGGCCGCCAGGATGCGCAGCGGCGGCAAGGCCACCACGGGCTGCTCGCTGCGGCGCGCCACGGCCTTGCCCGGCGCCAGCGGCAGCAGCACGTGGAACACGCTGCCCACGCCCAGAGTGCTTTCCACCGTGATGGTGCCCCCCATCAGTTCGACCAGCTGCAGCGAAATCGTCGTGCCCAGGCCCGTGCCGCCAAAGCGGCGGCTCATGGACGAATCGGCTTGCGTAAATGGGGCGAAAATCTTGTCCAGGCGGTCGGCGGGAATGCCGATGCCCGTGTCGTGCACGGCGATATGCACCTGCTCGCCCTGCATGCCGACGGCCACGCGCACATGGCCCACCTCCGTGAACTTGACGGCGTTGCCGATCAAATTCGTCAGCACCTGCTGCACCCGGCGCGCATCGCCCAGGAAGAACTGGCCCATGCCAGGGTCGACATCCACATGCAGCACCAGGTCGCGCGCATGCGCCGTGATGCGCAGCGACGCGGCGACATGGTCGACCAGGTCCGGCAGCGAAAAGTCCACCAGTTCCAGCTCGGTCGCGCCTTTTTCCAGCTTGGCCGTGTCGAGGATGTCGTTGAGCAGATCGAGCAGGGAACGGGCCGACTGGCGCACCGTGCCCAGATGGCGGCGCTGCAGGCTGTCCAGGGCGGTCCCCAGCAGCACTTCCGTGAAGCCGATGATGGCGTTCATCGGCGTGCGGATTTCATGGCTCATGTTGGCCAGGAAGCTGGTCTTCGATTCGGCCGCCAGCTCGGCGCGGTCCTTGGCCGCGCGCAGGTTTTCCTGCATGGCGCGCCGTTCGCTCACGTCGGTGGCCAGCTTGACCACCTTGAACGGCTTGCCGTCCGTATTGAAGATGGGGTTGTAGGAAGCCTGTATCCACACTTCCCGGCCATCCTTGCAGATGCGCTTGTACTCGCCCGTATTGAATTCGCCCTGCGCCAGGTGCTGCCAGAACGCGATGTAATCGGGCGAAGTCACATAGCCCGGCTCGCAGAAGATGCTGTGGTGCAGGCCCAGCACGTCGTCGGGCCGGTAGCCGACCAGGTCGAGGAAGTTCTCGTTGACCGCCAGGATGCGCCCCTGCAGGTCGAATTCCGCGACGGCCGTCGCGCGCGAGATGGCCGTCACCTTGCCTTCGTACTCGGCATTGCGCAATTCGCTTTCCGTGATGTCGAGGATGACGCCGTCGATCCAGCGCACAACGCCGTCGTTGTCGAGCACGGGGCCGCTGCTTTCGCGCACCCAGCGCTCGCGCCCGTCGCGGTGGATCAGGCGGTAGACGTTCTCGAAGTCGCGCTTTTCGCCGGCCGCCTGCACGCAGGTGTCGTTGACGCGCTGGCGGTCGTCCGGGTGCACGAGGTCGAACAGCCTGACCCGCCCGTCGACGAAGTCCTGCGGCATCCAGCCCGTCAGGTTGAAGACGGCGTCGCTGATGAAGATCATCTTCCATTCGGGCGCGAAGCTGCAGTGGAACGAGACGCCGGGGATATTGCGGATCAAGGTGCGGTACTGGCGCTCGCTGTCCTTGAGCGCCTGCTCCATGCTGCGCGACGAGCGCATGTCCGTGACAAACGCCACGAACAGGGGCTGGCCCGGCGTGTCGATCTTGCCGATGGCCACGCGCATGGGCAGCACGGCGCCGTCCTTGTGGCAACCATCGAGTTCGCGTCCGCTGTCGAGGATGCGCGAGGCGCCCGTTTCCAGGTAGTCGCGCAGATAGCCCTCGTATTCGGCCGCGTCGGCCGGCTGCAGCAGCACGCTGGCGTCGCGTCCCACGATCTCGGCTTCGCGCCAGCCGAACAGGCTTTCCGCGGCGGGATTGAAGGAGCGCACCTTGCCCTGGCCGTCGATGGTGATCAGGCCATCGGCCGCCGTATCGACGATGGCGCGCAGGCGCGACTCGCTGGCACTGGCATGGCGCAGCAGCTGGCGGTAGCGCAGCAAACCGTTCGCGGCCGCCACGAAAACGGTCAGGGTGACGGTGATCAAGGCCACGGCCAGGGCCACGAACGAGGCTTGCACCGTGATCGTGTTGTCGCCCACGGTGGGGGTGCCGGAAAAGCGCGCGGCCAGCATGCCCGTGTAATGCATGCCGGAAATGGCCAGGCCCATAACGACACTGCTGACCAGCAGCGCCGCCAGCGGGCTGAGGCGCTGGCGCAAGGCATGCAGGCCGAAGCGTATCCACAGCGCCAGCATGGCCATGACGACGGCCACCAGCAGCGACAGGGCAAACAGCCACGGCTGGTAATGCAGGGTCAGCGAGGTCTGCATGGCGGCCATGCCGCTGTAATGCATGGAGCCGATGCCCAGCCCCACCAGCACGCCGCCCACCACCAGCTGGCGCCAGCTGATGCGCGGGCGCGCCAGCAAGTGCAGCGCCACCCACGACGCCGCCACGCCGGGCAGCATCGACAGCAGGGTCAGGCTGGGGTCGAAGGACACGCGCGTGCAGATGTCGAAGGCCAGCATGCCGATGAAATGCATGGACCAGATGCCGCCGCCGAGCGCGATGGCGCCCGTGATGATGGCCGTCTGGCGCTGGAAGCCCCGCTCGCTGCTGCGCGCCATGCCGGCGATCTGCAAGGCCATGAACGAGGCAAAGATGGCGATACCGATGGAAAACAGCACCAGCCCGACATCGTGCGTGCCGTAGATGTACGGCATGGTATCGGTCGATGCGGTAAAGATGGAACTAAACATACTGTCGTGGCATAAGAGAGTGAAACCTAACGTCGCAAAACATGACTGTGCACCGCGCGCCGGTGCCAGGCTTTTTAGTAAAGCGGCAACACAGCGAAAATGACAACGGTAGCAGTCGACCAGGGCAAGGCTCGGTCATCACGCCCGCGCCTGCCGCGCGGGGGAAAGGTGCTCGTTCAGAGAGAACAAGCGGAATGCGTACGAACTCTGGCGCGGATGGCTGGCCGCCAGCGTGACGATGATTTTTTAAAGAGCCATGAGTATAGTTGCTTTGCGAAAATATTCATAGGACTTCAGCAATACAGTTATCAAAACTGATATTTATTGCGGCGGCGATGCGACAATGCCCTCCTACGCCTGCGGCCAGCGCGCGCGGATGGCCTCGGATTGCTGGCTCAGCGGGCCGAACGTCTCGCTGACAGGGATACCGGCCAGTTTACAACGGCGGACGAGCTCCTCCTTGATCTGGCACAAGGACCAGCGTTGCGGCACGGGCAAGTTCAGGCCCACCACGCGGATCAGCGGACAGTCCCCCAAGGTCGTGTAGAGCAGCAGCTCCACGCGCGCCAGCGGCGCCGCGGTCCGGTAGACCTGCAACGCGCCCCCATACGTGACCACTTCCAGCCGCTGCAGCTGCGTCAAGTCCAGCAGCACGCTTTTATCCCAGCCGGGCAAGCGTCGCGCCTGTCGCCGCAGCAACAGGCCCCCGTCGCCCAGCTCCGCATGAAAGAGCAGGCCCCGTCCGGGAAACAGTACCAGGCCAGCCACCCAGGCGGCCAGCGCCAGCGGACCGAACAACACTGCCTCGCCCGCATACGGCACGTTGCGCCAGACGGCTTGCAGCATGAAGGCGAGGATCAGCGCGCAACCGCCCAGCAGCACGCTGCGCGACAGCACGGGACGCATATCCGCCATCAGCGCCGCCTGGGCCGCAGCATCGTCGGCCGGCGCAAAGCAGATCCATTCGGCGCGCACCGGTTTCAGGGTGCGCGCCGGTTCTCCGCTCAAGCGTTCTGCGCCAGCATGGCGCGGAACCAGGCCAGCTGCTCGCGCGTCAGGTAATTGGCGCCGTCGCCATGCAGGATGACGATCTCGATCTCGGCCGGGATCGAGGCAAGCAATTGCGCGCCCGTCACGGGAATGTTGGGAAACGCGATGCCGGCCAGGAAAGCGGGATCTTCCGCCACCGTCACGCAGCGGCGCTCGGGATTGGGCGACGGCACGAGGAACAGGTCGATCTGCTCGCTTTGTCCGCCGATCACGACGTGCAATTGCGCGGCCAGCAGCTCGGGCAGGATCAGCTCGATGTTGTTCTCGGCGCGCGATTGTTGGAAAGCATTTTTCAGGGGAGTCGATGCAGGCGTGGCGGTCATGGCAAATTGGAAAGATAAAGACGGCGGCAGTGTAGCAGAGGCGCCCGGACGGGCGCGCTCCGCTGGCGCAGCCGTTACATCTTGTAGTTCAGCGAGACCAGCACGCTGCGCGGCGCGCCGTAGCGTTCCAGCCCGCCCGACCAGGAATAGCCGAGTCCCTGGTAGTAGCGGCGATCGAGCACATTATCGACGTTTACGCGCAGCTGCAGCTGCTCGCTGAGGCGGTAGCCGGCCGTCAGGCCGACCAGCGCATAGCCGCCCTGCCGCGTCAGGTAGCCGGGATCGCGGCGGTAGATCTTGTCCTGCGCGTAGACGGAGGCGCCCAGGTTCCAGCGCGCCAGGCTGCCGTTCAGCTGCACATTCGTCATCAGCTTGAACAGCTGCTTCGGCTCGTCCGTGGCGATGCGCTGGCCGATATTCGCCGCCACGCTGTCCTTCGTGTACTTGGCCAGCACATAGGTGTAGCCGCCCGCGATCTGCCAGCCCGGCAATGGCGAACCCGACAATTGCAGGTCGACACCCTCGCTCTGCACCTGCCCCGCCGCGCGGGCGCAGTAGATGGCGCCGCCCGTGGGGCAATTGACTTCATCGGCCATGGCGCGGTTGTTCTGCCTGATGCGGAACAAGGCGCCGCTGGCATTGAGCCTGCCGCCGAAATACTCGCCCTTGACGCCCACTTCCAGGTTGGTGCCGCTCAGCGGCGGCAAGGTATTGCCGCGCACATCCAGCGAGCTTTGCGGCTCGAAAATCTGCGTGCCGCTCGCATACACGGAATGGTGCTGGTCCACATCGTAGACGAGGCCCGCATACGGCGTGAACTTCGCGTTTTCCGTCAGGCTGCGGCGCCATGCGGGATTGGAGGAATACCAGCCCGTCACGTCCTGCGCGTACCAGCCGAAGCGCCCGCCCAGCACCAGGCGCAGGGGATCGGCCAGGCTGAAGTTGCCGGCCGCATACAAGCCCTTCTCGTTCGTCTTGCGGCCCCAGTTGTAGGGCTCGAACGCCGTGCCGCGCATCGGGTAGGCGTACGGATTCCAGCTACGGATGTCGATCACGCGCGTGCCCGCGCCCTCCCAGCTCTGGCCCGCGTCCGAATCGTCGTGGCGGTAGCTGGCGCCCACGATCACGTCGTGCTGGCGGCCGAACCACGTGACGGGGCCGCTCAGGCGCCAGTCGGCCACCACTTGTTCCGTATTGTACTTCCAGCCCGTTTCCGACTGGCTCAGCTTGTATACTTCGCCATCGATGCGGCTGTTGGTGGTGTTGCGCGTGCTGGACGAGGCATCGATATGCGTGATGGCGAAGCGGCTGCGCCAGCCCTTCTCCAGCCTGGTTTCCAGGTCGGCAAAGACGACGTTGTTGTCGCGTTTCTGGAACGAGTCCGCATTATTCAGGAAGGTCGAGCGGGGCAAGGGCATGTGGCTGCCATCGGTAAACGTGGGCAAGCCGACGAACACGCCGTCGGTGCGGCTGTGCTGGCGCGAAAAACCGATGCCGGCCGTGGTCGATGGCGTCAGGTCCGCCTCGACGATCGCATACACGGTGCTGTTCCTGTTGTTGACCACGTCGACGAAGCTGTCGCTGTCGCGCCAGCTGGCCGCCACGCGCCCGCGCACGCTGCCCGACTCGTTCAGCGCATTGCTGGCGTCCACCGTCAATTGCCGGTCCTTCCAGCTGCCCAAGTGGGCGGACGCGTTCAGCAAGGGCGTGGCCGTGGGGCGCTTGCGTATCATGTTGATGCTGCCCGACGGCGCGCCCGCCCCTTCCATCAGCCCCGTGGCGCCGCGCACCACTTCCACGCGGTCGTACATCAGCATGTCGGCGGAGACATTGCGTTCATTAAAACCCGTCACATCGAGCGGCAAGCCATCGACATTGACGTGGCTCAAGGCAAAACCGCGCGCGAAATACGTGGTTTCCTGATCGGACACGCCCTGCGTCTTGCCATAGATGCCGGGCGTGGCCCGCGCCACGTCCTGCAAGGTGGTCAGATCGAAATCCTCCATTTGCTGGCGCGAAATGACGCTGACCGTTTGCGGCGTGTGGCGCTGCGACAGGTTCAAGCCCGTGGCCGTCGACAGATTGCGCGACGTATAAAGTCCCGTGCCTTCCGTGGCGCGGTCCGCCTCGGCGCTGACGACGACGGCGGGCATGCTCTCCATGCCGCCATCGGCCGTGCTCGTATTGATCTTGCGCAACAGGTAATTACCGTTGCCACCGTCCGTCACTTCCAGCCCGCTGCCTTGCAGCAGTTTTTGCAGGCCCGCGGCAACGCCATGGCGGCCCTGCAAGCCTGGCGTGGCCAGGCCGTCCAGCGCCACGCCCTGCGTGGACAGGTTGATGCCGGCGGCGATGGCAAACGTGGACAACGCGCCGCGCAGGCTGCCGGCGGGAATATTGTAGTCGCGCACGCTCGCGGATGGGCTGGCCTCGGCGGCCAGCGCCGTGTGCGGCAAGCCGGCGCCAGCGGCGCCCACGGTCAGCAGCAGGATCAGCGCGGCGCGCACGGCGCCCGTGGTGGGATGGAGCGCGAGTGGCGTCCACGGTGAAAATATGCGGTGCTGCACAGCCATGTAAAACCCTTTCGATGGTTCGGATTGTTCGTTCTCTACCTTGTATGACGAAGCAATCCCCAAAAAGGGACAGGCGGGCGGCAAATAATTTCTTCAGACCGCCTCGACGCTGATCCAGTAGCGCGTGCGGCGTACCAGCCGGATCGGCAGGGAACGCTGCAGCAAGAGCAGGATGTTGTCCGGGTCGCTCAGCTGGAAGATGCCGTCCACGGGCATGGCGGCCAGCGCGGGATCGCAGCGCAGCACGCCGTAGCGGTAGCGCGCCACGTGGTCGAGCACCTCGCCCAGCGGCATGCGCTCGGCGATCAGCACGCCCTGCAGCCAGCCGGCGGCGTGCGGCGCCAGCGGCGTCAAGGCCGAAACGGCACGATCATCGAAACTGCCCTGCTGGCCCGCATCGACCCTGCGAACGGCCCCGGACGCCTGCGATGGCTGGATTTCGACGGCGCCCTCGCTGACGCTCACCTGCGTGCGCGACGCCAGCACGCTGCCTAGGTGGCGCACGCTGAAATGCGTGCCCAGCGCGCGTACGGCGCCATTGTTGCTGCGCACGAGGAACGGGCGCGCCGGCACGGCGCCATCGTGCGCCGTGCCAACGTGGATTTCACCCGCATGCAAGACCACGAGCCGCGCCCCGTCGTCAAAGCGCACGTCGATGGCCGTGTCCGTGTTGAGCACCAGTTGCGTGCCATCAGGCAAGTTCATATGGCGGATTTCGCCCCTGGCCGTGCGGATGGCGGCGCGCCACGCTTGCCAGGGCTCTGACTGACTGGCCAGCCACAGGGCCGGGCCGGCCGCGATCAGCCCCGCCAGGCCGTAGAGTACGGCACGCCGCTGCGGCGACTGGGGCGCCCCGTCCGCCGCCTGGCGCAGCGCGGGGGGCACGCTGGCCAGGGTGCTGCACACGAGCTCGGCCCGCTGCCAGGCCGTTTCGTGCGCGGGATCGCCGGCGCGCCAGGCCTCGAACGCCTGTTGCTCGGCTGCAGTCAAGGGGCCCGCATGCAGGCGCACCAGCCATTGCGCTGCGGCGCGCGCCGCGCGCGGGTCGATGGCCCGGTTCACAGGATCAGCAGGATGCAGCGCTCGAACGCCTGCACCATGTAGCGCTTGATGCTGCGCTCGCTCACGGCCAGGCGCCCGGCGATTTCCCCATAGCCGAGGCCATCGACATGGGCCAGCAGGAAGGCGCTGCGCACCAGCGGCGGCAAGCCGTCCAGCATGGTATCGATGCGCTGCAGGGCTTCGCGCACGAGCAGCCGCTCTTCCGGCGACTGCATCAGCAGATCGGGCTGCTGCGCCAGGGTTTCCAGCCACGCCTGCTCCAGCGACACGCGCCGGTAATGGTCGATCAGCAGGCGCTGCGCCACGGTCGTCAGGTAGGCGCGCGGTTCGCGCAGGGTCTGCCGGCCTTCAGGCGGCACCGTCAGCAGGCGCACGAAGGTATCCTGCGCCAGGTCGGCCGCGTGGTCGGCGCACTGCAGCTTGGCGCGCAGCCAGCGCATCAGCCAGCCATGATGATTGCTGTAAATGACTGCGATCGATTCGCCGGATTGCGCAATGTTCACTAGGGACTCCGATGCGCTCAAGGCAAGGCGCGGCCGCGATGGCGGCCGGCCGCAAGGCAAGCGACTCAATTGATAATAATTCTCATTATCACAAATCATTGCCGCCGGCGTCAATGCCGGCGCCTGCCCAGCCTGGCAAACTGTTGTTTCAGCGTGGCGCGCCATCGGGGAGCCGCCCGCACGCTACGCTGCAGCCTGTCCCGCACTCCGCGCCTACGCCGGCTTAACGTTTTGGCGCGGGCTTCGCTGCCGCCGGCACCGGGCGCGGCACGCTGGGCTTGACGTACATCGCGGTATTATCGCTGCGCATCTCGATATCGAACATGCCGCTCGCGCGCAGGACTTCGCTGAGCTTTTTGTAGCCGTAATTGATGGGCGAAAAGGAACTGGTATTGGAAACGTACTTGCCCACCTTGCTCAAATGGGACCAGCCGTCGATTTCCGACGTCTGGTTCACGGCATTGACCAGCAGTTGCCTCAAGACAGGGTCCTCGGTCAGCATGCTGTCGCGAACAGGTTCCGCCGCAGCCTGCCCCGTCGCGGCTTGCGCCGCAGGCACCAGGTTTTCGATGTAGATGAACTGGGAACACGCCTGCACGAACGCCAGCGGCGTTTTGCGTTCGCCGAAACCGAAGACGGGCAAGCCGCTTTCCAGGATGCGCATGACGAGGGGCGTGAAATCGCTGTCGCTCGTCATCAGGGCAAAGCCATCGACATTCTTGCTGTACAACAAGTCCATCGCATCGATGATCATCGCCGCGTCCGTCGCGTTCTTGCCGCTGGTGTACGCGAACTGCTGCAACGGGCGTATCGCGTTAGGGTGCAGTTTTTCCACCCAGCCGCTCAGATAGCTGCTCTTCCAGTCGCCATGCGCATGCCGCACATTAACCGTGCCATGCTTGGCCAGCTCGGCCAGCACGCCTTCCACCGCCGTGCTGCTCACGTTATCGCAATCGATCAATAAGGCAATGCGCATGTCATTGGGTTTCACGGTCACTCCTGCAAGAGCCGGTGCACGGCAGCACCGGTATCAACATCAGCGCATCGCAGGGGGCAAGACGGCTGGCGCCCTCTCGACGTCCGCCCCCTTCCGCTGCATCCAGATATCGGCGATCAGGCGGTATTCCAGTTTCTTTTGATAATGCCCCACGCCGCCGTATTCGACCGTCAGCCAGATACAGCGATGGCCCGCGACGCCGCCGACCAGCCTGCGCATGGGCACGGTGTCATCGAGAATAACGTCGCTGGGGTTGAATTTTCCACCGATATCCGCGATCCCCGCGATGCCCGGCCTGGCGCGCCCCAGCAAGTACTGCACCTGGGCAGGCAGTGCGTCGAGCGTAGTCACTGCCGCCCTGTCGTCCGCATCGCATGTCGCGTCCTGCGCGCGGGACTGGGCCGGGCACGCCAGCATGACCATCAGTACGGCAGCATATCCAGGTTTCATCTTGACGCGACTCTCTCTGACATCGTTGTCCGTATCGGCTTGGAATTGCCAAATGGGAAAGCCCCCATCTTCTCACGCGGAAGCCGATAGCGCCAGCTGGCCGGGCACGGGCGTGGCAAGGCCGCCAGGACGGCCATGATTTATATCAGAGAACAAACAGGAATAATAAGCTGGAATAATGAGCAGGACTGCGCCAGCGCGCCCAGGACGGGCAGGATCAGGGCCGGCCGCGACCGGTCACCTGCAGCGGGCGACGTCCGGCAGGCGGACGCCCCCCGGTCATCGGTCAGTGCTGGCCGATCTTCATGATTTTCAGCGCATTCGTGCCGCCCACCTTGCCCATCGGCTCGCCCCAGGTCAGCACGACGGTGTCGCCCTTGGCCACCACCTTATGTTCCACCAGCAAATCTTCCGCCTGTTGCAAGACCTTGTCGCGGTCCGTGCCGGACGTCAGTTCCAGGGTGCTGACGTTGCGGTACAGGGCCAGCTTGCGGCGCGTGCCCACGCTCGGGGTCAGGGCCACGATGGGGATGTCGATGTTGCAGCGGCTCATCCACAGCGCCGTGGAACCCGACTCCGTCAGGGTGGCGATGGCTTTCACGCGCAGGTGGTGGGCCGTAAACAGGGCGCCATACGCGATCGACTGGTCGATGCGCGAGAACGTGGCGTTGAGGAAATCGGCATCGAGCTTGCAGGTATCCCACTTTTCCGCGTCCAGGCAGATGGCGGCCATCGCTTCCACCGTTTCGATCGGATAGCGGCCCGAGGCCGTTTCCGCCGACGTCATCACGGCATCCGTGCCGTCCAGCACGGCATTGGCCACGTCCGACACTTCCGCGCGCGTGGGCACGGCGTTGACGATCATCGATTCCATCATCTGCGTGGCCGTGATCGCCAGCTTGTTCGACGCGCGCGCCATCTTGATCATGCGCTTTTGCAAGGCCGGCACGGCCGCATTGCCCACCTCGACCGCCAGGTCGCCGCGCGCCACCATGATGCCGTCGGACGCGTCGAGGATTTCCTGCAGTGCAGGAATGGCTTCCGCGCGTTCGATCTTGGCGATCATCATCGGCTTGTGGTCCCACGCTTCGCCCGCGATATTGGCCAGCTGGCGCGCCATGACCATGTCGGTGGCGTTTTTCGGGAAAGACACGGCCACGTAGTCGGCCTGGAAACTCATCGCCGTCTTCACGTCTTCCATGTCTTTGGCCGTCAGGGCCGGAGCCGACAAGCCGCCGCCCTGGCGGTTGATGCCCTTGTTGTTCGACAACTCGCCGCCGATTTTCACTGTCGTGTGGATTTCGCTGCCGACGACCTTGTCGACCGTCAAGACGATCAAGCCGTCATTGAGCAGCAGCACGTCGGCGGTGCGCAAGTCGCGCGGCAATTCCTTGTAGTCGAGGCCGCAGCGCTCGATGTTGCCCAGTTCGCCGTTCTCGCCCCACTTGGCATCGAGGATGAACTTGGCGCCGTTTTCCAGGAAAATCTTGCCTTCTTCAAACTTGCCGACGCGAATTTTCGGACCTTGCAAGTCGGCCATGATGGCCACTTCGCGGCCGCACAGGGCTGCTGCTTCGCGCACCATGCGGGCGCGGTCGATATGGTCTTGCGCCTTGCCATGCGAGAAGTTCAGGCGCACGACGTCGACGCCGGCCTTGAACATGCGGACCAGGGTATCGATATCGTTCGAAGCGGGGCCGATGGTGGAAACGATCTTGGTGGCGCGTTGCTGTACTTGCATGGTCATGGTGTGCTGCTTTCTATAATAAGTTGCTACAAGGGCCAGCCTTGTGGGCCGGCCGTCCTGGTGCGCTGGATCAGCGGTAAAACCTTGTTATTGAGCCGCCATCAGGGCGACCGTGGTGTCGAGCATGCGGTTCGAGAAGCCCCATTCGTTGTCGTACCACGACGACACTTTCACGAGGCGGCCCGACACCTTGGTCAGGGTCGAATCGAAGTTCGACGAAGCCGGGTTGTGGTTGAAATCGATGGAAACGAGCGGTTCCGTCTGGTACGTGAGGATGCCTTTCAGCGCGCCTTCCGATGCCGCTTTCAGCAGCGCATTCACCTCGTCCACCGTCGTGTCGCGCTTGGCGATGAAGGACAGGTCGACCAGCGAGACGTTGATCGTCGGCACGCGCACGGCAAAGCCATCGAGCTTGCCATTGAGTTCCGGCAAGACCAGGCCCACGGCCGCTGCCGCTCCCGTCTTGGTGGGAATCATCGAATGCGTGGCCGAACGGGCGCGGCGCAAGTCTTCATGCATCACGTCGGACAGCACCTGGTCATTCGTGTAGGCGTGCACGGTGGTCATCAGGCCCGATTCGATGCCGATGGCGTCGTTGAGCGGCTTGACCAGTGGCGCGAGGCAATTCGTCGTGCACGAGGCATTCGAAATGACCGTATCCGAGGCTTTCAAGACGTGCTGGTTGACGCCGAACACGATGGTGGCATCGACATCCTTGCCACCCGGCGCCGAGATGATGACTTTCTTTGCGCCGCCCTTCAGATGGGCCGAGGCTTTTTCCTTGGTCGTGAAGAAACCCGTGCACTCGAGCACCACGTCGACGCCGAGTTCGCCCCACGGTATCAGGGCCGGGTCGCGCTGCGCGAACACGCGGATGCGGTCGCCGTTGACGATCATGTTGTCGCCGTCGATGGTAACGACGCCGGGAAACTTGCCGTGCACCGTATCGTAGCGCGTCAGATGCGCATTCGACTTGGCGTCGCCCAGGTCGTTGATGGCGACGATTTCGATATCCTGCTGCTTGCCGCCTTCATAAAACGCGCGCAAGACATTGCGGCCGATGCGGCCATAGCCATTGATGGCAACTTTGATGGTCATGCTGTCTCCTTGTTGTTTTACTTAAAACTAAGCCAAGTGCAAAGCTGGGGTCAGACCCGGCGGGTCTGACCCCAAAAATTAACCGCTGTTGCGCAACCCCGCCGCAATGCCATTGATCGACAAATGAATCCCCGTGCGCGCGGCAGCATCCTGCTTGCCTTCGCGGAAGCGTTTCAGCAATTCCACCTGCACGTGGTTGAGCGGATCGATGTACGGGAAACGGTTGCGTATCGAGCGCTGCATCAGCGGATTGGATTGCTGCAACTCTTCCTGGCCCGTGATCAGTTTCAGGGCGTCCAGGGTAGCCGCATATTCGGCGCGGATACGCGTAAAGATGGCATCGCGCAAGGTCTTGTCCTTGACCAGTTCCGCATACTTGCCGGCAATGGCGATGTCGCTCTTGGCCAGCACCATGTCCATGTTCGACAGCAGGGACGTGAAGAATGGCCAATCCGTGTACATGCCGCGCAGCACATCCGCGCCGCCGTCCGGATGGGCGGCCAGGTAGGCTTGCACGGCGGAACCGAAGCCGAACCAGCCCGGCAGCATCAAGCGGCATTGCGCCCAGCTCAAGACCCACGGGATCGCGCGCAAATCCTCGATGGACGTGGATTTCTTGCGCGAGGCGGGACGACTACCGATGTTCAGTGCGGCAATTTCCGCGATCACCGTCGATTCCCAGAAATACTGCTCGAAGCCCTCCGTGCCGTAGACGAGGTCGCGGTAGGCATTCAGGGCCGTGCCGGACAGCTCTTCCATGGCTGCCAGGTGGCCCGCGCCGGCCGAGGCCTTCGGCTGGAGGTGCGCCTGCGGCAGCAGGGTCGACTGGATGGTGGCGGCCACCAGCACTTCCAGGTTGCGGCGCCCTACTTCCGGGTTCGCATACTTGGCCGTGATGACTTCGCCCTGCTCCGTCAAACGGATCTGTCCCTGCACGGCGCCGGCCGGCTGGGCCAGGATGGCTTCATAGCTGGGTCCGCCGCCGCGGCCCACGGAACCGCCGCGGCCATGGAACAGGCGCAGCTTGATCTGTTCCTGCTTGAAGACCGTCACCAGTTCGATCTCGGCCTTGTAGAGTTCCCAGCCGGACGTCAGGAAACCGCCGTCCTTGTTGCTGTCCGAATAGCCGAGCATGACTTCCTGCTGGTCCGCGCGCGACGCCAGCAAGCCCCGGTAGAACGGCAAGCCGAACGCGCGCGCCATGATGGCGGGACCGGCGCGCAAGTCGTCGATGGTTTCAAACAGGGGAATGATATTGACGTCGACTTCGCGGCTGTCCTGGCGCAGCAAGCCCACTTCCTTGAGCAGCAAGGCCACTTCCAGCAAGTCCGAGACGCTGGCCGCCTTCGAGATGATGCAATTCGGCACCGATTCCTGGCCGTACTTGACGTGGGCTTCGCGCACGGCGCGGAAGATGTCGAGTTCGGATGTGGTTTCTTCCGAGTACTGCGCATACGGCGACGTCAGCAGGCGCGGCGACTGCAGCTCGGCCAGCAGCAAGGCGATGCGCTGCTCTTCATCAAGGTCCAGGTAAACGAGGCCCGGCTGGGCGCCCGCGAACAGTTCGCCCACGACGCGCTCGTGCACGTCGGAATTCTGGCGCAAGTCCAGCGGCGCCAGCGAGAAGCCGAAGACCTTGACGGCGCGGCGCAGCTGGCGCAGCCGGCCCCGCGCCAGCGCGCGCAAGCCATTGCTGACGAGCGAATGCTGGACCACGTCCAGGTCGGCCAGCAGCTCGGCTGCCGCAGCGTAGGGCTGCACGCCGTCGGCTTGCTTGCCCTTGCCGGAGAGCACGACGCGCGTGTTTTCCAGGCGCGCATGGATGCCGTGCAAGGCGCGGCGGTACGGCTCGTCAACCCTGTGCGGCGACGCGTCGGCCGAGCGCTCGGCCAGCGCGCGCAGCGGCTCGCTGCAGCCATTGAGTATCTGCGCCAGCGACAGTTGCGACGCGAGCTTGCGCAATTCACCGAGGTAGAAATCGAGTGCCTTGTCGGCCTGCGTCTGCAAGGTGCTGCGCAGGATGTCGGCCATCACGAACGGGTTGCCGTCGCGGTCGCCGCCTATCCAGCTGCCCACTTTCATGAAGTTGGGCAATTCCACATCTTCCCAGCGGGCATCGCGCTGGGCCAGCATGGTTTCCAGCGATGAATACAGTTTCGGCAGTTCACGCAGGATCGTGTGGTCATAGAACGACAGGCCATTGGCCACTTCATCCATGACGGACAGCTTGCTCGTGCGCAGCAGGCGCGTCTGCCACAGGGTGACGATGCCGCGGCCCAGCGCCTCTTCATTCTGCTCCGCCTCTTCCGGCGTCATTTGTACGCGGTCGCGCTCGCTCAACAGGCGCGCGATGGCCATCTGGCAATTCTGGATGCTCTTGCGCTGCACTTCCGTCGGGTGGGCCGTGAACACGGGGCTGACGAAGGCATCGTCAAAGAACGACGCCAGCGCATCGGCCTTGCCCGCGTCGAACACGTTGCCGACGGCATGGCTGAGGCTACCCTGGCGCGGCGGCGAACCGGCGATCAGATGGGCGCGCGTGCGGCGGATATGGTGCTGGTCTTCCGCAATGTTGGCCAGCAGCGAAAAATAGCTGAAAGCGCGCGTCAATTGCGTGGTTTCTTCCTGCGACAGCGCTTGCAGCGCAGCGGACAGCTGCGCGCGCGCCGCTTCATCATTGTCGCGGCGGAAACGGATGGCCAGCTGGCGCACATGTTCGATACGTTCGAAGGCGGGGTCGCCCAGGTGGTTGCGGATGGCGTCGCCCAAGAGACGGCCCAGCTGGCGGATATCGCTGCTCAGCAGCTCGTCTTTCACTTCATTCATTTGCATGGTATTCATTTCCTGGAGCGGCCACGGCGGCACCGCACAGATTGCGTCGTACGCGCTCCCCGGCCCGGGAAACGCTCATCATCCAATTTGTAGTAAATTTACCTTATTGTTTCACCATCCTCTTGATTTTCATCAGAAAAATCCATGCTCAAAGGGTTATAAAGGGCTTGCAAGCTATTTACCAGGGCAACAATATGAAAATTTACTACGCATTTGATCGAAAGGCAATCACCTTTTGCCTTTCGAGGCTGAAATGTGGCGTGAAAATGCGCAGCAGACCCGCTGCGGCAAGGCACTCTCCTGTATGCTGGCGGCTGAAACAAGGATGTAATCCACATCTTTACCGACCCGACTAGCGATGCGACTGACTGCCTACACCGACTACACCCTGCGCACCCTGATGTACCTGGGCGTGCACCGCGACCGCCTCGTGACCATCCAGGACATTGCCGACCTGCATGCCATCTCGAAGAATCACCTGATGAAGGTCGTACACCAGCTGGGCCTGTCCGGCATCGTGGAAACCGTGCGCGGAAGGAATGGCGGCCTGCGCCTGGCGCGCGACCCGGCCGAGATCAATATCGGCACCGTGGTGCGCGAGACGGAAAGCGATTTCTTTATGGCGGAATGTTTCAACAAGGACAGCAACACTTGCCCGCTGACACCCGATTGCCTGCTGAAGGCCAGGCTGGGCCAGGCCACGGCCGCCTTCCTGGCCGTGCTCGACACGGTGACCCTGGCATCGATACTCGACGCGGCGCCGGGCGCGCCGGCGCTGGCGGCGGGCGTGATTCCCCTGCACCTGGCACAGTAGCAGGTGCACAAAAACAACAATGCCCGGCGAACCGGGCATTGTTTTCTGCAAGGACTAGCTGATCAATCAGTGCGCGCTGGCGCCTGCCGCGCCGATGCCCGTTTCCGAGCGCATCTGCTGCGCTTCGTAACCGGCGCGGTCGATGCGCGCGCGGGGGCTCTTGTCGAGCACCGAGAACAGCCAGATGCCGACGAAGCCTGCCGTCATCGAGAACAGCGCCGGCGACGCATACGGGAACAGCGCTTCGCCATGGCCCAGCACGTCCACCCACACGGACTTCGACACCACCGTCAGCGCGACGGCCGTGATCAAGCCCAGGAAGCCACCGATGGTGGCGCCCCGCGTGGTGCAGTCTTTCCACAGCACCGACATGAACAGCACGGGGAAGTTGGCCGAAGCGGCGATGGCAAAGGCCAGCGAGACCATGAAGGCGATGTTCTGCTTCTCGAACGCAATGCCCAGCACCACGGCAATGATGCCCAGCACGATCGTCGTCACGCGCGACACCTTCAATTCGTTGGCGCCCGTGGCCTTGCCCTTCTTGATGACGGTGGCATACAGATCGTGCGACACGGCCGACGCGCCCGACAGGGTCAAGCCCGCCACGACGGCGAGGATGGTGGCAAAGGCGACGGCCGACATGAAGCCGAGGAAGACGTTGCCGCCCACGGCCTTGGCCAGGTGCACGGCCGCCATGTTGTTACCGCCCAGCAGCTTGCCAGCCGCATCCTTGAACTCGGGATTGGTGCTCACCAGCACGATGGCGCCAAAGCCGATGATGAAGGTCAGGATATAGAAATAAGCGATCCAGGTGGTGGCCCAGAACACGGACTTGCGCGCTTCCTTGGCGCTGGGCACCGTGAAGAAACGCATCAGGATGTGCGGCAAGCCAGCCGTACCAAACATCAGCGCCATGCCGAACGAGATGGCCGAGATCGGGTCCTTGATGAAGGAACCGGGGCCCATGATGGCTTCCTTGGTGGCATGCACGTCCACCGACTTGGCGAACAGCGCTTCCGGGCTGAAATTGAATTGCGCCAGCACGGCCACGGCCATGAAGGTGGCGCCGCCCAGCAGCATCACGGCCTTGATGATCTGCACCCAGGTGGTGGCCGTCATGCCGCCAAACAGCACGTAGATCATCATCAGGGTGCCC
Source organism: Janthinobacterium violaceinigrum (assembly GCF_009208555.1). Classification (GTDB taxonomy): domain Bacteria; phylum Pseudomonadota; class Gammaproteobacteria; order Burkholderiales; family Burkholderiaceae_D; genus Janthinobacterium; species Janthinobacterium violaceinigrum. The sequence continues at coordinate 213,393 of NZ_WFLI01000003.1, read as the reverse complement.
ACCAGCACGACGGCGATCCAGTATTCGAGGCCGAACAGCAGCTTGATCAGCTGGCCCGCGCCCACCATCTGCGCGATCAGGTAGAACGCCACGACGACCAGGGTGCCGGACGCGGAAAAGATGCGGATCGGCGCCTGCTTGAAGCGGTAGGCGGCCACGTCGGCAAAGGTGAAGCGGCCCAGGTTGCGCAGGCGCTCGGCCATCAGAAAGGTGATGACGGGCCAGCCGACGAGAAAGCCGATGGCATAGATCAGGCCATCGTAGCCGTTCAAAAAGACGGCGGCGGAAATGCCGAGGAAGGAAGCGGCCGACATATAGTCGCCCGCGATGGCCAGGCCATTCTGGAAACCCGTGATGCCGCCGCCGGCCGTGTAGAAATCGGAGGCCGACTTTGTCTTCGCGGCCGCCCACTTGGTGACGAACAGGGTGAAGATGACGAAGGCGGCGAACATGATGATCGCCGTCCAGTTGGTGGGCTGCTTGACTGCCTGGCCCAGGTCGGCGCCGGCCGCCAGCACGCTGCTGCTGGCGCCCGCCAGCACGGCCAGGGCTGCCAGGCAGGCGCATGTGCGTTGCGTCGATGGGGCGCCGCTCATGCTTGCACCCGTGCCTGGATGGCGTTGCTCAGGTCGTCGAATTGCTTGTTGGCGCGGCGCACATAGATACCCGTGACCAGCACGGTAAACACGATGACGAACAGGCCGATCGGCATGCCCCAGGTCATCACGCCGGTGCCCGTTTTTGTGGCGAGGAATTCCTTGTCGAAGGCGATGAGCAGGATGTAGCCGTAGTACACCAGCATCATCAGGCCCGTCAGCGCCCAGCCGAAGCGGGAACGTACCTTGACCAGCTGATGATAGTTGGGGTCGCTCTTGATTTTTTGAACGAGATCGTCATGCATTGTGTTGCCTCCTGTTATGTAAAAGCTGCTCTGTTATTTTCGAGCTTGGCTTCACAGTACAGCGCGAGGCTTACCCGCCCCTTACGGCAGCGGTTTTTTCTCGCGGCGGCAACACGCGGCAGGCGGCACCATCAATTCAGTGCGGCGGCCGGTCCGAAGAATTCATGGTGCGTCTGCTGTTCCGGCACGCCCAGTTCGCGCAAGTATTGCTTGACGGCCCGCATGAATGGCTGCGGCCCCAGGAAGTAGGCATCGACGTCGCGCGAGGCCGGCAGCCAGTGCGCCAGCTGCTCCTTGTCCAGCAAGCCGACGGCGTCCGGCGCATCGTGTTCGCCTTCATGTTCCGCGTAGCAGTAATAGCGCTGCAGTTGCGGATGCTGGGCGGCCAGTGCGTCGATCTGCGCGCGGAATGCATGCACGCCCCGGTTGCGCGCCGCGTGGATGAAATGCACGGGTCGCTTGCCGCGCAGGGCCGTCGCCAGCATGGCCAGGGTGGGCGTGATGCCCACGCCGCCGCTGATCAGCACCAGCGGCTTGTCGCTCTGCGTCAGCACGAAGTCGCCCGATGGCGGCGTCAGCTGCACTGTGTCTCCCGCCTGCACGCCGTCATGGAAGAAATTCGACACCTTGCCGCCCTCTTCGCGCTTGACGCTGATGCGGTACGTCTGGCCATTGCTGGCGGCCGACAGCGAATACTGGCGGCGCATGGGCACGCCATCGACGGTGGCCAGCACGCCGATGTATTGACCTGGCGCAAAGTCGAGCACGGGCCGGCCATCGGCGGGCGCCAGCAGGAAGGACGTGATCTCGCCGCTTTCCACCGTCTTGCTGCGCACGGTAAAGTCGCGCGCGCCGCTCCAGCCACCGGGTGCGGCCGCCTGCGCTTTGTAGATGCGCCCTTCTTCGCCGGCCAGGATATCGGCCAGCTGGCCGTAGGCCGCGCCCCAGGCGTCGATGACGGCGTCGCTGGCCACCTCGGCGCCCAGCACTTCGCGGATCGCTTGCAGCAGGCTGGCGCCCACCAGCGGATAGTGTTCGGCGCGAATCTGCAGGGCCACGTGCTTGTTGACGATGGTGGCCACCAGGTCGCCCAGCGCTTCGAGCCGGTCGATATGCTTGGCATACATCAGCACGCCATTGGCCAGCGCCCGCTGCTGGTCGCCGCTGTGCTGGTGCGCCTGGTTAAAGTACGGCAGCACTTCGGGATGGTCGCGGAACAGGTTCTTGTAGAAATGGCGGGTCAGCGCTTCGCCGCCCTGCTCGAGGATGGGGACGGTGGCGGTGATGATGGTGCGTTGTTGCTGGGTCAGCATGTAAAACTCCTGTGTATCTATCAGTAAGCGGTCTCAGGCGAGAGATTCTATGGCGGGATAAAGATCATGGTCTTCGCGCCGCATGCGCTGGAATAGCGCGTGCAGCACGGTATTGGCTTCGCTGCGGAACGCTTCCGGTTCGGCTGCCAGGCGCACGGGCGTATTCCAGCGGCCCGCAAAATCCAGGTAGGCGCCCGCGATGCCGTGCATCTCGTTTTCGTACTGGCGGCCCAGCTGGGCTACGCTGGCCACGCCGCACGCTTGCGCGGCCGGGTACAGATAGCGCTGCTCGACGGCCAGGTGCAGCTTGATCAAGCCGCTCATGGCAATGATCTGTTCGGCTATGGCCTGCGCCTGCGCGGCAACACCGCCGCGCGCCAGCTGGCGCAAGTCATCGATGGCGGCCAGGATGGCCAGGTGCTGTTGTTTGAATTTGTCGATATTCATGGCGTGTTTCTCTTGTTGAGTGCAGCCAGTGTAGCGGAATTCACATAAACATGCAAATCATATACATCTTTAAATGGCGACAGTTTCTTGCGGAAATATGCACTGATTACGCCACTATGTGCGGCACAGAACATAAGCTATGGCCATGCCTGCCTATAATTTATTCATCACAGCGCGTGCCCGCTTGCGGCCGCGCCGCACCCTCCACTCCAGCCAAGGATGAGCATGAGTATGAAGACGGACACGGTCAAGACGGGCGCGGGCCAGGCGCAACAACTGGCCGGCATCATCAGCCAACACCACACGGAACTGCTGGACGGCTGGATGGCCGGCCTGATCTCCCGCCTGGTGCGGCGCGACAAGATTGCCGAAAACGAGTTGCGCCAGCAGGCCTCGCAATTCCTGCCGCTGCTGGCAGGCGCGCTGGAAAGCGGCGACTCGTTCGACATCGAAGGCGGCGCCTGGGACGACACGCGCCAGCTGCTCGCTGAAATATCGCAGTCGCGCGTGCGCCAGGGCTATTCGCCGATCGACACGGCCAGCTTCATGTTTTCCCTCAAGGAGCCGCTGTTCGGCTATCTGCGCAAGGAAATCACGGCCCAGCCGCAGCAGCTGGGCGACGCCATCGTCAGCACCAGCAAGCTGTTCGATGAACTGGGCCTGCTGACCATCGCCATCTACCAGAAGGCGCGCGAACAGGTGATCCTGCGCCAGCAGCAGGAATTGCTGGAACTGTCCACGCCCGTGGTGCAGCTGTGGCAAAACGTGCTGGCCCTGCCCCTGATCGGCACGCTCGACAGCGCCCGCACGCAGGTGGTGATGGAAAGCCTGCTGCAAAAGATCGTCGACACGGGCGCCCTGATCGCCATCATCGACATCACGGGCGTGCCCACCGTCGACACCCTGGTGGCGCAGCACCTGCTGAAAACCATCGCCGCCGCGCGCCTGATGGGCGCCGACTGCATCATCAGCGGCATCCGCCCCCAGATCGCGCAAACCATCGTGCACCTGGGCGTGAACCTGGAAGACGTGATGACCAAGGCCACCCTGGCCGACGCCTTCGTCGTGGCCCTGAAACGCACGGGCTCCAGCATCACCTACCCGCAGCAGCACTGAGGCGCCCATGGAGAGAATCCCCATCTTACGCATGGGCCGGCTGCTGCTGGTGACGATCCAGGTGGACATGCATGACCGCCTGGCGATGACCTTGCAGGACGACCTGACCACGCGCATCGTGACGGACCGCGCCACGGGCGTGCTGATCGACATTTCCGCGCTCGACATCGTCGACTCCTTCATAGGCCGCATGATCAGCAATACGGCAGCGATGGCAAAAATCCTCGACGCGCGCACCGTGGTCGTGGGCATGCAGCCCGCCGTCGCCATCACCCTGGTGGAACTGGGACTGACCCTGGAAGGCGTGAGCACGGCCCTGAACGTGGAACGGGGGATCAAGCTGCTGGAACGGGGCGGCGCATGCGCATGACGGAGGCGCCGTGCTAGGCGCGCAAGGGCAGGCAGCGGCCCAGCCGACGCAGCAAATCCTGCCCCTGCACAGCGATGAAGACGTCGTGCGGCTGCGCAAGCAGGTACGCGACAGCATGGTCGCCATGGGTTTTGGCCTGATCGAACAGACCAAGATCATCACGGCGGCCAGCGAACTGGCGCGCAACACCCTGCGCTACGGCGGCGGCGGCGAAGCGCACATCGCGCGCGTCAGCGATGGCGCGCGGCTGGGGCTGGAACTGCGCTTTGTCGATGCGGGACCGGGCATCGAGGATATCACCCTGGCGCTGACCGATGGCTACACCAGCGGCGGCGGACTGGGACTGGGGCTGGGTGGCGCCAAGCGCCTGGCCGACGCATTTCACATCGACACGGCGCCCGGCGCGGGCACCACCGTCACCATCGCGAAATGGAAGCTGTTTTGAACCACCAAGAGCCGTACCCTGACATTGCCAGGCAACGCAGTTTTCCCATCGGCGAACCGAGCGAAATCGCCGCGGCCCGCCGCGCCGGCAACGAACTGGCGCGTCACATCGGCTTCGACGACGTGCGCACGGGCCAGCTGGCCATCATCATCAGCGAAGCGGCCACCAATATCGTCAAGCATGCGCAGCGCGGTGAAATCCTGCTGCGCAAGGTGCTGCGCGGCGGCACCAGCGGCATCGAAGTGCTGGCCATCGACAACGGCCCCGGCATGGCGAACGTGCGCCAGCACATGCAGGACGGCCATTCCACCACGGGCACCTATGGCGTGGGACTGGGCGCGATACGCCGATTGAGCCAGGAATTCGACCTGTACACGGCGCCCGGCAAGGGCACGGCGCTGATGATGGTGATATGGGGACAGCACGCCAGCAGCGCCATTCCCGCCAGGCCGAACTGGCAGATCGGCGCCGTGTGCTTGCCGCTGGCCTCGGAACAGGTATGCGGCGACGCCTGGAACGTCGTGTGCGAAGGCCACGAACTGAGCCTGATGGTGGCCGATGGCCTGGGCCACGGCCCGCTGGCGGCGCGCGCCTCGGAATGCGCCAGCGCGCTGCTGGAACACGACACGCCCGGCCTGCCGCCCCTGCCCGCCCCCTTCATCGAACTGGCCCACGGCGCCCTGCGCGCCACGCGCGGCGCGGCCATGGCGGTGGCGCATATCGACACCATGCAGCGCGAATTGCGCTATGCGGGCGTGGGCAATATCGCCGCCTGCGCCTTCGATGCGCGGCAGCGCCGGCATCTGCTGTCGCATAACGGCATCGTCGGCAGCAATCTGCGCAAGGTGCAGGAATTCCGCTTTCCATGGCAGCTGGGCACGACCTTGATCATGCATACGGACGGCCTGCATACGCGCTGGGACCTGGAACAGTATCCGGGCCTGGCGCACTGCCATCCCAGCCTGGTCGCCGCCGTGCTGTACCGCGATTTTGCGCGCGGACGCGACGACGTCACGGTGGTGGTGCTGCGCGAGCACGAGGAACACCAGGCTATGACAGCAGAAGGGACAGGTGCAGCATGACGCAACGCATATTGACGGCCCATATCGGCAGCGAACTCGATGTGGTGGGTGCGCGCCAGCGCGCGCGGCAGATCGCCGCCCTGTGCGGCTTCGGCGTGCAGGACCAGGTGCGCATCGCCACGGCCGTCTCGGAACTGGCGCGCAACGTCTACAACTACGCCGGCAGCGGCAAGGTGCATTTCGCCATCGACGGCTTGACGGCGCCGCAGGTGCTGAGCATCCGCATCGAAGACCAGGGCCCCGGCATCGCGCACCTGGATCAGATACTGGCCGGCACCTACCGCTCGCACACGGGCATGGGACTGGGCATCCTGGGCGCGCAGCGCCTGATGGACCGCTGCCACATCCGCAGCGCACCGGGCGACGGCACGCAGATCACCCTGCACAAGCTGTTCCCGCGCGACGCGCCCCTGCTCGACGGGCAAAGCATCGGCACCCTGTCCGGCAGCCTGCAGGCGCTGCCTTCGGATATCACGCTCGCCGAAGTGCAGCAGCAGAACCGTGAACTGCTGAGCACCCTGGCCGAACTGAAAACGCGCCAGGACGACCTGCTGCAGCTGACGCGCGAACTGGAAGACACCAACCGGGGCGTGGTGGCGCTGTTCGCGGAACTGGACGAAAAGGCCGACCACCTGCGCCGCGCCGACCAGATGAAATCGCGCTTCCTGTCGAACATGAGCCATGAATTCCGCACGCCGCTCAGCTCCATCCGCGCCCTGTCCAAGCTGCTGCTCGACCGCATCGATGGCGAGCTGTCGGAGGAGCAGGAAAAGCAGGTGATGTTCATCCTGCAAAGCGCCGTCAGCCTGAGCGACCTGGTCAACGACTTGCTGGACCTGGCCAAGATCGAGGCGGGCAAGGTCGACGTGCACGCCAACAGCGTGCTGGTCGCCGACCTGTTCAGTGCCCTGCGCGGCATGCTGCGCCCGCTGCTGGTGTCCGATTCGCTCACGCTCACCTTCATCGACCCCGATCCGGCGCTGCACATCCACACGGATGAAGGCAAGCTGTCGCAAATCCTGCGCAACTTCATCTCCAACGCCCTCAAGTTCACGGAAGCGGGCGCCATCATCGTCAGCGCCACGCCGTTGCCGGAGCAGGATGCCATCTGCTTTTCCGTCTCCGACACGGGTCTGGGCATCGCCGCCGAAGACGTGCAGCTGATCTTCGAGGAATTCAGCCAGGTGGAAAACCACATGCAGCGCAAGGTCAAGGGCACGGGCCTGGGCCTGCCCCTGTGCCGCAACCTGGCCACCCTGCTCAACGGCACGGTGGCCGTGGAAAGCACGCCGGGCCAGGGTTCGCTGTTTTCCGTGATCCTGCCCGCCAGCTACCATGCGCCTGAAGGCAGCCTGCCGCCGTGCGCACCCGCCAACGACAACGGCAACGACCAGCGCATCCCCGTGCTGGTGGTGGAAGACAATCCGCCCGTCCGCCTGCTGTATGAAAAATTCCTGGCCGGCAGCGAATTTCGCGTGGTCCCCGCGCGCAGCGTACGCGAAGCACAGGAACGCTGGGAACAGCAGCGCCCTGCCGCCGTCATCCTCGACATCCTGCTGCACGGCGAAACGGCCTGGCACTGGCTGGCCGAGCTGAAAAACGACCCGCTGCGGCGCCAGGTGCCCGTCATCGTCGCCACCGAGATCGACGACGTGCGCAAGGGCCTGGCCCTGGGCGCCGACGCCTATTACGTCAAGCCACTGCCGCGCCAGCAACTGCTGGCGACCCTGCGCGCGCTGATCGGCAATCAACATCACCGGCAAGAGCCGGTTCCGCCGCAAGGCACAACCACCGAGGACAATGCGCATGCGACCGGATAACAATAGCGATGCTCTGATCCTCAACGTCGATGACAGCGACGGCGCCCGCTACGCCAAGTCGCGCATCCTCCAGCGCGCCGGCTTCAAGGTCATCGAAGCGTCGAACGGAGGCGACGCCCTGCTGCGCGCGCGCCAGGACCGCCCCAACCTGATCCTGCTCGACGTCAAACTGCCCGACATCAACGGCCTGGAAGTGTGCCGCCAGTTGAAGGGCGGCGCCGAGACGAACACCATCCTCGTGCTGCAGACGTCCGCTTCCTGCATCGGCTCGGCCGACAAGATACGCGCGCTCGACGGCGGCGCCGACAATTACCTGGTCGAGCCGATCGAGGCGGACGAATTGATCGCCAACGTCAAGGCGCTGCTGCGGCTGGGCCGCGTCGAGCGCGCGCTGCGCGACGTGGACCGCCGCAAGGATGAATTCCTGGCCACCCTGGCGCACGAACTGCGCAACCCGCTGGGCCCAATCCGCACAGCGCTGGCCCTGCTGTGCAAACTCGATCCCGTCGTGCCGGCCGCGCAGGACAATGCGCGCCGCACCATCGCCCGCCACACGGACCATCTGGTACGTCTGGTGGACGACCTGCTCGACGTATCGCGCATTTCGCAGGGAAAAATCTCGCTGCAATGGGAAAGCGTGAGCCTGGCCAGCGTCATCCGCAGCGCGCTGGAAACGAGTTCGCACAGCGTCGAGGCGCGCGGCCATGCGCTGGACGTGAACCTGCCCAGGGAAGAACTGTGGGTCTGCGGCGACGCCGTGCGCCTGTCGCAGATCGTCGCCAACCTGCTGCTCAACGCGGCCAAGTTCACGGCGCCGGGCGGGCGCATCGCGATTTCCGCCGCGCGCGAAGGCGACAACGTGCGTATCCGCCTCAGCGACAACGGCATCGGCATTGCCGCGGCCAGCATCGACAGCATCTTCGGCCTGTTCGAGCAAAGCGGCCACGCGCCCGACCGGGTGCAGGACGGCCTGGGCATCGGCCTGTCGCTGGTGCGCAACCTGGTGACCCTGCACGGCGGCCAGGTCAGCGTGTGCAGTCCCGGCGTGGGGCTGGGCAGCACCTTCGAAGTCACCCTGCCGCTGGACGCGAACGTGCCGCTGCCGGCCGCCGCGCCGGCGCCGGCGCCGGCAGCGGCCACCGGCGGCAGCCAGCGCATCCTCGTCGTCGACGACAACCGCGATGCGGCCGACACCCTGGCCGAATTGCTGGAAATGTACGGCCACACGGTGCGCACGGCCTACACGGGCGCGCAAGCAACCGAGCGCACCCTGGAATTCAAGCCCGACATCATCTTTCTCGACATCGGCCTGCCCGACATGAGCGGCTACGAGGTGGCCGTGCAATTGCGCCAGTTGCCGATACCTCAGCAATTCCTGCTCGTGGCGCTGACCGGCTATGGCCAGGAACACGACCGCCAGGCCGCCCTGCAGGCCGGTTTCAACGAGCACTTCGCCAAGCCCGTCGATTTCGGCAAGCTGGCCATGCTGGGACTGCATATCGCCCCATGAGCGGGGCCGGCCATCCGTTGACCAGGCGTCGGCTATAATCGGCCGATGCCAGGCGCGACAGGTTCGGCCATGCCGCCATGCTGTCGGCGCGTCCGCCGCTCCGGGCACCCCACCACTGGAACCATGACATGAAAACCCGCACGCCGCTGCTGCGCATCACCATGATACTGGGCGCCCTGCACGCCCTGCTGGGCTGGCTGCTGCTGCCTGCCCTGCCCGTGGGCCTGGCCGGCTGGCTGCTGGGCGGCCTGGTGCTGCTGGCGTCGACCATGCTCATGCCGATGACCATCTTCGCCCGCGCCGTCACGAATGATGCGCGCCTGGCCGACCGTCTGGTCTGGGCCGGTTCGCTGTGCATGGGCTTTTTTTCCTCGCTGTTCGTGCTCACCGTGCTGCGCGAGCTGCTGATGCTGATTCCCGCCGTGCGCCAGCACGCGCAGGCGTCCGCCGTGGCGACCCTGGTCCTGGCGCTGCTGGCCACCTTCGTCGGCTTCGTCAACGCCCGCAGGGTGGCGCGCGTGCGCGAGATCGACGTGCCCATCGCCGGCTTGCCGCCGGCACTGCACGGTTACACCATCGTGCAGTTGAGCGACATCCACGTGGGCGCCACCATCCAGCGCGCCTATGTGGAAGCCATCGTCGCGCGCGCCAACGGCTTGCAGGCGGACCTCATCGCCATCACGGGCGACGTGGTCGACGGCACGGTGGCGCAGCTGGCCAGCCATACGGCGCCGCTGGGCGAGCTGCGCGCGCGCCACGGCGTGTTTCTGGTGACGGGCAACCACGAATACTATTCGGGCGCCGCGCCGTGGGTGGCGGAATTTCGCCGCCTGGGACTGCGCGTGCTGATGAACGAACATGCGGTCATCGAGCACGCCGGCGCGCGCGTGGCCGTCGCTGGCGTCACCGACTACAGCGCGGGCGCATTCGACCCGGCCCAGAAAAGCGACCCGCAAGCGGCCATCGCCGGCGCCCCCGCCGGCATCCCCCGCATCCTGCTGGCGCACCAGCCGCGCAGCGCACCCGAGGCCGAAGCGGCCGGCTACGACCTGCAGTTGTCGGGCCACACGCACGGCGGCCAGTTCTGGCCATGGAACCTGTTCGTGCCGCTGCAGCAGCCCTACGTGGCGGGACTGCACCGGCAAGGCCGGCTGTGGATCTATGTCAGCCGCGGCACCGGTTACTGGGGCCCGCCAAAACGCATCGGCGCACCGGCGGAGATTACGAGAATCAGGCTGGTGGCGGCGTAAGTCGGCTTCATGGCAGACAGCCCGTCGGAGACGCGCTTGCTCATAGACAGTTGCACGAACTCAGCTCCCCCTCCAGGGCAGCTGCTTATTTTCGTGCCAAGTTTCAATGCAGTTCGCGAGTCCGGATGGCTTACCCCGTAAGAAAAGACCATGCAGCCCATGTAGATGACAAGCACCGCATAGAACCATTTTGAACGAAAAAAACCGTCCCTGACATAATCGTCAGGGACGATATCTGCGCCAACGGCGGCATCACTTCTTAATGTGCGGAAGAGCTTTCGCGCGCCATACAACTGAAGAAATGTGCCTGCAATAACCCAGCCCCATGAGAACTCAGGGCTTAACTTTCCGCAGCCAGCTAAAAAATGTACATCGATGAATATTGCAATGGCCAATACGGACACAAAAAATATCTTTTTGGTTTTAGGCATTTTATTCACCCCTGCTCCGCCCAGCTGGCCATCCACGCCTCGTAACGCGCCACCACCGCCGGCGGATTCAAACGCGCCAGCGCGCCTTCCACCGGCTCACTGTCGCTGACCTCGAACAGCAGCACGCTCGCGTCGCGCTGCGCGCCCGTGCCGAAGCATCCCTCGGCATCGAGCTGCGCCAGCGCCGCGATGCAGGCGTTGAACACGCCGCTGCGCAAGGTGGTGAAGTCCACGTCGAACGGCAGGTCGCGGTGCGCCTGCAACAGCAGGCGATAGGCGCTGTCGAAGTACGCGCCGCCATCCTCGAACGCCCACTCGGCGGGATTCCACAGCATTTCCTCGCCATACTCCGAGGCGGCCAGCGCCTCGCGGCTATTCGCCATGAAAGCGATGGTCATGGCACTGTCGTCGCTCACCAGCGCGACAGCGTCGATGTGCTGCTCCGGATGCGCGCGGCGCACGGCATCGACTGCCAGGCGCGCGGCGTCCGCCACCAGGCTTTGCAGCAGCGCGAAATCAAACACGGCCGGGTCGATGGTCGTGGCACGCGCCAGCGCATAGCCATCGGCCAGCGCGGCCTGGCCATGGGCCGCGTACGCGGCATGCGCTGCGGCTTCGCTGGCGTACTGCGTGCGCGTCTCCTCGCCCCACGTCATGGCCGCGCCGCTGGCCGTCCAGACGGTCGTGCCGAATACGCGCGCTTCCCGGAAACGGGCCGGCTGGTCGCCGTCGAAGGTGTAAAACAGGCTGTAGTTGCTATGCATGGATTTTTTCATCGTTTAATCGGGCCGTATCTGTGCGGCGAAATCGCGCTGGCGGAACTGCTCCAGCAAAAAATCGACGAACACGCGCGTTTTCGCGGGCAGCAGCTTCTTGCTGGGATAGTACACGGACAGGGGGCCGGAATCGGCATGCCAGCCGGGCAGCAACCGGATCAGGGCGCCGCTGCGCAAGTGTGCCAGCGCGTGCGGCATGGGCAAGAGCGCCACGCCCACGCCCAGGATGGCCGCCTGCGCCATCGCTTCCGGATCGTCAAAGATGGCGCGGGGCCGGCATTCGGCCACGCCTTCGCCGCCCCGGCCATCGCGCAGTATCCAGCTGCGCAGCCTGCCGCTGCCGGCCGAGCGGCGCGCCACGCCGTCGAAATGCGCCAGGTCAAGCGGATGCGCGGGCATGGCTTTGTCCCGCATGAAGGCGGGCGACGCCGTGGCGACGATGTGGGCGTGGCCCAGTTCGCGCGCCACCACGCCAGGCGTCAGCTCGATGCCGCCGCCGATGGCCACGTCAAATCCCTCGCCGATCAGGTCCACTTGCCGGTTGTCGAAATGGCAGTCGGGGATGACGCCCGGATAGCGCGCGATGAAGTCGCCCAGAAGGGGAACCACGTAGCTGCGGCCGAACGACGGCGCCATGCTGATTTTTAATATGCCTGCCGGCTGGCCGCCCTCTTCCGCCACGCCGGCGATCGCTTCCTGCAAGGTGGACAGGGCGCCGCCTATCTGCAGCAGGAAACGCTCGCCCCCTTCCGTCAACGTCAGCTTGCGCGTACTGCGCTGGAACAGCCGCAGTCCCAGGCTCGCTTCCAGCCGCGCCACGTTCTTGCTGACGGCGGCCGGCGTCAATCCCAGGCGGCGCGCGGCCGACGAAAAGCTGCCCAGTTCGGCAGACAGCACGAAAGATTGCAAGTGATTGAGGGCTTCCATGCGCCTATTCTACCCGCTCATTTGATAACAATGGTTGAAAGTGATTGTAATGATTCATGGCTAGCGCGGCAGGAATGAAAGGCAGATACTGAATTCCTCGACTCCTCACTCAGAAAGCACATCATGCAAACCCAAGCCACCACCAGCACCTCCCTGTCACTGCAAGACAAGATCGCTTTTGTGACGGGCGGCTCGCGCGGCATCGGCGCCGCCATCGTCCAGCGCCTGGCACGCCAGGGCGCCACCGTCGTCTTCACGTATCAAAGTTCCGCCGCCGAAGCGCAGGCGCTGGCCGCCAATGTGGAGGCCAGCGGCGGCAAGGCCCTGGGCGTGCAGGCCGATGCGGCCGATGCCGACGCACTGACGGCGGCCATCGACAAGGTGGCGGCGCAGTTTGGCAAGCTTGATATCCTCGTCAACAACGCGGGCGTGTTCCTGCCCGGTTCCATCGACGATTTTTCGCTGGCAGACTTCGACAAGACCGTGGCCGTCAACGTGCGCGCCGTGTTCGTGGCCATCAAGGCGGCCGTGGCCCACATGCAGACGGGCGGACGCATCATCAACATCGGCAGCACGAATGCGCACCGCATGCCGTTCGGCGGCGCGGCCGCCTACGCCATGAGCAAATCGGCGCTGAGCGGCCTGACGCAAGGCCTGTCGCGCGACCTGGGTCCGCGCGGCATCACCATCAACAACGTGGAACCGGGCCCCGTGGCCACCGACATGAACCCGCCCACGGGCGACTTCGCCGACCTGATGCACGGTCTGATGGCCCTGCCCCGCCACGGCAGCGCCGATGAAATCGCCGGCATGGTCGCCTACCTGGCCAGCGAAGAAGCAGCGTTCGTCACGGGCGCCGGACTGAAGATCGACGGCGGTTTTGCCGCCTGAGCCCCGGCATGCGCCACGGTCCCGGCATTACGCCGCCGGGGCCAGTCCGAACATCAGCGAGCGGTGCGCTGCCACGCCAGCCATGGCGCCATCGGCCACCGCGAACGCCACGCTGCCGGCCATGCGGCCCGCATCGCCGCAGCAAAAGACGCCAGGCACGCTGCTGGCCTTTTGCTCGTCAGTGCGCACGAACGGGCCCATGGGCCCCTCTTCCAGCGCGCAGCCCAGCTCACCGGCCAGGGAACTGGCCGGGCGGGCGCGGGTCGCCACGAACAGGCCGGCCATCGCATGGCGGCTGCCATCCTGCATGACCACGTCGGCCACACCGGCGATCTGCGCCACGGGCGCGCGCACCACCGTCACGCCGCGCGCGGCCAGCTGCTCCAGCTGCGCGCCATCGGGCTCGAACGCGCCATTGAGAAAGAAAGTGACCGTGCCCCAGTCGGGCAGCATCAGCGCATGGTGCATGGAGAGGGGACCGGTGGCCAGCACGCCGATGGCGCCCTGCTCCAGTTCATAGCCGTGGCAGTACGGGCAGTGGAAGACGCTGCGGCCCCAGCGCTCGGCCAGGCCATCGACGGGCGGCAATTCGTCGATCACCCCGGTGGCCAGCACCAGCCGGCGGCCCCGGACGAGCGTGCCGTCTGCCAGGGTCACGTCGTAGCCATCGCCCTCGCTGCTGGCCGCCGCCCGCACGGCCGTGCCGTCCAGCCAGGACACGGTGGCATACGCCATCAGCTGCGCCTTGCCCTCGGCCACGATGGCGGCCGTCCCGCTACCGTCGCGGGTGAGAAATCCGTGGGAATGGCTGGCGTAGCGGTTACGGCGCTGGCCGCCATCGACGACCAGCACGCGGCGGCGGGCGCGCGCCAGTTGCGTGGCGGCCGACAGGCCAGCGTAGCTGCCGCCGACGATGATGGCGTCGAACGGGGCGGAAGACGCGGCGGCGCCTTGGAATTCAGGATTGCTCATGCATTGCTCCTTGATGTGTGGCGTATTGTTGGCTGAAGCGTTCGGCCAGGTCGGCCAGGGTGACGGCGCCAAAGCGCTGCATCAGCAGCGCCTGCGCTTCGTCGAAGGCGCCGGCCAGCGACTGGTTGACCACCTGCTCGACCAGGCAGCCCGGCTGGTCGACGCGGTTGCCCATGGCGAAGATGGTGGGCGAACCCACGGCCACGTAAATATCGTGCAGGGTGACGCGGTGCAGGTCGCAGACGATGCGCCAGCCGCCGCCATGGCCCTTGACCGAGGCCACGTAGCCCCGCTCGCGCAAGCCGGCCATCACGCGCCGCACCAGCACGGGGTTGGTATCGAGGTAGGCGGAGAGTTCGTCGGACGTCATCGGGCGTCCCGCGTGGGCCATGTGCAGCAGCACATGGAGGATCGATGATAGTTTGCTGTCGCGTCTCATGTAACCAATGATAGTACATGAAATTCACATATGCAAGCAAGTTGCATTTTTGCGGCATAAAAAAAGGGTCAGACCCTTTGGGTCTGACCCCAGCCGTTGCTTCAGGGTGTATTGTTAACGTGCCTATGCATCCTTGCGCCGGCGTCCCCGCCACCACAGCAGCAGTGCCAGCAGCACCAGCACGCCGACGATGATGCCTGCGCGGGCCAGGCCGATCAGGTTGGACGGCGCGCCGCCATTGCGCAGGGTCGTCACCTGCTCCGCCGTCACCTTGGCATCGGGATTGCCGTACATCTTCTGTACGTAATTACCCAGGGTGACGATCTGCTCGTCCGACAGGGTCTGGCGGAAGGCGGGCATCAGGTGTCCTGCAGCATGACTACCGTTGCCATCCTGCCGCTCCACGCCATCGAGGATGGCCATCACCAGGTTGTTGCTGTTGCTGCGGCCCGTCACCGAGTTGTGGAACAGGGGCGGCAGGCTGCCGTCGAAACTGCCCTCGCCCCTGGCCTGGTGGCAGCTGGCGCACTGCGCATCGTACAGCTGCGCACCCGACATCTTGTTCAGGTTTTGCGGCAGGGGCACGCCGCGGATGGCAGCCAGCTCGTCGCCCGCCTTGCCCCATTGCGTCACCGGCCGCGTATCGGCCTTGTCGCGGATGGCCGGCACGCTCTTGACGTAGTGGGCGATGGCGTTCAGGTCCGCGTCGCTCAGGTGCTTCAGGCTATGGTCGATGGCTTCGGCCATCGGTCCTGCCGCCTGCGCCTTGTTCGCGGCACGGCCCGTGCGCAGGTAATCGACCAGCTCCTGCTGGCTCCAGCCGCCCACGCCGCTGTTGCTGTCCGACGTGATGTTCGGGGCATGCCAGGTGCCCAGGTCGGCGCCGCCCAGTTCCTTCGACAGCTGCTCGGCCATCAGCGCATTGCGCGGCGTGTGGCAGGTGGTGCAGTGGGCCAGGCCTTGCGCCAGGTAGGCGCCCCGGTTCCACTCCATGCTCTTGGCCGTATCGGCCACGAAGGGCTTCTTGTCGAGGAAAAGCATATTCCAGCCCGCCATCGACAGGCGGATATTGAACGGGAACGGCAAGTCCGTCGTTTGCGCCGGCGCCGCATCCACGGCCGCCACGCCGTGCATGAAGTAGTCATACAGGGCGGCCGTGTCCTCGTCCGTCACCTTGGCGTAGGCCGTGTACGGCATGGCCGGGTACAGGTTGGCGCCGTCGGCGCGCACGCCATGGCGCACGGCATCGGAAAACTGCTTGAGCGTGTAGTTGCCGATGCCGTGCGTGGTCGACGGCGTGATGTTGGTGGCGACGATGGCGCCCAATGGCGTGGCCAGGGACAGGCCGCCCGCCATCGGTTTGCCGCCAGGCACGCTGTGGCAGGCGATGCAGTCGCCGGCCGTGGCCAGGTAGCGGCCACGCTCGATGGCCGCCGCATCCGGGCCCGCCGCCAGCACGGGCAGGGCCAGGGACAGCAAGGCGGCGCCGGCTGCCATTCTGAAGGTCGCCATCATGCTGTGCCTCCCGCTTGTTCGTCGAGGATGTGCTTGACGGTGCGCAGCGCCACGGCCAGGCCGTTTTCCGTCGAGTTGCAGGTACCGGACGTGGGCAGCACGCCGGTGCTGCACAGGAACAGGTTGGCGTGGTCGAAGGTGCGGCCCCACTGGTCGCACACGGCCTTGGCGGGGTCGGAACCCATCGACAGGGTGCCGCAGATGTGCTGGTTGTTGGCAAACACGCCTTCCTTGCTATGGCGCAGATTGGTGCCGCCCATCAGCTTGGCGATCTTCTCGAAATCCTGCTTCGAACGCTCGTGGCCCCGCTTCGTGTACTCGTCGATCGAGTAGTGCGCCTGCGGCTTGGGGATGCCCATGGCATCCTTTTCGCTGCTCAGGGCAATGCGGTTCTCCGGATTCGGCAGCACTTCCAGCACGTTTTTCAAGCTCATTTCGCGGGCCGAGCGGAAACGCAGCTGCTGTTCGAATGCCTCGCCAAACACGCCCTTGCCGATCAGCTCCTTGGTGGCGCCGTCGACGCGCGAGATGTTCGTGAAGTCCAGGCGGTACGGCGAATGCTGGCCGCGGAAATCGCCATCGCGCATGGTGTTGATGGAATTGGGGCTTTGCGGGCCCCGGCCCAGCCACAGGTCTTCATCGGCGTCGAAGGTGATCGAGGTGCTCGGGTGGTCCATCAGGTTGCGGCCCACCATGTCGCTGCTGTTGGCCAGGCCGTTCGGGTATTTGTCCGAGGCGGAAACGAGCAGCAAGCGGGGGCTTTCGATGCCGTTGGCGGCGAGGATGAAAGTCTTGGCCGTGACGCGGTGGCTTTTCTTGTCCACGTCGTAGTACAGCGCGGCCGTGATGCGGCCCTGTGCGTCGTGTTCCAGCTTGTAGACGTTGGCATTGCAGACGATCTTCACGCCGGCCGCTTCGGCCTGCTGCGCGGCGATGCCGCCATGGTATTGCGCATCGATGGGGCAGATCGGCTGGCAGCTGTTGTTGCCGCAGCAGGCCGGGCGGCCATCGTAGCCGACGCTGTTGCGCGCCACCGTGTTGCCCACCACCTTGAACGCGGGGTCGAGGCGCTCGCGGATGCGGCGCATGGCGTACGGCTCCGTCACGGATGCCATCGGGAACGGCTGCTTGCGCGGCGAACCCGTGTTTTCCGCGCCCGAGACGCCCATGATCTCCTCCGCTTCCTGGTAGAACGGCTCCAGGTCTTCGTAGCTGATGGGCCAGTCGACGCCCACGCCATACAGGGTATGGATGCGGAAATCGTTCGGCACGTTGCGCCACGCCTGCGCGGCCCAGTGCCACGACGTGCCGCCGAACTGGCGGATGTATTCGGCCGGATACGGATACGGGCCGGCCTGCACCAGATAGCCGTTATCCTTGGGCTGGTAGATCGGGTGCGGCGCGGTGGCGACGGACGGATACGGCGACATCCAGTCGCTGCGGCGCGTCGTGTTGCGGAAACGGGCGACGATTTCGCCGCGCGACACGCGCGGTCCCGCTTCCAGGATCAGCACCGAGGCGCCTGCCAGCGCCAGCTTGCGCGCGGCCAGGGAGCCGATGATGCCGGAGCCGATCACGAGGTAATCGGCAGAGAGTTCTTCAGCCATGATGGCTCCTTAAATTGGTTTTCTGGCCCAGCTGCCGTAGGCGCCGTAGGAATACGTGGGTGGCTTGAGCACGTCGGCCACGACGGCCGCGTTCAGCGCCTGCTCGTAGGCGACGCAGACGGCCGCCTCGCCCGTGCCCACGATGCCCAGGTACCAGGCGCTGGCGATCTGGCGCGGCAAGGCGGCCAGCGGCGATTGGGCGGGAGCGAGCGCGTCGAGCGCTTCCTGCAGCCCGGCCGCCTGCAAGCCTTGCGCATTGATCAGGGCCAGCAGCGCGCGCACGTTGGCGGGAAAAGCGGCGTCCTGCGCCACCAGCGCGTCGTACAGGCGCCTGGCCAGCACGGGGTCGAGCACCTGCCGTCCCACCAGCATGGCCGACACACCGAGGAAGGCGCCCTGCTCCGCATTGGCGACCGGCTCGGCCAGCGCCCAGGGAATCAGCGCCGCCGCCGAAGCCGACAGCAAGCCGGCCAGCACCATGCGGCGGCCGGGATTCAGAGGGCCGCGGCCCTCCTTGTTATGTGTAGCGTCCAATTGAAGCTCCCGTGAGTTCAGCAACCGTTCAGAAAGAATGCTTGAGACCGACCATCACCACCGTCTGGCCGCCGTTCGACGACGGCGTGCCGTTCTGCGAATCGCCCACCGAGGCGACGGCATCGGCGATGGCGCCGTTCTGAGCCAGGGTCTGGCCGCGCGCCAGCTGGCGCGCTTCGATCAGGTAGATGGCGGTGCGCTTCGACAGCGCATACGTCTGTTCGAACGACAGCTGGCGGTAGCGCGCGCGGTCGGCGATGCCGTTGGCGCGGCTGGCGAAGGTGTCGCTGTAGCCGGCGGCCAGGAACCACTGCGGCGTCAACTGGTAGCTGGAGATCAGGCCGGCCGTGTTGAAGATGGCCGTGTCGCGGAAGGCCGAGCGGCTGCCCGCCTGGTATTGCACATTGCTGGCATTGGCGCCCACCATCCACTTGCCCATGGTGTAGCGCGCGCTGGCGGCGATGAACGCTATGCTGTCCGCCGAGGCGTAGCCCTGGTTGATGGCCGAGATGCCGAAGCTGCCCGAAGCGTTGTCGCTCCAGCCGGTGCCATTCTGTCCATTTTTCAGTTTCAGGTAGCCGAGCGCGAATTCGGCCGGCGACGTGCTGTACTTGACGGCGGCGCTGAAGCTGCTGCCCGCGGCATTGCCGTCGGCCGCTTCGCCGAAGCCGTACTGGGCGCTGGCCTGCAGGCCGCGCCAGGCAGGCATGCTGTAGGTGATGGAATTGCTGATGCGCACGGTCGTATCGAGGCCGTCGATATCGCCCGGATGGGCGCCGGTGGCGCCCGTCAAGACGTTGCTGGACGCCAGGGAGCCCACCAGCAGGTAGTACGGCGTGTACTGGCGGCCGGCCGTCACGGTGCCGTAGGCTGCCGATTGCAAGCCCACGTAAGCCTGGCGGTTGAACAGGGAGCTGGCGGAACTTTGCGCGCCCGTATCGCTTTCAAAGCCATTTTCCAGCAGGAACAGCGCCTTCAGGTCGCCGCCCAGGTCTTCCACGCCCTGGAAGCCGATCTTACTTGCGGACAAGCTGCCGCTGCGCATATAGGTATTCGAATTGCCGCCCTGGTTGCTCGCGTAGGCGGTGGCCGCGTCGACCACGCCATAGATGCTGACATTGCTTTGGGCGCAAACGTTTGCGCCGATGAGCGTGGAGACGGCCAGCGCCGCAGCGCGCATGCAAGTATTGTTCATTATTTTTCCTGATTTTCCTGTTTTATTGTACGCCCGACAAGTATTGCCGCCGCATGGGCGACAAACCGGCTGTGGCGCCGCGTTGCGGCCCCGTCCAGCGCGTGGGGCGTCCGCTTTTGTTCTTGATTTGGATCAAGTGACGCAAATTATACGCTTATTTACTCACATGTAAGTGATTGACTGTAAGGCGTAGTCTTATAGCAAAACTTTCTTGTGTCTTATAGTAAAACGGGCTGGCGCGCGGGCGCACGCCCGGCAGGATGCGGAAATACGCGGAACAGGCATGGGAAAGGCAGCGGCGGCGCGTGTGGGAAAACACGCGCCGGTGGGCAATCAGGCAGGCGGGAAAACGGGAAAGAATGCGGGAAGGAACGGAAAGGTCAGCGCAGGATGGCGGGCGCCACCGGCAGGGTTTCCAGGGCAATGAAGGCTTCCAGGGTGCGGCGCATGTCTTCGAACACTTGCTTGCCGTAGGCCGCTTCCAGGTGTTCATATTGCAAGTCGATCAGCTTGCCCATCTGCAGCAGCAGGCTGGCGCCCGCTTCCGACAGGTGCACCTTGCGGCGCCGCTGGTCGCCTTCGAACTTGCTGCGCCCGATCAGGCCGATTTCCTCCATGCGCGCCAGGATGCCGCTCATGCTGGGACTGGAAATCTGGCAGATGTCGCACAGCTCGCGCGGTTCCAGCGTGGGGCTTTCGTTCAGCGCGCGCATGATGCGCCACTGCTGCTCCGTGACGCCGAAGTGGTTGAGGATGGGGCGGAAATGCTGGAGCAGGCTGTCGCGGGCCTTCAGCAGCAATTGCGGCATGTTCGGATAACGGATCGGTAGCTGCAAGCGGAACTCCCTCGGCGCGCGGAAAAATTAGCGTAATTATACGGCCCGTCCACTGCAAACGGCAGGCTGGCAACGATGTATTTTTCGCTACGCCCACCCCTCCCCGCCATCCTCCCCTTGCCCCGCATGCGCGTGCACGGACCACAGCACGCCCGCCGTCAGCAAGACCATGGCCGCCCATTCCAGCGGCCGCGGCATGTGCTGCGCGTAGACGAAGCCGTACAGCAGCGCGAACAGCGTCTCCGACAGGATCAGCTGGCCCGACAAGGTGACGGGCACCAGGCGCGACGCCAGGTTCCACAGGTAGTTGCCGATCACGGAAGCGCCCAGCGCCAGCAGCAAGCACACGAGCCAGAAATGGGTCCAGTCGCGCGCCGGCCCGCCATCGGGGCCGCCCGCCGGCTGCAGCGCCAGCGCCGCGGCGCCCACGGCCAGGGCAATGACGCCGCTGGCCAGGCCATACAGCATGGCCCATTCCACGGCACTGAAATGCGTGTGGCGCTTGAGGAAGCGGGCATTGTCGAGCGCATACCAGGTCCAGCACGCGAGCGCGCAGATGGCGCACAGCACGCCGGCCAGCTTGTGCGCCATGCCGGCGCCGCCCGCGCCGCCGGCATGGCTGAAGATATCAAGATTGATGCAGGCGATGCCCAGGGCCACCACCAGCAGCGGCAGGGCCAGGCGGCGCAAAGGCAGCGCGCCGTGGTCCTTGTGGCCGAAGACCGTCACGCTCAAGGGCAGCAGGCCGATGATCAGCGAGGTGGGCGCCACACCGGCCAGCTTGACGCCGTAGGCCAGCAGCAGGTAGTACACGACATTGCCGGCCAGCGCCTGGCGCAGCATGGCCAGCCAGTCGCCGCCCCGCAGGCGCCGCAGCAGGGGCAGGAGGCGCGGCAGCATCAGTCCCGCCGCCAGCGCGCCGTAGCAGATGTAGCGGCCCACCATCAGCTCGACCGGTGAAAAATCGGGCAGCAAGACGGGCACAATAAAAACGGCGCCCCAGAAGGCGCCGGCAAGCAAACCCGATACGATCCCACGCCACATGCAGCCACACCCGCGTCTTCATTCAAAGACGCCAGTATAGGGTATGCGGAACAGCGCGACGCGGCGCATCGTGCGATCGCTTCAGCCCCTGGCTTTTCTCTGCTCGGGAATGAAGTGCTCGCGCACGGCCTTGGCCAGCAAGCCAGGCGGCAGCAAGCCCTGGCCCAGCAGGAAGTTGTTGAAGGCCAGGCGGTCGAATTTCTCGCCCAGCGCCAGCTCCGTTTCCGCGCGCAGCTGCAGGATGCGCGTATAGCCGTAGAAATAGCTGCCCGCCTGGCCCGGCGAATTGAAGGTGTAGCGGTCCAGTTCCTGGCGCGCCATCGCTTTCGACAGCATCACTTCGTCCGTCAGGATGCGCCCTGCTTCCTCGCGCGTGACCTGGCCCAGGTTCAGCATCGGGTCGAGCATGGCGCGCGCCGCGCGCAGCATGCGGAACTGCAGCGCGATGAACTGGCCTTCGGCCGGCTCGTAGGGAATCATCTCCGCTTCCGCGTACAGGGCCCAGCCTTCCACGTTGACGCTGTTGAACGCATACAGGCTGCGCGCCTGCGACACGCCCCGCTCCACCATGGCGCTGAACTGCAGTTCGTGGCCGGGACGGCCCTCATGCGCGCTCAGGGTCCAGGCGGCGCCCGCGAAATTGAAATCGTCATACGCCTCGCCCTTGCCGCTGGCGGCCGGATTACTGACGGGCAGGACGAACTGGCCGTGCTCCCCCGTATTGCCGATCAGCGGAGGCGGACGCATATGCGGCGCCGGCTGGGCGGCAGATTCGGCGTCGGACGCCAGGCGCATGGTCATGGCGCGCGCCGGAATATCGACCACGCGCTGCTGGCGGATGCGTGCTTCGAGCTGCGTATTGACGCCCTTGTAGTGCGCCTCGAGCTGCTCGTCGGGGATGGAGTCCGCTTTCAGCGCGCGCAGCACCTGGCGGTAATCACTGCCGTCGACACCCTTGAGCGACATTTTCGCCGCCACCACGGGCGCCAGCGCCTGCATGGCGGCGCGCGTTTCCAGATAAGCCACCTGCGCCCGTTCGACCAGCGCGCGCGGCTCGATGTCGATGCCCACCTGTTTCAGGCGGAACGCATACAGCTCGGGCGCCATGCGGAAATCCGTGCGCGACAGGGGCAGCACCACCTGTTTTTCCCATGCCGCATACTCGTTCAGCTGCTGCTCCATGGCCGCCAGCGCGGCTTCGGCGCCCGCGATCTGCATGTCGGCAAACAGCTTACGGATACCGGCGATATACGTGGGCACGTTTTCCAGCGACTGCTCCACCTGCAGGCGCACGGGTCCGGCCAGGCCGGGCTTGCCGATTTTTTCCGTGAAGCGGGCCTTGGCCTGCTGCGTGATCGGCGTGCTGCCCGGGAACTGGCCCACATAGCGCTGCAGGCGTTCCAGCGCCTTGGCGCGGCGCGCGGCCGGACGCTGTTCCTGCAGCAGGCTTTGCATGCTGCCAAAGACCATCTGCGGCACGTCGACCCACGGCAAGGCGTATTTGGCTTCCAGCCGGGCGCCGCTGATTTCCTGGTCGACGGCGTTCGTCAGAATTTGCAGATCCTGGCGGATGCATTCATCCTTTTCCGCCGCCAGCTTTTGCTGCAATTGCGCGCGCGCCTTCTGCATGGCCGCCACATGGCGCTCGGTGATGTTCGGCCCCAGGTCGGCAGCCAGGCCGTCGTACTGCGCCAGGCCCGTATCGGAAGCGTCTTCGGGCGAGAACTGCGCCTGCGCCGCCAGCACGATGGCCGCGTTGCGGTTGCTGGCCTCGACCCAGGCCGATGGGGCGGCGGCAGCTGCCGCAGCTGCGGGGGCGGCGGCCATGGCCGGCATGGCAAACGCGGCGGAGAGCAAGGCAGCCAGCACGGTCTGATGCAATTTCGGGATGACGGACATCGGGGATTTCCTTCAAAGGTGAGCGATGAGCGAAGCGGCGAGTATCGGCCAGGCCCGGGCGGCTGTCAATTCAGTCCGTTCAGCGCGGGCAGGTTCCACGGCGTGACGATCTGGATGGCGGACAGCGAGGCGGGCTGCGCCAGGGCCGGCAGCGCGCCCTGCGCCCGCAGGATTTCCTGGCAGGCGCGGCGCATGTCCTGGCCCAGGTCGTGGTGCAGCACGGCGTGGATGGCGCCCGAACGGAGCAGCGCCAGGTTGTCCGCATCGAGGTCATGGCCGATGAAGACCTGGCAGGGCCGGCCCGCTTTGGCGAACGCCTGCACGATGGCGGCATTGCCGCCGCCGATGGAATACACGGCGGCGATATCGGGATGCCCGGCCAGCGCTTGCCGCACCAGCGCGCCCGTGGCGCCGTCGATGCCGTGGCCTTCGCTCACTTCGACGATCGATAAATGCCGGTGCCGTTCGCGCAGCGCGCGGCGAAAACCGATCTCGCGCTCTTCCTCGCCGTGAAAACGGTTGCTGCTCAGGGTCACCAGCACCTGCCGTTTCTTTCTCGCGCCGCCCAGCCACTGGCCGATCAGGTAGGCGGCCGTCTCGCCCGCCGCCCGGTTATCCATGCCCACATAGCTGCGGCGCGCGGACGCGGGCAGGTCCGTCACCAGGGTCACCACGGGGATGCCGGCCGCCGCCAGCCGCGCAACGGCGTCGGCCACGGGCGGCACGTCCGGCGCCTTGAGCAGCACGCCGTGGCTGCCGTTCTTGCGGATGCGTTCCAGCAGGTCGACGATGCCGTCCACCTCCAGGGTTTCATGCAGGTGAAAGCGCGAACGCAGCACGGCCGGATGCAGGGACGGCAGCTCCGCCTCCAGCGCGGCGCGCACGGCATCGGTAAAACGGCGCGGCGCCACCATCAGCACGTCGAGCATGAATTTTCTGCCGGCCAGGCCCACCTGCGTGCTTTGCCGCGCCAGCTCGTCGAGCGCCTGCATCACGCGGCGCACCGTATTGGCGTGCACGCCGCCGCGCTGCCTGATCACGCGGTCGACCGTGGCCACACTGACGCCGGCCTGCAGCGCCACGACCTTGACGGGGAAAGGATGCGTCACGTGCCCTCCATTTCGGTTTGATGGTTTTTTGATGGATTTTCTGATCAAAAATGCGGATTTTCATCCCTATACTGATTCTACAACTTAAATAATCAGGAGACACCGCATGCACACCACCAACGCCGGCGCCGCGCCGCCCGCCCCGTATTGGCTGACGCCGGAAAGCTGCGACCTGCAAGACTTCATCGACACCGTCAGCTGCCGCACGGCGCTGGCCGACTATCCGCACGCCGCCGCGGTACAGGAAAATATCCTCGTCTACGACTGCGATGCCGTGCGCGAACTGGCCGCCAATCCGGCCGCGCTGCACGCGCTGCAGGCCGAGTGGGGCCAGGCGCTGATGGACGGCCCCGGCGTCATCGTGCTCAAACGGGCCGTCACCGACATGGAAACGCTGGAGCAGGCCAATCGCGTGTTCCGCGACCTGATCGCCGGGCAGCATGCCAGCGGCCAGACGGCCGGCGACCATTTCGCCAGGCCGGGCGCGAACGACCGCATCTGGAACGCCCAGCAAAAGCTTTGCCTGCGCGCGCCCGAAACGTTCGCGCGCTACTACGCCAACCCCGTCTTTGCCTGGATATCGCAGGCCTGGCTGGGGCCCGCCTACCAGATGACGGCGCAAGTGAACGTCGTCAATCCCGGCGGGGCCGCCCAGGCGCCGCACCGCGACTATCACCTGGGCTTCCAGAGCGCCGCCGCCTGCGCCGCCTATCCCGCGCCCGTGCACCAGATGTCGGCCCTCCTGACCTTGCAGGGCGCCGTTGCCCATTGCGACATGCCGCTCGAATCCGGCCCTACCCTGTACCTGCCCTGGTCGCAGCGCTACCGGGCCGGTTTTCTCGCCTGGCAGCAGCGGCCGTTCCGCGACTATTTCGCCCGGCATTGCGTGCAGCTGCCGCTGTCGCAAGGCGACGCCGTGTTCTTCAACCCCGCCCTGTTCCATGCGGCCGGGCATAACCGCTCGCCCGACATCCGCCGCATGGCCAACCTGCTGCAGGTGTCGTCGCCATTCGGGCGCGCCATGGAAGCGCTGGACCGCCGCGCCATGAGCGCCGCCCTGTATCCCGCCTTGCAGGCGCTGCGCGCGCAGGGCGCGCTGGATGACGCAGGCATCGGCCACGCGATCGCCGCCTGCGCCGAAGGCTATGCCTTTCCCAGCAACCTGGACCGCGACCAGCCCATCGATGGCATGGCGCCGCCCACGCAGCAACAGCTCATGCGCGAAGCGCTGGCGCAGGACTGGCCAGCAGCCCGCTTGCTCGACGCCCTGGACGGCCATGCCTGGCGCCAGCAAGCCTGAATCCCATACACGCCACCTCGGAGACTCCCTATGCAAGACATCCACATCGGCCTGATCGGCGCCGGCTACATGGGCAAGGCCCACACCATCGCCTACAAGACCGTGCGCAGCATCTTTCCCACGTCCCGCAACCCCGTCTGCGCATGCATCGCCACCAGCAGCGAAGAAGGCGCGGCCCGCAGCGCGCGGGAACTGGGCTGGAACAGCTCCACGGGCGACTGGCGCACGCTGGTCAATGACCCCGCCATCGACGCCATCGTCGTCGCCACGCCGCCCGCCACGCACAAGGACATCGTGCTGGCGGCGCTGGCCCTGGGCAAGCCCGTGTTCTGCGAAAAGCCGCTGGGATTTTCCGCCGCCGAATCGCTGCAGCTGGCGCAGGCGGCGGAAGACGCGGGCGTGGCCAACATGGTCGGCTACAACTACATCCGCACGCCCGCCAGCCAGCTGGCGCGCCAGATCATCGCGTCCGGAGAAATCGGCGACATCATCCACGTCGCCGCCGAGCACGTGGAAGACTACCTGCACGACCCGCGCGCGCCCGCCTCGTGGCGCACGCGGGAGGCCACGGCAACGCGTGCCGGCGCGCTGGCCGACGTGGGGTCGCACCTGCTCAACCTGGCCCTGCGCCTGGGCGGTCCCGTCGACTCGCTGGTGGCCGACATGAATACCGTGCATGCGCGGCGCGACGGCCCGCACGGCATGGAAGCGGTGGACAACGACGATCAGGGGAATGTGATGCTGCGCTTTGCCAGCGGCGCGCTGGGCGCGCTGACCTTCAGCCGCGTGGCGGCCGGGCGCAAGATGGGCTATACCTACCGCATCACGGGAACGAAAGGCGCGATCGCCTTTGATCAGGAAAACCAGAACGAGCTGTGGCTGTACGACGCCAGCCGCCCCGCGCAGCGCCAGGGTTTCCAGCGCCTGCTGATGGGCCCCGCCCACCCCGACTACCTGGCATTCAGCCAGGGAGCCGGGCACGGCACGGGCTACAACGAGCAAATCGTCATCGAGGCGCGCGATTTTCTGCAGGCGATCGCCGGCGGCGAGCCAGTCTGGCCCACCTTCCGCGACGGCTACGAGGTGGACCGGCTGGTCGACGCCGCGCTGCGCTCCGTGCAGGAGCGCAGCTGGATTACCGTGCGCTGACAGCAGGAGCGTTGTCAGTACCCCAGGCCGTAACCGAACTTGTACAGCGGATGGGCCGTGTCATACGGCACGTCCGATTTCTGCACCTGCACTTCGGCCATCGACGATGGCAGTTCGAACGGCAGCTTGCCTTGCGGCTTGGCCTTGCCCGTCAGGACATCGAACAGCGCGCCGTCGCTCACGCCGAAGTTGGCGAGTATGGCGCTGGCCTTGTCCTGCACGTTGCCAAGGATGGCCGGGCGGTCCAGGTACACCGTCACCACCGTCTTCGGCGCATATTTGGCCGCGTTCTTGATGGCCTCGTAGTCGGCGTCGCCATCGACATAGTTCAGGCGCCCTTCGTGCTGCATGCTGCCGAAGATGTAGTTCGGGTGCAGGGTTTCATACGGCGCGGCCACGCGCAGCAGGGCCACGTCCGCTTCCTGCGGCGTGGCGACCACCGTGTAGCCATACTGCTTCGCCACGGCCGCGTCGATGCCGTACAGGTAAACCTTCTTGACGGTGGCCGCCAGCGGCAAGGTCTTGTCCTTGTTTTCCAGCAGGACCAGCGAACGGCGCTGGGCTTCCAGGCCCGCCTCGATGAAGTCCGCCTTGCCCACCGTGGTGGCCGCCTTGGCAGCATCGACGAACGGATGCTCGAACAGGCCCTGCTTGAATTTCTGCACCAGGATGCGCCGCGCCGACGCGTTGATGCGCGCTTCCGTCAACTGGCCCCGCTGCACGGCTTGCGTCAGATACGGCGCTTCCGTCACGCCGCCAAACTGGTCCATCCCCGCCGTGACGGCTTTCACGTAGCGCTCGGCCTTGGTGGCGTCTTCCATGCCCCACGGCGTGCCGAAGCCGATGAACGACGGCGCCACGCCAGGCGGCGTGCCGTTGCGGCAGTTGGCGTCGCAGTCGGAAGTGATGCCCCAGTCGGACAGGATCACGCCTTCGAAGCCGTATTTGCCGCGCAGCAGATCCGTCAGCATGGTCTTGCTGAAGCCGGCCGCTACCTGCTCCAGCGTGATACCGTCGATGGTGATATTGCCGTCCGGCAGCGCATAGGTGGGCATGACGGAGGCCGCCTTGGCCGTGAAGGCGCCCTCGAACGGCTTGACGTGGTAGGCAAAATTATTGCCCGGGTAAGTCATGTAGCGGCCATAGTAATTATGGCCGTCGAAGCCCTCTTTCGTGGCGCCGTAGCCGACCCAGTGCTTGACGACGGCCACCACGCTGCCGTCATGCAGGCCCGTATTGCCATCCTGGAAGCCCTCGATATAGTGCTGCACCATGCGCTTGGCCAGGTCCGCATCTTCGCCGAACGTGCCGTTGATGCGCGACCAGCGCGGCTCCGTGGCCAGGTCCGCCTGCGGCGACAGCGCTTGCGTGATGCCCACGGCCAGGTATTCCTGGCGCGCGATGTCGCCGAAGCGGCGCACCAGCGCATCGTCGCCGATGGCGGCCAGGCCCAGGGTTTCCGGCCACTGCGAGAAACCCTTGGTACCGGCGCTGGCGCCCACCGTGTACTGGAAATGGTGGCGCGGGTCCGTGCTGATGGACACAGGAATGCCGTGGCGCGACGTTTCGCTCAGCGCCTGCAGCTTGTTGTACTGGGCCGCCATATTTGCCGTGTCGCCCGCCATGCGGGTAATGAAGGTGTTGACGTACTGCTTGACGACCAGGTCCTGCAGCGCCGCCAGGTCATACGCGCCGCCCAGGCCGATGCCGGAAGGGTCGGACACGGTGGGCGCCGTGCCATGCATCATCAAGCCGGCCTTTTCATCAAGGCTCATGCGCGACAGCAGGTCGTCGGCCCGCGCCTCGGCCGGCAGGCGCCAGTCTTCGTACGGATCGACCTTGCCGTTGCGGTTCATGTCCTTGAAGGTATAGCCGTCGGACTTGAGCTGGGCGTAGGTGGTGGCGCCGAACACGGGCTGCGTATATCCCTCGCTGCCGGTGTCGTTGCCGCAGGCGGCCAGGGCAAGCGTGGCGACGCAGCCGGCGACCACGCGGGCCATCGGTTTCAAAGTGCAATTCATCATTATCTCCAAGACTGTTTTTGTAGGTATCAAGGCGCGGCAGCAAGGCCGGCCGAAAACAATATAGCGTGAGAATGCGTGAGTTTCTTGACCGCGCAGCACGCGTTTTATACCCGCGAAAACAATTTTTGGTTAGGCGGCACGACAACCAACAATTTCCTACAAAGTGCTAATATTTGTGAAAAATTACTACAACAAGCAGGAGACACCCTTGCACAAACCCGACACGCGCACGGTTTCGAACCGGATTGCGCAGCAATGCGCGCGCGCCTTGCAGGCCGATGGCCACGACCCCGCCGACTTCTTCCGGCAGACCGGCATCACGCCGGCGCAGCTGGACGAACCGGGCGGCCGCATCAACGCCGAGCGGCACCGCCGCATGACGGCCTACGCCCAGCAGCTGCCGCAGCACCGGGCCATTCTCGACATCGACGTGACGCACTGGTTCGCCCATTTTTCCGGCATCGCCCACGTCTGCTTCAACCGCCCCACCCTGCGCAGCGCGCTGCACGAACTGCTGCATTTGCGTGGCTTGATCGGCGAATTCGATTTCATGCTGATGAGCGAAAGCGGCACGCGCATCGAGATCGAATACCTGTCCGAATTCTGCCCCGTGGGCGGCGCCATGCAGGCGCTGGCCAATTTCCGCATGCTGTCGCTGGTGGCGCGCGCCTACGACGATGGCGCGGCCACCGCCTTCCATGCCGGCTTCCAGGGCAAGGCGCCGTGGTTCGCGCCCGCCATTGCCGAGTGCTTCGGCGCCGCCGCCACCTTTGGCCAGGGACGCAACACGCTGACGTTTGACGCGCCGGCGCTGGACCGGCCTTTTGCCCAGTTCAACGCCATGCTGGCGCCGCACGCGCTGCGCCACGCGCAGGGGCAATTGCAGCAGCTGCAGGGGGCGCAGCTGTTTTCGGCCCGCGTGGAGCAAGCCATCATCGATTTATTGAGCCGGCAGGCGGACGCCGACGGCGCCGCGCTGCTGCCGGCCCTGTGCGACGGCCTGGCGATGAACCGCTGGACCTTGCAGCGCCAGCTGCAGCAGGAGCAGACCTCGTTCCGCGCGCTGGAACTGCGCGCCAAGAGCCGCGAATCGCGCCGGCTGCTGCGCGAAACGAGCATGAGCGTGGCGGAAATCGGCGACCGCCTGGGCTTTTCCTCGCAAAGCGCGTTCACCCGCTTCTTCAAGACCCAGTTCGAACTGCCGCCGGCGCGCTACCGGCACGACGTGCAAGGCAGTTCATCGGAATTCGTTCAGACACAGGCCCTGCCATGACGATGATCGAAGCGCTGGCTGCGCCGAGCGATGGCACGGTATTGCCAGTTGCGCAACTTTTCCCCATACTTCCACACCCGACTTTTCATCACCTTCGACCATGACCATCAGCCTGCGCGCCGTCACCGCCGACAATTTTGACATCATCAGCGAATTGCCCCTGCTGCCACAGCAACGCGATTATCGGGCCAGCAACGACTACTCCATCGCGCAGGCCAGCTTTTACCCCGCTACCATGCATACGCGCGCCGTATATTGCGATGAAGAGGTGATCGGTTTCCTGATGTTCGTTTCGCCGGACGAGGAAGACCCGCCCGGCCACTACCAGATCTGGCGTTTCATGGTCGACCACCGGCGCCAGGGACAAGGCCATGGCAGGGCTGCCCTCGGCCTGGCGCTGGCGGAAATCCGCGCCCGGCCCGATGCGCGCAGCATCAAGATTTGCTACAAACCGGGCAATACCAACGCGCAGCGATTCTATGCCAGCATGGGTTTCGTGGAAACAGGCATGGATGCCGATGGCTGTGACATGCTGGCCATCATCGACATAGCTTAATCGTCCGCGGGGAGCTGGTTCCCTGCCTTGGCATCGAACGCCAGCCGCGCCGCATCGATGGCGTCGCGGTGGCCATGGGCCCAGGCGCCCAGCGCGCTGATGGGGACGAGGAGCGAGCGGCCCAGGTCCGTCAACGCGTAGTCGACGCGCGGCGGCACAGTGGGAAACACGGTGCGCGTCACGAGGCCGTCGCGTTCCAGCCCGCGCAGGGTCAGGGTCAGCATGCGCTGGGAGATGCCGCCGATCAGGCGGCGCATCTCGTTGAAGCGCTTGGTGCCATTGCCCAGCAAAATCACCACCATCACGCTCCATTTGTCGCCCACGCGCGTGAGGATGTCCGTGATGGGGCGGCAGGAATCGGCCACGCCCGCATGGCCTCCCTCGTCGCGCATGCGCCGTTCCAGCTCGGCCCCTTGCGCGGCGGCATCACCAATAGTCACATCCGTGTGCCCCAGTGTGGAAAAAGTGCCTTCTTGTGCGTTCATTTGATAGTCACTATATTTAACTCGGTTACAAAAACATACCACCCGATCATACCACCCAAGAAGGCACCCATGAACATCCTGCACATCGATTCCAGCATCCTCGGCGAGCATTCCATCAGCCGCCAGCTGTCCGCCGCCATCGTGGCCCGCCTGCAGGCGGCCGCGCCCGGCGCCGCCGTCCACTACCGCGACCTGGCGGCCCAGCCGTTGCCGCAATTCACGGCGGCGCCCAGTGCCAGCGACGGCGCAGCGCTGGCCGGCGCGCTGGAGCAGGTGCTGGCGGCCGACGTCATCGTCGTCGGCGCCCCCATGTACAACTTCGCCCTCCCCAGCCAGCTCAAATCGTGGCTGGACGCGCTGGCCGTGCCGGGCAAGACTTTCCAGTACGGCGCCAACGGCCCGGAAGGCTTGCTGGGTAGCAAGCGCGTGATCATCGCCTCGACGCGCGGCGGCTATTACGGCGCCGACACGCCGATGGCCAGCCTGGAGCACCAGGAAAGCCATCTGCGCGCCTTCCTCGGCTTCCTCGGCGTCACGCAAATCGATATCGTGCGCGCCGAAGGCGTCAAGGTCAGCGATGCTGCCAGGGCGCAGGCATTGACGGCCGCGTTCGAGCAGATCGGGGCGCTGCAGGCCGCGTAAGGGGCGGCGGATTTTCTGGCTGCGGCGGAAACTGTTTCGGCGCAGCCAGACTGGACATGGCCGGCATGAACGTCCAGGATGCGCTAAGCTGCATCCGCCCCATCACTTTACAAGGACCACCATGACCCTGACCGTCGTCGCCACCATCGATGCCCAAGCCGACCATATCGACGCCGTGCGCGCCGCCCTGGAAGCCGTCGTGCCGCCCAGCCGTGCCGAAAGCGGCTGCCTGCGCTACGAGCTGCACCTCGACAACAAGATTCCCACACGCTTCATCATGCTGGAAGAATGGACCGGCGAGGCGGCCCTGACGGCGCACTACGCGACGCCCCATTTCCTGACCCTGGTGGCCGCCACGGACGGCAAGGTCGTCAAGATCGACGTGGCGGAGTTGAGCAAGCTGAAGTAACGGCCGGCAGCGCGTTCAAGCGCGCGGCCATCTTGGCAAGTTGCCATCTATAATGTGGCAACTTTTCTTTATGGCCATCATGACACCCTTTTTCCCGATACGCGGCGCCGCCGCGGCAGCCGCCCTTGCCCTGTGCACCGGCGCCTTTGCGCAAGCACCCATGCCCAAGCTCGTGGGCGAATACAACCTGCTCTCGTCGACGACCGTGCCGCCCAGCACCTGGGGCTATTCCAAGGCCCGTGTGTCCATCAAGCAGCTCGATGACCATCATTTGCTGATCCTGCTCGCCTGCGAATGGAAGCGCGAGCCGAAGGCCGTCTGCGGCGACTATTTCTATGCCCAGTGGCGCGACGACGGCCTGTATCTGCAGGACATGAATACGTTTGCCATGCGCCTGTACTTCGATCCCGCCTCGCGCAAGCTCACCATCATCTCGCGCGGCGCCGATGCCAAGCAAAGCGTGCGGCACGAAGTGTTCGGCACGACGACCGCCCCGCTCACGGACCCCGCCCTGGTGCGGCGCATGAAGCGCGAGCAATCGAATGCCGACAGCAAGGAAAACCGGCGCGTGTTCGGGCCCTACACGAAGTGGGATTACCAGGAAAACCGCATCGAATTCCAGCGCCAGGACGTGACGACGCCGTGATGCCGGGCCGTATCCAGCCCATGCGGCGCCAGCTGCTGCGCCTTGCCGGCGCCCTGCTGTGCTCACCCGTGCTGGCGCGCGCGGCCGGCGGCGGCCTGCCCCGCGCCGTGCGCCAGCGCATCGTGGCTACCCTCGACGCGCCCCTGCCGAAAATCCTCAATGTGCACCACCTGGCGCTGATACGGCGCTTCGACATCGGCTGGTCGCCCGTGGAAAGCGGCGCGCCCATGCTCAATCCGGCCCACCCGCTGGGCACGGGCGACACCCTGACACTGGCCATGCAGGCGATCGCCAGCGGCGATGCGGCACTGGCCGCGCAGCGCCTGATGGAAGCGGCGCAGCTGCTGCCCCGCTTCGTGCAGATGGCCGACCTGAAGCCGGGCAGCTATGCCCACGGCAAGGCGCCGTTCGTCCTGACGGCACAGCATCTGACGCTGCTGCGCCAGCAGTCGTGGCTGACGGTGGAAATGCTGGGCATGGGCAGTGCGGAGGATTACCTGGCCGAAGGCTATTGGCCCACCCCGTCCGTGGACGGCAAGCGGCCGTATGGCAACTTCACGAATTACCCGGTAGAAATGGCGCAAGCGCTGGGCCTGCCCGTGCGCCGGCAGGCGGATGGCAGCCTGGCCGTCACGCCAGCACTGGAAGCGGAACTGCAAGCGCTGCACGAGCAGACCATGCCCGCGCTGCAGGTGTTTGTGCGGCAGGCGGGGTTGAGGCGCAATACGCCCTAAATCCGAGACTGGAACGGGCGGCGGCACGGCTTACTTGCCGCACGCATCGAGTCCCCTGTTCAAGAAGCTCAACACGCTATCGGCCCTTTTGATCAGGCGGGCCATTTCCATCCAGCTGACCACCGCGCCGCCGGATTTTTTTTGTCGATGGTGCCGGCTTTCCACGTTAGCGCTATTGGTTACAGGTACTTCGCAAAGCACGAGGCCCGATGGCACCCCGCCTCTTCCCAGGCTCAGCCACTCACCACCAAATTGTCTCCCGGCATCTGCATCAAATGCCAGGGGGGCCGCATGCAGGGAAACGTAATATCCCGCTGGAAATTTACACTTCAAACGCGTGCTTTCTGCATAAGGCAAGGCCACGTTCAGGGACGCAAAGAGGTCTCTGGCCTGGCGCTCGCTTCGATGTTCCAGGAACACCAGGTACTTGAGACCCGCTTGGAGAGGAGAAGTCTCCACAGGCAGGAAAAACTGCACATCACCGTTCTGGCTGCCCTTCAATGCCTGCACGACTTTTGCCCGGTAGACAATGCCACAGAGTTTCCCATCCATAGCATCCTCGTGCGGCACCACCGTCGCGGACACGACCGTCACCCGCGCCACCAGGGAAGAGCTCTCGACGACTTGAGCTAGCTCAATATAGCCCGTTGGCGAACCGACCTGGATCAATTCTTCCGCAGAGGAATCAAGCGCGCAACACAGCATCAACGGCAGCAGTTTTTTAAGCATGGAATGCTCCCTTGGGTCCTTTTAACCCTGCGGCACGGGCACGGGCGCAGGCTGCGGAACAGGCGCAGGCGCCGCCTCCGGCACCGCCTTGCCATGCGACTCCTGTCCATCGGCCGCTTCGGCCGGCATGGCCAGCGGCGCGGCCGGTGCGCCCTCCTGCAGCAAGTCGCCCGGCTCTTCCACCGGCTCATCCTGCGG
Source organism: Janthinobacterium violaceinigrum (assembly GCF_009208555.1). Lineage (GTDB taxonomy): Bacteria > Pseudomonadota > Gammaproteobacteria > Burkholderiales > Burkholderiaceae_D > Janthinobacterium > Janthinobacterium violaceinigrum. The sequence continues at coordinate 178,819 of NZ_WFLI01000003.1, read as the reverse complement.
TTCCTCGACGGGTTCCACGTGGCGCAGCGGTGGCGGCGGCTTGCCGCCGGGGAAGATGGCGTCGCGCGACAGCTTGCCAGTGTCCAGCGCCGTCTTGAAGAAGTCGCCCACCACCAGCACGGCGTTGTGGCCGCCCTGGCCCCAGTAATTGCTGCGCATAGTGACGCGCGCATCGTTGAAGCCGACCCAGGCGCCGCCCACCAGTTCCGGGTGCATCAGGATGAACCAGCCGTCCGCATTGTTTTGCGTGGTGCCGCTCTTGCCGGCCACGTCGGAGCGGATGCCGAAGCGGCTGCGGATGGCCGTGCCCGTGCCGCGGTCGATCACGCCCCGCATCATGTCCGTCAGGGTGGCCGCCGATGCGGCCTGCATGGCGCGCCTGGGCTTGTCGTCGCCGAAGCGGGCGATGATCTTGCCTTCGCGGTCAGTGATGTGCGTGACGACGAACGGCAGGCGCGCCTCGCCCTGGGCCGCGATGCTGGCGTAGGCGTTGACCATTTCCAGCAAGGTGACGGGACTGGTGCCCAGCGCCAGCGACGGCACTTTTTCCAGCTTGCTGTCGCGGATGCCCAGTGCCCGTGCCAGCTTGATGATCGGCGGCAAGCCCACGTCCTGCATCACCTGCGCCGTGATCGTGTTTTTCGAGTACACGAGGCCGTCGCGCATAGTCATGTCGCGCCCCGTCGTGCCGCTCATGTCCGTCGGGCGCCATATCGTGCCGTCGGACGCCTTGATATCCATCACGGCGTCGCGGTACACGTGGTCGGGGCTGAGCCCCTTTTCCAGCGCCGCGCCATACACGATGGGCTTGAAGGTGGAGCCGGGCTGGCGCGCCGCCTGCGAGACGTGGTCGAATTGTTCGCGCGCAAAGTCGCGGCTGCCCACCCAGGCGCGCACGGCGCCCGTGGCCGGGTCCATGGCGGCAAAGCCCGCCTCCAGCCGCGTCTTCGACTTGCGCAGGGCGGCCATGAAGGCGCGGTCGCCCTTCAGCTGGGCCAGCGCCGCCTCGGGCGTGCTGCCGGCGGCCGTCAGCTTGCGGTAGTCGGCCGACTCGCGCACGAAGGCGTCCAGCAGGGCCGGATGCGACTTCCAGAAATAATCGAACGCCACGCTGCCGGCCTGCATGCCCGCATACATGCCCGTCGAGGTGGACGACGGCACGCCTGCGCGGCTCCATTCCACGTCGGCAATCGCCTGCAAGGCATTTGCCTGGCGCTCGACGGCGCGCTCGGCCCCCTGCTGCAAATCGTAGTCGAGCGTGGTGTGCACCACCAGCGCGTCCAGTTCCAGGTTGTAATCGTTCTCGTCGGCCCAGTCGATCAGCCATTTGCGCACATAGGCCGTGAAATGGCTGTCCGACTGCGCCCGCTCGCTCTGGCGCTCGAAATGCAGGCGCAGCGGACGCTTGATCAGCTGCCTGTAGCGCGCCTCGTCGATGACGTCATGCTTGCGCATCTGGCCCAGCACCACATTGCGGCGCTGCAGGGAGCGTTCGGGATTGCCGACCGGATTGTAGTAATTCGTGCCCTTGAGCATGCCGACCAGGGTGGCGCTTTCCAGGATATCGAGGCGCGAGGCGGGCTTGTCGAAATAGGTGCGGGCCGCCATTTCAATGCCGTAGGTGTTGTACAGGAACGGTACCGTATTCAGATACGCTTCCAGGATTTCCGTCTTGCTGTAGGTGGCCTCGATCTTCAGGGCCGTGATCAGCTCCTTCAGCTTGCGGTTCAGGCTGCGCGAACGGCCGATTTCCTCGGGGAACATATTGCGCGCCAGCTGCTGCGTGATGGTGGAACCGCCCTGCGGGTTGCCGCCCGCCGTATGCACGATGGCGCCCGCCGTGCGGGTGAAATCGACGCCGTGATGTTCATAGAAACGGTGGTCTTCCGTCGAGATCAGGGCGCTGATCACGTTCGGCGAAATCTGCTGCAGCGTCACGCGTTCCTGCAAGCCCTGGTCGAAACGGGCCAGTTCCTTGCCATCCGCGCTGACCATGGTGCTGGGCGCAGCCGCGCGCGCCTGGCGCAAGTCGTGGATGCTGGGCGTCAGGGGGATCAGCAGCAGCATGTACAGGATCAGCAGCGCCAGCAGGGCCAGAAACGACCACAGGCCCAGCACCAGCGCGCGCCGCACGGGCGGCAAGGTCATCAAGTGCGCATGGCCGCGCCGGTACAGCGCCACCGCCCTCACCCACGCCACACCCGCCACGCGCAATGCCTGCGCGCGCGCCCATGTCCATGCCTGCCGTGCTTTTTCCTGAAACTGCTCCATGCCTGATGCCATGCTTGTAACCTTGTCTGATGCCGGATGATCCGTTTCAGCAAGTATATAGGGCGGGCAACAAAGCGGGCTGGAATTTACGGCAGGCAAGCATCCAGGCGGGCCAGCGTGACGCCAACGTACGCGCCCACGCAGCGTTCATCGCGCGTGTGGAAAGGGTCGGCCACTTGCAGCCAGCCGCAGTCGCAGACGACGGGATCGATCTGGACCACGACGCCCAGCGCCAGGTAGCGCCAGCCATCGAGGCGCAATACGCCTTTTTCCCGGCCGGGATTGGCCTTGAACATCGCGTCCCAATCGTCCAGCTCGCTGGCTTGCGGCCACAGTGCGAGCCGCACTTGCGTGCCGACGGCCAGTTGCGCGCCGCCGAACTCGTCCATCACGTGCAGGCGCTGGCCGTCCACGTCGATGACGGCTTCCAGGTAGTCGCCCTCGGTCGCGATGAAGGTGGCCGTGACGACCGAGTGCGTCACTTCTGCGCCTGCTCCAGCAGGGCTGGCAATTCCTTCAGCATGGCGTCGCGCGTGCGCAAGCCCGCCGACTGCTGGCCCTTCTGTTCGTCCTGCACCAGGCGCGCGAAGACGATCGACTTTTCCCCCTTGCTGGCCCAGCCCACGAACCAGCCATAGCCATGCGCTTCGTCAAAGCTGCCGTCCGCCTTGCGCGGGAAGGCCGCGCCCGTCTTGCCATGCACTTGCCAGCCGCCCACATCGGCCAGGCGCGTCAGGCGCTGCGTTTCCTGCATCGCCTGTTTCGTCACGGGCAGCTGGTAATTGACCAGCTTGCGCAAAAAGCCCAGCTGTTCCAGCGGCGATATCTTCAGCGAAGAACTGATCCACGAGCGCTCCAGGCTATTGTCCTTGCCCTTGTCGCCCGACACATCGGCGTTGCCGTAGCCGAGCGCCCGCGTGTACTTCTGGAAACGCTCGGTGCCCAGCGCCTGCGTGATCTGCTGCGAATACCAGACGACGGAATACTGCATCCAGCGCGACGGGTCCGTATCCTGGCGCCACGCTTCGCCGCCCCAGTCCACATAACCCTGGCGGTAGGGCAAGAGCGGCTTGTGCTCATCCTTGAGGAAGCCCGCGTCGTAGCCCATCAGGCTGAGCGCGATCTTGAACGTGGATGCGGGAGTGACGCGGTCGATGCAATTACCCTCTTGCAGCAGGACGGCGCCCGTTTTGGCGTCGGCCATAGCGGTGCAGATGGTGGCAGCCTGGACATGCGAGGCGGCCAGCGTGGCGCCCGCCAAGCCGGCGAGGAACTGGAAGAATGCGCGATATTTCATGGGCCTCCGGGGTTGGGGGAGAGTAGGAAAAAGCGAAATTGTACCGGGCGGCGCGGCGCGATGCCAGCGCTGAAACGCGCCCGTCGCAGGCTAGCGCCCTGCCGGCCCGCCCGGCGGGCGTTCCCGCTTCAAATGCTCCTCTTCCAGCTCGTCCATTCCCAGCTTTTCCTCGTCGATCAGCGCATGTTCGCGCCGTTCGCGCTCCAGCTCCTCTTCCACGTCGCCTTCGTCAGGCTCGTGCGCGATTTTCTCCGGCATGCTGTCGTCCTCCACCCTGGTTGACTGAAAAGTTCAGGCAAGCTTGCCCGCCTGCGCCACGGCATCGTGCGGATGCAAGCTTTCCATATGCCGCACGGTAACACACGCCTGCCCATAATGCGGCCCAAGCGGCGCCAGCGCCGCCTGCACGCGGCGGGCCGCGTCTTCCACGTACATCAGGTTAGCACCATTCAAGCGCGCGAACGCCTGTTCGTCGGCCCGTTTCACGGCCGTCTGCAGCGGCGTCGCCAGCGCGGCCTCGACCCGGTCGATCAGGGGAAACAGGTCCAGCTCCGCCTGCTCCGTCAATGGCACGGTGACCGTCGCCGTGCTGCGCTGGCTGTGCGGCGTGGCCAGGCTCGCGTGTTCCTGCAGCCACTGGCGGGCGGCGGCGCCGTCGATGGGGCCAGTGCCGAACTGCGCCGCAAAGGCGTCGGCCAGCAGTTGCCGCGCCAGCGCCGCCGAGCACGGACAGGTCGACGAATAGCCGACCTCCACCGTCAGCGACAGGGCGAACCCCTGCGGCGAGCAGCTGGCCTGCAGGCGCACGGGATAGGATTTCCAGCCGGCCAGCCCTGCCGTCAACAACGCCGGCTGGCGCCGCAGCAGGGGAAAAGCCAGCGCCAGGCGCGCCTGCGTGCTGCCGCAATCGGCGTGGCTGTCCACCATGCGCCGCAGCACGGCGGCCAGCGCGCCCGCGTCGAGCGGCTGGGCGGCGGCAAACGCATCGAGCAGCAAATACAGGCGCGACATGTGGATGCCCCTGATGTGCGGGTCGGGCAAATCGACCTGCACGTCGGCCCAGGCATGCACTTGCTGGGCCTGCCCGCCCTCTTCCAGCCACAGCGGCAAGGCGATGCCCTGCATGCCCACCCACTCGAGCGGCAAGGGATTGCCCAGATGGGGACCGGCCGCCACATCGGGCAGGGATAAGGAAAGGGGATCGCGCTTCATGCTGGACACTCCATATGCAAACAAGTTGCATATCATGGAGAAAAATCACCACATTTGCAAGTGCCTTGCATTAAACCGGCATCGCAATTTCGCTTGACGACCTGTCACATGTCAGATAATGTTGACACATGACAGATACACATACCTCCCCCACTGGCGACCGCTTGCTGGCCATGCTGGCGGCGCTCGACAATCCGCACCGGCTGCGCATCATCGCGGCGCTGGCCAGCGGCGGGCGCAACTACATCAGCCAGCTGGCGCGCGACCTGGGCATCAGCCGTCCCCTGCTGCATCTGCACTTGCAAAAGCTGGAACACGCGGGCCTGGTCACCAGCCAGCTGGAGCTGTCGCACGACGGCAAGGCCCTCAATTACTTCGAAGCCAGTCCCTTCGAATTGCTGCTGACGCCGGCCAGCATCGCCGCGGCCGCGTCTACGCTCACTCCCAACCCGGATCCATCCTGAACTGTAGAGGTCATCATGTCTGAAAACATCTTTTTCGCCGCCTTCTTCTTCCCTTGCACGGCCGCCGTCATCATCTTCGCCTTCAAATATGCGTCCGGCATCGTGCAGGCGCGCGCCCGGCTGGCGCAGGACGGCGCCTACCAGGAACTGGCCCGGTCCATGGCTGCCTCGCAGGCGGCAACGGCAGCGGCGCTGGCCGCGCTGAGCGCTGCCACGGCGCAGATCCAGGCGCGCCTGGACGGCCTGGAGAAAATCCTCAAGGAAGTCGAGTAAGCCCCTTTCGCCATCCCCCCACAAGCAGGAGAACGCACCATGTCCACCATGAATACCGTCTCGACCGCCCGCCTGTATGCGCTGCGCGCCATGTATCTGCTGGTCGTGCTGGGTCTCGGGAGCGTACTGTGGCCCGGCATCGTCACGCCGCACCAGCCGTGGGAACTGGCGCGTGGCACGGTGAACTGCATGCTGGCCGCGTTCTCGCTGCTATGCCTGCTGGGCCTGCGGTATCCGCTGCAGATGCTGCCCGTGCTGCTGTGGGAAGCGCTGTGGAAGACCCTCTGGCTGCTGCTCGTGCCGCTGCCCCAGTGGCTGAACGGCCAGCTCGATCCCGCCACCGCGGCAACGGCGTTCGAATGTGCGTTCGTGGTGCTGGTCTACCTGGCCATTCCGTGGCGCTACGTGCATGCGCACTATCTACTCAAGCGGGGAACGGCCTGGCGCCAGCTCAGGCAGCCTTGCGAAACGTCAGATTGATGCGCTGCGCGCCCAGCAGCGCATGCTCGCCCTCCTTCAGGGGCGCCACGCCGTGGAAGCGCAGGCGGTCGGCGCCGCCCCACGCCACCACGTCGCCGTGCAGCAGCGCGATGCGCGCCGCCTTGTCGGCCCGCTGCGCCCCGCCGAATAGAAAAGTGGCGGGCAGGCCCAGCGAGACGGACACGATGGGCGCCGTGAAATCGCATTCGTCGCGGTCCTGGTGCAGGGCCATGCGCGCACCGGGCGCGTAGCGGTTGACGAGGCAGGCGTCGGGCGTGAAACCGGGATAGCCGGCCGCCAGCGCCACCTCCTGCGCCAGGCGCAGGAACACCGGCGGCATGGGCGGCCAGGGCTGACCGCTGACGGGATCGAGGCCCGCATAGCGGTAGCCGCGCGCGTCCGTGACCCAACCCAGCGCGCCGCAATTGCTCATGGCAACGGACATGCGCAAGCCGCCCGGCGTGGCCATGTGGCGCAGGGGCGCCGCCAGCACGATGGCGTCCAGCGCCGGCAGCATCTCGTCCAGATATGGCAGGGCAAAACCGCGCAGCAGCACCGATGCCGTCGCGCCGGGCGCCAGCGGCGCCGGCCCCAGCGGGGCGTAATCGTCATCGGCAAACAGGGACAGGTTCATGCCGCCTATTTTAGCCGCCGCGCAGAAAAAGCGCGCGCGCCGGCCCCAGGGTGCGCTACAGTAGCGCTTCCAGCCACTACCACCGACTGCCACGATGGATCATTACGCCGATTTGCTGCAAACCCTGGCGCAACAGGAAGAATCCCTGCAATTCGAACGCTTCGACAACGACGCGGCGCTGGCCGTGGGCCTGTGGATCGTCGAGGAAGTGCGCAAGCGGGGCAAGGCCGTCACCGTCAACATCACGCGCAACGGCCACGTCCTGTTCCATCACGCCATGACGGGCGCCACGGCGGACCAGGCGGACTGGATACGCCGCAAGAACAACACGGTGCAGCGCTTTTGCCGCAGTTCCTACTACATGGGCATTTCGTATAAGAGCCGCGGCAGCACCTTCGAAGACGTGAAATACCTCGACGACATCGAGTACGCGGGCCATGGCGGCGCCTTTCCCCTGCTGATACGGGGCGTGGGACTGGTCGGCACGGTCACCGTGTCCGGTCTGGCCCAGGCGGACGACCACGCGCTGGTGGTGGCCGCGCTGCAGGCGCAGCTCGATACTCAACTCGACAAATAATCAGGCGGCCAGCGCCTGGCGCAGGGCGGCGCGCGCCAGCAAGCGCGTGGAATCGAGAGTCGGCAGCGGCGAATTGGCGTCGCTGATGATCAGCGGGATTTCCGTGCAGCCGAGGATGACGGCGTCGCAGCCCTGCTCGCGCAGGCCGGCGATGATGGCCTGGAAGCGCGCCACGCTGTCCTGTTTGACGATCCCCGGCACCAGCTCCTCCATGATGATGCGGTTGATCTCGCTGCGTTCGTCCTCGCCGGGCCGCACGCAGGCGATGCCGCGCGCGGCCAGCCTGTCCGGATACACGGCGCTGTCGACCAGCCAGCGCGTGCCCGTCAGGCCGACGCGTTGGTAAGCGCGGGCGGCCGCCTCGCTGGCCACGACGTCCGCGATATGCAGCCAGGGCAGCGGCGAACGGGGCGCCATCAGCTCGAATGCCTGGTGGATGGTGTTGTCGGGGCAGATCAGGAAGTCGGCGCCGGCGGCGGCCAGCTTGCGCGCCGACGCCAGCATCAGTTCGGCCACACCGGCCAGGTCGCCCGCGTCCAGGCACTCCACATAGCGCGCCAGCGGCGGCGTGTGCAGCGTCACTTCCGGATGTTCATACGCGCCCAGCGCATGCGCGCCCTCTTCGCAAATCGTGCGGTAGCACAGGGCCGCACCTTCGGCCGAGCAGCCGACGATACCGATATGTCGAGTCATGCGATCTTCCTTTTCAATCAAATGCGCTGGCCGCCATCGATGGGAATTTCCGCGCCCGTGATGTACGAGGCGCGCTCGCTGCACAGGAATTCCACCAGGTCGGCCACTTCGGCCGTCGTGCCCAGGCGGCGCAGCGGGATTTGCGTGTCGACGATGTGCGAGGTGCCGGGCGACAGGATGGCCGTGTCGATTTCGCCCGGCGCGATGGCGTTCACGCGCACGTTCAGCGGCGCCATGTCGTTGGCCATTTCGCGCGTCAGCGAGGCCAGTGCCGCCTTCGAACTGGCGTAGGCGGAACCGGCGAACGGGTGCACGCGGTAGCCGGCGATCGAGCACAGGTTCACCACGGAGCCGTGCGCGTTCGACAATTCCTGCGCGAAGCCGCGCGTCAGCGCCAGCGGCGCAAAGAAATTCGTGTTGTACATTTCCTGCCAGGTCTGCATGTCCGTCGTCAGCGAATTGACGCGCGAACCGCCCGGCCCCTTCGGCGACACGCCCGCATTGTTCACCAGCGCATGCAGTTTGGAGTCGCCCAGCATGGGGCGCAGGGTATCGACCATCTGGCCGATCTGGCTCAGGTCCGACAAATCCATGCACACATGCGTGTTGTGCTCCTGGCTGCGCGGGCAGCCGCCCGGAATCGGGCTGCGCGACACGGTGATGACCCTCCAGCCCAGGCTGCGGAAGCGTTCCGCCACGGCATGGCCGATGCCGCGGCTGGCCCCCGTGACGATGGCGGTTTTTAATTCGGTCGCGTGTTCAGTGTTTGTCATATTCTTCCTTGTCCTGTTCTGCATGTTGTTCCGCGCCACCCGCGCCGTGCAGGCGCTCCTGGCGCATCACGTAGGCCAGCATCTGCGTCCCGCCGTCGAGAATGTCCTGCTCGATGGCGCGCCGCGCGGCCGCGCCGTCGCGCTGGCGCAGAGCGACGAGGATGGCATGGTGGTGGCCCACCCGCATGTCGGGCGAAAAGCTGGCGTAGCCGGCGGCGATCAGGGGCGCCGTCTGCATCCACAAGTGGTCGACGAAGCGCTTCAGGGTCGGCATGCCGGCCGCCTGCGCCAGGCCCAGGTGAAACGCCTGGTTGCATTGCAGGGCCGCCGCCAGGTCGTGCCGCGCGATGGCGTCTTCGTTCGCCTGCAGCAGGCGCTCCAGGTCGGCCAGGGTGGCGTCGTCGATGCGCTGCGCCGCTTCAAACGCGCCCAGCCCTTCCAGTTCCAGGCGCAGCGCGCGGATTTCCAGGTAGCGCGCCACGCTCAGCACGGGCACGCGGAAGTCGCGCGGCGAGCGCAGCACGAGCGCCTCTTCCTGCACCAGCTGCAGCATGGCGTCGCGCACGGGGGTCACGCTGGTGCCCAGCTGCAGCGCCAGCTCGCGGATGCGCAGCCGGTCGTTCGGCTGGAAGCGTCCGGCCGCCAGCGCATCGCGCAGCGTCGCGTACACGGACTTGCCCAGGTTGAGGTGCACCAGGCTGTCCAGGGATGGGTTCATGGGTGGCTTGAGAATCGATAAATTATGATGCATCATACATCAATGCAAAAAACAGCGTTTTTCTCCGCGTGCGCGGGAGGCAGGAAACGCCGCAAGAACGTACAATCGGCAGCCACCGCATCGAAAGGACCGCACTTGAACTGGGATTATCCGCACGCCTACACCCTGCCCGTCACGCCCGAAGAGGCCGACATCGATGGCTTGCAGCACACCAACAACGCCGTCTACGTGCGCTGGTGCGAGCATATCGGCTGGCACCATTCGGCCACCCTGGGACTGGATCTGGACGATTACCGGCGCCTGGACCGGGCCATGGCGATACGCCGCGGCGAGTACGACTACCTGCTGCCCACGCGGGCCGGCGAAGCGCTGACCCTGGCCACCTGGCTGTGCGCCAGCGACGGCCGCTCGAGCATGGAACGGCGCTTCCAGCTGATCCGCGACAGCGACGGCGCCACCGTCGTGCGCGGACGCTGGGAATTGATCTGCATCGAATTGAGCAGCGGACGCGCGCGCCGCTTGCCGGCGGAATTTCTGGCCGTGTACGAACCGGCCATCGTCGCGGCACGTCAGCCGGCGCAGGACTAGGCCGACAGGCGCGCCGGTTCCAGCGCGATCAGCGCCAGCAGGATCACCAGCGGCACGGCCAGCGCGGCGAAGCCCACGGCCAGGTAGGCAAAGGCGGCCAGGATGGCGCCCACGGCAAAGCCCAGCAGGGGCCAGAAGAATTTGACGCAGCGTTCGCGCGTGGCGCCGTCGGCCGCGCCGCGCAGCACGTCGACCGTATCGATCACCACTTGCGTGACATTGCCCGTCATCATGGACGTGGGCGCCAGGTGGGCCAGCAGCAGCCGGCTGATGGCGCTGTGCGCGCCCATGGCCGCCGCGCCGAACAGGCCGGCCGCCATGGCCAGCGCGCCCGGCTCGGGCCCCAGCGGTTCGGCCAGCACGCCAAACACCATGAAACCGAGCAGCAGCACCAGTTCCAGCAGCAGCGTCAGGCGCAGCGCCGGTCCGCCGCGGCGTTCGGCCGCCACGCTGAGCAGCCGCGCCGCCGCCACGCCCACGATAAACGCGGGAAACGCCAGCAGCTTGAGGGCGATCGAGGCATGCGTGGCGTTGGCCAGCGCCGCGCCGATCAGCACGAAGTTGCCCGTCACATGGGCCGTGAACAGGCCAAACAGGGCGACAAAGCCCAGGGTATCGACATAGCCGGCCAAAAAGCCCAGGCTGATGCCCTGCAAGCGGCTGCGCTGCGCAACATTCATACGTTCTCCTTGAAATTTGCCGCCATCATACCAAGCAGGCGCCGCGGACGGCAGGGGTTTTGCACGCCGTTCAGCGAAGATACCGTGCTTTTCTTGCGCCCCCGCAGTGCAACATGCATTTCGCTCCTGATTTGCGCGCCCATGCTTTAGAATCAGCGACCTCAGCCCCGTAAAAACAGGACAAAACATATGACGGCAGTCGGGAATACCGAACCACAAGAGCTCAAGCGCGGCCTGAAAAGCCGCCACATCCAGCTCATCGCCCTGGGCGGCGCCATCGGCACCGGCCTGTTTCTGGGCATCGCGCAAACCATCAAGATGGCCGGCCCCTCCGTGCTGCTGGGCTATGGCATCGCCGGCGTCATCGCCTTTATGATCATGCGCCAGTTGGGCGAGATGGTGGTCGACGAACCCGTCGCCGGCTCCTTCAGCTATTTTGCCGACAAATACTGCGGCCACCTGCCCGGCTTCCTGTCGGGCTGGAATTACTGGGTCCTGTATGTGCTCGTCAGCATGGCCGAACTGACGGCCGTCGGCATCTACGTGCAGTACTGGTGGCCCGGCGTGCCCACCTGGGTCTCGGCCCTCGTCTTCTTTTGCGCCATCAACGCCATCAGCTTGCTGAATGTCAAAGCCTTCGGCGAAATGGAATTCTGGTTCGCCATCATCAAGGTGGTCGCCATCATCGGCATGATCGTCTTCGGCGCATACCTGCTGGCCTCCGGCGACGCGGGCCCGCAAGCCTCCGTGGCCAACCTGTGGCAGCACGGCGGCTTCTTCCCGAATGGCTGGCAGGGACTGGTGATGGCCATGGCCGTCATCATGTTTTCGTTCGGCGGCCTGGAACTGGTGGGCATCACGGCGGCCGAGGCGGATGACCCGAGCACGACGATCCCGCGCGCCACCAACCAGGCCATCTACCGCATCCTGATCTTTTACATCGGCGCGCTGGGCATCCTGCTGTCGCTGTATCCGTGGCAGAACGTCGTCACCGGCGGCAGCCCGTTCGTGCTGATCTTCCATGCGCTCGACAGCAACCTGGTGGCCACGGCCCTGAACGTGGTGGTGCTGACGGCCGCCCTGTCCGTCTACAACAGCGGCGTGTACTGCAACACGCGCATGCTGTTCGGCCTGGCCAAGCAAGGCAATGCGCCGCGCGCGCTGCTGCACCTGAACCGCCGCGGCGTGCCGCTGGTGGCCCTGGGCGTGTCGGCCCTGGCCACGGGCGCCTGCGTGGTGGTCAATTACTTCATGCCGGGCGAAGCCTTCGAAGTGCTGATGGGACTCGTGGTGTCGGCGCTGATCATCAACTGGGCCATGATCAGCTGGATCCACCTGCGCTTCCGCGCACAGAAGAAGGCCGAGGGCAAGACGACCTTGTTCCAGAGCCTGGGCTACCCGTTCACCAACTACCTGTGCCTGGTCTTCCTGGCCGGCATCCTGGTGATCATGTACCTGACGCCGGGCCTGCGCATCTCCGTCTACCTGATTCCCGTGTGGCTCGCTGCGCTGGGCCTCGGCTACTGGATCAAACAAAACAAGGCCAAGGCATAAGCTGTTTGCTCTGCATCAAACAAAAAGCCCGTCTTCGCAGGAAGACGGGCTTTTTTGATATCAGGCCGCGGGTAATTAACTGACCGCCTCCCCTGGCAGCACATCGGCCTGCCACAGGCTGATCGTCTGGCCCGGATACGACTGCAGCAGCACGTCGTCGTTCAGGGCCAGCAGCGCCTGCTTGCGCTGCTCGATGCGCGCTTCGGACGTCGCGTCCTTGTCGCCCGACTTGTACGATCCCAGCACGGGCAGCAGGTCGCGCAGCACGGAATAATTGCCCGGCGTGGTCTTGTCCGATTCCAGCTTGCCCAGGAAGTACTTCTTGACCTGCGTGGACTGGTTGGCTTCCTGCCGCAGGCTCGCCTGCACCAGCTTGCCGTCCTTGTACGTGACCTGCGCATCGCTGCTGGCCGTATCCTCGATCTGGTGGTAGGTATAGTTCTGCGATTCCGTGTTGTCCGTCAGGCGCAGCGGCACGCCGGCCACCAGCGACTGGTGGAAGCTGGCGCTCAGCTTTGATTGCTGCTGTTGGCGGATCGAGCGCGCGTCCTGGCTGGCACCGGTCTGCGCCGTCTTCTGCGACACTTCATAGTTGAAGCCATCCTTTTCCGTACCCCGCATGGGATTGCTGAACTTGACGGCCTGCGACACGGAGGCGCTGAAGTCCGCCAGCCCTGTCAGGATGGACTTGTCCTCGGCCGCCAGGCGCCACTTGCCCGTTTCCGGCATGGCTGTCTCGGTTTGCGGCGCGGAGGTATTGCTGTGCAAGGCGGTAAAGCTGTCCTTCAGCATGGCCATCAGGCCGGCGTCGCCATGGCCGCGCGAGGCAGCCTGGTCGAACTGCTTCATGTAGCTGCCCAAGGCCTTCGCCTGCCGCTCCTTGCTGCCCAGGGTATTGAGCGCGCTGGCGTCGACCTTCAGGTCCAGCGAACCGGCCGCGCCGCTGAAGGCGACCTTGCGCTGCGCGCCATCGGCCTGGAAGTCCAGCGTCTGCACGCTTTCCGGCTCGCCGCGCACTTTGACTTCCGCATGCAGCTTCACCGACTCCAGCACCTGCTGGTCGAACTGCATCAGGCCTTCCAGCTTGATTTTCGGCGTGCTTTGGCCCATGCCGTCGATGGCGTCCTGGAAGCCCTTCGCCAGCTCGCCCAGCGCGCGCGTTTCAGCGTCGCTGAGCTCACCGCTCGTCGTCATCCGCACGGCCAGGCCGTCGCCCTGGCTGTCGAGCGACAGCTTGACTTCCACGCCGCTCCTAGTGGTGATGCTGAGGGAAACATTGTCTTCGCCATTGCCATGCAGGCTGCCCGGCGCGATGCCGGCCGCCCCGTAGACATTGGGCGTGGTACTGGGCGGCGGTTGCCGCATCGCCTGCGAGAAATTGTAGTTTCCCAGCTTGGCCTGTCCCAGCATGGCCGCGCCCAGGCCGCTGAAGCGGCCGCCGAACGCATACGAGGAAAAACTTTTCGTCATCGCCTCGCTCACCTTGTCGCGCGAGGCGCTTTCCCACACCATCGGCGGTTTCGGCAGCGCTGCCCCGCTGCTGCCGTTCACGCTCTCGGGACTGAAAGCAACGATGGACGATGGTGTGGACACGGGCGACGGCGACGCGGCGTCCGCGCGGTTCGGCGTGGCGGAGGATGTGCGCGACGGGGCGCTGTTCCAGCTGGACAGTGGAGAAATGGAGGTCATGGCGCTGTAACCTTGCAAGTGGCGGGTAGGGGCATCATAAAATATCGATATGGTTGGATTTTTCGCAATTACCTGGCGCCAGGCAAATCTTGCGTCACCTTTTCCAAGGTGGTGGCAAGTACTGCATGGCAATACTGCATTAACGGCAATAAACGGCAAAGCATGAGCGTCGGGGAAATGAAACATTTTCATGCCGCCCACCTCGCCTACCCCCAACAAGTTGAATCACTGCCGGGAATGTCCATTAAAATGCCAGTATGGAACACAAGATTCTGCGCGCCCCGCTGTCCAGCTTTACCGACTTGTTGCTCGATGCCGTGTGCATGGTCGACGTGGACGGGCGTTTTGTGTTCGTCAGCACGGCCTGCGAACGCATCTTCGGCTACACGCAGCAGGAAATGATCGGCAAGCTCATGCTCGACATGGTTGCCCCCGCCGACCGCGCGCGCACCCTGGCCGCCGCGCGCGCCATCATGGATGGCCATGCGCAGACGCACTTTGAAAACCGCTACCTGCGCAAGGATGGCAGTCTGGCGCACATCATGTGGTCCGCCCGCTGGTCCGCGGCCGACCAGCTGCGCGTGGCCGTGGCGCGCGACATCACCCTGCTGAAACAGGCGCAGGCAAAGCAGGCGGCGCTGTACGCCATCTCCGAAGCCATGCAGGCGACGCAGGACTTGCCCGCCCTGCTGCACCGCATCCAGCACATCATCGGCGAACACTTGCCCACGCGCAGCCTGACCTTGCTGCTACATGGCGAGCACGGCGCGCAAGCGCCCATGACCTGCCATGCGGACGACAGCACGCCCCAGCCCACGTCATCGCTGGCCAGCCTGCTGTGCGACGAAGTGCTGCGCAGCGGCCGCCCCCTGCTGCTGCAGGCGGGACAGCTGGCTGGCCTGCCCCTGGCGCTGCAAACGGCTGCCTGCGGCCTGTCCTCGTGCTGGCTCGCCGTGCCGCTGTATTCCTCGCTGGGCAGCATCGGCGTGCTGGCCTTGCAGGGCGACCAGAATGCCGTCATCGGCACGGAGCAAGACCAGGATCTGCTGCAATTCGTCGCCAAACAGCTGGCCACCGCCATCGAGCGCCAGCAACTGCAGACGCAGATGCAGTTCATGGCCATGCACGACGAACTGACCCGCCTGCCGAACCGCCGCCTGTTCCACGACCGCCTGCACACGGCGTTCGCGCGCGCGCACCGCCAGGAAGGCCGGTTGTCGCTGCTGTTCCTGGACCTCGACAACTTCAAGCGCGTCAACGACGACCACGGCCATGCCTGTGGCGACCTGCTGCTGCAGACGGTGGCCAGCCGCCTGCGGGATTGCATGCGCGAAACCGACACCCTGGCCAGGATGGGCGGCGATGAATTCGTCGTGCTTCTGGAAAGCACGGCCACTCCCGTGGACGTCAGCCTGATCGAACAAAAGATCCACGCGGCCCTGGCCGCGCCGCTGCACCTGGGCAACGGACACCAGCTGCAGATCGCCGTCAGCATCGGCGTGGCCCACTATCCGGAAGATGGCGATACCATGCAGCTGCTGCTGCGCCATGCGGACCGGGCCATGTATGCATCGAAGGTGCTCGCCGCGGCGTCGCGCTAGCGGGTGGCCGTACCCGGAGGAAATTGCCCCTATGCTATACTTTCCGGCGATGCTAAGACTCTTCAAAACATGGTTGATCCTGCTGCTGATCGCGGCAGTGCCGCTGCAGGCGGCCGCTGCGGGCACCATGCAGCTGTGCGCGCCGCCCGCCCCCGTACTTGCATCGCCTGCCGCCGCCATGGCCGCGGCTTGCCGGCATCACGGTACGCTGCCATCCGCCATCGCGGACAGCGACGGCACGCCGGAAGATGGCAAGGCCCCTGCCAAGCCGCCCGCCTGCGGCGCCTGTTCGGGGTTTTGCCTGGGCGCACTGATGCCGCCCTGCCTCGCCCTGCCGCCCGCCGCCTGCACCGGCACGCAACAAGTCACTGCCACAAACACCCCCTTGCGGGCGGGATTCATTCCCGACGGCCCACGCCGGCCCCCGAGACAGTTTTCTGCCTGAGCGCAGCCAGCGCAGCTGGTCCTCTGCGCGCGCGCAACTCCCCCTCAAAAAACAGGCCGCCAAGGCGGCCACGACAGACATTATTTGTATGAAAGCATCACCATGATCAAACATCTCTTACTGCGCGGCGCCTTCGCCGCCATGCTGGGCCTGCCCACGTTCGCCATGGCGGCCCTGCCCGTCATTGAAGTCTACAAGAGCGCCTCGTGCGGCTGCTGTAGCGAATGGATCAAGCACCTGGAAGCGAACGGCTTTACGGTGCGCGCGAAAAACGTGGAAATGCCGGCGCAATACCGCAAGCTGGCCGGCATTCCCGATGCGCTCGGGTCCTGCCACACGGGTCTCGTCAACGGTTACGCCATCGAAGGCCATGTACCGGCCAGCGACATCAAGCAGCTGCTGCGCGACAAACCCAAGGCCAAGGGCCTGGCCGTGCCGGCAATGCCCATGGGCTCGCCAGGCATGGAAGGACCGCGCAAGGATGCGTATGACGTCCTGCTGGTCAAAAACAATGGCAGCACCGAGGTCTACAAGCACTACAAGTAAGACTGAACGCAAATGAAAAACGCCGCCGGAATCGCTTCCGGCGGCGTTTTTTTTATCAGGCAGCAGTCAGGAACTGACTGCCTGTCAGGACTGCCTTAGATGCTGTCCAACACGGCATTCAGGCTGGCGCTCGGACGCATGACTGCTTCCGTCTTCGCTGGATCTGGCAGGTAGTAGCCGCCGATATCCATTTCCTTGCCTTGTACCGCTTTCAGCTCGGCAACGATCTTTTCTTCGTTGTCGGCCAGGGCCTTGGCCACTGGCGCAAAGTGGGCCGCCAGTTCCGCGTCATCCTTCTGTGCCGCCAGAGCTTGCGCCCAGTACATGGCCAGGTAGAAATGGCTGCCGCGGTTGTCCAGCTCGCCGGTGCGTGGCGATGGCGACTTGTTGTTGTCCAGCAGCTTGCCCGTCGCTTCGTCCAGGGTTTTCGCGAGGATTTTGGCCTTCGCATTGCCCGTCTTGATGCCCATGTCTTCCAGCGACACGGCCAGGGCCAGGAACTCGCCCAGCGAATCCCAGCGCAGATGGTTTTCTTCCACCAGCTGCTTGACGTGCTTCGGTGCAGAACCGCCAGCGCCCGTTTCGTACATGCCGCCACCGGCCATCAGCGGCACGATCGACAGCATCTTGGCGGACGTGCCCAGTTCCAGGATCGGGAACAGGTCGGTCAGGTAATCGCGCAGGATGTTGCCGGTCACGGAGATGGTGTCCAGGCCGCGGAACGCGCGTTCCAGGGTGTAGCGCATGGCGCGCGTCTGCGACATGATCTGGATATCCAGGCCCTTGGTGTCGTGATCCTTCAGGTAAACCTGTACCTTCTTGATGACTTCGTTCTCGTGCGGACGGTAGGAATCGAGCCAGAACACGGCAGGCATGCCCGAGTTGCGCGCGCGCGTGACGGCCAGCTTGACCCAGTCGCGGATCGGCGCGTCCTTGACCTGGCACATGCGCCAGATGTCGCCCTCTTCCACCGTTTGCGTCAGCAGCACTTCGCCCGTTTCCAGGTCGGTGATGTTGGCGATGCCGCCTTCCGGCACTTCAAACGTCTTGTCGTGCGAACCGTATTCTTCCGCTTGCTGTGCCATCAGGCCCACGTTCGGCACGGTGCCCATGGTCTTCGGATCGAAGTTGCCATGCCATTTGCAGAAGCCGATCATTTCCTGGTAGATGCGCGCGAACGTCGATTCCGGCATGACTGCCTTGACGTCTTTCGGACGGCCATCGGCACCCCACATCTTGCCGCCGATACGGATCATGGCTGGCATCGACGCGTCGACGATGATGTCGTTCGGCGAGTGGAAGTTGGTGATGCCCTTGGCCGAATCGACCATGGCCAGTTCAGGACGGTTGGCGTGGCAAGCGTGCAGGTCTTTCAGGATTTCATCCTTTTGCGACGCTGGCAGGGTTTCGATCTTGTCGTACAGGTTGCTCATGCCGTTGTTGACATTGACGCCCAGTTTGTCGAACAGTTCGGCGTGCTTGGCAAACGCGTCCTTGTAGAAAATGCGCACGCAGTGGCCGAAGACGATCGGGTGCGACACTTTCATCATGGTGGCCTTGACGTGCAGCGAGAACATCACGCCCGTCTTGAAGGCGTCGTCGATTTCCTTCTCGTAGAACTCCAGCAGCGCTTTCTTGCTCATGAACATGCTGTCGATGATTTCGCCCGCTTGCAGGGAAACCTTCGGTTTCAGCACGATGGTCTTGCCCGACGCTGTGACCAGTTCCATCTTGACGTCGCGGGCCTTTTCCAGGGTCAGCGATTTTTCGCCATGGTAGAAGTCGCCATGATGCATGTGCGAAACGTGGGTTTGCGAAGCCTGGCTCCACTCGCCCATCGAATGCGGGTGCTTGCGTGCGTACTCTTTGACGGCCTTCGGTGCGCGGCGGTCGGAATTGCCTTCACGCAGGACCGGATTGACCGAGCTGCCGATGCACTTGCCGTAGCGCGCTTTCAGGGCTTTTTCTTCGTCCGTCTTCGCGTCTTCCGGATAGTCCGGCAGCTTGTAGCCACGGCCTTGCAATTCGCGCACGCAGGCGATCAGCTGGCCTTGCGAGGCGCTGATGTTCGGCAGTTTGATAATGTTGGTGTCGGACAGTTGGGTCAGCTTGCCCAGTTCAGCCAGGGTGTTCGGGACTTTTTGCGCGTCCGTCAGGAATTCGGGAAATTCAGCCAGTACACGGGCCGCCACCGAAATATCGCTGGAGACCACGTCCACGCCAGCCGGCGCGGTGAATTTTTTGATAATTGGCAGCAGGGAATACGTCGCGAGCAGCGGCGCCTCGTCAGTCAGCGTGTAGATGATTTTGGATTTTTGTGTTGCCATGTTCATTCCCTTGTATGCGGTGATGCCTGGTGGTTAACTTTCTTCATTCCAAACACAGGACGGTTAGCCTTGCTTTGGACGGCTAGTGTGCCGGCGGTGACGCCGTGCTTGCCCACCACGTATTTTAGACTGTCCTGCCGCTGTTTGTGTATCCGATGGCGACGAATCTTATATAAGACAGCAAATATCCGGGTCTGAAGGCCCAGGATGGCCATTTTCCGCGCGGAAATGCCCTCCTGGTATGCGCGCGGCATGTACGCGATCGTGGCAGCAATGGATATTTAATCTTTATAAATCTTAATGATTCTCATTTATAATGCCCTGAGTGCAATTCCTCCCTATCAACTTTATACGCTTGCCCCTGATGCCCATTCCCCATTCCCGACTCGCCCTTCCCCATCTCACCACCCGTTTGATCCTCGCCGGCCTGCTCGTTGCCAGCGTGACGCCGCAGGCTATCGCCCAGGTGACAAGCGATGCCTCCACTCCAATTGCCACCGTGCTTGTCAACGGACAAGCCGAAGCGGACGCCGGCGGGCAGATCGCCAAAAGCGCCCGTGCCGGCATGCTGGGCGAAAAAGACTTGCTCGATACGCCGTTCAGCGTCAACAGCTACACCAGCCAGCGCATGCTGGACCAGCAGGCACTGACCCTGGCCGAAGTGCTGGGCGGCGACCCGTCCACGCGCTTCACGGGCCAGATCGGCGGCGTCACGGATTCCTTCTTCATCCGCGGCTTTCCCCTCAACGAGGGCAACCTGAGCGAAGTGGCATTCGACGGCGTGTACGGCGTCTCGCCCAACTACCACCTGTTCACGGAGTATCTGCAGAGCGTGGAAGTGCTCAAGGGACCCGCTGCCCTGCTGTACGGCATGTCGCCCAATGGCGGCGTGGGCGGCGTCGTCAACGCCGTGCCGAAACGCTCCTTGCCCCGCGACCTGACACGGCTGACCGTCGATTACGGTTCCAGCGCGCAGCTGGGCGCGGCCATCGACGTCAGCCGCCGCTTCGGCGAGGAGCGGCGCTTCGGCATCCGCTTCAATGGTTTGCACCGCCAGGGCAAGACGCCGCTCGACCACCAGCGTTCGCGCGCGGAAGTGGCGGCCGTCGCCCTCGACTACCAGGGCCAGCGCCTGCGCGCCTCGCTCGACGTGATCGAGCAATACCAGTGGATCGACGCGCCCACGCGCCCCTTCCTCGTGGCCGCGCGCCTGCCCGTGCCGGCAGCGCCCGATGGCCGGCGCAATATCGCCCAGTCCTGGGGCTGGTGGAAGTCCAACGACTTGGCCACCCTGGGCAAGGTCGAATACGACCTGAACGACAACGTCACCGTGTTTGCCGACGTGGGCGGCACCCGTTCCGATGTCTCGCGCTATTCGGACCAGACACCCACCATCACCAGCGCGGCGGGCGACATGACGGTCACGCCCATGAACTGGAAATTCCGCGTGCGCCGCGCCAGCGCGGACACGGGCGTGCGCGCGCGCTTTCGCACGGGCGGCATCGAGCATGCGCTGGTCGTGATGGGCAATGTCTACCAGGACGAATTTGGCAGCGTGAGCAATTCCGGCAAGCTTATTTCTTCGAACATCTACCGTCCCGTGGCCGTGCCCGACCCCGGCATTGCCGCGCCGGTCCGCGCGCCGAAACTGTCCGCCTCCACCCTGTCCAGCCTGGCCGTGGCCGACACCCTGGACATGCTGGACCAGCGCGTGCAGCTGACCCTGGGCGTGCGCCGCCAGCTGGTCGAATCGAAAAACTACCACGCCACCACGGGCGCGCTGACCACCCGCTACAAGCAGGGGGCATTGACGCCGCTGGCCGGCATCGTCGTCAAGCCGCTGCGCAACGTGTCGCTGTATGCGAACTATATCGAGGGCTTGAGCAAGGGTGATATCGCGCCCAACATCGCCGACAACGCGGGCCAGGTCTTCGCCCCGTACAAGAGCAAGCAGTACGAGGTGGGCACCAAGGCCGACCTGGGCGTGGTGCTGGCGACCCTGGCCGTGTTCCAGGTCAGCAAACCCAGCGGCGCACTGTATGGCAAGGTGTACAGCATGGACAGCGAACAGCGCAACCGGGGCCTGGAACTGAACCTGTCCGGCGCCGCCAGCAAGGCCGTGCGCCTGCTGGCCGGCATCACCCTGCTCGACGGGCGCCTGGTAAAGACCAACAGCGCCGCCACCATGGGCAAGCGCCCCGTGGGCGTCCCCACGTCCATGGCCAACCTGGGCGGCGAATGGGACCTGCCCTACTGGCCCGGCCTGACGGCCACGGGCGCCGTCAGCTACACCAGCAAGCAGTATGTGGACCAGGCGAACGTGCAGTCGGTGCCATCATGGACCAAGGTGGACCTGGGCCTGCGCTACCGCACGGCCATCGCCGGCAAGGCGACCACCTTGCGCGGCGGGCTGATGAACGCGTTCGACCGCCATTACTGGGCCGGCGTGGCCTCGTACGGCACGATCTCGCAGTCGGCGCCCCGCACGCTGCAACTGTCTGCCGCCGTGGATTTTTGACGGGCAGCGGCTGCCGGCGTGCGCTGCGCGCCGGCAGCAAAATCAATCGCGTGAAAAATAACAGCAAAAAGTAGACCAACCCACCGCCGATGGCGGCAGGCCCCGTTGCCGGCCCTGCCGCCACCGGCACACGGCGGAACGCCCGCCATGACTGCTGCCTGACCGACCAGTGCAGTGGCGGCAGAAGCCCCACCACATTCCGCATTCCACCTTCCGCATTTCATTCCCGCGCCTTCCCCGCTGCCACGGCCCGGCAGACTGCCCCGTGCAATCGCGCTTTTCCGCCACGCCAGGCGCGCCGTCACGCCGGCGCCACGGGCAAGCGTCACGATCCGGCACTTCAGCACAAGCGGTCCGCAAGCGTCGCCGCGTCCACAGCGGCGCCACCGCAAACGACAACTACATTGATATTTATCAAATTGACTGCCCGATGCCTGGGCTACTGTCGGTGCCATCTTTGATTTGAAACAGAAACTCTGCGGCCAAGAATCGACCATTCCAGAAACAACGCCAGTTCTCGCCAGGCTCTTCATTCCCCAGCCGATAGCGCTTGCCAAGTGCGGTAACACGCAGCGTCCCCCTCCCTTGCCTACACGTGCAGGGGAAACTTTTGCTAGCGATTTTGCAGCTTTTGATTAATGAACGTTAAAAAGGAATTTCGTATGAGCACGTATTCTGACATTTGCATCGTAGGCGCCGGCATCGGCGGCCTGACTTGTGCCAACCGCCTGATCGAGGCCGCCGCCAACAGGAAACTGCGCATCCGGGTATTCGACCTGAATGCCACCGTCGGCGGCCGCATCCAGTCGCGGAAGATCGATGGCGAGGAAATCGCCGAACTCGGCGCAGCCCGCTACTCGCCGCAGCTGCATCCGCATTTCCAGCAACTGATGCAGGGTAGCGGATTGCCGCATGCGGTCTATCCGTTCACCGAGGTCATTTCCCACGACAGCGTGCTGGAAGAACTGAAGGCAACCTTGCATGGCCTGAGCCCGATGCTGAAGGAGCATCCGAACGACTCCTTCCTCGAGTTCATCAGCCATTACCTGGGCACCGCCAAGGCCACCCACATCATCAAGGCGACCGGCTATGACGCCCTGCTGCTGCCGATGGTGTCGGCGGCCATGGCCTACGACATCATCAAGAAGCACCCGGAAACGCAGCACTTTACGGAAAATGCCGCCAACCAGTGGCGCTATGCCACCGATGGCTACCACGAGCTGCTCTGCCAGTTGCAGCACCGGGCCCAGGCCGCCGGCGTGGAATTCCGGCTCGAGCACCGTTTGCTGTCCGTCGAGAAATCCGGCGACGACCACCACGTGCTCGCCTTCAACCACCAGGGCGACACGCATATGCACCGGACACGCCATCTGGTGATGACCATCCCGCCGTCCGCCATGCCGCGCCTGAACCTGGATTTCCCGAACGCCTGGAGTCCGTTCCAGTACGACTCGCTGCCCCTGTTCAAGGGATTCCTCACGTTCGACACGGCCTGGTGGGACGCGCTGGGGCTGACCGACAAGGTGCTGATGGCGGCCAATCCCCTGCGCAAGATCTACTTCAAGGGCGACAAGTATGTGCTGTTCTACAACGACAGCAAAAGCGCCACCTACTGGCGCGACAGCCTGGAACTCGGTGAAACCGCGTACCTGGAGCGTGTCCGCCGCCACCTGGAAGAGGTCCTGCCGCTCGATGGCCAGCCGCTGCCGCCGATCAAGGCGCACTTCCACAAGTTCTGGCCCCATGGCGTCGAGTTTTGCGTGGAGCCGGAGGCCGAGCACCCGGCCGTGCTGCTGCACCAGGACGGCATCATTTCCTGCTCGGATGCCTATACCGCGCATTGCGGCTGGATGGAAGGCAGCCTGATCAGCGCCAAGCAGGCCAGCGGCCTGTTGCTGCAACGGCTGGATCAACTGGAAGACGTCGCCGCTGCCAACGATACCTTCATCACTTCCTCGACCGAGCGCGCATGAGCCTACTTGACTTCCCCCGCCTGCATTTTCGGGGATTTGCCCGCGCCAATGTGCCGACGGGGAACCGCAATACGCACGGCAACATCGATATCGCCACGAATGCGGTATCGATGGCGGGCGAGCCTGTCGACCTGAACCGGCCGCCAGCCGAATTCCATGCGCACCTGAAACAGCTTGCCCCCCGCTTCAATGCGGAGGGCAAGCCCGATCCGGAGGGCATCTTCAGCCAGGCGGCAGGCTATAATTTTTGCGGGAACAACCATTTCTCGTGGGAAAACGCGAGGATCACGGGCGTCCAGCTGCGCGATGGCGAGGTCGATACGCAGGATGCGCTGGTGGGCGCCAAGCTGGCCCTGTGGGGCCACTACAACGAGTACCTGCGGACGACCTTCAACCGCGCCAGGTGGATCGACAACAACCCGGCCCGGCCGGATACCACGCTGATCTACGCCGGCCAGTTCACCTTGAGCGACAAGCTGGCCACGCCCAACACGCCCACGCTGTTCACGGCCGACATCGGGCAGGCGCACTCGGTGCGCTGGCTCGGCAGCGGCCACATCACGGAGCGCAGCGGGCATTTCCTGGACGAGGACTTTGGCCGCTCCAGGCTGTTCCAGTTTTCGGTGGCAAAGCAAGACCCGCATTTCCTGTTCAATGGGGACCTGCCGCTGCCGGCCAGCATGCTTGCCTTGCGGCAAGCGCTGGACGACGACGAGGTGCTGGGCCTGACGGTGCAATACGCGCTGTTCAACATGTCGACGCCGCAAAAACCGGACTCGCCCGTGTTCTACGACCTGGCCGGCAGCATCGGCCTGTGGCGGCGCGACGAGCTGGCCACCTATCCGTCCGGCCGCCTGCTGCAGCCGCGCCAGGGCAGCCTGGGGCCGGTGCTGGTGAAAGTGCATGCGGACCGCGTTGCGTTCAACATGCCGACCGCCATCCCCTTCACCACGCGCGACGCGGGCGCCGTCTCGGAACAGCATCCCACGCACGCCCTGGGCGGCAAGCAGACGCTGGGCGACCTGCTGCTGCATGACGGCGCCGGCACCTTGCTGGCATGCATCCCCGAACGGCTGTACAGCGATTACTGGCGCCACCACGGCGTCTTCGATGTGCCGCTGCAGCACGCCGGCACGGCTTCGGGTTCGCTCAGCCTGGGCAACGCGCTGACGCAGTGGGACGAAGCCGACTGGGTGCTGCAGTCGGACAGCAACCAGCTGTATCTGGAAGCGCCGAACGGGAGCAAGCACGAGGATTTTCCGCAGACCATCACCGTGCAAAGCCGCTACCGCGGCGAACTGGCGGCGCCTGCGGCCCTGCCGGCACAGGCCGAGGACGGCGCGCTGCTGGCCATACGCGAGCAGCCGTCGCCGCTCGGGCATGGCTACACGGCGCTGACCCTGACGGGGCGCCAGCCGGGCGCGACCCGCATCGCGCTGGGCACAGGCAAGCACAAACAGTACCTCGGCGTGCGCGTGCTGCCCGACGACTGGCATCTGGACGACGTGCCGGCCGAACAGGTCGATTACGCCTTCCTGTACCGGCACGTGATGAGCTATTACGAGCTCGTCTATCCATTCATGTCGGACAAGGTCTTCAGCCTGGCGGACCAGTGCAAGTGCGAAACGTATTCACGCCTGATGTGGCAGATGTGCGATCCGCAGAACCGCGACAAGAGCTATTACATGCCCAGCACGCGCGAACTGTCGCTGCCAAAGTCGCGCCTGTTCCTGAAATACCTGACGCAGGTCGAGGCAAAGGCCAGGGCGGCGGTGCCGGAACCGGCCGTGCCGCATGTCATCGGCTGCAGGGCAGAATTGATCGAAGAGCTGAAAAAGGCCATCGACCTGGAACTGTCGCTCATGCTGCAATACCTGTATGCCGCGTATTCCATTCCCAACTATGCGCAGGGAGCGGCGCTGGTGCAGGCCGGCCGCTGGCTCCCGGCCGAGCTGGAACTGGCCTGCGGCACCGACGACCGGCGCCGCAACAGCGGCACGCGCGGCATGCTGCTGGAAATCGCCCATGAAGAAATGATTCACTACCTGCTAGTGAACAATGTACTGATGGCGCTTGGGGAACCGTTCCATAGCGGCACCCCGGTACTGGGCCAGCAGGCGCGCCGGCGATTCGGCCTGGACACGGAATTTGCATTCGAGCCTTTTTCCGAACACGTGCTGGCCCGCTTCGTACGTTTCGAATGGCCCGACTACATTCCCACGCCCGGCAAGTCCATCGCCACCTTCTATATCGCGATCCGCCGGGCGCTGGCCGAGCTGCCCGGCCTGTTCGAGAGCGGCGGCGGCAAGCGCGGCGGCGAACACCACCTGTTCCTGAAGGAACTGACCAACCGCGCCTATCCCGGCTACCAGCTGGAAGTGTCCGGCCGCGACAGTGCGCTGTTCGCCATCGACTTCGTCACCGAACAGGGGGAAGGCGTGGCCGTCGATTCGCCGCATTTCGCCTCGTCGCACTTCCAGCGGCTGCGCGTCGTCGCCGGCAGGTTTTCCGCCTGCGGCAAGCCGTTCGAGCCGGCGCTGCCGGCGCTGAAGAATCCCGTGCTCGAAGCGCGCGCGGACTGCACGGTGGTGACCGACGGGAAGGCCCGCGCGCTGATGCAGCTGTATCAAGGCTGCTACGAGCTGACCTTCCTGTTGATGGCCCACCATTTCGCGCAGCAGCCGCTGGGCAGCCTGCGCCGCTCGCGCCTGATGAATGCGTCCATCGACATCATGACCGGCCTGTTGCGCCCCCTGTCCGCCGCCCTGATGAACATGCCGTCCGGCCTGCCTGGCCGCCATGCGGGGCCGCCCGTGCCCGAGCCCGTCAGCAGCCGGGTCAGCAGCGACTACAGCCAGGGCTGCGACATGCTGGCGCAGAAATGCCTGGCGCTGGCGCAGTACGCGCGCAGCCTGGAGAGCGATGTCATCGGCATGGCGCCGATAGAAATGTTGGAGTTTTTTAATCAGCAACTAACCGATTTATCTCGGGGAAAGATGTCAAGAGAGGCCTGAAATGCATAAAATCATTATCGTCGGCGGCGGACTGGCAGGTAGCCTTAGCGCCATTTATCTGGCGCAACGGGGACACGACGTCCACGTCGTCGAAAAACGGGGCGATCCGCTGCAGAAAGCGTCCGCAACCGCCGATCCCGTCAACTCGCGCGCCATCGGCGTCACCATGACCGTGCGCGGCGTCAAGGCTGTGCTGGCCGCCGGCATCGACAGGCAGGAGCTGGAGCGGTGCGGCGAACGTATCCTGGGCATGGCGTTTTCCGTCGGCGGCAAATTCAAGGTGCGCGAACTGAGCCTGCGCGAAGGCCTGTTTCCGCTGTCGCTGGACCGGTCCGCGTTCCAGCGCCTGTTAAACACCTACGCCGCCAGGCACGAAGTGAAATACTACTTTGAGCATAAATGCCTGGATGTCGACCTGGAAAGGAAAGTCGTGCTGATCCAGGGTCCGGATGGTGCCGTGCAGCAGCTGCATGGCGACCTGATCATCGGCGCCGACGGCGCCCATTCCGCGGTGCGGCGCGCCATGCAGAGCGGCATGCGGCGCTTCGAGTTCAAGCAGAGCTTCTTCCGCCATGGCTACAAGACCCTCGTGTTGCCGAATGCGGAGGGCCTGGGTTTCAGGAAGGATCTGCTGTATTTCTTCGGCATGGATTCCAAGGGCCAGTTTGCCGGCCGCGCAGCCACCATCCCGAACGGCAGCATCAGCTTCGTCATTTGCCTGCCCTATTCCGGCACACCCAGCTTGAACACGCTGAACCGGGAAACCATGGCGGCCTTCTTCGACCGCTATTACGACAAGCTGCCGGCGGCCAGCCGGCAAGAGATGGTGAACCAGTTTATCGCCCTGCCCAGCAATGACCTCATCAATGTCCGCTCCAGCACCTTCCATTACAAGGACCACGTCCTGCTGATCGGCGATGCGGCGCATGCCACGGCCCCGTTCCTCGGCCAGGGCATGAACATGGCGCTGGAAGACAGCTATATCTTCGCCACGTTGCTGGAAAAGCACGGCAATGCGCTCGCTCCCACCCTGGCCGAATTCACGCAGCAGCGCAAGGTGCAGGCGGACGCCATGCAGGATATGGCGATCGCCAACTACGAAGCGCTGAGCAACCCCAGCCTGATTTTCTTCCTGCAGACGCGCTACAACCGCTTCATGCACCAGAAATTCCCCCGTATTTATCCGCCGGACATGGCGGATAAATTGTTCTTTACATCGATTCCTTACGATGAACTGCAGCAAATCCAGAAGAAGCAAAACGTTTGGTACAAACTTGGGAGGGTCAACTAATGAACATTCTCGTCATCGGCGCAGGCCCCGCTGGCCTGCTCTTCGCCAGCCAGATGAAACAGGCCCAGCCCGCCTGGAATATCAGCATTACGGAAAAAAACACCCCGGAAGAAGTGCTGGGCTGGGGCGTGGTGCTGCCGGGACGGCCGCCGCGCCATCCCGCCAACCCGCTTTCTTACCTGGACCAGCCGGAACGGCTCAATCCGCAGTTTCTGGAAGAATTCAAGCTCGTGCATCACGACCAGCCCAACCTGATGAGCACGGGCGTTACCCTGTGCGGCGTCGGGCGCCAGGCCCTGGTGCAAGCCCTGCGCGCCAAGTGCGTGGCGGCCGGCATCGCCATCCGCTACGAAACGCCGCCGGCGGACACGGCGCAGCTGGAAGCCGAGTACGACCTGGTGGTCGTATCGAACGGCGTCAATTACAAATCGCTGGAATTAACGCCAGCGCTGGCGCCGCACATCGATTTCGGCCGCAACAAATACATCTGGTATGGCACCACCCAGCTGTTCGACCAGATGAACCTGGTGTTCCGCAGCAATGCGCATGGCATTTTCATCGGCCATGCCTACAAATATTCGGACACGATGAGCACCTTTATCGTCGAATGCAGCGAAGAAACGTACGCCAAGGCCGGGCTGGAAGCGCTTTCCGAGCGCGATGCCGCCGCGTATGTCGCCAAGACCTTCAAGGCCGAACTCGGCGAGCACGAACTGCTCAGCCAACCGGGACAGGGCTGGCGCAACTTCATGACCCTCAGCCACGACCGGGCCTGCGACGGCAAGTTCGTCCTGCTGGGCGATGCGCTGCAATCGGGCCATTTTTCCATCGGCCATGGTACCACCATGGCGGTGGTGGCAGCACTGCTGCTGGTCAAGATCCTCGATACGGAAGCCGACACGGCCGCTGCCCTGGACAGCTTCAATGCCCGCGCCGTGCCCTTGATGCAACTGTTCAAGGACCACGCCAACAGCAGCCGCCTGTGGTTTGAAAGCGTGGGCGAGCGTATCGGACTGAGCAATGCAGAGCTGACCGCCAGCTTCGACGCGCGCCGCAAGGACTTGCCGTCGCTACAGGAAGCGCTGATGGCCAGCCTTGGCTACGCGCTGGGCCGCTAGGGAGCCGCCATGTCTACACACGTCGCCCCGCCGCTGCTGCCGATGCAATGGAGCAGCGCCTACATCTCCTACTGGACGCCGATGCAGGACGATGACCAGGTCACATCCGGCTATTGCTGGTTCGACTATGCGCGCAACATCTGCCGCATCGACGGCCTGTTCAACCCCTGGCCGGAAAAGGTCCATGGACACCTGCTGTGGATGTCGGAAATCGGCGACGCCAGGCGCGAGCAAAGTCGCAAGCAGAAAGTGGCGTACGCAAGGCAAGCGGAAGCAACTGGCGAGCAGCTGCAGGCAACGGCGCTGGCCGATGAAGTCACGCCGTTCCATGCACTGTTCCTGCCGCAGGCGGTGCTGCTTGACGGCAGTGCGCGCCACGACGGGCGCCACACCGTGCTGGGCCAGGAGGCGGATGCCTGGGTAGTCGAGCGAACAGGCAAGCCGTCATCGGTCTTTTACCTGGAGGCCGGCGGCAACCGCCTGTTGCGCATGGTAACCGGCAACGACCCGCAGCACCTGTCCGTGCGCGACTTCCCCAACCTGTTTGTCGGCGACATTCCGGACAGCGTTTTTACGTCTTGCAACACCTGACCAGGGCGTGGCGCGTGCAAGGGCCGCATGCGGCCAGGGCGCGCGCCACGCCTGGCGAGGGTTTTAGTCTTTACTCTTGAAGGATATTGATATGCCGTTGGTTGTTTACATTCTGGGGTTGACGATCTTCTCGTTAACGACATCCGAATTCATGGTGGCGGGCATGATGCCGTCGCTGGCCCTGGCCATGGACGAACCGGTGACACGGATCGGCTATCTGATCTCGCTGTACGCGATGGGCATGGTCATCGGCGGCCCGCTGAGCACCATCGCCCTGCTCAGGCTGCGCGTGCCGAACAAGAAGGGGCTGCTGTGGCTGCTGGGCTTTTATATCGTTGCCCAATCCGTCGCCGCGTCGGCCACCAGCTATGACATGCTGGCCATCGCGCGGGTGGTCACGGGCGTGGCCGCTTCCACCTGCTTTGGCCTGTCCCTGGCGATCTGTGCCGAAATCGTCAGCCCCAACGCGCGCGGACGCGCCGCGGCCGTCGTGATCGGCGGCCTCATGCTCGCTTCCGTAGTGGGGGTCCCCGTCGCCACGCTCATCGACCAACACCTGGGATGGCGCGCCAGCTTCTGGCTGGTGGTACTGCTGGCGCTCTTGTGCCTGGCCCTCATCACCGTGCTGGTGCCGCGCACCAGGCCGTCGGACGTCGTCAGCCTGGGCAATGAGCTGGGGGAATTCCGCAACCGCCACCTGTGGGCAGCGTATGCCAGCAGCGGCCTCATCATCGGCGCGATTTTTGCGGCGTTCAGCTACTTCGCGGCCATCCTGACGGAAATTACCGGCTTTCCGGCATCCGCTATCCCCTGGCTGCTGGGCGTCTACGGCGTCGCCAACGTGGTGGGCAATGCCGTAGTCGGCCGTTATGCGGACCGCTACACCACCGTCATCATGGTCTGGGGTATGGTCATCCTGAGCATCAGCCTGGCACTGTTCGCCATCTTTGCGCACGACAAAACCATCAGCGTCGCCTTGCTGGTTGTCACAGGCCTGGTCGGCATGTCGATGAATCCCGCCATCATCGCCCGCGTGATGGGGACCGCCCATCCAGGGCCGCTGGTCAACACGGTGCACACTTCCGTCATCAACATCGGCCTGGGCGCCGGATCATGGCTCGGCGGCCTCGGCATCGCCGCCGGCTACGGCCTGCGCGCCCCGCTGTGGATCGGTGTCGCGCTGGCAGTGCTTGGCCTGATCAGCCTGTTGCCTTACCTGGGACACAGGTCGCGCGATTCGGTGCTGTCGCATTAGCATCTGGCGGCGGTTGGTGTTGCCAACCGCCCGCTACCGTCATCTGCACGTCAGGCAGTTGGCCGGCAGGCTGTCAGCCGGTTTGCGCAGTTCGTGATCAGGCTTGGCCCGCCCATTACGCTGTACTACGGTCATGGCGTCTGCTGGATGGCGGCAGGGCCCTGCCACACGACCATTTGCAAAAAATTATCAACTCTTCCTGCGTCAGGATAGTTGTCGCGTCACCTGATTTACCGTAGCATTGGCAAATTCTTCCTTCCAGCCAATATGGAAAATCCATAAAAGGAAAATATCCTTCAAGGTCAGCCCACCCTGATTACACGTAGCATGCTGATACACCGCGATTGAAATCGCCGACCAGAACACAATTCTTGCGAAAAATAATGCGAAAAACTCGTTCCATAATTATTTCTATCATTTTGGCCAGCTTGGCCATGCCTGCATTGTCGGCGGATCAGCCACAATCTTTGCCAGACCGCCTGGCTGCCCTGCGCACGACGATCGCACTCGATCATGGAAAGATGGTTGGTTCCGGCGCGGCAGCATTGATGGACGCGGGTCTGGAAAGCCAATTCGTGCTCATCGGCGAGGACCATGGCATTGCAGAAATTGCGCATTTTTCAGCGGCGTATTTTGAAGAATTGGCCAGTCAAGGATTTACGACGCTGATTGTCGAAAATGGGCCCGCTGTTGCTGATGCCTTGGAAAAGACATTGAAGTCCGATAATGGCGTCGCTGGCATAGCAGCATTTAATAAGGCCTATCCGGTCGCTACCGCTTTTTACAAATGGCAGGATGAGGCGCAATTCTTGGCCCGTATCGCCAAAGCTGCCGGACCCTCGTTCCAATTGGTGGGAATGGATCAGGAACTCATGGGCGCTTCGAAATACCTGCTCGACCAGATGGCTGAGCAACCGCTTGGTCCTTTGGCGAAATCAAAAATCGAGGCCTTCCGCAAGCTTGAAAGCGACGACTATAGCCGCGCGTCAAAGAACGGAGACCCGCGCGAGCTTTTCATGGTGAAAATCAAGGAAGAAGAACTGTTCGCGTTACAGAAGCTGCTCACGACACCCAAGGACATGCCCGCCTTGGCGATGTTAAATGCGTTGATTGAAAGTCGCAGCATTTACAGCAAAAACATGACTCCGGGACAAGGATATTTATCCAATACACAGCGTGCCAGGCTAATGAAGCGGCATGTGGCCAGCCATTTGACGCTTGCGCCTGCACAGCGCATGTTGCTGAAAGCGGGCGCCATTCATGTATTCCGGGGTTATAACCCGCTGAGTGCCGGTAGCCGCGAGGTCGGCAATTATTTGGCTGAATATGCGGAAGGCCGCGGACAAAAATCGCTGCATGTGTTGGTGCTGGCAGCCAAAGGCCAGCAGGCGCAATTTGCCGGCATTGCACGCGCGTCGGCCTCAACAGAAATCGAAAAAGTCGATGCCAAGTCCGCCATGGCTGGCGTATTGCCCTTCTTCGCCGCGGCGAGCGAGCACAAGGAATGGTCATTGTTCGACGTGCGCCCCTTGTTGGGATCGGCTAAAACCCTGGCGAATGGAAACAGCAGTGTCCAAGGCATGATTCAGGGCTACGATTTTGTACTCGTCATTCCCGAGGGAAGCGCAACGACGGACCTGTGACAATATCGCCATCGCTCATCGGCCAATCGCTGCCGACCTTTCGCCATCATGGTTCGGCCTGAACCAGGACGCTCTCACCAAAGGCGATCCAGGTAACTTGCGCCAATAGGAAAGACTTGCGCTTGACTGTTCCGATCAACTAGTGGATCGCGGCGGCACGCCCGACGTACGTGACGATACGCCCGCCGGTTACCTGCACCAAGACGAGCATCTGCAACTGAATGATGAGACGGCAGCAACTGGCCGTCGCCCCATCGTGCTGCTCGACCAGAATCAGCATGGGGCCGGTCACGCCGGCACACTCTTAATTGCGGCTTTTCTGCATTTCGAGCTACTAGATGTAGTGTTTGACAGTATTTCTGGCGGTCTCATCCCCGTGTTTTTTGACACTTTTGCTTGCGACCTACTAAATGTAGTGTCTCCAGCGCCTTCGACGCTCAAATTGACAGGCAACCTGGTCGCGCCCTGCCCCCACAGCGCGCTGGAAGCACCCGCGTGCAACACGGCCAGCTCTTCAGCGCGCGGGCGCCGGTACGACACCACGGCAGGCAGATAGCCCAGTGCGGGTGATCGGCAGCGCGCAACATGGCAGCTCGGCCTGGTCCCAGCCTGCTGGTGCACCGGGCACGCCGTTATTCGATGGGTGCTGGGCTATCTGATTCCGCAGCGATTTAGCGATCCACTTGTCTTGCGTGCAGAAACGCCTCAGATAAAAATAACATTTTTATAATTCTAGACAATGCCAATCCTCATTACTATAATTGCAACAGGCAATTGCCTTTGTAGCAATTAAAATGAAAGCTCTGGAACCTTATGAAAAAAATCATTGCTTTACTCGTCTTGCTCGCGTCACAAATCAGCACTGCCCAGGCCACTGCAGTTATCACGGACGTGAGCTACACGGCCCATTCCATTACCTTCACAGCAACTGGCGACCTCAGCGGATACACAGCGCCAACGGGGCCTTATGCCGCGGACTATATTTCCGTCCTGTACTCCGGAGATATTTCAAGTACGGACATCGCCCGCAACTTATTGACCGGAAATCTCATTACTGCAGGAGGTCCAGCAGAGGACGGTAACACTGGCGGGTACGGCGACAGACTTCCCAACTATACGTGGATCTTCTTTGGGCCAGATGTCTTGGCCGCCGCTACGTTCTCCGGCACTCCTTTTAGAGTAGAGTGGCGTAATGCTCAGCTGAATCCCACCGGCACGGGCCAAATTCATTTTCTTTGGGGAAACCCGTCCAACAACGCCACTACGCTGATTCAAGCATTTAACGTCAACGATGGCACGGTTACACCGGTCCCTGAGCCAGAAACCTACGGCATGCTACTGGCGGGGCTCGCCCTCCTGGGTTTCATGGTACGGCGAAGCAAGAATCCAGCATAGAAATGAAAAGCCACCCAAGAGGTGGCTACATTTCTTGCTCCCACGACCATAGTGCGTGATGAGCGGCAATGTCATGGTGTGCAGGTACGGCGCTGGGACCGGGTACTGTCGCGAGTTCCAGCTATCGGTGGCGCGATGCGCACATTACGATTTACGGAAGAATTTTCTTGAACTAAGGCCTGTAGTACGCAGCAGAAATACTGTTTGTAAACATCGAATTAAAGAAAACCAGCGCTACATGTCTTCGCCGCATAACAGTCCAGCCGGCCGCGGAACTGAGGACACGCGACCTGCGCAAGTGGATCATGGGCCTGAACGGCAAGAGCAAGACCATCCAGCTGACCCTGACGCCGATGTGCAACGCCATCGAACTGGGCGTGACCGACGGCGACCCGGAGTCCAATCCCTTCGACAGCATCAAGCTGGGCAAGCTGCAGCCGCGCGACCAGCGCGTCAGCAAGTTCAAGGCCGCCCCATTCAATATCGATGAGATGGAACTCATTCTGAAGGCCTGCGAGCGCCAGGAAAAGCGCAACATGCTGTCCGCTCGTCGCTCATAACGGACAGGCAGGTGTTCATCACGCACTTGTGCGCCTGCGATCTTGGCGACTGGTGGCAGTCCACGCATCTACGCCATCAAATCAGCGGCACAAGAGAGAGCCACAAGGAAGAATTAGTCGCAGAAGCCGTCGTTCGTGACGGCTTCCAGGATGGCAAGGCCGATCGACTAACGCTCGCCCCTGAGGATATAGACTGGCTTCTCGGTTTCTCCCTTCTCCGCCATGACGAGAAGGCGTTGCAATTGCGTGCGCTCATCGCCCTTCTTTGCGGATGACACCAGGTTGCGCAGGATGGCGACATGCGCCGCCTGCAGCGCCTGCGCTGCGGGCACGGCGACGTCCGGTTTCACGCCGACGTGCTCCCAGTTGGTTTTAGTGACGAAATTGATCGTGCGCGCCGTCGGGATCGAGACCGCGATGTCGTGTCCCAGGCTGTACCAGCTACTGGGATTGGAAGCGCCGATGGTGGTTTCGCCGACCAGGGTGCCACGCTTCAGCACCTGGAAGTCATAGGCGCAGTCCTCGGCGGCGGAACCTGTCCGAGCCGAGATCAGTACATATACGGGCTTGTCGTAACGCTGCGTGAACGTCGGCACCGTCCAGATCTGCCGTGTCGTGTCGGTCGGGCGATCATAGATATCGATCAGGTGGTGCACTTTGCCCGCCGAGAGGAAATGACTCATCAGGTAAGCCACGCTTGCCGGGTCGCCGCCGCCGTTGCGGCGCAGGTCAAGGATCAGCGCATCCGTGCCCGCCAGGAGCGACATCGCTGCCGTGTACGCCGCGCCGACAAATTCCACGCCGGCGAAGCGGCGCAACTCGATGTAGCCGACGTTGCCGGGAAGGCGTTCGATCTTCTCGATGTCATAGCCGCGCCGCGCGGCGGCGCTACGCCATTCGTCTATCTCGGCGCGGCTCGGCGGCTCCTCGGTAGCGCTGGGCTCACTGAAGCCCTCGTAACGCCCGGCGCTGAAATGCATGTCGCCGCTGAATGCGCGCAAGTCCTTCTTCAGCGCCGCACTGAACGCCGTCGCGCTGGCGGCGGCCGCATAGCCTCCTTCGGCATTTTTCCTGATGATCGCACCGCCGACCTGTTCGGCCCGCGTTGGATCGATGTAATTCGCGTTGATTTTCGCCGCCAGCGTCTGCACGATTGCGGCGCGATCGGACGCGCTCAGCGCGGTGTCCTCCGCCGCCAGGGCGGGCAACGACCACAGCGCACCCAACACGACCGCTGAAACAAGCTTCTTGCTGCCTAACATACGTTCCTCCAGGTTGGACTACGGATCGGTTTTTGCGTTGAGGTGTTGCAGCGCCTCCGTCAGCGCCGGCATGTAGGAGCGGCTGGCGCGCAGCACCGTGCCGTCGCGCAGGCGCAGCATGGCGTCCCGGTTGGTCAGCGTACGCAGTTCGGCAATCATGTCCAGCCGCACGATGGATGAGCGGTGCACGCGGTGGAACTGACGCGGATCGAGCTGCATGGCCAGGTTCTGCAGGCGCTCCCGCACCAGCCAGGTCTTGCCGTTCGCATGCAGGGAGGCGTAGTCGCCGTCGGCCTCGATGCGTTCGACGTCGGCCACCGGCACCAGCACCGTGCGCGCCCCCACACGCACGCTGAAGCTGCGCATTGCCGTTGCCGCCGGTGCTGCGGCACGACTTTGGCAGCGGTAGGGGAACGCCTGCTGCGCGCGGTCCAGGGCTTCGTCGAAGCGCTCGTCATCGACCGGCTTGAGCAGGTAATCGAGGACGGCCAGTTCGAACGCTTGCAGGGCGAAGCCTTCGTAGGCGGTGAGCAGGATCGCCATCGGCCGCTGCGCCGGCGGCAGTGCGGCCAGAACGTCGAGTCCGCTCTTGCCCGGCATCTCGACGTCGACGAATGCCAGGTCGGGCTTGAGTGTCACTATCCCCTGGTAAGCGCTGTCGCCGTCACCGAATTCTCCTGCCAGCTCAAAGGCGCCGCGCTGCGCCAGCCGGACCTTGACCGCCAGCCTGGCCAGCGGTTCATCGTCGACGATCACCACCCTGATGCTCATGCCGCCACCTCGATGCCGCGCAGCGGCATGGAAATCTGCACGTGGAAGCGGCCGTCCGGATGCCAACCTGCATCCACCGCTTGCTCCGCGCCGTATAGGTGGCGCAGGCGTTCCCGGACGTTGGCCAGGCCGATGCCGCCCCCTTTTGCGCCGACGGCTGGCCGTCGTTCTGCACGCTGATGAGCAGGCGCGTGCCGGCGCGCTCGACCAGAATATCGAGCTGGCCGGGCACGGCCAGCGGCGCGATACCGTGGCGTATCGCATTCTCGACCAGCGGCTGCAGCACGAGGTAAGGCACGACGCTGTCCAGCAGGCCAGGGCCGGTTTTCATCGTCAGGCGCAGGCGCTCGCCGAGGCGCGCTTTTTCGATGGCCAGGTAGGCGTCGAGCAGGGCCAGTTCATCGGCCAGCGCGTGCTCGTGGCGGCCATCATGCACTAGGGTGGCGCGCAGGAAGTCGGCCACGCACGCGAGCATGCGGTTGGCTTCACGGTTGGACTGGGCCGACACCAGCGCCGAGATCGCGTTAAGCGAGTTGAACAGGAAGTGCGGATTGACCTGCAGGCGCAGCGCACGCAACTCGGCATCGCGGGCCGCGCTTTGCGCCTGGGCCAGATGCAGCCGGACCTGTTGCAGCGACAGGTAATAGGCCGCCACCGCATGGACCGCGCAGAACGCGACCAGCGCCAGCCAGCAGCTGTCCAGGCCCCGTGCCAGATATTCCCATTGGTAGCCCGTCTCCCGTCCGATCGCGATCCCAAAGCTCTGTCCCAGAAAGGCGTTCGTAATCGCCATGGCATAGGTGGTCGCCAGCAGTATCGATCCCATGCGCAGCCAGGACCAATCGCGACGCCACATGGCCCGCTGAAGCAGCGTCAGCGGAACAAGCCATAGCAGACAGGCGACCAGAAACAGCGTACGAAAGGCTACGATATAGTGATCACTGACGGCGGGCAGGCCGAGAATGACCATGCAGGCCGATACCGGCAGTGCGGCCAGCACGGGAACGAGCAAAGGGGTTTCGACTTTCACGCTGGGTTTCCAGAAATGCAATTCTGCAATTGTAGCGTTTCAATCACCCAACGAATAGCAAGCAATACACGCATGGAAGGTCCAGAAATAGGGAAGCCTTGACCTTAGGTGATGGCCTGGTGGCGGTCGAGTCAATTGCGACGACCCGTGCCTATATTGCGGCGAGTCGGTGGAGATTGGGGAAGGGACACGTGAGCCAATGCAGCTTTTAATGTAGGTCAGTGTGGTTGAGGACCACGAACGTCTGTAACTGGCCGGTTGCGGCCGTCGGCAGGTTCCGCCCCAAAGCGGACGTTTACAGATTGACCTCTCAAGTTCAAAGTCGTTGTTCAGCTAAACGTCGCCATCGCTATCGTCGTCAGGACCGTAGATGTCCAGATCGAACTCGATTCCTCGTGAACCAAGAGCAAGCATGGTTTCCGGACTGATCGAGAGGCCGTCGTTCGTACTCTGCATGAACGCGCCACAAAACATATCCACATCATAGGAAGAGGTCAGGGCCTGCCAGACCATAAGATCGTCAGTCATTTTGGCCATCAACCATTTGATCTGACCATCAAGGTCTTCCGGCTCCGTGCTCTTAGCCGTAAGGAGCCAACTCCCGCAGGTAATTGTTCGCTCCCTTCCAGATGGATACTTGATCACTTCTCCCTTTACTCTTGCTTGGGTTGGCTCGCATTTCAACATGCGCGAGATTTCCGCCGGCTGGAGTTCGTCACCGAAAATTCTTAGGCCTGCTGCTGATTCACGGATTAGTCCCATAATTAGTGTGATCGTTCGTTATCCCGAGTTAAAAGGTCGGTTTCGGTTAATGCTTCAGAGTCCGCTCATGGCCGTTCACGGCCAGTCGCGCCAGCATAGCATGTTGTCGAACTGAAAATTCGGGGAATGCCATGGCAAGAGGCCGTCGCCCCGAAACGGTGATCTGCTCCAGCGTGACAATGTGTGAGTTTTTCTGCTTGGCAATCCGCTATGCTCTGGTGCCGCTACCGGCCAAGACCGGAGGTTCAGCATCAGCACTCTGGCTTTATAAAGGGGTGAAAGCAACGTCATGTCAGATATTGAGTCTTTCCAATTTTTTGTGTACCCAGCTGTTGATGAGGGTTTGGCTTTGCGTTTGCTCGGAGATTTGATGGGAGTGCTGGTTGAATCAACAGATTTACTGACGGAACGAGCAAGCGCATTCGCTCAGGTTTCCTGCTATTCCGAGGGATTCGAGCAAGGATTTCTCATCTCTTGGCGTCGCGAGACTGCCCGAGAAATCGTTCAAAACGAGGTTCTTGGACAGCTATCGAGTCTCCTGAAGATATCTGCGCTACTGGAGCCATCAAGTGAATCCGAGCGTTGGTGGTTGTTCAATCCGAACGGTCTCTCGGAAGTGAATGTCCGATATCTTTCCGATGGTATCGAAGTCGAAGCAATTGAGTAAAAATTCCGCTGCCGGCCAGGAGCAGCCGTTCATTTATAGAAAAGAATGAATAAACTAACCGTTTCAACTATAGTTGCGCTTGGACTTTCTACGTCCCTCGGGTTCGTTTGCGGATATCTCTTCTATGCGGGTTTTGGGGAGGCTCGCAACATCGCTGTGCAGACAGTATTCGAAGCACAGGAGACTCAACGGGTGCTTCAATCATATGAGCCAGTTCTGATCACTTCAAGATTCTACACGGAGTTGGCTGCCGTAAAATCAGCTCAAGATGCTGAAGTCTTACGCCAGAAATATCGGGATGCCACTCTTAGAAATATTAGTTTGTTCGAGAAACAAGCTGCCAAGCTTGAACTTCCAAAAGAGCGTGCGTTAGCTGCTCCATTCTTGGATAGCGCTGCGAACGCTCGTAAGGAGTTGGAGACTAAATAGCTAAGGTAACAGCATGACTGAAATCGGCCATGAAGCGGACAGTCGGCAATTGACCAATTAAGCTTTACTCAGAAAGTCAGCATGTCTCACCGTGATCCTTTTGATGTTATTTCATCCACCGTTGATCTGGATGATCCGGTAGAGCACGGTGATGCTCAACGCTTTATGGTTAACGCCCTGGCCCGGGTAATCGAATGTCTACCCGTTACCGCGCAGTCTTCTGTTTTGGCTGCTAAACGATATCTTGAGGGCGCGGCAACGGATAGCGAGGCCATAGCTGTCCGGGTGAGGCTTTGGGAGACCATCCGAGGACGCGATATGTCGGATGACCCTGAGGTGTTGCGTATCAGAACCACGATTTGTGCGCTGCACGGCATGGACGCTGAAGCACCTTACGACAAGTTGGAATACTTTCTGTTTTTTTGGGAGCGCAGCGGCTTAAGCATGGTCGAGCTAGCTGGAGCTATGTTCGACACATACGGCGTTGTTTATCACGACGCTTAATCGGCTGCGGTGGCATATGTCGAATGCGTCAGATCTATGTCTGCTTCGGGGCGACTGCTGGCGTCGCCCTTGTTCTCAAGCATCGGTTTGCTCGGCCATGTCTAGCGCATCGTCAACCTCAATACCAAGATAGCGCACCGTACTTTCCAAGCGCGTGTGGCCCAGCAATAGCTGCACCGCCCGCAAATTTTTTGTGCGACGGTAGATGAGGGTTGGCTTCGTCCGACGCATCGTGTGTGTACTGTATGCCGTCGGGTCCAATCCGATTTCGTCGAACCATTGGTGAACTATGCGCGCGTACTGCCTGGTTGAAATATGCGGCGATTCGGAAATCCGACTGGGGAATAGAAAGTCGCCGTGCCGTAAACCTGCGGCCGAAATCCACTCCCCAAGGCTCTTCCTGGTTCCTGCGGTAAGTTCGAATTGGACAGGTCGCTTCGTTTTCTGCTGCATCACAATGGCCCTCGCTGCTATATGCCCTCCCTGACATACATCGTTGACACGCAACTGGACCAAGTCGCAGCCACGCAATTTGCTATCGATGGCTAAGTTGAAGAGCGCCAAGTCACGCACTCTCCGGTAGATTTCTAGGCGTACGCGAATTGCCCAGATTTCGCTTACGCGCAGCGGCGCTTTTTGCCCGACTAATTTGCCTTTGTTCCATGGTGTAGGTTGACCCAAAAATTGTGCTTGATATTCCATGATAGACCTCCTGAATGGAACTCTACTATGCGTCTAAAGAGCATCGGCGGCGTTAGGAAGGTGAGGTGGAAATTTACTGGATTTTCATTTGGACAACATGGTATCGTTGCTTATAGGCCGGATACGGCCAATACCAGTCATCCA
Source organism: Janthinobacterium violaceinigrum (assembly GCF_009208555.1). Taxonomy (GTDB): domain Bacteria; phylum Pseudomonadota; class Gammaproteobacteria; order Burkholderiales; family Burkholderiaceae_D; genus Janthinobacterium; species Janthinobacterium violaceinigrum. The sequence goes on along the minus strand of NZ_WFLI01000003.1, from coordinate 138,368 downwards.
ACATGGCGCTCGAGAGGCGCGCTTTTGAATATGAATGTTGAACAATCGGATGTGACGCTATTCAGCTTCAAGGCAAGAGACGGAGTTGCCATGTTCTGGATTTTCTTTATCGTTTTTATCCCAGGGGGAGCGACGCTTGGACCTCCGTTTATGAGTGTCGATGCATTTTTGATCTGTACGGCTGCCTATGCAGTCTTGGCATGTGGACTCGACTGCAAAATTACAGTAACGTCAGATAGCGTTCGATTTGTGCGGAGACTCTATTGGATACCCTTCTATGCTCGAAGCGGACGGGTAATTACCTCCGTATCTTATGACAGCGATTGGGATGATGAGGAATCTGCGTCCGGCGTGGTTGTTGAAATTGATGGAAGAGAGACCCACATCGGCGCAGGAAAACGCAAGGCAGAACTCTATATGGGCTTATTTCGAAACTCTGAGACCTACCGTAGTATGCAAGCTGAGCAGGGATTCAAGCCGACACCTGACGGCGCAACTTAAAGAAGGCAGAAACCGGCCACTAGCAGCCGTTCAATTTTTTCTCGAAATGAATAATTCGCATGGATTTCATCGAACTCGCATTCAAAAGATTGGACCGAAGGCTTGCCACAAATGATTACATCGATTGGGCGAATGGTTTGTTAGTAGCTGGGAGCGAAGCTTCTAGCATCGCCGAACTAGCGAGCTGCTCTTGGGAGCCGAATCCGGATGCAGAGCTGGTCGACCGCATATTTCGTTCCTGCGTAAGCGAACTAGGACTTACCATTCCCTCGACGTGGGAAGATGCATTTTCTGCTTACGTCGTCGACATATGCAATCGTGTCTTGCAACGCGAGATACAGCCGCTTGATTGCCTATCAAAGATGATAGAGTTCGCGGAAGACGATGAGAATTCGTTCATTTTTTCGGTGTGGACCGACCTAGCGAAAGACCTATCGAATCCGCCGGACGAGATTGTTTTTAACGATGTGCTCGACCTTAGAAATTCTTCTGAATCAATCCGTAAAACAGCATCCCAATTTTTAGAGCTCTATGCGATGGACTTACCAGCAAGATTTCCGCAGGTTTGGAAGTGCAAGGAATGCAACGAAGTCAGCGACGATGAAACATATACTGATGAAATAGCCAGAAGCTGTCCTGCATGCAAATCCGCATTCGCACTAAAGAATATGAGATTTTTTAGAAATCGTAACGAGTATTGCAATTCGCTGCTCCGCAGTAACTTAGCATAACTGGCTGTCGCCAACCGGCCACAAGCAGTCGCTCAGCAAACCTACTAAATTTTCCGAATGAATAAAAAGCTGTTACTCCTGTCCATTGTTGCCTATATCGAATGCGCGTCAGCCGCTGGAAGCTCGGATGGAATCGGCAATAAGGAGCTACCCGCTGGTGCTGTGCTAATGTGCGGCGAGCATGTAGTCGGTGAAGCTTCCGGCAAGCCTGTACACATCGACTGGCAGGCGTTTGGGCTGAATGAAGAGGCTGAGGGAACAGTGCAGTTCTATCAATCTCAGTTTGGTCGGCCACCCGCCACCAACAGTGATGGCCAAAGCTACACCTGGACCATTAAAGGCGAATACAATGAGTTGCAATATTCAGTGAAAACTCCTAGGGCTGATGGACCATGGTCTGGATGTGCGAAGCAGCCTACAGACTTTAAAGCGGTAGTCCTCATCTCCAACGCAATTTGGGTAAATGGTCGTTGACTGCTCGGTTTCGGCCAAGAGCAGCCCGTGGCGCGAATTGTTGGCTGTAATGTTCTAAGGAGACGAATGTGGAACTTCGGACGCGAACTTTAAAACATGTGACTTAAAGAAATGAACACGATCTCAACAATAATCTCAAAGCCAAAGTTTGCGTCGACAGAACAACCTGTGTTAGCGATTGACGGTGTCCCGGTATATCAATGGGTAAAGTCGCAGATTTTTGACGAAGACGGCAACGATGACACTCACACTCTAGTTCCAGCGCAAACGTGGCTCTACGACCAAGATGAAAGTAGGATCGCTTGGGAATTGCTTGAGCCTACTCATGAGGGGGCCACGGTCGCACCCTTGCTCGTTTGTCCCGACGACATGGATTTAAACTGCACAGTCGTTGTTGTCGAACAAATTGTTGATAAAAAAACTGTCGAGTGGCGGCGATTTGGGCTCTCCATTAATCACATCAATGGAGTGGTCACTTCAGTCCGCTGGTCCGAGTTAGAGCAGCGTGCAATTTTTGACCGCACTCAATTCGAAAAAGCCTTCCTGGATTTCAAACGTCTCAGCCCTAGTTACTGAAGATTGTAATCAGACGAGAAGCCGCCTCACGCACTAACATGCTCGGTCATGCTTCTCACCGGGTAAAGGCGCTGTTTTACCGGACCGAATGGCTGCTTTGGGGCGCAAGCGGACGGCGCCGATTACCGCACTGAGGCGCTGCCAGTAGCTTACTCTCATGGTCCTTGATCTATGGTTCTTGGAAGATGAAAAACCGATAGATCGTGTTGAGGCCTGGGTGTTCTACCAGGCTCCTACCGTGCGATCTCGTAGCCTCTGATCCAACGACGAGGTCGGATAGTCCCTCCCCCTGGCGATCCCTTGACACGTTGCAAGACAGTGCCGCCAATCCATAAGCGAGAAAGATAATCATGTTGGATAAGAAATGGTGGCATAACGCCGTCGTGTATCAGATCTACCCACGTAGTTTTCAAGACAGCAATCACGATGGGGTCGGTGATCTGGCCGGCATCATCGACAGACTGGACTACCTGCAACATCTGGGAATCAACCTGATCTGGCTGTCGCCAGTGTACCGGTCGCCGATGGACGACAACGGCTATGACATCTCCGACTATCAGGATATCGCCGCTGAATTCGGCACATTGGCCGAAATGGACCAGTTGATCGCAGAGGCGGCCAGGCGCGACATCCGTATTTTGATGGATCTCGTGGTCAACCACACCTCTGACGAGCATGCCTGGTTCGTCGAGGCGAAGAAATCCAAGGATAGCCCCTACCGTGACTACTACATCTGGCGCAAGGCAGGCGCCGATGGCTCCCCGCCCGACCAACAACGTTCGTATTTTGGCGGGAGTGCATGGGAATACGACGCCGCCAGCGGGGAATATTACTTCCATCTGTTCTCGAAACGACAGCCGGACCTGAACTGGGAAAATCCCCAGGTACAGGAAGAAGTGCATCGCATGATGAACTGGTGGTTGGACAAGGGCATCGGGGGCTTTCGCATGGATGTGATCGATCTTATCGGCAAACAGGTCGACCAGCAGATCATCGCCAACGGCGCACGACTGCACCCGCTGCTGCAGCAAATGCACCAAGCGACCTTGGCGGCACGCGATGTATTGTCGGTGGGCGAGACGTGGAGCGCCACCCCGGACACCGCCAAGCTGTATTCCGACCCGGCGCGTCGGGAACTGTCGATGGTCTTCCAATTTGAGCACATCACCATGACCCACGATACCAAGGAGGGGAAATGGAAGCCGCTGCCGTTCGATCTGATCGAATTCAAGCAGATCATCGGTAAGTGGCAGACCGCGCTGGCCGATGCCGGCTGGAATTCGCTGTTCTGGAATAACCACGACCTGCCGCGCGCCGTATCCAAATACGGCGACCCCGGCCATTACCGGGTCGAGTCGGCCAAGATGCTGGCCACCGCGCTACATTTTCTCAAGGGCACCCCCTACGTCTATCAAGGCGAGGAAATAGGCATGACCAATGTCCGTTTCGATTCCATCGACGACTATCGCGACATCGAATCGCTCAACCTCTATCACGAACGCACGGCCGCCGGCGTGTCACCGGAGACGATGATGGCCGGCATCCACGCCAACGGGCGGGACAATGCACGCACCCCCATGCAGTGGAACAGCACACACAACGCCGGCTTCAGTAGTGGCACGCCCTGGCTGAAGCTGAATCCAAACTACCGCGAGATCAACGTCGCGGCCGCGCTGGAACAACCCGATTCAGTCTTCTTCCACTACCAGAAGCTGATCGAACTGCGCAAGCACTGGGACGTCATGGTTTACGGAAAGTACCTGCCCTTGCTGGAGCAGCACCCGCAGGTATTCGCCTACCGGCGCAGCTTGGGTAGCCAGCAGTTGGTTGTCGTCAACAACTTCTCCGGCGAACACGTCGAACTGGGTCTGCCGGCAACGCTGCACGGCGTTGCCGGGCAAGGCTTGATCAGCAACTATGCCCAGCGTGACAGCTGGACCGACCACCTCAGCCTGCAGCCATACGAATCGTTTGCTATCGCTTATGTGTGTGAGGCAGGACTCGGGTAAAGCGTTGTTGCGCAATCACATCGAGTCGCGCGATCGCCTGGGCAAATGGCGCTGGGTGGTCGAATGCACGCTGGGCTGGCTAAACCTCTTACAACGTTAATCCCGGGTTTCGCGTGTCGCGGCGCAATCGATTCGAGTTATTTTTCGCATCAATTCCGCTCAGCAATGGTGCATTTAAGCTAAAGTGTCGCGTTGACCGATTGAATCCGCAGTTGCGGAGCAGACATTCGGCTATTCGGCCGCGTTCTTCAATTCGATTTTCATCTTGAGCCGCTCCCGACTCCTTCCAACCGCAGCTGTATCAATTCAAGCAAAGCCCGAACCCGCGCAGTCACGGAATGCCGATGGCTGTACACGCCAAGCAATTGCAGCGGCGCAGGGCACAGGTCCAGCGGCACTTCCTGCAAGCGGCCCGCGGCAAGATCTTCCTGGCATGGATAGGCCGCCACGATCGCGAAGCCGATGCCTTGCCGCGCGCCCGCCAATGCCAGTTCTCCGCTGTTAACACGATAGCGGCTACGCACAGCTACCTTCACGATTTCGCCTGTGGCGTCGAGAAACTGCCAGGGCTGGCCTTTTAACGCACTCAAGGTGGTAATGCAAGGCAATGACCTAAGTTCACGCACGTGGCGCGGCATTCCAGTTTTGGCCAGCAGGGCGGGCGCCGCGACCACGATGCTGGGCAGCGTAGCGAGTTCGCGGGTGATGAAGGTACTGTCGTCTTGGCGCCCACGGTGAAAGACGATGGACAGGTCCATGTCTTCCCTGAGAGCTTCCAGACCGGTCAGGCGCGTGTCGCATTCCAGTTCAATGCCGGGATGGAGGCTACAGAATTCGGCCAGGATAGGAGCCAGCAGCCTTGGCGCTTCGCCTGGCATGCACATCCTTAGGGGGCCACGCAGTTCACGCTGCACTGCGCCAAGCTCTTCCTCAGTGGAGAGTAAGGCGTCGAGCAAGGGTTTTGCGCGTTCGTAGAGTAGCCTGCCAGCTTCCGTCATGCGCAGATGGCGGGTGCTGCGTTCCAGCAAGCGAACGCCCAGCATGCGTTCCAGCGAGGCGACGTGGCGGCTGACGTTAGAGGATGGCAGGGTCAGCAGGCGAGCCGCGCCGGCAAAGCTTTGTTCATCCACGACCGCCACGTAAACGCGGACTGTATTCAGGTCGAGGGCATTGCGCATGATTATCCCGATTAAGGTATGAAAGCCGCCCATTTTCACATACTAGTGCTCCACAGTGGCGGAATTTAAGATGCCGTCTCGTCCGATGTATCGCCGTCGGCGGCGCGTCGGGACGGATTGAATAGGAGAGCTTCAGCATGGAAATCGGAATACTTGGCGGCGGCATTGCAGGGTTGAGCGTGGCGCTTGCATTGAGCAAGCGGGGGTACAGTCCCCGGGTATATGAGCGCCGGACGGGGCCTGCGACGATGGGGGCTGGCGTTACGCTCTGGCCCAACGCCGGCTTTGTGCTAGAGGAACTCGGGCTGCTGCAAGACATCGCTGCAGTGGCAGGTCGGCCAGTGGCAATGCACCGTCAGGATGCCGCAGGCAATTCTTTGGGGGGCATCGATATTGCGCTGCTGGACCAGATGATGGGACATCCGACCCATACGATTTTGCGCCGGGACTTGCAGGCGGTACTGCTGGATCATGCGGCACAGGCCGGGATCCCGGTAGAATTCGGACATCGGGCAGTGGCGATCGACCTCGATGCTGGCGGCAAAGCCGTGGCGCGGTTCGAAAACGGGGCAAACATTCGTCCGGATCTGCTGATCGGCGCCGATGGCCGCATGGACTCGGTGGCACGCCGGTTCGTCGCGGGGGACAACACGCCAGTTTATCAGGGCTTTGTGAACTGGGTGGGTGTGGCGCAGGCAGAGAGTGCACTGGTGGACGATATCGCGATTCAGGATTATTGGGGTTCAGGTGATCGCTTCGGTTGCGTGGCCGTCCGGCCGGATTTGGTCTACTGGGCAGCGGCGCAGGCACGGCCATTGCCGGTGGCTTCGCCCGCAGCGGATATGCGTAAGGAGATTGAGGATCTGTTCGCGCGATGGCCCGAGCCTGTCACCCGCATCATCCAGGCGACACCGGCGCATGCCATCCGACTGATTGCCGTGCACGACCTGGAGCCGCTGCACACGTGGAGCCGGGCCAATGTGCTGCTCGTGGGGGATGCGGCGCACGCGCCGTTGCCGACATCTGGCCAGGGCGCCTGTCAGGCGCTGGAAGACGCCTGGCATCTGGCGCGGTGTCTGGTTGGGACGGACGGCTGCCTCGATGCAGCCTTGCTGCGCTTCGCCGAAATCCGCGGGCCGAAGACCGCGAAGCTGGCCGAGCAGGGTCGCGTTTTCGCGCGCGGCCTGTTCGCTACTGATCCTGAAACCTGCCGCATTCGCAATGAACGCGCCAAGGCGTCCGATCCCTTGCGTGACGTGCATGCCTTGGCAGCAGGATGGGCGCAGGGTTTGCCGATGGCCGGCTGCACGGACGGCACGCCGGTGGACAGCGTTGGCTCCGGCAGTCTGTACCGCCTCTGAAAGACTGTGCCAATGTAGACACCGCATGGCGTCTCCGGCCGCGAGACGCCTCACTACTGAGCGAACCGGGCATTTTCGGACTGAATCGCCGACAGTAGCTTAGGCTCTCCTGATCCATAGTGCTTGCAAAATGAAAAACCTATGGATCGCATTGGGGTCTGGGTGTCCTGCCAAACTCCTGGTGTGCGATCTCGTCACTGCCTGAGCCAACGACGAGATCGGGTCTGGCCTGTCTACCTCCCCTGCCCCGCAAAGACTCCTACCGCGCGCTAGCACTGGCTCCTTGAGCTTCGGCGGGTTCCTGCATTAACGTTCCCGTGGCAAAATGCCTTGCGACGGTAATCTCGGGTTCCGCGGGGCACAGCGCCATTGATTCGCTTCTTCTTTCGCATCATTTCCGTTCTGCAACGATGCATTTAAATTAAAGTGTTGCGTTGATCGATTGAATCCGCAGGCGGATCCTGCCAACGACAGCAGCCGACTGCGGGCATTGGAGTCTTGGTAATTGTAAATCCCCGGAGTCGTCTCGCAACTGGTAGCCCATACTGGAAAAGCACTATGGACAAAAAACAAAACCAGCCTGTCACCGACTGGGTAATCAGAAGCACTCAACCCGGCAGCGTGGAACGTATCGAAGCGTGGTTCGGCAGCCATGGCTACGACCCGCACCGCCACGACACCTACTCGATTGGTCGCACTCTTGCTGGCGTGCAGAGCTTTCACTACAAAGGATCGCTGTGCCATGGCGTGCCTGGCAACACGCTCGCGCTTCACCCTGACGAACTGCATGACGGAATGGCTGGTACCGAGTCAGGCTTTCGCTACCGCATGGCTTACGTTGACCCTGCATTAATTCAGAACATTCTGGGTGGGCAACCTTTGCCCTTTATCACGGGTGGGCTCTCGAACGATCCACGCCTGTACCATGCCAGCGAAGCCTTCGTGCAGGCGGTGGATAAACCATTGGAAATGCTGGAGGAACAAGATGCTCTCTATGACCTAGCAATGGCTTTGCGTGCCGTCGGGGGCAAGCACGTTGGCCGGACACACCTGGATTACCGCTCAGCCGAACGTGCTAGGGCGTTCATCATGGAACATCTGCACCTAAACATTACCCTGGAGATGCTCGAACATGCCAGTGGGCGTGAACGCTGGAGCCTGTCACGAGATTTCAGGGCTCTCTACGGCACTAGCCCCTACCGCTTCGTGACCCAACGGCGATTGGACCGCTTCCGCAGGCTACTCCTGGCCGGATTCAAACTGGTTGATGCTACGCTTGCTGCTGGCTTCCACGATCAAAGCCACATGACCCGCCACTTCAAGCGCTGCTACGGCGTATCGCCTGTACGTTGGTTGGAACGCTTGCGTGCCGCACGCTAACTTGCAGGATCGTACAAGACCTGCGGTTCCCAGTTCGATACCATGATAACTTCAACTACTGAGGCTTTATCATGTCTGAAACCCGTCACCAACACGCATCGCTCCCCGTCAACCTGGCGCAAAAAGCTTCGCTTATTGAACAGCAGTGGAGTCCTAGAGTTGTCGCGGAAATGAACGACTACCAAATTAAGGTTGTGCGGATCGAAGGCGAATTCATATGGCACTCTCACCCGGAGACCGACGAGGCGTTTCTTGTGCTGGAAGGTATTTTGCGTATCGATTTGCCAGAAGGCTGCGTCCATGTGAATGCGGGGGAGTTATACGTGGTGCCACGTGGCGTGGAGCACAGAACTGCTGCACAGGGCGAAGCTAAATTGATGATGATCGAACCACGAGGCATTTTGAATACGGGGCACGAGGGCGGGGAGAAAACGGCCCAGAATGATGTCTGGATATGACTTGACATCGCCGAGCTTGATGTCGACGACGTCCGCTTTGGGGAGGAAGCGGACGAAGCCGATTAGTGCTCTGAGGCGCTGCCAGTAGCTTACTCTCCTGATCCATAGTTCTTGGAAGATGAGAATCCGATGGATCGCATAAGTAGCCCGGGCGCCCTGCCTAGCACATGGTGTGCGAAACTCGTAGCTGGCTGATCCAACGACGAGATCGAGTCTGACATGTCTATCCCCTGCCCGGCAGAGACTCCGGCAGCGCTTAAGCAAGAGTCGCTTGGGCTTCGGTGGGTTACTGCATTAGCGATGTTCCCCTCGCAAAACGCCTTGTGACGGCAATCTCGGGTTTCGCGTGCGGCGGCGCAATCGATTCGAGTTCTCTTTCGTATCATTTTTATGATGCCACGATGCATTTAAGTTAAAGTGTTGCGTTGATCGATTGAGTCCGCAGCAAGTAGCTGCCCTTCGCGTTACTGATGTTTATCTTCAAAAGGCCTTATGAGTCTCCAGTTTCATTGCACCTCGATTGAAAATTATGATAATCAACACGCGGCTATTGTTCGAGGCTCGCTACAGACAGGGTCCGTTTCACCGGGAATGTCGCTCTGTATCCAGTTCAGCGCCACATTTGAAATGACGATTCCAATCATTGATGTGCTCGATTCAGGCGAACTATTAATTGACTGTGACGACCAAGAAGGCGTTGATAATCTGCTTGCGCTTGGCATAGCAAACGAATGTCTGCGAATTGATTGTTGAGCCATGCGGTACAAAGTTTGACCTTGCTCCACCGCAATGAATGGTGAGGGATGTCGTATCTGGCCGAGGCAGCCGCTAAGGAACACCTGCTTATAAGCGCTATAGCAGCACAGTTGGTTACGATAAACTAGCCCATCATCTGCTTCGTGCGCTCGGCCAGATCGGGGACTTTGCACGCTGGCGGTGGCGTTACCATCACGGCCCGCGCGCCATGGCACCTGACGGTATCACGCCAAAACAGAAGCTTGCCATGGCCGCTTAACCGAAAGCGTCAGCCCAGCACCGTATTGATCCGGCCTTCAAATGGCTGGTGCCAGACTAACCGCCTGGTGAGAGCAATTTTAAATCACCACCTGATAGACCAAGCTTGCGAACCGTCCAGGGGTGTTGGCTCGATTACTATTCCCCCCGCAGCTCTCGAGTGGCTTTCACAAGGTCTCGAGAAGGTGGCAGGCCGAACAAGCGAGCATATTCCCGGCTGAACTGATTAGGGCTCTCGTAGCCGACACTGAACGCGATCGAAGTCGCGCTGCCTTGGCCGGAGATCAGTTGTGAACGCGCGTGTAACAAACGGATGCGTTTTTGATACTGTAACGGACTCAATGCCGTCACCGCTTTAAAATGGCGATGGAATGCCGAAACGCTGAACGCCGCCATCTCAGCGAGTGCCTCCACCTTTATCTGTTCGGTAAAGTTACGGCGTATCCAGTTGATTGCCACGCTAATACGTGCAAGTGCCGTGTCAGGCGATGCAATGTCTCGTAGCATCCAACCGAGAGGCCCCTGAAGCACACGAAACAATATCTCACGCTCATAAGCAGGAGCGAGCACTGCTATCTCGTCCGGCCGTTCCATTAGGCGCAGCATACGGATCCACGCGTCGAGCAGCTCCCCATTGACCGGCGCAACCGAGAATCCTGAACCCAACATCGTGCTGCATACTTGTACAGGCAAGTCACGGATAAGCGCAGCGACGATAGCGGGATCAAGCGTCAAGCTGACAGCCAGATACGGTTCGCCTGTCGCGGCAGGATGTACAGCCCCCACGGCAGGGAGATCCACTGACATGACAAAGTAGGTGGCCGGATCATAATGAAAAGTGCGGTCGCCAATCGTCATCGTTTTCGATCCCGTCAGTATCAAGTTGACCATTGGATCGTAAACAGCAGCAAGCAGATGCTCCGGAATCTCGCCCTGCACCATAGCGACACGTGGGATGCCGGTTTCGGTGCGGCGATTCTCGGCCCCTGCGGCCAGTGCTCTCAATTCTTGCATTTGCTGTTCCATGTTGAAACCCTAACAGGGGCCATCCCCAGATGCAATGGGAAAGCAGAAATAGGCAAGTTTTGAGGAGGATCGGGTGAGTCCGTTGCTGGCGGCAGTCTTACCATGGATCTCACTAATCTACTGGAGGAATCGAATGAAGATTGTCATCGTGACGGGCAGCAGCCGTGGTATCGGCGCCAGCACTGCACTGGAATGCGCCAAGCGCGGCATGGGCGTGGTCGTCACTTACAACAGCAATCCGGAAAAGGCGGAAGCGGTCGTGCAAGCCATCACCGGGACGGGCGGAAAGGCGGTTGCGCTGAAGCTGGACGTTGGCAACAGCCAATCGTTCGCCGATTTCCGCCAGGCGTTATCTGGCCAGCTGGCCGCCGTCTGGGACCGAAACAGCTTCGACTTCCTTGTCAACAACGCCGGCCACGGGCTGTATGCGCCGATCGCTGAGGTCACCGAGGCACAGTTCGACGGTCTGTTCAACATCCACCTCAAGGGGCCGTTTTTCCTGACTCAGGCGCTGCTGCCGCTCATCGAGGACGGCGGCCACGTGGTCAACGTCACCAGCGCAACGAGCCGGGTGGCTACGGCGGGCGTGGCGCCGTATGCCGCTTTCAAGGGTGGTTTGGAGGTGCTTACGCGCTACATGGCCAAGGAATTTGGCGCGCGCCGCATTCGGGCCAACTCGATCGCGCCGGGTGCGATCCGCACTGAGCTGGGCGGCGGACTGACACCGGAATTCGAGGCTATGCTGGCGGACCAAACGGCGCTCGGCCGGGTCGGTGAGCCGGAAGAAGTCGGAGGCGTTATCGCCAGCTTGCTGTCCAATGAGAACCGCTGGATCAATGCTCAGAACATCGAAGTCGCGGGTGGCTACATCATCTGAATCAAGGAGAACGCATCATGCTCGATCACGTTTTTATCTGCGTCAGCGATATCGCTCGCTCGATTGCCTTTTACGAAAAAGCACTGGCGCCGCTGGGCATTGCCCATGCGCTTGACTACGACGGCCGCCAAGGCCCGGCAGGCCACCCGGACCTGAAGGGTTTCGGCGCCAACGGCCGCGTGTTCTTCTGGCTGCGCGAAGGTACGGTGGATGGCCGCGCCGCCCATGTGGGCTTCGTCGCCGATAGCCAGCGCATGGTCGACGCGGCCTTTGCGGCGGCGATGGCCGCCGGCGCCACCGAAATCCATCCGCCCGGACCGCAGTTGCACTATGACCCACGCTATTACGCCGCGCAGGTACGCGACCCGGATGGCTATAGCCTGGAATTCGTCTACAAAGAATGGCAGCACTGATATGAAGAAATTAATGATTTATGGCGCGACCGGCTACACCGGCCGCATGGCGGCGCAGTACGCCGCAGCGGCTGAAACGCCGCTCATCCTTGCTGGACGTAATGAGGCGATGCTCGTTTCAATGTCCGCGATGCTCAGCCTGGAGTACCGGGTCTTCGCACTCGAAGACACCGCAGTGGTTGATTCATCACTCGGCGATGTCGGTGTCCTCCTCAATTGCGCAGGTCCGTTCGCAAGGACCGCCAATGTCCTGATGAAAGCCTGTATCCGCCAAGGCGTGCACTATCTTGACGTCGCCGCAGAACTTGACAGCTATCGTCTGGCCGAAATGCTCGACGGCGAGGCTAAAGCCGCAGGTGTGATGCTACTGCCGGGCAGTGGCGGCAGCGTGGCCATGCTCGGCTGCCTTGCCGGACACGCCGTCGCAAAGGCAAATCATCCATCGAGCATTCAAGTGGCCATGCATGTATCAGGTGGCTTGTCGCGAGGCTCGGCCGTCAGCGCCATGGGCAGCGTCACCGCCGAGACGCTTGCGCGCCACCGCGGAGGGCTGGTTGTGCGGCCGCACGGAACGGTCCGAAAACTCGACTTTGGCAAGGGGGCAGTGGATTGCTTTCAGGTTACCCTTCCCGATCTGATTACGATCTGGAAATCAACTGGCATTCCTGACATTGAGACGTTCGTCCACGTTACCGGTGACGGATTCCCTCAAGGTGATCTCTCGGCACTGCCGGATGGGCCGAGTGCGCAGGAACGGCTGGACCATCGTTATCAGGCCGTCGCCGAGGTCACCAGTTCAGATGGCAGTGTTGTCCGCTCGATGCTTGACACGGTCAACGGCTACACGTTCACCGCTACCGCTGCCGCCGAGGCAGGAAGGCGCGTTCTTGCCGGCGAGCACCGTTCTGGTTTTCAAACCCCCGCCATGCTTTTCGGCAATGGTTTTGCCGAGACCATTGCCGACACCACGATCGTCGATGCTTGAGGAGGACTCCATGGAAAAGCTGGTTAATCAATTTATACGACTCGCCAATGCCTTTGACGTCGAGGGAACGTTGGCTCTTTTCACGCCCGATGCGGTCATTGAAGACGTTTCGGTTGGCAGTGCTTTCGCCGGCATCGAAGGTATTCGTCGCTACCTCGAACAATTCTTCGTTGGTTATAGCACCACGAGCAAGCTGATGTCGCTAGAGCAACCACACAACCTGGTGGCGCTTGCTCGCGTTGACTTCACCGGCACCTTTGGCCACGAGATTGGGTCGCTCCGAATCCAGGCCAACGCCGCCGGTCTGATCGAACGCATCGACGCCGATCTCGAGTAACCATTAGAGAAAACAATGATTGGCGCCTTCAAGGGTGCCGATGCCGGGACTGGCTGCATTTCGCAAGCCGCCGGTTCAGCAAAGGAATTACTTATGACCATGTCACCATCACTTGCCAACGAGGTCGCAGACCGGCTTGCGGTAGTCGATACCCTGTACCGGTTCGCCGCTGGCATCGACCTTCGAGACAAGAACCTGCTATCGTCCGCACTGGCAGAAAATGCCATTTCGGACTTTCGCCCAGCTGCCGCCAAGGCCGGGTTTGAATATCCGGTGATTGAGGGTAGAGACTATATCGTTGCTGCCCTCACCGCCTCTCTCGCGACGTTGGATACGACTCACTCCGTGACCAACCCACGTGTCACCATCGACGGCGACACAGCGCGATTGGATGTGCTCGTAGAGGCCCAGCATGTCCCACGGCAAGATCCGACTCGCCACTATCTGATGAAGAACCGCTACGATGTTGAGCTAAAAAGAAGCGACGACGTCTGGGTCATCACGCGGACCACTGTCGACAACGTCTGGCGTTCTGGGGATCCGGCGGTCCTTTCCGTCGTATAAGCGTCGGACCATAACCGTCTTGAAAAGTCATTCACCAGGCATTGGGAGGCGGGTGTTGGTCAGGCAAGGTTTGAATGCCGAAGGAAATGCCATGGCAGGAACTCGTCCACGCGGTTGACGGGGTGATCACCGATGTGCGCCAGCACAGGGAGCAACCAAGCGTCGGGATCGATCCCGTTCAGCTTGGCTATGCCGATCAGCGAATAAAAGCGCCTGACAAAATGTATTCCAGAGAAACAAACGGCCGCGATGCAGGTCAAATTCACCTGACATCGTTTTCGGGAGCCGATCACATGGCCAAAGCACTTCTTCCTGACTACCTGCGGGCGCTGATTCAGCCTTTGCTACCAGCAGGAGCCTAGGTGCGCTGTCAGGCTCCTGGTACGCGATCTCATAGCTGCCTGATCCAACGATAAGATAGGGCTGACCTGCCTATTCCCTGCCCTGCAGAGACTCCTGCCGGGCTCAAGAGAGAGCTGCTTAAGCTTCGGCGGATTACTGCATTAGCGATGTTCCCATCGCAAAACGCCTTGTGACATTAATCTCGGGTTTCGCGAGGTGCGGCACAATCAATTCGAGTTCTCGTTCGCATCATTTCCACTCTGCTACGATACATTTAAGTTAAAGTGTTGCGTTGAACGATTGAATCTGCACCCCAAAGCCGCCATTCCTCTAAGTTGACACTTCCTTCGTAGCGACGTTTACACGCAAAATCGTGGGTCCGTCGCAAACACTACCTTTAAGCGACCACTCAACAACAACCGCCCAAGCGATTGCGGTTTTGCGGTCTCGTGCATGGGGGGCTTGCAGGTCTGGAGTAGTGTCGACCACTTTCCATTTCCAGCCTGGTCTGAACGGTTGTGACTCCAGAAACGATTTAGCAAGTGCAATCGCCAGCTCTCTGGCCTCCGAATTAGAAAATCGCATTTGACAGTGCTTTACTCATGTATTTAGAAATTGTCGAAAGACCGCTTCTGGCCGGTTGCCGTCATTGACAAGTTACGCCCCTAAATAGGCGAATTGGGATGGCGGCGATGCCCCAATTTTTTAGCGTCCTTGTCGAGTATGTAGAGCCGCTTCAAACACCAGTGCCGTTTGCGGCTGTCGAACGATGCGCGCCATCGGGACGCTCGTCCCAACCAATTTCCTTCGTCAATGTCGTCTTCATAGTCGAACCAAACCGTTGATTGCTCTCCGCCTAGTGCCATCACTATTTCTGGCGGCCACTCAGGCTGCGCGCCCAACCACAATCGCAACGTTGAAGCTAAGCTGATAGCAAGCGGCACAGCACTCCAGGCACGTCTGTCATCAGTAGACACTTCGACTTTCAGGCGCCGAAACCGGTTGTACTGATCAATCGGTTGATCAAATTTCTCGAACGACAGCCGATAGTGCCAACCGTCAGCGGTCGAATACTCGAATTCTTGGTAGTAACGTTGCTCGATAGGTAAAGGCATAGCGGTACACGCTGACATCAATGTTAATCAGTAGCGACGCTGTCCGTGACGTCAGCTATTGGCCGATAGAGGACAATCAGAATAGCGAAGTGTACGAGGCCATTGCTGAGAAAGCAAATGAGAAAAATGTCAGGCGCGGCCTACGCCAGCGTGATGTGAAAACGGCCGCAGGAAGCGGCCGTATTGCTGAGGCTAGGCGGCGGAAGAAAAATCCCATTGCCCCAAGTTTGCCCCAAGTTCGTATTTCGACCAGATGCAAAATCCTAAGTCATTGAATACAAACGAAAATTTTGGTGGGAAGTGCAAGTTTCGAACTTGCGACCCCTGCAGTGTGAATGCCATTGGCAGCACGTTTTTGCAGTGCTCTCATAGGGGAAATTAACTGCTGGCCATCATTAAATGGCGCTGAATTGCACCCGATTACACCCGGAATTACACCCGCTTTGGCGATCTCGCCTGAAACATCGAAGGTCCAAGTATGCGTTTGCGCAGCACGGGGCCTTCAATAAATGTGTATGTTGCTGTTAAAGCACTATGCACCAAGCGAGGCCTTGGATATGAATCTTCTACCGAGTTGGATTGTGGTTTTGCTATTGTGCTCATGCCGTACACCGAGCCCACCTGTACCTGTTGAAATAGTTGGCATGAACAGCTTCGCCCTCGCCGCCCGCTACGGCACGCCCGCCAGTTACCAGCACCAGGACGAGTACTTGCAACTAAATTACGGGAGCGAGGCGGCAGGCTGCAAGGTCATCGTATTGGTCGACCAGGCCCAGCATGTGATCGGCTGGACATCGTCAGGCGCTATGTGCGCGAACTGGGCACCTTAACGCTACTACCTCGTGCTCAGGTCAATACGCGGCATTTCCACGATGCACGGCTCGTCATCGAGCAGCACTCGTAGTTCCGCGCGGATAAGCCCCAAAGCACCGACACGCGGCCCGAGGCTACGATCTAACTGGTCCGCCTTTCCTGCCACCTGTCTCAGGCGATGAATTTCCCATAGCAACGCGCGAATATCTGGCGAGTCGCTTCTTATCCGGATTTCCGTCAACTCCGCACTACTTAGCGGTTTTCGATGCTTGCTCATACCCCTTCACCTTTGCCAAATTTTCAATTAATAACGCCAATCCAGAACCGTGGATGCTATTGCGCCCTCACCTTCGGCAGCTCCAGCCAGTTCGTGGTGTACCGCGGCGTGCGGTTTTCCGACAACATTGCCCAGCGCCTGACCAGGCCCGCCGATCCCAGGTGCACAGTGTCCCGGCCGAATCGCTCATTCAGCGCATCCAAGGCGGCCATGGCGGCCACCGATCGCGCCCGGTCTCGCCCCGCATCAAATAAGACGCCCTGGCGCTGCGTATCCGGCTGCAGATCCATCAGCATGATCCCGGCCTTCTTGTACTTGAACCCCTCCCGATAGATCATGGCCAGGCCGTGCAGTGCGGCGCCGGCCAGCACGCGGTTATCGGCGCTTGGCTCGACCAAGGGGATGGTGATGCCGTTGGAGTATTGGTCGTCTTGGTCACGGAACCTGTTAGTTTGCACAAAAACGTGGACGGCGCCGCACACGGCATGTTGGCCGCGCAGCTTCTCCCCGGCGCGCGCGGCATAGGTGGATAGCGATTCGCCCAGCTCGGCCGCCGTCATGACCATGGTGCCGAAGGAACGCGACGACACAATCTCCTTGCGCGGCGGCGCCACCTCTTCCAGCTCCAGGCAGGAAACACCGCGCAGCTCATTGCACGTGCGCTCGAGCACGACGCCGAAGTGCGCGCGCATGGTGCTGGGTGGCGCATCCTTCAAATCCTGCACCGTGTTGATGCCCATGGCACGCAGCTTGGCGCCGATGCGCCGGCCGACGCCCCACACCTCGCCGACGTCGATGCGCTGCAACAGCCAGGCGGTGCGGGCATCCGACATGGTCGTGAAGTCAGCTACGCTATCGAACAGCGGAAATTTCTTTGCCACGTGATTGGCGAGCTTGGCCAGCGTCTTTGACTGGCCTACGCCCACGCAGACAGGAAGGCTTGTCCACTGGGCCACCTTGGCGCGGATATCCTGCCCCATCGCCGTCGGCGAAGCCCACAGGCCGCCCAGGCCATTTAAGCTGAGGAATGACTCATCAATCGAATAGACCTCGACATTTGGGCTGTAAGTCCGCAGGATGGCCATGATGCGGTTGCTCATGTCCGCGTATAGGGTGTAATTGGAGGACAAACCCACGATGCCGTGCTGGCGCGCTAGGTCGCGCATTTGGAACCAGGGCGCACCCATCGGTACGCCTAGGGCCTTCACCTCGTTCGACCTGGCCACGGCACAGCCATCGTTGTTTGACAGAACCACTACCGGGCGGTCGCGCAAACGGGGGTTGAAAGCGCGCTCGCAGCTGACGTACATGTTGTTGACGTCGACAAGCGCAAAAATCTGCTTGGTCGGGTCGCCCATGTCACACCCGTAACTTCCGCACGACGCCCGTCACTACGCCCCATATCTGCAGCTCGCTACCTTCAGCCAGGCAGATCGACTTGTACGCCGGGTTGTCTGGACGCAGCTCTACCCTGCCCCGCTGGCAATACAGGCGCTTGAGGGTGTATTCGGCATCGATGACGGCAATGACAATGTGGCCGTGCAAAGGGGCGACGGAACGATCGACCACCACCTTGTCGCCATCCAGTATGCCGGCGTCGCGCATCGAGTCGCCCTCGACGGTGAAAAAGAACGAGGCAGCTTTGTGCTGCACTAGCAGCGCGTTCAGGTCCAGGCCGTCCTCTGTGTAGTCGGCGGCCGGCGACGGGAACCCAGCGGATATCCGGTGCGAAATTTCCGGCCGCGCACTGGGGATCGGGTACTGCGCAAGAGGCAATGGCACCTGCGATACACCGGGCTGGCTAGATTGAAATACTGATAATGTTGCGTTCATGGCTGGCCGATATACTGTTTTTTTATACAGTATATCGGCCGAAGCAAGAAACAGGAAGTATAAAATTGTTTCTAGAAAAGTGAGTCTGGCGGCGCCAAGTCAGCCTTCGCAGCCGGTTTCGCTCTTGTTCGAGGGGGCAAGGGATCAGGCTGCGCGATCAACAGGTCAGCAGGATACTGCCGATAAACATCCTCTTCGAACACCAGCGAGCCATCCAGCCAGCCTTGGTATTGGTCAGGGTCCAGGATCATCACCATGCGCTTTTCATCGTCCGGCTTATGGAAGCGCTGCATCAGCGGGTGCCCGTCGGCGTTGATCGTCAACATCGAGAACGACAGCAGCTGGTCTGCCGGCCGGAATTCCCATATGCCAGCAATAGCCACCGGCCCGCCGTCCGCGCGCTCGATGCGCCAGCGCACAGGCTTGCTCGTTTCGTAGTTGGGTTCGAAGAAGTTGCATGCTGGAATGATGCAAAACTGCTTGCGCTTCCAGGCGCTGCGGAAGGATGGCTTGCTGGCTACTGTCTCCGTGCGCGCGTTGTAGGTCTGACGGGCCAGCTTGTGGTCAGCCCAGTGAGGTACCATTCCGAACATCGCGGGGGCTATTTCCAGTTCGCCCGGAGCTTCGTGTGATCCGCGTAGGATTGGGGCCATATAGCCAGGCCATGCCTCAAGCGGCAGGTCGAGCTGAGGTGATCGAACGCCGAAGCGTTCTTCGATCTGATCGTTACGGCTGGGAGTGTAGTCGGCGCACATTCTTCAACTCACTTTTATGCATGAAAACACATAAAGTCACATTGACAAAATCACATTAAAGATGTCAGTATTACCGGCAACACAATATCATTTTTCTACATACTTGTACAAGGTGTAGTTAGAGTCTTGCAGTCTTACAAATTAAAAAGAAAGGTAAATAAATGGAAAATTATAACTATAATATGGAATGCCCGCATTGCCAAAGAGCGATTACAGTATCGAGAGAGCGAGAATCAAATTCTGTACATGTTTTTAATATCGATAATCCGGCTGGGGAGCTCGGCCTTTATTCAGTTTTCATTCTTTGCCCAAATAAAGAATGTCAGAAAATAACCATTAAAGCCAAGCTTTCACGCACATTCAAGGAATTTGGATACATTCAAGAAAAAGAGGAGTTGCAAACTTGGAATCTTGTGCCTGAAGGAAAGGCAAAAAAATTTCCAGATTATATTCCGACCGTAATTATAAAGGATTACGAAGAAGCATTCTCCATTGTTGAGCTTAGCCCTAAGGCATCCGCCACGCTATCGAGACGTGCTCTCCAAGGAATCCTAAGGGATTTTTGGAAGGTAAAGCCACAAAATCTAAATATGGAAATTGAATCAATTAAAGATAGGGTGGATGGTTTAACCTGGGATGCAATAGATTCGATAAGGAAGATTGGAAATATCGGAGCTCATATGGAGAAAGATATAAATATCATCCTTGATGTGGACCCTGAAGAAGCCCATTTATTAATTTCTCTTATCGAAACCTTGCTAACTGAATGGTATGTTGGTCGCGCCGAAAGAGAGAGTCGTATGAAAGCGATAAAAGCAACAGCGGATAGCAAAAAACACTGAAAAATTAATTAAAAAAAATCAAACCGCATTTCAAAAATATCTATTTTTTTAATGCCGAAAAATTATAAAAATTTTGAATCGAAATATAAGGGCGCGCTCTCAGACACTTGTATTTCCGGTTGCGCGCCATTTAGATGATGTCGAGATGTATACGTCACTCAAATTTGAATAGATACAACAACTACCTGTTGCCGATCACCTCAAAAGAGGCCAACTGGCTCGGCAACCTTATCCCAACTATAAATAATCAGCTCCTTGCGCTCCACCGATCTACCACCGCCGCCCACGTTGTACTGGATGCCGGTAGTATCCATCTGGAAGCGCGCGAAGACGCGCCGGATGTCAGGATGGTCATTCAAGCTCAGGATGGTCTTGCCCTTCAGCCTGGCCATCAGCTCCGCCACCTTCTCGTACTGCTCGAATTCAAACTCCACGCCATAGCCGGCCGTCTCCCAGTACGGCGGATCTAGATAAAAAAGGTATGCGGCCGGTCGTATCGCTCCATGCACTTGTACCAGTCCAGATTCTCGATGTAGGCACCAGACAGGCGAAGATGCGCGGCCGACAAATTCTCCTCGATGCGCAGCAGGTTGAGCGGCGGCGCGGTGGTGGCCGTGCCCCAGCTCTGCCCGTCGACCTTGCCGCCGAAGGCATGCTGCTGCAGGTAAAAGAAGCGCGCCGCGCGCTGCAGATCCGTCAGAGTATGCGGCGGCGTGTCCTGTAGCCACTTGAACACCTCGCGGCTCGATAGCGCCCATTTGAACTGGCGCACGAATTCTTCCAGGTGATTCTTGACGACGCGGTACAGATTGATCAGCTCTCCGTTGACGTCGTTCAGCACCTCGACCTCGGCCGGCGGCCGTATGAAGTACAGCGCGGCGCCACCGGCGAACACTTCGACGTAGCACGTGTGCGGCGGAAATTGCGGGATGATGCGGTCGGCCAGGCGTCGTTTGCCGCCGATCCAGGGGATGATGGGTAATGCCAAAATGTGTACCTCCTAGTGTTAGAGTCGAATTACCTCCCCGAGGTAGCGCGAGCCTACTTGGTTCGATGGCTTCACCAAGGCCGATGCTGATTGCCGCTGTTAGCGCAGCGACAATCAGTTTTTTTTGCCGGAACAACCTGCTTCGATTGAACTAAATAAACCGATCGACCTCTAAGGACCTATACTCACAATGAAAACTTAATTAAAAGCAAGATAACAAACGAAAGTTGAAGGCCATCATGGACACTGTACCGATGCATCACCATGGCAACTACCACTATCAGGCGATCTCTCGCCCCGTCCACTCCGGCGAGTACCAAGGCATAATCACAATAGTTGCGCACGACAACGCGTTATACATCCCTCCCGTGGAAATCCCCACACCTTCAACTTTCAAAAAAGCGCACGCAGCACAACTTGAGGCTGCAGCATTGGCCTACGAGCTAATCAATAGCGGCGCCATTAGCGTCTTGCTCCCAGCCGAAACTACAGCGAACTCGGCGCATATTTCCTAGAATTACTACCCGTATTTCCCTCCTGATCGACAAGGATGCCAGTTGTGCCTGCTGCAACCACTGCAGGCACAACGGCGCCGCTCTAGCTTAACGCCCCGATATGAACGCTTGGCAAGCGCGTCCTGTCGCTGCCACCACTTCCGTCTGCAGGATCAAGGCTTGAATATCTCGCGCCACCGCGTCAGAAAGTAGCCCGCTGGCGGGATCGGCTGCAGCGCCTCCTTCGGCGCCACCGGCACCGGCCGAGGCGGCAGGTCCACCACTTGCACAGAAGGCGGGCTTGCGCATGCGCTCAGCAGCAGCAAGACGAACGCGCACATCGTTGATTTCGTCATCGTAGACTTTCTTAATGGCTGCCACCTTGGCTGCCTGTTGCCTGGCTTGCGCCAGGTTTTCGGCGGCGCGCTGCGCCACCGCTTTCGTTTCCGCCGCCGTGCGGATCTCCTTGTCGGCATTCCACAAAGCCCGAACTGCTGCACGGCCCTGGGCATCGCCCAGCGCACGCTGGTACAGCATGCCGGCACCGGCCAGCGCGCATACCAACACGGCGCCATACAGCCAGCCCGGCGCCTTGCCGGCGAGCTTGGCCAGCGCGATCACGCCAGCACCCGCTGCGCCACGGCAAACAGCGCCTGGCGCTCGGCCAGGCCATTCGTGCCGCCGTTGATGCGTCGCGTTACCTTCACCTGGTCGCCAGCATCAGCCAGGGCGTTCAGCCCCTTCGTCTGCCAGAACCAGCCAGCCGAGCGGCAGGCGTTGATGGCCTGCTCGAGCAGCTCAGGCTGGGCCAGCAGGTCCAGGCCCAAGGCCTTGCCGCAGGCGGCGTAGTTGGCGCGTCCGGTCACCTGCAGCAGGCCGCGCCCCTTGAAGCGCACGCCGTCGCCGGCCTGCGTGTTGCCCAAATCGGCCCGGCCTTCATAGGCCTTGCCGCTGGCCAGCTCGCGCACATACACCAGGCTCCCGGACTCGTGGCCCACCTGGGCAAGGAACGATGCCTGGCGCGCAGGCGTCGTGATGCCGAATTCCACCATGGCCGCATTCAACGGCGCCAGGAAGGCCGCCGCGCGCGCACGTGCATTGGGCAAGATGGCAAGCAGCTGGGCCAGCGTGACGGCGCTCACAGGCCGCCTCGCACGTCCTTGACGATAGCGGCCGCGTCGCGCGCCAGCTCGCCAATGTCCTTGTCCCTGCGCTTGTCGAGCCAACGCACCGTGGCGCCCAGCACCCACCAGGCAGGCAAGCCGGCGGCGACCATCAGCGGCGTGGCGATAAAGAGGAAGCCCAGGGCCGGATCGCTGCCGTACAACACGGCGACAGCGCGCGCGCTATCGAACAGTCCCGGCATCCAGTTGCGCACGACCACGACCAGAGCCGGGCCCATCAAGGCGGAAAAGAGAATGGTGACGAAGAAGCGCACGCCCGCTTCCTTGGCGGTTTTTGGCCACATGAACATAAATCCCAGTGAGGTTGCGGCAGCGCCGGCCAGGACCGGGATGCCAAAAATTTTAATCAGTGCTCCGCCGGCGGCGGTCGTTTCGATGGCCATGGATGCCTTTCAGGTGGTGGAAATGAAAAAACCCGCCGAAGCGGGTTTGTGAAGTAGTGGTATTGTTAACATTTTTTCGGAGCAATAATATGAACTATCCGCCTCTTCAACCTTTTCCTCCTCAAGTAGCTGTATTGATAGACGAGATAGAATCCGTTCTTGGAAAACCGATTGAGATACAAACTAGGAATGCGGCAGACAATCCTCTGAATGTGCCTGAGGGACTTGCACTATGTGACTGTCGCATGATTGATGGGTTTACCAGTGTTGCAATTGCACTGCCTAAAAATAAGAAAATTCCCATGCATATTATGTTTCACGAACTCCTGCATGCGCATCGAAACGTATGCTTAGCCGTTCCCCAGTTGAAACCGATCAAAGATGATGCGGCGGGATTCAGGTTGGCAGCATCCATTGAAAACGATATTGAACATCTATTTATCATCCCT
Source organism: Janthinobacterium violaceinigrum (assembly GCF_009208555.1). Taxonomy (GTDB): domain Bacteria; phylum Pseudomonadota; class Gammaproteobacteria; order Burkholderiales; family Burkholderiaceae_D; genus Janthinobacterium; species Janthinobacterium violaceinigrum. Next base: position 115,009 of record NZ_WFLI01000003.1, on the reverse strand, counting down.
CAAGAAACTAGCTTTTCAGCGGAGTCGTTCAATTATTGGCATTCATATTATGATGAAAAACTTACTGAAATAGCAAATTCAAGCATTGACAATGATATGGACATATTGGCTCGCAGAAGTAATCTTTTGAGGTTATGGATGGTCACCTCTTTTTGCCTGCCACAATGGAACGGTACTACCCAAGCCTCGGCTGTTTTACGAGAAAGTGGCTACCTTGACGAGGCCAATAAATTATTGCATAAAATTCAATTAAACTTACCGAGCAAAGAGTATTGCCTCGCTACATTTCTTCGCTTTTCAAAGCTTCCGATGGATAAGTTTTGCCTGTCTCGATTTCTGGTTCAGGATCGGAAAATTGAGCATTTTCCAATCCCCCTGCCTCAATGAGAATTGATTGAGGGTAAAGATACTCCGCGTAATCAGCACCAGAGGCCGAGATGGTTTGGCTGCAGCTTCGGCCAGTGGCTGTGCTTAGAGCTCTCATCACACGACCTTGACCATCACATACGCCCGGCCGTCGGGCTCAATCGAGATAACGCGGCCGACGGCATCGAGGTACTGCGACTGCGTGAGGTCTGCCTTGCGGACGGAAATGCCCTTAATGCCGGCACCGTCTTGGACCGGCACGATGTAATCGCCTGCCTGGGCGCCCAGCACGTTGACCGGCACGCGGCCAGAAATGGCGATACGGTCGACCTTCTGGCGCTCGGCTTCCAGCGCCGCGTCGAAGGTGGCCATGGCATCGGCGTCCTGCTGCACGGCGGCCGCGTGGGCGGCCAGGACAGCTTCGAAGGCAGCCAGCTTTTCGGCCCACTCGTCGTCGGTGTCGCCGGGCTCGGCAACCACTTCCTCGAATTCCTGTGGGTCGGTGTCGGGAACTGCCTGCTGCGCAACGACGTCTTCGCGCCGAACGGGCTGGACTGGGGCCGCGCCTGCCTGCGGGGACGGCCGCGGCCCCACATCGTCAGCCCAGGAATCACCACCGACAAACGAGGGTGCGGTCGATTTGATCGAAAACATAACGGCATCCGCCCACAGGTCAGTGATCTTGTTGTTTGCGGTGATGCCGACAATTTGTCCTGGTTTGACGATTCCGCATATGAGGGATTTGGAAATATATTCAGCATAGTCATTCCCGCTTGTATTTACCGTTCCTCCAGTTCGAATGCTACTTCCTGTTACGGTATGCGTCGCCACATTCAATGCCGACCCGGCAATGTTTCCAAAGTTTCCACTAACGACAACCGCGTCTAAGCAGTTGGGTACGCTAAATTTTCTAGTGCCCTGTGGCTGCGTATTAACTCTGCCCACTTCAAGAAACTCCGGCACCACTACTGTGCCAGTTCCCTTGATTTCAATTAGGTTATTTGTAAATTGATTTGATTGGGTGTCATATGCCCTCAGAGTCATCTTATAACTGGTTTTATACAGATTATTAGGTGTCCCATTGTTATTTCCCGCAGACGTGAACCAGCTGAAGCATCCCGCAGCGGTTGATCCTGACACTCCACCAACACCAAGTCGCAAGCTATCCCGCTCCTGCCCGGGCGCCATAGCAGCGCCCCCTGGAGACAAGAATGAAGTTGTTATCGTCCCGTCACCCACGCCAACCAGCTCTTTAAATAGCGTGCTGGCTCCGCCAACGCCGTATCCCTGCCAGCGAGGGGCAATATAAGATGGAGCTCCGACTACGGAAGAGGTGTCGAATACCAATGTTCCTGCCGGTGGGCCGAAACCTATGGATACTGGATCAGCATATGTTTCTGTATTTACCCCGATTAAATCAAATGATGCATTTGCAAAGCCATCCAAAAATGCGTAGACACCATAAGATAAGTCCGGGTGCTTCATCACAATGATGCGTGCATTTCCACGTGCCATACCTTCAAGATGCCAATCCACATACAAACCGTTCCTTACACCCATGAGCAAAGTCACTGCAGACGTTTGCGATGAAATCCATGAGTCATTTATCGTACCGCGTATGAGCAGATTCTCTTGCGTCCCTGCGTCATCCGGCGCAAACGTAGCCAGCTTGTACCAGTTCCGCTGGCCTACAGCGCTTGAGAATAAGTAGGCGTACTTGGCAGTTGGCCCTGAACAAAGCCTGCGGGACGTTTGAATCGATGCGTTCATGCGTATCGGTAAGTTCGGATCAAGCCACGCCGGATTCATATATCCATTCGGCCCGCCCAGTGGGGACCGCCCCACGGCAGGTGCATACGACGACACCACAGCGCCGCGCCCGGCCAGTTCATTCAGGCGCCGGATTGCGTCCTTCTGGCCATAGTAGAAAAAGTCGCCCATCAGATTTCCTCGATTTCGATGTTGGTGGCATATGCCTGGTAATACGGAGTAGTGATGGCAGAATTGCTGGCGATGCGGCCATACACCTGGTGCGCCTGCTCGAGCTCGCCGTCGTCGCTGTCTGGATACAGGCTGACCAGCAAGGGGAGCGTCAGGCCATTACCCCGCACAATGCGCCACAACTCGGCCCGGTCCAGCGGCGTCATATGTTCGAGCGCGAGCGACAGCTTGCGATACATCGCGCCCCGCTCGACCATTTGCCCGCCGGCACCGGTGCGGTACTGGGTGCTGCTATCGAACGACGTGACGCCTGCACCATACGAGGCGTTCTGCTCCGGGCTCCAGTAGGGACCGGCCACCAGGCGCGCCGCCTCGATGTAGCCGGCCGGATTGTCCGGGTCCGCCAGCTCGATAATCAGTTTCTTGATGCTGACCATGGGGAACCAGCAGCGCGCATACGTCCCGCCGCCATAGCTGAAAGCGTTCACGCCCAGCGGCAGTGCGCCCCAGTCCCACATACCTAGCCTGGCGTACTCGCAGGCCGGCACGGTGCCAGTATCAAAATCGGGCACAGCATCCCCTGGCTCGACGTAGCCGCGCACGCGGATGGTTGCCGTCGGCGTCAGGTTACAAAATGGCAGGGCCACGCAGCCGACGATCTCCGGCGACGGCCAAGTGGCCGTGATGGTCACCGCCAAGCCTATCGAGCGCAGCAGGTAGAATTTGTCTTCAAGCTGCAGGTTGGCCGGGCCCAGATCTCCGGTCTGGCTCGATGCGGTCAGCACCGCTCGGTCAGCGGCGTTGTCATAAATGATGCGCAGGCTACTCATGGTGTTGCCGGCTGTTTGAGGGGCATCTCGATCTCCCGATATTCAGTTTCAATAATCTGCCATATCAATAAGCAGGACGGTGCTGGCGCGATAGCGCATGCGCAGTGCAAATGGCGGAATATCAACAGGCTCCGCACGGACACACATTTGCGTCCGGTCCAAAGTGCTTGGCGCCCGAAACAAAAAAGCTCCAGCAAAATCAAGTTCCGTAGAGGTTCCCGATCCGGGCGAATTAACTAATCCTCGGGAGCCGACGCCATCAGCAAGGCCGCAAATTGCCGGTCGGGACATACTTGGGAGAGCATAGCTTTGCAAATCAAACGAGCCCGTCGGAGGAGTCGCTGCGGTGAACTCACCAATGGCGCGCGGCATGATCATCTTGGCGCCAAGATCAAAAGTGCAGTTACCAGCGGCATCCAATAAACGGAAACCGTAGCCACCTCCAACAGGCGCGGCCAGCGGGGCGAAACAATGAACCGCTGCCACTCGGGCGGTGGGAGTAGCCCCGTTTCCGCCAGAGACGTCCGAGCAATAGACCAGGATATCCCAGGTGCTGGCTGCCGACAGCGTGACGGAATAGACGGAAAATAATAGGTCCCCTCGTAGCTCGATGAAGGCAAGCGGCTCTTTGGTCGACGTGACCCGATATCGCCCGAGGACTTTCGCGGTGCTGGGCGAGCCCACAGGGTCGGCCGCCCCGACAAATGCGGCAGTCCCGATATACGCAAGCCCGGGACTTTCCGGGGTCAGAAGCAAACCCCCGAGGTCGTTTTCAATATGCAAACCGTAGGTCATAAGGAGAATATGTATATTTTTTTCGTTTCAGCAAATTCGCTGGCATCGACTGAAACTGTCGGGATGCCCCCTGGATAGCTGATGACCGCCAGTGCGCCGCTCAAGGTTTTGAAGGTCCGGCCGACGAAAGCTGGATAACTTTTTGAGGTGGATGCATTGGGTGCCACACTGATCAAATCTACGAAAACGATGCCGAAACTCACTGAACTGACCAGCACGGCACCACTTTCTTTCTTGAGCAAAATGCCGTACGCCATCAGTCGAGCCTCCCAATAATTGCGCGCGGTCGACCCGCATCGTCAAACACCGTGATCTTGTCACTAGTTATTTCAACTCGTCCGCCCGTGTCCCGACTGCGAAGCAGGCCAACCGTTCCAGTAACAGCCGACAGCTGCCCTGAAAACGAGGCCTTGCCGTTTTCTATCAACAACCCAGGCATGGACACATAGCCCCCACTCCCCAATTCGACGTAGCCACCTGTGCGTGCATTCCCGAGCAAAAGGCCTCGTTCGCTCAGATGAAAGCCAGTGCCGCCGTTTGTCGGCCAACCATAGGTGTTGGTTGGGTAGCCTGGGCCCCCGTGCAGCGTAGTGCCGTAGAGATCGCCAGCTGTCACCTTGCCCAAATCCGCTATGATCGACGACAGCTTGTCCACCGCCATCGCCCTGGCCGCCACCGACCCATCCACCAGCAAATTGCCGTTCAGCACCGTACCAAGCACCAGCCATGCTCCATTGTCAAAATACTTCGTCACCGCATGCGTCGCGTCGTACAGCGTGACAGTGTCGCGGTTGATCGGCGCGCCGTAGCCCGCGTGGCCCAGCTCATAAACGGCCGAGGCATCCGACCAGGTCGAATAGCCGGGCGCCGTCACGGTGACGGTGCCGCGCTGGCCGGTGGCGCCATCGGCAGCCAGGCGCGCGGCCGCCGACCATTCACTGGCCGGAATGTCATCGGTGGCGCCGCGCGACGCTGCCGTGGCGCCCGATGTGAACAGATAGGCGCCGCCCGCCGTCGGCACCTGCGTCGACCAGCCATTATTCAGGCCCGTCAGCGCACCAGTGGCAAAGGTGAACGTGCATGCCGCACTCGGCAGCGACGGCGCGATGTTGGTGGCGCCGCGCTGGTAGATGCGCACGGGCGCCACGTTTAAGCCGTCGGCACCGTCCTTGGCCAGCTGCACTGCTGCCGACCATTCATTTGCAGCGATGTTGTCCGTGGCATTGCGCGAGCTGGCCGACGCGACGCGCACGTACAGCGGCACCGTACCGGCCGGGATGTTCTTCGACCAGCCATTGGCCAGATCGTTGCCGGCCGGCGTCGTGATGCTGGCCGTGGCAAAGGTAAAGATCACGTCACCCGGCGTATCGCCTGGCACAACGGCGGCGCGCTTGTAGGCGAAGGCCTGGCCCGTGTTCAATCCGGCCAGGCCCGTCTCGCCAGCGACGCCGTCGAAGACCTTGCTTATCATGTAGTTGCCGACGTAGTCGACGCCGAATTCGCGGATGCGGGCCTGCACTAGGGCCGTATCGGTGGTCATGGTGGCGAAATCGACCGTGGCCACATTCCCGTTGACCGTCATTTGCGTGCCAGCGGATACCGAAAACACGATATCGCCAACCACGTTCACCGGCTTGGCGGTAATGGTAATCGAGCCGGGCGCGCCGGCGCCGGCGCTGTTGACGCGAAACACAGGCGTGCTGCCTGCCAGCAGGATCGCCTTGCCATCGGCCGTTGTGCTGAAGCGCTCCGCCGAGGCCTGCAACAGCGTATCGCGCGCGCCACCGATAGCCGTCATACCAGCACCCCCACTGTCACGCGCCCGGCCAACCATTGGTGCGACAGCAGCACCACCACGCCAGGCACGCCGCTCTGCAGGCCGAAACGATCGTCGCGCAGCAGCACGGGCTGGCCCAGTTCCAGCATCATCATCTCAGGCTCCCCGTCAAATTCGTAAATCGTGCGCTGCACCTTGTTCAAGGCCAGGCGCCGCAGCGCTTCCGCACGGGCGTCCGCGTTCGTCTTGAGGCAGGTTTCAATTTGCGGCGGGTCGTCCGTCAGCCGGTACCGTGCCTTTACCGCAGCATCGACAGCCGTTTCCGTCAGCCACTCCGTCGCGTACAGGTCGGCGTGCGCCGGCGGGATGCTGGTGGTCAGGCTGGCTTGCACCGTGTAATTGCGGTCGAACGCAATCTTGACGGCCGCCACCACCGGCAGGCGCTGCACGACGCGCAACGAGCCCACTCGCATTTTCTCGGGCCCGATTGGCACCGGCACGCCGGCGGCCGGCAGCGCGATCTGCACCAGGCGCAGCTGGCCGGTGCGCGACATGATTGCCTGGGCGCCCACGCTGGCCGCCAGCTGCTGAATGGCCTGCGCCTGGTTCGTCCGGTCCGCAACGTAGAGGCCCACCAGCTGCGGGTGGGCGGCATCGAATGCGGCCAGGTTGGCCAGGTCCAGGTCGGCCAGGGTGAAGCGGTCCGAGGCCTTGCCGTACGCGGTGGCGATGCGCTGCACCAGCGGTGCGATGCGCGGCGCGTAACCGCCGCCCTTGTCACCCTGTACGCTGGCCGTGATCGTGGTGGAGAACGGGTCGGTGGTGAGGTTAAAACGCCCCGCCTGGTCATTCAAGGCCACGGCAATCGGTTTGCCGTTGGTGCGCACTTCGAACGTCGATTCCACCGCGCCCAGAAAGCCATACTCCAGCGTGGCCGGATTGGTCAGCAATGGCGCCACGTTGTGGCATTCGCCGAACGGGATCGGCAGCGTCGCGTCCTTGTTTGGCGTCGTGCCGCCCAGCTTGGCCTCGGCGATAGGTGTATCCAGCCGCTGCAGCTTGTCGCGCAACGACAGGTTGAGCGTTTCGCGGCTCGCACTGGTGATGTCGGCAATGATGCCGTCGAACACCAGACGAAAGTCGGCGCGCGGCCAGCGCGGATCGCCGGCCCAGGCCTTGATCGGTCGATTGCGCCACACGTCACCGAGCCAGCTGTCGAGCTTACCATCAGCGTTGCCCAGCTCGATATCGCCCCCCGACAACCCAGCCTCACCAGTCAGGCTGACCTGCTCGGTAAAAGCCAGGCCGCCACTGGCCAGCGGCAGATACACGGTATTGGCCGGCACCTCCGTTGGGCCTGTGACGTACGGCCGCGAGGCAATATAGCGCGTAACCTCATTGCCGCCCACGTTCACCTGTGCTTCGATCAGCACCATGCGAATGGCTCGCGGACTTTTCAGCCATGCCAGAAATTGCGCATCAGTCATTGAGAGTACTCCACTTGTTTTGCCCAGGCAGATGCCTTGGCAGATTTGTCGACGCCGGCCACGACCGTCTTGGCCGCCTTGTCGTTCGATTCAACGGTGGCCTGAATGGCAGCGCCGGTTTGCGCGGCCTGATCGGCCCGCAGCCCCTTGACCTCCTCCCGCAGGCTCTTAATCTCGGCCACCAGGGCGTCGCTGTTGCCGCCACCCTGGCTTGGTGCGCCGCCGAAATATCGGCGCATGGCAGCTGCAGCTGGCGCATCAACCACCACCTCACCGCGGTGCAACTCGGCCGCATAACCGTCAAACGGTACATTGGCCAAGCCGCCGGCATGGGAACCGTCGAACTTCACGCCCAGCCCCGTGGCCGTCCCCATCGCCGCATGCAGGTTGGCGATGGCCTGCGCCACCGTCAGCACACTGTCATTGATGGTGATCAGGCCCGACACCTGGGCCTTGAGAGCATCCAGGCTGGCCTGCTGCACGTCGAGCTGCGCCGAGGCCCATTTGAGCGCCTCGGTGTTGGCTGCCACCACGCGGGCGTAATCTGCCACGTACTTGGCATCCGAGGCGTTGACCACCTGCGATGCCGTCAGGAAGGCCTGCTCGGCAGCAGACAGCCCGGACTGCGCCGTCGTGTCGCCGGCATTCGCCGCCGCCAGTGTTTTCTCGAACTGGGCGCGCGCCTCGGCGTACTTCTGTTCCGGTGTCAGCGTCGACTGATTACCCAAGGCCATGTTGGCATTCAGGCCGTTCAGGGTGGTCACCCACGATTTCGACTTGTCCAGCGCCGTCTTGGCCGCTGCTGCCTCGGTGTCGTAGGCCTTGGCCAGCGCGTCCTTGGCCGACACCACCGCCCTAGCCGCCTGCACCTGGTCAAACAACGCACGGTTGACGTCGGTAATGCCGGCGCGCTGAATCGCCAGCAATTCCGTTTCGCTTTTCGTCAACTCGTTCAGCTGCTTTTGCAAGTCCTTTCGCTCGCTGTCAATTTCGCTCGCCGTCTTCGCCACCACGCCGAGTTCGTCGCCGTAGCGTGTCAGCTCGATAAATGCCTGCGATACCGCCATCATCGAGGTGTAGGTTTTCTGGCCAGACTCCGTGGTCAGATCCTGCGCCAAGGCCAATTTCTTGAACTCTTCGACGGTCGTAATCTCTGTGCCCCGGTTCAATGGGGTCAGCACGGCATTCACGCTCTTGCGCAGGGTGTCGGCCTTTTCTTTATCCGTGAAGAAGTTCTCCAAGAAGAAAGCGCCTTGGGAAGTGAATTTATCCAGCCCGCCCGACATCTTGAGTAATTCCTCCCTTGCGGCGAGTGAAGACATTCCCACCGCGCCGAAGGTCTTATTAAATGACCCCAGCACGGCGTCGATCGTGGCGTAGTCGTTGGCAACTCGCACCAGGGTCTGGAGATACCCCTCGCCCGCGTCGCGGAACTGGCGCAGCCCGTCGACACCGAACTTGGCCATGTCATCGCCCATCTTCGAAAACGCGGCTTCAAGCGCTGCTTGCTGCGCCTTGGCGTCCAGGCCCTTGAAGCTAATTTTGCCGATATCGACAACAAAGGTATTCAACTTGGCAGTGAAGGCGCTGCCCCCAACACCGATGGCAACAGCAGCAGAACTGATCGTGTCACGCAAACCCAGGACAATTTTCGTAAATTGATCATCCATCTCCGCGCCCAGCGCGGTCACGGGGCTGCTGTACTTATCCTTGGAAAAGATGCCGCCGTCTTTCTTGATATCGGTGAACTGCCCCACCGACAAGCCGCTTCTATCAACCTGGCCCAAGGTGGCCTTGCCCGCCGTGATGCCGGTATCAAGCGCAGTCACCTTGCCACCGAAGATGCCATTGACCACGCTGTTGCTGATCTTGGACAGGAAGCCACCGGTCAGCTTGTCGACTATCGCCGTCAACGGAAACGTGGAAAGAGTCTTCGCGCTGAAATCGGCCAACCCACTATATTGGGGCGCCGCCAATTTATTGGTGACTCCCGGCGTTTGCGCCAGCAAGCCACCTAACCCGCCAATGCCAGATTCAATGTTGCGCAGCGCACTGAGCATGCCACTGCTGATCGCCAGATCACGAAAGGTGTTGTCAGCGATAAGCGATAACGATTTAGCAATCGACTCGGATTTCGCCGTGGGATCGCCCAGCACCGTACCGGTGCCATTGGCAGCTTGGCGCTGCTCGGAAGCACTAGCGCCCCCACCACCTGCAGTGCCAGACATCTCCGCGCCAATTGCAACAACGGCCGCCAGCGTGGCGGCGCCGGCCGCTAGGTTCAACGGGAACGGCAGTGAGGCTATGGCTTTTACCACGGCCGTAATGCCCCACGCGCTGGCCTCGGTCGCGGCCAGGCCAGTGGACGCGGCCGTGGTCGTCGTCTCACCTGTTAGTTTGGTGGCGTTCAAGGTTAGATTGGCTGCAACCTCCGTTTCTTTGAAAAAAATCTTCTTGACCATCGACTCGACAGCCATAGCCATTTCGTATGCGCGAAATGCTTTTTCAGCAGTTTCCATCACTTTATAACCGGTGCTGTTTTCCTTGAAAAAGCCCTTCGCTGCGCCAGCCATGTCCCCATAGGACTTAATTTGCGCCTGCGCGCCCTGCTGGGCTGCTGTGGCTTGAGCCTTGGCGATCTTGGTCGGATCGCCATGCGCATCTTTAGTGGAGACTGCCAACTGAGCAGCGATAGCCTGCTGCTGCACGGCATAGCCAGACAATGCTGTCGTCAACCCACCGATGGCAGTACCAACTGCGCCGAACGACGCCGCCATACCTTGCGCTGCTGACTTCGTTGCGGAGTCGACAGCGGTCAGGATATCAAGCAGCTCTTTGGCTTTGGTCACGTCGCCGCCTTGCTCTTGTATCGAGGCCTTGCCTTGCACGATGCCAAGGCGGTTCAACGCTTCAATCTTGCGATTAATGCCATCAATAACCTTCTCATTGCCCTCGAAACTAGCAAGGGCAGCTTTTTGCTCCTCAAGGTCAGCGACAGCCAAGGCGGTCTTTTGCGCAGGCAGTAAGCCGTAGGTGCGGATCTGCTCTTCTACCGCGGCGACTTGTGCGTTGATGGCAGCGATTTCCTTGTTTGCAGCATCTGATGCGGCAGTGGCGATGGCCGCCTGGCGTAGGCGTTCCTCCTCATCGCGAGTAAAACTCGCATCAAAAAAAGCCTTTTCGGCCGCATCGCGCTTGCCTAGGATCTCGTTTAATTCCTTCTGGTGCTTGGCGGCCTCGGCATTGGTAGCATTGTGGTGGCCTTGCAATGCACTGATTTGCAAGTCGAAGGCATCTACTTCCGCCTCATAGGTTTTCAGGGCGTAGCTGCGCTTGTTTTCGTAGGCCTGCTGAACGGACAGCTCCCCCCCTTTGAGGTACATGTCATCGAGCTTACCCAGGGCATCGTAATGCGCCTTGGCAGTTGCGGCTTCCTTTGCGTATTGTTTGATTTGGTCGGCGAGCTGCGTGTTTTCGACCTGGTCGGCCTTTGGCTTTGGCTCACGACCTTCAGTGTCTCGATACGTCGGCGTGCCGGTAAAGGTCGCGTAGTGAAGAGCAACGACTTTCTTGCGAGCCTCCTCTTGCGCTGCCGCTCCTTGGTTAAGCGACTTCATCAAAATATCAGTAGCTGCTTTCGAATAGTCGGCTTCGACCTTTAATTTTGCATCCGCCTCTTCCTTGCGCTTCACTAACTGAGCGGCGGTTCTCTCAGCATATGCTTTTTGAAACTTATCTTCTCCAGCAAGAATCCGATCCCTGCTGTCGCCAAGCAGTTTGGCATTTGCCTCCATTGCCGCTTGCATCTTCCTATAGGCTTCAATTTGACCTGTAATGCTAAAACCCGCCTCCGAACGATCAATAGTGTATTGGGTATGAATTTCAGAAGCCTTACTGGCATACGCACCCGCTGCCCCCATCAACTTCATTGCTGAAAAAGCATTGTTGACGTTATCGGCAACCACAACGAACACTTGGGCAAGCGTGGTACCCCACTCATGCAACTGATTATTCCGCGACATCTCACTGACCTCACCATTTGCGTCTTTGAGGCCTTTGGTCAATGCCATCACCGAGATAGTTAAGACTTCAAGCCCGATCTCGCCGATGGTTGTTTTCAGATCTTGCGTATAGCGCTGCATGGACGTGATCTGCTTGCCGGCCGTATCCATACTGGCGGTATAAGTTTCGTCAATATCAATGCCACGCTCTTTAACAGCGTTCAAGCGGGCCTGTACGCGTTCATTTTCCGAAAGCTCTTTTGTGGTTTTTCCAAGCTCGTCGGCCATTTGCCGATAAGCGGTTTGCAAATTAACGTTGATACCAATATTGCGGAGAATAAGAACATTTCCACGGGCAATGCCATTCACCAGTCGTTCAAACGCTTCTGAAGAGTTGATATGTCCAATAACAGCAGCATTTTGAGCAATCCGGGCAAGAGCAGTTGCTTCCTTCAAATCGATGTGGGCCTGCACCAATTTAATCGCAGACTCGCGCGATTCGATCATCGTGATACCTTGTTTGGCAATTGCCTCGGTAGCAGTTTCCATTTGTGTTTTTGTGTACCCGGCGTTACGCCCAACGACAGTCATTACTACGCCCAGCGTTTCGTAACGCGCGGCAAGCATGACTGCATCTTTAACGTACTCCCCCACTTTTAACGCAGCATATGCTGCAGCCAGTATCTTGAGGGAGCCAGCCAAGATGCCCGATGCATTCGTCGCGTCCTCTTTCGCCTTGGCCGCCGCCTTGATTGCGTCCTCGTGAGCTTTAATGGTCGCGATTGCTCGCTGCGTTTCCTGGGTAACGCCCATCTGCGCGGCTTGATATGCTAAAAGTTGGGTGCGACTCATTCCAATCGTCGCCGCCTGCTCACGCATACGCTCAATCAGTTGCTGCTGACCGAGCGTCAATTGCGTAGTCGAGCCGCCCAGCGCCTGCGTGGCCTGCGCCGCCAGGCGTGCCTGCTCAGCCTGCGCGCGCATGATTTTGGACGTGTCGTCCATCTGTCCATTGCTGACGGCTGCACGTTGGCCGGTGCGCTGCGTAGCGGCTCCGAGCGCTTCCACGCTCTTGGCAGCATCGCTACCGCGGCGCCACACACCGGCCGACGAGTTGGTGAAGTTGTCCAGCGCGCTGACGCCCTCGGTCGATGTCGCGCGCACGCGCGCCGTCGCCGCACTCAACGAATCCACGGACGTGGTTGCGCCCACAACCTTTGGCGCAATCCTCGCACCAGCATCACCCAGCGCATCGACAGCCGTCGCGCCTTCGGTGGCCTTGGCCTTGGCCCCAGCGCTGGCCTCACCCAACTTGTCGACGGCTGCCGTGGCGCCAGCAGTCTTTTGCTCGACTCGCACGGCAGCCTCACCGAGGGAATCTAGTGCCTTACTACCATCGACCACTTGGCGCGTATCGATAGAAAGGCCAAGCTGGGCGATATCAGGCATTTATTTTTCCTTCTTGTTTTGATGGTGCAAGAACAGCGTGTCGAGGCGATCGATCACGCCTTCTTCGAACGGATCGAAGCGGACGCCGTGGCGGGCCTGCCAGGCCAATATCTCGGCACTGGTCAGCGCGTTCACGGCCATGCCGCACTGGCGTTTCTGGTTCAACTGGGTGAACCAGTTCCAGATATAGGCAAGCTCGGGCGGTAGCTGCGGCACCGCCGGCGCCTCGGGCGCCCGATAAAGCGGGTTTTTCCGGGCGGTGTCCAGATGATCGCCCTTGGCGTTGCCGTCGCCTGCCGCTGCAGCGCGATCAAATAGATGATCGGCGTACAGCAGCAGGGCCTGGATCAGACCTTCAAAAAATTGGCGTCGTTTTCCAGGGCGGTTGTAACGCGGTCCTGCCAGGTCGGGTACTTGTCGAACGCCGCGGCGATCATATCCTTGTCAAACGGCACGGCCGCGCCGTTACTGGTGAAGCCATACCAGTCAACGGCCACGGCCAGCGCCAGGCGCTTCTGGTTGTCGTCGATGACGCTCACCAGCTGATTGGAGCCTTCGTCGGTCGAGGCGTCGATGGCCGTCTTGCGCTTAGCGGACTTGCGGTAGCCTTCTGCGCGCACGGCGTGGCTTTCCTTGCGGTACTCGTCGGAATTCTTGCCAACGATCTTGATGCCGGCCACAGGCTCGCCGTCGGCGTCGAAGATCACGGGCACGTCGAAGGTCACGCGCGCGGCAGGCGCGGACAGGTTGGCGATGTCGAAGCCGGCAACGGCGATGACTTGAGCGGCGTTCAGGGCTGCAGGTGCTTGGGTGGTGTTCATGGGTAGTGCCTTTCGTGGGTTTTGATAAGTGCCCGTTCCGTCCGCCGCGCCCACGAAGGCGACAGCGACCGGTCGGTGCTGGGGTTGGCTTACGCCAAAAAAGAAACCCGGCGCGAGGCCGGGCGGGAGAGTTACAGGCTTGTGTCCTGGAAGGCCACGGTCGTGGCTTCGTGCTGCGTGTCGGCGCCTTGGTAGCGCAGGATGTCGAAAGCGCACGTGACGATCTTGTTTTTCTCGCCATCATCGACCTTCGCCGAGGTGATCTTGATGCGGCCCATGGCAATCGTCATCACCTCCGCAAGCGGCGCCGTGCTGGCCGCCATGGCGTAGGCCAGCGGCAACTCGACCTCCTGCTTGAAGTAGTCGATGTAAGCCGAATCCTGCATCAGCACCGTGAACTGGCCGCTGCCCAACACCTTGCCGCGCGAGGCGGCCGTGGCGAACTTCGAACCAATCACCGGATCAATCTTGACCTGGCCATCCAGCGACAACGACATGCCCGTGCAAATTTGCGACGGGATGCCAGCCACCGACAGCATCGCGGTGGCGCCGGAGAACTTGCCGGTACCGGGCGTGGCGGCCGGCGCCGCGAAGTACGCCGCCGGCGTAGTCGGGCCTTCCAACTTGCCCATCAGGGTGAAGTCCATGCTCGTGATGCCATTCGGCTGCACGGCGATGTCGACCTTGCTGACCAGCTGGTCGATGAAGCAGCGATTCACGGCAATGCCCGGATCCTGTACTTCTGCCGTGAACCAGTCCGTGGTGTGGCCGGTCAAGGGCGTGAAGCTGCGCTTGCCGGTCGCCGTCACGGTCACTGGATCACCTTCTACCTTCACCGTCATGGCGCTGCCGTCCATGAACTGGCCCGTCAGCTTCAAGGCGGTGACCGATGTGACGAAGAAATTCTTGCCGTTGTTGGCGGTGCCCGTCGTCAGGAAGCCGCCGATGCGTACGACGGTACCTGCGCGGTGGCCGTCTACCAGCCAGGAGCCGGCGCTGCGCGTCAGGCCCGTTGCGCCCGATGCGATGGTATTTTGCGCCGCGGTGTTACCGCCGGTAGTGAAGTCGCGGCGCAGCAGCGCGGCCAGCAGCACGGCGTAGGTGCCGCAGCTGGCCTCGCCCTTGATGGCGCCGGAGGTGCGGAAGTTGCCCAAGCGCGTGTCGCTCTGCTGCTGACTTGGGTCAATCTCGTTGCTCGAGTACTTGTCGGCGTCCGTATCGAACGTCGCGGTCACGCGCGGATAGAGGCGGCCGGCGGCGGCCAGCGCCTTCGTGCCTTCCGCTGGTTGCTTGCCGATTACGAGCAGGCTGTCGATGCCGTTTGCAGTGGTCATGGTGTGGATTGCCTTTCTTTGGTCGAAAAAAAAGACCGCCGAGGCGATCTGTGTGGGGTGATGCGGATTACAGGTTGCAGAACCAGCGAATCTTGATCGGGACCATCCAGCGGTCGCCATCCTCGCGGCCGTCAGCGATTTCCGGCGTGCGCTCGATCTGCACGGTCAAATCGCCCTTCGGGAAGCTTGCGCCGCGGCGGAACAGTTCCCTGATCAGCTCGGCTCGCGCACCAGCAGCTGCAGTGCCCTGTCCTGGCGGATACATCAAGCTGACCTGGAAGATGCCGCGCTCCTGGCGGGCGCCGTCGCCCATAGAATGGTTGTTTGGCTCCGCTGGCAGCAAGTAGGCGGCTTGATACGGCCGTCCGGTGACTGGTGCGTACGGCGTGTTCTGCCAAGCGGTGTCGATGGCAGGCGCGAGGCTGGCCAGCGCCGACTCCAGCGCCGCGCGTATTGTGGATTGGCTCATAATTTATAGGTCGAATATCCTTGGGCAAACTCGCTGGCGGTAGTGCCATTGCGTACACCGTTCACGGCATCATCCACAATGGTGCGGAATTCCACGACCGTCAAGGCAACCACGCCAACAGGCGCCTGGCGGGACCAGCCCTCCTCGATGCGCTTTGCGTAAGGCAGGTTGTTCACCAGGAAAATCACGTCGCCAGCCTTCGCCGCGCTGATCGTGCTGCCGTGGGCGGCTATTGTGGCACTGCCGTCCTTGTCGATCAGCTCGCGCACGCCAGCAGATGGCGAGCCGATGGAAAGCTGCCAGTTGGCGCGGAACCGGCCGCCGGTATAGCCAGTCGGCGGTTTGTGCTTCCAGAACTTGGCATCACCAACCGGCGAACGCCCCACCAGCTTGTTGTCAATCTTCATGGTGATGGCGCGCACCGCCAGATCCTGACTGGCCTTGGTCTTGGCGATGAATTCGGCGATCTGCATGGAAAACGACATCCCGGCCATCAAAGCCCCCTGAGTTGCAGCGTGTGCAGCACGGCCACGTCGACCGGCGCTGTGGTTTCGACAGCCTTCACCGTGAAACTGGCTCCGCCGAACAGCACCAGGTCGGCCGCCGTCGGCGCCGGCATCGGCGCGCCGTTGCGCTGCAGCGGCGACAGCAGCAGCTGCTGGTCGCCAGCCTGGATCAGCGTGCCGTCGATGTTCTCGGCCTCGTAGTTGATCATGACACCCGTGCCTTCGAAGTCGGTGGCGGTGCTTGGCGCCGTGCCCAGGCCAGGATCGTACTCGCCAGTCACAACCTGGCGCAGCACCACGATGCCGCCCTTGCGGCGCAGCGAGGCGTCGGCACGCGCAGCGGTCTTTGCGTAGTCGATCATCAGTCAGCCTTCAGATAGTCATGCGGCGGTGTCTTGCTGAAGCGGACCGCCTTGATGGCGGCCCTACCGTCGATCAGCGCGCGCAGCACGCGATGCCAGCCGTCCATGATGAAGCCCTCTTCGCTCAGGATCACCGGATGACGGGTGTCAACGTCCAGCGCGCGCCGCATGTGGTGCGCCATGCCGAACGGCGAGCCTTCTGGCGTCCAGACTTCGGTGCCGAGATAGATTGCCGCCAGTGGCAGGTCAAATGGCTCCAGATCCTTGGAGCGAGCGATGAGGTTTGTGACCGTCCACACCTTGCCGTTATGGTTGTACGTATTCTCGTGGGCAGCGCAGCCCTCGATTTGCACCACTGGGAAGGTGCTCATGCTCGCACCACCCTGATCGAATTGCCGCCGGACGAGCCGAAGTACGGCGCCAGGAGTGCGTCCACCGCCACGAAGCGCTCACGCGCATCCGTGGTGTTCTGGAAGTACTCCGTTTCCAGCGGGCCGGTCTTGTCTTTCTTGATCGCGTTGGAGCCGGTATCAAGGTCCGGCAGCAGATCCTCGCCGCGGCCGGCGCGCACGGCCAGATCGATGCAGGCATTGACCACGTCCATAGGAACGCTGGTGCTGGGCACGATGAAGCCGTCGACAACCACGTTGTAGCGTGGCCAATCCAGCGCCTGGCGCTGATACACCCGGCGGCCGGCCCAGCGCGTGCGGTAGGTTGCCATGAAGACCATGGCCTTGCGCAACGCGATTTCCTTGTCCACTTCGGCCAGCGCCGCCCAGGCGGTCAGGCCCAGGCTGGCGCAGCGCGCATCCGCGGCGGCGACGCTGGCATAGGATTCGGCATCGGCCAGGCCGGCGCCAGTTTCAGTGATGAGCATGCTGATCCTGATGTGAAAAGCCCGCGCGCGGCGGGCGTTGATGACGTTAGGCTGCCTTGGCCTTGGCAGGCTTCGATTCAACGGCTACCGCCTGGGTGACTGCGGCCTGCTTGGCCGCTTCGTCGCTCAGGCGTTGTGCCTCGGCTTCGTTGGCGGCGGCCTGCGCCGCGTTGCGGGTGGCAGCGAGCTCATTTTCGTGCGCCTGCTTGGCAACGCGATCCTTCTCGGCCGCCAGCACGCGTTCGCGTTCCTGCAAATCATCGTGCGCAGCCAGCAGATCAGCGCGCGCGGTCATTAACTCGGCCGCGGTCGGCACGCGCTCGCCCACGCCTTGATCAATATATTCAGCCTTGATCGTGACTTCCGGCACGTCTTCAGCGGCATTGGCGCGGCCAACAGCCACGTTCGCATCGATGATCTTGAGGCCAGCCTGGCGCGCGAGCGCCTTGACGTCCTCGTTGTATTGGAACATCGGCCCTGGCAGATACCAGATGTTTGCCGGTACATTTTCCATTTGGAACTCCGTTTTTTGTGCTTGATGAAGAAGCCGCGCCCCGTTGAGAGGCGCGGCGCAGGCTTACTTGGTCGCGTCGCCGATGGTAATCACGCCAGCGGTGTGCTTGTCGCTGGAGGCAACCTTGTCCCAGTTCGAGCCGGTACCCAGTGCGGCGTCGGATGGCGATTTGCCGCCCGAGGCTTCATCCCAGGTATAACCCTTCAAGCCCAAGCCGAAGGTGTAATCGACCTGCATCGTCGTTTCGATCCGCTGATTGCCGTTGGTCGTTTCGATGTTGCTGATGATGTCGGAGCCGTCGGTAACGGTTGCAGCGCCTTCAGCCAGGGACAGCACGCGCAGTTTGGCGGGTGCCGCAGGGCCAGGCGCCGGCCCGACGGACGCAGAATACAGCGCCGGCGCATCGGTAACCACCACCGGCTTGCCCAGCACATCCACCACGCGCACGTTTTGCGCCTGGAACAGCTGAGTTGCATTGGCCAGGTTGGCGCCGATCAGCTTGTGGAAGGTCGTGCCGTTCATGATCTGCGCCACCAGATTGCCGCTGTGGTCGCCGAACTTGCCATGGGCTTCGTTCATGGCGATATAGTCCACACCACGCGTCGCGCTCACGTCGTTGACCGTGTTAGCGTTGTTACTGATGGCCGCCACAAGCGCCAGGATGGCTGTGTTCAGCTGATCCGCGAGCATGGCTTCGGCGAAATTACGCGAGGCAACCTCGATGCCTTCAGCCGTCGGCTTGTGCAGCCAGGTCATCTGCGATGGCTCGAAACGGATCGGGCCAAAGCCGCCCGCGATCTTCACCGAATTGTGCTTCAGCTGGGTCAGGTCGGTTGACGCCGCCACGCCATTGGCGCCGTAGCGATTCACGCGACGCTGTGCCGAATGGATGGCAGCGAAAAACGACTCTTGCAGAAAGTCGCCTTCGAAGCCTTCGGTGGTGAGACGGATGGCGCCATTGCTGGCTGCGTTGAACTTGTCCACCATCTGCGCCAGCGTTTCGATGGTCGCCGGCATGATGTACTTGTTGAAGACTTGCATTTGGGAGAGAGACATTTTTTAGCCTTTCGCTAATTCAGGATATTGAGCAGCAAAAGCAGCAGCACGTTCTTCACGCGTCCCGCCGAGATTGCCCGTTTGTTTTTGGCTGCCACCGCCTTGATGTGCGCCACCGCCGGATGCGCCCGAGCCTTTGAGGATCTGATCTTTGTAGGGATACTGGTCCACCAGGGTTTCGAGTGCTTCATCGAAGTCAGCTAGGTCACCTGGGCGCGTGCGCGAGAAAATCTTGTTGCCAGCGCCGTCGTAGGCCACGACCTTGCCTGCCTCGACCTTGAACGCCTGGCCGAAACGCGCCTGGACCAGGTCAACCGGAATGGCAAACTTGTCGGCGATGAGTTTCGAGCGATTGAAGCTGCCGCCGATCATTTCCGAATACAGGTTTCCGGTAATGGCATCCAGTTCGGTCTTGGTACGAGCCAGCTCGTCGGCGTGGGCTTTGTTAGCGGCGGCAACCTGTTCTTCAGCCGCCTTTTTCGCTGCCAACTTGATTTCTTCAACCTTGCCAGCCGCGACCAACTTGCCTTCGTCGACGTTTTTCATCAGTTCGATCGCCTTCGCTGCAGCAGCAGGGTCGTCAATGCCAGCGAACGCTTGCAGCTTTGCCTCGGCAGCTTCCTTTGCTTCGCGGTGAGACTTTGCCTCCCCATTCAGGCCCTGGATCTTCTGCACGGCGGCGGCCGCATCGAACGGGACTTCCTTCCCGTCGTCATGTACGTAGACTGGCTTGCCATCCTGGACAACGACATTGCCATTTGCATCGAGTTTGAGTTTCATTTGGTGGCTTTCTGGGCATCCGCCCTTGTGAATGGCCTTCTGGCCGTGCACCGCGTCGCGTCCGCTTGCGGCATAAAAAAAGCCGCCTGGTTGCCCGGGCGGCTATTGAATCATTGGTTTTAAAGATGATTTAAATGAATTACTTCCATCCGCAGTCAGCACTAGGTTTAACGGCGCCAACGTCAGTCGCCGCAGCAAGAGGGCCGAAGGTCACATCTCCATTTGGCTTTGCGCACCCAATTTGATAAGCCGCAACCCCAAGAGCTTTCGCGTACCCTGCGCAGTTTGTGGGCGTCCATTCCTTGTCTACGATCAGCCCATCGCCATATTTGTCTGGCTGCACGGCTCGACAAATTTTCTGCCCTTGGGATAGCGTGGGTGGCAAACTATCGCGCAATGGCCTGACTTGCAAGAATGCAACAATTACACTACTTGCGAAAGTGATTAACGCAAGGGCAATCTGAGTGGAATCTTTCAATTTCGCCTCCGGGTAGTTAGCAGTGCTGAGTAATCAGTCTTTACAGTAACGGACCTGTAAGGAGCTAAATATACAAGTTTGGCAAGTTGGCATTTTGATACCAGCCAAGGGCCCGCATTGCATCTATGAGGCTTTTGTTAAAAAAGCTGGGCACCGCACATCGCCATTGTCTTCGCTCGCACAAGTGATGCTATTTCGACGCATACCTTGCCTGCAGTTCCTCCAACGTCAGCTTGCGACCTTTGAGATTCATCAAATCATTCAGCGTGATCTTGCCCGCTTCGTACATCTCAGCACGGCCCGGGCCAAGGTATTCAGCCCGCCATGCCTTGTCTTTGCTGGCAAGGAAGTCCTTGAAGTTCATCTTGACGCTGGCCACGCCACCGTCGCTCGGTCGCGTGCCGCCGCTCGGCTCGTCCAGCTCAATGCCCAAGTCCTTGAAAGACTTGGTGCGCGTGCTGAGCACGCACCGGCAGCTGAAGTGTATGGCACCAGGCCCGCCCGCCCACTCGTGGGTGTGGTTAATCGGCTCCTGATCGTGCAACGAGTACTCGTGCAAGTCGCGCATCGCGCAGAGCAGGCAGGTGTGCGAATCCAGCGTGGCCAGCCACACCAAGCACTCGATCAGGTCACTGTTCCGCTGGAACGACGCCAGGCGCGCGGCATTGGCCACGGCTTGCACCGAGCTGTGCACCAGCGCACGGGCGTTCGCTTCGGACGTTTTCAGGATGCCGGGCATGACTTCCGCATCGCCGCCGGCGGCCTTGGCACTGGTGCCGACGACGCGCGCCACGATCTGCGAGGTCGTTTCACCCTGTGCCGCGCCAAGCCGGACCTGGCTGGCGAAGCGGAATTGTGTGTCGAGCGCCTGGCGCTTCCACCAGTTGGCAGAAGAGGCGCCCTTGATTAGCGTATCCCCCACCAGCTTTTCCAGATAGGTGGCCGGCGGCAGCTTGGCGCCCAATTCGATCTTGAGGCCCTGCGTCAGAACCTTGGCCGTGTAGTCCGCCTCGATGCGGGTCATACCCAACAGGTTGCGCATGGCTTCCGCTTCCATGCCACTGTAATGCGAGGCGATGACAGCGTTCGATTCGCGCAGCAGCGCAGCCATCCGCTGCTTGCCATAGGTCGACACCTCGCCCTCGCCCAGCTTGGCAGCCAGCTCCTTCGACATGGCGCCCATCAGCGCCACGATCTTGCCTTGCACGTCCGCCGAAAAGCGCAGCAGGTTCAGGGAGTGTACGAGGAACATCTCGGCAATCCACTCTTCTAGCGCGCCCATCTATACCCCCGTCAGGTCAGGCCCGCTCGACTGGATGCGCTCCTGCTCCGTCTCCCAGTCCAGATCCGGCGACAGGATGCCGCGGCGCTGCAACTCGTTGAAATACGTCTCGCCCGAGATTTTCCCGCTGGCGGCACTCTTGAGCAGCAGCTCGGCACTTGCCTCGGCCAGCGACGCGGCGCCGAAGTCCTTGAAAATGGTGATATGGCCGCCTTCCGCTTCCCCCACCCATTCAGCCATGAACTGCAGCGCCTGGTCGCCAGCGTCCTCGACGTTGCCTGCGATCTTCTGCAGCGCGCATGCGCCCTGCTCGTTGTCGGCCAGGGTCTGCGATTCGGTCACGTTGCCCGGCTTGATCACCAACAGTTCGGCGCCGGCCTGGCGCATGCGGTCTTCCAGGTCGAGGATGGACAGGCGGCCGGCATCGATGGCCTTGCCACCGTGCTCCACGAATTTCAGATCGCCCTCCGGCGATTCCGACTTGACCGCGCTGCCGGCGCCGACGGTAATGCCGCCCTCGCCCAGCATCTTGGCAAACAGGATCGGCACGCGCGCGACGTGCAAGATATTCTGCTGGTCGCTCTTGCTCTGCCAGTGTTCGACGTTGCTGTGCGCCAGTTCGAGCAGCGGCGGCGTGGCCTGCATGTAGCCCAGGCGCTTGCCGTAGACTGGCACGAAGGGGATAGTCTTCAGCGTGGTGACGCCTTCCTCGTACAGTGCCCATTCCTTCTTGCTGCCGGCCTCGCGCTGGCGCCAAGTCTGCCAGGTACCGCGCCCCAGGACACGCACCTGCTCGATTTCCTTGGTGTCGAAGTCGCCGTCCGGCTCGGACACGCATTCCAGCAGACGCAGCTGCGTCAAGCCTTCCAGGCTAGTGGCGGTCTTCGGCAGCCAGCCCAGGACGTTCTGCACATGGACCTCAACGAAGTACGGGCGCACGCCAGCGGCCTGCTCGTCGGCCTTCGTGACCAGGTTGCCTGCCTTGGGGAAGTCGACCAAGATGCCGGCGAAGCCATAGCCCATCGCCTCCTGGGTGATCTCCGACAGGAAGCTGTGCAGGTCGCGGCCGGACAGGTCGACGTTCTGCAACCAAGGCTTGAGCCGTTCCGGCACGTCCTCGCCCAGCGTCACCGGCTTGCTGAACGGCTTGGCCGACAGCACATCGATGGTGCGGGTATAGGCCGGGAACAGCGTGGCCACGGCCAGGCGCAGCTCGTAGCTCTTATCGTCCTCGCCGGGCCACTGCGGCAGATACTTCTTGCCGGCCACCCGCATTGTCTTGGTGCCGCCCAGCAGCGCGGCGATCAGCGCGCAATCCTCGTTCAGCTTTGCGGCTTCGGCTGATTGTTTGCGTACGGCGTCGGTCATGGAAATCCTCGTTGTTACATGCGCAGCGGCGCTGTGGTGGTCGTGCGACTCGTCACTGGCCAGCGCTTGGTGATGAAGTAGCCGCCGGCATCATTGGCGTGGTCAAAGCCGCCCTTCTTGTCCGGCTCTCCCTTGTCGTCATAAATCTGACGCTCCAGGCTGAGCGTGTATTTTGGGCACTTGGTGGCATTGACTAGCATGCGGCGCTGGTCGTAGGTGTTGCACAGCATCGCGTTGACGCTGTTGATCCGGTCTTTCACCGCAGGATTCGCATGGTCGACCACTACCGTGAAGCCAGCGGCGCGCAGCAGCGACAGGTCTGATTCGCTGGCACCACTGCTCTTACGGTTCTGGCCGGACGCATCCGGATAAATCGTTATCAGGTGCTGCTGGCCGGCCTGCTTGTAACGCGCCTTGATCTTCTCGATCATGGCCGGCGTGTCGAACACCTCCATGAATTCATCGACAGCGCGCGGCAGGTCGTCGCGAATCACGAAAACCACCGCGGCGCCTTTGCCGACGTTGAAGTCCATGCCGATATGCAGCGCGTCGCCCGGCTTGACAGTGTCGTCGGTATGGTTGCGGCGCCGATCGAAGCAGTAGTAGATGACGCCCTGATAGTTCTCGAAGCTGGCCAGATACTCTTGGCGGAACGTGCGCGGATCCATCTTGCGCCGCGCGGCTTCGATCTCTTCAGCCGGGACGTTGCCGCCGTCGACCGACGTGTACAGCCAGCTTTTGTGGTCAGGCTCACGGCCCTGCCCGTCCAGATAACTGTCGTAGCAGTGATTAAAGCCTTTCGGCGTGCCGATGCGCAGCGCATGTCCACCAACCCGCTCCTCGCCGTTGATGACGAAGCGGCAGGTCGACAGCATCGGCCGCAGCACTTCCTCCCACGCGGCGTACACGCAATCGGCCCATTCATCGACAAGCGCGAAGAACAGGCCGGAGCCGCGCAGGTTGTCGTAGGCATCCAGCCCGACAATACGGATGACGTGGCCCGCCTTGGTGGTAATCGAGCATTCCGTCTCGTTCGGCTTCCCGGCGCGCCAGCTGGGCGGTATAGCCTGCTTGAGGCGCTTCCAGAACACGCGCTTCGCCTGCTTGAACGTCGGCGCACAATACCAGATCTCGTCCTCGGTACTGACGCCCCACTCGGCTGCCAGGCGCGCAGCACGGCGAATCTCTGCCTTGCCCAGGAACGTCTTGCCAAAGCGCCGGCCACACACCGCATCACGGAATCGAGCCTTCTTTTGCCACCCCCAACAGTAAATGTTCGCCTGCTTCGGCGTCAGCGCGACGGGCCCTTCAGAGAATCGGGCTGTCGGGGAGGTCTTCATCGGGCTTCAGTATGTATTCAGGCGCGACCGGCATGCCTTCACCGGTATCACCTGGTGCTTTCGGCGCATCGAGGCGGCGGTTCACGTAGACGTCGCCGACTTCCTTGGCGGCCTGCTCGATAACGGCCACGGCCAACGCGATATTGCGCATGCCCTCGGCCTGCTGTGCCATCCTGGCCAGCGCACGCAAACGAAATGCACGGCTGGCAATCGGAATGGCTGCGGTGTCCTCTCGGAACCTGGCCCGCGTGTCATTAAAAATGGTCTTCCACTTGGCGCTCAACTGGCGGCCAACATACTTCTCCGGGTCGTAGGTGGCGACCTGCTGACGCGGTACGTCGAGCCCGAATTCATCCTTTACTGCCACCGACACTTGCGTCGGCGTGTCGAAACAGGCCAGAGCTTGGACGATAAACAGCTTCACCTCGTCACGTAGTGCTGCCATGAGTTGCCTTCCGGTAAATGGCCGGTCAACCTTATGCAGCCTTCAGCAAACAGGTTCCGCAAGCCCTCGCGATGTTGATCTTCGCCACTTCTGGCGCGGTCTTTGCTGCGTCGATGATGCGCTGCACGTCCTCGCTGGCGCCGTAGCGCCGGACCACGCCGACAAACTCCTCGACGTCATGAGCACGCATGCAAAGCTTCGGCAGCCCGTACTTGTTGAAAGCTGGCGCGCCGAATTCGTCCTGCTCCTGGGCGATGTGGTACAGCTCGTGTTCGAGCAGCGCGCAGAATTCAGCGTCGCTGCAGGTCAGGCAATAGGATGCGTCCAAGGTAATCAGGAAGTCCGGCACGGCGCCGAACCAGTCGACCATCTGCTGTTGCTGGCGGCCCTTCTGCCACGGGCCACAGCGGAACGTCACTTCCTCGCACTGGCCCAGCACGGTGCGGCCGGCTTTCACGAAACCATGAGGCGCCCACAGGAACTGCACGTCGGCATATTCCAAGTGTTCGTGATCTTCGTTGTGTAGAGCGCCGCCTTCGGTGAGGATGGTTGCGCGCACCCACTTGAGCACCTCGGGCGCGGGCAGGTAGCGATCGTGCAGCGGGTCGGTAAATTCAGCAGGCGGAACCGGGCGCGCAGAGGTGGGCGCTGCTGAATTTCGGCTTTTCTTCATTCTGACCTACTAGATGTAGTGTTTGGTAGCAATCTCGGCGGTCTCAGCCCGGTGATTTTTGACACTTTCGCCCTTGACCTACTAAATGTAGTATTTCACGCGCCGTCGACGTCGAGCATCGCGGGCGGCATCGTTACGCCCACCTCCCATAGCCGGACGGCGCCGCCGGCATTCAGTGCGGCCAGCTCCACAGCATCTGGGCTCCAGTACGACACCACGGCGGGCAGATCGCCCCCGTGCGTGTGCGTGATCGGCAATGATTTGCGCCTGATTTGACTAAGTGTAGCTTTTCTGTAATATCCCTTGAACTAGCCCCCTACCGTCCTTACACTAGGTGCTGACCAACCACACACAGCAACCAAGGAGTCGTAATGAAAAACACAAAAACAATAGCAAGCTTTAGTGTCGAAAACCCAACGAAGGAAGTTATTACAATTCACAAGTTGGTGGCACTCAGACACCATATCGATAGCATGGGAATCGAGCGTAAGAAAGGTTCGATTCGATTTGAAGACAACACGGGGTGGACTGCGATAGACCTTAAATCGGGCAAGTTCGAGCTCGTAGATAGAGAGCGGGACCGCGGAATCTGGCGCCGCGTGTAAGTGTCCACTATTTTATGGGTATCGGTATCAGTGTACCTAGGGCGTCCACACTAACTCTAATTTTGTAGCGGCCCTACGTGCACGGAGCAAGCTCATGGTAATTGCACGAAGTCATTTACAGCTCCGGCGCCGACCACCGACGCGATGGCGCGGTTCGTGGCGGCATGGCGTGGTCGGTGCCGCACAGGATCAGCATGATGGCAAGCATGCTCATGCGGTCATATCGAAGCTGAACATGCAACACCTCAAATAAAAAGCCGCCAGAACCTTGATGTGGCCGGCGGCGAAACCCGGCGAGCCGGGCAAGGAGAACTGGAGTGGGCGACAGGAATCGAACCCGCGTAGAAAGCTTGGAAGGCTTCCGCCCTACCATTGAGCTACGCCCGCGCGTTGATCGCGTCACGATTGAAAACTTACCGTTAAGTTAATTTTTTGCAATATTGACAGAAGCGCATACAATACAGCCCGAAACGCCTCCCCGCCCCTGAGGACGGCTTCATTTTTGGAGCTGATGTGAACAAATCATTTTTGCCTGCGTACGTTTTCCGCTACACAGAACGTACTCAAGCTTCTTTCTTCGCAGCCAGGCAGTCTGTCGGCCTGCGCTATCCCATCGATGTGCAAAATTCGGCACCGCCGTTTGATTGCAAGTGCGTCCAAGCCTGGGCTTCGAACACGAACGACAAGCTGTGCTTCGAAAATGGCAGCGCCGGCTCCGTTGTATCGATCCACTATGACGATGTATTAGCGCATATGGCGAAGGTAATCATGCGATGCAGTTACGAAACAGTTTCATTAGCATAGAAAAAGCCACCTCAAGGGTGGCTCCAACGAATTTACGGCTGCCAAGTTCGGGTCAAATCCGCTTTGTAAACTTCAAATACACCAGAGTGCCACCTGCATATGCGCATAGACCAAACCAAAATTTCGTTTTTAGGAGCAGCCACAATGAATCGATAGGGCTATCCGCAATATCGAAACCGTACTTTGGAGTAGGCTCATAATACAGACTCTTAAGTTCAGGAAAAAGAAGTACTAAAAACACAACAACAGCTAAGCCCAAGTTAACACGGGTTCGCACATTCCATGCGCCACACGAAAGATTCATTGCAAGCGCCATCAAAAAACAAAACACTACACCCTTCATTACCGGGCCGGCTAATGAGTTTAGGCAATCGAAGAATCCCATATGTACACGCCAAAAAAGTTAGACCTCAAGAATCAACTATTACATTTGAGCAACCTATTGTCAATGGTTTATGGTAGCGCTGTTCCGTAAATAAAAAGGCCCGCATAGCGGGCTTAGTATTTTGCTCCCATGACTAAAACGCATGGTGAGCGGAAAATTCAAGGCGTGCAGGTACGGCGCTGGGTCCGGGTACTGTCGCGAGTTCCAGCTATCGGTGGCGCGATGCGCACATTACGATTTCCGGAAGAATTTTCTTGAACTGAGGTCTAAAGTATACCTCAGAAATACTGTTTGTAAACACAGGCTTAAAGAAAACTTGCGCTACATGTCTCCGCCGCGTAACAGGCCGCCTGCCCTGCCGGAATGGCTGTCGTAAATGGCGCTCAGTTCGCTGACCATGTCCTTGACGCGCTCCAGCTCCAGGCCGGCCACGCCGTACACTGGCGCCACACCGGTTCCTTTGCAGGATGTGCACTGCCCATTCCCCAGCAGCACCTTGACGCCGGTACCGCTGCAGCCCTTGCACTTGCCGTCGAGCCATTGCGCCAGCGACTTCTCGGCCACACGCCGATACAGCGCCTGCGCCGACTGCGCATCCCAGGCCGTGTTTTCCGGCAGCCAGCGGCGCGCGCGGGCGCGCTTGATCACCTCAGCAGTCCAGATGCGAAGCAGCTGCGCCAGGTTCTGCTGGTTGCCTTCGAACATGCGATTGAGCGTGCCGTCGGCGTACTTCACGCGGCACAGCAGCGCGCCGATATCGCCGGCCAGCGCCGCGGCGGCCAGCGGGTCCGTCTGGTGGTGCTGCGCGTCGTCCATCAGATTGCTCGATCCTATCGCTGCGATGTAGCGTTCTGTAAAGCCCATATACGATGTCCTCAAAAAGAACGTTAAGATAACTACGAAAAGAAAAGCGTTGACAAAGCTGCTTCTCGACATTCACGCAATAAATAATTAAAAAATAATCTACCAATTGTGACAATTCGAGTGTTTTTACGCTTTACAACAATTGATAATAACAAAAGGGGCATTTCTAAAACTCAAAAATGGGAAGCGTATGTACCTGAGAAATGTAGCAGTTCTTGTGTTGGTATTATTCTGTATCTTCAAACATTCCGCTAGTGAGGCCGCCGAACTGAACCAAGTCGTTGACAAGCGCGCTGTTTGGCACTTGGATGCGGGTCGAGTGATAGTAAAGCAAACTATTCAGGGAAGAACTCACTATACTTATGATGAAAATAATGTCTTACAGACTCAAACTGACTCATTTGGGGTGATAGGAAATTACAAATATGACGATTCAGGTCGCCTAAAGCTGATTGAATTTTCTAATGGTAAAACTGTAGTTTTAGTCTACAGCCGTCAGGCGGGCCTGGAAGAACTCACTACCGATAAGAAGCGCGTTCGAGTTTTGGCTGATAAGAAAGGTGCGCGATCCATTCGGACAATAGACACCCCCTCTTCTGTGGCTTTTCAGAAATCTGTTGACATAGCCTACACAGATTCGGACTGTCAAAGTGCAGATGACAATGGGTGTACAGTGTTCGTTCCGGGCCATCGAGATGAAGATGAGGAAGGTGGCGGTGGCGGTGGCGGTGGCGGTATAGGTGTGGGCGCCGGTGGAGGCAGCGGAAGTGCCGAACTTCCAAGAGCCCCAACTACTTCGCCAAAACCCATGACGCCGTTACAATGCAAAGCACAACTATGCGATGCTGCAGACAACTACTTCATGACGTACTGCAGCACCGAGACCAATCCAAGGAACAACGCTCTATGCAAGAGTAAAGCATCTGATTATTACGCTAACTGTTTACGTTCTTGTGACACAGGCGATTGGCGCTGGTTAGACGATTGGAATTATTACTATCGATAATGCAAAACGAGCGACCCGCCCCTCTCAGGTCGCTCGTACAAATTTAACAATAATGGAGTGATAATGAAAACTACTGATCCTAAATTTATCGTTGAGGATTCTCTGGTACGAGTAGCCCCTGATGGTTCAGAATCGACTATTACCGCTCGGGTGGGCACGCCGTTCCTTTTCGAAAACAGTTGGTATTGTGCAGCAGAACTAGAAGGTATTGATGGCAGGTATCAAGATAGGTCCGGGCTTAACGCCACGCAAGCACTAAGCCTCGCTCTAAGCTTAATCCAGCAGCGCCTGACGCACTTGATAGAAGATGGAAATGTTCTGTATTTACCTTCGGACCGGGAAATCAATATTGATAGTACTTTTCTCAGTGCAATATTTGCTCGATAACAAAAATGTATAGCTTTCCCTGGAAATCATAATATTTGCAAATCGCTTTGGTAATGTTAGCACCGTCTATCTTGGCAGACGCCAGAATGGGCAAGATAACTACCAAGATGAGGAAAGTGATCAAGTGCTATTGTTGGTACTTTGCCCGGGCTGTCTAAGTTGCTCTTTCTTTAACTGAAGCCGAAATGATCGCCAATGTGCTACTTCCTCGGCTTCTTGTTCGCAGCCATCAGAACTCCTCCACTTTCCAGCCGCCGCCCGCCTTCTTCGGCAGCACCTGGACGGCAACGAAGCGCAGCGGGTACATGTCAGCCGCGATCTTGATCTTCGCGCGCGCGTCATCTTGCCAGTGCCCTTTCACTTCGTGCGCCTCCAGCGCGCCGTCGGCAAGTTGCACGGCGAAATCCGGGGTGTAAAAAGTGTTGTCAGCCAAGCGGAATTTCAGCCCTTCGAACTTGTACCAGGCCACTTCGCCAGCGGCCTTGCGCAGCTCCAGCGTCCTGGCATAGGCCGCCTCAGTCTGGTTCATGGCGCCGACCTTGAGGCGGCCCAGCGCTTGCAAGCCACGGGCCATCATTTCGCTTTCTCCAGGCGATGAGTGACCGCCTTGACGATTGCGGCTCGCGCCGCCGCATCCCTGTCCGAATAGCGCCGGTACCACTCTAGGAAGCCGCTGGCATCGACGCCGGCAGACATCGGCATCAGCCGGATCTCGAACTGCACAAGCAGCGGCGCGGCTGCGGCCCAGTCGCCCATCCAGTCCGGCACCATGGCTTGGCCGCGACTTGCGGCGGCGCCCGCCGGCGGCGTGCCGACCAGGGCACCGCCCACTTCGATCAGGTTGGACCAGCCCAGCAGCTCGGCCAGGCGTTTGTTTGCTGCGATTTTGTTTTCTTGATTTTTCATTTAAAGCCTTTTAAGCCGTTTTTTCTGATGGGTACGTCACTTCCGTAGCGGCCATGGCCCTTGCGCAGTGCGGCGGTGCCTCTGGCAAATCCTGAGCGGCATTCGCGCTTGCCGGGCCAGCTGCATTTCTGCCGCCGGCCAGGTAAAGCTGGACACGTTCGGCAGTCGACCGCTTGAATTCCTCGTCCGCCAGGCGTTGCTGCTCGACGCCCTCCAAGCGCGCTGCCTCCTTCGCCGCAGCACCGTCAGCAATCATTTTTTTGATCGCGGCAAGTTGCGCGCGCGCGGCATCGTCCGGTGTCTGGTCCTGCTTGCCCTGCAGCAGGCCCGCCACAGCCGGTGCCGGCAGCAGCCCTGCCCTCACCGCATTGCCCAGCACCTCGACGTGGCGCGTCTTGTCCCAGCCCACGGATGCCAGCCACTCGGCCGGGCGCCGGTCCAGGCGCGCAGCGGCAACGATGCGCTCGTATGCCTCCAGGAACGGCTTGCGCGCGCTAATGGCGCCGCTGGAGTCGAGCACAGGCCTGCAGATCCGGAACGCCTCGGCGATCTCGGTGGTCCAGACCACGCTGGCCATTTCGTCCTGGCTGGTCAAAGCGATGGCCCAGGCTTCTTCCGCACCTGGCCGGCCGTCCATGAGCTTGCAGCGCTTGGCGATGCCCGCCGGTACAGGCGCAAATTCGCCGTTCTCATCGCGATAGGCCTGCATGGCAGCCGCCACCGTGCGCAGCGGATAGGGTTCAAGGTTGGCTAGCCAGGCGCGGGACATGGCAGGCTCCGGGAGCGACTTGCCGTAGGCCGCCAGCATCTCGGCCAGCAGCTGCATGAAGCGTGGCGTGTCGGCGGCGTTCATGCGGGCACCATGTCGATGATGTCGCCGGCTGGCGCGGAAGCGCCCATCAACTCCCGCATGACCCGCTCATTCGTCTGCTCGATCGACTCATTGCCGGCGCTGGCGCGAGCCTGACCTGCGTCGTTGCGGATGAAGCGGTCGATGTGGTCCGCGTCGCGCAGGATCAGGCCCAGGCCGTTGTACTTCGTTTTGCTGTCGTTCTGGCCCATGTTGTGCGGCGTTTTCGAGCAGCCACGGATGGCTTTGCAAATGTCAGCCGGTGAGTAGCCCTTGAGCGCCTTGACGATCAGGCGCTTGCGTTTTTCGTCCAGAACCGACTTGGGCGAGTCCATGACTTTTTGCCAGAACGCGAAGATCGTCGTCACGGGGTCGAGCTGGGTTTGCTCGACAAGAGTCTCCTTCCCTTCCTGTTCCCCTTCCCTTCCTTTCCCTTCCTTTCCCTTCCCTTCCACTTGAGCATGCTTAAGGGGCGTGACTGTCGCGTCATCCACGCGTGCCGCACGCGTCGAAGTCATTGATATATATAGGGATTCGTCCGGTGCGGGCAATTCTGAGTCAGATTCACGGTTATTTATGACTTGGTGCTTGGAAAATGTCGGAATAAAGCCGAAAAACTCGCCTTCGACCTCATATTTGACAACAAATCCACGCGTCATCAACGCGTCAAGCACGCGTGAAAAATCGAGCTCGTCGTATGGCAGAATGTCGAGCTTTAGCGCGCGCGGGCGCCACTTAAAGCGCCCTTCCTTGTCGCAGCAGGTGAACAGGCCCATAAAGGCCGTGCGAATAGGCAGGCCAGTCTCCTTTTCCAGGTCGAACAGATCCTCGTGCTTAAACAGCTCCGGTTTTACAGTACGAATGCGGCCCATTAGCGAGCCTCCTGTGTGCGCGCCGCGCCGAACAGCGCAGCTACCAGCGGATCGCCCACGGCGCCCGCCTTACGGATCCAGTACTTGCTGCGCCAGCGCGCCTTCATCGAGTCCCAGCGGCCGTCCTGCTTGGCTTTGGCCTCGAAGCGCAGGCGGATCCGGCTCTTGGTCAGGTTCTTCAGCTTGCATGGCGCGTCAGGCAAGTCGCCTACGGCATAAACGGCCATGGCGGCGCCAGCGCGCGGGTACGGCCGCCAGCCGGCGATACAGATCTTGCGGCCGCCGTGCAGCAGGCGCACGCACCGCAGCACGGCCGCTTGGCTGACGCCTGACTTGATGACTATATCGGCTTTGGTGCCGGGCATGGCGCCCAGCACGAATTCACGGAAGTTAATGCGCGTCATGTGTGTTCCATATTTTGTTTTTGGTCGTTGGGGACTGAAGCGAGCAGACCCATTGACCGTAAAATTTCGTGAGTGGCACCGACGGCCGCGCGAAAGGCAGCCTCCAGGCCGGCCAGCGACAGATCAGCCGGGCGCGGGCGCCGGCCGTCGAGCACGTCGTGGCAGGCGCTGCAGCCGAACGCGGCGGCCGTGTCTGGCGCCTTCAGGCCCACGCCCTTCCCGTCTGCCAGGAAGTTCGAATGGCAGAGCACGGTGGTGTCAGGGTCGAAGTTACAGACGGCCAAACGCAGCGTGCAGTCCTGGCCACGCGCGGAACGCCGGATCGCCGTCGAGACCGGGCCTTTCGACTTCAAGCCGACCTTGCGCTTCGGCGCAGTGCGCTGGAACGCCTGCACGGAGAGCATGCCGGTGCTGGGCATGGGCGAGGTGCGTTTGAATGGACTGCCTGCCAGCGGCTTACCTGGATTCATGGGTGAGCGCTTCATTTCCACCTCCTGAGAGCGGGCCAAGTTTTAGAGCAATCGGGAAAGACGTTATGATGCTGGCTTCCTGCAACAAAAATACACTTCAAATAACAATGGAAAATCCCGACACAACGCAAACTCAAGAATGGATCATTGCCGGCGTAATTGTTGTTACCTCTATTTTTATTCTTACTGGCCTTATTTTTGCAATTTTTAAGCAAGGCTTTCAATCCAGCGAAGCCGCAGGATGGACCCAGGCACTCGGTTCGTTCGCAGCTATTGTTGCTGCGGTATGGCTTTCGAGAATGCAAGAACGAAAATTGAAGAACGATGCGTTGGTAACTGCTCAAGTCATTGGAGCAAGTATGGTTTTCCAACTTGCTCAAGTAGTCAGCAATACACAGAAGTCTTTGGAATGGTTCGATCAGGTAGGACGGGCCGATGGCGACTATCGTGAATTTGAAAAGCATCTTGTCATTTTGGAATCTCAGCCACAATGGAAAGCAGAAGACTTGGCAAAACTGACTCCACTGCCGAATAACTGCGCATACAAGATGGCTGCGGGCATAGATCGTATCAACACTGCCATTGGATTGATCAAGGAGGCAAGAGCCAATGACGGTATTAGGACAGATAATTTCCTTCGAATGCAATATGCTGGGAAGATAGCAAGTGCACTTAACGAAGGTACGCTGTGTTTCGAGATTGCTGCACAGCGTATCCAAGCTGCTGTCCATAAATTTACAAGCCCATATAATGGCTAAAATAGAATATGATTTAGCTCGATTCGCTGGAAGATAACAAAAAAATATACTTACTTTTTTGGCGCAAGTTGGATGACCTTTCATTAAAATAAGGGGAGTGCTATGACTTTCAATATCGAAGAATTTCGGACTGCATACAAGTCGTGGAAAGCTGCCACTGAGCGATACGATGAGCACATCGAAAAAATGATCGCTGGCGCCGCCACGATGGATGCAGAAATGGAGGCAATCATCGATGATCTGAAGGTAAAGCACGCGGAATTTATGCGCGCAGGGACACCCGTAATTCGATGATTTATTCAGTGCCATGCAACTATTTCGCTCATGTGGCTGGAAAAAAACGCTTCGTAGTCTGATGTCGAATGGACGCATCAAAATGCCTATTTGCATGGAGCTCTCGATCATCACTCGCATAATCCATATGCGGAACTGCACGCCGTCGACTCATCCAACGCTGTGAGCAGTGAAAATTGTTTGCCGCCTCGGCTGGTCTTCGACCACTCGACCACCGATTCGATGGTTGAAGCTTGGCCGGCATGCGCCTTGGTACCCATGTGAAAGAAGGACACTGGCGAGCGCGGCCGGCACACTTCCGACACCAGAGCCTCCCATTCGGCAATTCGAGCGATGTGCTGGGGAAACCGGCGTGACACTTCGTGCAGCTCCCCTTTGCTGCAATTGATGCAAGGCATGCAGCCGACGCGCGACATTCCTTGCTTGTAGAGCGGATTGGGCTCGATGCCTGCCAGCCGATGGGCCTCGAAAACGTCGCCGACGTTCCACCGCAAGATTGGCCGGTACGTGAAAAGTCCGCCGCCAACTACCTCGAAGTGCTTGACGCATGCGCCAGTACCCTGCAACCGCTCCCGGCGCGATTGGCTTTCGTCGATCCGTACGCCTTGCCAGGACCAGATCGCATCGCACTCACGATCGATCAATTCCATAGCGAACTCCGTCAAGGGTTTGGTCTTGAGGTATTCCGTGCAGAACTGCCGTTTGCGCGAAGGGAAGCCGCCCCGCACCATGCAAAGGTCCAGGTATGGGTTTCCAGATGGGTGTAGCAGCTCAAGCGCACGCTGCGCGGCCTTGGCCGTCCAGTGATACATGAACTTGCGCTTCCCATACACGGCAGACTCTGGTTCGCCGGCCGCGATGCGCGCCAGATTGGCGCGCTTAGTGGCGAATTCATCAGCGAAATCAGCACGCACCACGTCGACCTTGATGCCAAGGGCCACAGGCAAGTAGTTCAGTGCATATTCCAGCGTGCTCTCGTGCTCATTGCCGGTATCGGCCATGACGAAACGGCACGCAGCTATACCGTGCAGCTCGAGCGCGAGAATTGCGGTTGCGGTGCTGTCCTTGCCGCCAGAAAGTGAAATCAAGTGGATCAGGCTCATGATAAGATTTCCTTTTGACAAGGAAATTTATGCTGAATTGGCTGACCTGGTTTAGATGGGCAACTTTGATGATTGCCTTGGGCGCAATGTCTTACTACGGATACCGTGCCGTTCCTTGGTCCTATATGGACGCTACTTTGTCGGCATACTGGGTCGCTGCAATTGGCACGACGGGAACTTTGATCGGCACCATCGCGCTTGCATCGTCCGAAGCGCGGACTCGCCAGCGAGAAAGAATGACGTTGGCCGTGATTCAAGCGGCACATTGCCAACATAAAATGCAAGCAATGCTCCTGGGGTTGGAGCGGATCGCTGAATTGCTCGGTCCTTCCACCAAAAAGAAAATTCCCATAGATAACGTGCTCAACTCCATCAATGAAATCGACTCGATTGTATTTATTGACAATCAAGAGCTTGCTACCCTTGTGCCACTGAAAGGGCATTGCGCAATGAAAATTGCCGGCGTCCAAAATGCATTGAGCAACTTGAGAAAGCATATTTTGGACATAGACACTGTTCGGCCTGCGAGCGACGATGAGGATCAATCCATAGGTCTTGATATTGACGCCACGTATTTTGCAGCGGCAATTGCGAAGAAGCAGGTTGAGCGACTTTGGGAGGTTATGCACACCTTTAAAGAATCCATCTACACTTAACAACTGGTTTTCACCTTTATTGAGGACATCGACTTGGTTCATGGCTGACTCCCAGCGCTATTGATCACCTGGCGCGCGACACGCGCTGCATACGCCTCTAGCATAGTGTCCGCCTTACCACCCAGTGCGGCGCGGAAGCGTGCCTTGTACGCGTCGCAGCCGGTAAGCGTAGCGGCCGTCCAGCCGGCCTCAAACTTGTTGATGATCGACACGGCCAGGCCGCGTTCGATCAGACTGTCTCGCGCAGATTTGCTCGGCTCGTAACCATGCGATAAAGGGCCGCATTCGATGAGAGCGACAAGGGTGTCGACCTCGGCGCCAGTAAGGGTCAATTCGCTCACGATGCATCCTCCATCGCGCGCTTGATGCCAGCGGCATTGAGGCCGGTAGCCTTGCAACCCAGGCGAGTAGCGTGAAAGTAGGTCATTTCGTTAGCTGCACGGCCGGCCGTGGCCAGGCCTGCGACCACCAGGCGCCGCATTGCCTCGTGCTGCTGGCCGCTGCCGGCGGCGAAGTAGTTGCGCCAGCCCCACTTCGATTTCGGGTATTGCTGCACGGCGCCCAGCATGTGCTGCAGCTTGGCGAAGTCGCCAGGCATGATTGCGTCGCGGACGGCGGCCAGCGCGCATGCGGCACATTTGTCGTGCTGAACCAGCTGCTTGGCGCTGCTGGCCTTGCCGCAGGCGCACACCTTGCGGATTAGCGAATAGGCCGGCGTCGACTGGTTCGCCAAGTGATGACGGGCAATTTGAGCGCGATTGGTGATCATGTTATTCTAGACTTTCTAACAAGGGAGGCAAGATGAAATACATATGCGATACGAAGCATGGAACGGCGATAATTTCACCAAGACCAGGCTTCATTCCCCTCAGCGTCCTGATTGATTGGGGGCATCCTGGCCCTACGAGGCAAGTCGAATACGTTCTTAAGAGCCCCTCAACGACCGGAGCGGTCAGGAATGTCGAAGGCGAAACAATCGCAAAAGTGGCGATTGCCCATTTCCACCGCACCGAACTACCTCGTGAGACCACGCTGCACTTCAATATGGAAGATCTGGAGCCATCGGGAGAGCTGGTGCTTGTGCCAATAGATTGATTTGTCAGTGACATCACGCGACCCTCGCAATCTCGCGCTCATGCGCGAAGTTGGCGCGCAGCAGCATCAATCCGGCGGCCAAGCCAGGCAACATTTGACACGGCCCAGCTGTTGCCGATGGCCTTGTAGCGCGGGCCGTCAGCCGCAGCGCGTGCGACTTGGTCGCGTGACATCACCCCGCCGCGCATCAGGTATTTGATCCAGTCCTGGTCGAGCTTTTCGGGCCGGATCTTGCGGCCGAACGGAATGAGCGTGTAGTCGTCAGGGAAATCCTGCAGGCGCTCGCACTCACGGGGCGTGAGGCGGCGGACTGCCATGCCAGGCGCAACATACGTTGTTTGCTTCATGCCGGGCTGTGCCGACAATGCTCCCGAAATTTCTCCGTCACCGCCCATTAAGCGGACTTCATCCCGAGTGTTCTGGCAAAATGCCATCGATGGCACAATCGGCTGGCCACGCCCCGTGCCATCCTCGCTCGCATCGAATCCCTCGGCCTTAAGGGTGTGCATGACGTCACCGGTAATGCAGACCGCCAGCTGACCGCCGGCGTTCGCATGGCTTCCCTGATGCCCCATAGCGCGCATTGTCGGGGCCAGCTCAACGGTCGCGTCGGCGCCGTGGTCTTTGCAGCTGAAGGCGACGGCTTGCACCTCTGCGCGCGCTTCCAGCGTGTAGGCGATATGTTCCTGCACTCCCACGCCATCGGGACCGCTGTTCGGGTTCATGCGCAGTGCGCCAGCCTGGGGGGCATAACTGACGGCCTGCGCCACGCCGTGCTGCGACCCGTTGTCGAGCGTGTACATCGGCGCATCGGCGTCACCTATACCCAGACCGTTTTGACCTTTGCCGCGCGTAGCATTCTGGACAGGATAGGCAATCGGTTGCACCAGAAACGTTTCGTTATCAAGATCGTAGCGCCCACCTGGGTGCGCGGTAAGAGCTGTACCTACTTCGGTCGGATTGCAATTTTTTCCACCACCGAATGCTTGGGTGGTGGCCCCCCGGATTTCCTCCCATCCGGCATCAGGGCAACTGTAGTCAGCGCCTGCGACAACTGCTCCGGCAGCGTCTTGCCCCGCTTGTCGGCTCGGCGCAGTATCCCGGCGCACGCCGTCGAACTCAAAAAGTACCTGTGCGGGATCGAACCCTTCTCCAGCACTTGCGATAACGAACACACGACGGCGTCGTTGGGCCACTCCGAAATATTGGGCGTCGAGGATCCTCCACGCGACTGTTCTTTTGGGGCCATACACACAACCAGCGTTCGCCCATTTACCCCCTGGCGGTTCGATAGGATCATCTTCGCCGGCAAGGCCAGCAAGGAAGCAGCCGAAGGCATTGTCTTTTGTGGAGAGGACTCCGGGAACGTTTTCCCAAAAGACGACGGTTGGAAGAAGTCCAGCTGCAGCACGTCGCGCGTCAATTTCATCTGCAATCTCGCAAAAAACAAGGGAAAGGTTGCCGCGCTCGTCATCGAGCGAGTTGCGCAGGCCCGCAATCGAGAACGCTTGGCACGGAGTGCCTCCGCAAAAAACGTCGGGTGCCGGCACGAAGCCGTCGCGGATCAGGGCTGCGACCTTGGTCATGTCGCCCAGGTTTGGTACGTCCGGATAGTGGTGCGCCAGTACGGCGCAAGGAAAAGGCTCGATCTCAGCCAACCAGGCGGCGCGCCAGCCGAGTGGGCCCCAGGCGACGCTGGCGGCTTCGAGGCCGCTGCAAACCGAGCCGAAGGAGATAGGCATGTTGAAGGAATCACGCTTCATGCTAAGATTCCTTTCAAACAACTTTCGGCAAGCGCATGAAATACCCCTACCTCACCGTCGCACTTCTGGGAATTTTTGGAGTCGTTGACATAGTCATACTTGGCAATCACTATCAGCTCACGAAGTCCGATTGGTCCGGTTGGGTGCAGGCCATAGGTTCGATTGCCGCATTGGGAGTAGCGATTTTTGTGATGAGTAGGCAAAATGCACACTCCGCTAAACTTCTTGCTGAAGCTGACGTTCGGGTAATGGCGCGTCGGGCGGCAGCAGTTTCTGCTCTTGTTGTACGTGCAAGCGAACGATTGCAGGAGTGCACTACAAGCCTTACTCGCGCAGCCAATGCTGGTGACAACAGAAAATTTCATCTCACTTGGACTGTTGTTGGTCCAGCCCTGCGACAATGCAAAAGCACGTTGGAAATGGTTCCTGCTCATGAGCTGGGCGGCTACAAAATGGCGAACGGTCTTCATTGCATGATTGACTCGCTTCATCATTTCCTGCTTCTTGGCGAGGATTGGGAAAAAGAGACATTCCCCGCCTTTGACCCCACCTTTCAAATTGCATATTGCGAGGCGCATCGAGACGGAGGTATCGATGCACTCAATATCTTTAATCAGGGGGTCGAAGAGATTTCCAATTGATAATGATTTGACTTTCCAGCCCGCAGGTCCTCTGCTGGACGCGACAAATCGCCTTACGCGACAAACACTGGAGACAAAGTAGTCGGTATCGCGCTTCATGGGCGCACCTCGGCAGCTGGCCGGCGAACGACCACGACAGGCATGGCGCCCACCGTGCCACGAAAGTGTGGCGCGGCCACCTGGCCAGCCTGTTCGGGCTCGGCGCCCAGCAGCGCCGCGCGCGCAGCGTCTTTCAGCACGTAGCGAATACCCACCAGGCGAACATTGCCCTGGATGAAGCGCGAGAAGATCATGCGCAGGCGGTGCTCCATGCCCGCCTCTTCAATATCGAAGCCAGCGCGCTCGCAGATTTGGTAGAAGGTGCCAGGCCCGGCCAGCATCGCCTGCAGCAACGCGTACGAGCGGGAGCCTTGTTTCGGGAGCGTGATGCCAGAACGGCGGCGTTTCGTCTTATTTACGCCAAAAGTCGGGCGCGCGCGATCGTCAGCTTGGCCAGTCACAATGCCACCTCCGCCAAGACGGAATCGCGCCACTTCACTTGCTGGATGGGCGTGCCGCTCGAGTGCGCCTTGCCGGTGTCCGCCACGAAGGCATGGGCGCGCCCCTTCTCCGTCGGCACCCAATGGCCGGCGATGTTCTCTTGCAGGCCAGCCTGTACCAGCAGCTGGTTGAACGCTTTGCCGCTCTTGACGAAGCGGCTACCCAGCTCCGTCGGCGTGTAGTAAATCTCCTGGCTGGGCGTGGCCAGGTGCGTGCGCTCCATCAACTGCAGCATGTTGACGCCGGTCAGGGCGGCCGTGCCTTGGTTTGCGCTAATTGCTGCGGCATTCTTGTCGAGGCCGATCAGGCGCGCAATGCCGAAGATGGCGCGGAATTCCTTGGCGGGCGAGATTGCGCTGGGCTTCGGCGCAGCGACCGGCGCCGGGCCGGTGGCCACCGCGTCGAAGGTGCGGATGACTTCCAGGTGAAACTTGGGACTGATCCACATGGCGTAGGCGTAGACCAGCTCCTTGCAGACGTAGGTGCCTCCGTTGCGGCCCTGGGTGGTGAAGGTTGGCAAACTCTGCGCCGGCGCAGAGTTTATTTCCGCTTCCAGCTCCTGGATTTCCGGACGGCGGAAGAAGAATGCAGGCTGATGGCGACTTTCCGCGCCAGCAGCCTTGTGAAGGTCGTTGAGGCAAAAGCGGCCCTCATTATCGACCGCAATCAGCGTATTCGCTATCGTGATGCCTTTGTGTTGTACAATTCCGGTCATAAATTCTTTCGCGAATTTTTGTTGTTTCAAGGAAGCCCGCCTGCCAGCGGGCTTTTTTCATTTCTGGCCTTGCAGTTCCTGCAGCATTGCTTCGTAGTGCTGGCGCGTCCGCACGTGGCCGGGGTCGACCGGCAGCTCGCGCTCGACGTGCTCTTGCTGCTGGGCGCCCTGCTCGACCTGCGTCGGCGTGCCGCCTCCCGACTGCATGGTCGTCCAGGTCAAGCTGCCACCTCGGCGCGCGCGATGCGTTTGAGCTCGCGGATCGACACGTCGAAGACCTCGTGCATGCGGATAAGCAGCGAGGCGCCGATTGGCAGGCGGCCGTGGCGGATCTTCGAGATCACTGGCGGCGCCACTTCCAGCGCGCGGGCCAAGGCGGCGTCGTTCTTTGGGCCTTTGGCCAGCAGCGTGTCGAGCAGCTCGTTGTTGCCAGCAGCGTTGTCCAGCGAGCGATACGGCGTAATTGCAGTTGTTTGCGTCATGTCATATTCCTAATTGATGGTGATTAAAGTGGCTGTTTCCGGCCATGCGATGCTGTAGTTGTCGGATACGGATCCGTTATGGAGGCTCGCACCGCGGCACCTCGTATTTCTTCGCCACCCTGTCGGTGGCATCGCGCCATTTCTGGCGCGCTTCCTTGTGCGCGGCCTTCGCGCTTGCCTCGCCCTCCCCGTCCTTGGCGCCCTGCAGGTCTTTCTCGGCCTGGCGGTAGATCATCGAACGCTGGAAAACCAGCTCCTTTTCCTCGGTCGTGACCTCGGCTTGTTTATTCAATAGCTGCCTCCATGCCGTTAAACCCGCATCCGCACGACGCGCGGGACGACACCGAAGCACGGGCGCGATGCCGGCATAATCTGGGCCCTGTTATTTCCTGATCTGGGCCTAGCCCCGCTGGAAAACGGCGGCGTATCATTCCGTTTCGGCCTGGCGTCCAGGTGATTGCGGATGATCACGATCGTGCATTCGTTCAGCACGTCGCTGACGGTCTTGCGCATCGCAGTACATGCGGCTTGCAAGGCATCCTTGTTCTCGTCGGTGATGTAGCCCTTGACGAGCGCAGTGCGTTTTTGCTTCTGTTTCATGGTTTTCTCCTGGTGGTCGGTGTTACAGGGTTTGGGTACAGCGAAATGCAGGTCGGTGCGTGGTGCTGTTTTACGGTGGGCGCTCGCTTGCTGGCGATGCACACTCCTCGAGCGGCACGCCAGGCGGAAGCTGGTGCGGTTCGAGCAGCGGGATACGGACGATACCGGCCGCGGGGCGCGGCGGGTAAATGGGGACAAGGCGGATCATGGCTTGGCGCCCACGTCTTTGCGCGATTCGGTCTGCTGTATTGAGGCTTGGGTGGACTTGGCACTTAAACGCAATGCAGCGGCAAATATCTCAGGATGATCCAACCTCACCTTGGAGGGAATTCCCCGAACCGTCCAGTTTTGGACGCGCTGAACCCCGCCTTGCTTCGCATAGCCCAGCAGTTCGGCCAGCTTTGTTGGACCGCCAAGCTCTGTAATTTGCTTTTTGTCGTTGTTCATCGTGTATGAGTTCACTGGTGAAGATGAAAGCATTAAACACTATGTTTATAAACAAGTCAAACAAATTTAAACGTTGCGTGTAACACATTTTGTTTAGTTAACGGGAAAATCGCGCATGAACATACAGATGACCCGCCTCTACGAGGCAGCAGAAGCACTCAAAAATCTTCATAGTCAAGCGGAAGTCGCGCGCGCCCTGAACGTATCCGCCCAGGTGATAAACAACTGGGAAGCAAGAGGAATTTCAAAAGCTGGCCTGATAAATGCTCAAACAGTACTTGGCTGCTCAGCCAGTTGGCTGGAGAGTGGTGTTGGACCTATGTCCTTGACGACTATTGAACCTGCCAACGTGTCAGGTTCAATGCGTGTTGAACAGGCAGATCGAGACAATACCAATTTTGTTCATATCAAAAAAGTCAAGCTTCGTTTGTCTGCCGGGGTAACTGGCTTTCAAGCCGATCCGGAATTTGACGATGGAGGAACCATTCCCCTTGACCCTCGATGGATAGCAAAGCATAAATTCGTACCAAGCAAGCTAATAGCAATTAAGGTAAAAGGGGAAAGTATGGAGCCTTCTCTGCATGAAGGCGACATTGTCATTATCAACACAGAAGATCAGAAACCCGTGGACGGCGTTGTTTTTGCTGTAAATTATGAGGGTGAAGCTGTTGTAAAGAGATTATCACGCGACATTGGTGAATGGTGGCTAACTTCAGATAATGCAGACCAAAGAAAATATCATAGAAAAATGTGCCGAAATGGCGAGTGCATTATCATCGGTCGAGTAGTAAGACGTGAAGGAGATAAAATCTAGTTACTGCGATCTCAGGATTAGCCCACACCAAAATTAAATAATCTAAAATCACAACTGAAATCTTGATTATGAAAAAAGTAGTTTTTGCATTAGTAGTTCTAGGCGGATTCCATCATTGCCTGCAAGCGCAAGATGCGCCAAAATCAAAAGTAGCTGCCAAGAAGCAACAAGCGAAACAATCTAGCAAGACTGCGGAGGATTCAATCAATTACGATCCAAATCCCTTTGATATAAGCGTTGAATCGTTGCCAGCCAATTATCACGGCCACAGCTGCGCCGACATTGTAAGACCTCTCGGCAATATCAAGTTAGAGAAGGACGAATTCGAGAGTTCAAAGGCTTTCGCAGAGCGTATTGAGTTCGTCAAAGATAGCCCATTATATGGAAAACTTAAAGGAACGAGTACTCTCGCATTCTCACCGGCAAGGCCACTACTTTTACCAAAGTATGACGCCGACACCGAAACCATGACGGTTAAGATAGTTTCACACGGATCTCAATCAGTTCGTATTGGTGAAAGTTTTTACTCCTCAGCACCGATCATCAAAGATTTGTCTGATTCGAGAAGCTACGTGGCTGAAAATGGTTATGGAAAAAAAATTGAAGTAAATAGCTTTACTTATTTGGTTTGTGGCATCACGTTTTCCAACGTAAATTCTATAGCAAAGTCCACTCACATTCCCTCGGACTTTTCTTTTAAAGTTGCCCCCGAACTTGCCAGGGATAGCAAAGAAAACATTGGCATCCTATACATTACAAACCTTAGCGCACCATACATTGTGCGATACAGCGAATACATGAAAGCGACTATGGACAGCCCGACAGAGATCTCAATGTCAGGACCATCAATCGTAACTACCTTATCCCAAGTTTGGGTGTACAACACTAAGACTGGGAAGATTTTCGCGAAAGAGCCTTTGTAGACCACTCTCCCTTTTCCACATCTCAAGAAGCCCGCTACATGCGGGCTTTTTTTCGCCGTAAAATTTTGCGATTGAAGCAGTCAAGTTGGGTAGAGCAATCACAACTCTCCTACTCTCCCGACTCCACTAGCACACCTGTAGTTCGTCAGATCACACACCAGAACAGCAAAGCCCTCGTGAGCTCAACCAAACAAAAATCTCCATAAGTTAAACAAAACGTTTGACTCTGTTTATAAACATGGTGTTTAATACGCTTATCGAACAGCAACCATCGGAGCGAACCATGTCCCCAGCCGAACTGAAAGCCCTTGAAGCAGCCCTGATTGCCGCCGGCGAAGTATTGCCGGTGGTGCACGTCGAAGCGCGCGGGTAATTGCCATGAGCGCCCGTGACCACGACGCCGCCCAACTACAAGCCGAGCTGGCACAGCGCCATGCGCCGGACCCGCGTTTTCACTTCGACGTGACGATTCGTTTCACGGACGGCACGTACCGCAACAAGGTCCGCGCCCGCAACAAATGTGTGGCGCATGCCATGGCCCTGACGGATGCACGTATGGCCTCTCCCTGCAGCACCTTCTACGGCAAAGAGCTCGGCCACTTGGTCGAGCTGGCCAAACAAGATCAGCGGTCGCCCGCGCCGTAGTTCAAGGCGGGACAGGCCGGCGGGCCGGATAAATGCCCTGTGGGATCAGCATGCCCCGATTGATCTTCGTGAGGATCAGGCGCCCGGGGAAGCCCGGCGCCACAACCAACCTTAAAGGAAATAAAGCATGTCGAATTTCAAAAAAGATCAGAAGGTGAATGTGAAGGGTACGAAAACCGAGCCGCTGCCGCGCCCGGGCAAGTTCGTGAAGACGCACCCGGGCGCTCGCGGCGACTTCTTGGAGGTGCTGCTGGATGGCTCGACGCAAAGCCAGCGCTTCCGCCCTTCGCAGGTGACGGCAGCCTGATTTACCTGCGCGGCCTGTCGCCCAGGCCGCCGCCCCTGCCCTGCGCCAGGCGAGCGCAGGAACTACACAAAAGCGGCGGCGTGGATGGACACGCGCTGATGTTGCGCAGGCAGACGACACCCTCGGGACAGCGATGAATCCCGAACCAGG
The DNA here is from genome assembly GCF_009208555.1 of Janthinobacterium violaceinigrum. GTDB lineage: Bacteria > Pseudomonadota > Gammaproteobacteria > Burkholderiales > Burkholderiaceae_D > Janthinobacterium > Janthinobacterium violaceinigrum. The sequence goes on along the minus strand of NZ_WFLI01000003.1, from coordinate 70,572 downwards.
CTGGGCGCTCGCGAACCGCGACCTTCACCGAGTCGGTATCAAGCCCGACCCGCTTTTTTGTGGTGCCGCGATTCCTGGCGTACGCAGGAATGAAAGCCCCGGAGTGGCTCAGGGCCGGACAGCAAGGGCCGGAACTGGCCGAGTTCGATTCTCGGCAGGGGCGCCAGATCAAAACCAGAGGAGCAGCACATGAGCTACATCATCACCATCCGCACTGCCAGCACGGTACACAGCTTCGCCGCCATCGGCAACTTGGGTGCGCTGATCGACGCCGCCTACGACGACGGCGCCCTGGGCGTGACAGCGATGGTGCGCCCATGATCGCCCTCTTCCGCCGCATGCTGGCCGCCCACCGCCACTACCAGGCGCAGCACCAGCACCGCATGAACAAGATGCGCCTGGCCGGCGTGCGCCGCGAGCTGGCCGGCCTCGAAGAAATGCGGAAGGAACTGATCACCGCGCAGATCGAAGCCCTAATCGACCTGGATGCATCCGCCGCGCTCGTTCAGCGCCTGGGCCGCGCCCACCGGGAGGCGCAGTGGACGTCGTCAGCCAAGCCGTGATGGACGTGGCCAGCCAGGCCTTACGCAATTGGCATGCCGGACACGCCGTCGTCTACGCCGTCCGCCTGGCACTGTTGAAGGCAGAAATCATAAAACTCACAAGGAAAAAGTCATGAACGCAGTTACGCAAGACAGCAGCGCCGCGATGCAGGTTTCACAAAATGAGCAAGGCGAACTGCCGGTCGTGGCTACCAGCAGCGCCGCCCTGATCCTCGACAGTGCAAGCATGGACAGCATGATGCGCCTGGCCGACATCATGGCCAAAGGCCGCGCCACCATCCCGGAGCACCTGCGCGGTAGCCCGGCCGACTGCGCCGCCGTCATCATGCAGGCCATCCAGTGGCGCATGAATCCCTTCGCGGTGGCGCAGAAAACGCACTTGGTCAATGGCGCTCTGGGCTACGAGGCGCAGCTGGTCAATGCCGTGATCCAGTCGAGCGGTGTTACACGGGATCGCTTCAACTATGAGTGGTATGGCCCGTGGGAAAAGATCATCGGCAAGACGCGCGTCTGCAACGCGCCGGCCAAGGGCAAGCCCGGCGAGAACGGTTACAAAAAGGAGTACCAGTACCGCGTGCCGGACTACGACCTGAAGGAAGAAGAAGGTCTGGGCGTGCGCATATGGGCGACGTTACGCGGCGAGGCTGAGCCACGCGTGCTCGAGTTACTGCTGGTACAGGCCAGCGTGCGTAATTCCCCGCTGTGGGCGACGGACCCGAAACAGCAGCTGGCGTACCTGGCCGTGAAGCGCTGGACCCGCCTTTACTCCCCCGACGTAATCCTGGGCGTGTACACGCCGGACGAGCTGGACGAAGGCAACCGCGAGGCGCGCGACATCACACCAGCTGCGGCGGCTACAGATGACCGCACGATCGATCAGCTGCCGGAATGTACTGACGAGCTGTTCAAGCAAAAAACGCCGGAATGGCGCAAGACCATCCTGGACAAAAAGAAAACGCCGGCGCAGCTGATCGCCATGCTCAGCACCCGCGCAACCTTCACCGAAGCGCAAAAAATGACCATCGATAGCTGGTCGCACGAAAACGAGTAATCGCCACACCCAACAATAAAACGATTGAGGACACAACATGCAACGCGAAAACACACTCACCCGCGAAATCCACAACCTGCTGCAGGGCAGCGACGACTGGCACGCCTTCCGCTTCGACCATCACGGCGCCAGCGAGGCGGCCGCGATGCTGGGCATATCGAAGAAGGTAACCCGCAGCGAACTGGTGCGCATGAAGGCCACGGGCCTGGCCAAGGAATTCAGCGACTGGGTGCAGGAAAACATCCTGGACTACGGCCACGAAGTCGAAGCACTGGCGCGCCCGTTCGCCGAGCGCATCATCGGCGACGAGCTCTACCCGGCCACTCTGTCGCTGGGCCGCGAGAGCGCCTCTTGCGACGGCCTGAACATGGCGGAGACCATCGGCTTCGAGCACAAGCAGTGGAATGCCGAACTGGCCGCATCGGTCGGTGCCGGCGTGCTGCTGGAAGAGCATCAGCCGCAGGTCCAGCAACAGTTGCTGGTGACCGGCGCCGAGAAATGGCTCTTCATGACGTCCGATGGCACCGAGGAAAACATGGTCTGGATGTGGGTGTATCCGGACACCGCCTGGTTCGCACGTATCGTCGCCGGCTGGGAGCAGTTCGATATCGACGTCGCCAACTACACGCAGGTTGACATTGCCGAGAAGCCGGCCGCTGAACCGATCGCCGCCCTGCCCGCTCTGGTCGTCCAGACCGAAGGCAAGGTCGTCAGCAGCAATTTGGTAGCGTACAAGGCCGCCGCCGAGAAGTTCATTGCCAAGATCAACACCAAGCTGGAAACCGACGAGGACTTCGCCAATGCCGAAAACACCGTCAAGTATTGCGGCGAGGCGGAAGACAAGCTGGAACTGGCCAAGGCCGCCGCCCTGGCGCAGACCGCGACCATTGACGAAGTGATGCGCACGGTCGACCACATCAAGGCACAGTTCCGCGCCAAGCGCCTGGAACTGGAAAAGCTGGTAAAAACCCGCAAGGAACAGATCAAGGAAACTATCCTGAACGAAGGCCGGCACGCCTTCACTGCGCATATTACCGCGCTCGAGACCGAAATCACGCCGCTGCGCCTGCAGCAGCCCCAGCCGGATTTCGCAGGCGCCATGAAGAACAAACGCACCCTCGGCAGCCTGCGCGATGCCGTCAGTACCACGCTGGCCAACGCCAAGATTGCAGCCAACACACAAGCCGCTGACTACCGCGCCAAGCAGGCCTGGTGCCGCGAGCATGCCGCTACCTACGGTTTCCTGTTCATGGACATGGCCAACATCATCGGCAAGCCGATGGATGACTTCCAGCTGGTCATTACCAGCCGCATCGCCGATCACAAGCGCGCCGAGGAAGCGAAGGCCGAAGCCGAGCGCGCACGGATCCGCGAAGAGGAGCGCGTCAAGGCAGAAGAGGCAGCGGCCGAAACGATCCGCCAGGCCCAGATCGAATCTGAGCGGCTCGCGGCGGCAGCGGCCCAGGTTGAGCGCGAAAGCGCGGCAGCCAACACGCAGCGCCAGTTGGCCGAGCAAGCCTCGCAGCTCGCTGCCGAGCGCGCCGTCGAGCCGGTCGCCCAAGTAGCGACGCCCAAACCTACCGCGCCTATCACCGCGCGCCGCGCGCCGGCAGCCGCCGCACCGGCGCCGAGCCGCCCAGCGCCAGCACCTGACCTGCTCGACGCCGCTGCCGATGACCTCTACCCATCCGACAGCGACATCCTCGATGTGATGTTCGACCAGTTCGGCCTGATGGCGGCCGAGGCCATTGACCGCCTGGCCAAGTTCGACTTTGCTGCCGCGCGCGCCGGTCTGGTCGCCGAAGCCGCATAAACACCGCCCCGCCCACCACCTGGAGAAACCAATGAATACAGCAGTCGCAGCACCACAAATCACCCTGCAAGCCATTCAATCCTCGCAGATTGCCGCTATCGGCCACTGCCCGGCGACCGAGACCCTGGCCGTGCAGTTCTTCCGCAAGGGCGCGCCGGCGGACGTGTACCACTACGCCAACGTCACGGTAACCGAGTATGCCGCCTTCGCCTGCGCCGAATCCATCGGCAAGCACTTCTACGCGCACATCAAGCCGCATGCCGATAAGCACCCATACACGAACATGGGCACGCCGGCCGTCGAGCTGGCGCCGGTCAAGCTGAGCAAGGAGCTGCTGGCCGGCCTGCTGACGGGCCGCGAATACGGCAGCGAAATGGCGAAGGAAGAGGAGCAGCAGGCCAAGGCCGCCGGCCTGATCGTGATCTTCGGCGCCAGCGACGACCTGATGGAGTTCCGTGGCTTCGTGGACGACGAGCGCGGCGCGCCGACCATCGCTCTGCTCGACGCCAAGGGCTTGCTGCCGTTCCGCGAGGATATCCAGCACGACGACGATGCACTCAAGGACTATTTCGCCCGGGCACCGCAGGTGCGCGCCGTGGATGCCCTTTGGGCCAAGGAAGACGGCTACAGCTGGACTTACCGCACCGACGTGCCGCACGCCACCTTCGAAATCGTGGAAGACGGCGAGCCGTACTGCCGCGGCATCGTGATCGACGTTGTAGACCTGGGCGGTGCAGCGTGAGCAGCCGGGCCGAACGCCAGGCAAAGGCGACCGCGCAGCTCCAGGCCGCATGCGACAAGTTCAATGCCGCGCACCAGGTCGGCGCCGCCGTCAGCGTCGAACTGGACAGCGGCAAGGTCCGCAAGACGATCACTGTCAGCGAGGCGCAAGTGCTCAGCGGCCACACCGCCGTCATCTGGCTGGATGGCATCAGCGGATGCTATGACCTGGAACGCGTGACGGCGCTGCCGCCGGCCAGTACGGCCGAAGGATCGCCACCATGACGAAGCAAACCTACTTCCTCGTGCACGACGAGGCGCGGCGCCGAGCGGTTGAATTTGCCAAGAGCGCGCCGCCTGGCTGGATGGTGGTGTTTTCGGAGCCGAAGAAGAAGCGCGCCCAGGAAGAAAAGTACCACGCGATGATCGGCGAGATCGCCAAGCAGGTCGAGCACATCGGGCGCAAGTGGGATGCGGATGACATGAAGCGGCTGCTGGTGGACGAGTTTGCCGACGAAATGCGCCTGGCCGGCACGCCGCTGCACCACGACGGGCGCGTGACGCCCAGCTTCGACGGACGCCGGATCGTGCAGCTGGGCGTCCAAACCAGCGACTTCTACGTGAAGGAAGCCGCGCAATTCATTGAGTTTTTGTATGCCTTCGGTGCCGCGCGCGGCGTCGTGTTCTCAGAATAAGGAAGCGCCATGTTTTTCAAGAATCTCCAGATTTACCGCCTGCCCGCAAACTGGCCCATGAGCGCCTCGGAGCTGAACAGCATGCTCGAGCGCCAGGCCTTCACCCCCGCCACGAGCGCCGAGCTGCAGCGCCAAGGCTGGGCTGCGCCGCGCGGCGCCGGCGCACCGTTGGTGCACGCCGTGGGCGGCCAGTTCCTGCTGCAGCTGAAAACCGAGAAAAAGCTGCTGCCGTCGACCGTGGTCAACCAAGTTGCCGCCGCCCGCGCGCTGGAAATGGAAGAAGCCCAGGGCTTCGCGCCCGGCAAGAAAGCTATGAAGGAACTGAAAGAGCGCGTTACCGACGAGCTGCTGCCGCGCGCCTTCGCCATTCTCAGCACCACGGCCGTGTGGGTTGACCCGGTAAATGGCTGGCTGGTGGTAGACGCGGCCAGCCCGGCCAAGGCAGACGAAGTGGTAAAGCTGCTGCTGAAATCTGTCGACAAGCTCCCGCTGGAAAGCCTGCGCGTCATGCGCTCGCCGGTTGGCGCGATGACGGAATGGCTGAAGGTGGACGAATCCCCGGCAGGCTTCACGGTCGACCAGGACGCGATCATGCGCGCCACGGGCGAAAGCAAGGCCCAGGTGGCCTACAAGCGCCACACCCTGGAGGCGGACGATATCCGCCGCCACATCGCCGCCGGCAAGCAGTGCACGCTCCTGGCCATGACCTGGAGCGACAAGATCAGCTTCGTACTGGACGAGAGCCTGGCTATCAAATCGGTGAAGCCGCTGGAAATTATCAAGGAAAGCGCCACGCGCAACGACGACGAGCGCTTCGACAGCGATTTTGCGCTGATGACGGGCGAGCTGGCCAAGATGCTGGCCGATCTGGTCGAGGCCCTGGGCGGCGAAGCCGAGGAAGATGCGCGGCCGCCGGGCCCGGCCGTTGACGCGGCGCCGGCCAAAGGCCACGAACCAGTGCGCGAACAACGCGTGATGCTGAAACTAAACGGCCAGGCGCCCGGCACCGTGCCGCCAGGCGACGGCAGTGCGACCGACCCGATGTATGACCAGGCCGTCGAGTTGGTGCGCAGCCGGCAGCGCGCATCGATATCGCTGGTGCAGCGATATTTGGGTATTGGCTACAACCGAGCAGGCAACCTCCTGGAAGCCATGGAGGCGCTGGGTGTGGTGAGCGGCATGGCATCGAACGGCAATCGCACGGTGTTGGCTGCGCCAGGAGCGGCAGCATGAGCGCGCACACCCCTTGCATGCTGATGGTCGGAGAAACGCCCTTCGACAACGATGGCGCACCCGAAACCGTTATCGGCGGTACCGGCCAATTTGAAAATCACGCTATTGCAGTGGCCATCGACTTCAAGAACGCGCCCGGTATGCGCGAGGCCAACGCCCGGCGCATGGTCGCCTGCTGGAATGCACTCGACGGCTTGCATGACGATGCCCTTGGCGGCGGCTGGACGGCGGCCGGCATGAATGCTTATGCAAAAGGCCTGGAAGAAAAGCTGCGCGTGATGCACGACCTGCTCCTGGCGATAAAGAAACTGGACGACAGGAACGACATCGCAGACCACGACGAAGGTGTGCCGTGCACATCGGCCGAGTTTGATGAGGTGATGGCGAGCGTGTGCGAAGTCTTGAAAGGCGGAGCCACATGATCAACCGCCTCTACACCGTCAGCGCCACCCTGACGGCCGTCATTATGGCCACCAGCGAACGCGAAGCCGAAATCCGCTTTAAGTCGAACTTTGGCGAGATCAAAGACCAGCCCATCGACGCGGTGGCCGACGAGGAAATTCGAACAGAGCGCGACCTTCCGGACGACTGGACCGTCGATTGCCTGCCGTATGGTCCGCGCGACAACGCGCTGACCATTGGAGAATTCCTGGACGTGCTGCCGCCGGCTGCGGTACGCGATACGAAAACAGTTGATATGTTTACGGCCGCACCGGCCGCTGGAGAAAAAGCATGAAAGAGCGCCCAATACTCATGAACGGTGCCATGGTGCGCGCTGTGCTCGACGGCAGCAAGACGCAGACGCGCCGAATCATGAAGCCTCAGCCGGAACCAGTGCCGCATCGCCCAGGTGATTACCAATGGTCTTGCAACGCGTTCCAGTCGATGGTGAGCGTTGGGGATACACGTGCTCCTGGCGCCCACGGCATGGCCGGCGATGCATGCCCCCATGGCGGGCATGGAGATCACCTGTGGGTGCGTGAGACGTTCGGCTATGTCTCCCCTGACGAACACCAGCGTCCGCTGCCCGAATGCAGCATCGAGTATCGCGCAGATCTGCCGGCGGGCAACACCGACCGCCCTAGCGGCTGGCCGGCGACCGAATGTGTTGGCGATCCTGCGCGTCCGCGATGGCGCCCAAGCATCCACATGCCTCGTGCGGCGAGCCGGATCCTGCTGGAGATCGTGTCGGTGCGTGTCGAGCGCCTGAATGACTGCAGCGACGCCGACGCACGCGCCGAAGGCACGCCTGGTGGCCATGGCGTCATTCCGAGTTACAACTACCACGCGACACCGAGCGAGCACTTCAGCCACCTGTGGGAATCCATCAACGGCGCCGGCAGCTGGGCAGCCAACCCGTGGGTTTGGGTGATCGAGTTCAAGCGGGTGGCGACATGAGGCCGTTGCTTGCCTATGAAGTGCGCGAGCCTAACGAGGGGCACTGCGTTATCCGCTTTGCCACCAGCAGCGCCGCCGCGCGTCGCGAAGGGGCCAACGAGCTGGACTGCGGCTTTAACGAGGTCGAGCACTGCCAGCGGAAGCCGCAGTTTGACCAGTACGCACCTGGTCCGGTGCCACATGCGGTGCTGATCGAGCATGGCTGGTGGTTCGAGTGCCACCACTGCAGCCGGCGCGTCAGCGAAGAGATGCAGCAGGACGCCGAGGACGAAGGTGAGGAGCACAAGCACCTGGAAGTCATCACGGACGGCGATGCCGTCTACTGCAGCCAGGGCTGCGTGATGGGGGGGTTTGTCGAACGGCGCGCCCAAAAGGCTGCACAAGCGGCCCTGATTGAATTCTTCTCGCTCATGTACCCGGACTGCACAATCGGAAGCATTTGGGTAAGCCGCGCGCCACTGCAGGGGCCTGACAGGCTGGGCCACGCCCAGGCGCTCCTCTACTTCAAGTTTCCAGGTGCGCAGCACGACGCGACTTTTACGTTCGGCGAAGACTGCATGCGCATCTCGCCTGATGACAGGCCAGCTTTCTACGCTTGGCGCGACATCAAGATGCCCGCCACGGAGGCAGTATGACCGACGGCAACGAAGTGCCGAACAGCGAGCGCAGCCCCGGTGCCGCGTGCATGGCGGCGGCCCTGATCCTGATTTACGTGGCGGCCACCCTCGCGGGCGTCTTGGCCGCGACAACCTGAAAGGTAAATATGAAAACACTAATCGAAGCCGTGCAAGTCGAGCGCCGTGAGGATGGCAGCTACTTCCACCCTGCCCTGGTTAACTCGCCAGACGATGACAGCGCCGTAGCTTTCAGCGGCTGGTTGGCGGAATGCGGCGTCGAAGTCACCCGCGTCTGGATGGAGATCGATGCCGCACTGCTTTGCGGGCGCTACATGGACGACGATACCGACGCACTGAAGGAGTGGCAGCCCACCACGCCAGCCGGCGCAGACTGGTTCCTGCTGGCCATCTTCGACACAGAGGACGATGGTCCCGTGGCGTACTTCGTCCGCCCGGCGCCGGCGGCGACGTGAGTAGCCGCAGTCCGGCGCCGCCGGAAACACCGGCCGAGACCGCCTACAAGCTGGACCGCGCCGTGCTGCGCGCGATCCACACCTGCCAGCCCGTGCTATGCGACGGCAAGCAGCACCACCTGCGCGCCATGGGCGCCCAGGTCCTGGGCGGCGGCGTGTCTTCCGTGATTTACCTGATGGGCGACGCGACACCGCGCCAGCCAAGCGAGATAACCTTTTTGGAGCATGCATAATGAACAACAACGCTAGTATTGACGCGCTGGAGCAAGGTGGCCCCCTTTCGGTCGCCCTAACGCCGCAGCGCCTGGCCGTGCCGGACGGCTGGAAGCTGGTGCCGGTTGAACCGACGCCTGAGATCATCGCTGGTGCAGCAATCGCATCTTGGCCAACCGCAGCGCTTGCCGATATCGACCTGGCACGCCAAGCAGCGCCGCTCGTCTTGATGCAGATGGAGATGGCGCCGGGCACGACGGTCGATGCGTTGGCTGGCATGCTGGCTACGATGGCGCCAGCATATCGAGCAATGATCGCCGCGGCGCCAGTTCCTCCAGCAGAAGAGCTGGCAGCGGCGCAGGGCGATATAAAGGACGAAAAAGCCGACCTTGTACGCGCTGGACTGGCGCTGATAGTGAATTTGAAGACCGTCAAGGATGAACTGGAAACGTTGAAGGGTGATGCCAAAGACGCGGAACGGTATCGTTGGCTGCGCCAGTTCCCTACAAACTTCGCCACTGATGTATGGGGCGTATATGGCGCGGGTCTGCCTCTTGATAAAACTTTCATCAACCAAGGTGAGCGGCTTGACTCCGCCATCGACGCCGCTATCGCTGCCAAGGCGGCATCATGAGCGCCTACGATCAAGCCTCGATCCAGATCAATCGGTGCAAGCGCATTCTGGCACTTGTCGATACCTACGTGGAAAAGCAGACCACCGCCACCCGTACCGATCTGCGCATGGCACTTATGGATGAATTTGAAGCGCCAGCCATCGCCTCGCCAGGGGCCGCTGGAAGCGTGGACACCTGCGCCGAAATGCACGCCCTGTGCAGCGCCTGCGGCGGCACAGGTGACGTGCACCGGGTCAACGGGGAATGGTTGGGCGAATGCACTTGCATTCATGGCCAGGCCCAGCGTCGGGAGCGGCAAGCACAGGGCGAACACCCGGCGCCGTGCGCGCGCAGCTGCGAAGCGCCAGCTTTCCAAAGCCTGGTGCGCGAGCGCGATGCGCGCATTGCTCAGCTGGAGGCCCAGCTCGTGCGCCGTCGCACACCACTCTCGCCCGAAACGCAGCAGGCCATCGCGGCTGCGTGCGCCGCTGGCCAGACCTTCGCGGCGACGCCGGCCGGCCTGGTCTTCATGAACGACGGCGCAGAGCCAGGCAGCGGCGAGCTGGACTGCCCTGCATGCGGTGGCAGCGGGCATGCCGGTGATGTGGCGGCCGGGAGTGCACCATGAACATGAGCGAAGTAGAAATGCTTCACATCGCCGAAATGGTGGCGGCGCTGGATAAAACCACAGGCAGGAGGCCCACCAGTACGTCCGGGGAACTGAACAGGCAACAGATCTGCGCCGCGCTCGGCGTCAGCGAATCTACGATCCGCCGCCTCGAGCAGGCAGGATTGCCATATACACCGGTCGGCGCGCGCTCCAAGCGCTACGACCTCGAAGAATGCAAGAACTGGTTAAAGGAAAACAACCAATGTCCATCTGGGACGACAAAAAAGGCAGGAAGCACGTCGGCATCATGGTCGATGGCAAAAGAATTCACAGAAAGCTGCCGGAAGGCGCAACTACGAGTGATGCCAAGTTAGCTGAGGCAGAGTTGCGCGCAGCGGTTGCGCGCGCGCCGAAAAGCCAACAGGTGCACATTCCTGGCGATCCGCCGATGGCCTTCATCCTCGCGCTCTACGTCGAGCACGCCGCCAGTCTACGCAGTGGCGACACCTCGAAACATCATGCGAAACGGCTAGGTCCTTGGGCGGAGCGCTACAAAGCGAGCCAGGCCCAGGAGTTTGCCGATCATGTTACTCGTGACATGAGCAAGCTCATACCAAATAAGAAAACCGGCAAACTGGAGCCAGCCTATGCGCCAGCAACGGTGAACCGGTCCTTGGCCTGTGCAAAAAAAGGATTACAACTGGCGTGGCGCCAGCGCCTCACTCCTGAAAATTATGGTTTGCGGATCGACAACATGGCAGTCAACAACAAGCGTGAGGTATTTCTAACGGTTGAGCAGGTAAGGAAGATCGCCTCCTTCTGCACGCCGATTGCGCAGGCTGCGATATGGGCGGCGCTACTGACCGGGGCGCGCCGCGGTGAATTGTTCCAGATTCAGCGTGAGCATATTGGGAAGGATTCGATCACCTTCCCTGCCAGCAATACTAAAACACTTCGCATGCGCGTGGTGCCGATAATCCCGGCCTTGCGGCCATGGCTGAAATATTTTCCATTGGATATGACGTTGTACGGCGTGCAATCGTCCTGGCGTCGGGCGCGCGTGAAGGCGGGCATGCCTCACGTGAATTTCCATGACCTGCGCCATTCTTGCGCAAGCATCATGCTGGGCCTGGGCGTGGACCTGTACACCATCAGCAAAATTCTCGGCCATGCCAACGTGCAAACAACCCAGCGCTACGCACACTTGCAGGTGGATGCTCAGCGCCTGGCGCTGGATAAGCTATCGGCACTGGTTGTGGCGAAGTAAATTACACCCAAAAATTACACCCAATAAAAAAGCCGACTACATAAATGTGTCGGCTTTCATATAAGTACTTGATTTTAAGGCGAATTCTTGGTGGGAAGTGCAAGTTTCGAACTTGCGACCCCTGCAGTGTGAATGCAGTGCTCTACCCCTGAGCTAACCTCCCGAAGCGAGGCGAATTATCGCATAGGTGTTGCGGCAACTGCAAGGGCTGGCGACAGGAAATTTAGCACGCCCCGCTTTTTTCTCAGGCGGCCGCTGGCGGTGCCGTGACGGCGGTCCAGATGCACTGGCCTTTGGCGGCCTTGTCGAGGCCGGCGATGGTGGCTTCGTGGGCGGCGAGTTCGTCGGGTGTGGCGCTCTGGAAGATGACTTCGGCCAGCGGCACGATTTCCAGCACGGCGCCGTCGGCGGCCACTTCCACTTCTTCTTCCATGCTCAGGCTGTTCTGTCCGCGCGTCATGGCCAGGTAGACGTCGGCCAGCAATTCGGAGTCGAGCAGCGCGCCGTGCAGCTTGCGGTGGGCGTTCGAGACGCCGTAGCGGTCGCACAGGGCGTCCAGCGAATTGCGCTTGCCCGGATGCATTTCCTTCGCCTGCACCAGGGTGTCGATCACGCCGCAGACTTGCTCGTGGACGGGCGGCAGGTTCAGGCGCTTGAATTCTGCGTTCAGGAAGCCGATATCGAACGGCGCATTGTGGATGATCAGTTCGGCGTCGGCGATGTAGGCGCGAAATTCATCGGCGATTTCCGCGAATTTCGGCTTGTCGCTGAGGAACTCGGTGGTCAATCCGTGGACGGCCAGCGCGCCCTCTTCCGAGTCGCGCTCGGGATTGATGTAATGGTGGAAATTATTCCCTGTCAACATGCGGTTGTTCAGTTCGACCGCCCCGATCTCCAGGATGCGGTCGCCCGTGCGCGGGTTCAGGCCGGTGGTTTCAGTATCGAGGACAATTTGACGCATGGCAGGTTCAGTCTTAAAAGCAAAAAGCGAAGGGCACAGTATAGCAAACCTGTGCCCTCCGGTTACGCCCTGCCCGCTGCGGCATGGCAGGAAATTTCAGTTCTCAGGCGCGCACGGTTTCCACGCCCAGGTTGGCCAGCTCATCGGCCCGTTCATTGCCCGGATGGCCATTGTGGCCGCGCACCCAGCGCCATTCCACTTCATGGACGGCCTGGGCCGTGTCCAGCGCCTGCCACAGGTCGACGTTCTTTACGGGCGCCTTGGCGGCCGTTTTCCAGCCCCGTGCCTTCCAGCCGTGAATCCATTCGCTGATGCCCTTCTGGACATACTGGCTATCGGTATACATCACGACCTGGCAGGGACGTTTGAGCGCCGTCAAGGCTTCGATCACGGCCTTCAATTCCATGCGGTTATTCGTCGTATTCAGTTCCCCGCCGTAAATTTCTTTCTTGGCGCCATCGGCCACCATCAGCGCGCCCCAGCCGCCCGTGCCGGGATTGCCCTTGCATGCGCCATCGGCGTAAATTTCTACCTTATCCATCTTGCTGTTCCCGCCTTTTATTCGTGACCGGTGCGCCTGCGGGCGCCGTCGCCGGTTTCTTGGTCCACGCCGGACCGATCAAACGCATCCCTTTGACGCGCTTGATCGCCTGCACTATATACACTGCGCCCAGATATGGCCACCAGCGCGCACCGGCCTTGTCCATGAAGGCGTTGCGGCGCAGCCATTTTTCCGTCTTGCAGGCGGGCGCGTAGCAGCCGAAGTGGCTTTGGCTGACGCCCATGTTCAGCAATTTTAACCAGTCTTTCATGCGCGGCATAGAGATCAGCTCGCCCGCCTGCGGCAAATAATGGCGCCCCGTGACCCGCCCGAGGCCCTGGCGCATGCCCCACAGGCTGGCCGGATTGAAGCCGCAGACGATCACGCGCCCCTCCGGTATCAGCACACGCTCGACTTCGCGCAAGACCTGATGTGGCTCGGCAGCAAATTCAAGCACGTGCGGCAAGACCACCAGGTCCAGGCTTTGCGAGTCGAACGGCAGCTCGTCGAAAGCTGACACGAGAGTCAAACGGCTCTCCTGCGGGGGACGCGCAGGCAGGCGCGAATCGAGCAGCCATTTGTTCGGCATGCGGCTGGCGGCCAGCGCGTCGAGCTGGGGCAAGCCGATCTGCACGGCATTAAAACCGAAGATGTCCACAGTCAGGCTGTCGAGACATTGCTGCTCCCAGGCACGCACGTACAGACCGGCCGGCGTCTGCAGCCAGCCGTCAAGCGCTATAATGGATTTTTCGGATGCCACACTGTCCATTCAGTTTTCTCTTTTGCTCATGACACACTCCCCTGAACACGCTTTATCGGTACTTGCCGTGCCCGCCTTTGCCGACAATTACCTGTGGCTGATCCACGACGGCCGCCACGCCGCCGTGGTCGACCCCGGCGATGCGATGGCCATCCTCGATGCGCTGCAAGCCCATCAGCTGACCTTGTCCGCCATTTTACTCACGCATCACCACGCCGACCACACGGGTGGCGTGCCTGAATTGTTGCAGCATTTCGCCGTGCCCGTCTTCGGCCCGCGCAATGAGGCTATCACAGCCATCACGGAACCGCTTGCCGAAGGCGATGTCGCCTATGTGCCCCAGCTGGGCTTGCAGATGACGGTCATCGACGTGCCCGGCCACACCAAGGGCCATATCGCCTACGTACGGCAGCGTACGGAGCAAGGCGATGCACCCTGGCTGTTTTCCGGCGACACCCTGTTTGCCGGCGGCTGCGGCCGCCTGTTCGAAGGCACGCCGGGCCAGATGGCCGATTCGCTGGGCAAGCTGGCCGCCCTGCCCGACGATACCGAGGTATTTTGCGCGCACGAGTACACCTTGTCCAATCTGCGCTTCGCCAACGCCGTCGAGCCGGGCAACCAGGCCTTGCAGGAACGCATTGCCATCGACACGGAAAAGCGCCAGCAGGGCTTGCCCACCGTGCCGTCGACGATTGCCCTGGAGAAGGCCACGAACCCCTTCCTGCGCTACCGCGAACCGGCAATCCTGACCAGCCTGAAGGTGGAAGGCAAGCTGGCGGCCGACGCCTCGCCCGTGGAAGCCTTTGCGGCCTTGCGCATGTGGAAGAATAATTTCTAAGGACACCTGCGCAAACCTGCCGCGCACCCGTTTTGCAGGCGTTGCAGTCATCCATATAAAAAATCCCGGTCGTGCCAACAGCACTACCGGGATTTTTTTATCCGTCTAGTTGATCAGGATCAGATTTCTTCGTACAGCGGCAAGGTCAGGAATTCGGCGAACGATTCCGACGTCGACATTTCCTCGAAAATCTGGCCGGCACGCACATAGGTCGGGCCGTCGCCGCCTGGCGCGTCGCGCTGCACCTTGGCCAGTTCTTCCGGAATCATGGCGCGCACCATCTCGGCCGTCACCTTGCGGCCGTCTTCCAGCACGCCCTTGCTCGAACGGATCCACTGCCACACTTGCGAGCGGCTGATCTCGGCCGTGGCCGCGTCTTCCATCAGGTTGTGGATAGGCACGCAACCGTTGCCGGCCAGCCAGCTGCCCAAGTAATGGATGCCCACGTTGATGTTGTAGCGCAAGCCGGCTTCCGTGATTGGCGCTTCCGGCTGGAAGTTCAGCAAGTCCGATGCCTTGACGTCGATGTCGGGACGCTGCTTGTCGATCTGGTTCGGCTTATCGCCCAGCACTTTCGTGAACTCGCCCATGGCCAGCTCCACCAGGCCCGGATGGGCAACCCAGCCGCCGTCGTAGCCGTCGGTGGCATCGCGCGCCTTGTCGTTGCGCACGCCGCCCATGGCGATATCGTTCTTTTCCGGATCGTTCTTGATCGGAATCAAGGCCGCCATGCCGCCGATGGCAGGCGCGCCCCGTTTGTGGCAGGTTTTCAGCAGCAGCAAGGCATAGGCGCGCATGAACGGCGCCGTCATAGTGACCTTGGCGCGGTCGGCCAGGCAGAAATCCTTGTCCAGCTTGAATTTCTTGATGCACGAGAAGATGTAATCCCAGCGGCCCGCGTTCAGGCCCGAGCTGTGCTCCTTCAATTCGTACAGGATTTCATCCATCTCGAAGGCAGCCAGAATGGTTTCGATCAGTACGGTCGCCTTGATCGTACCCTGCGGCAAGCCCAGTTCGTTTTGCGTCATGACGAAGATGTCGTTCCACAGGCGCGCTTCCAGGTGCGATTCCATCTTCGGCAGGTAGAAGTACGGGCCGGCGCCGCGCGCCAGCTGTTCCTTGGCGTTATGGAACATGAACAGGGCAAAGTCGAAAATGCCGCCGGAAATGCGCTTGCCGTCGACCAGCACGTGCTTTTCATCGAGGTGCCAGCCGCGCGGACGCACGACCAGGGTGGCAATCTTGTCGTTCAGCTTGTACGACTTGCCATTTTGTTCCAGCGAAATCGTCTTGCGCACGGCGTCGAACATATTGATCTGGCCCGTCAGCTGGTTATCCCAGTTCGGCGTGTTCGAATCCTCGAAGTCCGTCATGTAGCTGTCCGCGCCGGAATTGAAGGCATTGATGACCATCTTGCGCTCGACGGGGCCCGTGATTTCCACGCGGCGGCATTCCAGCGCTTTCGGGATCGGCGCAATCTTCCAGTCGCCGTCGCGGATGTGCGCGGTTTCTGGCAGGAAGTCGGGACGCTCGCCCGCGTCAAGGCGCTTGGCCCGCTCCACGCGCACGGCCAGCAATTCCTGGCGGCGCGGCTCGAACGCGCGCGTCAGCTTGGCCACCAGGGCCAGCGCGGCCGGCGTCAGGATCTGTTCATAGCCGGGCTGGATGTCACCCGTGATTTGCATGCCTTCGGGAAGTGCGATCGTGTTCTGCGTCATGAAGTTCTCCGGTTTTTAATAAATATAAGCAAAGGTAATCTGGTGATCCAAGTATAAGCGGAACGACTGCGCGGACAAGCTGGACAGAGGCGCAAAAACACTCTGCAGGGCGGCGCTTTTGTTCTATAGTATTGCACTATAAGGCATGGAAACGAGATTAAAAATCACTTCATCTATGCGTTTTTATCACAAGTGACGAGATAGCGAGAGCATCAAATGGGCCAGTTCAGACAAATATCAACGTTCGTGGAAGTCGTGGCCAGGGGCAGCCTGTCGGCCGCCGCACGCGCGGAAGGCATCGCGCCAGCCATGATAGGCCGGCGCCTCGACGCGCTGGAGCAGCGCCTGGGCGTGAAACTGTTGCAACGCACGACGCGCAAGCTGGCCCTGACGAATGAAGGCGCCGCCTTCCTGGAAGATTGCCAGCGTATTCTGGGCGAACTGGAAGAGGCGGAAGCGGCCGTGGCCGAGCGCAGCGTGAAGGCCAGCGGGCATTTGCTCATTTCCGCGCCGGCCGGCTTCGGCCGCCAGCACGTGGCGCCGCTGATCCCCTCGTTCGTGGCGGAGCACCGCGACGTGACGGTGTCGCTGAACCTGAACGACCGCCTCGTCGACCTGATCGGCGAAGGCATCGACGTGGCCATCCGCATCGCCAGCCTGTCCGATTCCTCGCTGGTGAGCACGAAACTGGCGGACAACCAGCGCGTGCTGGTCGGCTCGCCCGCCTACCTGAAACGGGCAGGCACGCCGCGCATCCCGGCCGACCTGGCGAAGCATAATTGCCTGGCGATCAGCAGCGAAGGCAGCCAGCGGGGCTGGACCTTCCGCGAAAACGGCAAGAATGTGATCTTGAAGGTGGCGGGCAATATGGTCTGCAACGATGGTGAAGTGCTGCACGACTGGGCGCTGGCCGGCAAGGGCCTGGCGTGGCGCTCGATGTGGGAAGTGGGGGCAGAGATCGCCTCGGGCCAGCTGGTGACGGTGCTGGACCAGTTCGCCGCACCCGGCAACGACATCTACGCCGTCTTCGCCCAGCGCCGCCATTTGCCGCTGCGCATACGGGCGTTTGTGGATTTTTTAAGGCACTCATACGCACAGCCCGATTACTGGCGCGAGCCCGCTTTCTGATAGCACCCAATCAAACCTACTGCGCGTCGCGCTTTGCGGCCGGCGATGCTCACCGTACTAGAGTACGGTTGCGCTTCTCGACCACAAATCACTGCCGCTCGCTACGGTTTGATTGGGCACCGCGACATTCCAGTTCCAGACTCACCCGTAGCAAGTGGCCAGACACCGCCCGGCATGAGGAAGCAGCGTAGCGGCGTAGGTCGGCGTAGGTCGGCGTAGGTCGGCTTAGCGCAGCGTAAGCCGACACCTGCCAGCCCGGTGGCGACAGGAGTGCGGGCAGGTCGGCGTCCGCGCAAGCGCCAGGCCGATCTGTCCGACCGACTGATGCGGCAGCGCAGCCGCCCGGCAAATGGCTGCGCACGGGCAAAATGTCTCCGCAAAGCACGCAAAACCCATGCTTCACGGAAATTCAGGCGAAAAAAAATCCTCGGAGACCGAGGATTTCTTTATTTCGTTTGATCCAGCGTATTAGATTGGCTGAATGTTCGAAGCTTGCTTGCCTTTAGGGCCAGCGGTCACTTCAAAAGAAACGCGTTGGTTCTCTTGCAGGGACTTGAAGCCGTTCGACTGGATAGCCGAGAAGTGAGCGAACAGATCTTCGCCGCCTTCGTCAGGGGTAATAAAGCCGAAACCCTTCGAATCATTGAACCATTTTACGATGCCAGTTGCCATTACAATTTCCTATTTCAGTTAAGTTGGGCTTGCGCCCGTTATATCGTTTGAAGCAAGAAAGAAATGACAGACAAACTGCACTACTACCTCGAATCCAACGATGCCCAATTATACCAACAAAACTGAGAAAAACCATTCTTTCGCAAAATAAACTTGCGAACACCACTTTAATAGCCAAATCCCCGTCTTGCGGCGCCCTGTACCAGCGGCATGGACACACTATATCCTAATCTGCGACGCGGGTGCTTTGCGTTGTATCAAATGAATCATTGCAACCACATCCCTATGGCGCTGTCGCTTATGCCGTGAAATGGGTGGCGCCCGCATCGCGTGCCGCCCAGTGCAACAACGCCTCCACTTGCATCCGCACGGCAGGCCATTCCGCCACCGCTTGCGCGGGTGCGTTGAGCATGGCGCGCACCAGCTGTTCGATGCGCCGGCATTCCTGCCCCAGCGCGGCAAAGCCGAAGGTGGCGGCCGAGCCCGCTACCGCGTGCAGCGCGCGGTGCAGCGCCGTCAACGGTTCCAGGCGGGGACCTTCGCTGTCGCAGCGGGCGCTTGCCTGCGCAATCGCCTGCATCAGGGCCGGCACGCCAGCCGCATATTTTTCATTCAGGGCGCGCAAGCGCGCGCGAAAATCCGGGTCGATCAAGGTTGCCATCGCAATACTCGCCTGAGGTGGCTTACTTGGTGCCGAAGATGCGGTCGCCGGCGTCGCCCAGGCCCGGCACGATGTAGGCGTGGTCGTCCAGGTGCGAATCGAGCGCGGCGCAGAACATCTTGACGTTCGGATGCGCATTCTGGAACACGGTCACGCCTTCCGGTGCGGCCACCAGCGCCAGGAAGATGATCTGCTCGTCCGTCACGCCCCGCTTCTTCAGCACGTCGACGGCGTACACGGCCGAATTGCCGGTCGCTACCATCGGGTCGCACAGGATGAAGGTGCGTTCGTTCAGGTCCGGCAGGCGCACCAGGTATTCCACGGGCATGTGGGTAGCCGGGTCGCGATACACGCCGATGTGGCCCACGCGGGCCGATGGCACCAGGTTCAGCAAGCCATCGCTCATGCCAATGCCGGCGCGCAGGATGGGGACGATGGCCAGTTTCTTGCCAGCAATGACAGGCGCGTCGATGGTGACCAGCGGGGTCTTGATTTCACGCGTGGTCAGCGGCAGGTCGCGCGTGATTTCATAGCCCATCAGCAAGGTGATTTCCTTGAGCAATTCACGGAAGGTGCGCGTGGACGTGTCGTGCTCGCGCATGTGGCTCAGTTTGTGCTGGATCAAAGGATGATCGGTAATGAACAAATTCGGGAAACGTGGATCTTGTTTCATATTATTTTTCTTTCTCTGCTCTTTGGCGCGCGGCAAGCATGGGCTGCAGGCGCGCCGCGTGTCGATAAAATGATGGATTGCAGCATTATCCCAGCCCACAGCTTGCCTGTGGCCGGAATTTTGAAATAATTACAGACAAAACCGTGCTGGCGCGCGCCGCGGGCCAGGTCCGGCCATGCCGCGCGCCTCAATACTCGCGCAGCGCGCGCGCCAGGATGGCCGCGCAATCGGTGCCCGCCGGCAAGCGGCCATACGCGCCGCCCGGCGCCTGCGCCAGCCGCGATTGCAAAAATGCCTGCGCGACAAACGGCGGCGCATGGCGCAGCAGCAAGGCCGCCTGCACGGCCAGCACGATGCGCTCGGATAATTGCCTGGCGCCAAATTCATCCGTTTGCGGCCCGTCCAGGTCGGCCAGCAGGCGCGCCCGGCAGCCGTCGAAAGTGGCATCGCCATCGCCGGCCAGCGCCAGCTCGGCCGCCAGGGCGTCGCGCGCGGCCGGCGACTTGCCGAAGGCACGCAAGACGTCGAGGCACATGACGTTGCCCGAGCCCTCCCAGATCGAATTGACGGGCAGCTCGCGGTACAAGCGCGCCAGCGGCGCCTCTTCCACATAACCGGTGCCGCCCAGCACCTCCATCGCTTCAAAGCCGAAGCCTGGACCGCGCTTGCAGATCCAGTACTTGCCGGCCGGCGTGAGGACGCGCGCCAGCATCGCTTGTTGCGGGTCATCCTTTTCATCGAAGCAGCGGGCCAGGCGCAGCGCAAAGGCCGTGGCGGCCTCGGATTCCAGCGCCAGGTCGGCCAGCACGTTTTGCATCAACGGCTGCTCGGCCAGCGGCTTGCCGAACACGGCCCGCTGGCGCGCATGGTGCAGCGCCTGCGTCAAGGCGGCGCGCATGATGCCGGTGCTGCCCAGCACGCAATCGAGGCGCGTATGGCTGGCCATTTCCAGGATGGTGGGAATGCCCCGCCCCGGCTGGCCCACCAGCCAGCCGTAGGCATGGGTAAATTCCACTTCCGACGAGGCGTTCGAGCGGTTGCCCAGCTTGTCCTTCAGGCGCTGCACGCGTATGGCGTTGCGGCTGCCGTCGGGCAGGTAGCGGGGCAGGAAAAAACACGACAATCCCCCCTCGTCCGCCTGCGCCAGGATCAGGTGGGCATCGCACTGGGGCGCCGAAAAAAACCATTTGTGGCCGACGATGCGCCAAGCGCCGCCCGCCTCGTCGCCGAACAGCGCCTGCGCCTCGGCCGCCGGCACGGGCACGGCCCGCGTGGTGTTGCTGCGCACGTCCGAGCCGCCCTGCTTTTCCGTCATGCCCATGCCGACCAGGGCGCCCCGCTTCTGCTCCACGGGCAGGGAACGGGGATCGTACTCGCGCGACAGGATTTTCGGCAGCCAGCGCTGCGCGATTTGCGGCAGATCAAGCGCCTGGCGCAAGGCGGGCACGGACGCATACGTCATCGTCACGGGACACTGCGTGCCGTTTTCCACCTGCCCCACTAATAGATAGGCGGCCGCGCGCGCCACCTGGGCGCCGGGACCGGGCGCGGCCCACGGCGAGGCGTGCGCGCCGGCGCCCACGAGCATGGCCATCAGTTCATGCCAGGCCGGATGGAACAGCACTTCGTCGATGCGGCGCCCGGCCCGGTCGAACTGCTGCAGCTCGGGCGTGTGGATATTGGCCAGGCGCGCCAGCGCGTAAGTCTCGGCGCGGCCCAGCCTCTCGCCCAGCGCGTCGAGCTCCTGCAGCGCCGCGCCGCCGCCCTCGCGCAGCAGCGCCTCGATCAGCGCGGGATCGCAGGCGAACAGATTGACGTTTTCAAACGGCGTGGCCTGGTTGAAAACTTCATGCGTGTCAAAGGCATTCATGGGAGTCTCCCGCGTTTTGTTATCATGGCGCCCTTGCCGTCGCTGGCGCACCGTCAACACCGTCTGCCAGCCAGACTAGCCTAAAGCGCATGGCAGGGCAAGCGCGCTACCGGAAACGGACGCGGCAGAAAGTTTCCACAGGGAACGAAAATGCCTGCGTGTGTCGCGCATGATGATTTTTTTCATGGAAGGCAGGAATATTTACAAAACCTGAAGCAATGTTGCTCTATTTCATGTAATCGGATGCTTTTCAATGATACATTTCGTGTGGATCGCGTTCCGATAGTCGCCCTCTGGCCCGCTATGGCACGCGTCGCGCACGATGCACTCTTTCCGTTGGCGCCCTGCCCTGCAGCGAGCGCCGACACTGATAACAAAAAGGTAAAAGCCAGCACGATGTTTTCCAGTACCCCATCCGCCGCCCACCGCGAGGCCCGCCACGAGTTGGATAACCTCATGGAAGAGGCCGGCGACGTTGTGTTCCGGCTCGATACGGACGGCCTGATCCTGTTCGCCAGCAAGCGTGCGGCCACCCTGTTTGGCGCGCCATCGGGCCTGTCCGGCCACTTGCTGCTGCCGCTGGCCGCCGAAGCGTCGCGCGCCGCGCTGCAAGCGGCGCTGGAAGATGCCCTGGCCGAACCGGGCCGCCTGGAAGTGCGCCTGCAAACGCCGGACCAGGAAATCTGGTTCGAGCTGCGCCTGTCCTCTTATCTGAACGGGGACGGCATCGCCGAATTGCTGGTGGTCGGGCGCGACACGTCGGCCCAGCACAATACGGAAGAACGTCTGCGCCACATGGCCACGCACGATGCGCTCACGGGCCTGCCGAACCGCCTGCTGCTGTCGGACCGCATCCGCATGGTGATCGCCCAGGCCGCGCGTTCGGGCCAGGGCTTTTCCGTGGCCACCATCGGCCTCGATGGCTTTAAAAAAGTCAACGATGGCCTGGGCCACCCCGTCGGCGACGCCGTGCTGCGCCTGGCGGCCGCGCGCCTGCGCAAGACCTTGCGCGACAGCGACACCCTGGCGCGCGTGGGCGGCGATGAATTCGTCGCCGTGCTGCCCGGCAGCGCCACCGACGCGCAGATCAAGCTGGTGACGGGCCGCCTGCTGGCCACCCTGCAGGCGCCGTTCGAAGTGGACGGCCACACGATCTACGTGGGCGCCTCCGTGGGCGTATCGATCTACCCGCTGCACGCGGAAGATGAAGTGCGCCTGGTGGCGCTGGCCGATGCGGCCATGTCGCGCGCCAAGGAAACGGGCAAGGCCCGCTGCCTGGTCTACAGCCCGCGCCTGAACGGCCCGTCGGAACACGACATCTCGCTGGAAGCGGCCATGTTCCACGCCGTGCGCGAAGGCGAATTCCTGCTCTTTTACCAGCCCATCGTCGACGCGCACACGCGGCAAATCCAGGGTTTCGAAACCCTGATGCGCTGGAAGCACCCGACCCTGGGCCTGGTGCCGCCCGTGCGCTTCATCCCGATTGCCGAAGCCAATGGCCTGATCAACCTGCTGGGCGCCTGGGCGCTGAAGGCCGCCTGCGTGCAGCTCAAGCAGTTCCAGGAAGTGGCCAAACGGCCGCTGTACATTTCCGTCAACATCAGCCCGCGCCAGTTCCGCAACGACAAATTCCTCGACGTGCTCGACGACGCCATCGCTTTTTCCGGACTCTCCGGCGAACACCTGGTGCTGGAAATCACGGAGGGCACCCTGATGATCGACCCCGTGCACGCGGAAACCATCCTCGTCAAGATGACGGAGCGCCGCGCGCGCATCGCCATCGACGATTTCGGCACCGGCTATTCCTCGCTCGCGTATCTGAAGCGCTTCCCCATCTCCGTTTTGAAGATCGACCGCACCTTCATCAAGGACTTGCCCGAATCGAGCAAGGATGCGGCCATCTGCAACACCATTCTCGACCTGGCCAAGCATTTGAACCTGTCCGTGGTGGCCGAGGGCGTGGAAACGGAGGAGCAGATGCACTTCATGGAGTCGCGCGGCTGCCAGTATGTGCAAGGCTACCTGACGGGCAAACCGATGCCGGCCCATGCCGCGCTATCGGCCTTGAGCGAAAAAACCTATGCGGCGCTGGTGCCCACGCCGTCTGCCAATGAACCGCGCGGAGGGGTGCAATGAATCCAGGTCATTTCACGGCGCCGACACAGCTCGGCAAAAACACCCTGGACCTGCTGTGGGCGCGCACGCGACAGCAGGGCGACATGCCCGGCTTCGCCAAAGCCATCAGCGCCATCCTGGGCGCCATGCGCGGCGAGGATGACCACGAATTCGACATCACGCAAACGGTGCTGTCCGACCCCGTCCTCACGCACAAGGTGCTGCGCCTGGCCAACAGCGGCATGTATTCGGCCTTCGGCCAGCGCGTCAACACGGTGTCGAAGGCCGTGCTGGTGCTGGGCATCGACGCCATCGGCCACCTGGCGCTGGGACTGAAACTGATCGAGGAGCTGTCGCAGGCCTCGCCCGACTCCGTCAGCGCCCACGTGGAAATGGAAAAGGCCGTGCTGGCCGGGATGGTGGCGCAGCAGGTGGCCACCAGCGCCGGCAGCCTGCAGGCCGAACAGGCCGTCGTCTGCTCCATGCTGCACACCCTGGGCCGCATGATGGTGACGTTCTACATGACGGATTTCTGGGCGCGCATGCAGGCGCATGCGGGTCCCGGCAACGAGGCGGCCGCCGCGCGCGAAATCCTCGGCCTGTCGCTGCCGGAAGTGGGCTATGCCACGGCGGCCCACTGGGGCTTGCCGCAGCACCTGATCAACGGCATGCGGCCGATGGACCCGTCGCCCGACAATTCGCCCGTCAGCGGCGCCGACTGGATGGCGGGATTGTCGACCATGGCGGCGCGCTGCGCCGACTCGCTGTGGCATGACGACGCGGCCGGCGCGGCGCAGGTGCACGCGCTGATCGACGACTACGCGGGCACCCTGGGCATCACGGCCACCGACCTGGTGGTCGCGGTGGACAAGGCCAAGGCCATGGCGGCAGCCGACCTGTCGATCGCGCCCCTGTCGAAACCGGCCGAACGGCGCGCGCGCCAGCTGGCCTCGACGCGCATGCGCGCCGAAGGCAACCGCGTCCTGATCAGCGGCCTGGCCGACCTGCGCGGCGCCATCGGCAGCGCCAGTCCCGGGCAAATGGTCTCGATGGCGCTCGAAACGCTGCACCAGGGCTTTGATTTTTCCCGCTCGGTGGCTTTCGTGCGCAACCACAGGGATCACCTGTACTCGGCGCGCATCAGCATGGGCGAAGGCATGGCCGACCTGCAGGACCTGATGGTGTTTGGCGACGCGTATGAACCGAACGTGTTCCACGCGGCCCTCAACAGCGACCGCGTGATCTTCATCGACAATGCGCGCGACCCGAAATTTGCCGCCAAACTGCCGCAATGGTGGAAAGCCACCCTGTCGGAAGCGCGCAGCTTCGTCGTGCTGCCCCTGTCGGCCAACGGCCATCCCACGGGATTCCTGTACGGCGACTGGGACGACAGCTTCCCGCCGATCCAATTGAACCAGACGGAATTCAACCTGATCAACGATATCCGGGCGTTATTGGTGCAGTCGGTGGAGATGCGCCACCAGTTGGAGTTAGTGGCGAATAAGGTGGCATGAGTACACCTGACCAAACCTACTGCGCGTCGGTATAGGCGGCCTGCGATGCTCACCGTACCTTCGTACGGTTGCGCTTCTCAGCCACCTCTCCCTTCCGCTCGCTACGGTTTTGTCAGGTGTCGCAAGTGTCGTTGTTAAACGAGAAGACGACCATCAAGGTCGCAGGTCGGATCAGGGCCGCAGGCCCGTCATCCGACAACATTGAGATTACTTCAACTTCGGCGTATTCACGCTGACATCGCCGCACTGCGCGCGGTGCATCAGGGCGTGGTCGATCAGCACCAGCGCCAGCATGGCTTCGGCGATCGGCGTGGCGCGGATGCCCACGCACGGGTCGTGGCGGCCGAACGTTTCCACCATCACGGGATTGCCCTCTTTATCGATCGAGCGGCGCGGCGTGCGGATCGACGACGTCGGCTTGATGGCGATCGACACGCTGATATCCTGTCCCGTCGAGATGCCGCCCAAGACGCCGCCCGCGTTATTGCCGATAAAACCTTCCGGCGTCAGCTCGTCGCCGTGCTCCGAACCCTTTTGCGCCACCGAGTCGAAACCGGCGCCGATTTCCACGCCCTTGACGGCATTGATGCCCATCATGGCGTAGGCGATGTCGGCATCGAGCTTGTCGTAGATGGGCTGACCCAGGCCCACGGGCACGTTTTGCGCGATCACGTCGATGCGCGCGCCGATGGAATCGCCGTCGCGGCGCAACTGGTCCATGGCCGCTTCCATGCGCGCGATCAGGTCCGCGTCGCCGCTGGCGGCAAAGAAGGGGTTCGCATGCACGTGCTCCCAGGACTGGAACGGCACGGGAATATCGCCCAGCTGGCTCATGCAACCCTTGAACGTGGTGCCGTACTGCTGCAGCAGCCACTTCTTGGCGATGGCCGCCGCGCCCACCACGGGCGCCGTCAGGCGCGCCGAGGAACGCCCGCCGCCGCGCGGATCACGCACGCCGTATTTGTGCCAGTACGTGTAGTCGGCATGGCCGGGACGGAAGCTTTCCGCGATATTGCCGTAATCCTTGCTGCGCTGGTCTTCATTGCGGATCAGCAGCGCGATGGGCGTACCCGTCGTGACGCCCTGGTACACGCCGGACAGGATCTCCACCGTATCCGATTCCTGGCGCTGCGTCACGTGGCGCGACGTGCCCGGCTTGCGGCGGTCCAGCTCGGGCTGGATATCGGCTTCCGACAGGACCAGGCCTGGAGGACAGCCATCGATCACGCAGCCGATGGCCGGGCCATGCGATTCGCCGAAAGTGGTAACAGTAAACAGCTTGCCAAAAGAATTGCCGGACATAGTAGGAAGTGTGAAAGACTGGAAAACTCAATTCTACCAGCCTGCGGGGCATGCCATGCCGCTAATGCCGCAGCAAGCCCGATATTGCCCCTGCCAGTATCGCCATTTTCAAATACCGTGTTTTTTTTCATGTAAAAAACACCAAATATGAGTTGCAATCATGCAATACAAGAAATATTGCCCCACAGAATAGATTTAAAAAAACATTTTGCTTATTAAATAGCTATATACTTGGATCAAAGCGCGCTACACAATACCGGTTGCAAAACCGGATTTGGGCTGCGCCGAGAGCGCGTCACAAGATGCCCAGGGCTAGGCGTCGTTGCCGAAGACAGTACGCAAGTACGGCGAGGCAACGCAACAAGGCCATGGGCTTTTGTGACGTGCTCGTAAAAATATCGAGTCATCCTGGAGAAGCTATACATGCCCGCACCGATCATCCCCCTTGACGCCAACAAGGACGATCACGACGACCTGGTATTCCTCGATGAGCAACCAGCGGCGCCGCTGGCCGCCGCACCGCGCAGCGTCTGGCGGGTGATGATCATCGACGACGATGAAGACGTCCACTCCACCACCACTTTCGCCCTGGGCAACCTGGAAATGCAGCACCGTCCGCTGGAATTCGTGCATGCGTATTCGGCCGGCCAGGCGCGCGAACTGCTCAAGCACGAAGACGACATCGCCGTCATCCTGCTCGACGTGGTGATGGAACAGGACGACGCGGGCCTGCACCTGGTGCGCTACATCCGCGAAACGCTGAAAATGACGGACGTGCGCATCATCCTGCGCACAGGCCAGCCCGGCTATGCGCCGGAAATCGACGCCATCCGCGATTTCGACATCAACGATTACAAGACCAAGTCCGAACTGACGCGCATCAAGCTGTTTACCACGGTGACGGCGGCCATTCGCTCGTACGAGCAGATACGCTCGATCAGCAACAGCCGGCGCGGCCTGGACCAGATCGTCCACGCCAGCACGCAGCTGATGGCGCTGCACGGCGTGCAGAATTTCTCGGCCGGCGTGCTGGCGCAGATCGCCGACCTGCTGGGCATCCGCGCCGACGGCGTGCTGTGCGTGCAGGACTTGCAGGACAGCGGCGGCAAGGAGCTGCTCGTCTCGGCCTGCACGGGCAGCTTTTCCAGCCTGCCGCACAGCGCCCTGTGCGGCCTGCAGAACCCCCGCGTGATGGCGGCCATCGAACACACCTTGGCGCAGCGGCGCAACGTCTATGCGCACGACTATGCCACCCTGTACTTCGCGGGCAAGGCCAGCCGCGACGCAGCCGCCTACCTGGTCTTACCCCGCCCCCTCTCGGCCATCGATGAAAGCCTGCTGGAAGTGTTTTGCAGCAACGTCGCCGTGGGGCTGGACAACGTGGAGCTGGTATCGCACCTGCACAATGCCGCCTTCTACGATCAATTGTCAAAGCTGCCGAACCGCACGCGCCTGGTGGAAATCCTCGACGCCACGCTGGCCGGCCCCGCGCGCGACGACGCCACCCTGTCGCTGGTCGACCTCGACCACTTTGCCGAGACCAACGACGCGCTGGGGCACCAGTTCGGCGACACCCTGCTGATCGCCGTGGCGGGCCGATTGCAAACCCAGCTGGGACCGCAGCTGACGGTGGCGCGCCTGGGCGGCGACATCTTTTGCGTGCTGGGCGACTCGTCGCAAGTCAACCCGACCAAGATCCTGGCCCTGTTCCAGCCGCCCTTCTGCATCGATGGCCAGGATGTGCAGCTGTCGGCCACCCTGGGCCTGGTGCGGCTGGGCGAACATACGGGCACGGGCGCCGACGCGCTGAAGGACGCCGACATCGCCCTGAAGCGGGCGAAAAGCCAGCAGCGCGCCGGGCACTTCTATTTCTCGCGCAGCATGGGCATCGAAATCCGCGAACGAGTACGCATGATGCACGCGCTGCGCACGGCCTTCAGCCAGGACCAGCTGTTTGTCGTGTACCAGCCGCAGATCGACCTGACCACGCGCCGCCCCGTGGGCGCCGAAGCGCTGCTGCGCTGGCAGACGCCGGACGGCAAGTTCATCTCGCCCGACCGCTTCATCCCCATCGCCGAGTATTCGGGCATCATCATCGACCTGGGCGAATGGGTGCTGCGCACGGCGTGCCGCGAACTGGTGCTGCTGCGCGAACAGGGACACCGCAACTTCGTCATGTCCGTCAACGTGTCGCAAGTGCAGTTCCGCCACCCCCTGTTTCTGGAAATGCTGCGCGCGGCGCTGGAAGAGACGCAGGCGCCGCCCGAGTTCATCGAGCTGGAAATCACGGAATCGATGGCCATGGAAGAGCCGGACATGCTGATCAAGATGCTGTGGCAGATCAAGCAGACGGGCGTGAGCATCGCCATCGACGACTTCGGCACGGGCTTTTCCTCGCTGTCCTATCTGCAGCGCCTGCAAGTGGACCGATTAAAAATCGACAGGGCTTTTGTCACGGAAATCACGGGGTCCGCGCGCGGCAGCAGCATCGCCGAAATGGTCATCCAGCTGGGCCGCAACCTGGGCCTGGCCGTGATCGCGGAAGGCGTGGAAGACGAGCGCCAGGCGCAGATTCTGCATGCGCTGGGCTGTCCGATGGCGCAAGGCTTCCTGTTCGCCCGCCCCATGACGGCCGCGGCGCTCGGTACCTGGCTGAGCAACGAAGCCATGCAAGGAGCGGCCTAGGCGGCGTTAACTACCCTGCACCATGCAAAACGCCGGCATCTGCCGGCGTAGTTTTTACTGCATGATTGCAACTTAGTCTGCCGTTTCAGCCGGCCAGTCGCGGATGTAAGCCTTGAGCATCTGGTTTTCAAAGCTTTGCGCTTCGAGCACGGCGCGTGCCACGTCGTAGAAGGAAATCACGCCCAGCAAGGTCTTGGCATTCATGACGGGCAGGTAGCGCGCGTGCTTTTCCAGCATGATGCGGCGCACTTCATTGACTTCCGTATCGGGCGTGACGGTGATCGGGTGGTCATCCATGTGCTTGCGCACGGTGCCGCCGCCGATCTGGCCCGCGTTCTCATGCAGCGCGTTCAGCACTTCGCGGAAGGTCAGCATGCCGACCAGGTCGCCAAATTCCATGACCACCAGCGAACCGATGTCTTTTTCAGCCATGGTATTGGCCGCGTCAAGCAGGGGCTGGTCAGGCGTGACCGTGTAGAGGATATTGCCCTTGACTTGGAGAATTTCAGATACTTTCATATTGGCCGTCCTGTCCGCGTGATTGGTATTTTAGTTATTCTAGCCCTTACAGCGACTGTAGCCTATGCCTGCGGAAAAATCCAGCCTTGCGCGCAATCAAATCGACGGGGATTGTCGGGCCAGAAAAACGGGGCGCGCCAGCGTCTCTCAGGCGCGGCGGCGGAACCACCCTGCTATCGACAGGCGCTCGCGCGCCGTCGGCATCACTTCGTGCAGCATCTCGCCCGACATGAACATGGCCATGCGCCCCGCTTGCGGCGCGATGTCCACGTGGCCGCCGTCCTGCGGATGCAGGCGCAGCGCGCCGCCGTGTTCGGGCAGCCAGTCTTCGTTCAGGTACAGCACGACGGACACGGTGCGCTTGTCGTCGTCGCGGAAACGGTCCAGATGGGCCCGGTAAAAGGCGCCCGGCGCGTACAGGGCGAAATGGCTTTCGTACTCGTCCAGCCCCAGGAACAGCTCGCGGTTGAGCATGCAGCGCAGCGCTTCCATGTGTTCCAGGTAGCGGTCGCAGGCGCTTGAGCGGCCCGTTTCCAGCCATTCGATATGGTCGCCGCGGATGTCCGGCTGCAGCAGCGGCGCATGGCCGCTGCCCACGCCCGCGCCTTTCATCTTGCCGCTGAGCATGGATTGCACGCATTCGGCGGCCAGTTGGCGGCTCAGTTCAGGGGAGATAAACTGCTCTTGCATGAGCCAGCCTGCGCGGCACAGGCCGTCGACGATAGAGGGTCCGGGAACGGCAAGGGCGCCGTCGAACGATATTGCGGGCATAAAATCTTTCCTGGTGGACATGCGATGAGAGTTCGCCTGAAGCCCAGGATTTCGCTGGCACGTGGCAGTCTTCCCTGCGGCGCGGCGCACGCGCACAGGTAAACAGCCCGAATATCGCTGATACGGTATCGTACCACCGCCGCGCCGCGCCGGTCACTTTTTTTACACTACAGGTTACACGCGGGGCCCGCCGGCACGGCGCCATGCGCCCTGCACACGAGCCCTTTTGCTCAGATGCAAATCAGGTTACGATCTTGCCACTATAAAACTTGGCGGAGACACCATGAGCGGCCCGAAATACCCCGGTTTCGATACCTTATCCCTGCATGCGGGCGCGGCGCCCGACCCGGCCACGGGCGCGCGCGCCACGCCCATCCATTTCACGTCCTCGTTTGCCTTCAAGAGTTCGGAACACGCGGCGTCGCTGTTCAATATGGAACGGGCCGGCCACGTGTACTCGCGCATCTCGAATCCCACCAACGCCGTACTGGAAGAGCGCATCGCCGCGCTGGAAGGGGGCGTGGCGGGCATCGCCACGGCCAGCGGCCAGGCCGCCATGCACCTGGGCTTGTCCACTATCGCGGGTGCCGGTTCGCACGTCGTGGCCTCGCGCGCCCTGTACGGCGGCTCGCACAACCTGCTGGCCTACACCCTGAAACGCTTCGGCATCGAGACGACGTTTGTCGACCCGCGCGACGCGGATGCGTGGCGCGCCGCCATCCGCCCGACGACCAAGGTGCTGTTCGCCGAAACCCTGGGCAATCCCGGCCTCGACGTGCTGGACATCCCGACGATTTCCGCCATCGCGCATGAACACCAGCTGCCGCTGATGCTCGATTCGACGTTTACCACGCCGTACCTGCTGCGCCCCTTCGAGCATGGCGCCGACCTGGTGTTCCACTCGGCCACCAAGTTCCTGTGCGGGCACGGCACGGCCATCGGCGGCCTGCTCGTCGATGGCGGCACCTTCGACTGGCAAACGGCGTACGACAGGACGGGGCGCTTCGCCGAACTGTGCGAACCGTATGACGGCTTTCACGGCATGGTCTTCGCCGAGGAATCGACGGTGGCGCCATTCGCCCTGCGCGCGCGGCGCGAAGGCTTGCGCGATTTCGGCGCCGTCATGAGCCCGCACAATGCCTTCGCCATCCTGCAAGGCATCGAAACCCTGGGCTTGCGCATGGACCGCCACGTGGCCAATACGCGCCGCATCATCGACTTTTTGCTGGCCAATCCGGCCGTCGAATCCGTGTCCTATCCCGAGCTGCCATCGCATCCCGACTACGAACTGGCAAAAACCCTGCTGCCAAAAGGCGCGGGCGGCGTGTTCACCTTCCGGCTGCGGGGCGACCGCGCGGCGGGCCAGCGCTTCGTCGACAGCCTCAAGATCTTCTCGCACCTGGCCAACGTGGGCGACGCCAAGTCGCTCGTCATCCACCCCGCCTCCACCACGCATTTCCGCGTGCCCGACGCGCAGCTGGAACAGGCAGGCATCACGCAAGGCACCATGCGCTTGTCGGTGGGCCTGGAAGACGCGGACGATTTGATCGAAGACCTGGCCCGTGGCCTGAAACTGTCGCAGAAAGGCGCCTGAGATGTTATTCACTATCGAGAACACCACGGCCTACTACTACACGGGCGGCAAACCGTTCAACCCGGACCAGCCCACGGCCGTCTTCATCCACGGCGCGCAGAACGACCATAGCGTGTGGGCGCTGCAGACGCGCTATTTCGCCCACCATGGCTGGAACGTGCTGGCCGTCGACCTGCCCGGCCACGGGCGCAGCGGCGGCGCGGCAAAAACCCAGGTCGAAGAACTGGCGCGCTGGATACTGGCCGTGCTGGACGCTGCCGGCGCAGCCAAGGCCATGCTCATCGGCCACAGCATGGGCTCATTGATCGCGCTGGAAGCGGCATTCCTGGCGCCGGAGCGGGTCAGCCACCTGGCCATGCTGGGTTCCACCTATCCGATGAAGGTCTCGCCCGCACTGCTGGAAACGTCGCTCAACGATGAACAGGCGGCCATCGACATGGTCAATATCTGGTCGCATTCGTCGATCGCGCAAAAGCCGTCGTTCCCCGGCCCCGGCTTCTATGCCATGGGCGGCGCGCGGCGCCTGAAACAGCGCATCGCCGCCCTCAACCCCGATCACGTGTTTCACACGGATTTTTTCGCCTGCAATGCCTACGCGAACGGCGAAATTGCCGCCGCTTCGGTACACTGCCCCACTTTATTCATTTTCGGCGCGCGCGACATGATGACGCCGCCCAAGTCGACCAGGCTGCTGACCGGGGCAATCGCCCACGGCACGGTGGTGCAGGTCGACAGCGGGCACGAATTGATGGCCGAGCAGCCCGATGCCGTGCTCGATGCGCTGTTTGCGTTTGCGCAAAGCACGCCGGCATGACGCCACGCCCGCTTTTTTAGGATAGATGCACCATGTTGTTGAATACCCTGCTCGATGAATTGTCTGGCCGCGGCAGCGGCACGGAAGCGGCGCGGCAAGAACGCTATAACTGGCTGGAGCAGCTGCGCTGCACCAACCCGCAGGCGGCCGAGAGCGGCCCCATGGCGGGCATTCCCGGCCACCACTGGTACCGGCTGCCGCAGGCGCTGGACGTGGCGGGCCAGCAGACGGACCTCTTGGTCGGCACCCTGAACGCCCAGTACCTGGTGTTCGCGGGCCGCCACGCGGCCGCGTTTGCGGCGGAACTGGGACTGCAATACGACGCCAACAACCGCATCGACCGCCCCGGCGGCCTCGACGAACTGCTCGATGCCTATGAAGAGCAGGCGGACGGCAGCTGGACCACCGTGCCGGCGGGCCCGCCGGCTCCGCCGCTGGCCGGCTGGGACGACGTGTACTTCCGCGTGCGCGACCTCAGCGACGGCAAGGCCATCCAGAGCGTGACCACCATCGCCTACGAGAGCAGCCGCTTTCCCGGCTACACCCTGCTGGGCACGACCCTGGTGGGCGCGGGCGCCATCGCGCACGACGACGAGACGGCGCAGTATCTGCAGCAGATCTTCGCCGACTGGGCCATCCAGCGCGACTGCGCCGCCACCTGCCCGGTTTCGTCCACGCCCTGGCCCCACGCGCCGCGCCAGGTGCCGCCCGAGACGTTCGGCACTGCGTTCGACTTTGGCCGCAACCTCGTCTACCTCGACGCCCTGCTCGCCGCCTACGGGCGCGCGCAGGCGCAAGCTGAACGCGACGGCGGCGATAGCGCCTACTGGGCGTGCGCGGCCGCCAGCACGGCGTACCAGGTCTTTTCGCTGCGCTACACGGCAGGCTTGCCCTTGCCTGACGTGGAACCGGCGCTGGAAGCGGCCATCGCCGCCTGCGAAACGGCGCGCGCGGCACTGGCCGCGGCCTACGACGACGAGAGCTTGCCCGCCTTCGATTTCGAACAGTTGACGGACTATGCGCGCACCCTGCAGCTGCTGGGCGCGAGCCTGCTGTTCGGCCGCCCCGACCTGGCTGCCCGCCTGGCCGCCCTGCAAACGGCCTTCGACGGCGAAGACGGCGTGTATGAAGCGCTGTTGTCCGCCATCGACCCGCAGCGTCCCGCCGTCGACGAATGGTATTTCGCCGAGCCCTATACCGCCCTGTACGACTGCCTGGAGGATGGAGAACCCGCGCAGCAGCTGGAACACCTGCAACGCTACCTGGCCGGCTGGCACACGGCGCTGGTGCGCGAAGACTGGTTCAACGGCCATTTGCGCGCGCAGGGCCTGGGCGGCTACTACGGCCTGTGGGCGTTCGAAGCGGCCGCCGTCGCCAAGCGCCTGGGCTTGAAAAGCAGCGACCTGGCCCACTGGGTCATGCCGCCCGCGCCCTGAACACCCGTACACTTCCAGATAAAAACATCAATGATCAATACCGCAGCCCTGTTCAGCACCGCCTTCCTGCCCGGCCAGGCCGGCTTCGACACCGATACGATCACGGGCCTGGCCGAATGGCGGCTCGCTACCCCCATGCTGTTCAAGCTGCTCATCGGCGCCGGCACGCAAGCCGTCGCCTGGCCCATCTACGGCGATGGCGAGGACTGCCCCTGCGTGCTGGCCGCGCCGATGGCGCAGGCGCAGGCCAGCTGGCAAGCCTTGTCCGCGCTGCTGGACAGGCCGCGCGACGCGGCGTCCATCGTCGCGCGCAGCGCCATCAGTGCCCTGCTGGCGGGCGGGCAGCCATGGCTGGTGTTTGACTGCGTGCAGCTGATCCCGCACGATATCGGCACGCGGGACTACGCTGCCGCGCTCGACGCCGTGCGCGCCGAGGCGCAAGCCTTGCACTCTGCCCTGCAGCGCGGCGACAAGACAGCACTGGCGCCGCTGCTGGCCGCCGGTGCCGCATCGCCCGCCGCCGGCTACTGGTCGGCTTCTGCCGACGCACTGCTGGCCGATGTCGAGGAACTCGAGAAAGAAGACCTGCCCTTCCTGCAAGGCCTGGAAGTGGTGGGCTGGGAGGAAGACGCGCTGTGCTATGAAGTGGGCGCCGCCGGCGAACCGGACGTCACCGGCCTGGTCACGCCCTATGGCCGCTGGATCGTGCCGCTGTCGCAGCGCTATGTCGACCTGGGCACGTGCTATGCGGACGATGGCTGGATCACGTTTGCCACGGCCGACGCCCCCGATGCGCACGGCGTCCTGGACCTCAACGGCACGGTGGTACTGCCGCCCGCTCCCGGCGCCCTGTACGCGCTCAGCCCCCATCTGCTGCAGCAGATCGATCCCGACGGCGCCAGCCGCTTGAGGCGCCTGCCCGATGGCGCGCTGCTCATCGACCGGGTGGATAATATGTGCCTGCGCAACGATGGCTTGATCGATATCGAGCGCCAGAAAGACCAGGAAAACGAGGACGACGAGCGCAATGTCTGCGGCGTGGTCGACAAGACGGGCAAGGTCGTGGTGCCGCCCGCCTACAGCTCCGTGCAGGATTTCGGCACGAAAAAGAAGATCGCCATCGTCAGCCAGCGCATCGCCGGACGCTTCCTGTTTGGCCTGGTCAATAGCCAGGGCGAGCTGCTGGCGCCGTGCCAGTACGAAGCCATCGACTGCGCCACCACCTCGTCGCCTCCCAAGCTGCGCAAGAACCTGATCTTCGCCATCGATGCGCAGGGCCTGGCCTGCATGCTGACCCTCGATGGCAAGCAGGCGTTTGTTCCTGCCTACCCGCCTGCCCACCATCTGCGCGGCGTGGCCGTACAAAGCGACTTTTTATATGTGGTCAACGATGGCATGGCCTGGAGCATGGATTTCACGGGCCAGTTGCTGGAACAGTTCGACACCGTGGACAACTTCAAGGCGGCCATCACGGCCCAGTTGAGCGAATCCCTCGGCTTGACGAAGAAGAAAGCAGCGCCCCGCCGCAGCTTCACGCCAGCACAGATCCTGGCGAAGGCCGACCGCGAACAGTTGCGCGCCATGGCCGCCCTGCTCCTGCAAGGCGATGCGGACCTGGCCGCGCGCTGCGTGGAGATCACGCTCGAAGAGCTGGCGGAAGACGACCCGGAAGAGGAATATGAAGGCGATACGCCCGCAGCGGCCTGTTTCTTCCTGCTGTGGTCCACGGCCGCCCACACGCAGGGGCACGGCACCACGCTGGACTGGAAAGCCGTCGATGAAGTAGCGCGCATAGGCCAGCATATCGGCCTGCCCGCGCTGCGCGATTTTGCCTGGGCGCAGCGCGAGGATGGCGATGCCATGGACGAAGGCCTGGCCGCCATCGCCGCCCACCTGGCGCCCCATCAGCTGCGCCTGGTGAACCTGCATGGCGGCGAAGACACGTATTACCTGGGCGTGGTGCGCGCGCAGGATACGGTCGCGTTCAAGGCAGCGGCGCTGCTGGCAGCGCTCAGGCCCGTCGTGTACTAGGGCGAGCCGTCTACTTGCGTTTTACCTGTGTGTCGAGCAGCCTTTTTGAGATGGTGTCCAGCTCGCCCTGGCGCGAACAGCGCCGCAGCATCGCCGCGCTGGAGCTGGTCTGGCGGCCATATTCCTCGCGCAGCTGGCCGGCGATGCGCTCAAACGGAAACGCCGTGCCAGCGCCGAGCGCCAACTGCGTCGGCCCGACGGCCAGGCATTCCGCATCCCGCACCACGACCGCATCGTAGCTGTCGCTGTCGGCCGGTCCAGTTGCCGTCACGTCCTGCACGGCATGGATGCCGCATTCGCGATAAAAGGAAAACAGGGCATAGGCCCGGTCGCGACCGGGAATGGTGCGCTCATTGGCGAGAATGGCGGGAACATCCTTGATGCGCACGGCCAGAAAAGAAAAGTCGTCCACGTCATAGACGAGCACAATGCCCACCCTGCCACCCTTGGGCAGGTCTCAGCTGAGTTTGTATTTTTCCAGCGCATAGGCATCAAGCAAGGCATGCAAGCCACCGCTGAGGGCGGCTTGCCTGGCCGTCGGCAGGCGGGTCTGCAAATGCTCGCCATAGCTTTGCGCCAGCAGCGGCGCGGGGCCGGCCGCCAGGCACAGGACGAGGAGACTGCACAGTGGTCGGGTGATCATCAGGCCCTCCGGGTTTATCCTGCGCATTTGCGTGGATCAAACGGACCCAGCACGATGGGCGCGATTTCGATGGAACGGGCGGCGTCAAGCCGCCGGATCTTCACCTCCGGCCCCGCGGGCAGGGAAACAAAGGTGCCAGGCGCATCGTCGAGCTTGATGTTGCGATAGCCGGCGCAAGCGCGCGACAGGTCCAAGAAGATACGCGGAAACTCCAGCTGATCGCCATGGCGCCCCACGATGACCTTGAATTCGTAGCTGCCATCGGCTTCGATGGTCAGCATCTGCGGTACGCTCTTGATGGCCATGAAGTTGGCGATGTTCGGCACCTGGCTTGCCTGCACGTTGCCACGCACGGTCCAGACTTCCACCTCGCGGCTCTTGAGCTGGCCCTGGATGGCAGCCCACAGCATGAAAAACACCAGCACGTAGGCGGCGAAGGCGCCGCTGAATTTCCATTGCCACCCGGCAAATGCACCGCCGCCGCCACCTGTGCTATCGAGAAACTTGAACAAGATCACGGCCGGTATCATCGGCAAGAATATGAGTACGCAACTTTGCAGCAGCAAATCATTCATCGCATGGCCCATCCATCGGCACGAAGACGGCATTCGTCTTTTCACATGATGGCACCGCGCGCCGCTTTCGCCTTAATCCGGATCAAACATGCATGCGTCAATCAGTGCCAGCGCCATGTTTACCGGCATCTGCTTACTGGCACCTGCTTACTGGCACCTGACCTCGCCAAAATGCTGCGCCAGGGTCAACCCCAGACCCTGCTCCACGGCATTTTCCACCTGCGCCGCCAGCGCGGCCGCTTCTTCGGCCGCCTTGATGTCGCGCTCATTGGTGGAGCCGGCCGGATAGCCCGAGTTCACGCGCATGCCGCCGAAGACGAACAGGCGGTAGACGTCGGCCAGGCTGATGCGGTTGACATTGCCCAGCAAGACCCAGTGATCGGAACTGTCGGCCACGCGCTTGCCCCATTGCACGCGCACGGCGCCCTCCACGTTCACTCGTCCCACCCAGCCCTGCTGCACCATCTTGTCGAGCAGGGTTTCCATTTCTTCGAAGCCCAGGCGAGTGCTGCGGCGGATCTCTGCCGCGCCTACCAGGGCCGAATCGGCGCAGTGGCAAGCCTGGTGCAGCACTTTCAAAATGGCGACGGCGTCGACGAATTCGCTGCCCGGCGCCGCCTCGTACCACCAGCGCTCGTATTTCACGACGGGCAAGGCGGCCACCAGCAAGGCGCCCACCAGGGTGATCATCCAGCTCAGGTATATCCACACGAGGAACAGCGGCAAGGCGGCCAGCGCGCCGTAGATGCGCGAATACGTGGGGAACTCCTGGATGAATTCACCGAAGCCCCGCTTGGCCACCTCGAACGCCAGCGCCGCCAGCAAGCCGCCCCAGGCCGCGTCGCGCCAGTCCACGTCGCGGTTCGGCACGGCGATGTACAGCAGGGTAAACGCCAGCATGGTCAGGCCGATCGACACCAGGGTATAGAACACGGTGCCCAGGAAAGGCACGGCGCCCACCACGCCGCTGGTGGCCATGAAGAGGCGCGACGTCACCGTCAGCGACACGCCCACCAGCAGCGGGCCCAGGGTGACGATGGCCCAGTAGACGAGCAGCCGCTTGGTCCAGCGGCGCTCCTGGCGCACGCGCCAGATGCGGTTGAAGACGCGTTCGATCAAACCCATCATGCCCACGGAGGTGACGATCAGGGCGCCGGCGCCGATGGCCGACAGGCGCGTGGCCTTCGAGGCAAACGTGGTCAGGTAGTCGAGGATGGTGTTCGATATCCCCTTGGGCATCACGCTTTGCACGAAATAGTCTTCCAGCGCGTGGCGGAAGGTATTAAACAGGGGGAAGGTGGTGAAGATGGCCAGGGCCAGGGTGAGCAGCGGCACCAGCGCGAACACGGTGGCAAACGTCAGGCTGCCCGCCACCTGCGGCAGGCTTTCCTCGCGCACGCGGCGGCGCGCGAACTGCAGCAGGTCGCGCGTTTCGGACCACGTCAGGCCGCGCACGACGGCCAGCCCGATGCTCAGGGCGCGCCACAGGTATTGAAAGAAGGGGAATATATATTTTGAAAACATGTGCAAAATCAGAACGGCGCCATGACAGCAGTCGTATCAGGCTGTAAAGCGCCCTATAATACCAATGATGAAGCCAACCAATCTGATTATTCTCGTATTGTTTTATTCACGCCATGGCGCCACGCGCCAGTTGGCCGAGCTGATAGCCCAGGGAGTGGAAAGCGTGCCTGGCTGCGATGCCCGCCTGCGCACCGTGCCCGCCGTCTCCACCGTCGCCGAAGCAACGGCGCCCGAAGTGCCGCCTGACGGCGCTCCTTATGTGGAACTGGAAGACTTGCAGGAATGCGCGGGCCTGGCCCTGGGTTCGCCCACGCGCTTCGGCAACATGGCCGCCGCCATGAAGTACTTCTGGGATGGCACGGCCAGCGACTGGCTGGCCGGCAGCCTGTCCGGCAAGCCCGCCTGCGTGTTCACGTCCACGGGCAGCCTGCACGGCGGCCAGGAATCGACCTTGCTGTCGATGATGATCCCCCTCTTCCACCACGGCATGCTGGTCATGGGCCTGCCCTACACGCACCCGGAACTGATGACGACGTCCACGGGCGGCTCGCCGTATGGCGCCACGCACTGGTCGGGCATAGACGGCGACAAGGCATTGAGCGACGATGAAAAGCGCCTGGCCATCGCCCTGGGCCGGCGCCTGGCGGAAAACGCCGCGAAACTGGCAGGCGCGTGATGCACGGCGCGCTGCACAAGTATTTTCACTGGGGCGCCATCGCCAGCCTCGCCACCCTGATCGTCTGGTGCGTGCTGTGGGAAACCGTCGTCGCGCCGCTGCAGCCGGGCGGTTCCTGGGTGGTCCTGAAGGCGGCCCCCCTGCTCATTCCCCTGTATGGCGTCATCAAGCGCGACGTGTACACCCTGCAATGGTCGTCGATGGTCATCCTGCTGTACTTCACCGAGGGCGTGGTGCGCGGCTACAGCGACACGAACCGCGCCTCGGCCCTGATGGCCTGGGGCGAGGCGGCCATCGTCTGCATCTATTTTGTCTGCGCCGTGCTGTACCTGCGCCCGTATAAAAAGGCTGCCAAGCGCATGGCCAAAGAGCTGCTGGAAAAAGTGAACAAAGTAAGCATCAAGAAATGAGCGACCAAGACCATGAGTGACCAAGCCGATTTCCTCGCCGCCTGCCGCGACCTGCTGGGCGACGCCTACGTACTCACCGAGGATGCCGACACGGCGCCCTTCCTCACCGACTGGCGCGACCGGTTTACCGGCAAGGCGCTGGCCGTGCTGCGCCCCGCCACGGTGGAACAGGTGGCCGCGATCCTGCGCGCCTGCGCGCAATGGCAAGTGCCCGTCGTGCCGCAAGGCGGCAATACGGGCCTGGTCCTGGGCAGCATTCCCGACGCGGCCGGCACCGCCGTCGTGCTGTCGCTGGCGCGCCTGAACAGCATCCGCGCGCTCGATCCCGTCAACCGCACCATCACGGTGGACGCGGGCTGCATCCTGCAAACCATCCAGGAGGCGGCCAGCGCCGCCGGCTGCCTGTTCCCCCTGTCCCTGGCGGCCGAGGGCAGCTGCACCATAGGCGGCAACCTGGCCACGAATGCGGGCGGCACGGCCGTGCTGCGCTACGGCAATACGCGCGAACTGTGCCTGGGCCTGGAAGTGGTCACGCCGCAGGGCGAGATCTGGAGCGGCTTGCGCGGCCTGCGCAAGGACAATACGGGCTATGACTTGCGCGACCTGTACATCGGCGCCGAAGGCACCCTGGGAATTATCACCGGCGCCGTCATGAAACTGTATCCGCAGCCGAAAGCCTGCATCACGGCGCTGGCCGCCATGCCCTCGCCCGCCCACGCGCTGCGTTTGCTCTCGCTGATGCAGGATCATTGCGGCGCCAGCCTGACGGGGTTCGAGCTGATGTCGCAGTATTGTCTGCAGCTGGTGGCGGAGCAGTTCCCCCAGCTGCCGCGGCCTTTCGCCGAAGCGCACGGCCAGTATGTGCTGCTCGAATTATCCAGCAGCCAGTCCGAGGCGCATGCCGTGGAATTGCTGGAAGCGAGCATCGGCGCGGCCCTGGAAGACGAGTTGATCGAAGACGCCGTCGTCGCCAGTTCCGTGGCGCAGTCCGAAGGCCTGTGGCAGCTGCGCGAGCACATTCCGCTGGCGCAGGCGCAGGCAGGCAAGAACATCAAGCACGATATCTCGCTGCCCATCTCCTGCATCGCCGACTTCATCGCCGTCACGGATGCGGCCCTGGAGTCAGCCTTCCCCGGCTGCCAGCTCGTGTGCTTCGGCCACCTGGGCGACGGCAACCTGCACTACAACGTGGCGCCGCCGCCCGGCATGACGGACCGCGACTTCCTCGCCAACCAGGATGCCATCAACCGCATCGTGCACGACCAGGTACACGGCTTCGGCGGCTCCATTTCGGCCGAACACGGCATCGGCGCGCTGAAGAAGGACGACCTGGCCCGCTACAAGTCGCCGCTGGAACTGCAGCTGATGCGCGCCGTGAAGCAGGCGCTGGACCCGCAGAACATCATGAATCCGGGGAAGATCCTGTGAGAGCGCCATCCCTCCTGCTCTGCGCGATGGCCTTGCTGGCCGGTTCCGCCAGCGCGCAGGACGTCTACAAATGCGTGAAGGATGGCCAGACCAGCTACAGCGCCACGCCATGTTCGGCCGGCCAGCTGCAGATCCTGGAAATCCCCCCGCCGCCGCCCGCCGTCGACAAGGGCGCGGCCACGCGCCAGGAACGGGTGGCCAGCCAGATGGAAGCGGCGCGCAAGCAGCGCGAACGCCTGGAAGACCAGGCGCGCGAACGGGCCGCCAAACAGCTCGAGGCGCGCGACAAGCATTGCGCCCAGCTGCGCCTGGAGCAGAAATGGGCGGCGCAGGATGCCGTCGGCGCCGGCGACAAAAACCGCGATGCGGCGCAACTGAAAGCGCGGCGCGCGGGCGAACGCCTGGCCGTCGAATGTCTGAATTGAGTACGCCGCTGGCCAGCCCGGCGGCGACGCGCCTGCTGTCGCGCTGGCTGCTGCTGGGCGAATGGCGCGCCCATCCCGTGCGCGCCTGCGTCGCCATCCTGGCCATCGCCATCGGCGTGTCGCTGGGCTTTGCCATCCATCTGATCAACGCGGCCGCCTTCAATGAATTTTCCACGGCCGTCAAAAGCCTGTCCGGCCAGGCCGACGTGCAGGTGGCCGGGCGCGAAGCGCTGTTCGACGAAGCCATCTACCCGTGGCTGGCGCAGCGCGACGGCGTGGCCGTGGCCTCGCCCGTGCTGGAACTGCAGGCCGCCGTGGCCGGCCGTGCCGGCAAGGATGGGGGCCCGCTGCACATCCTGGCGCTCGACGTCTTCCGCGCCGGCTTCATCTCGCCCGACCTGATCGGCGCGCCCGCCGAGGGCCAGCCTTTCGACACCCTGGCCGACGACGCCCTGTTCCTGTCGCCGGCCGCCCTGCGCTGGCTCGACGTGGCCGAAGGCGGCAAGCTCGCGCTGCAATCGGGCACGGGCACGGTGCCGCTGCGCGTGGCCGGTTCGCTGCAGCGCGCGCGCGCCGGCCAGCGCATCGCCGTGATGGATATCGGCGCGGCGCAATGGCGCTTCAACAAGCTGGGCAAGCTGTCGCGAATCGACCTGAAACTGCGCCAGGGCGTCAACCGCGACGCCTTCCAGGCCGACCTCGCGCGCGCGCTGGAAGCGCAGTATCCGGGACGCTTCCAGGTGGGCCAGCCCAACGACGAAAACCAGAATAGCCGCAACAATAACCTCAGCCGCGCCTACCGGGTCAACCTGACGGTACTGGCGCTGGTCGCCCTGTTTACGGGCGCCTTCCTCGTCTTTTCCACGCAGGCGCTGTCCGTCATCCGCCGCCGCGGCCAGTTCGCGCTGCTGCGCGTGCTGGGCATGGAACGGGGACAGCTGCTGCGCCAGGTGCTGCTCGAGGGCGCCAGCCTGGGCGTCGTCGGCGCGGCGCTGGGCATCGCCGGCGGCTATGCCATGGCGGCCGTGGCCCTGCGCTTCTTCGGCGGCGACCTGGGCGCAGGCTATTTCGCGGGCGTGCAGCCGCAGGTGCAGTTCACGCCCGTCGCCGCCTTCGTCTACTTCATCCTGGGCCTCGGCGTGGCCCTGCTGGGCTGCGCGGCGCCCGCGCTGGAAGCGGCGCGCGCGGCACCCGCCATCGCCCTGAAATCGGGCAGCGAGGAAGTGGTGACGACGCGCCTGGCGAAAACCTGGCCCGCGCTGGCCTGCCTGCTACTGGCCGGCACCCTGACGTTCCTGCCGCCCGTGTTCGAACTGCCCCTGTTCGGCTACCTGTCCATCGCGCTGCTGCTGATCGGCGCCATCGCCCTGATGCCGCAACTGGCCGCCGTCGTCTTCCGTTTTCTGCAGCGCATCTGGCTGCGCACGCAAACCAGCCTGCACGCGCCCGTGCGCAGCCTGACCGTGGCGCGCCTGGCAAATGCCTCGGGCCAGGCCGGCATCGCGCTCGGTGGCGTGCTGTCGAGTTTTAGCCTGATGGTGGCGATGGCCATCATGGTGTCGAGCTTCCGCGTCTCCGTCGACGACTGGCTGCTGCAGATCCTGCCGGCCGACCTGTATGCGCGCACGGCCGCCAGCGGCGGGACGGCGGGCCTGAACCCGCGCGAACAGGCCAGCATCACCGCCCTGCCCGGCGTGGCCAGGGTGGATTTCCAGCGCCTGCGCTCGCTGTCGCTGTCGCCGGACCGCCCGAATGTGGTGCTGCTGGCCCGTCCCATCAATTTGCAGGATCCGGGCAAGAGCATGGTGCTGGTGGGCGACACCCCGCCCGTACCGGCCGGGGTCAAACCCGTGTGGCTGTCCGAGGCGGCCGCCGACCTGTACAACGTCAAGCCTGGCCAGCAGCTGGCCCTGCCGCTGGCGGGCGGCCTGCACCCGTTCTTCATCGCCGGCATCTGGCGCGACTATGCGCGTTCTTCCGGCGCCATCCAGATGCCGCTGGACGATTACCGCGCGCTGACGGCCGACATGGACGTCAGCGACGCGGCCCTGTGGCTGGCCAAGGATGTCACGGGCGACGAACTGCAGCAGCGCCTGAAGGCCCTGCCGTTCGGCGCCAGCCTGGAAGTGTCGAAGCCGTCGGCCATCCGCGCCCTGAGCCTGCAGATCTTCGACCGCAGCTTCGCCGTCACCTATTTATTGGAAGCCATCGCCATCGTCATCGGCCTGTTCGGCGTGGCTGCCACGTTTTCCGCCCAGACCCTGGCGCGCGCGCGCGAATTCGGCATGCTGCGCCACGTGGGCGTGACGCGGGGGCAGATCCTTGCCATCCTGGCGCTGGAAGGCGGCGCGCTGACGGCGCTGGGCATCGCCACCGGTTTTGTCCTGGGCCTCTTGATCAGCTTTGTGCTGGTCTTCATCGTCAATCCCCAATCGTTCCACTGGACCATGCAGCTGCACCTGCCGTGGCCATTGATCGCCACCGTGGCCGGCGCCCTGCTGACGGCGGCCGCCGCCACGGCCTTGATTGCGGGCCGCCAGGCGCTGTCCGCTGGCCCCATCCGCGCCGTCAGGGAGGACTGGTAATGCGCCGTTTTACTCTTTTGTTCGCGCTCTGCAGCGCCGCCGCCATCGCCGCGCCGCCCGCCTTCGCCCCCGTCACGCCGCTGCCGGCCGGCCAGACCCTGCGCCTGCCGCACGACTTCGGCGCCCATCCCGCATATAAGACGGAATGGTGGTACGCCACGGGCTGGGTCAAGACCGCCAGCGGCGAACAACTGGGCTACCAGGTGACCTTCTTCCGCAGCGCCACGGCCACGGACGCGGATAATCCCAGCGCCTTCGCGCCGAAACAGCTGATCATCGGCCACGCGGCCCTGTCCGACCCGAAGCTCGGCAAGCTGCTGCACGACGAGAAAAGCGCGCGCGAGGGTTTCGGCCTGGCCTATGCCAAGGTGGGCGACACGGACGTCAAGCTCGACG
Source organism: Janthinobacterium violaceinigrum (assembly GCF_009208555.1). Lineage (GTDB taxonomy): Bacteria > Pseudomonadota > Gammaproteobacteria > Burkholderiales > Burkholderiaceae_D > Janthinobacterium > Janthinobacterium violaceinigrum. The sequence continues at coordinate 26,040 of NZ_WFLI01000003.1, read as the reverse complement.
GCTGGCGCATGCGGCGTCAGGCGGACGGCAGCTACCAGGTCAGCCTGGCCGCGCGCGACTTCGACTTGCAGCTGACCCTCGCCCCCACGCAGCCCGTGCTGCTGCAAGGCGTTGGCGGCTACTCGCGCAAGGGCGCCCGGCCCGCGCAATCGAGCTACTACTACAGCGAGCCGCAGCTTGCCACCCGTGGCACGATCTCGCGCGCGGGCGGCAAGGCCGAAGCGGTAACGGGCACCACCTGGCTCGATCACGAGTGGTCCAGCCAGGTGCTCGACGCGGATGCCAGCGGCTGGAACTGGATAGGCGCCAACCTCGCTGACGGCGGCGCCCTGATGGCCTTCCAGATCCGCAGCAAGACAGGTGCTAAACTATGGGCGCACGCGACATGGCGCGATGCGTCCGGTAAGATGACGCAGTTCGCCCCCGGCGACGTCGATTTCACGCCCACGCAGCTGTGGCGTTCGCCCCGCACGCAGGCCGAATACCCGGTCGCCACCAGTATCCGTACGGGCGCCGCGCGCTGGCAGGTCAAGCCCCTGCAGCCGGACCAGGAACTCGATTCGCGCAGATCCACCGGCGCCGTGTACTGGGAAGGCGCCGTGACGGTGGAGCGCGACGGCCAGCCGGTGGGCCGCGGCTACCTGGAAATGACGGGCTACGTGCAGCCGATGAAGTTATAAGCAGTACAAAATACAGTAAATATTAAGCGAAAAACAATGACAACCAGCACAGAAACAGGCAGCACGAGTACCGCAACCGCCGCAAGCGCCGCACCAGCACCCGACACCAGCCGCGAACTGAAAAAAGGCAGCCTGGCCGCCTTCAGGGGCTTGATGCCCTTCCTGACGCCGTACCGCAAGCAGTTCTTCCTGGCCGGTATCGCCCTGGTGGTGGCCGCCGCTTCCACCCTGGCCATCCCCGCCGCCTTCAAGCAGATGATCGACCTCGGTTTCGGCGGCGCGGCCGGCTCGAAAAGCATCCAGCACGTGGACCTGGTCTTCCTCGCCCTGTTCGGCGTGGCGTCCATCCTGGCGCTGGCCACGGCCGCGCGCTTCTACACGGTGTCGTGGCTGGGCGAAAGAGTCACGGCCGACATCCGCAGCGCCGTCTACCGCCACGTGGTCACGCAAAGCCCCGAATTCTTTGAAACCACGCAGACGGGCGAAGTGCTGTCGCGCATCACCACCGACACGACCCTGATACAGGCCGTGGTCGGCACCAGCATCTCGATGGCGCTGCGCAATGTGCTGCTGTTCCTGGGCGGCCTCGTGATGCTGTTCGTCACCAGCGCCAAGCTGGCCGGCATCATCATCGGCTTGCTGATCCTCGTCGTCGTGCCCATCATCGTGTTTGGCCGCAAGGTGCGCAAGCTGTCGCGCGATTCGCAGGACCGCATCGCCGACGCCTCGGCCATGGCCGGCGAAATCCTCAACGCCATGCCCACCGTGCAAGCGTTCACGCACGAGAAAATCGAATCGAAACGCTTTGGCGACTCCGTCGAAGGCGCTTTCATGACGGCCATGCGCCGCATCCGCGCGCGCGCCCTGCTGACCATGATCGCGATCCTGCTGGTGTTCGGCACCATCGTGTTTGTCTTGTGGCTGGGCGCGCGCGCCGTGCTGGAAGGCTCGATGACGGGCGGAGATTTAGGCCAGTTCATCCTGTACGCCTCCATCGTGGCCGGCGCCATCGGCGCCCTGTCCGAAGTGATGGGCGAAGCGCAACGTGCGGCCGGCGCCACCGAACGCCTGCTGGAACTGATGGCCGTCAAGTCGGAAATCGAATCGCCCGCCACGCCGCTGCCGCTGCCCGCGCGCGCCGCGAATGGCGCCGCCCTGTCGCTGAACGACGTCGTGTTCTCGTATCCGTCGCGCCCCGATACGGCCGCGCTGGACCACGTCAGCCTCGACATCCGCGCAGGCGAAACGGTGGCCGTAGTGGGCCCGTCCGGCGCCGGCAAGACCACGCTGTTCCAGCTGTTCCTGCGCTTCTATGACCCGCAAAGCGGCAGTATCCGCCTCGACGGCGTGGACATCAAGCAGCTGGACCTGCACACCTTGCGCGACGCCATCGGCATCGTGCCGCAGGATACCGTGATCTTCTCGGCCGACGCCATGGAAAACATCCGCTACGGCCGCGCCGGCGCCAGCGACGCGGAAGTCATCGCCGCAGCAAAAATGGCGGCCGCCCACGAATTCATCGAGCGCCTGCCGAACGGCTACAAATCGTTCCTCGGCGAGCGGGGCGTGCGCCTGTCCGGCGGCCAGCGCCAGCGCATCGCCATTGCCCGCGCCCTGCTGAAAAACCCGCCGCTGCTGCTGCTCGACGAAGCGACCAGCGCGCTGGACGCAGAGTCGGAACGCCTCGTGCAAAAGGCACTGGAAGCGGCCATGGTGGGCCGCACCACGGTCATCATCGCGCACCGCCTGGCCACCGTGCAGCGGGCCGACCGCATCATCGTCATGGAAGACGGCAGGATCGTCGAGACGGGCACGCATGCATCGCTGGTGGCCCTGGGCGGCATCTATGCGAACCTTGCCGCATTGCAATTTCATCACGTACAAATCAATCAAGCAGAACCATCATGAACGCACTCTTCCACGCCAACCTGGGCATCACCGATTTCTGGACCTTCTTACTGGGGACCATCTTCATCGTCATCCTGCCCGGCCCCAATTCCATGTACGTGCTGTCGGTGGCCGCCCAGCGCGGCGTGCGGCCCGCCTACCAGGGCGCCTTCGGCATCTTCGCGGGCGACCTGATCCTCATGGTGCTGTCGGCCTGCGGCGTGGCCTCGCTGCTGAAAGCCAGCCCGGCCCTGTTCTACGTGGTGAAATACATCGGCGCGGCCTACCTGGGCTGGATCGGCCTGCAGATGCTGATCGGCTGCTGGCGCAAGCTGCGCGCACCCGCGCCAGCGGACGGCGAAGCGGCAGCCGCAGCTGCCCCCGCCAAGGAAAGCGATCCCTTCCGCAAGGCCCTGGTCATCAGCCTGATGAACCCGAAGGCCATCCTGTTTTTCATTTCCTTCTTCATCCAGTTCGTCGACCCGGCCTTCCCGAATCCCGTGCTGTCCTTCATCGGCCTGGGCCTGATCTGCCAGGTCATCAGCTTTACCTACCTGACGGCCATCATTTTTGTGGGCGCCCGCCTGGCCGAAACCTTCCGCCGCCGTCGCCGCCTGTCGGCCGGCATGGGCGGCGGCGTGGGCGCCATGTTCATCGGCTTCGGCGCAAAACTGGCCACCGCCACCCTTTAAGGAAGAACCGCCTTGACCGACCTCGAACTGCGCCAGCGCTGCCACACCGTCCTGCCGGGCCACCGCCAGCCCACGCCAGCCGCCACCTTCGCCGCCATGGCCGCGTGGTGCGAAGCCAACGACATTGCGCACGACACCTATGGCGAGGGCGCGCTGATCGAGCAGTTCGAAAACAAGGTCGCCAGCCTGCTCGGTTTCGAGGCGGCCGTGTTCTGCATCACGGGGACGATGACGCAAGTGACGGCCCTGCGCCTGGCCTGCCAGGACCGGGGCTCCTCGCTGGTGGCGCTGCATCCCACCTCGCACATCCTGCGCCACGAGCGGGGCAACCATGAATTGCTCGAGCACTTCAAGGGCTTGATGATCGGCGACCCGCACCGCCCGTGGACGGTGGACGACTTGCGCGCTGTGCCCGATGCGCTGGGCGCCGCGCAGCTGGAACTGCCAATGCGCGAAATCGGCGGCCAGTGCCCGTCGTGGGAAGACTTGAACGCGATCAAGCGGCACTGCCGCGAGCGCAACATCCACCTGCACATGGACGGCGCGCGCCTGTGGGAAGCGCAAGCGGGTGTTGGCCAGCCCCTGCCCGCCATCTGCGACGGCTTCGATTCCGTGTATGTGTCGCTGTACAAGGGCATCGGCGGCCTGGGCGGCGCCATGCTGGCGGGCAGCCGGCCGTTCGTCGAACGGGCGCGCGAGTGGTTCCGCCGCCAGGGCGGCAATATCGTGCACCGCACGCCCTACGTGGTGGCCGCCGCCATGCAGTTCGATGCGCGCATCGCCGCCATGCCCCGCTATTTCGCGCGCACGCAGTGGCTGTACGCGCTGCTGGGCGACTATCCGGCCATACGCGTCAATCCTGCGCAGCCGCAGGCAAACATGCTGCATCTGCACCTGCCCGTCTCGCGCGAACGGGCCATCGCCATCCGCAACCAGGTGGCCGAAGAACACGGCATCTGGCTGTTCGGCCGCGCCAGCCACGCGGCGCTGCCCGGGCACAGCGTGGTCGAGTGGTACGTGGGAGATCAGTTGCTGGAAATGGCGGATGCCGCCGTGCGGCAGGCATTGGGCCTGCTGGACCAGGCCATGCGCAAGGCGCCCGACGCCCGCTGAACGGGCCGCAGACGCGCTAGCTGCACAGCAGCGCCTGCAACTGACTGGCCTGGCCGGGGTAGCGGCTCATATCGACGGGCCCGCCGATGCCGCGCACGGCGCCCGTACTCGCATACTGCCAGAAGGTATAGCTGCCGCTGCCGGCCGGAACGGCGGGACTGGGCCCGGACGTGTAATGGGCGATCCACAGCGGATGGGCGAGGAACGGCGCAAACGAACCCACGCAACTGTTCCAGAAACCGGCGACCGTGTAGATGCCGGGCGTGCAGCCCAGCCTGTCGCCAACCTGCTGCAGCCACTGTGCGACGGCGGCCGCATAGGCGGGCTGGTCCAGCCCCGGCTGTTCCACGTCCAGCATGGGCGGCAATTCGCCCTTGACGCTGCCCACCGCATTGCAAAAGTTGGCAACCTGGTCCGCCACCGGCTCGGTGGGCGAGAAAAAGTGATACGCGCCGCATAACAGGCCCGCCGCCGTGGCGCCCGCCCGGTTGCGCAGGTAGTCGCTATCGACCACCTTGCCCCCTTCCGTGGCTTTCAGATAGACGAAGGCCGGCGCAGCGGCGCCGTAAGCCACCGTGGGCCAGTCGATGGCGCCGTTGTAGTGCGATACATCGATGCCTTGCAAAAAGTCTGCCATGCCGTGCTCCTGCCAGTAAAAATGAATGACCTTGCCGTGGCTACGCCGGGAATGGGAACCGCGCGCCCATGCCGTAGGTGAACTTGATCAGATAGCTGACGTCGGCGATTTTCGGCTGCGCATCGGACGGCAAGGCGCCCGCGCCCTGGCCCGGCTCCGCACTGACGCTGATGCTGGCGCCGCCATCGTGGCCGCGCAGGAAACAGCCCCGGTAATCGGGCAGCTGGAATTGCCCGCCAGAACCGCCATACAGATACCCGAGCGCCGCATACAGTTCCGGATACGACGCGCAGTCGAGCATGCGCCCGTCGCACAGCATCCAGCCCCAGGCTTCCATGGCAGCATCGGCGGTAGCGCCCGCAAAGGCGATCACCGCGCCGACGGGCGTGTCGCCAACGCCGGGCCGCATGGGGAATGGCGGCGGCGCGTGAAACGGGGCGCTCATGATGCCAGCATCGCGCTGCGCGGGGCGCAGGGCCGCCGCAATGGTTTCACGGAGACATCTGCGGGTACACCCAGGTGTTCCGCTTTCTTACTATAACTTTGATCGGTATCAATTCGCATGGCTTGCCCTTGTGGTTTTCGTGCCAATAATGCCGTACATCACGCTTTATTATAATGATGAATTAACATTTTCGAAAAGCAAGTTTAATTCTGCATGGCAAAAAAAAGGCGCCCGAAGGCGCCTTTTCCTTGCATGGCGGCCGGGTTGGCCGCCACTACCTGCTTAGAACTTGTAGTTATAAGCGAGACCGATCAACTGCATGCGGGTCTTGAACAGGCCCTTGGTGGTTTCACCGTTGCCCGTGCAGCCAGCCATCACCGGCGAGCAGTCATTCTTGTAGTTGACTTCAGCATCCTTGAAGTCGATATAGCTGTAGGCCAGGTCGATCGAGGAATTGGCGTTCAGCTTCCAGTTCGCGCCGATCGAGTACTGCATGCGGTCGCTGTCAGGCAAGGCCGGGTGGCGCAGTTCGGCGCTGCGTACGGGCGCCTGGTCGTGGGCGATACCGGCGCGCAGCATCAGGCTTTCGCTGTACTTGTAGTTGGTGCCCAGCGACACGCGGTAGGTATCTTTCCACTGCTGGCGGATGCGCTCGGCGCCTTCGGCCGTCGGCGGGAACTGGATGTCCAGGTTCTGCAGGCGCGACGTACGGGTCCAGGTCACGTCGCCCATCAGGGCCCAGCGATCATCCATCTGATGGAAGGCGTTAACCGACAGGGTTTCCGGCGTGCGCAGTTCCACCAGCGCCTGCGAATTGACCTTGTTCGAAGCCTTGGCGATGAAGGCGTTCACGGCAGGATTGGACGTCACTTGCGAGAAGTCCCAGATGGTGCTGCCCTTGAGCTTGTGCGAGATCGACGAGCGGTAGGCGATGCCGAAACGCGTGCCTTCGTTCAGCTGGTACAGGTAGCCGAGGTTGAAGCCGAAGCCCCAGTCGTGGCCGTCCATCGACGCGTGGCCATCCTTGATCGGGCCTTGCAGCGCGGCGCCTGCAGCTTGTGCGGCAGCCAGGCCTTGCGTCTTGGCGATATTGGACAGGAAGGCCTGCGATGCGCTAGGCGCATATTTGCCCAGGTAGGCGACCGAACCCGGCACGTCCACGCCCTGGCCCAGTTCCGCCTTCATGTATTCGGCCGTGATGCCGAAACCGAACGAGTGGTGCTGGTCCAGCTTGAACGACACGGAAGGATTCAGGGCGATGGCTTCGAGCTTGATATTGGTGATCGCGTAGCGGCCATACCAGTCGTTGCCATAGTCGAGCTTGGCACCGTACGGCACGAACAGGCCCGCGCCGACGGTCCATTGATCATTGATCTTCTTGCTGGCGTACAAGGCTGGCGCGAACACGGCGTCCGGCGCATAGTCCTTGGTTTCCGAGTAAGGCGCGCGATTGCCGGGGAAGAAAGGCTTCGAGCCCGAGTCCGCGTAGGTCGAATGCGGGACCACCAGGGTGCCGCCGCCGACGAACTGCGTGCCTTCCAGGCGCGACAGGCCGGCCGGGTTGTAGAAAATGGTCGAGGCGTCGCCCGCTTCGGCGCCGCTGGCATCGGCCGTACCCTGGGCGGACACGCTTTGCGAGCCGAAACGGTAGCCCGATGCTTGTGCTGTGGAAGAGATGCCGGCGAACGCGGCAACGATCAGGAGGGGCAGATATTTATGTTTCAAGTTAGTCTCTCTTTATTATATGAAATTGTCTTCGGCATACTATCGCGGGCATCTCAACCTGACCCGTCTTGCACTTTTCTTGCCGCCGTGAACTCCAATTCACTGACGGCATGAGCGAAGCATATAATATTTTTTAGAAAAAAGCGAACGTTCGCTCTTTTTACGAAACAGCGTTGTTTTCCTCGCCAATCACGGGGCTGCAGGGGGGCAGCACGGGGGCTGGAAGCGGTATCAGAAAGCGCTGGTGCATCAGCGCCAGCATCTGTTCGGCCGGCACGGGACGCGAGATGAAATAGCCCTGCACTTCATTGCATTGCAGCGCACGCAGGATGTCGAGCTGCTCGCGCGTCTCCACCCCTTCGGCCACCACGCTCATGCCCAGCGCATGCGCCATCGACAGGATGGCGCGCACGAACACTTCGCCCTGCTCCGAGCGCCCCAGCTCCATGGTGAAGGCGCGGTCGATCTTCAAGCCGTCCATGGCGAACTTCTGCAGCTGCGACAGCGAGGAATAGCCGGTGCCGAAATCGTCGACCAGCAGGCGCACGCCCAGCGCGCGGATGGCCGACAGCTGTTCCACGGCGCGGTTCTGCTCATCCATCATGGCCGATTCCGTGATTTCCACCTCGATCAGCCGCGCATCGATGCGATGGCGCGCCAGCGCGGATGCCAGCACCTGGTGCACGTCGCCGCGGCCGAACTGGCGCGCCGAGACGTTGATGGAGACGGGCACCAGTTCCAGCCCGCTGGCCTGCCAGCGCGCCATCTGCAGGCACACCTTCTCGATGACCACTTCGCCCAGCTGCGAAATCAGGCCGCTGCTTTCGGCCACGGGGATGAATTCCAGCGGCGGCACCATGCCGTGCTGCGGATGCTGCCAGCGCACCAGCGCCTCCATGCTGCACAGCTGCCCGCTCATGGCGTCGACCCTGGGCTGGTAGACGACGAGAAACTGGTCCTGCTCCAGCGCCGCCACCAGGCTTTGCTCCAGTTCGCGGCGGTTGCGGATGGTTTCGAACAATTCGGGCTGGAAGAAGCGGTGATGACCCTTGCCGGCCACCTTCACGGCGTACATGGCGATATCGGCGTTCTTCAGCAGCACTTCCGTTTCGGCCCCATCGCGCGGATACAGGCTGATGCCGATCGAGGCGCCCATCTTGTGGCGTTCGCTACCCAGGTAAAACGGTTCGTCAAAGGCGATGGCGATGCGCTGCGCCACCTGCTCGGCGCGGCTGTCGTCTTCCACGGGGTCGAGCACGACGACGAATTCATCGCCGCCCAGCCGCACCACGTGGTCGCCCGGCCGCAGCACTGCCTTCAGGCGCAGGGACGCGGCGCGCAGCACCTTGTCGCCCTCGGCATGGCCCTGCGTGTCGTTGATATCCTTGAAACCGTCGAGGTCGATGAACAGCAGCGCCAGCATCTGCCGCGCGATGGCGGCGCGCCCCAGGGCGCCGGGCAGGAATTGCTGCAGCCAGTAGCGGTTGGGCAAGCCCGTCAAGCCATCTTCATTGGCCAGGCGGCGCAAGTCGCGCTCGTGCTCCTTGGCCGTGCTGATGTCCTGCAGGGTGACGGCCAGGCGGTCGCCACTGCGCACAAGGCGCCGGCGTATCCAGCGCAGCTTGAACGGATTACCTTCGGGCAGCTCGATCTCTTCCTCGGAAAAGCCGGACTGCATGGCGGCCCGGTAATTATGGATGAGGTCGCGGAAATACGGCTCGTGGGCGCGCGACTGCAGCCGCATGCCCAGCAACTGCTCGCGGCGCACGCCGAAATAGCCGGCGCCCGGCTCGTTGCAGTCGACGATCTCGAAGTCGAGGATGCTGCCATCTTCGCCGCGCAGGGCGGCAATGATGTAAAAGCCGTCGCTCGTGCCTTCCGTGGCCATGCGGTAGGCGTTGCGCACGCCTTCGGACTGGTGGTGACGCCACGCCAGGCGCAGCGACAGCACGGTGGCGACGGCGGCAAAGGCCAGCAGCAGCACGGTGACGGCCAGGGCGATGCCGATATAGATGGTACGCGTTTCCTCGTAGGGGTGCAGCATTTCACCGTCCGACAGCCCGACCACGGCCGTAAACGGATAGGCTTTCAGCGCTTGCCAGCCCACGTAGCGGCTTTGCTTGTCGGAAAAAGCGATCCTGCCGCCCGAATGCAGGGCGCCGCTTTCCGTTTCCAGGAAGCTGGTGTCGAGAAACGGCGTGCCCTGGCTCCCATGCGTGGGCAGCACGCGCGAGCCGAGGCGCGTACTGAACAGCTCGCCCTCCTCGCCCACCATGGCGGACATGCCGAACTTGCCGAAATTGACACTGTTATAGAATTCGGAAAAATAGCTGGAGTGGATGGAGATCAGCAGCACGCCGTCGAAATTGCCATCCTCGTCTTCCAGCCGGCGCGTGAAATGCACGAGGCTTTCGCCGGCGCCCGGCGCCGACGGGGCCGCCTCGCTGGCCCGCCCCAGCGCGATGCGCAGCGCACTGGAATTGCTGCGCCAGTGGCGCAGCAGGAAATCGCTGCGCTCGTTGACCCGCAGGCGCTGCAGGGGCGCCGTGGCCGTTACGGGGTGGCCCTTGCGGTCGAGGATGGCGACGATGGCAAATTGCGGCAAGGCATACATGCCCTGCGTCTTCAATTGATCGAGGCGCAGCTGGCCGCGCGAATTTTCCCACTCATACTTGAGCTGCAAGGTCAGCTGGTCCATCTGCTCGAGGGTGCGCAGCAGATACTGGCCATACGCTTTCGACAGCGACGACACGCTGTCGAGCGCCTGCTGCTGCGCCACCTTCTTTTCCGCCTCCAGCTGCAGCAAGGTGGCCGTCCACAGCACCGCGCACAGAACCAGCCCCAGCAAGGGCCAGGCTAGGATCAGGCGCAGGTTGGCCTTGAAAAAATCGGCCCTGCTCATCTCCACCACGGCGGCGTTGTTATTATTTACAAATTGTCGCAAGAACATGGTGCAGCATCTGCCGTTTCTGTGTATTTCCTCAAGGACACACAAATTACCACAGAGTCATGTTTGCAGGTGAGCCCGCAGCGTAATTATGTGTGCGGCCCGCAGCCCGCCTGTCGCGCCTGCGTTACAATCACCATCCTTACCGTTGGAGAAATACATGCAGCAATATCAAGATTTGATCAAGACCGTGCTCGAAACGGGCAGCTGGCAAGACAACCGCACGGGCATCCGCACCCTGAGCGTGCCGGGCGCCATGATGCGTTTCGACTTGGCCAACGGCAATTTCCCCGCCGTGACGACCAAGAAACTGGCTTTCAAATCCGTGATCGGCGAATTGTGCGCCTTCCTGCGCGCGTCGCGCAACGCGGCCGAGTTCCGCGCGCTGGGCTGCAAGGTATGGGACCAGAATGCCAATGAAAACGCGCAATGGCTGGCCAACCCCTACCGCGAAGGCGAGGACGACCTGGGCCCCGTGTACGGCGTGCAATGGAGACAATGGCCCGCGTATAAATTGCTCGACGCCGACAAGCCCGCGCAAATTGCCGATGCGCAAGCGAACGGTTTTACCCTGATCGCCCCCATCGCCGAAGACGGCGTGCAGAAGGTCTTGCTGTACAAGGCCGTCGATCAGCTGCGCGAGTGTCTCGACACCATCATGACGAACCCGGGCAGCCGCCGCATCCTGTTCCACGGCTGGAACCCGGCCGTGCTGGACGCCGTCGCCCTGCCCGCCTGCCATTTGCTGTACCAGTTCATCCCGAACGCCAGCACGCGCGAAATCTCGCTGTGCTTATATGTACGCAGCAACGATATCGGCCTGGGCACACCGTTCAACATCGCCGAAGGCGCGGCCCTGCTGCACCTGGTGGCGCGCCTGACGGGCTATACGCCGCGCTGGTTCACGTATTTCATCGGCGACGCGCACATCTATGAAAACCACCTCGACATGGTGGAAGAGCAATTGAAGCGCACGCCGTTCCCCGCGCCGCGCTTCGTCATTTCCGACCGCGTGCCCGACTATGCGAAGACGGGCAAGTACGAGCCGGAATGGCTGGAAAAGATCGAGCCGTCCGATTTCTCGCTGGAAGGCTATGAACACCATGCGCCCATCAAGGCGGCGATGGCTGTCTGATGGCGGTCACTCCCCTTGCCGCCCTGCACCGCAAGCTGTTTGACGAAACCGATGGCAACAAGTTCGCGCGGCTGAAAGACCGCCTGATCAAAAAGCATGGAATGGACGAGCGGCGCGCCGTGCTCGACATCCTCATCGGCTACGCCAAGGATGGCCAGCTGCTGCATTGGCGCAACTTCCTCATGACGGACATCATCGCGCTGGCAGAGCCTGGCGAGTGCGGCGACTTCTTTACCGCCTGCCTGGCGGTGCCCGAGCTCAGCTACTGGGCCGTCGATGGCATGCTCAAGAGCATGGGCAAGGCCGCCTATGGCCCGCTGGTGGCGCTCGCCGCCGCGGACGGCGCCAAGTCCAGCACGCGCGCCAAGGCCATCAAGAGCCTGGCCATCGCCAGCGGCCAGCCCTTCGACCGGGGCTTGATGACCGATCCCGGCCACTGGAAACCGGAGCAGCTGCGCGTGGCCGAGGTGCTGGCCTGGCAAGCGGACAGCTACCCGGATGGCCACGGCTTTGCGGCCCCGGCCACGCATGCCTCGCTGGACGATCCACGCACGGCACTGGAAAAGGCGGCCGCAAAACTGGAAAAGAAACTGGCGGCCGAGCGCAAGAAGGATCAGGACCTGGCGCGCCCGTCGAACTGGCTGGTCATTGCGGAGAATGCCGACCTGGCGGCCATCGACCAGCGTTGGACTTTGCCGGAACAATACCGGCGCTTCCTGGCCCGCTATTCGCCGCTGCGCGTGTATATCGACAGCAAACGCTACTTCCAGGGCCTGCATCTGTACGGCGCGGCAGAGCTGATCAAGGGGCAGCATGGGTACGCTTGCAATCCCGTCGACCAGGAAGTCCTCGCCGGCTGGCCCGTCCACTACGTGGTGATTGCCGATGCGGGCGCCGATCCGTATTGCCTGGATTTGTCAGCCATCGTTGACGGCGACGCGCCCATCTACACGGCCGAGCACGGCGCAGGCGCATGGCGTTTTGAACGCCATGCGGACAGCTTTGTCGACTTCCTCAAGGAAATCGCCGCCGCTGCCTAGGCTGCCTGGCCGGGCTTAGCCCGGTCCCTCGCCGCCGGGGCCGGGACCGCCTGGTCCCCGTCCGCCCGGCGGACCGAAGCGAGGTTCGCGCTCGCCTTCTTTCGCCGCCGTCGTGGCGCCGCCCAGGCGGTACGACAAGCCCACATAAATCATGCGCCCGTCGAAGCGGCGCGTGCTCGTCTCGCGCAAAGACGCGCTGTTGATGACGGTTTCCATCTTGTTGGTACTGAACACATCGGTCACGTTCATGACCAGGCTCAGCTGCGGCGTCACCGTGTGGCGCCAGCTCATATTCAAGGTATTGTTCGGCGAGCGGTAACCCTGTCCCGACAGCATCTTGCCTTGCATTTGCAGGGCCAGTTGCAACTGGTTATCCGCATTGACCTGGTAATTGAGGCGCGCGCGGCCGCTCAGGGCGTTCGCCGTGCGCGTGCTGAGGTTGCCCAGGTCGTCGGAACTGGTCTGCTGGCTGCGCGCCAGGTTGCCGCTCGTGTTCAGGGTCAGCGACGGCGTCAGCTTGCCGCTGACGCTGAACTCCAGGCCGCTAGAATGGCTGCCTTCGCCATTTTGGCGCGTGGTCAGCAGCACGTTGTCGCTGATGAAGTAGCGGTAATCGACGATGGCGTCCGTATCGCGGCGGTGGTAGGCGCGCAAGCTGCTTTCCAGGCCCGCGATCTTCGTTTCATAGCCGATCTCGAACGAATCCGTCTGCGTGGGCTTGAGCTTGGGATTGCCGGCCGACACATTAAATTCGTCGCGGTACACCACGTACGGGTTCAGGTCGCCCGCGTTCGGGCGGCGGATGCGGTGCGCATAGCTGAAGCGCAGATTGCTCTCGTCATTGACCTTGTAGGTGGCAAACAGGCTGGGGATGTAGTTGAGGTAATTATTGCCGGCCTCGACGCCGCCCGTGATCTGGCGCACGTTCAAGTCCGTGTATTCGGCGCGCAAACCGGCCAGCGCGCCCCAGCGTTCATTCAGGCGCATCTGGTAGGAACCGTACAGGGCGATGGTGCGCTCGTCCATCTCGAAACGGTTGCTGCGCATGGGGTTGACGGTTTCCGCCAGGCTGGCCGGATTGATGTCCGTGTACAGGGTGTCGAAGCTGCTCTTGTTGTCCGCCACCTTGTAGCCCAGCTTGGCCGTGCCGCCCGCCAGCGGGCGCTCGTAGTCGCCGCTGAAGTCGACGATGCGGTTGCCCGTTTCGCTGTGCTGGCGCGCGCGGCTGTCGAAGGCGTTGACGGGCGCGATCGCATAGGCATTCGCGTAATCGCTGTCGCTCTCGTTGGTCGACGATGATACGCGCAAGTCGATTTTCAGGGTTTCGCCCGGCAATTCGCCCTTGTGGTCGTAGCGCCCGCCCCAGCTGTAATTGCGGCTGTCGCCGTTGCGCACGGTGCTGCGCACATAGTCGCCGATGGTGCTGCCCGTGCTGTCGCCATTGATGTAGCGGTCGAGCGAGCGCTGGTCGTTGCTGCGCCCGTTGTACGACACACTGGCGGCCAGGGTGTCATTCGTGTTCAGGTTGTAATTGACGGTGCCGTGCAAGCCCAGCGAGTCGTTCAAGCCATTGCTGGTGGAGCTCTGGCTGCTGGGGGCAAACGCGCCCGTGCCGCGGTCCAGGCGTTCGCGGCTGACTTCGCCCACGGAATTGCGGCCGTCATGGCGCACATTGATGCCGCCCTGGTAGCCCCACGGCCCTTCGTTGTAGGTGCCGGACACGGAACTGTTGTAGCGTCCCGCGATGCCCGCATTCGCATTCACGGTGGCAAAGCCGCCCGGCTTGCGGTTGCGCCGCATCACCAGGTTCAAGATCGGACCGCCGCCGGCTTCGTTGCCGAACTGGGCGCCGGGATTGTTGATCACTTCCACCGACTCGATATCGTCGGCCGCCATGGCGTTCAGGGTGGCGCCACGCGAATCGCCCTGCAGCATGGCCGACGGCTTGCCGTCGATCAATATCTGCACATTGCTGCTGCCCCGCAAGGACACGCTGCCGTCAGGATCGACGGCCACGGACGGCACATTGTTCAAGGCGTCGGCCGCCGTGCCATTGGTGCTGCCCACGTCGGACTTGACGTCGTAGACTTGCCGGTCGATGCGGCCCGTGGGACGTTCGGCCGTCACGCTGACGGTCGCGGGAGCATCGACGGCGGGCGCCTTGGCCGGTGCCGGTGCTGGTGCGGGCTTCACGGCGGCGGCGCCGCTGACGGTTTGCGCCTGGACGGCGGCGCCGGAGACCAGCAGGCTGCCGCCTGCCAGACAGTGGAAAAGAAGTTTATGCATTTGGCTAAAAAATAATGGAGACGCTACGGATGAGGCGCTACGCCGCAGCGTGAGAGCACGTTCAAAGCATGCCATGAGTCGCGGCAGCAAAGCAAATGCGAACCATTGTTATTTACTTCAATTTACAAATCTCTTCCACTTGTGGTTGTACAGCCTCATCCGATGAACTGTGCGCCACCTTTGCACTAGCGCAGCAAGCCATGGCCGCGCGCCAGTTTCAACCAGCCCGGATATTCCGTCATCAGCAAGTCATACAGCTCCGCATCGCTGTGCTCGTCCGGCGAGCCGACGGAAAAGTAGTTGGCGTTGTCGACCAGACGCCCCTGCAATTCGTCGAGCTTTTCCAGGAAGGGGAAGTCGGAATCGGCAAACGCGGCGAGGAACTTGCTTTTCGATTTGCGCCCTTTGCCAATGCCCATGAATTGCCAGAAGATGGGTTCATTGCTGGCCCAGCGCAACTGCTTCTCCGTCGTCACCTGGTCGCTGGTGCCACCGTCCGTGACGAACATCACGTACACGGGCAACTCGGCCGCGACGGGCCGCGTGCGTTCGCCGCCGGCTGCATCGGGGAAATAGAACGCGCGGATCGCTTGCATGGCGGCGCCATAGCGCGTGTCGCCTTCCAGCGGGTGGCGGGCAATCGCCTGCCCCACATAAGTGTTGCAGTTGCTCAAGGCCATGGGCGCCGGATGGTGAACGTTCTTGCCGAACAGGAAAACGTCGATCTCGCCATCGTCGTCGAACTTGCAGCCCAGGGCCAGGATGCGTTCGGCAAAACGCTGCACCAGGCCCTCCTTGTACAGCCGTCCCATGGAACCGGAGATATCGAGGCACAGGCAGACCTTGGCACGGTGCTCCGACAGGCCCACTTTTTGCAGGGACACGCCAGCCTGCTTGACCAGGCTGACCAGTTGCGGCGCCTCGCGTTCCACCCGCTTTTCCAGGTTGAGCTTGGCTTGCACGACGGCAGACGCCGCTGCCGGGGCCGCCGCAGCGGCGGGCGCGGCCTGGTCGACTTCGCCGCCAAAGTGGCGCACCAGCGCGTCCAGCCCGCCATTGAAACCCTGGCCCACGGCCATGCAGCGCCAGCCGCCATCCTTGCGGTAGATTTCCGCCAGCATCACGGCTTTTTCTTGCGCGAAATCTGCGCCCGCAAAGGCGAAGCGGGCCAGTTCGCGCCCGCCTGCCTGCAGGCGCACGTGGCCGGACTGCAGCTGCGACATCACGCCGCCGCCATCGATGGACGCCGTCACGACGAGGCGGTCTATACCGGCCGGCAAGCGCGCCAGCTGCAAGGCAAACTCGGCCATGTCGCCGCCGCTGCCGGCGCGCGCTTCCACGCCGCCGCACGGCGTGCGCGGCTGGTTGAAGAAGGTCATGTAGCGCTCGTCGGACAGCTTGCCGCCGGCATCGAGGCCGAAGCAGGCCACGTCCAGCGCCAGCCCCTGTGCGGCGACGCCGATCTGCAGCACGCCATCGGGAACGAGATTGGCCAGCGGCAAGCGCTGGCCCTTGGCCAAGGTTTCCATCAATGTCTCCAGTTAGTATTCAGGTACTAAGCAATGTAGCGGCGCGGATTGTCCGCATTGAAATCGTCTTCATCATCCTTGTCCTCGCCCTTGAAGACGACGGGGCCGTTGAAGGCCAGCTGCAGGTTCTCGCCCTGCCAGCTCAGCCACGGCGTCGCCTCGCTGCCTGGCTCCGACGTCTTGCCGGACGGCTCGAGGATGATGCTGTCCCCCGTGATGCGCGCCATGCCGATCACATAGGTGTAGACCGTGTCGTCTTCGGCCGCCGTGGACAGGCGGAAGTCGAACGCGCACTCGACGGTCTGCTCGCCGTATTGCATGACCATTTTCGGCCGCATGGACGCCACGGACACGGCGCCGTTGGCCAGCGCCGAATACACGCTGAAGACCAGGCCCACGGTGCCGCCGTAATGGTGCGCCAGCGCGGGATTGACTTCCACCGTTTCCGTGGCCGGCTCCTTGCCCGATGCGCCGGCCACGTCGCCCAGGTGGCGCACATAGGGCATAGCGTCGAAACTGCCTGCCGTATCCGGCGCCTGGATGAAGCGCATCTGGCCATTCGGCAAGAGGATGCCGACCCGCAAATCGAGATCGTCGTTATCGTCGTCGCCATCGCCGTTATCGACCCAGCTGGCCTTGACGATGAGTTTTTTCGGCGCGCCCGCGCCCTTTTCCAGAGATACCTTGTGCGTCTGCCCCGCCTTGGTCAGCGAGATTTTCGACAGGGAAATCTTCGCCGCAGGTTCCGGCGCGGCCTGCGCCACTTCGCCGCCGAAATGCGCGACCAGCGCGTCCAGGCCGCCATTGAAACCCTGGCCCACGGCCATGAAGCGCCAGCCCCCGTCCTTGCGGTAGAGCTCGCCCAGCATCACGGCTTTTTCCTGGGAAAAATCAGCACCCCCATACGCGTAGCGGGCCAGCTCGCGGCCGCCGTCGAGCAGGCGCAGATAGCCGCTGCCCAGCTGCGCCATGGTGGCGTCGCCATCGATGGCGGCCGTGACGACCAGGCGTTCGATGGAGGCAGGCAGGCGCTCCAGCTGGTAGCTGAAACCGGCAAGGTCGCCCGCCGGCGCCGCCGCTTCCACGCCGCCACACGGCGTGCGCGGCTGGTTAAAAAAGGTCATGTAGCGGTCGTCGGACAGCTTGCCGCCGGCATCGAGGCCGAAACAGGCAAAGTCCAGCGCCACGCCCGCAGTGGCGAGGCCCAGTTGCACGACATTGCCCGTGACGAGGCCGGACAGCGCCAGGCGCTGCCCCTTGATCAGGTTTTCCATGGGACTATGTATTCAGGTGTGAAAGCTTGGGACTACGGCTCAGGGCAAAATCCGTCGTCCAAAGGCGGTACGAATGTACAGTCAGTCCCTGGCGGAGCAAAGCCGCCACGGACTGCCGTGCTGTATTCTTGAACAAGGCTAAAAGAGCTTCGGACTACGGTTCAGGGCAAGGCGCGTCACCGAAGACAGTACGCATAGTACGGCGAGGTGACGCAACGCCGCCATGGGCCGTTTTCCGGAGCTCTTAGGCGTTGATGCCGAACGAACGTGCCAGAGGCCCCAGGCCGCCCTTGAAACCCTGGCCGATGGCCTTGAATTTCCATTCGCTGCCGGCGCGGTAGATTTCGCCGAAGATCATGGCCGCTTCCGTCGAGCCGTCTTCGGACAGGTCGTAGCGGGCGATTTCCGCGCCATTGTCGCCGTTCAGGCAACGGATGTAGGCCTTGCCCACCATGCCGAAGTTCTGCTTGCGGTTTTCCGCATCGTGAATCGTGACGGCCACGGCGATCTTGTCGATGTCGGCAGGCACGTTGGCCAGGTCGACGGCGATTTTCTCGTCGTCGCCGTCGCCGCCGCCCGTCGTGTTGTCGCCCGCGTGGACGATGGAGCCATCGGCCGACTTCAGGTTGTTATAAAAAATGAAATCAGCATCGGAACGGGCCTTGCCATCCGTTTTCAGCAGGAAGGCGCTGCCGTCCAGGTCGAAAGCGGCGCCATCGGTGGCGCGGGGGTCCCAGCCCAGGCCGATCACGATTTTCTTCAAGCCAGGAGCTTCCTTGCTCAGGTTGACATTGCCGCCTTTTTGCAAACTGATCGCCATGGTAATTCCTCTTCAATTAGTGGGTTGCATTCGGTGTTTCAGGTCACTGGGCCGGCTCCCCGGCTTGATGAGCCATGAGCCTACCATAAAGTCCAGGCTTGCCAGCCGCGCACTATTGAAAATAATGCCATGCAGAAAAAATTACACCGCTGCCCTGCTGGCCGAAATGACGGATAATGCCGCTCGACAGAACTTTCACCATCATGAGCGATCCTATCCCTGGTTTGAACTTGCCTGAAAACACCACGCGACTCGTTTGCATCCCTGGCACCTTGTGCGATGCGCGCCTGTGGTCGCGCCTGGCGCCGGCACTGGGCGATGCCATGCATGTGCACCACGTGCCCCTGCACGAGGCGCGCACGCGCGCGCAGATGCAGCAGATGATTGCCAGCCACAGCGACGGGCAGGCGCATCTGGCGGGCTTTTCGCTGGGCGCCTACCTGGCGCTCGAACATGCGCTGGCGCACCCGCAGCGTGTCAAGTCCCTCACCTTGATCGCCAATTCGGCCAAAGGCTTGCTGCCGGCGGAAGTCGAAGCGCGCCAGCGCATCGTCACCATGCTCGAGCGCAATGCCTATGCGGGCATCACGCGCCAGCGCCTGCGCGAATTGCTGCACCCGTCGCATTTGCAGGACGCCAGCATCACGGGCCTGATCCAGCAGATGGGGCTGGACCTGGGCAAGGAGGTGCTGCTGGCGCAATTTCTCACCACCATCGACCGCCCCGACTTGATGGCGCGCTTGCCGGAACTCGATATTCCCGTGCTGATCGTGGGCGCCGTGGACGACAAGCTCGTCAACCCCGACGACCTGCGCGACATGGCGGCCCGCCTGCCGCAAGCCACCTTGCACTTACTAAAAGACAACACCGGCCACATGATTCCGCTGGAAGCGCCCCGTCCGCTGGCCGACGCCATGCGTGCGCATCTGGAGGCGGCAGGCAATTTCAACGATAATGACGGGCATCGGGCCCTTCCCCCACCACTTTCACAGAACCAATGAGCACACTGACCATCATCGTCGCCACCGATCAGCAAGGCGGCATCGGCATAGCCAACACCCTGCCGTGGAAATTGCCGGAAGACCTCGCGCACTTCAAGCGCCTGACGACGGGCCACCCCATCCTCATGGGCCGCAAGACCTTCGATTCCATCGGCCGGCCGCTGCCGAACCGCCGCAACATCGTCATCACGCGCAATCCGGACTGGCGCCACGAGGGCGTGGAAGCGGTGTCGTCGCTGGAAGCGGCCATCGCGCTGCTCGACGGCGCCGAAGGCTATGTCATCGGCGGCGCCGACATCTACAGGCAGTCGCTGGCCCTGGCGCAGCGCCTGATCGTCACGGAAATCGGCCAGACTTTTGACTGCGACGCGTTTTTCCCTGCCGTGGATCATGCCGTATGGCAAGAAACCGCGCGCGAGGCGCATGTCTCGGAGAAATCCGGCCTGCCTTACGCCTTTGTCACCCTGCAACGCAAAGCCTGATAAGGTTGCTATTCATTGGACAGAATGTTGCTGTAATACCCCTGTCACACCTTTGCGTCACGCTAGCGCATGCTCGTGATGCCTGGGGGCGATATTTTTTTCCCGCAGACGCTGCATTTCTGCGAGAATCCCGTTCTTATTTTTTTTCTGCGTCTGCCGGGTTGCTTTGCCGCCTGAAGTCGCGCCCTAGTCCGCCCCTCCATTACGTCAGGGGCGGCTTGCTTTTTTGGAGACATGCATGAAATTTCGTTTCCCTATCGTCATCATTGACGAGGATTTCCGTTCTGAAAATACGTCCGGCCTGGGCATTCGCGCCCTTGCCGCCGCAATGGAAAAAGAAGGCATGGAAGTGCTGGGCGTGACCAGCTACGGCGATTTGTCGCAATTTGCCCAGCAGCAATCGCGGGCGTCCGCCTTCGTGCTGTCGATCGACGACGAGGAATTCGGTGCCGGTTCCATCGAGGAAACGGACCACGCGCTCAAGTCCCTGCGCGCCTTCGTCGAGGAAATCCGCTACAAGAACGCGGACATCCCTATCTATCTGTACGGCGAAACGCGCACCTCGCGCCATATTCCCAACGATATCCTGCGCGAACTGCATGGTTTCATCCACATGTTCGAAGATACGCCGGAATTCGTCGCGCGCCACATCATCCGCGAAGCGAAGTCCTATCTGGACGGCCTGTCGCCGCCGTTCTTCCGCGCGCTGGTGCACTACGCCAACGATGGTTCCTACTCGTGGCATTGCCCCGGCCACTCGGGCGGCGTGGCCTTCCTGAAGTCGCCGATCGGCCAGATGTTCCACCAGTTCTTCGGTGAAAACATGTTGCGCGCCGACGTCTGCAACGCCGTCGAGGAACTGGGCCAGCTGCTCGACCATACGGGTCCTGTCGCCGCGTCCGAACGCAATGCGGCGCGCATCTTCAATGCCGACCATTGCTATTTCGTCACCAACGGCACGTCGACGTCGAACAAGATGGTATGGCATTCGACCGTGGCACCAGGCGACATCGTCGTCGTCGACCGCAACTGCCACAAGTCGATCCTGCATTCGATCATCATGTGCGGCGCGATTCCCGTGTTCCTGATGCCGACGCGCAATCACCTGGGCATCATCGGCCCCATCCCCCTGCACGAATTCACGCCGGAAAGCATTGCCCGCAAGATCGAGGCGAATCCGTTCGCGCGCGAGGCAAAGAACAAGAAGCCGCGCATCCTCACCATCACGCAATCGACCTATGACGGCGTGATCTACAACGTGGAAACCCTGCGCGAAATGCTGGACGGCAAGATCGACACCCTGCACTTCGATGAAGCATGGCTGCCGCACGCCACCTTCCACGATTTCTACAAGAATATGCACGCCATCGGCAAGGACCGTCCGCGCGCCAAGGAATCGATGATCTTCTCGACCCAGTCCACGCACAAATTGCTGGCCGGCCTGTCGCAGGCCTCGCAAATCCTCGTGCGCGAATCGGACACGGTCAAGCTGGACCAGGACGCCTTCAACGAGGCTTACCTGATGCACACTTCCACCTCGCCGCAATACTCGATCATCGCTTCGTGCGACGTGGCTGCGGCCATGATGGAAGCGCCGGGCGGCACGGCCCTGGTGGAAGAATCGATCATGGAAGCGCTCGATTTCCGCCGCGCCATGAAGAAGATCGACCAGGAATGGGGCCAGGACTGGTGGTTCCAGGTGTGGGGTCCGTCCAGCTTCAACGACGAAGGCATGGGCCAGCAGGAAGACTGGATGATACGCGCCGAGGATGACTGGCACGGCTTCGGCGACCTGGCTCCCGGCTTCAACATGCTCGACCCGATCAAGGCGACCATCGTCAATCCGGGCCTGTCGCTGGACGGCCAGTTCGGCGACACGGGCATCCCCGCATCCATCGTCACCAAGTACCTGGCCGAGCACGGCGTCATCATTGAAAAATGCGGCCTGTACTCGTTCTTCATCATGTTTACCATCGGCATCACCAAGGGCCGCTGGAATACCCTGCTGACGGCCTTGCAGCAGTTCAAGGACGACTACGACAAGAACCAGCCGATGTGGCGCATCCTGCCGGAATTTGCGGCAGCCAACCCGCGCTATGAAAAAATGGGCTTGCGCGACCTGTGCCAGCAAATCCACGATTTCTACAAGGCTTACGACGTGGCGCGCTTGACGACGGAAATGTACCTGTCGGACATGATCCCGGCCATGAAGCCGTCGGACGCGTTCGCCAAGATGGCGCACCGCGAAATCGAGCGCGTGGCCATCGACGAGCTGGAAGGCCGCATCACGTCCATCCTGCTGACGCCGTATCCACCGGGCATTCCGCTGCTGATCCCGGGCGAACGCTTCAACAAGACCATCGTCGACTACCTGCGCTTCGCGCGCGACTTCAACGAGCGCTTCCCCGGCTTCGAGACGGATGTGCATGGTCTCGTGAAACGCGAGGTCGATGGCAAGCGCGGATACTTCGTCGACTGCGTCAAGATGGATGAGAACGCCTAAAAATCGTCCATGGCGGCGTTGCATTGCCTAGCCGTACTATTCGTACTGTCTTCGGCAATGCGCCTTGCCCTGAACGTTTTTAGCCATTCTCGTGACGTTGCTTGATGACGTTGCTGGAACGGTAGTGATTAACGCCGCCTGATGCAGATCAGGCGGCGTTTTTCATTTCCGGCTACCGCGCACGCTTGTGCCAGATCAAACGGCCGGGGTGGCGGGCTTCTAAGATGGGCGACTCGTGGCCTCGTGATGGCTGGCATATGGCGCTCAAGGTGTGGCTGGAAATCGTGCAGCAGGCGGCGGCTGGCAGTGGCGCGCTGCTGCTGGCGGCCTTGCAGCAGGCTCAGGTAACTGTAGCCCGGCGGCACGATGGCGACGGTGATGGGGATGGCGCGGGCATCGTGCTGTTTGCCGAAGCCGATACGGCGCTGCTGCACGCGCTGCCGGCCCTGTGCCGGCACGCCTCCGTACTGGCCATTGCCGCCTGCGGCGAGGCCCTGAGCTGCGCGCAGCAGCGGGCCGTGCTGGCGGCCGGCGCCCTCGATGTCCTGCTGTGGCCGGCCGGTAGCGCCGATGCGGGCCAGGTGCTGGCACGCCTGCAGCGCTGGCAAGCCGTGGCGCAGCTGCTGGCATCAAACGCCGTGCGCGGAGCCCTCGTGGGCAGCAGCGCGGTGTGGACCGCCTTGCTGCATCAAGTGGTGGAAATGGCCGCCTTCAGTCAGGCCTCGATACTGATCACGGGCGAGACGGGCACGGGCAAGGATTTATTGGCGCAACTGGTTCACCGCCTCGGCAACTGCAGCGGCGACTTCACTATCCTCGACTGCACCACCCTGTCGCCGGAACTGGCAGGCAGCGAACTGTTCGGCCACGAACGGGGCGCCTTTACGGGTGCGGCGGGCGCGCGCGACGGCGCTTTTGCCCTGGCCGACGGCGGCGTGCTGTTTCTCGACGAAGTTGGCGAACTGCCCCTGCCCCTGCAGGCGCAGCTGCTGCGCGCCATCCAGGAGCGCAAATACAAGCGCGTGGGCGGCAACACGTGGCAGCCCACGCAGTTCCGGCTCGTGTGCGCCACCAACCGCGAACTGGAGCGCGAAGTGGCGCGCGGCGCCTTTCGCGCCGACCTGTATTACCGCATCGCCGGCTGGCGTTGCCGGACGCCGCCGTTGCGCGAGCGCCAGGACGATATCCTGCCCCTGGCCCGGCATTTCCTCACCGAACTGGCCCAGCAGGCGCCGCCCCCGCTGGACGCGGCCGTGCGCGAATACCTGCTGCTGCGCGACTATCCGGGCAATGTGCGCGAGCTGCGCCAGACCGTCACGCGCATCTGGCACCGCCATTGCGGCCCCGGCCCCATCACCATCGGCGCCCTGCCCCCCGAAGAACGGCTGCAGGCGCCGCCCTGGCCCGACCGGCACTTCGAAACGGCCGTGCGGCGTGCGCTGGCCCAGGGATGCAAGCTGTCGCACATCACGCGCTGCGCCGCCGACATGGCCATCCGCCTGGTGCTGGCCGAGGAGCACGGCAACAACCAGCGCGCCGCCGCCCGCCTGGGCGTGACGGACCGCGCCCTGCAGATACGCCGCAAGACGGCGGCCTGCGCGGCGCAAGCGCCCGCAACCCCGATGCCGGCCGTGCCGGGGCCTCGGTGATCCGCCTCACGCCAGTCCCGTCAGCCGCAAAAAATTGCCGCCCGTGATCAACGCTGCGTCCGGCGCCGGCAAGCCCAGCAAATGAATCTTGTGCAATTCCAGCCCCGGATGCAGCCAGGGGCCATCCGAGCCGAACAAGACCTTGTGCGGCCCCGCGCGCTGCACGGCCTGTTGCAGCAGGTCAAAGCGGCGCACGCCGGAACTGTCCGTATGGATGTTGCGGTGGCGGGCCAGATGGTCGATCAGCGCCAGCTGCGCCGCCCAGTCGTCGCCGAAGCTGCCCAGATGGGGCAGGATGAAATTGACATCGGGATACTGCTGCGCCAGCAACTGGGCCACGGCCACCTCGCCGGCCGGGTCGTACAGCACGGGCAAGCCGAAAAAACGGGCCGCGTCGCACACTTCGCCGCTGATGCGCGCGTCCAGGCGGTGCGCCTTGATGCCGACAAAACCGTAGCGCTCGACGGCCGTGCGCACCAGGTCCATGACGCGGCCCCGGTCGCGCCGTGCATGCACGAAGGCAAAGCCATAAAAACGCTGCGGATCGGACGCGACCAGGCGCGCCACGCCATGGTTGGCAATCGCGTAATCGGAGTGGAAGGTGGCGAACAGCACGCTGCGGCCTATGCCGGCCGCCCGTGCGCGGCGCAGATAGGCGTGCAGCGACGCATCGCTGTCCCACGGCCCGCTCAAGCCGTCGCCCGGTCCCGCATGGCAATGGCAATCGATGACGGGCGCCATGCCTGTCGCCTGCACCGTTCAGTTCCAGTCGCCCATCACGACGATGCGGTTGCCGCGCCGGCGCCAGCGCCCGCTCTCTTCCTCGGTCTGTGGCGCGGGCGAGCGGAAGTGCGGCAATTGCTGGTGCAAGGCCCGCGTCAGCGCGCTTTCCACGGCGCGCGCGCTGCCGTCGCCGTCGGCCGCCAGACGCGCCGCCTGCCCCGCGATGCGCACGAAGCGGCGCGCCAGTTCCAGTTCGCGGTCGGCCGGCGCTTCGGCAGCCATTTCCAGCTCCAGCGCACTGCTGGCGGCGCGCCCCAGGGCCGAGCCCAGCGCCGTGCCCACGCCCGGTATGGGGATCATCGAACCGAGGGCGCCGCCGACAAAGGGCAAGGCCGTCTTGGCCACGGCCTTCAAGGCGCCGCCCAGGGGCTTGGCCACCTTGGCAATGGTCGAGCCCACCTTTTTGACGCCCTTCCACACGCTCTTGAAGACATTGCCGAGAAACTGGTCGAGTTCCTCTTCGCTGGCCGCTTCCAGCAACTCCATGGCCAGCTGCAGTTCTTCCTCTTCGCCAAACACGGCCCGCGCACCGCCCTTGCCGGGCCAGTCCTGGCCGAATTCCAGCACTTCAAACGCGGCGCCGGCCCGCTGCCGGCATTGCGCGCACGCGCATTCGAGTTGGTGCATGATGCTCTCCTTCGCAGTGATCAAGGCCTGGCTGCCAGGCCTCCATTCAGGTCCACATTTCACCGAGCACGGCCAGTTCCAGTTCGCGCCGCTGATTGGTCAGCACGCCGCGCTGGTTGGCAAACATGTCGTCATGGATGCGCTGCTCGATACGGCGCCGCTGCGCCGCCGAGGCCAGGGGCGCCACATACACCTGGTGCGTGCTCAAGTCGACGGCCAGCATCTGGCCGCACAGGCGGTGCTGCAGCAGGCGCCGGTGCAGATCGTCCGTCTGGCCGCTGTAGGCGCGGCGCCGCCCGCCCGCGTCGAATTCGATCACATACAGGCCAGGCCCCCTGCCATTCGGATCGCGCAAGGCGTTGGCCAGCGGCCCCAGCGCCTGGTAGGTCAAAGCGGCCGCTTCCGGCACCCGGCCCATGGTGCCGGCCAGGGTCGGCGGGATTTCGCCCTGCATCTGGCCATCGTCCTGCCCCTGGTCTTGTCCGACATCCTGCCCCTGATCCTGGCCCCCGTCCGGTTCCGGCTCCTGCTGGCCGCCGAAAGCGGGTTCGGCCACCACATACGGCGCTGGATAGATGGTCGGATAGATGGGCGCATAACCGCCCCAGCCCCGATAGCGCGGCGGCAGATATGGCAGGGAATGCCCGGCATGGCGGGGCGGCCGGCGGCCCTGCCCCTGATAGCGGGGCGGGACGGGACGGCGCTGTCCGCGCAAGGGCGGCCGCGCGCGCAACCCAGTGCCAGCTGCGGCGTGGCGTCCAATCGGTGCTGCTCTTGTCTGTCAT
>NZ_WFLI01000039.1 GCF_009208555.1 Janthinobacterium violaceinigrum | reverse complement strand
ACCGCGAACACGGCCTGATCTTCAGCGGCGGCGACATGGCCATCGGCGGCTATCTGGACGGCAACCGCATCGCCACGGGCTGGGCGGGATCGGTGACGAATGCCAGCGCGACGATCGAGGCGCTGGGGAATCTGGAGATGGGGACGAGTCAGTTCCGAAATTTAAATACGCATTTCAGGATCGAGACGCTCGATAGCGGGACTGTAAGTGTCATAGAGTACGGGAGCCTGCTCCCTGGTGAAAAGGACAAGCGCTTTCGAAGTGTAGGTGGTCAGATTGTTGATGCAAATGGGATAGTACAAAAAGAGTACACCATCTACCGGCTGACACGTACCTCGCGTACAGAAACCGTGGTGGATACCGATCCGGCGAAACTGCTGGCGGGTGGCAATGTGACGATTCGCTCCAGCGATGCGCGTAATGAGCAAAGCCATGTCATTGCGGGTGGGAAGCTCTACATGGAAGGGACAGCGCTGGTCAATCCGCAAATTGATTTGCATACCTATTCGAAGGAGACGGGAACATCCGAGAATGTCTTGTATGTGCCATCGAGCGCCTGGGGCGGCTATGTTCAGAAACCGATGGGAGAAAGCTCCTTGACTCCGGTTGAGCATAGCTCGGCGGATCCGGTCAAACAGATTTATCAAAAAACGCCAAACGCATCGCCATCGTCGGCAGGTGTGAGCGGCGTCAATGGCGGCACCAGCGCCACCGGCGCCACCAATGCAAATGTGACGCACACGGCAGTGAGTGGCACGCCTGGCAGCGTTGCAGGTGTGAGTGCTGCTGGCGGGACAGGCGCCGGGGCAGCCAGCGGCACGGGGGCATTGAACGGCGCCAGCGGCACGGGCAATGCGGGGCAGGTGGGCAATGTCGGCGCGCTTAGCGGTTCGGCCGTCGCCGGCGCCACGGGTGCGGGCGGACAGACGGCAACGTCGGGCATCGATACTGGCCGCGCCACGGTGGGTGCTGATGGCAAGAGCGCGGATGCCGTGGCAGCGCAAGGTAGTCAAGATGGCAGTGGCCGGATTGGCAATGCGGGGAAAACAGCTGGCCATGGCGCGGTGCAGGGCAGTTCCGCCGGCGCGGCCACAGGAAGCGGCGCCGCCAGCACGGTCGATTCGGCTTTGCTGGCGCGTGATGCGCAGGGTGGTCCTGGCGCGGTCGGCGGAGGCAGCGGCTTGCAAGGTAGCGGGCGTCTCGGCAACGCTGCCCAGTCGGCCGGGCACGGGGGTGTGCAGGGCGGCTCTGTAGGTACCGTTGGCGGTGCCGCCGGGGCTGGCACGGTCGATCCTGCCTTGCTGGCAGGTGGGACGCAAGGCGGACCCGATGCGGTAGGGGGGACCGGCGGCTTGCAAGGTAGCGGACGTCTCGGCAACGCTGGCCAGTCGGCGGGGCACGGGGGTGTACAGGGCGGCTCTGTAGGTACCGTTGGCGGAGCCGCCGGGGCTGGTACGGTCGATCCCGCCTTGCTGGCAGGTGGGACGCAAGGCGGACCCGATGCGGTAGGGGCGACCGGCGGCGTGCAGGGCAGCGGACGCCTTGGCAGCGGGGGCCAGGCAGCAGGCCACGGCAGTGTGCAGGATGGCGGCGTTGCCGCCGTCGGCGGAGTGGCTGGTGCCGGCAAGGTCGATGCGGGCTTGCTGGCGAAAAATACGCAAGGTGGTCCTGCCTCAGTGGGCGGCGGCAACGGCTTGCAGGGGAGCGAGCGTGCCGGCAATGCTGGCCAGGCGCTCAGCCTGGCGGGCGTCAAGCAGGAAGTTGCGGCAGGCGCTACGGGGCCGGGCAAGGCCACACAGTCCGGCATGGCCGCAGCGCATGGCGCCACGGTGTCGAGCGCCACCGGCAGCGCAGCGCAGGTGGCCGGCGCCGGCGGCGCGTCCGCCGGACGCATGACGGTCATCGGCCAGGTGGCTTTGGCGAACCCTTCGGGGCGCGCGCAAGTCGTGCGCACGACGTCGCCTTCCACGCAAATTCCGAATGCCAGCTTGTTCAGGACGAGTCCCGGACCTGCATCGCGCTTCCTTGTGGAAACGGATCCCCGTTTTGCCAATTACAAGGACTGGACGGGGTCGGACTACCTGACCAGCAAGGTTCAGCTCGATCCGACAGTGACGCAAAAGCGCCTGGGCGATGGTTTTTACGAGCAACGCCTGGTGCGCGAGCAGATCGCGGAATTGACGGGGCAACGCTTTACCGGCGACTATTCCAGCGATGACCAGCAGTATCGGGGACTGATGGATGCCGGTGCCGCCTTTGCCCAGACCTGGGACCTGCGTCCCGGCCTGGCGCTGACGCCGGCACAGATGGCGGCGCTGACCAGCGATATCGTCTGGCTGGTGGAGCAGGACGTGACCTTGGCCGATGGTTCCACGCAAAAGGTGCTTGTGCCGCAAGTCTACGTGCGCGTGCGCGAAGACGACCTCGATGGCGCCGGCAGTCTGTTGGCAGGCAAGGAGGTCGATATCCGTTTGTCGGGCGACCTGGTGAATGGCGGCACCATTGCCGGCCGTGAAGTCGTGTTGCTGAATGCGGAGAATGTCAGCAATCTGGGGGGCCGTGTCGGCGCCGATAACGTCGGCATCGCGGCACGCAACGACTTGAATAATATCGGCGGCACCATTTCGGCCAATAGCGCACTGCAGGCGAGCGCGGGACGCGACATTAATATTTCCACCAATACGCTGGAAGACGGGCGCTATCTGGGGCGCGTGGCAGGGCTGTACGTGAGCGGCGATACGGCCAGTGGCAGCAGCCTGGTGCTGTCTGCGGGAAGGGATGTCAGTATTGCTGGCGGTATTGTCAGCAATACCGGGCAGGGCGGCGTCACGGCAATCTCTGCCGGGCGCGACCTGAGCGTAGATACGGTGGTGGCTACCTCCGGCACCGGCTTGTCGGCCAAGCGTATCGAGCAGCAGGCGGGTGAAGTACACGGCGACAAAGTCGCGCTGATCGCCGGCAATGACATCAATAACCGCGGCGGCAGCGTTGTGGCGGAATCCCAGTTGCTGGCCAGTGCAGGCCGCGATATCAACGTGGTCAGCACCACCGTCAGCAATGCCAGCCAGGACGGGCCAAGCTACACGTCGACCAGCACCACCATCGGCTCGACGGCAGGCATGTACGTGACGGGCACGGACCAGGGCAATGCCCTCATCGTCCAGGCCGGGCGCGATGTGACGGTGACGGGCGGCGTGATCGCCAACGCGGGCGTGAATGGCCAGACCAGCGTGATTGCGGGCAATAACCTGACCCTCAATACCGTCACCGTGGCCTCCACTCAGAATGACATACGCAACGCCGACAATTACAGCAAGCAGAGCAAGACGGGGGAAGTGGGCAGCCAGATCATGGGCGCCGGCAACGTCAATCTGCAGGCGGGCCATGACCTGACGGCGCGCGCGGCGGACGTGCAGGCGAACGGGGCGCTGGGCCTGCTGGCGGGCAATGACATCAGCCTGGTCAATGGTTTCCAGAATGCAGTGAGCGATACCGCCAGCAAATCGACGAAGAAAGGCTTCTGGAACAAGACCACGACGACCAAGCATGACGTGGTCGACACCACCACGGCGATCGGCACCTCGCTGGGCGGCAGCAGCGTGACGGTGCAGGCAGGGCACGATCTGCAAGTCACAGGTTCGAATATCTTGAGCGACGATGCGACGCGTTTACTGGCAGGTAACAACATCACGATCGACGCGGCCACCAATACGGTGTACGAACTGCATCACACGAATACCAAGAAAAGCGGTTTCATGAGCAGTGGCGGTTTTGGCTTCACCTATGGAACCAACAGCACGACCGTGGACCAGCAACGCGATGCCACCTTGCAAAGCGGTGACGCGCGCAGCATGATCGGTTCCACGGGTGGCGCGTTGACGATGATCGCTGGTAACGGCGTAAAAATAAGCGGCAGCGACATTGCCGCCGCAACGGACCTCGATATCATCGGGAAAAGTGTCACCATCCAACCGGGACAAGATAACGAGAAGGGCAAGGTTGTCACCAAGACGGTGCAGGACGGCTTCACCCTGGCCGTGGGCGGCAGCGTGGTCAGCGCCATTCAAACCGTGCAAGGCATGGGCGAGGCGATGGGCAAGACGAGCAACGGACGGGTGCAGGCCATGGCTGCGGCCACGGCCGCCTTGGCCGCCAAGAATGCCAAGGCGGCGATTGCCCAGCAAGGTCCGAGCGTGAGCATCAGCCTGACCTATGGCCATTCGGAAAGCGAACAGACGCAAACGACGGCCAGCACGACGCATAGCGGCAGCATATTGAGCGGCAACAACATCAATATTACGGCCACGGGCGCTGGCAAGGATAGCAACATCAATATTCTCGGCAGTGAGCTGAACGCTGGCAGCACCGTCCGCCTGGGCGCCGACAATCAGGTCAACCTGCTGGCGGTGCAGGATACGGAAAGCCAGCACACCAGGAGTTCCAGCCTCAGTGTGTCGGCGGGTGTCTCGGCCAACATCAGCAAGAGCGGGCCGGCGTTTGGCCTGACCGGCAGCATCAGCGCCAGTCAGGGCAAGCAGGATGGCGAAGGCAGTACCCAGCTGAACACGCACGTCAATGCTGGCCAGTTGCTGGTGATTAATAGCGGTGGCGACACCACGATCAAGGGCGCGGTGGCAAATGCCGGCCAGGTGATTGCCAATATCCAGGGCAATTTAAATCTGGAAAGTTTGCAGGATACGGCCAAGTTCGACAGCAAGAACCAGAGTGTCAGCGTGAGCGGAACCTATGGCGCCGGCGCCAGCGTGAATGCCAGTTTTAATCAGAGCAAGATGCACAGCGATTATGCCAGCGTGCAGGAGCAAAGCGGCATCAAGGCCGGCGCAGGCGGTTTCCAGATCATGGTTGGCGGCAATACGGACCTGAAGGGCGCCATTATCAGCAGCGGTGCCGCGCCCGGGGCCAACAGCCTGAATACGGGAACGCTC
This sequence comes from Janthinobacterium violaceinigrum, assembly GCF_009208555.1. Taxonomy (GTDB): domain Bacteria; phylum Pseudomonadota; class Gammaproteobacteria; order Burkholderiales; family Burkholderiaceae_D; genus Janthinobacterium; species Janthinobacterium violaceinigrum. The sequence continues at coordinate 55,073 of NZ_WFLI01000039.1, read as the reverse complement.
ACGCAGAGCGATATCAAGAACCACTCGGTGGCTGACGCCAGCAGCATGGGACTGAGCGGCGGCTTCAGCTTTGCCGATCCGGACGCCAAGAAAGACAAGGAGCAGGGCAACAAGGAGGGAGCTGACAAGGTGGCTGGCAGCAAGGATATCGGCAAGGGGAAAGGCCCGGGTGGCACTGACTTGATCAACGAAGGCAGCCGGCCGAATGCCACCGATAACCTGTACGAAGGCAGCAAGCTGGTGGCGAAAAACCTGCTCAATAACAGTTCCGACTCCGCTTCCTCGAACGGACTCACGCGCAGCACGGTCAGCAATGGCGTGCTGACGATACGCGACAATGCACAGCAGCAGGCATTGACGGGGCAAGATGGCGCGGCTGCCATTGCGGCGCTGAACCGCGATACGGGCGTGGCGCACACGGCGGCGGAAAAGCAGAATGTCCAGGAACTGGCGAAAAATGCCGAGATCGTTCAAGGCTTCAAGAATGCCATGTATGGCGAGGCTACCTACTACACGGATCAAACCTTTATTGCGGCAAATACCCCCAGCAAGTTCTACAAGCTGAGCTGTTCTGGCGACCGCAATGCCTGCATCAAGGACCCCCGTTTGCTCGTGAAGGAAGAGATCACCAAGGAGGAGGCCATCGCCATGAAAGGAGTACTGGCCGTCAATGGCATTCGCAATGGCATGGACCGCGCCGCGGAACTGGCCTACCAGAACGTGCTTCTCGATGCCGACAATAAAAAGCCGGATGTCATCGTCCTGATGCACATCGAGCAGACGAAAGACGGCTTCGCGGATGTGCTCCTGGCTGGCTATGAAAAATTGCTGGCGCCCGTATTGGGCTATTCGGCTGGCGACAAGGAACTGGCGCAGGTACTGATGGGGCGCCAGGATACGGAGAACCTGCTGTTGGCGCACAGCCGCGGCGCGATCGTCGCCAGGAATGGCCTGGATATTGCCGCGAGCAATGGTTTTGTCAATCCGAACCTGACGCTGCAGGCCTTCGGTCCGGGCATTTCGAACACGGATCTGTATTCCTCGTTCGGCAAGGTGAACACGCAAACGTCGTCGGACAAGGAGCTATACCGCTATACGTACATGAAAAATGATCCGATTCCTGTGCTGACGACCATGAATCCCGGCAACATCATCGCTTCCCTTGTGGAGTTTATCAATGTATACAACACTTCATACAGCGCGCATAGCTGCTATGGCACGGGTGCTCTCGGGTGCGTCACGGTCAGCAATCCGGTGCCGGGTTACGATTTTCCTAAGAAACAGGACCCGAACAATATCGTTACCTTTATCAACGGGAAGCTGGTGAAAAAAGAGGAAAAGAAAACGCAATAGTAGCGGGCCCTGATTTTGCCGGCTCTGGCAGAGGCACTCAAACACAAGCTTCCTTGGCGAAAACAGGGGAAGCTTGCGGGAGCCCGAGGCTGCCCCGGCATGCATGGCGATCTCGAGAACACGCGCTAACTGCTCAGGTGTCAGTGAAAAGCCATGGAAAAGCCAAGAGCTGATGCGTTAAAAGATGGAAAGAATGTAAGCGTTGATACGCTGCCCGCCTATGTGGGTGCTGGCGCCAGAGCCACTTCATTTATGCTGGAATACAAGGTGGATAATATTCTGTATAAAGTTGTTTTTAAAAATAGAGCATGAGGATAAAAATGGATTCGAAAGATGTTGAAATATCTAAAGAGATTGGACAATGTTTGTATGACATCGCTCCGGAAGATGCAAAAACAATTCTGATGATTGCAGCCCTTTCTCCCGAGGGGGATGTCAGTCAGTTTGAATTTTATTCGAACAATGGAATCAATGAGAGCGAATTTTCCATCAATGATTCCGATACGATGAAACTTCATTACTTGGCTGGCGCACATCAGAAATTTATGGTTGCTAACAAGCAGCCAGCATGGACACGTTGTGAATTCACGGTAAATGTTGATGCCAATAAATTCTCTATGGAATTGGGTTATGAGGAGGATGCATTCAGAGACGGATTCTTGCGGTAATTTGCGAGGGGGGTCAGGTCCGCCATTCGTACACGATCTCAGCTTTGTCCATCCGCGGAAAGTTGAGCTTTGCTAAATGCCGATACGGCCCGGCTGACTGTCCTGCTCGAGACATGAAAAGCGGCGGCGATATGAGACATGGTAAAAGCGGTTGAGAGGTAAGCGCGTGCCATTGCCTCGTCTCTGTTGTTATAGAGGGCTTGATATTGCGCGAGTGATAGTGCGACAGCGCGGAGTTGCTGCCTTGGCGTATCTTTGAATGCTGCGGAACGCTGCGATTGCTGATGTGCTGAAACGAAGGCTTCATCGCCAAGAAGAATCTGGTGACAGATGCGAGAGAGCGGACTCGCCTCGCCTATACCTGCCGCGACAAACCGGCAATAAGCAGGAACTGCCTCGTCGCGCGTAGCGCCAAACTGGCTCAAGAGCCAGTCACGTGCCAACCAGCATGGAGGCGCCGCGTCGTCCAAAAAGTAGCGATGACTGCTCCAGGGCCAGGTATCTGGCGATACGACCATGTGCGCCCGGACTGGATTCAGGACGATGTAGCGGGCCAATTCCAACAGATAGTTTTCTTTCTGCACCAAAATAGCTTTGTAACGACCTTGCAATACGTGCCCGACATGCTTGTGGCGCCGATTGAAATGCTGGGTATATAAGCCGTTCAGTTGACGCATGCCCTGTGACAGATTTGCCTCGACCGTTTCAACGAGCAGATGATAATGATTGCCCATTTGGCAAAAGCTATACACGACAAAATGGTGCCGCTCGCATACCAAGGCAAGCACTTTTTGCCAGGCAAGGCGATCAGTATCGTCCCGGTAAATGGCACGACGCCGGTCGCCGCGCGAAGTAACGTGGTAGAGAGCACCGGCAAACTCAAGTCGTAGTGGTCGCGTCATGTAGTAGAGGGTATTTGAGCTGTACACATTGGCACTGAGATTGCGCAGAGGTTTGGATGTTGGTATGGCTGAGGTCGTGTCGTAATGGCGGACCTGACCCCGTCTCCCTCAGATCTGGGGCGGAACTAAGACCTATGATGACCTGCGTACTATTTATAAAAACATGCGAACTTACCATATGGGGTCAGAATGAAGCATTGTGAGATGTGCGGGGCAACAATCCCGCAGGGTGAAAATATATGTGAAAATTGTGGCGGAATTTTTTCGGAAGACGACTCTGGAACTGATCGCATAATTGGCAATCCTGACTGGGGGAGAATTAGCATCGACTTGGAATCAATCCGAGGTGATGTAACTGATATTTTTAAGAGGGTTAAGGATTGTTGGCTGGAATTGGAACTGCGATCTGCTCAGCGCTTGTTCAGCGGTCAGTTAGTCAATCGTGAAGTGCCGGTATCAAATATTGATCTTTATGGACCTCGCGAATCGTTTTCTCGACTTGCAGATGTCTTGAAGATTGCAGGGGAAGAGCTATCAATCATTGAATTTCATTCGCTACCTTATGATGAACTTTATAAGTTGCGGGATATTGAAGGTAAATCGGGTGGGGCGGTTACTTAGTCTTTTGTCTCTGATAAATTTCATGAGGATGCTTGGCGCGGACAGATGCCGGTCGCCGCGTGAAGTAACGTGCTAGAGAGCAGCGGCGAACTCAAGTCGTAGTGGTCGCGTCATGCGGTAGACGGTGCCTGAACAATGCACATTGGCACTGAGCTTGCGCAGAGGTTCCTATGTCGGTATGCCTCAGGCCGTGTCGTAATGGCGGACCTGACCCCGTCTCCGTGCGTCTCCCGTCTCCCCACAAGAAATAAAACCATATCCAAGAATCTTGTTGCTGAAATTAAAAAACGGGTGGCGATATATGTGTATATGATCCTGTTGCGAAAACAATTAAGAAAATGTGATAATTATGGAAGAGTATATAAAAATTAACATCAGGACGAAGGCCGAAACAATTAATTTGTGTGTCGGGGAAGCTATTGTAGATACGTTGCATGAATACCAAGGAAGTCTCGCTCCGGAGCAGATTTCTCACAATCCAGATAAATTTTGTGGGCCATTTCTTGGAAAGAAATCTGTTGAAAATTTCTGGGCGACTCGTGTCACTTTAAATTATAGCGGTGGCACGTTTGAAGTTGCGGATACATTTGCATGGCGACGGAAGAAATCGATAAAATCTTTTGGGGATATAACACATATAAAGAGAAATGTAAAATCTCAGGTTGTTCCAGGTGAAATTAGTTTTACTTCTGATTACACATCAAAAGTGAATTTTTATGAACTATTCAGGTCGTGGTGCTGTATTCTTCCCCCGCAAATTGGCATGTTGCATTTATTTGTTGAAGAAGAGCTGAAAGGGCTTGGTAAGTACGATAGTTTTCGATTGGGGTCCTTTAATGCATCCCTGAATCCGGAAATTTGTGGAATTGGATGGGCTATGTACTATGGTCCTGATTTCTGCAAGGATATCGACATTCAAAAAATGGAAGCGGCAGGATTTTTTGTGGAAAAGATCGGTGATGGATTTATAGTCAGAGTGACTCAAAACATTTCGGACGTTAATGATAGTTTCGCTATTTTTTCAGGTCGGCGCGAAGAAATGAGGAAATTGTTTCCGAAAAATTTTTTCAAAGTCGCAGATGATGAGTGAAAATAGAAAACCGAGAAAGGGATCCCCGAGCTGGTTAAGCTTGTCCGTTTTTTATGGCCCCCGGTGATAGGCTACATCTACTCAGCCGTGCCCATTCTGCGGAGCGACAGTGGCGGTGCCCAAGCCGTCGCGTTTACGCCGTCTGCCCCAAGCCGACCAGCCGTGCCAGGGTCTCCTGCGCATTCATGGATTTGGCCAGCGAGACGGCGCTCATGCCGCGGCTGTCCACGGCGTCGATGCGGGCGCCGTGCTGCAGCAGCAGGTCGAGGATGGCCAGGCGGTTGAACATGGCGGCCATCATCAACGGGGTCTTGCCGTCCGGGCTGGCGCCTTCCACGCTGGCGCCCTGCTTGAGCAGCAGTTCGGCGATGTCCAGGTAGCCTTTGTAGACCACGCCGGCCAGCGGTGTCTGGCCCTGGTCGTTGGGGACGTTGGCGTTGGCGCCCGCTTCGAGCAGCAGGCGCGACGTTTCCAGGTGGCCGTGGTAGCTGGCCAGCATGATCAGGCTGTCGCCTTTTTCGTTGCGGAAGTTGACGGGCACGCCTTGCGCGACCATGGCGCCCAGTTGCTGCGTATCGCCTTCGCGCACCAGCGCGAACAGGCCCCGGATGAATTCCAGGGTTTCGGCATCCATCGTTGCGGGGAGTTTGCGTGCATCGGTGTTCATCGTGTGTTTCCTGCGAAAGTGGGACAGGCTTGCAGTCTACTATGCGACTGGCGCCAGCGCCTTTTGCCGCGCGGCCAGTGCCGCGCCGATGAAGAGGGCGATGGCCGAGGCGATCAAGCCCCGCTCCAGTCCCGCGGGGCCGTCGGCAATCCAGCCGACGACGATGGGGCCGACGATCTGGCCCAGCGCGAACACGGTCGTGTAGGCGCTGATGCCGGCCGTCCACGATGGCTGCGGCAAGTTATGCCGCACCAGGGCCGTGGTCGACGCCACCACCGACAGGAATACGGCGCCGAATACCAGGCCGGAAATGAACACGACGGGCACAAAGCTCGTCAGCGCGGGCAGGATGGTGACTGCGCCCAGCACGGCGTTCAGGATCGCCAGCGATTCGCCGCCCATGTAGCGGTCGAGCATGCGCGCCCAGATGCGCGACGATGCCACCACGGCCAGGCCCAGGAGCGTGTAGAACACGGTAATCTGCGTGGGCGGCATGCCTTGCTGCTTGAGCAGGGCGATGACGAAGGTCATGTAGCCGATGTAGCCGACGCCAAACATGAAATAGCCGGCCAGGCTGGGGGCAAAATCGCGCCAGGCGAAGGGGCGCGGGGCGTCGAGGGTGCGCGGCACTTCGCCGATGGCTTTCGCTGGCACGGCCATGAGGGCGGTAGCCGCCAGGCAGGCGATACCCAGTGCCAGCCAGGGCCATTGCCATGCATGGGCGGCGCCGTGCGCGTGCGCGGAGGCCAGCGCGGCCGGCACCAGCAGGGCCGACAGTGCGATGCCGAAACCCGTGCCGCCGTAGTACAGGCCGATGTAGAAGCCGGCGCGCTGGCTGTGCATGGAACCGAGCCGGGCCGCCAGCACGCCGCCGGCGATGAAAATGAAGGCGCTGGCGACGCCCGCGCACACGCGCTGCAGGAACAGGGCGGCCGTGTCGCTGACCAGGCCCGACATCAGCATGAAGAGGCTGGCCAGCACGGAACCGGCGATCAGCAAACGCCACACGCCCAGGCGGCGCATCAGCGCCGGCGCGGCCAGGGCGCCGAGAAAGTAGCCGAGCGCATTGAAGGTGTTCATGGACCCTGCCAGCAGGTAGGACCAGCCCAGGTCGGCGCGCATGGGCGGCAGCAGCAAGCCGTAGGAAAAGCGCGACAGGCCCAGCGCGATGGCGGCGCCCAGCGAGAGGGCCAGCGCCGTGGCCAGCGGATGGGCCGGGGAAGAATCGTGTGTCGGCATGGCGGCCCGTCATGGTGTAAGCGTGCGGTGGAACCGGCGCCGCAGTGCGACTTTACGGCAGGCTGGGTCTGTTGGTGGCAGTGCGCTGCAACGCTTGCCGCGCACCGTACATTGCTCATAATTTACTAGTAAGTTAATGAATCTTAATTGACAAGTCAAGCAATCGCTGGGCGCATTGATGATGGCTATTTTCGTCGGCAACAATGCATGCTGCGATTGCTGGTGTGATTTTTGGAGAGAATCGCGAGATATGCAGGGCCATATAATTGCATTTTGGAAATTAACTTGCATCAATTTGTTAGCGCAGCTTCGCCCAGCGCCCGCGGCGGGAAGACGTCACGGACTGCTGCGACAGCGCTGTTTTTCCTGAATCCGTACAGACCCCGAGCAAGGAGCAAACGATGGCAACCCAATTCAACATCCACTACAACGTGTCAGACGATGAGCTGCAAGGCAAGAACGTACTGGTCTTTTTGAAGCCGCAGAATCCACAGCGCAATTACCAGATCCACGCCTGGCAGGTGTTGAACGGCACTGCTGGCGCCACCGAGAAGTTTTCCTACGATGACAGCATCACGACCGACGTGACCTGGCTGGGCGCCCAGGATGCAAAGATCAGCTCGCAGCGCCAATCCATCGTGCCGGGCCAGCTATTGAAGGCCGTGAGCCCGGTGGGTTTGTCGCCGGAGCTGCAGCCTGCTTCCGCCGCGCTGGCGCAAAGCAAGCTGACCCCACAGCAGTGTGGCGTCATCAACCACACCAACCCCTACATCCAGTTCGTCAGCAACTGGTACGTCAATGGCAAACCCGTGGTGAGCATGCCGTATGTCGACGCGAGCATGACAGTGAGCTTCGAGTACCTGCCCAATTTCTACTTCATGGTGGCAACACCGCCCATGGTGGGCCAGACCTATATCGTGCAGAATTTCTCGGACATGACGCATTACACCGTGCCTGTCACGGCCACCGAAGTGGATGTGACCGTGAACCGCAAGCAGGGCCTGTGGGACTTCGACTTCAGCGCCCGCTAACGCGCCGGGTCCGGCGTTGCCCGCCGGCTTACACCTCGACGGCCAGGTCGTCGAAGTCGGCCAGGGTGCCGCCATTGGCGATCAGCTGCTCGAAGCTTTGCCGGCGGCGCAGATCGATGTCCGTGTTGCTGACGCCCCGTTTCCAGTAGCCCGCCACCAGCACCTGCTCTTTCGCCAGGCCCGCGTCCATGCGCAAATACTGGCGGATGGCGCGCATTTCATCGCGTTCGCCGGCGCCCCAGATGACGTAATCGTGGGGTTCCGGCAAGGCCCTGGCCTGGGTTGCCAGCGGCCCGTCCGGCGCCACGTGGGCCGTGCCCAGGCGCTGCAATGCCAGGCCCGGCACGGTGGGTAATTCCTCGAACGCGGCGGCATCATCGGTCACGACCCAGCCGATGCCGGCCGCGCCGGCGGGCCATTGCTGCAACATGGCGTACAGGGCGGGAATGCCCGTCTCGTCGAGGAAGAGGGCGATTTTCTTTTCGGCGCCGGCAGGAACGACGAATTGCGGGCGCGGTCCCGTCAGGCGGAAGACATCGCCTGCGCGCAGGTTGCTACCCCAGCGCATCATCGGACTCGCGTGTGCATGCCGCACGATATCGAAGGTAAACGTTGCTGCCTGCGCGTCAAAGCTGCGCACGGTGTAGATGCGCGAGGCGCCGCCATACGCGGGGCCGTCGAGATGGATGCGGAAAGCCACGTTGGGCAGCGCCCAGTGAGGATCGTCTCCGGAACGCTCCAGGCGGGCCGTGACGCGCAGCACGCTGGGAACGGGGTGTGCGATGGCGACGACGGCGGCCGTGACTTCATGCAGGCTGCGGTCATGCTCGGCGTTGCGCAGGGGGCCGCTGGATTGCTGTTCTGGGGGTGTTGCCATGGTAAGTACTCCTTGGTATTGGGTAATTAGTTTCATCATGCTAAACTAATTATCTGAAACCGACAACGCAGCTGCCGCCACGGACAATCACGATGACTATTGCCACAACTTCGCCCCGTCCCGGGCGTCCCCCCAGCATCACGCGCGAGCGCATCGCGGACGCGGGCATCGCGCTGGGCTTGCCCGCCATGACCTTCACGGGCGTGGCCGCCTTGCTGGGCGTCAGCCACGTGGCGCTGTACAAGCACGTGGCGCACCTGGCCGCGCTCAAACTGCTGGTGGCGGAGGAGATTTTTTCGCGCTGGCAATTGCCGGCGCCCGGCGAGGGGGACCTGGAGAACTACCTGCTGCGTTTCAGCGCTTCGCTGCGCGCACTGGTCAAGTCGCACCCGGGGCTGGCGCCCTACCTGCTGCGCAGGAAAGCGACGACACCGGCCATGCTGGCCCGGATCGACGCCCACCAGACGCAGGTGGCGCACGCCTACCAGTTGCCGAAGCAGCGCGCCCGCTGGCTGCTGTCGACCGTGGCCTTGCACTGCGTGGCGCTGGCCGACACCGCGTATGCGCCGGCCGGCGACGCATGGCAAGACGGGGACGAGGACGATAACGCCATCGAGGCCGAGTTTGACCTGGGCATGCGCGCGCTGGTGATCGGGGCGCTGGCCATGCGGCCATAATGGCAAGCATGTAGCAGAACGGCGGTGCGGCGTTTTTGTGCGGGCCGGCGAGTCAGCGGGCCGCGGGCGGCTGGCGCCGGTTCCAGAATGGCGCCGACGGCCAGCGCGTTTCTTGGCCGTAACAGTATGCCAGGTGGCGGCCGTATGCCGTGCCGATGGCTGCAAGCTCCACGTTGTATTGCTGGCAAGCCGCAGCGTCGCCCCGCAGCGTGCGGTCGGCGGCTTCGGCTGCGGCCAGGCCCGTGTACAGGGCGTTGAAGATGCCTTGCGACGATAGCGGGTCGAAGCTCATGGCGGCATCGCCGACGGCGAACCAGCCCGCTCCCGCAGCGGCGTCCAGGGTGGCCGTATGGGCGGGCGTGCTCATGGCGGGCGTATCGGCCGCATAGCCTTGCTGCTCCAGCAATTCCCGTGTGGCGGGCACGCTGCGCGCCGCCGTTTCCAGCCAGCCGGCATCGCGCATGGCGCTGTCGGCGAGCAGGTCGGCATCCGTATGCAGGGCCAGCACGCGGCGCTGGCCGGGCAGGGGCGCGCTGTACCACCAGCCGTGTTCGCACGCCTCGATATGGGCAAAGCCCCGCGCGGAAGGCGTGTGGTCTTGTCCGTATTGCCATACTGATATCAATTGATCGCTGCGCTGGCGCCGCGCGCCCACTTTGCGGGCCAGCCGCGCGCTGCGTCCCGTGGCATCGATGACGATGCGCGCCGCCGTGTCGCATGGACCGTGCTGCGTCTCGAGCCGCACGCGCCAGCCGCCGTCCTCCGGCGCGATGTCCACGACCTTGGCCGGCGCCAGCAGGGCGGCGCCGCGCTGGCGCGCCTCGTCGCGCAGCCACTGGTCGAACGCCCCGCGCGCCAGGTGCCAGCCGTGGCCATCGGGATCGCTGAGGAAATGGTGCTCCGCCTGCGCGCCATTCCACCAGGCGCGGTTGCCGTGATAGGGCGCATGGCCCTGGCGCAGGAAGGCCTCGAGCAAGCCCATGTCACGCAGCAGGCGCGCGGCGGCCGGCGGCAGCGATTCGCCGATGCGCGCCGACGGCGCGGCCAGCCGGTCGACCAGCATCACCCGGTGCCGGCCCGCCAGATTCAGGGCGGCGCAGGCGCCGGCCGGGCCGGCGCCGACGACGAGCACATCGGCCTGCAGCACCGTCACAAGCGGTGGCGCTGCAAGTGGCGCGCTTTTTCCGTGCCCTCCAGGTCGACATCGACGAACTCGTCGGGTATGGCCGCGGCGACGCGCAGCTGGTGCTTGCCCGCCGCGGGTTGCGGCAGGTTTTCCACCTGCAGGAAGGCGGGGAAGCCCGCTACGTCCGAGGGGCCGGGGCGCACCTCGACCACGCCCACTTGCGCCAGGTCGGCGATCATGTTGTTGATCTGCTCTTCATAGCTGATGTTGCCCAGCGGACGTATCCACGCGGCGCGCCGGGCGAAGGCGGCCAGGCGGTCGTCGACGGGCACTTCCCGGTTCATCAGCGTATCGTAGGCGAGCTTGCTCATCACCTGGTTCGGTACGCGCGCGGGCCAGAAGGTCGGCACATAGGGATCGTAGTCGGACTGGTAGCCGGAGCGGCAGCTGGCCGTGTCCGTCTGCCATGGCACGGCCATCCAGCGCGTCACGCCGCCGGCGATCTGCGCCGAGCAGGGACTGCCGATGTTGTCTGGTGTCAAGACGGCGCCGTAATCGGGCTCCACCCAGCCCGGCGGACGGTGCGCCAGGCGGAACGGCGCGCTGTACATGCTGGCCTGGCGCATGGGCCAGGTCATTTCGCAACCGGGGTGGAAGGCGTCGGCCAGGCAGAATTCCATGGCAGCGCGCAGCAGGGTGTCCGGTTGCTGCGCCACATCCACGTCGGCAAGGCTTTGCGGCGGCACCTTGCCGGGCGCGTAGTCGTCCGTGAACTCGCCGGCCGCCCATTGCTTGAGGAAACGCAATTGCAAGTTGCTCAGCGCGCAGTTCTGGCGCGGCGTGTCTGCCGGCGGGATGGCCATCGCGTCGCCATACAGCCATGGCCACGGCGATGGCGCCCAGGCATCGCGCTCGAACTGGCGGAACTGGTTATAGATGACGTTGCGCCATTCCTTGCGGTTTTCGGACGGGCTGGCCAGGCGCGCCATCCATTCGTCGCGGCTGAACGGCGTGCTGCCATCCCAGCCGAAGGCGGCGGCGAAACCGGCATTGACCCATTGCAGGTTGGACAGGCGCTCGAAAATGGGACGGATATCGTCCTGGAACGAGGGGACGGCAGGCGCTGCCAGCTTCCCTTCCGAAACGAAGAGGTCGCGCATCAAGTCCCACATGGTGCGCACCGACTTTTGCTGCGGCGCGTAGTCGGGCGGCGCCACGACCACCCAGGCCATGTCGACGGGCAAGGCCTTGCCCTGATAGTGCACCGTGGCGCAGACGGGGCCGTCGGCCGTGTCGTCATGCCAGCCTTCATTGTTGGCGAAGGTGATGGCGCGCGCGCCATTCCACGAGGCCGACTTGCCATGGCCGCCCAGCACGATCAGCCGTCCCATGGCATCCGTGCGCAATTCGCCCAGGTAGACGGGCGTGCCCATGAAGCGGCCGCTGTCGAAGGCCACGCCTTGGCGGTCGCTGCCGCTGATCTTGCGCTCGCCCGGCGTGATGGACAGTTGCGCGCGGTCGGTGACGGCCATGTTGCGCAGGAACGAGGGCTGGGTGACATTCGCCTCGGGAATATCGAGCGCGATCTGGAACTGGTACCACGCGGCCTTGGTGTTGGCCAGGGTGACGGACCATTCGATGTCGGCATTGCCGGCTTTCAATTCGGCCACTGCCACGCCGGCGGCATTCAGGCCGTAGAGGCGAAAGCCCGCCGCCTGGCGCTTGATGGCCCCGGACGCATCGCGGTAATACCCGGCCGGCCGCGCCGCCGGTTCCGGCACCTCCGGTCCCAGAAAGTATTCGCTGGGGCTGTTGCCCACGCGGGCAATGCCGATGGGCGGATAAATCGCCGCCTTGACGATGACGGTATCTTGGGTGGAACTGGACATGGCATGCCTTTCCAGATGCGTGAAGGGAAGGAAAATATACCGCATAAAAAACGCGCCAAATGCGCACATAGTCACGGTATCGTGAATGCACGCCATGCATGGCATGTGCGGACACAAACGGGCTAGCCCGGCTGGCGCAGGGCTGGGCAACTCAGTTGCTGCCAAGATTGACTTGTTGTCGTCATGCAGCTATCGTGGGTTGGTATTGCCTGTTTATTAATATATGAAATAATATATTGATCCGATATTTTTCTATGCAACCTTTAAGGAATGATATGAAAATCAAGGCTATTTTCTGTGTGGGCGCGGTATCTCTGCTGGCCTTTCTGCCGGTATCGCAAGCGGCCCAGCCTGGCGAGGCGCTCGCTGCGGCGGCGCCGCTGGCGAAAGGCGTGGCGCTGTATCCGCAAGAAGGCAATATCCCACCGTTCCGCGGGTCTGGCTCCAGGTAAGGCCACTGCAGCAGCGCATGCGGCGCGGCGCCAGCCAAGGTAAGATGACGGCTTTTTCAAGATCTTGAGAGGCCCGGGTGCGCGTGCTGCTGGTGGAAGACGATCCGATGATCGGGGAAAGCCTGGTCGAAGGCTTGCGCGGCGAGTGCTATGCCGTGGACTGGGTGCGCGATGGCCACGATGCGGAGCTGGCGCTGGCCGGCTTTGCCTACGATTTGATGCTGCTGGACCTGGGCTTGCCCGGCAAGCAAGGCATGGACGTGCTGCGCGCCATGCGGGCGCGGGGCGCCGAATTGCCCGTGCTGATCATCACGGCGCGCGACGGCACGCCTGCGCGCGTGGCAGGGCTCGACAGCGGCGCCGACGATTACCTGGTCAAGCCGTTCGACCTCGACGAGCTGCTGGCGCGCATTCGCGCGCTGCTGCGGCGCCGGGTTAGCCGCTCGCGCTCCGTCATCGAGCATGGCGCGCTGACCCTGGACCTGGCCAGCCACGACGTCACGTTCGAGGGAGAACAGATCAAGCTGCCGCCGCGCGAGTTTTCCGTGCTGCGCGCCTTGCTCGATCATCCGGGCAAGGTGGTGTCGAAGCGCCAGCTGGGCGAAAAGCTGTATGGCTGGGATAGCGAAGTGGAAAGCAATACCGTCGACGTGTACGTGTACCAGCTGCGCAAGAAGTTCGGTGCGGACTGCATCCAGACCGTGCGCGGCGTGGGCTACAAGATGCGGGTAGCATCTTGCTGACCATCCGCCGCCAATTGCAGCTGGGCTTGCTGGCCGCCACCTTGCTGTGCGTGCTGGGGGCGGGCATTTCACTGTTCCGCTCGCTGCTGGAAGAAACCAATGAACTGGCCGATCTGCAGCTGCGCCAGCTGGCCGTGGCCTTGCCCGACGAATTCGAGCCGCAGACGGGCTTGCCCGCCGCGCAGGACCCGGAAGAAGCGTTCGTGCTGCAGGCGTGGGACGAGGATGGGCAGCCATTGCCCGTCTTGCCGGACCAGCCCCAATTGCCGCGCTATGCGCTGGCCGGCTTTGCCGATGTCCTGGTGCAGGGCGAGGACTGGCGCCTGTACGGCGTGACGCGGCGCGGCCGCTACGTGCAGGTGGCGCAGGCGCAGGCCGTGCGCGACCAGCTGGCCTGGCAAATGACCGTGCGGGCGGGCGCGCCGCTGCTGGCGTTTGCGCTGCTCCTGGGGCTGCTGATCGTCGTCGTGGTGGGACGCGCGCTGGCGCCCCTGCAGCGCCTGGCCGCATCGGTGGCGGGCCGTTCGCCCGATGCGCTCACGCCGCTGGCGGCCGACGACATGCCGCCCGAACTGCGGCCCGTGGCGCTGGCGCTCAACAGCCTGATGGGGCAGTTCGAGGCGGCGCTGACGGCGCAGCGCACCTTTGTCGCCGATGCCGCGCATGAATTGCGTTCGCCGCTGACGGCATTGAAACTGCAGCTGCAGGTGGCCGAGCGCGCCGCCAGCGAGGAAGAACGCCGCGTGGCCCTGGCGCGCCTGCATGAACGGCTGGACCGCAGCACGCACCTGGTGCGCCAGCTGCTCAGCCTGGCACGCCATGAGACGGCGCTGGCGGCCAGCCAGCTGCACACGGTGGACCTGGGACAGCTGCTGGAAGCGGCCGTGGCCGACCACAGCGCGCTGGCCGACAGCCGCGCAATCGACCTGGGCGTGGTGGAAACGCTGCCGGCCACGGTGCTGGTGCAAGCGGACCCGGACGGCTTGCAAGTGCTGCTCAATAACCTGATCGACAACGCCTTGCGCTACACGCAGCAGGGCGGCCGGGTCGATTTGCAGGCGGCGCTGGAAGAGGGCCGGCCCCTGCTGCGCGTCTCCGACAACGGCCCCGGCGTGCCGCGCCAGCACCATGCGCGTCTGTTCGACCGCTTCTTCCGCCCCGACGGCAACGACGCCTGGGGCTGCGGCCTGGGCCTGTCCATCGTGCGCCACATCGCCGAGCACCACCAGGCCGACATCGCGCTGGCCGACGGGGAGGCGGGGCGGGGCTTGCAGGTGACGGTGCGCTTTCCGCAGGCGGCCTGAACGGACAAAAAAAAAGCGGATGCCGGTGAGGGCATCCGCTTTTCAGTCACTTGCGAAGCGCTTACGCCAGCTCGGTGATGAATTGCGCGCGCGCGGGGCGCACTTTTTTCAGGTCCACCAGCCAGTCGCCTTCGCCGGCACGGTAGCCCAGCGGCAGCATGACGACGGAGCGCAAGCCTTTTTCGCGCAAGCCCAGGATTTCGTCGACCTTGGCCGGGTCAAAACCTTCCATCGGCGTCGAATCGACTTTTTCCTGCGCCGCGGCGATCAGGGCCGTGCCCACGCCGATATACGCCTGGCGTGCCGCGTGCTGGTAGTTGGTTTCCGCGTCGCGCTGCGGATACGTGGCCAGGATCTGCTGGCGGTACGCTTCCCAGCCTTCATTCCTGAAGCCGCGCACTTCGTTGACGAGGTCGAAGCGGGCGTTGATGCGTTCCACCGTGTAATTATCCCAGGCGGCAAACACCAGCAGGTGCGAGGAATCCGTCACCTGGGCCTGGTTCCACGCATGCGGCTTGATCTGCTCGCGCAGGGCCGGATTCGTCACCACGAACACTTCATACGGGTGCAGGCCGCTGGAGCTGGCCGTCAGGCGCACGGCTTCCAGGATGCGCTCGATCTTGTCTTTCGGCACAGTTTTCGCCGGGTCCATCTTTTTGGTGGCGTAGCGCCATTGCAATGTTTCGAGCAAATCGGACATGTAAATCCCTTTCATAATGAATAGTTCAGATTGGAAATGATAGCGGATTCGGCCATTTCAAGTGCGGCGGCTAAAAGAACTTGTCGTTCGTGCCCAAATTAGCGTACTCGGGCACTGTTGTCTACAGGCCAACCATGGCAAGTTCCACAGCCGGGTAGCGTGCGCCCTGCACGGCGGCGGGCGCGATGGCGGCGCCGATGGCGGCCAGTTCGCTTGCGCTCAGCGCGACCTGCGCGGCGGCCACGTTTTCTTCCAGGTGCGCCAGGCTGCGGGCGCCGGGAATGGGCACGATGTCGCTGCCTTGCGCCAGCAGCCAGGCTAGGGCCAGCTGGGCCGCCGTAACGCCGCGCGCCGCCGCCAGGCCTTGCAGCGCAGCCACCAGGCGACCGTTGGCCGCCATCGCCGGCGCCTGGAAGCGGGGCAGGCTGTGGCGGTAGTCGTCGGGCGCCAGCATGGCGCTGGAAGGAAGCTGGCCCGTCAGGAAGCCCCGGCCCAGCGGGCTGTAGGGCACGAAGCCGACGCCCAGTTCGCGGCAGGCGGGCAGCACCTGCGCTTCCACGTCGCGGCTCCACAGCGAATACTCGGACTGCACGGCCGCAATCGGGTGGACGGCATGGGCGCGGCGCAGGGTGGCCGCCGACACTTCCGACAGCCCCAGGTGGCGCACCTTGCCCGCCCGGACGAGACCGGCCATGGCGCCCACCACGTCTTCGATGGGCACGGCGGGGTCCACGCGGTGCTGGTACAGCAGGTCGATGCTGTCGATGCCGAGCCGGGACAGCGATGCTTCCACGGCCTGCACGATGTGCTCTGGCCGGCTGTCCACGCCCGCCATGCGTTCCACGCCCTGGCCGTGCGGCAATATCCTGAAGCCGAACTTGGTGGCGATGCTGACCTTGCCGCGCAGCTGCTTCAGGGCGCGGCCCACCAATTCCTCGTTGGCGTAGGGGCCGTAGACTTCCGCCGTGTCGATCAGGGTCACGCCCAGTTCCACGGCGCGGTGCAGCACGCGCAGCGAGGCTGCTTCGTCCGCGCCGCCGTAGGCAAAGCTCATGCCCATGCAGCCCAGGCCGATGGGGGCGACCTGCAAGCCGGAGGTGCCCAGTGTTCTGTATTCCATTGCCATTCCTTGTCAAAAGAGAGGCAATCAGTATGCTGGAAGGAACACCATGCGATAAGATCGCTTATCCTGCATGCATTACTGAATATGACTCATGAATAATGGCTGACCTGAATGAATTGACGGCCTTTGCCGCCGTCGCCCGCCTGCGCAGCTTTCGCAAGGCGGCGCTGGAACGGGGCGTGTCCGCCTCGGCCCTCAGCCATGCGCTGCGCGCGCTGGAAGAGCGCCTGGGCGTGCGCCTGCTGAACCGCACCACGCGCAGCGTCACGCCCACCGAGGCGGGGCAGCAGTTGCTGGCGCGGCTGGCGCCGGCCATGCGCGAAATCACGGATGCCTTGCTGGACCTGAGCACCTTGCAGGATGTGCCTGCAGGCAAGCTGCGCCTGAACGTGCCCCGTCCCGCCGCCCGGCTGCTGCTGGCGCCCATGCTGGCGCAATTTGTCGCCCGCTATCCGCGCGTGCAAGTGGAACTCGTCACCGATGACGGCATGATCGACATCGTGCGCGACGGGTTTGACGCGGGCATCCGCTTCGGCGAGCACGTGGCGGCCGACATGATCGCCGTGCCCGTGGGCGCGCCGCAGCCGTTCGTGGTGGTGGCGTCGCCCGCCTACCTGGCGGCGCATGGCGCACCAAGCACGCCGCGCGCGCTGCTCGGGCATGCCTGCATCGGCCGGCGTTTTCCCAGCGGGCGCCAGTATGCGTGGGAATTCGGCCAGGCGGGCGAGGGCGTCAGCATCGCCGTCGGCGGCCCGCTGGTGTTTGACGACGATGAGCTGATGCTGCGCGCGGCCCGCGACGGCGCGGGACTTGCGTATGTGTACGAAGCCGATGCGCGCGCCGATATCGCGGCGGGGCGGCTGGTCTGCGTGCTGGAGCGCTGCCTGCCGCCGCCGCCCCGTTATTTCCTGTACTACCCGAGCCGGCGGCAGATGCCGTCCGTGCTGCGCGCCTTTGTCGACATGGTGCGCGCCGATGCGGCCACGCCGCCGCAGGCAGCCGCGTAGTCAGCCCGCGGCCGGCGGCGCGCCATGCTCGACGGGCCATTTGACGGTGAACAGGCTGCCGCCCGCCTTGCCGCGCGTGCAGGCGGCGCTGCCGCCGTGCGCGCGGGCGATGGCCTCGACCACGGCCAGTCCCAGGCCGCTGCCCGCATTCAGGTCGACCCTGGCGCTGTCGCCGCGGCGGAACGCTTCGAACACGTGCGGCGCCAGTTCCTCCGGAATGCCGGGGCCCGCATCCTCGACGCTGAGGCAATACTGGCCCGCCTGCACGCGGGTGCGCACGCGCAGCAGGCCCGGATGCGCATAGCGGCGCGCGTTGTCGAGCAGGGCCAGCACGATTTGCCGGATGCGCGCCGCGTCGCAGCAGACGGGGTGGTCGGACAGGTGCAGTTGCAGGGCAAAGCCGGCCGCTTCCATGTCCGGCGCCAGCAGGCGGCCCACTTCCTCGATTTCCAGGGTCAGGTCCGTCCACGCCATGCGCAGCTGCATGTAGCCGCTGTCGGCCAGGCTCAGGGTGCGCAAGTCCTCGATCAGGCGGCCCAGGTCCTCCACTTGCGCCAGCAGGCTGGAAAACGGCACTTCCTCGGGCTTGAAGACGCCGTCGACGACGCCTTGCAGGGTGCCGCGCAGGATGGTCACGGGCGTGCGCAGTTCGTGCGCGATGGCCGCATTCCACGTTTCGCTTTCCTTGGCCGCCCGCTGCAAGCGTTCGGCCATGCTGTTGAAGTCATCGACCAGCATGGCCGTCTCGCCCAGGCTGCGGTCGCCCGCAAACGCGCGCGCGGACAGGTCGCCATGCGCCACGCGGCGCACGCTGTCCATCACGGAATTGATCGGTTTGAGAATGCGCGAAGCGAGCTTGATGGCGAAAAACGCCGCCAGCCCCAGGCCGAAGATGGTGATGGCGAAGATCCACAGCCATTCGGCCGTCGTGGGCGACCAGTCGTCCGGTTCGGACAGCATGCCGGGGTCGATCTTGAAGGCGATGGCAAAGAAGGTCCAGGAACCGATCCAGATGAGCAGGATGCTGCTGACCATCAGCACGGACATCGACAGCACGATCTGCCGGTTCAAGCCGGTGAAGCGCATCAGAGCTCGCCTTCCAGCCGGTAGCCCACGCCGCGCAGGCTGGCCGGCATGTTCATCACGCCCGCTTCCTCCAGCTTCTTGCGCAGCTTGCTGACGTGGCTGTCCACCGTGCGCTCCAGCGAATTGCTCTCGGGCATGCAGGATTCCAGCAGTTCCAGGCGGCTGCACACGCGGCGCGGCGTGCGCGCCAGGTGGGCCAGCAGGCGGAATTCCGTCAGGGTCAGGCTGAGGGGGACGGGCACGCCGTCGCGCAGCACGCTGGCCACATACGTTTCCTGGTCGATTTCGATGGCCCCGCAGCGCAGGCGCTGGCCGCCCACCGGGTGGTGGCGCACGCGCGAGCGGCGCAGCACGGCCGCCACGCGGGCCACCACTTCGGCCGGATTGAAGGGCTTGATGATGTAGTCGTCCGCGCCCACGCGCAGGGCGGCCAGCTTGTCCGCATCCTGGTCGCGCGCCGTCAGCATGATGACGGGCGTTTCGCCGCGCCGGCGCACTTCCGTCAGCACGCCCCAGCCATCGACACGGGGCATTTGCACGTCGAGCAGCAGCAGGTCCGGCGCCAGCGCCAGGTGCTGGTTCAGCGCTTCCTGGCCATCGGGCGCGAACGCCGTGCGGTAGCCGTCGCGCTCCAGGTAGCCGGACAGGATGCGGGCGATTTGCGGTTCGTCTTCGGCGATCAGGATGAGAGCGGAAGGCGGCGTGGTGGCAAGAAAGGAGGGCTGCGTGGAGCTGTGGAGATAGTTCATGCAAATAGTCTAGCATTCTTCGCTCTCTCCATCGAATCTCCACATTTCTTTGACGGAACGTCCATGTTGGCCTTCTATGCTCTTGTTATCTGTCGACCGGACCGCCGGTTGGGATCTGCCATAGAGAAAGACCATGCATCCGAGCCACCTCACCAAGAAAAACATGTTGATCGCCGCGGCACTGCTCAGCCTTGCCGCCTGTTCCAAACCCGCGCCGGAAGAAGGCGCCGCACCGCCCGCCGCCGTGACGGTACTCAAGCTGCAGGCGGCGCCCGTGCTCCTCAGCGACGAATTGCCGGGCAGGGTCGCGGCCTTCCGCACGGCCGACATCCGCCCGCAGGTGGGTGGCATCGTGCTGCGCCGCCAGTTCGAGCAGGGCGCCGAAGTGCAGGCGGGGCAGAAGCTGTTCCAGCTGAACCCCGCACCGTTCCAGGCGGACGTCGACTCGGCCGCCGCCGCCCTGCAGCATGCGGTGGCCACGGCCAACCGCGCCAGCAGCCAGGCCGAGCGTCTGAAACCGCTGGTCGAGGCGGACGCCATCAGCCGCCAGGCGTATGACGATGCCGTGGCCCAGCGCGAGCAAGCCGTGGCCACCGTGGCGCAGGCGCGGGCCAGCCTGGCGCGCCGCCGCCTGGACCTGGCTTTTGCCAGCATCGAGGCGCCCATCGCGGGGCGCATCGGCTCCGAACTGGTGACGGAAGGCGCGCTCGTGGGCCTGGCCGATGCAACGCCGATGGCGCGCATCCAGCAGATCGACAAGGTGTATGTGGACGTGCGCCAGCCGGCCGCCGCGCTGGCCGCGCTGCGGGCCGCGAGCGCGGAGGGCAAGGGCGGTGCGGACAAGCTGCCCGTCACCATCCTGGGCGCCGATGGCCAGCCGCATCCCGTCACGGGGCGCATCCTGTTCTCCGGCATCAGCGTCGATGCGGGCACGGGCGACGCCGTCATCCGCGTGCTGGTCGACAATCCGCAACGCCAGCTGTTGCCAGGCATGTTCGTGCGGGCCCGCATCGCCCGCGCCGTGCAGGCCGATGGCGTGCTGGTACCGCAGCAAGCCGTCTTGCGCGGCAGCGACGGCCAGGCGCAGGCCTGGGTACTCGACGGCGCGCACAAGGCCAGCCTGAAACCGGTAACCGTGGGCGACGTGGTCGAGCACCAGTACGTCGTCAACGGCGGCCTGAAGGCGGGCGACACGGTCGTCATCGAAGGCCAGGAACGTTTGCAGCCGGGCGCCACCGTCGCGCCCCAGCCGTGGAAGCGGGCCGCCGCCGTTGCCACCGCCGCTCCCGTCAGCGCCGTGCGCTGACCAGTACTTATTGAAAGCTTAATGACATGCCTCAATTTTTCATCAACCGCCCCGTCTTTGCGTGGGTGGTGGCGGTCTTCATCGTCCTGTTCGGACTGATCGCCATACCGCAATTGCCGATTGCGCGCTTCCCTTCGGTGGCGCCGCCCAGCGTCAGCATCAGCGCCAGCTACCCTGGCGCCACGCCGCAAACCATGAACGATTCCGTGGTGGGCCTGATCGAACGCGAACTGTCGGGCGTCAAGCACCTGCTGTATTTCGAGTCGTCCACCGATACCTCGGGCTCGGCCTCGATCACCGTCACCTTCCAGCCCGGCACGAATCCGGAAATGGCGCAGGTGGACGTGCAAAACCGCCTGAAAGCCATCGAGCCGCGCCTGCCGCAAGCCGTGCGGCAAAACGGCTTGACGGTGGAATCGGCATCGTCCGGCTTCCTGATGATCGTCAGCCTGATTTCCGAGACTGGCCAGCACGATGAAGTGGCGCTGGGCGACTACCTGGCGCGCAACGTGACGGAAGAGCTGCGCCGCATCCCCGGCGTGGGCAAGGTGCAGCTGTTCGGCTCCGAGCGGGCCATGCGCATCTGGGTCGACCCGGCCAAGCTGGTGTCGTACAACATCGCCATGGGCGATATCACGGCCGCCGTGGCGCAGCAAAATGCGCAGATCGCCCCGGGCCGTCTGGGCGATTCGCCCGCCGTGCACGGCCAGCGCGTCACCATCCCGCTGACGGTGCAGGGCCAGCTGCAAACGCCGGCCGAATTTGCCGCCATCGTGCTGCGCGCGAACGCGGACGGCTCGAAAGTGACCATCGGCGACGTGGCGCGCGTGTCGCTGGGCGCGCAAAGCTTCAATTTCAGCATCCGCGAAAACGGACAAGCCGCTTCGGGCGCCGCCATCATGCTGTCGCCGGGCGCCAATGCCGTGCAGACGGCGGCCGCCGTGCGCGCGCGCATGGCCGAACTGGCGCACACGATGCCGGCCGGGATCAAGTACTCGGTGCCGTTCGATACGGCGCCGTTCGTGAAGATCTCGATCGAGAAGGTCGTCGTCACCTTGCTGGAGGCGATGGTGCTGGTCTTCCTCGTCATGTACCTGTTCCTGCAAAAGATACGCTACACCCTGATTCCCGCCATCGTCGCGCCGATTGCCCTGATGGGGACGTTTACGGTGATGCTGCTGGCCGGTTATTCCGTCAACGTGCTGACGATGTTCGGCATGGTGCTGGCCATCGGCATCATCGTCGATGACGCCATCGTCGTGGTGGAAGCGGTGGAGCGCCTGATGGCCACGGAAGGCTTGTCGCCGAAGGAAGCGACGTCGAAGGCCATGCGCGAAATCACGGGCGCCGTGGTGGGCATCACCCTGGTGCTGACGGCCGTGTTCATCCCCATGGCCCTGGCCAGCGGCTCCGTGGGCGCCATCTACCGCCAGTTCACCCTGGCCATGGCCGTGTCGATTTTGTTCTCGGCCTTCCTGGCCCTGACCCTGACGCCGGCCCTGTGCGCCACCATGTTGAAACCCATCGGTCCGCACGACCATGACAAGAAAGGCTTCTTCCTGTGGTTCGACCGCCAGTTTGAGCGCATGACGGCCCGCTATGAAAAAGGCGTGGTGGCCATGCTGAAACGCGCAGGCCGCTCGATGGTGGTCTACGGCGCCATCGTCGCCGCATTGGGCGTGGCCTTCGTGCAGCTGCCGTCGGCCTTCCTGCCGGAAGAAGACCAGGGCTATTTCATTACCTCGATCCAGCTGCCGTCCGACGCCACCATGGAGCGCACGCTCGATGTCGTCAAGCTGTACGAGCAGCACGTGGCCACGCGGCCCGGCATCGAAGTGAACCAGTCCATTCTGGGCTTCAGCTTTTCCGGCGCGGGACCGAATGCGGGCCTGGCCTTCACCATGCTGAAGGACTGGAAGCAGCGCAACGGCGCCACGGCGCAGGAAGAAGTGGCGCTGGCGCAGGCGGCCATGTCGCAGGCGAAGGAGGGCGTGATCATGAGCCTGATGCCGCCCGCCATCGATGAACTGGGTAATTCGTCCGGCTTTTCCCTGCGTCTGCAGGACCGTGCCGGCCAGGGCATCGCTGCCCTGCAGGCAGCGCAGAACCAGCTGCTGGGCCTGGCCGCGCAAAGCAGCAAGGTGGCGGGCGTGTATCCGGACGGCTTGCCGCCCGGCGCCAGCGTGCGCCTCGATATCGACCGTACCAAGGCGGAAGCGCTGGGCGTGTCGTTTACGGCCATTGCCGACATGCTGACGGCGGCCATGGGGTCGACCTATGTCAACGATTTCCCCAACGCGGGCCGCATGCAGCAAGTGATCATCCAGGCCGATGCGCCGTCGCGCATGCAGCTGAACGACGTGCTGGCCTTGCGCATCCGCAATAACGCGGGCGGCATGGTGGCCCTGGGCGAACTGGTGCGCCCCGTGTGGAGCGAATCGCCGCTGCAACTGGTGCGCTACCAGGGTTATCCTGCCGCGCGCATTTCGGGCAGCGCGGCGCCCGGCGTCTCGAGCGGCGACGCCATGCTGGAAATGGAACGCCTGGTGAAGCAATTGCCGCCCGGCTTCGCGCTGGCCTGGACGGGCCAGTCGCTGCAGGAGAAGGAATCGGCCTCGCAAGCGCCCATGCTGATGGCGCTGTCGATGCTGGTGGTCTTCCTCGTGCTGGCGGCCCTGTATGAAAGCTGGAGCATTCCCGTGTCCGTGATGCTGGTGGTACCGCTGGGCTTGCTGGGCGCCGTGCTGGCTGTGATGCTGCGCGGCATGCCGAACGACGTGTTCTTCAAGGTGGGCATGATTACCATCATCGGCCTGTCGGCGAAGAACGCCATCCTGATCGTCGAATATGCGCGCCAGCTGCAGGCGCAGGGCAAGGGACTGGTCGAGGCGACGGTGGAAGCGGCCCGCCTGCGCTTGCGTCCGATTTTGATGACGTCGCTGGCGTTTGCGCTGGGCGTGGTGCCGCTGATGCTGGCCACGGGCGCCAGCGCCGAGACGCAGCACGCGATCGGCACGGGCGTGTTCGGCGGCATGATCACGGCCACCGTGCTGGCCGTGTTTTTCGTGCCCGTGTTCTTTGTCGTGGTGCTGGGCGCCGTCGACAAGCTGGCAAATTATTTCTTAAAAGACAGTAAGCGCAATCGCACCGCGGTCAACGCGGTGGAAGGAGAGTCGTAATGCGTTCGATATTCATCATGCCCCTGGCCGCGCTGGCCTTGTCGGCCTGTTCGCTGACGCCGCCGCTGGTCAAGCCGGCGCCGCCCATCCCCGCCAGCTACCATGCGGGCGAGGCGGCCGCGCCGGCAGGCATGGCCGGCACTGCCGCCGACCTGGGCTGGCGCCAGATGCTGCTCGATGCGCGCCTGCAGCGCCTGGTCAGCCTGGCGCTGGAAAACAACCGCGACTTGCGCGTGGCCTCGCTCAACGTGGAAGCCGTGCGGGCCCAGTACCAGATCCAGGATGCGGGCCGCTATCCGGCCATCGGCGCGAATGCGGGCGGCGTGCGCCAGCGCGCTGCCGACGGCGTAACGCAAAAACAGTTCACGGCCGGCATCGCCATGAGCGCGTTCGAGATCGACCTGTTCGGCCGCCTGGCTTCCCTGTCGGACGCGGCGTTTGCCCGCTACCTGGCCACGGAGCAGGGCCAGCGCGCCGCCCACATGGCCCTGATCGGCGGCGTGGCCGACGCCTACCTGGAGCAGCGCCTGGCCGAGGAACAGCTGGCGCTGGCGCGGCAAACCCTGGCCGACTGGCGCCAGGCGCTGGTCCTGACGCAGCGCCTGCACGGCGCGCAGCAGGGCAGCGGCCTGGACGTAGCGCAAGCGCAAGGGCAGGCGGCCACGGCGGAAGCGGACGTGCAAGCCCGCGAGCGGGCCAGTGCCTTGGCGCGCAACAATCTGGAACTGCTGCTGGGCGCGCCATTGCCCGCCGACCTGCCCGCCGGCCGCGCGCTCGATGGCCAGCCCGTGCTGACGCAGCTGCCGCCCGGCCTGCCATCGGACCTGCTGGCGCGCCGGCCCGACATCGTGCAAGCCGAATACGCGCTGGTGGCGGCGAATGCGGAAATCGGCGCCGCCCGCGCCGCCTTTTTTCCCCGTCTGTCGCTGACGGCGTCGCTGGGTTTTGCCAGTCCGGAGCTGGGCGACTTGTTCCGCGGCAGCGCGCGCAGCTGGTCGTTCGCGCCGCAAGTGACGCAGCCGCTATTCCAGGGCGGCCAGCTGCGCGCGGAACTGCAGCTGTCGCGCCTGCGCAAGGACGTCGCCGTGCTGCAATACGAGCAGGCGATCCAGGCGGCGTTTCGCGAGGTGCGAGACGGCCTGGCCGGCAGCGCCACGTATGCGCAGCAGATCGCCGCGCAGCAGCGCGTGGTGGCCGCGGCGCAACAGCGCCAGCGCCTGTCGCAGCTGCGCTACGACGCGGGCCAGGACAGCCGGCTGGAATTGCTCGACGCGCAGCGCCAGTCGTATGCGGCGCAGCAAGCCTTGCTCGACGCGCGGCGCGACCAGTTCAAGTCGGCCGTGGCCCTGTACAAGGCGCTGGGAGGCGGGCTGGAAGAGTAGGGACTATGCGCGCCTTGCCGACGGCGCAAGGACCAGCGACCACGATTCCCTGCCCGGACGCAGGGCATAGACGACCAGGGTGCCGTCGCCGCTGGAGTCGGCCAGCACGGCCGCCACGCCGTGAACGGGATCGCCGGACAGGGCGCGCATGTCGAAGCCTGGCATGGCCAGGCGGCTCCACCTCGGCTGGGCGCCCATGTCCAGCATGAACAAGCGTCCCTCGCCGTAGGCGATGAAGCCATCCTGACAATTCCCCGTCACCATCTCGAAGGCGAGCGGTGGCGCCGGCAGCGCCGTCCAGGCGTCGCCGGTGCTGCCGCTCTTCAGCTTTGCTGCCGCACCGTCGGCCAGCGCCAGCATGCCATGCTGCCAGTCGCCGGCAATCAGCGCGGCCTTGCCACTGAACGGCGGGGCGGCGCAGGCTTGCCATGCGTTCCCGCCGCCAGCGTCGGCGCCGTCCAGCCGGTACAGGCGGCGGCCATCGGCGGCCAGCAGCAGGTAGCCCTCCAGGGGGCCGCCCGCCAGGCCGGCGATGCCCGTGCCGGCGGGCGGCGGGGCGATGTCCTTCCAGCGCGCATTCGGCTGGCCCAGGACGGAGAGATAGCGGATGGCCGTGCCATGGGCCACCGTGACGAAGCCCGCGCCGTCGCCGTGCAGGCAGGCAAACGCAGCTTCGCCGGGCACGAAGCCGGCGGCCGGCGGGGAATCGAGCCATGCCGACCATGTTTCGACCTGGCCCTGGCTGCGCACCGCGCCATCGTCGCCCAGCAGCACGATGCCGGTTGCGGGGTTGCCGGCGATGCGGATGTAGTTGCTCATGCGGGTTTCCTCGTGGAAGTATCGGTTCGTGTCGGTTTGCTGCGGGTCTACCATGCCACATGCAAGGGCTGCGGCATCCATGGATGCCGGATGACGGTCATGGACCATGGCAGCTGGCGCATCAGCACATCGACCGTCTTGCGTTGCACGGCCAGGGTGGCGTCTGCGCCGCGCCATTGCAGCCGGCCTTCGCGCTGCAGGAAGGTCGCGCGCAAGGCCGTGATCGAGACGGCGCCTATGACGGGCCAATTGACGATGACCGCATGCAGCAGCTGGTCGCATAGCGCCAGTTCTTCCTGGGCAAGGTCGACGGGCGGGGCAGGGAAGTCAAGGGGCAGGCCGCACAGCAGCTTGTTCAGCGGCAGTGCCGGCTCCGGTGCATCGCTCCTGCCATCCGTCAGGTAGTGCAGCAGCTGCACGGCGCGCGCACCCTGTTCGCCGCGCAGCTGCTGCCTGCCATCGCCGCCAGTGGCGAGCAGGTCCAGCCGCTGGAACATTGCCGGCAGAAAGGGATGGACCAGCGCCAGGCCGGCATTGCCGATGCAAACGATGTCGGGAGAACGTGCCGCGTCGTTCATGTGCTTATCCCGTAAATGCCGCGATCGGACGGTTGCGCGCCAGGCTCCAGCCCGTCGTGTGCTGGGCGCCGGGCTGGTCGTCCGCCTGCTGCACGCTGTGGCTCCAGAGGATTTCCGTAAAGTTCAGCTTGAACTGCTCGGTGGGCATGTCATCGGGGTGGGTTTGCAGCTGGATTTCGCTGATCAGGGCGTCGCGCAGGGAAATGGTGATGAGGTTGGCCGTCTTGCCGCCCGTATGGCGGGCGATGTACAGCCTGGTCGGCTGGGCCACGCCCCTGCCCAGCGGCTCGGCGCGCAGGCACAGTTCATACAGTTTGACGGACGTCTGGTCGACATATTTGACACAGGTAAATTCCGTGATGACGGGCCGGCCGGACGTGCGTGCAGAGTTGCTGACGTCCGTCGTCACTTGCTGCTTCATGCCTTGATGTAAAGACACCAGCTCGATGCACTGGCCCATGCCCCGCAGCGCAGCGGCGTCGCGCCAGATGGCGTCGATATCGCCACCCTTGCTTTCACCGTCCGGCGCCTTACCGAATACCAATTCCCCGTTGCCGGGTTCCAGCAAGATCAAATCCATGAAGAACTCCTCCGCTTGATGTCAGCTGCCGTTGTGCGACAGGCAGCCCTTGAGCCGGTGTGGCCGGGTCCAGCCCGCTTCGCTGGCGTGATCGACAAAACTGATGGACAGCTGCGCGAAGCCTGGCGAAGTGAAATATACGCTGGCCGTCGCATCCTGGCGCTCACGGGTGATGAACCACTGCGCGTCGCCGTGCGCCAGGCCCCAGCTGGTCGCGCGGTGCACCAGCAAGTCGGCATTGCCGCGTGGCACGATGGCCACCCGCACGTCGGCTTCGCCCATGTTGTTGGTCTGATAGATGCGCGCCACTTTCCTGTCCCCCGTTTCAATCGTGCCTGCGACTATACACCGAAAAAATTGCCTAAACACAAGCATAAATCGCGCCGAAATAATTTTTTTGCGCCGCTGCATCCAAACGCGGGCATGGCGGGTAGTACAGGGGTGCGCTCGCTGCGACCGCGGCATGAGCGGCACCTTCACTCACTCTTACAGGGGCCACGACCATGCCGACATTACCGACCTTGCCATCTTTGCCGTTCTCCAGGCTGCTGCTTGTTTCCGCGGTCGCCATGACCTTGTCCGCCTGCGGCGGCAGCGGCCATGACGATGCTGTCGTCACGCCACCGCCGCCCGCAGTCGTGGCCGGCGATGTCTTCGTGCTCACCGCCAGCAATAAACTGCTGTCGTTCGACCGCGCCACGCCTGCCACCATCCGCACCACGGCCACCGTGACGGGTTTGCAAGCGGGCGAAAACCTGCTGGGCATCGATTTCCGTCCCGCCGATGGCCAGCTGTATGGCGTCGGCAGCACGGGGCGCATCTATACCCTGAATGGCGTGACGGGCGCTGCCACCGTCAAAGCCACCCTGGCAGCCGATGCCAGCGACACCACGGCGCCCTACACGGCGCTGGCGGGCACGGAATTCGGCGTCGATTTCAACCCGGTGGCCGACCGCCTGCGCATCGTCAGCAACACGGGCCAGAGCCTGCGCATCAATGTCGACACGGGCGCCACCACCACGGATGGCAATATCAATGGCGGCGCGGTCACGACGGCCATCACGGCGGCGGCCTACAGCAACAGCTTTGCCGGCACGGCCAGCACCACCTTATTTGTCATCGATGCGGCCAATGCCACCCTGTACACGCAAAATCCGCCCAACAACGGCACCCTGGCCGGCGCCGTGCCGCTGGGCGTGGCGGCGACCGGCGTGGCCGGTTTCGACATCGATGCGCGCACCAACACGGGTTATGCCGTCATGACGGTGGCCGGCGTGCGCAATCTGTACACCCTGAACCTGGCGGCGGCGACTGCGCCGGCGACCCTGGTGGCGGCCGTCGGCGTGACGGAAGACCTGCGCGGCATCGCCTTGACGGTGCCGGCAGCACCCATCGCGTATGGCTTGACGGACGACGCCCGCATCGTCACCTTCAAGACGGCCACGCCGAACACGCTGGACGCCAACGTGGCCATCACCGGCCTGGCGGCGGGCGAGCGCCTGCTGGGCTTTGACATCCGTCCCAAGGATGGCTTGCTGTACGGCGTCTCCTCGGCGGGGCGCATCGTCACCATCGATCCGGCGACTGGCGCGGCCAGCGTCAAGGCGACGCTGGCCGCCGATGCGGCGGACGCCAGCGCGCCCTACACGGCCATCGCCGGCACGGCCTTTGGCGTGGACTTCAATCCCGTCGCCGACCGCTTGCGCGTGATCGGTAACACGGGGCAAAGCTTGCGCATCAATGTCGACACGGGCGCCACCACCACCGATGGCGCCATCAACCGCGCGGGTGCGGCGCCGGTTGTGACGGCGGCTGCCTACAGCAACAGCTTTGCCGGCACGACGGCCACCACGCTGTTCGATATCGACACGGCCAGCGCCAGTCTGGCCCTGCAAAATCCGCCAAATGACGGTACCCTCGTCAATGTGGGGCTGCTGGGCGTGGCGGCGGCGGGCGACGTCGGCTTCGATATCGCGGGTGGCGCCAACGGCCTGGCGCTGGCGGCCCTGCGCACTTTCGCCACTGGCCCCAGCTCCCTGTACCGCATCGACCTGGCGACGGGCGCGGCGGTGCTGAGCGGCGGCGCGGCGGCGCCAGCGGCGTCCGCCATCGGTAACGGCACGGTGGGGCTGGTCGATATCGCCATCGCATTAAAATAAGGAAGCGACGCCGCAGCTTTGCATTGATTCAATAATTCCAGTATTATTGAATTATTGTTCAAATTCACAGGCTGCGGCGCATGGTGCCCGCGACGCCGCATTGCACGGGACCGTTACCGCATGCTGACCGCTTTCCTGATCTTCCTGGCCACCCTGACTCTTGTTATCTGGCAACCGCGCGACCTGGGCATCGGCTGGAGCGCCGTCATCGGCGCCGGCGTCGCCTTGCTGGCCGGCGTGATCCACTGGGGCGACATTCCCGTCGTCTGGCATATCGTGTGGAATGCCACCGGCACCTTCATTGCCGTGATCATCATCAGCCTGCTGCTGGACGCGGCCGGTTTCTTCGAATGGGCCGCCTTGCACGTGGCGCGCTGGGGCGGGGGCAGCGGCCGCAAACTGTTCGTGCTGCTGGTCTTGCTGGGTGCCCTGGTGTCCGCCGTGTTCGCCAACGACGGCGCCGCGCTGATCCTGACGCCCATCGTCATCGCCATGCTGCGGGCGCTGAAGTTTTCCGCCAAGGCCACCCTGGCCTACGTGATGGCGGCCGGTTTCATCGCCGACACGGCCAGCCTGCCGCTGGTGGTGTCGAACCTGGTCAATATCGTCTCGGCCGACTTCTTCAAGATCGGCTTTGCCGAATACGCGTCCGTGATGGTGCCCGTCAACGTGGTGGCCGTGCTTGCCACCCTGGCGGCCTTGCTGCTCTTTTTCCGCCAAGATATTCCGCGCGACTATGACGTGGCGCAATTAAAACGCCCGGATGCCGCCATCCGCGACCTGGCCACCTTCCGCGCGGGCTGGCTGGTGCTGGCGCTGCTGCTGGTGGGATTTTTCTCGCAAGAAAGCCTGGGCGTGCCCATCAGCCTGATCGCCGCCGTGGGCGCCGCGCTGCTGCTGGGCGTGGCCGCCAGAGGCCATGTGATTTCCACGCGCCACGTGATCCGCCATGCGCCGTGGCATATCGTCGTCTTTTCGCTGGGCATGTACCTGGTCGTGTACGGCTTGCGCAATGCGGGCTTGACGGCTTACCTGACTGGCATGCTGAACCACTTCGCCCAGTACGGCGTGTGGGGCGCGGCCATGGGTACGGGCGTGCTGACGGCGTTGTTGTCGTCCGTGATGAACAACCTGCCGACGGTGCTGGTGGGCGCGCTGGCCATCGATCCGACCACGGCGCAGGGCGCCGTGCGCGAAGCGATGATCTACGCCAACGTCATCGGCAGCGATCTGGGACCGAAGATCACGCCTATCGGCAGCCTGGCCACCTTGCTGTGGCTGCATGTGCTCGACAGCAAGAACATTCACATTTCCTGGGGCTACTATTTCCGCGTCGGCATCGTGCTGACCGTGCCCGTGCTGCTGGTGACCCTGGCGGCACTGGCGCTGCGCCTGGGCTGAGTTGCGTGTATGGTGGTGGCTGACAGCAATTTTGACGGGAAAGCCATGAAATTACTACTTGTGGGGGCCAGGGGCCTGGTGGGGCGCGAAGTGCTGCGCCTGGCGCTGCTGGATGCGCGCGTCAGCCATGTCGCCGCCCCCGTGCGCAAGGCCTTGCCGCCGCACCCGAAGCTGGACGCGCCCCTCGTCGATTTCGACCGCTTGCCGGCCGACGCATCGTGGTGGCAGGCGGACGCCGTCATCTGCACCCTGGGCACGACCATGAAGGCGGCGGGCACGCGGCAGCTGTTCCGCAGGGTCGACCACGACTATCCGCTGGCCGTGGCGCGCCTGGCGCTGGCGGCCGGCACGCGCACGTATGCGCTCAACTCGGCGGCTGGCGCCAACGCCGCTTCGCGCATTTTCTATAACCGCGTCAAGGGCGAGCTGGAGCGCGACCTGGAAGCGCTGGGGTTTGACTCGCTCACCCACGTGCGCCCGGGCCTGATCGGCGGCGAGCGCGACGAAGTGCGCACGGGCGAGGGCGCCGCCTTGCGCATCCTGCGCGTGCTCGGTCCCGTGCTGCCGCGCCGCTGGCGCATCAATCCCGTGCACCGCATCGCCGGCGCCTTGCTGGAAGCGGCCATCGCCGCCGCGCCGGGCGTGCACGTGGTGGCGTCGGAGCGGCTGCTGTGAGCGCGCGCCCGTATAATTTGTGCTTCTGTCCCTGAA
Source organism: Janthinobacterium violaceinigrum (assembly GCF_009208555.1). Classification (GTDB taxonomy): domain Bacteria; phylum Pseudomonadota; class Gammaproteobacteria; order Burkholderiales; family Burkholderiaceae_D; genus Janthinobacterium; species Janthinobacterium violaceinigrum. Next base: position 23,654 of record NZ_WFLI01000039.1, on the reverse strand, counting down.
AGTACAACACATGCAGACTGTACGTCCTTACCAGGCCGGCGACCGCGATGCCTGCCTGGCCCTGTTCGACGGCAATACGCCGCGCTTTTTCGATCCGTCCGAACGCGCGGACTTTGCCGCCTGGCTCGATACCTCGCCGCATCCCTACCTGGTCATCCTGCGCGACGGCCGCCTCGTCGCCTGCGGCGGCCATGCGCTGGACGGGGATGGCACCGTCGCCGCCCTGTGCTGGGGCATGGTGGCGCAGGACGTGCATGGACAGGGACTGGGCCGCGCGCTGACGCAGGCGCGCCTGGACGCCATCCGCGCCTTGCCGCAGGTGGTCAGCGTGCGCATGACTACCAGCCAGCACACGCAGGGCTTCTATGCCGCGTTCGGCTTCGAGACGGTGAAGGTGACGCCCGATGGTTTCGGGCCCGGCATCGACCAGTGGGACATGTTGTTGACACTCTTTGCAAAGGACGCATCGTGACAGCCATCGACAGCCATATCGCCGCCGTACCGCTGGAAAAAGCGTACCGCCTGCTCAACCACGGCCCGTCCATCCTCGTCTCGGCGCGCCATGACGGCATCGACAACGTGATGGCCGCCGCCTGGGCCTGCGCCCTCGATTTCGCGCCGCCGAAACTGACCGTGGTGCTGGACAAGGCCACGCGCACGCGCGCGCTGGTTGAGGGCAGCGGCACGTTCGTCATCCAGGTGCCGACGGCCGCGCAATTGCAGCTGACGCACGCCGTGGGCACGCACAGTCTCGACGCGCAGCCGGACAAGCTGGCGCGCGCGGGCGTGCAGCTGTTTCAGATGGAAGGCGTTGAGGCGCCGTGCGTGGCCGGGTGTTCCGCCTGGCTGGCGTGCCGCTTGATCCCCGAGCCGCACAACCAGGCCGCCTACGACCTGTTCATCGGCGAAGTGGTGGGCGCCTGGGCCGACACGCGCGTGTTCCGCGACGGGCACTGGCATTTCGAGGAGGCCGATCCGTCCTGGCGCAGCCTGCACTACATCGCGGGCGGGCGTTTTTATGCGATCGGCGAGGCGCTCGACGCGCAGCAGTGATCAGTCGAGCGCGATGACCCGGTCGTCGGGGCCCGGCACGCAGCCGTCGGCAATGGCTTCCCAGCCCCGGTGCACCACCACCTGCTTGCCGTCGTGGCAGATTTCCACGCGTTCGCTGGCGGGCAGGCGCTGGCGCGCGAACGCTTCCAGGCTGGCCGGCAGGCTCACTGCCAGCTGCATCGTGCCGATGGCTTCGGGCGGATGGTCATCCATGTGCACGAGGGGCACGAAGATGGAGCCGAGCATCAGCCAGCGCGCACCCACGTCGACGGGGGCGGGCGCATACGGGGCGGCGCGCAGCCAGTCCTGGGCGCGCGCGCGCAAGTCGCTGCCCGCGGCCAGCTCGCCCCAGGCGGCGGCCAGCAATTCCACTACCCACTGATTGCAATTCTGGTATTTCAGGCTGAACGCATAGGCGTTGGCGCTGTAGCGGCCCGCCAGCAACTGCTGCACGCGCACGGGGTCGAGCAGGGCGCGGCGCAGGGGCGGCACGGTTTCCGCCGGCAGCTTGAGCAGCGAGATGTAGCCGAGCGAGGGATTGTCCGTGCCCATGGCGAAACCGGCCGTGCCCTGGTCGAAGATGCGCGGGCGGCCTTCATCGCAGGCGTAGTACAGCTGGCGCGCGGACCAGCCGCTGTCGTCGTCGTGGCGCCAGGCCAGCGCCGCGTGCGAATAGCGGATGCCGAAGCGGGCCAGGTCCAGGCCGGAACGGCTGATCAGGGCCACGCTGCCTTCGGTGGCGGCCAGTTCTTCGCGCACGACGGCCGCAAAGCGCAACAGGCGGTCCTGTTCGGCAGCCGTGAGTTCCTGGGCGCGGTCGCAAAAGCGCCACGAGGCGAGCGCAGTGCCTGCCTGGGCGGCGCCAGCCAGCGCCAGTGCGGCGCAGCCGGCCAGCAGCCGCAGGGTCATCCGTCGTATCAAAGGCTGACGGGACGCGTGGCCAGTTCGCCGTACCAGTCGTCGGCCAGCACGAGGAAGAAGGCGGCGCGCGTGTCGTTGCGCGAGAATTCGATGCCGTAGGCGCGGTTTTGCGCATGCACCATGTCGCCCTGCGCCAGCTGCTGCTTGTCGAGCGCTGCCTGCGGCAAGTCCAGCACCAGGGGCGTGGCCGTGGCATCGGCCTGCATCGTCAGGCGCGTCATGCCCTTACGGCCCGGCACGGCGGCCACGTCGATGATGCGGTAGGGGCCATTGGCCACCTTGTTGTCGCGCGAAGAGCTGTTGCTCGATCCCTTGAGCGAATCGGAAATGCTGCCGCTCGACTGGGAACCGGCGCTGGAGGCCGAGGAGACGAAGCTGTCGGCGTTGGCGTTGCACGCCACGGTCAGTGCTGCGGCCAGGCCGAGCATGCGTAAGGAGGTAGTCAAGGCAGTTTTCCAGTGAACTGAGAGGCAGTGGCAATAACATCAATGAAAGCGTGCCGGGTCCATCCCGGCCCGCGCCATCATAGCAGATCGGCCATCAGCTGAGCAGTACCTCGATCAGCCCCTTCGCTTCGGCCGACGGCTGCGTGCGCAGCGCCTGCAGCACGGGATCGTGTTCCAGGTAGGCTTGCAGCGCCGCGCTGACGGTGATGCCCGCCTGCGGCAGCGGCGAGGGCACGGGCGCCAGCGCCTTGGCCAGCAGCAGGGTGTCGCGCAAGCCTTCGGGCGGCAGCATGATGGTCGAGCCGGGCAAGGCATTGACGGCATCGGCCACGGGCAGCGGCACGCCCAGCTGGCGCATCAGCGCGCGGCCGATCACTTCCAGGGTGGGCGCCATCTGCGTTTCCAGCTGGGCGTACAGGCCCGGGGTCTTGTCGGCCTGGGCCAGCAGATAAAAGCCCGCCACTTCATGCACGATGCCGGCGAACAGCGCCGTATCGGCATCCGTGTGCGTGACGGTGGCGGCCAGCCCGTGCGCGAGCGCCGCCACATGCACGGTGTGCGCCCACAGCTGGGTGGCGCGGGCGCGCAAGGCGTCGTCGCGGATGCCCGCGTTCAGCTGGCGGATTACGGCCGCCGTCGCCAGCGCATACAGGTTGCGGTGTCCCAGCCGTTCGACGGCGGCGCGCACGCTGGTGATGGCGGGCGCCTGGCCGGGCGCGAACAGGGCCGAATTGGCCAGCGCCACGGCGCGCGCCGACAAGGTGGGTTCGCACAGCAGCAGGCGGCTGATGTCGGCCGAGTGGCAATCCGGGTTGGCCAGTTCCTTTTGCAGGAGCAGGGCCGTATTGATGCTGGTAGGAAACGCCAGCGTTTCCGTTTCGGCGCTGGCCAGAAGCTGCGCCAGACTGCTGAGGGTGTTGACGTGCATGGATAGGGACGGGAAGTAGCAATGCCCCATATTAGCAGGCAATCGAGGCCGCACGGCGCCCGCCAGCCTTGCTCCCCGTACGCAACGCACGGGGAGCAAGGCCTCGATTCATGAGCTGTGCTTATAGACCTTAGTAGATTGAGCTGTCTATTCACGGTGGGCGAGGGCGGTTACGCTTGAGCCGCCGCCACCTTGTCGGGCATGCGGCTTGTCCCTCATCAATGTTTACAAGGAATGCATATGCGTGATGAAGTCCTCCAGCCGCAACGGCGCACGTTCCTCAATACCTCGCTGGCCGTGGTGGCCGGCGGCGCCGGCATGGCGCTGGCAGGTTCCGCCCAGGCGCAAGCGCCGGCGTCCGCGCCCACCCGGCCCATGGTCGTGGGCCACCCCCAGCGCAACGGCGTCGCCATCGAGCGCGTCACTTTCCCCAACACCAGCGCGCAGACGGTGATTGCGGCCAACCTGTTCAAGCCCGCCCGCTTTGACGCGTCCAGGAAATATCGGGCCATCGTCATCGGCCACCCGTTCGGCGGCGTGAAGGAACAGACGGCGGGCTTGCATGCGCAAAAACTGGCGGAACTGGGCTACGTGACCCTGGCCTTCGACGCTTCGCATTACGGCGACAGCAGCGGCTTGCCCCGCTACACGGAAGTGCCGGGCACGCGCGTGGGCGATTACAGCGCCTGCGTCGATTTCCTCGCCAATCATGCTGCCGTGGACCCGGCGCGCATCGGCGTGCTCGGTATTTGCGGTGGCGGCGGCTATGCCGTCAGCGCGGCGCAGATCGACCACCGCATCAAGGCCATCGCCACCGTCAGCATGTACGACATGGGCCGCGCGCGCCGCCAGGGGCTGGGCGACACGCTCACCTACGAGCAGCGCATGCAGACCTTGGACGAGATCGGCGAGCAGCGCACGCGCGAAGCGCGCGGCGAAGCACGGCGCGACATCCGCGCGCTGCCCGAGTCGGCCGGGCCGGATGCGCCGGAAATCGTGCGCGAATTCCTCGATTACTACGCCACGCCGCGCGGCAACCACCCGCACTCGACCAGCCTGTACGCCTTTACGAGCCTGGCGCCGATGATGAATTTCTTCCCGTTCGCGCAGATCGAGACGATTGCGCCGCGCCCCTTGCTGATGATCGTGGGCGAGCGCGCCCCGTCGGCCTACTTCAGCGAAGATGCCTACGGCAAGGCGGCGCAGCCGAAGGAACTGTTCGTCGTGCCGGGCGCTTCGCACGTGGACCTGTACGACCGGCCGCCTTATATCGCGCAGTCGCTGGCCAGGCTGGACACGTTCTTCCGCCAGCACCTGGGGGCATGATGGGCAGCGTCTCGAACGGCATGAAAACGGGCTTGCTGGCGGCCTGCCTGGCGCTGCCGGCCCTGGCGCCGGCGCAAACGCTGGCTGGGGAAGGCAAAGCGCCCTCGCGTGCGCAGCAATTGATGGGCGATATCGCTCCGAAGATGGCCGAGCTCACCGACAAGGTGCTGTATGGCGATATCTGGGAGCGTCCCCAGCTGTCCAAACGCGACCGCAGCCTGGTGACCGTCAGCGCGCTGGTGGCCATGCACCGTCCCGACCAGCTGAAATCGCATCTGCTGCTGGCGCGCCAGAACGGCGTGAGCGAAGAGGAACTGGTCGAGGCGCTCACGCACCTGGCGTTTTATACGGGCTGGCCGAACGCCGTCTCGGCGCTGGCCGTGGCGAAAGAGGTCTTCCGTAAACAATAACCGCAATGACCGCCGCCGCGCGCGGCAAGAAAGGAAATACCCATGCATCGATACGCTGCGGCACTCTTGCCGCTTTGCCTGCCCGCCGGGGCAGCCTCTGTTGAGGCTGCTGCCGCACCAGCGGCCGTCACCGTCACGCGCGCGGCCGCCTTGCCCACCAGCATCGGCGACGCCGCCTATTTCACGGGGAAGGTCGCAGTCGACGCCAGGTTCCAGCAGCCGTCTCCGGCCCGCGCGGGCGGCGCCATCGTCAGCTTTGCGCCAGGCGCCCGCACGGCGTGGCATACGCATCCGCTGGGCCAGACCCTGATCGTCACGCAAGGCCAGGGCTGGGTACAGCACTGGCAGGGACCGCTGCAAGCGCTGGCCGTGGGCGACGTGGCGTGGATACCGCCCGGCGTCAAGCACTGGCATGGGGCGACGGCCACGTCCGCCATGCAGCATGTCGCCATTGCGGAGGCGCAAGACGGAACGGCCGTCAGCTGGCTGGAACAGGTGGCGGACGAGCACTATCCCCGCTGAGGCGCCTTCTGGCGGCGCCGAGGGCGCGCACGCTAGGGCAGCAGCAGCGCATGCTGGCTGGCCGTATGGAAATCGCGCCACACGCGGTTGATGGTGCTGTCTTCGCGCGCCGCGTACAGGCCGCAGTATGGATACAGGCCATCGACGGCCGCGCGGCACAGCGCCACCAGGGCCAGCGAGCTTGCCTGCACGGTTTGCATGGCGTCCCCGTCGAGCGCCGCGCCGCCCGCTACCTGCGCCCAGCTGTCGTCCAGCACGGCATAGAAATGCGCGCGGGCGGCCGCGAACGCGTCTTTCCTGTCTTGCAGCATGGCGGCCACTTGCGGCACCTCCAGCAGCGGCAAGCCGGCGCGCGCATGGCGGCGGTGGCGCATGCATTCCTCGGCCAGCGTCATGAAGTGGCTGGCCATGCCTGCCACGTTGGCCGCCAGGGTCACGTAGGCCAGCGAATAGAACGGATAGCGGTACAGGGGGCCATCGGTCGTGGCGGCCGCAGGATCGATGGCGAAGCCGTGCTCCTGGCTTATCCACTCGCCATCGATGCGGTAGCTGTGCGAGGCGCTGGCGCGCATGCCCAGGCTGTTCCACGACGGCACCAGCTGCACCAGCGCGGCGGGCACGAGGAAGGCGCGGATGCGCGGCTTGCCTTCGTCATCGAGCAGGGGCTGGCCATCGCGTTGCAGCCGGGCGTTCAGCGTGAAGTGGGTCGCCATGGGTGCGCCGCTGGCGTAGTCCCAGCTGCCCGTGATGCGGTAGCCGTCGCCTTCCTGTTCCGCATCTCCCGTGGCCGCGCCGCTGCCGCCCAGGCAGACGCGGGGCGTGCCGATGATTGCCCGCGCCATGGGGGGCGCCAGAAAGCCCGCGAACCAGCCTGCGCCCGCGCACAGGGTCAGCACCCAGCCCATGCTGCCGTCGACGGCGGCCACGGCTTCTTCCAGGCGCACCACTTGCGGCAAGGGCAGTTCGGCGCCGCCCGCGCTGCGCGGCGCCAGCATCGTCAGCCAGCCGCGCCGGTGCAGCAGCGCCTGCTGGGCCGGATGCAGAAAGCGGGCGGCGTCGGCCGCCGGCGCATGGCGCGCGATGCGGCGCGCGTCGCGCACGGAAAGGGCGGGGATGAGGGGAGCAATGGCAAGGTGCGGCATGGGCGGTATCGGGCAATGGCGAAGGCGGGCATTTTCGCACAGAGCTGCATGCCGCGGGCGGCGGGAACGCGTTGCCATGGGGCGGCCGTTGCAGCGCGCCGTTGGCGCACCGTGCAACGCCGCCCCTTGCGTCAAATCACTTTCCGATCTGTTTGCTGACCACATTTTCCTGCTGGTTCAGCGCGCGCTGGTCCGCCTTGGTGATATGGCCGTTGTCGAGCTTGGCCATGCTGCGCTCTTCGCGGCGGATGCTGCGGTCCTCGCGGTGCAGGGCGGCCGCCTGTCCCTTGCTGATTTCGCCTTCCTTGACTTCCTTGTGGATGCGCGCGTTCTGATGCGCGAGGCGGTTGTTCACCTGCTCGCGGCGGGGATGGTTTTTCTGCCAGGTCGTTTCTGCGGCAAAGCTGCTGGCGGCAGCCGAGGCAAGCACGATTACGGTGATGGCGGACAGGACGGTGGTTTTCATTGTAGTCTCCAGGTGGTCGATCAGGGATGTCACACTGCCTGAACGCGCTGCCGGGGCCGCCGGTAGACAGTTTTTATGTATAAAATGTAAGCAAATGTGGCCGGAAACACCGTTTTGCCGCATCATGGAGCCGATGAGCGCCACCCACCAGGAGCATCGCCATGAGCGCACCGGCTGCGACGCAAACGAACCGCTGGCAGGATGTCAGCGCGGGCCTGTCGATCGCCGGCCTGCTGCTGCCGGAAGCGGTGGCGTATGCCAGCATCGGCAACCTGGCGCCGCAGGCGGGCATCCTGGCCCTGTTTGCGGGCCTGCTGTGCTATGGCGTGCTGGGCACGAGCCGCTTTGCCATCGTTTCGGCCACGTCGTCGTCGGCCGCCGTGCTGGCTGCGGCCATGGCTTCCCTGGCGGGCGGCACGGCGGGCCACCGGCTCATGCTGATGGCGGGCCTGGTGATACTGACGGGCGGGTTCTTCCTGCTGGCCTGGGTGGCCAGGCTGGGCAGCGTCACGCAATTCATCGCCAAGCCCGTGCTGCGGGGCTTTTCCTTCGGCCTGGCCATCGTGATCATCGTGAAACAGCTGCCCGGCGTGCTGGGCGTGCAGCCGCCGCAGGGCGACATGCTGCATCTCGTTCCCGGCCTGCTGGCGCGGGCAGGGCAGTGGAACGGGCGCGGCGCGGCCCTGTGCGGGGCGGCGCTGCTGTTGCTGTTCCTGCTGCGGGGCAGGCAGCGCTGGCCCGCCGGCCTGATCGTCATCGCGCTGGGCATGGCCGCCGGCCAGTGGCTCGACTTGCCGGGCCACGGCGTGGCCCTGGTGGGCGCCATCGATATCAGCCTGGCCATGCCCGTGCTGCCGCGCCTGACGCAGGAGGAATGGACGCGCCTGGCCGAACTGGCGTTTGCGCTGGCGCTGATCCTGTATGCGGAATCGTATGGCGCCATCCGCAGTTTTGCCTTGAAGCATGGCGACCCCGTGGCGCCCGAGCGCGACTTGCTGGCGCTGGGCGCGGCAAACGTGGTGGCGGGATTGCTGCAAGCCATGCCGGTGGGCGCCGGCTATTCGGCCACGTCGGCCAACGAGGCGGCGGGCGCCACCTCGCGCCTGGCGGGACTGGTGGCGGCCGCCGTGGTGGGGCTGATCGTGCTGACCCTGCTGCCGCTGGTGGCGCTCACACCCGTGCCCGTGCTGGCCGCCGTCGTCATCCACGCCGTCAGCCATACCCTCAATCCCGTGGCGCTGCGGCCGTATTTCGCCTGGCGCCGCGACCGCCTGCTGGTGCTGGCGGCGATTGCCGGCGTGCTGCTGTTCGGCGTGCTCGACGGCTTGCTGGTGGCCATCGCCATCAGCCTGCTGCTGATGCTGCGCCGCCTGTCGCGGCCCGGCATGTCCGTGCTGGGGCGGCTGGGCGACAGCCACGACTACGTGAAGCTGGCGCTGCACCGCGATGCCCGCGCACAGCCGGCGCTGCTGATACTGCGCCTCGACGAGCCCCTGTTCTTCGTCAATGCCGAGCGCAGCCTGCATCTGGCGCGCGCCCTGGTGGAAGAGCGGTCCGGTCCGCTGCGCCAGGTGATCCTCAGCCTGGAAGAGTCGCCGGACCTCGATGGCAGCAGCGTCGAAGCCTTGCGCGACTTTGCCGCGTTCGTGCGTGGGCGGGGACTGGGCCTGGCCTTGGCGCGGCTGAAGGAGCCCGCATGCACGGTGCTGCAGCTGGCGCTGCAGGACATGCTGGCCGCCGAAGGGGGGCCGGCGCTGCTGCTCAGCGAATTGAGCGTGGCCGAAGCCGTGCGCCTGCTGGCCGCCGCCACGCCTGAAAAGTAGCGGCGACTATGCTACGCTGGCGGCCAGGCCACGCATCTGGGAGATAGTATGACAAGCGCGAAACCGCAACTGGTCAAGGGAAGGCTGAACAAGCTGCTGCCCACGCAGATCACGGTCGGCATGGCCGAGGTGGCGCTCAAGCGCGCGCACTGGGCCAGCCTGGGCAGGAAGGCGCGGACGGCGGCGCTGGCCGATCACTGGTTTCCCAGCATCATAGGCCCGGAAGGGCGCCACTACATCGTCGACCATCACCATTTCGGCCTGGCGCTGCACCAGGAAGGCGTGAAAACCGTCAGCCTGATGATATTGAAGGATTTATCGTGGCTGGAACCGCTGCACTTCTGGCATGTGATGGACCACCACCAGTGGGTGCACCCGTACGACAGCGAAGGCTTGCGCCGCGATTTTTCCGCCATCCCCCGGCACCTGAGCGCCTTGCACGATGATCCCTACCGCAGCCTGGCCGGCGAATTGCGCAGCGCGGGCGGCTACGCCAAGGACGTGACGCCGTTCAGCGAATTCCTGTGGGCCGATTTCTTCCGCAGCCGCATCGCGCCCACCATGCTGAAAAAAAACTTCCCCAAGGCCCTGGCGCAAGCGATGAAGCTGGCGCGCAGCCAGCAGGCGCGCTATTTGCCCGGCTGGAGCGGCGTCGTGCCGCCCGCCTGAACCACCCGCCTGAACAACGGGCCGTTACAGCAGGAAGGCGCTGCCGGCCGCCAGTATGCCGGCCGCCGCCGCGCCCACGGAACCCCACAGCAGCCAGCGGCGCCGCGTCAGCACGGTGATGGCGGCCAGCGCCACGGCGATCTGGATGAAGGTCAGGGCCATGGCCAGCCGTTCGTGCGGGCGCAGCTTGGCTTCCGATTCCTCGCCCAGCTTTCTCGATTGCTCTTCCAGCTGGCGCGCCTGCGCCTGCACCAGCGCCTTTTCCCGTTCCTGCCTGGCCTGTTCCGCCAGGAAGCGGGCCCGCACCTCGGGTACACTGGCCAGCGCGGCCGTCGCTTCGGCAATATGGCCCTTCGTCGACTTCGCCTGGTACAAGGCCCACTGGTCGCTGGCCTGCGCCTGCTTGAGGATGCTCTCGTTCTTCAGGAACATGGCCTCGTTCTGCGCATTGCCGCTCTGGTAGCTGATCAGGGCGCCGATGGTGGCGAGAATGGCCGTCATCAGGGCGATTTTCTGCGTCAGGCCATCGCGTTCCTTCTCCGTTGCCTCTTCCACGGCGTGTTCATGGGGGCTCGGTACTTCATATTCTTCTTCCATGACGGATCTTTCGCAGGAGCAGGTGGGAGGAAACGAACTGGCAGCGCACGGACGCCAGCATGACGATACTACCGCATCTGCCGTACAAGCCGGCGGGCGCCGTCCCATGGCGCGAGCGGGCAGGAGCGGCTAGCGTACGGCGCACCCGTTCCTCCCTGAACGACGGCACGGAAACCGTGCGCGCCGCTGCGGCTGACCATCATGGCGGTGCACGGCCAGCCGGCAAAGGCGTGGCCCGTGCACGGGACCATGGCGCTCAAGCGGCCTTGGCCAGCCCTTCCGCTTCCCAGGCCGCCTTGACGCTGTCGCGCTGGGCCACTTTGCCCAGGAAGGCTTGCAGATGCGTGAGCGCGGACAGATCCACGCCCAGGCCTGGGGCCCAGCCCGTGATGACGAACAGATAGGCGTCGGCAACCGTGAACGTGTCACCCGTCAGGTAGGCGCGGCCTTCCAGGCGGCTGTCGATCCACTTGTATTTCTTGCCCAGCTGCTCGATGAACAAGGCCTTGGTGGCCGCGTCGATGCGGGGATCGAACAGGGGGCTGAACGACTTGTGCAGCTCGGACGTGATGTAGTTCTGCCATTCCAGCACCTTGTAACGGGCAAGGCTGCCCACGGGCGGCAGCAGATCCTGCCTGCCGGCCTGTTCGGCGACGTACTGGGCGATGACGGGGCCTTCGCTCAAGGCCGTGCCATCGTCGAGCGCCAGCAGCGGCACCTGGCCTTTCGGGTTCTGTTCGTAGTAATTGCCGCCGTCCTGCGTGCGGTGCTGGCCCAGGTCGACCTTGACCAGGGTGAACGGCGTGCCCGTTTCGCGCAGGATGATGTGCGGTGCCTGCGAGCAGGCGCCCGGCGAGTAGAAGAGTTTCATGACGATCCTTGAACAGGTGGGAAAGAAGCCACTATAGTCCTGCCTGGGCGCACGGTAAACGCGTGTTCGTGCAATTCACAGTTCACTGCGGGTAAAGGATTGCGCTGGCTCAAACCCCGCGATAGCGCAAGGCGTCGAGCAGCACGGTAAACGCGGGCGACGGGTGGCGCCGGCTCGGGTAGTACAGCTTGTAGCCCGCATAGGCGGGGCACCAGTCGTCCAGCACGCGGACCAGGCGGCCATCGGCCAGGCAGGGCAGCACCGCATCTTCCGGCATGCAGGCCAGGCCCAGGCCATCGAGGGCCGAATGCAGGCGCAGGGCCAAATTGTTGACGATCATCTGCCCCTCCACCCGCACTTTCAGTTCCTGCCCGTCCTTGGCAAATTCCCAGGCAAACAGGCCGCCCAGGGTGGGCAAACGCATGTTGATGCAGTTGTGCGCCATCAAGTCCTGCGGCGTGACGGGCGCCGGATGGCGGCTGAAATACGCGGGCGAGGCGACGATGGCCATGCGGAAATCCGGGCCGATGGGCATGGCGATCATGTCCTTGGCCACTTGCTCGCCCAGCCGCACGCCCGCGTCGCAGCGCGCGGCCACGATATCGGTCATGCCGTTGTCGACGACGATTTCGATGTTGATGTCCGGATACTGGGGCAGCAAGCGGGCGATGGCCGGCTGCAGCACCGTCAGCGCCGAGTGCTCGCCCGCGCTGATGCGGATGTTGCCGGCCGGCTTGTCGCGCCGTGCGCTGAGCAGGGCCAGCTCCGCCTCGATCTCGTCGAAGCGGGGCGCCACCGTGCGCAGCAGCTGTTCGCCCGCTTCCGTGGGCGAGACGCTGCGCGTGGTGCGCACCAGCAGGCGCAAATCGAGCCGTGCCTCCAGCGCGCGCACCGTCTGGCTCAGCGCCGACTGCGACACGCCCAGCTTGCCCGCCGCCCGGGTAAAACTGCCTTCGCGGGCCACGGCCACGAAGGCGAGGATGTCGTTGAAGTTGGTTTGTGCCATGGCGGATGTCTTTCCAATTCATTAGTTGCGCTAATAAGTTCATGCAGACTTTACCATCTATTCATCGTAATGCATACGGCTTACAGTGACGGCATGAACAATCCGCCAGCTGCTACTCCCTCCGCCGCGCCGCACAAGGCGGCCATCCTCGCCATCATCCTCGTCAGCTACGTGATGATCGTGCTCGACACGTCCATCGTGCTGACGGGCTTGCCGAAAATCCACCAGGAACTGGGCTTTACGGATACGGGCCTGGCCTGGGTGCAAAGCGCCTACACCCTGACCTTTGGCGGCTTGCTGCTGCTGGCCGCGCGCGCCGGCGATATCCATGGCCGGCGGCGCCTGCTGCAGCTGGGCCTGGTGTTGTTTACCGTGGCGTCGCTGGCCATCGGCCTGGCGCAGTCGCCGGCCATGCTGGTCGCCGCACGCGCCATCCAGGGCGTGGGTGCGGCCATCGTGGCGCCATCGACCTTGGCCTTGCTGCAAACCACGTTTACGCAAGGGCGCGAACGCACGCGCGCCATCGCCCTGTACAGCGCCGTGGCGGGCATTGCCGCCAGCGTGGGCCTGGTGCTGGGCGGCGTGCTGGCCGAATGGCTGTCCTGGCGCGTGGGATTTTTCATCAACCTGCCCATCGGCGCCGCCATGCTGGCGGCAACCCGCCGCTACCTCGCCGAGAGTGAAATGAAGCAGGGTCGCTTCGACGTGGCCGGCGCGGCCAGCTCCACCGTCGGCATGGCGGCCCTCGTGTACGGTTTGATCCGCTCGGCCGGCGCCGGCTGGGGAGACGGTCTGACGCAGGGTGCATTGGCGGCGGGCGTGCTGTTGCTGGCCGCTTTCATCGCCATCGAGCGGCGTGCCGCGCACGCGATCCTGCCGCTGCGCCTGTTTGCCAGCCGCCAGCGCAATGCCGCGTACGGAGCCCGCGTGCTGTTCCTGGGCGCCATGATCGGTTTCTTCTTTTTTACCACGCAATTCCTGCAAGTGGTGCTCGGCTATCCGCCATCGTTGACGGGCCTGGCCTTCCTGCCCATGACCCTGGTGAACTTTGGCGTGGCCCTGTGCGTGCCGCGCCTGACGCGCCGCCTGGGCAATGCGCGCCTGCTGGCCGTGGGACTGGCGACAACGGCGCTGGGCATGGCATGGCTGAGCCGCGTCGATGCGGGCACGGCTTACTGGCTGGGCGTGGCCTTGCCCATGGTGCTGATCGGCGCGGGCCAGGGCATGGCCTTGAGTCCGCTGACGGCGGCCGGCGTGGCCGGCGTGCCCGCGCAGGATGCGGGCGCCGCCTCGGGCCTCGTCAACGTGGCGCACCAGATGGGCAATGCGCTGGGACTGGCGGTGCTGGTGGCCGTGGCCGGCCTGGGCGCAAGCCAGCTGGCGGGCGTGCCGCTGCTGGCGCACCGCGTTACGGTAGCCCTGGGCGGCGCCAGCGCCATGCTGGCACTGGCCTTGCTGCTGGTGCTGTCCGCCAGGACGGAAGGCAAGGTGGCTTGAGGCCAGGCGGCCACTGCCGACTTCAGGCTTGGCCGCCGAGACTGCCTCCGCCATCGACTGCGACTCCCTGGCCTGTCAACTAACTGGCTAGCGCCGATAACCGGAAAGCAACTGTGGCGGCCATTTCATCGGGCTGTCCAAGGCGCCGCATGGTTATCGTTGCAAGGTCGGACGGGCGGGGCAGGCGGCCGGCTTGCCTGCGCGCTGAGATCCATGGCGCGGGGAGGCTATAATCTGGGCACGTTGACAAGTGTTGCTCAACGTCATTACGAGGCTGCCATGCATAAACTGATTTCCGAACTCACCCGCCTGTATCTGTTCGATGAACAGCAGCAATACGTCGATGCGGATGGCGGCGCGCAGCCGCTGACGCCGGCCGTGCTGGCACGCCATCTGTCGGGCGAGCAGACGGTAGCGGTGCGCCTCGTGACCGGGAGCGGCCTGGCGCGCGCGCTGGTGCTGGAATTCGGCGGCAAGGGCGGCGGCGAAGCGCACTGGAGCGCGCTGTGCACGATCGCCAATGCCGTGCAGCACGAGCTGGATTTGCCGGCGCCCGCCGTCAGCATCTCGGGTTCGGCATTCCAGTTATGGCTGTCGCTGGCCACGCCCGTGCCCGTCGCCCAGGCGCGCCAGTTCGCGCAACTGCTGCGCTCGACCTTTCTACCTGCCTCGACCGACATCCTCGCCGTCGCGCCGCCCGCTTTCGTGGAGCAGGTGGCGCTGCCGCCTTGCCTGCAGCCGTCCGGCAAGTGGGCCGCCTTCATCCACCCCAGCATGGGCGCCGCCTTCGTCGACGAACCGGGCCTGGACATGGCCCCGCCGCCCGCCGCGCAGCTGGGCTTCCTGGAAAGCTTGCGCAGCATCAACCCGGCCCAGTTCGCGCAGGCGCTGGCGCAGTTGCAGGGGCATGCGGGGTTGGCCGAGGCAGTGCCTGCCGCCGCTCCCGCTCCCGTCGCCCCATCACCAGCGATCGCGCCCGCTACCCAGCCAGGCTTGCTGTTGCAGGACGCCACCCTGGAAGACATCGTGCGCTGGCTGCACGCGCGCAACATCGAACCCACGTTCCGGCACCGGCTGCCGTAACCGCCGCATGCCTGGCATGAGGCGGACAGGCAGTAAAGCCGGGCACACAACGATGGAGTCGGACGCAAGTGATATGGGCCGATATTCTGCAGACAGACTGGGTCTGCCAGTCTTCTTTGTCCATTGCTAGTTTGGTGCCGAATGCGCGTAGCTGATGATGCGCGAGACACGCCATTGCTTGCCATCCTGCTGCCAAATATGCATGAATTTCGCCACCGTGGTCAATTTTTCCGGTTTGCCCGGCAGAGTCCTGTAAAAATTATGCGTGCCGATTTCAACGGCACCATAATTTTTAATTGGATGGACTTCAAGACTGGCCTTGACTAATTCACGCCGCAGCTCACCGTTTTTCGATTGCTCGGCACAGCGCATTTTCAAGCCTTCCGCCTGAGAATCGGCCGACAGCATGAGGCCACCTTCGTCATGGTAAAACTCGACATCCGGAGTCAGGTAATTTGTAAATGCGGCGACATCGCAGGCATTGAAAGCACCGAACAAGGCTTCATCCATGTGTTCTATTTGTTTCTTTAATTGCTCCGGCGCTTTTGAGAACGATTGCTGATGTGCCGTTTCATTCGAAGTGGAGCAGGCAGCTAGAGCGGCGAGCGACGCCGCTGCGAGGCAAGAGCGCGCGGATACAGATTTCCACATGAGTTGTTCCTTTTAGAATTGGATGAAAGTTATCGGCGGCTGGCTGTCTCTATTCGTGCAGGCCGATTTTATGGAAAATGTGACATGCTTGATGTAAATTGCGACGGACTGCGCGAATCGAGGGATGAGTTGCATCTCGGGTTTTTCAACAGGGGGCGTTGTATATCGCCGGGCAGTGGCCGCAGCCAGATGCGCACGTTCGAATGGTTGTGTCTTGCCGCCTATTGCCTTATACCTTATCGTTTCCCGATTTTTACAGTACTTTTCTGCGATTATGCTCAACGCCAATTACACATCCGAAAACATCTGCCGAGCGCTTGGCCTTGGCGGCTTTGCAAACGATTGGCAACTGGCCAAAGCTGAGGAAGGCATTCGCGTTTTGTTGGCGCCAGCGTTTCATCGAGAGATCTGCATCTCCATATGCCGTACGGCGCATGTGGTTTCTGTTTCAGTGGTAACGGCACTGTCTCAAATCTGGCTTCAAGACTGGCCTGTGCCACAGCTGGCACAGGTTGCTTGGGGGCGGCATCTGCCAACGACGGCAACCGGCCAGCAACAGGTGCTCCAGCCAGTATCTATCGTATTGAATAGACCGCAATAATGCGGTATGGCCCAGGCCCGCATGCGGGAAATCCATTGTTTTCTATTGCCTGCCTGGCTACATGGAATGTGTTGAATAGACAATGCTGATTGGTGGGAAGCGTCGCAGCGAAGGAATTGCACGAGAGGGGAGAGCATTCCGGTGAGGTATGGCACGTAAAAAGGTTACGTCGAAACCCTCCAAAACGTTGGTTTGAGGTAAGACAACGTTCAGTTCGAATGAGGACTCGGGTTCGAAGGTTCTCCATTCTCTGCTCTCACCGTCAAATTCTTCTTCGAATACTTCATAGTAGAAGAGCTTGAGGCCGTCGAGTACAATCGCATTGTCGGCCGCCAGTTTGATCATGACGGACGGTGAGTCGAAAAGCCAATATCCGTTGTGTTTCCAGTCGCTTATATAGTCCGCAAAGTTCGTGGAAACGCAAGCGCTTAGTGAATATACGTCGGTAACGTTTGGTGCATGCAGCCATTCAGGTCGCGATGCCACGTCTTTGTAGAGATAAGCTATGGGGCGCATTTGGGCATGGCGAAGTTGTGTTTGTCTGCGCTGGGTGTAGCGTCTTGTAGAATTCTACTCATTGAAACAGGGGAATGCCAGCGTGAAGAACATCCTGCTTGCCGTTGCGCTGTGCCTGGCCGCGGGCGTGTCGCCGGCGTCACCAGTATCGCTTGCCGCCGACGCCGCGCTCACGGTCACCATCGAGAACGCGTTTTCGCCCGATGGCGGGGCGGAGGCGCTGGTGCTCAAGGTCATCGATAGCGCGGCGTCGAGCATCCGGCTGGCCGCTTATTCGTTCAGCTCGCCCCATGTGGTCGAGGCCTTGCTGCGCGCGCGCCAGCGGGGCGTGGACATCAGGGTGCTCGTCGATGCGCGGCGCAACGCGCGCAAGAACAGCCGGGCCGCCTTGAACCGGCTTGTCGATGCGGGTATTCCCACCCGCATCATTTCCCGCTACGCGCTGCATCACGACAAGTACATCGTTGCCGATGGCGTGACCGTGCAGAACGGCAGCTTCAATTACACGGCCGATGCCGCTACCGCCAACAGCGAAAATGTGCTCGTCGTGTGGCACAGCGCGGTCCTGGCCCAATCGTACCTGGCGCACTGGGAAAACCGCTGGGCCAGCGGCGTCGACTATGCGCGCGTGCCGCAGCCCTGATCACGCCCCCTGCGCCGCGCCTTGCGCACGCAGCCAGTCGAATACTTGCCCGACGATGGGCGAACGCGGGTGTTCCGCCACGCCCGACAGCCACCAGGTGGCGCCCGGCACCCTGGGGTAAGCGGGCAGCACGTGCAGCAGGCCGCGCGCCAGGCTGGCATCGACCAGCAGGCGCGGCAGGCAGGCGATGCCGCGCCCGTCGAGCGTAGCGTCCAGCAACAGGCGCGCGTCGTCGTAGATGGCCCGCTTGCGAAAGCGCGCCAGCGGACCCAGGAACAGGGTCGCCGTCGCATCGCCCGTCAAGCTTTCTTCCAGGCACACCAGATCCGCGTGCAGGTGATGCGCCTCCTGCGGCACGCCGGCCAGCCGCGCCGCCAGCTCGCTGTTGGCCACCATCACCCATTCATCGTGCAGCAGGGGGATTTCCTGCAAGTCCGGCTGCAGCAGGGGACGGTCGCCGATGGCGATATCGACGTCGATTTCATCGACGAAGCGGGCGCTCTCGTCCACCGACAGCAGCAGGCACAGTTCGGGCAGCTGCGCTTCCAGCGCCCGCAGCCGGGGCTGCAGCCAGCCGTGCAGCACGGGCGCCGGACACACCAGCACCACGAGACCGGGATCGAGATAGGTGGCGATGCGCCCCAGGCCGCTGCGCAGCACGGTCATCGAGCGCTGCACGCTGCGCAGCAGCACTTCGCCCGCCACCGTCAGCTCCACGCCCCGTCCCGCGCGGCGGAACAGCGGCTGCTTGACCTGTTCTTCCAGCAGTTGCACCTGATGGCTGATGGCCGATTGCGTCACGTGCAGTTCGTCGGCCGCGCGCGAAAAATTGCCGTGGCGGGCAGCCGCTTCAAAGCCCATCAATAACTTCAGCGAAGGAATGCGATGTTCTGACATATGAGAAAACTTAATGAATTAAAGCAAATCATATCATTTGTTTTCATATCTTGATCCCGCCACAATGCCGTGCATGCCAACGCATCGGCAAACGGTGCGCGGCACTCTGACTAACTAATCAAGGATGGATATGAATACACGTCGATATTTCTTGCGTCATTGCATGGTGGGTGGCAGCGCGCTGGCCATGGGCGGCATGCTGGCCGCGTGTGGCGGCGGTGCTGCGGAAGCCGGCCCCGTTACGCCCACGCCGCCCAGCATTAGCGGCGGTGGCGTCAATCAGGCCGACGGCTGGCGCATGCCCGACGAGGCCGAAGCCCACAAGGCGACGTGGATGGCGTATGGCGCCTCGAGCGCCGTGTGGACGCGCGCGCAAGTGCCGCAGGTGCAGCTGGCCCTCGTGCGCATCGCCAATGCGATAGCCGCCTACGAACCCGTCAACATGCTGGTGCGCCCGGCGGAACTGGCCAGCGCGCGGCAATTGCTCGACGCGCGCGTGAATCTGATTGCCGCCGAGATGGACGATTTATGGATGCGCGACACGGGCCCCGTCTTCGTGCGCAAGCCGAACGGCGAGCGGGCCGGCGTGAAGTTCAACTTCAATGGCTGGGGCAACAAGCAGCAGTTCGGCAAGGATGGGCAGGTGGCGGACATGGTCGCCGCCCAGGCCCGGGTGCCGCTGCTGGCCACGCGCCTGGTGCTGGAAGGCGGGGCGCTGGAAGTCGATGGCAAGGGCACGGCCATCATCACGGAAAGTTGCGTGCTGAACAATAACCGCAATCCGGGCTGGAGCAAGGCCGACTGCGAAGCGGAACTGCAGCGCCTGCTGGGCATCCGCAAGGTGATCTGGTTGCCAGGCATCAAGAACAAGGACATCACGGATGCCCATACGGACTTTTACGCCCGCTTCGTGCGCCCCGGCGTCGTGGTGGCGCACCGCGAGATGGACACGGAATCGTACGACTACGCGGTGACCCGCCGCCACCTGGAGATCTTGCGCGGCGCCACCGATGCCGATAATCAGCCGCTGCAGATCGTCGTCATCGACGGTCCCGAGAAAATTCGGCCCGGAAACAACCCGAACACCTTCGCCGCCGGCTATATCAATTACTATGCCACCAGCAGCGCCATTTTCCTGCCGGAATTCGGCGATGCGCAAGCGGACGCCAGCGCCAGGGCGCAGTATGCGCAGCTGTATCCTGGGCGCGCCGTGGTGCAGATCAATATCGATCCCATCGCGGCCGGCGGCGGCGGCATCCATTGCACCACGCAGCAGGAACCGGCATAAACGCGCATCACAGGAGAACAGCATGCAACGACGACATTTTCTCTCGGGCGCCATGGGCCTGGCGGCAGGCGCCGCCGTGGGCTTGCCCGCCATGCCTGCCTCGTCGGCCTCGTCGGCCCTGGCCGCAGGGGCCGGCTGGCGCATGCCCGACGAAGGCGAGCGCCACGCGGCCACGTGGATGGCCTTTGGCGCGAATGACGAGGTGTGGGGCAAGCGCCTGAAGGCGGGCGCGCAGGCGAACCTGGCGCGCATTGCGCAAGCGATTGCCAGCGTCGAACCCGTGCACATGCTCGTCAACGAGGAAGACTACGACGTGGCCGCTCGCCTGTGCGGCAACAAGGTCAAGCTGCTGGTGCAGCCCATCGACGACCTGTGGATGCGCGACACGGGCCCCGTCTTCGTCAGGAAGGCGGGCGGCGCGCTGGCCGGCGTGAATTTCAATTTCAATGGCTGGGGCGAAAAGCAGGATTATGACGACGATGCGCTGGTGGCTGGTTTTGTTGCAGGGCGCGCCGGCGTTGCCGTGCTGGAAAGTAGCCTGGTGCTGGAAGGGGGCGGCATCGAAGTCGATGGCCAGGGCACGGCCATCATCACGGAAAGCTGCGTGCTGAACGCCAACCGCAACCCTGGCGTCGGCAAGGCAAAGTGCGAGCAGGAACTGCACCGGCTGCTGGGCATCGAGAAAGTCATCTGGCTGCCCGGCATCGCGGGCCAGGACATCACCGATGGCCACACGGATTTCTATGCGCGCTTCTGCGCTCCCGGCGTCGTCGCGGCCGGCTTTGAAAACGACCCTGCTTCGCCCGAGCGCGCCGTCACCCAGCGCCACCTCGACATCCTGCGCAAGGCCACGGATGCGCGCGGCCGTCCGCTGCAGGTGGTGGTCCTGCCCGGTCCGGGGCAGGTGCGCCCGCAATATGAAAACAAGGATTTCGCCGCCGGCTACATCAATTTCTATGTCTGCAACGGCGCCGTGCTGTGTCCGGAATTCGGCGATGCGGCAGCCGACCGCAACACCAGGGCCATCCTGCGCGAACACTTCCCCGGGCGCGACATCGTGCAGTTGAACATCGACGCCATCGCGGCCGGCGGCGGCGGCATCCACTGCACCACGCAGCAGCAGCCGGCGTAGACGCGGATCGCAGAGGGAAATTCGCTGCTTTCCTGATGCGTGGCTCGTGTAAGATTTGCCAGCCGCGCGCATGCGCTTACAAGAATGGGAAGAAAATGAATAGCTGGTCTCCTCGCACCGTCCGCGGACTGCTTTTTTTGGGTATCGGCATGTGTGCCTTTAAATTGCAGCCGGTGATGACTGCCGCCCTGGCCAGCTCATTGTTCTGGTCCGGCTTGTCGCGAGCGGGATTGAGCCTGGTCGGCATGGTCTGCCTGGCTGCCGGCGTTTATCTGCTGGCCACGCGGTATAAAAAATAGGACACGGGGCAGCCATCCGTCCACTGCCAGCCGCGCCTGGCAAGCCCGCAGGCTGTCCTTGTCCTACGTCGCCTCGACGCCATCCTGGAATCAGCGGGCCATTTCCCGCGCCAGGGTGGCCACCAGTTCCGCCGCGCCCATTTCCCGCGCCAGCGGGGCGCCCTGGCCAGCCCATTGCGCGGCAAATTCGCTGTCGCCGCGCAGGCTGGCCGCTGCATTCAGCTGTTTGGCGGCATCGTAGGCGACGGGATAGTCGGCCGGCGGCGGGCTGCCCGGCGCTTCGCCATGTGCGATCAGGCGGTTCACCATGCCCCGCGCCAGGCGGCCCGAGAGCACGCTGGTCAGCCGGGTGCTGGCCGCCCGCCCGCTTTTCAGGTTGGCGCGGTAGCCCGCATTGGCCGCCGACTCCGGGCATAGCACGAACGCCGTGCCCAGCTGGGCAGCCGCGGCGCCCAGGTCCAGCGCGGCGCGGATGCCTTGTCCATCCATGATGCCGCCGGCCGCGACGAGGGGCAGGGCGGTGCTGCCCGCCAGCAGGCGCAGCAGCACGGAAGTGCTGTGGCGCTCGTCCTGCGCCTGCGGATCGAAGACGCCGCGATGCCCGCCCGCTTCCACGCCCTGCGCCACGATGGCGTCGACGCCGGCCTGTTCGATGAGCAGCGCCTCGCGCACATTGGTGGCCGTGGCCATCGTGTAGATGCCCGCCTGGCGCAGGGCCGCGATCTGCTGCGCCGCCGGCAAGCCGAAATGGAAGCTGACGACGGCGGGACGCAGTTCCAGCAGCAGGTCGAATGCCGCAGCATGGCCGATGAAGGTTTGATAGATCTCGTCCAGCTGCGTGGGCAGGGCCGCGCCCAGCTCCGCAAACAGGGGCGCCAGATGGGCCAGCCAGGCCGCTTCGCGCCGCGCATCCCTGACGGCCGGCGCATGGCAGAACACATTCACATTGAAGGGCTTGTCCGTCAGCGCGCGCGTGTCCGCGATCATCTGGCGCGCCTGCGCCGCCGTGCCCGCGCCGATGGCCAGGGAACCCAGGCCGCCCGCATCCGAGACGGCAGCGGCCATGCGCGGCGTGGAGACGCCCGCCATCGGCGCCTGGATGATGGGGTATTGCAGGCCGAGGCGGTCGAGGAAGGGCTGGGATGAAGTCATGATGATTCCTTCATGAAGTTGAGGATGCTGCATTTAATTCGTATTTTGAGAATATAATAGCACAATCATTTTCAAAGAGAGAATACGATGGACCCGGAATCATTGCGGATTTTTTGCTCGGTCGCCAGTGAACTGAGCGTCACCCAGGCCGCCGCCCGCCTGGGCCGCGCGCCGTCCAGCGTCACCACGCGCATCCAGCAACTGGAAGCCGATATCGGCGCCGAACTGTTCGTGCGCACCAACAAGCGCATGGCCCTGACGGCGGCGGGCGAGCGTTTTCTCGAGTATGCGCAGCGCCTGCTGGCGCTGGCGGACGAGGCCCGGCATGTCGTCACGGGCGGGCGCGAGGGCGGTACCTTGCGCGTCGGCAGCATGGAAAGCACGGCGGCCAGCCGCTTGCCGGCCTTGCTGGCCGCCTATCATGCGCGGTATCCGGCGACGCGGCTGGCGCTGAGCACGGGGCCGTCGCGCCCCCTGATCGAGCAGGTGCGCACGGGCTTGCTCGATTGCGCGTTTGTTGCCTTGCCGCCAGCGTTCGGCGGCGCCGCCGCGCTGGATGAGCTGGGACTGGCATCGAGGGCCGTGTGGCGCGAGGAGCTGTGCCTGCTGCTGCCGGCCAGCGAAGCGCAGGCGCGGCGGGCCGCGGACGTGGCCGCGCGTTCGCTGGCGGCGTTTCCCCAGGGCTGCACCTACCGCGGCATCGCGGAAGACTTGCTGGGCGTGGCGGGCAGCACGCAGTGGCGGGTGCAGGAAATGAGTTCGTATCACACCATGATCGCCTGCGTGGCGGCCGGCGCCTGCGTGACCCTGCTGCCGGCCAGCGTGCTGGCGCTGTCGGACGCGCCGGCAAGCTTGAAAACCTTGCCCGCAGGGCAGATTGACACCGTGCTGGTGTGGCGCGCGGGCTTCGACGTGCCCGCGTTCCAGCACTTGCTGGCGCAACTCGGCGCGGCGGCGCCGTGAGCGGGGCCGCCAGGCTGCGCGCGGCCATCGCCGGGGCGGCCATCCTCGCCATCGGCATGGGCTTCGGCCGCTTTGCCTTCACGGCCATCTACCCGCACATGGTCAAGGAAGGCGTCTTGAGCTTGCGCGGCGGCAGCCTGGCCGCCTCGGCCAACTATGCTGGCTACTTGCTGGGCGCCATCCTGGCCATGCGCGCGCGGGCGCACAGCGCGCACCGGCTGTGTTTGTGGTCCGTGGCCGGCACGGCGCTGTGCCTGGGCGTGCTGGCCTTGCCCATGCCCGTCTGGCTCATCGTGACGGTGCGGGGCGTGGCGGGCGTCTTCAGCGCGCTGGCCATGGTGGCCGCCTCGCTGTGGCTGCTGGAGCAGCGCCGCCATGCGCGCGGCGCGCCGCTGCTGTATGCGGGCGTGGGGGCTGGCATCGCCGTGTCGGCCGAATTGCTGGTGCTGGCATCGTACCTGGGCTGGCACAGTGCCGGCATGTGGCTGTTGCTGGCCGGCGTCACCGCGCTGGCGGGACTGGCGGCCGCGCCCGCCGCAGACTATAGAAAAACTAAATCCATGAAACATCCCCTGCCGCTCCAGGCCTTGCGCGCCTTTGCTGCGGCGCGCACTGCGCCATGGCGGCGATATAGCCGGGCGGAATGTCGCAGGCAAAAAACTCGATGACGATATCGGCGACATCGGCGGGCGCAAACACGCCATCCTGGCCGTCGACCAAGGCGCCGGACCCGTACTTGAACAAGGTGGTCG
>NZ_WFLI01000038.1 GCF_009208555.1 Janthinobacterium violaceinigrum | reverse complement strand
GGCCCGCAACGGTGCCGGTCAAGGCCGTAAAACAGTCGGTGATCGTGTGCGACGGCGCCCGCCCTGCGCGCGCTGGCCGAACATGGCGTGACCGTGAAAGTATTGACGGGAGATAATCACCTGGTGGCTCAAGGTGCTCGCTGCCTGCACGGGCGGCGGGGCTGCGGCAGGCACGGGGCGGGGCGGCGGGATGGCGTCGGCCGGCGCCAGTTCCAGCACGTGGTCATACGCTTCGGACGGCTTTTCCAGCTCCTCGTCGGAAAGGCTGTTCTGCTTGGCGCGCTCGGCCTTCTTGAGCGCCTGCATCAGCAAGCTCATGGAAAGTCTCCCTGCAGGCGTGCCTGCGGCTGGGTGGCCGCTGCCGGCGGGCCATCCGTGTACGGCTGGCTGTTGAGCGGCGCCTGGCCGGGCAGCAGGTAGCGGTAGTCGCGGTAATCGCCGTCGATGCTGGCATCCTTGACCACCACGGGGCGCATGAAGATCACCAGTTCCGTCTTGCTGCTTGCCTCATTGCGGTAGGTAAACAGATTGCCCACCAAAGGCAGGCTGGACAGGCCCGGCACGCCATCCTTGGCATTGTCGATGGAATCCTGCATCAGGCCGCCCATCACGGCGATCTGGCCATTGCCCACCTTCATGATCGATTCCAGTTCGCGCGCCTGGATCACGGGCACGCGGCTTTGCACGTTCGCCGTGGCCAGGGCCGGATTCGGGTCTTGCACGTAGCCAACGATGCGCGTGATGGTGGGACGCACGTTCAAGGTCACTTCATCGCTGTCGGAAATCTGCGGCGTGACGCTCATGACGAAGCCGACGGGCACCGTTTCCAGCTTCGATTCATAGGTGGCCGGCGTGGTGATGGTGCCTGTCGAGCTGATCACGGCGGGCGTCACCTTGATGGTAAAGAAGACATTGTTGTCCACCACCTTCAGCATGGCCGTCTGATTGTTGAGCACGCTGATCTTCGGGCTGGACAGCACTTTCACCTTGCCGAACGATTCGAGCAGCTGGATGGTGGTGGAAAAACTGTCCTTCAGATAATTGAGCAGGAAGATGCCCGGCGTGGCGTTGGGCGCGACGCCGCTGGGCAGGCCCGCCGTCCCCACTTGCCCTTGCCGCAGCTGCAGGCTGCCCGTCAGGCGCGACCAGTTGATGCCTTGCTGGTATTCATTGCTCAGGCGTACCTCGATGATGGTCGCTTCGATCAGCACTTGCCGCTTGGCGCTGTGCACGACCGCGTCGAGGAATTCGGCGATCTTTTCATGCTGGCGGCCCGTGGCCCGCACGGCGATCAGTCCGCCTTCCACGTTGACGACCACGGACGAGGGGCTGCCCTTGTTGGCCAGTTTCAGCAATGGCATGCCGTTCGCATCCAGCGGCTGGCCGGGAGTTGCATTCGGGCCGGCCACCTGCTGGCCTGGCGCAGGCGCATACTGGCTGCCGTTCGGGACGCCATTTTGCATGGGCGGCTGGGCGCCGTACTGGCCCGCCGCCCCCGTCGCGGGGAAATTGCCGGCCGGGTTCTGCGGCTGGCCTGGCTGGCCCTGCTGGCCGGGCACGCTTGTCAATTGCTGGTTCAGCTGGGCCAGCGGGTCCACCTGCACGTCGTTGAGCGTGGTGTCGCGCAGCAGGTCGCGGATATTCTTTTCCAGGCTGTACCAGAAATTATTTTCCGAACGATTCACCACCAGGGTGGTCGAATTGTTGTTGCCATTGCCGCCGCTGCCCTGCGTGCCGCCGACGGGGTTGCTGCTGTTGCCGCCACCGCCGCCCGCCGTGGAGATTTGCGTGGCGATATTGACGCTGCTGTTGGTGCTGCGCGCCATGTTGACGTAATCGACCTTGTAGTTGCGCCACACGGGCGCGTCGGGCAGCACCGTCAGGTTCTTGCCATCGATTTCGTAGCGCATATCGACTTGCTTGCCGATACGCGCCAGCAATTGCGGCAGGGTCTGGTTCAGCGCATTCAGCGTGACGCTGCCCTCGACCTGCGGGTGGATGTCGATATTCATGCCCGCGTCGCGGGCCAGCGCAAACAGCAACGATTGCACGGGCACCTTGTGCACGGTGACGCTGTAGGTTTCCACTTTGGGTGCGGGCAAGGGCGCGGCGAGCGCGCTGCTTTGCTGCACCGGTTCGGGAATGGCGCCGCCGGGGCGGGGCGGGGCGTTGATGTGGGCCGGCGACAGCGGCGTTTGCTGCGTAGCGCAGCCGGCCAGCATGGCGCTGCAGGCGAGGGTGACCCAAGAGGCCAGCACAGGAATAGGGTGTTGAGTCATGAAAAGTTCGCCCTTGGAGTCGTATTGTGCTTTTGTAATTTTAACCAGCATGATCGCCTAAAAGCAATCGGCTGTGCTGGCCTGGGAGGCAATATGCAGAAATAAAGTCAGGGGGCGCCACGTCCCGTTTTTGCCGGGGCGACGGTTTTCATTTCCGTGCGGATACTCTCTATGTTGCTCAGCAATATTTTCTGTGGCGACGCGGGCGATAGCCTGGCCCGAACGGTATCGGCGCTGGCCTGGTCGGCATAGCTGCCGTAGACGATGGCCAGGCGCGCACCGGCGCTGGCAGGCGCCTGCGCTGGCGTAGCCTGGCGCATGCCCGGTGGCGAGCCGGCCAGCGTGGTGGGCGCGGCAGTGGCGGGGGCCGTGCCGGGCAGGCGAAAGACGTGGATGTCGTGCAGGCCGATCGCTTGCTGCGCCTGTTGCAAAAAGGTCTCCGCCGCAACCGTGTCGCTGGCGGGCAGGCTGGCAATGTGCAGCACCAGCTGCTGAGGTCCTTGCTGCGCCAGCCAGTCGCGCGATTCGGCCAGTTTGCTGTCGAGCAGCGTGTTCGGCGCGGGCGGCACGGTGCGCGGTGCCGCTGCCTCGGGCGCTGCCGTTGCCGCATGGGCGGGCGCGGCGTCATCGGTGTGACTGGTGCGGCCAGGCTGGCCAGCATGGCCTGCTGCCTGGTCTGCCTGGCTGAGCGGGCTGGATGGCGGCGTCATCCCCGCCGCCGTTGCCGCCGTTGCCGCCGTTGTCGCTGTCACCGCTGTCGTCGTCGCCATGGCTGCTGCCCGGTCCGGGCTGCTTGCCTGCCATTGCCACAGCAGCGCGGCGGCCAGCATCAGCATCAGCGCGCTCAAGGCGGCCGCCAGCAGCTTGCCCGCATGCCAGGGCGCGCGGTAGAAGGGGCTGTCGGCGATGGCCAGGCGCACATGGCGCGCGCTCACTTGCTGCGCATCGTCCGCATATGCGGCGAGCAAGGCCTTGTCGGCCAGGATATTGATCCTGCGCACGATGCCTTGCGAGGCGCGGGCCAGCGCCCGCAGCGCGGCCCGCGTGAAGACGAGCGGCGCCGTGCGGCCGGCGGCGGCCAGGCGGCAGGCCAGGTAGTCGTTCAGCAAGGCTTGTGGCAGGCGGGGCACGGCAAAGCTGTGGGTGATGCGTTCCTTCAACTGGCGGAACTGGGGCAAGTCCAGGGTGTGCTGCAATTCCGGCTGGCCAAACAGGACGATTTGCAGCAGCTTGTGGCTGGCCGTCTCCAGGTTCGTCAGCAGGCGCAGCGCTTCCAGGGTGGCGCCCGGCATGGCTTGCGCCTCTTCGGCCAGCAGCACCACCTGGCGCCCGGCCGCATGCCTGGCGATCAGCTCGCCGTGCAGGGCGCGCAGCACGGCGTCGGCGCGGCAGCCGTCCAGCGCCAGGCCCAGTTCGGCGGCGATGGCGTGCAGCACTTCGTCCGGTTCCAGGCGGGGATTGAGCAGGTACAGCACGTCGACGTGGGGCGGCAGGCATTCGGCCAGCATGCGGCACAGCATGGTCTTGCCGCTGCCCACTTCGCCCGTCAGCTTGATGATGCCTTCGCCCTGCGTGACGGCGTAGCGCAGCGCATCGAGCAGTTCGCCTCGTGTATTGCCCATATAAAAGAAGGCCGGGTCCGGCGTGATGCCGAACGGCGCCGTGCGCAAGCCGAAATGGCGCAGATACATGCCGTGCGGGGACGGCGCGTAAGGCCGCCCGGGCGGTGTGGAGGGCGTGCCGTGCGTGCCGGCGTTCATGCCGCGATGCAATTGAGGAACGCCTGCTCCAGGCTGGCGTCCTGCGCGCCGCCGTGGCGCGCGCGGCATTCGGCGGGCGTGCCCGTAAACACGATGCGGCCCCCGTGCAGGATGGCCATGCGGTCGCACAATTCTTCCACGTCGGCCAGCGCATGCGAAGTGAGCAGGGCGCCCCGGCCCTGCGCGCGCGCCTGCTGCAGCACTTGCTTGAACTGCGCGCGCGCTTTCGGGTCGAGTCCGCTCATCGGCTCATCGAGCACCAGCTGCGGCTTGCCCGACAACAAACAGGCGGCCAGTCCCAGTTTTTGCATCATGCCTTTCGAATAGTCGCGCGCGGGGCGCAGCAAGGCATCGGGCGCCAGGTCCAGCGCAGCCAGCGCCTGCTGCACGGCTTGCGGCCCAGGGTGCACGTCGTGCAGGCGCGACAGGTAGCGCAGGAAGTCGCCGCCCGTCAGGTAATACGGCGCCTGGAAGCGTTCCGGCAAAAAGGACAGGGGCTGGCGCGCCGCAGCGTGCCGGTGCGGCTGGCCGAAGATGGCGATGTCGCCCCGTTCGGGCGTGCAAAAGTCCAGCAGGCATTTGAGCAGGGAAGTCTTGCCCGCGCCATTCACGCCGACCAGGCCGAACAGTTCTCCTGCGCGCACCTGCAGGTCGACGCCGCGCAGCACGGCGTTGCCCGCCAGCTGCAGATGCACGTTGTGGAACTCGATGGCGCAGGCGTTCATAGGGGCTAGGGTGGGCAGGCAAGACGGGATACGACCGCCATTATTGCCATGGGCGCAGGTGGGCGGCAAGTGTTTACTTGCAGAGTGTTGAAATGCGCGAAAATCAAGCCACGGAATGTATTTTCTTTAAGAAACAACAGGTTCTGGAATAAAATACCCCCCGCGCGCCGCTGGCGTGCATCGTCTGATGAATCTGTCGAGGAGCAAGCATGGCAAGGCCAGAGAAAGTCCGGCTCGGTGAAATTTTGGTGCAGCAGAAATTGCTGACGGAACAACAGTTGGGCCAGGCCTTGACGGAACAGAAGCGTTCGGGGCGCAAGCTGGGCCGCGTTTTCGTCGAGCACGGCTTCGTCACGGAAGAGCAGATTTCGGGTGCGCTGGCGCGCCAGCTCGACATTCCCTACATCAACCTGAAGTTTTTCAACATCAATCCCGAACTGGTGCGGCTGCTGCCGGAAACCCAGGCGCGGCGCTTCCGCGCGCTGGTGCTGGAAGACCGGCGCGAGGGCTTGCTGGTCGGCATGTCCGACCCCACCGACCTGTTTGCGTACGATGAAATTTCGCGCCTGGTCAAGCGCCATATCGAACTGGCCGTGGTCAATGAAACGGAAGTGCTGGCCGCCATCGACCGCATCTACCGCCGCACGGAAGATATCTCCACCCTGACGCGCGAGCTGGAGCAGGACCTGGGCGACGTTTCCGTCGACTTCGGCGCGCTGGCCGCCAATCCGGGCCTGGAAGAGGCGCCCATCGTCAAGCTGCTGCAATCCGTGTTCGAGGATGCCACGCAGGTGCGCGCGTCGGACATCCACATCGAACCGCAGGAAGGCCGGCTGCAGATCCGCTTCCGCATTGACGGCGTGCTGCACCTGCAGACGGAAGCGGACAGCAAGATCGCCAGTTCGCTGGCGCTGCGGCTGAAACTGATGTCGGACCTCGATATTTCCGAGAAGCGCTTGCCGCAGGATGGCCGCTTCGCCATCCGCGTGAAAAACCAGCGCATCGACGTGCGTATTTCCACCATGCCCACCCAGTACGGCGAATCGGTGGTGATGCGGCTGCTGAACCAGGGCGGCACGACTCTGCGCCTGGACGCCATCGGCATGCCGCCCCGGCTGGTGGAACAGTTCCGCGCCATCGTCAGCCGCCCGAACGGCCTGGTGCTGGTGACGGGGCCGACGGGCAGCGGCAAGACGACGACCCTGTATTGCGCCTTGTCCGAACTCAATTCGGTGGAAAAAAAGCTGATCACGGTGGAAGACCCCGTCGAGTACCGCTTGCCTGGTATTAACCAGGTGCAAGTGAACGACAAGATCGAGCTGAACTTTGCCAGGGTGCTGCGCTCGGCCCTGCGGCAAGATCCCGATATCGTGCTCGTCGGCGAGATGCGCGACCAGGAAACGGCGCAGATCGGTTTGCGCGCCGCCATGACGGGCCATCTGGTGCTGTCGACCCTGCATACGAACGACGCCATCAGCACGCCGCTGCGCCTGATGGACATGGGCGTGCCCCGCTACATGGTGGGCAGCTCGCTGCAAGCCGTGCTGGCGCAGCGCCTGGTGCGCGTGATCTGCGAAAGCTGCAGCACGCCGTACGCGCCCACGCCCAACGAATACGAATGGCTGCGCCTGGAACTGGGCGAGCTGGTCGAGCGCAACCAGTATTTCCACGGCAAGGGCTGTTCGCACTGCAATGGCATGGGATACCGGGGCCGCACGGGCGTGTATGAATTGCTGGAAATCACGCGCGCCGTGGCGGATGCCGCCAACCATGCCGATCCTTCCCACTTCATGAAGGTGGCGACGGAGCAGATGGCGGGCGAAACCCTGCGCCGCCACGCCGTGCAGCTGGTCGTGCAGGGCCGCACGACGGTGATGGAAGCGATGCGCATCAGCAACCAGAGCGAGGATTGAGGTGCCGTTTTTCTCCTACAAGGCGCGTAGCGCCAGCGGCGAACTGCTGACCGGCGTGATGGAAGGCGCCGACAGCGGCGCCGTGGCCGATCAATTGATGGCGGGCGGCAGCACGCCCGTCGACATCAGCGCCACCAAGCAGACGGTGACGGGGGCGGGCGCCAGCAAGTTGAACTGGTGGGACAAGCTGACCGAGAAAAAAGTCACGCCCATGGACGTGCAACTGTTCAGCCGCCAGCTGTACACCCTGCTCAAGGCGGGCGTGCCTATCATGCGGGGCCTGGCCGGCTTGCAGGAGTCCGCCATCAGCCCCGCGTTCGGGCGCATCATCAAGGATGTGCGCGAGTCGCTCGATGCGGGTCGCGAACTGTCGGCCGCCATGGCGCGCCACCCCGCCATCTTCACGCCGTTTTATCTGTCGATGGTGCGCGTGGGCGAAATGACGGGCCGCCTCGATGAAGTGTTCCTGCGCCTGTTCGACCACCTGGAATTCGACCGCGACATGCGCGCGCGCGTGAAAACGGCGACGCGCTACCCGACCTTCGTCGTCTTCGCCATGCTGGCCGCCATGATCGTGGTGAATATCTTCGTCATTCCCCAATTCGAGAAGGTGTTCGCCAGCTTCCATGCGGAACTGCCCTTGATGACGCGCGTGCTGATCGGCACGTCGCGCTTCACGACTGCGTACTGGCCCATCCTGCTGATGCTGGGCGCGGGCGGCTTTTTCGGCTGGCGCGCCTGGCTGCGCACGAAAGAGGGTCTATATAAGTGGGACCGGACCAAGCTGCGCCTGCCGATCGCCGGCAAGATCATCCTGAAGGGCACGATGGCCCGCTTCGCGCGCAGCTTTGCCCTGTCCAGCACCAGCGGCGTGCCCATCGTGCAGGCGCTGACGGTGGTGTCGCAGACGGTCGACAACACCTATTTGAGCGCGCGCGTGGAACAGATGCGCGACGGCGTCGAGCGGGGCGAAAGCATCTTGCGCACGTCGGTGGCGGCCGGCGTGTTTACACCCGTGGTGCTGCAGATGATCGCCGTGGGCGAGGAATCGGGCTCGCTCGACGACCTGATGGACGAGATCGCGGACATGTACGAGCGCGAAGTCGATTACGAGCTGAAGACCCTGTCGGCGCAGATCGAGCCGATTTTGATCGTCTTCCTCGGCGCCATGGTGCTGGTGCTGGCGCTGGGCATCTTCCTGCCGATCTGGGACCTGGGCCGGGCGGCCCTGCACTGATGGCGCGGCCTGTCCGCCAGCGCGGTTTCACCCTGTTCGAGCTGGCGGTCGTGGCGAGCGTGTTTGCCATCCTGGTGGCGGTGTTCCTGAACCGCGCCAGCCATTACCAGCAGCAGGCGCAGCAGGTGGCCGTGGCGCAGATGCTGGGGGTCTTGCGCACCAGTTTGCGGGTGCAGGTGCTGCACCTGTACCTGGCGGACCATCGCGACAGGTTGCCGGCGCTGGCGCGGCAAAACCCGTTCGACTGGCTGGACGACAAACCGGCCAACTACCTGGGCGAGTTCGCGCAGCCGGACCTGGAAAAATTGCCAACTGGGAATTGGTTGTATGACAGAAAAGAACAAAAAATCATCTATTTGTTTAGTAATGGCAATATTTTTCCCAGTACAGGGGTTGATGCAGTGAAATTTAAGGTAACCTTGCCAAGTGCAGACGCCGATCTTGACAAGCTCGCCCAGGAACCCGATATTGTGGTGTGGAAATCGCCGGACTCGGCAGCAAACTGATGCGTTTCTTCGTCCGGTGCAGCGACAGTTTCATGGCGTCGGTTTTGATGTTTTTATTTGATTTTGGAGAAAGCAAGAATGAACAAGTCTTTACGTAGTATGAAAAGCGGCGCCCAGGCAGGTTTTACCCTGATCGAGCTGGTCGTCGTCATCGTGATCCTGGGCATCCTGGCCGCGACGGCCATTCCTAAATTCATCGACATGTCGACCGATGCACGCGTGGCCAAGATGAATGCGGCCACTGGCGCCATCAAGGCGGGTTCGGCGCTGTACCATGCACAGTGGCTGGTGAGCGGTTCGCCTGCCGATGCCCAGAACGCTGCCACCGTGACGATGGAAGGCAAGGCTGTTACTGGCAAGTTTGGTTATCCGACCGCAGACGCTGCCGGCATTGGCGAGGCTGCAGGTATCGCCGCACCTGACTACACGATTGGCAGCACGGGCGGTTTCTCCGTGACGCCTGATGCAACGCGTACAGGTTGCGTGGTCACGTACCCCGCTCCTACCGCTGCCGGCGCGCCGGTAGTTGTCAATGCAGCAACCACCACCACGTGTAAGTAATTTTTGAGTACTCTGCAAGCAAGGCCCGGCCACGCCCGGCCTTGCTTGCGCACCACCAGCCCAACCCCAGGCGCCAGCCCGTTGGGCTTTTTTACGGGCTATCCATTGCAGCAGCCACCGACAGTCTTCCCGCATCGCCACGCAGGGCCGCCAGGCCCCCTGCGGCGTACGGCTGCGCGCGGCTTTACCCTGATCGAACTGGTGGCCGTGCTGGTGCTGGCGGGCTTGCTGGGCACCTTTGCCGTCAACCGGTTTTTCCAGCGCGATACTTTTGATGCGCGCAGTTTTGCCGACCAGGTGACGAATATCGTGCGCTACGGGCAAAAGCTGGCGGTGGCGCAAAACCGCGCCGTGTTTGTGCGCATCAATAACAACAGCGTGGCCCTGTGCTTCGATGCCGTTTGCAACGATGATCAGAAAGTGGTGCCGCCTACGGGCAGGAACAGCGGCAGCAAGGAAACGCTGCAGTATTGCCTGGGGAGTAACTGGCTGTGCGAAGGCCGTCCGGCCAGCGTGACCATGTCCACCAATCCTGCCAATACGGCGGGCTTTTATTTCGACGCGCTGGGCAAGCTATATGCGCAGGGCGATGTGTTTCCTGCCGTATCGACATTCCCCGCGCAGCTGAACATCAGCATCCTGGGCGATGGCACGGAGCGCGGCGTCACGGTCGAAGGGGAGACTGGCTATGTCCACTAGCCTGCGGCGCCAGCGTGAGCGGGGCGTGACCCTGATCGAACTGGTGCTGTTCATCGTCATCGTCGGCGTGGCTTCGGCCGCCATCCTGGGCGTGATGAGCCTGACGACGAAACGCAGCGCCGACCCGCAGCTGCGCAAGCAGGCGCTGGCGATAGCCGAAGGCATGCTGGAAGAAATCCAGCTGGCGCGCTTTACGTATTGCGATCCGCAAGACCCGGCCGCGGAAACGGCCACCAGCGCCGCCGGCTGCACCATCCCGGAAGTGGCGGGCCAGGAGGCGGGCGGCATGCCGCGACCCTTCGACAACGTCAACGATTATGTGGGCGCGTATGGCAAGGCCACGGACTACACGACGGATGCGCAGGGCACCGTCTGGGCTGCCGGTTCTCCCCAGGCATATATTGCCTCGGTGGTCATCACCCAGGTCGCCCTGAATGGCTTGCCGGCCACGGAAGCCCTGCGCATCCAGGTGACCGTGCCGTATGCCGACCAGCAGATCGTGCTCGACGGCTATCGCGTGCGCTATGCGCCGAACAGTATTCCATGAAAACTATCCTTCACGCCAGGCGCCTTGCGCGCGGCTTTACCCTCGTCGAGATGGTCATCGTGATCGTCATCACGGGCATCATCGGCACCATGGTCGCCGTCTTCATCCGCGTGCCCGTGCAAGGCTATATGGATGTGGCCGCGCGCGCGGCGCTGGCCGACACGGCCGACACGGCCGCGCGCCGCCTGACGCGCGACGTGCGCCTGGCTTTGCCGAACAGCGTGCGCGTGGGGGGCAATGGCCTGTACCTGGAATTGTTGCTGACCAAGACGGGCGGGCGCTACCTGAGCGACAGCGATCCGGCCGGCCTGGGCAATGTGCTGAGCTTTGAAACGCCTCCCGCCCCCAGCACTCCGCTGAACTTTACCGTCGTCGGCGCCATGCCTGCCGATGCGCTGGGCGTGCGCCAGGCGATCGGCGTAGGCGACCAGATCGTCGTCTACAACCTGGGCGGAACTTACACGCCGAACGACGCCTATTCCTGCAGCGCGGCGACGGGCTGCAACCGCGCGCCGGTCACGGCCGTTTCCGGCAATGTCGTCACCTTGGGCAGCTATCCATTCACGACGGCGCCCGCGCCGCTGCCGTCGCCGTCGAACCGTTTCCAGGTGGTGTCCACGCCCGTCACCTATGCGTGCGATCTGGCGACTGGCACCCTGACCCGTTACGCGGGCTATGCCATCCAGTCCGCCCAGCCGGTTGTAGCGGGCACCGCTCCGCTGGCGACGGACAAGGGCGCCCTGCTGGCGCGCCAGGTGACGGCGTGCGCCTTCAGCTATACCGTGCTGGCCAATGTGCAGCGTGGCCTGGTGAACATCGATCTGAGCCTGGGTGCGCCGAACAGCAATACGGGCGTGCTGCGCCTTGTGCAACAGGTGCAGGCGAGGAATACGCCATGACGCATGTGCTGCGCCACCGTCCGGGCCGCATGCGCGGTTTCAGCCTCGTCACGGCCATTTTCCTGCTCGTGGTGCTGGCCGCGCTGGCGGCCGTGATGGTGAATATCTCCACCTTCCAGCAGACGGAGTCGGCCATGGACGTGCAGGGCGTGCGCGCCGAACAGGCTGCCCGCGCCGGCCTCGAATGGGGCTTGCAGCGGCAGATCAGCGCGGGCCTGACCGCCGGCGCGGCGTGCATCGGCGCCACCACGTTCAGCTTGCCTCCAGGCACGACGCTGTCGGCGTTCCGCGTCAACGTGCAATGCAGCACGGCCACGGGGCCCGGCACCTTGACCAGCTGGACCATCACGGCTACCGCTTGCAACCAGCCTGGACCTGCCGGTTGTCCGAACCCGGGCAATAACCCCGATTACGTCCAGCGCCGCCTGCAAGCCGTGTTGTCGCAGTAAGGTCAACTGCGTGAAAAAAAGATCGCTAATTTATTGTTTTTACACAACAAAGTTGGCTTCATGAATTAAAATTGGTCGGTTGCATTATCTGCGCGACAAGATCGGGCAGGCACTTACACTGGATAGTTCGCATGGGTTTATTCGCAAGAGCAAAGAAATACGATGGATGGCTGGCCACGGCGTTTGGCCGTGAAGGTGTCAGCGCCGTTGTTGTCCAGCGTTCCGCCGACGGCATGCCGCGCGTGCTGGGCGCCAGCTACCAGGCGGCCGCGCGGCCGGCGCCGACTGAGGTGCTGGAAAAGCTGGGCAAGGATCTGCAAGCGCCAGCGCGCCACTGCACCACGGTGCTGGCCGGCGGCGAATACCAGCTGCTGTCGCTGGAAGCGCCGGCCGTGCCGCGCGAAGAGCTGAAGACGGCCGTGGGCTGGCGCCTCAAGGACATGCTGGACTTTCCCCTGGTCGAAGCCACCATCGACGTGTTCGATATTCCCGGCGACCCGAACGGCACCCAGCGGGGCAGCAGCGTGTTTGCCGTTGCCGCGCGCAACAGCGCCGTGTCGCGCCGCCAGGCGCAGTATGCCGAATGCAAGATCGGCCTGTCCGTGATCGATATCCCCGAGATGGCGCAGCGCAATATCGCCACCTTGCTGGAAACGCCGGGACGCGGTATCGCCGTGCTGTTTTTCGACGGCGACGGCGGCTTGCTGACCATGAGTTTCAACGGCGAGCTGTACCAGGCACGCCGCATCGACGTGACCTTGACGCAATTGCAGTCGCCCGACGCCAGCCAGTACTACGACCGCGTCACCCTGGAACTGCAGCGCTCGTTCGACCACTTCGACCGCCAGTTCCATTTCATTTCGCTGGCCCGCTTGATGCTGATGACGGGCGCCAGCGATGGCTTGCACGGCTACCTGGCCGACAATCTCTACATGCCCGTCGAGCAGCTGGACCTGGCCACGGTGCTGGACTTTTCCCAGGCCGCCGAATTGCGCGACCCCGCCATGCAGGCGCGCTATTTCCTGGCCATCGGCGCGGCGTTGCGCGAGGCTGGCCCGCACGCGGGCAAGCACGAAGGGAAGGGCGCATGAGCCAGCAGATCAATCTGTTCAATCCCCAGTTTGAACGCAAAAAACACCAGATGTCGGCGCGCACGGCCGGGCTGGGCCTGGGCGGGCTGGCGCTGCTCCTGCTGGTGCTGGGCACGCTGTTCCAGCGCACCGTGGCCGAGCTGGAACAGCGCGAAGCGGACGTCAAGACGGCGCTGGCGCAGGGCGAGGCAAAGCGCGACCAGATCTTGCGCGATTTTCCTCCTCGCAAGAAAGATCCGGCGTTGGCGCAGGAACTGGCGGCCGTCGAGGCGCAGCGCCAGTTGCTGCAGGATGCGTCACACGTGCTGGAAAGTGGCAAGCTGGGCAATACCTCTGGCTATGCCGGCTATTTCCGTGCGCTGGCGCAGGCCCGCGTCGAAGGCGTATGGCTGACGGGCGTGGACATCGCCGGCGCCGGCAATGACTTCGGCTTGCAGGGCCGCGCCTTGCACGCGTCGCTGCTGCCCGCGTACATCACGCGCCTGGGCCAGCAGGAGATATTGAAAGGCAAGACCTTCGCCAGCCTCGACATTAGCCAGCCCGAGCCGCCGGCCGTGGCCGAGGGCAAGGCAGCCAGCCTGCCGTATGTGGCGTTCAGCCTGCAGTCGGCGGACCGCGCCGCCGGACCCGCCGCGGGCGCCGCGCCGGCAAAACCTGTTGCGGAAGGAACACGCTGATGCTGCCCCTGCTGAAGAAATGGGCTGCCGCCTTCGATGCCCTCAGCCTGCGCGAGCGGCTGATGGTGTTTGGCGCCGGTGCGGCCGCCGTCCTGTTCGTGTTTTATTTCATGAGCTTTAATCCCCTGCTGGCGAAACGCGCGGCGCTGGAGGCGAGCATTGCGCAAAAGCAAAGCCTGTTGACCGCGACGAACAAGGAAATCGAGCTGACCATGCTTGCCCATGCCACCGATCCCGACCGGGAAGCGCGCACGCGCCTGGTGGCCTTGCAGGCGGAAACGGCGTCCCTGGCGCAGTCGCTGCGCGAGAAGCAGCACGGCCTGGTGGCGCCCGAGCGCATGGTCACCTTGCTCGAGCACATGCTGCGCCGGCACGCGGGCCTGCGCGTGGTCTCGCTGAAAACCCTGCCCGCCAGCGCCGTGGGTGCCCGCCCGGCCGATGCCGCGAACGGCGATGCGGCAGCCAGGAGCGACGTTGCCAAGGCAGCGGCCCCGGCCCCCTTGCTGCACCAGCA
Organism: Janthinobacterium violaceinigrum; assembly: GCF_009208555.1. Lineage (GTDB taxonomy): Bacteria > Pseudomonadota > Gammaproteobacteria > Burkholderiales > Burkholderiaceae_D > Janthinobacterium > Janthinobacterium violaceinigrum. The sequence continues at coordinate 49,448 of NZ_WFLI01000038.1, read as the reverse complement.
TGGCGTGGAAGTGGTGCTGCAAGGTAGCTATGCCGACATGGTGCAATACATGCAGGCGCTGCAATCGATGCCGACCCGGGTCTTCTGGGGCGCCGCCCACCTCGACGCGGCAAGCTACCCGGGCGCCACCCTGACCCTGACCCTACATACCCTCAGCATGGACGACACATGGATCGCACTCTGACCTCTGGTCCCGCGCTGCCTGCGCTTTTCCTCGCGCTGGGTCTGGCGTTGAGCCTCGCTGGGCCGGGCGCGCAGGCGCAGGCGCTCGACGATCCCACGCGCCCGCCGGCGGCCCTGTGGACGCCTGCCAGCGCCGCGCCCGTCGTTGCGGCCCGGCCGCAGCTGCAATCGGTGCTCATTTCCACCCAGCCGGGAGGGCGCCGCCTGGCCGTCATCGATGGCCAGGTGGTGAAAATCGGCAGCAAGGTGGGCGACGCCGTGGTGACGGACATCCGCGACACGGCCGTCTTATTGCGGCGCGGTAAATCACTGGAAACCTTCAAGCTGTATCCCAGCAGCAAGACCGACAACACGACCGATCGCAAGACCGACCGCAAGCAGGAGTAGAAGAAGTGGCCAAGCAACTCAATCAACACAAGGCGAGCATGTTCAAGATCAGTACGATGGCGGCTGTCATCAGCGTCAGCCTGGGCCTGGGCGGCTGCAATGTCGCGCCCGTCAAGCGCGACACCTACAATGCGATCACCGATGCCGTCAAGGGCGCGGCAGCGACCACGGCGCCAGCGGCCCAGCCGGACGCCGTGGAAGCGGCGCTGCTGCCGCCCGTGGCGACCCTGGCCCAGCAATTGCCGAAGGCCCGCGCCGCGCTCGACGAGCGCTTCAACGTGGCCTTCAACAACGTGCCGGCGCGCCAGTTCTTCACCTCCATCGTGGCCGGCACACGCTACAACATGCTGGTCCATCCCGACATCGGCGGCACGATTTCCGCCAACCTGAAGGATGTGACCCTGTTCCAGGCGCTCGACGCCGTGCGCGAACTGTACGGCTATGACTACAAGGTCGAGGGCACGCAGATCTATATCAAGCCCCTCACCATGCAGACGCGCTTGTTCCATGTCAATTACCTGACGGGCGCGCGCCGGGGCAGCTCCAACCTGCGCGTGTCGTCGACGTCGGTCGGTTCCGTGGGTTCGACCAGTTCGGGCGGCTTGGGCAATGGCCAGAATGGCAACCAGGGCAACAACCAGAATAATGACCAGAACCAGCAAACCAATGGGGGGCAGGGCGGCCGCACCCTCGATAGCAGCAACCTGACCACCTCGTCCACGGCAGATTTCTGGCCGGAATTAAAGGCGGCGCTGGAAGCCATCGTCGGCAGCAGCGACGGCGGCCGGCAAGTGGTGCTCAGCCCGCAATCGGGCGTGATCGTCATCCGCGCCATGCCGGACGAGTTGCGCAATGTCGATATGTACCTGAAGGCCACGCAATTGTCCGTCGACCGCCAGGTGATCCTGGAAGCGAAGATCCTCGAAGTCGAGCTCAACGACAACACGCAGACGGGCATCAACTGGGCCTCGTTTGCCTCGATCAAGAGCGGCCACACGAACCGCATCTCGACGGGCTTCATCCAGCCGGGCGGCACCCTGGCGCCGCTGCCGTTCAATGGCGGCCAGCCGCCCAACATGACGAATGGCAGCGGCTTGACGGCCAGCAGCGGCTTTGGCCTCAGCTCGGCGGCGAACTCGGCCGGCTCCATGTTCGGCCTGGCATTCCAGACGGCCAATTTCGCCGCCATGATTTCCTTCCTGGAATCGCAAGGCTCCGTGCACGTCCTGTCGAGCCCGCGCATCGCCACCATGAATAACCAGAAGGCCGTGCTGAAGATCGGCACGGACGAGTTTTACGTGACGGGCGTGTCGACCACGACCAATACGACGGCCAGCGGCGCCACGACCAGCCCCAACGTGACCTTGCAACCGTTCTTTTCCGGCGTGGTGCTGGACGTGACGCCGCAGATCGATGCGGATGGCAACATCATCCTGCACGTGCACCCGTCCGTCAGCCAGGTGTCGACCATCAGCAAGGAAATCGACCTGGGTAGCGCCGGTTCGCTGAAACTGCCGCTGGCCGCCTCCAGCACGTCCGAGATGGACAGCATGGTGCGCAGCCAGGATGGACGCATCGTCGCCATCGGCGGCCTGATGCGCCAGGCCACCACTTCGGACCGCTCGCAAGTGCCGGGCGCGGGCGACATTCCCGTGCTGGGCGCGCTGTTCCGCAACACGGGACAGGTGATCCAGAAGCGCGAACTGGTGGTATTGATCAAGCCCACCATCGTCGATGGGGCGAACAGCTGGAACGAGGACTTGCTCGATTCGGGCAAGCGGATCGAGGCGCTCGATCCGCGCCGTCCAGCGGAGCGGCGCTAAATGTACCAGGCCCATTTCGGCTTGCGCGAGGCGCCGTTCGGCCTCACGCCCGATACCAGTTTCTTCTTCAACGGCCCGCAGTCGCAAAAGGCGCTCAACACCCTGCTGGTGGCGGCGCGCAATGGCGAGGGCTTCATCAAGATCACTGGCGAAGTGGGCACGGGCAAGACTTTTCTGTGCCGCAAGTTCATGCAGTCCCTGGGGCCGGACTTCGTCACGGCCTACATCCCGAATCCGAACCTGCCGCCCCGTTCGCTGATCCTGGCGCTGGCCGAGGACCTCAATGTCTTGCTGGAAAAAGATATCGAGCAGCACCAGCTGCTGCGCGCCATCAACTTGCGCCTGCTGAATCTGGCGGCGCAGGGCAGGCGGGTGCTGCTGTGCCTGGACGAGGCGCAGGCGATTCCCGTCGACAGCCTGGAAGCGCTGCGCCTGCTGACGAATCTGGAAACGGAAAAGCGCAAGCTGCTGCAAATCGTGCTGTTCGGCCAGCCCGAGCTGGACGTCAAGCTGGCCCTGCCGGAAATCCGCCAGCTGGCGCAGCGCATCACCTTTCACTATCACCTGGGGCCGCTGTCGCGCGACGACGTGGACTTCTATGTGGCGCACCGGCTGCGCGTGGCGGGCTTCGACGGCGCGCGCCTGTTCAGCCGCGGCGGCGTGGCGCGCCTGTACAAGGCTTCCGGCGGCATCCCCCGCCTGATCAACATCATGGCGCACAAGGCGCTGATGGTGGCGTATGGCGAAGGGCGGCAGCAGGTGAGCGGCCGCCACGTGGCGCTGGCCGCCAGCGATACGCTGGCCAGCAAGCCCCGTTTTTGGCGCCGCCCCTGGCCGTGGCTGGCCGGCGCCGGCGTGCTGGCCGCCGCCTGCGGCGTGAGCTGGACCTTATTGAACCGATGACGAAGATGAGCCTGTAGATGAGCCTGATTAACAAGATGTTGCAAGACCTCGATGCCCGCGGCACCCCCGATGGACGCGGCGACGCGGGCGGCATCCGCTCCGTGCCCGAACGCGAGCGGGGCGTTTCGCGCGCGCTGGTCTTCGGCGGCGCGGCCGGCCTGACGGCCGCCGCCATCGCCCTGGGCTGGGTCTACCTGAAGCGCCCGCCCGTGCCGCCCGTGCTGGTCAGTGTGGCCAGCACGCCGGTATTGGCGCCCGTATCGGCCCCGGCGCCTGCCGCCGTGGTACCAGTGCCGGTGGTAGCCGCAGCGGCGCCCGCCGTCGCGGCGGAACCCGAGCCCGTGTTTGCCGCCGAGGCCGCCGTTCCCGCGCCCGCGCCCGCCAGGGCGGCGCGCCGCATCACGGAAAAGCCCGCCAAGCCTGCCGCCGCGCCCGTGGTGAAGGTGGCAGCGCCCGTGGCCAGCGAGCGCATCGTCGACGGCAAGCAAGTCACGCCGCAGCAGCGCGTGGAAAATGAATACCGGCGCGCGCTGGCCCAGTTGCAGGATGGCCGCGTTTCCGACGCCATGCTGGCCTTGCAGCAGACCCTGCAGCTGGACCCGCGCCACCAGGGCGCGCGCGAAACCCTGGTGCGCCTGCTGCTCGAAGCGCAGCGTCCCGACGAGGCGGCCCGCCAGCTGCAGCTGAGCCTGGCGCTGGACCCGAAACAGCCGGCACAGGCAATGATGCTGGCCCGCTTGCAGCTGGATAAATCCAATGGCGGCACGGCCGCCCTCGACACCTTGACGCGCAGCTTGCCGTACGCCGCCGATAACGGCGAATACCAGGCCTTCCTGGCCGGCGTACTGCAGCGCGAGCAGCGCTACGGCGCAGCGGCGGAACACTACCAGCTGGCCCTGCAGGCGGCGCCCGACAACAGCGTCTGGTGGATGGGCCTGGGCATCGCCTTGCAAGCCGACAAGCACCCGGCCCAGGCACGCCAGGCGTTCGAACGGGCAAAGGGCTTGCAAACCCTGTCGCCCCAATTGCAGGCGTTTGTCGAGCGCAAGCTGGTGCAGCTGACGGCGGCGACGGCGAAGTCGACACCCTGATGCACGCTGCGTAATTTTTCGGTTTTGCATGCGCATGCGGGACCGTCATCACCCTGTCTTGGAGAATGCCGTTTGAAATTGCACAATTTGAAACCTGCCGGCCTGCTGATCGCCTTCTGCTGCGTGTTCAACAGCGCCCTTGCCGCACCCCCCAGCGCGCCTGCCAGCTATGTTCTTGAGAATACGGAAGTGCGCGACATCCATGCGCAAGGCTTGAACCGCGACTATCAGGTGTACGTGGCCTTGCCCGATTCCTACCGGCAGGGCAGCAAGCGCTATCCGGTGCTGTTTGTCGTCGATGCCAATTACGCATTCCCCGTCGTGCGCAATATCGCGCAGCGCCTGAACAAGCATGCGGGGATGGAGGAAGTGATCGTGGTGGGCCTGTCGTACGCGAATGGCGATGGTGGCGTGTACAGCCGCCGCCGCGACTACACGCCCACCACGCCGCGCAAGCACGACTACCGTTCGGACATGCCGGGACGGCAGCCGGCATTCGGCGAAGCGAGGGCGTATGGCCAGTTCGTCTCGGGCGAAGTGTTTCCCTTCATCGCGCAGCACTACCGCGCGAACATGCAGCGCAAGGTGTTTATCGGCCACTCGTACGGCAGCCTGCTGGGCCTGCAATTCCTGCTGACGGAACCGCGCACCTTCGAGCATTACATCCTCGGCAGCCCGTCCCTGTGGTACGACGCCGGCGTGATGTTCGACCGCGAACAGGCGTATGCGGCCAGCCACAAGGACTTGCCCGCGTCCGTGTTCTTCGGCATCGGCGGCCTGGAAAGACTGGCACCGGGCAAGAAGCGTTCGCGTTCGGAGGAAGACGCCGACATGGTGGCGGACTTGCGCGAGTTCGACGGCAAGCTGAAGGCGCACAAGTTCCCGAATCTGAAGACGCGCTTGCGCGTGTTCGAAGACGAAGACCATGCAAGCGTCTACCCCTTTGTCCTCACGCATGGCTTGCGCGCGTATCTGAAATCATCGAAATAAGAGGGCTGGTGTACCCCGGCGGGAAGCGGCGCAGCTAAAGGCGCGGGCCGTATCGCCGGCAGCCGGGGATGCGGGAAAGTGCGGGGAGGCCGTGGTATCGATGTAACGACACCGTCACATTTGAATGCCACTATGCACATTTTCCGAATGGTGTGCCTACCTTGCCGACTCGATCCGTCACCTTGCCATGGCCCGTGCAGCACCGCTGCCGGCGTGACGACGCGCGCGGCAACGCGGAGCGGCGCGATCGACCGGGGTGTGCGTGTACGCCGGCGCACTGAGCTTTGGCGGGCGGGTGCTCTTCTGGGTGCTGGGTGGGGTTGTCGGATCGGCAGAAAGCGCGCACGGCGCGCCTCCCGGGCTGCCGCCCGCAGGCGCCGCGCGTGCCCACCCCGTTTCTGACGCGGCCCTGTCTGCGCTGGCGTTCGATATCCCGGCGCAGCCCCTGTATGCGGCATTGAACCAGTATGCGGACATTACGGGGCAGCCAGTGTTGTTTCCCAGTGACTTAGTGCATGCCCGCACTTCCACGGCCGTGCACGGCCTTCACTCGGCCGTAGCGGCCTTGCGCATCCTGCTGGAAGGTACCGGACTGGTTGCCGACAAGCGCAGCTCCGGCCTGGGCCAGACGTTCATCCTGAAAGAAGCGGGCGCGGCGTCCGCTGCACCGGCATCTACCTTGCCGCGCAATGGCATGGCCGAGCTGTTCAGCGAGGATGGCTACGCGGGACTGGTGCAGATGCGTATCTGGCAGGCGCTTTGCGCGGATGCGCGCACCCGGCCCGGGAGCTATACTTCCTTGCTGCGGTTTTACCTGGAGACGGATGGCCGTATCGGCGGTGCCCGCCTGCTGGGCAGCAGTGGCGATGCCCGCCGCGATGCCGCACTGCTGCACGCGGTGCGCGGCGTGCGCATCGGCCGCCTGCCGCCAGCGGCAATCGCGCGGCAGCCGCTGACGATCATGGTTGCGCCCAGCGCCCCCGGCGTGGGACCGCAGTGCGGCCAGCAGCAGGGGGAGGGCTAGCCATGTCCGACGGCACGCAGCTTTTCCTGCTGAACTACCTGGGCAAGCACTACGCCACCATCAAGCAGCGCCTGACGCGCAAGCTGGGCAATGCGGAAGATGCCGGCGATGCGCTGCACGACACCTGGCTGCGCCTCAAGGGTGGCGAAGACCTGGGGCCCGTCCAGAATCCCGGTGCCTACCTGTCCCGGATGGCGGTCAACATTGCGGTAGACGTGCAGCGCCGGCACAGCCGCCTGCTGTCCGGCGATAATATCGATGCATTGCTGGAGGAACTGGTGGACCCGGCTCCCGGCCCGGCGCGCACGGCCGAGATACGCTCGGACCTGGATGCCCTGTTCCAGCTGCTCGACCGCATGCCCGAGCGCCGCCGGGCCGTCGCGCTGCTCGTGCATGCGGAAGGCGTGACGCAAAAAGAGGCGGCCCAGCGGCTGGGCGTGTCGTTGCGGACGGTCGAATACGAATTGAAGCGCGTCCATGAGCGCCTGGACACCTATCTGGCGGCGGAGCATAAATAATGCGGGTTTTCCGGGGCGCCATTCGTCATCAAGTATGAGAGAGCAAAAAACATATGCATGCAGCACGCAGCAACCCGCAGGTTTCCTGCTTTGCGGCCCGGCCTGGCCGCTGGACCTGACACGATGAAGACGCTGCCGCCCAAGGACAGCCGCGCCGCTTCGTCCGCCGACCTGGAAGCCCAGGCGTGGAACTGGTTGCGCCTGCTCACCTCGGGCGACGCGCGCGAAGTGGATGCGCAACGGTTCCGGCGCTGGGTCCAGTCCAGTCCCTCGCACCAGGCCGCATACAACGACGTGAAGCGGCGCTGGGATGCGCTCGAGGCCCCGGCCCGCGAGTTGCTGCGTGCCAGGCCGGAAGCCGTGCCGGCGCGTGCACGCCATCCCCTCTTTGCGTCCGATGGACGGCGGGCTTTTCTCGGCGCTGCCATCGGCGCGGCGGCCGTGGCCGGCGTGGCCGTGGTCCATCCGCCCCTGGGCTTGTGGCCGGGGCCGGACGAGTGGGCTGCAGACGAGCGCACCGCCCCTGGAGAACAGCGCACGCTGGCCCTGTTCCACGGTGTCGACGTCATCCTCAATACGCGCACCAGCATACGCCGCCAGACCGATGGCGGCAGGCTGGTCGGCCTGGACCTGCTCGCGGGCGAGGCGTCCATCGATCTGAGGGCGGCAGGGCCGGCCTTTGCCGTCGTGGCCGGCGTTGGCCGTAGCCTGCTCGAATCCGGACGGGCCGAAGTGCGCCACCTCGATGGCAAGGTCTGCGTCACCTGTATCGACGGCGCCGTCCGCGTGGAGCATCCGGCCGGCGCGCGTCAGCTGCATGCGCGCCAGCAAATGGTGTATGGCGCCAGTTCGCTGGGCGACATCGCCGGCATCGACCCGAAAACAGTGTCGGCCTGGCGCCAGGGGATGCTGGTGTTTGACCAGGCCCCCCTGGCCGACGTGCTCGACGAAATCAATCGTTACCGCGCCGGCCGCGTGGTGCTGATGAACGATGCCGTGCGCAACAAGCCCGTCAGCGGGCGTTTCTTCACGGCCTCGCTGGACCTGGCGCTGTGGCAGTTGCAGGAATCGTTTCAGCTGCAGGCACGGTCGCTGCCGGCGGGATTGCTGCTCTTGAGCTGAACGGCGCGCTCCATCGTGTCGCCCGGCCTTGTGCGCCGTATTTTGCGCTGTGCGCACAGGTTTCAAAAAAAGTTTCAAAAAGTTTGCGGTATTTGCGTGGTGCGGTTCGTCACCCTTGCATAGGGGCTCTTCCTGTCGCCGGCGCTACTCGGCTGCGATGGGGAAAGCCTTCATGAATGTGGCTGGCCGGCGCGAGACGGGCAGCCGGACGGCATCGACTCAATGACCAGGCGGAAACTTACATGAACACACGCGGGCGCAGTGGCAGGGAAAATCAAACGATACGCAAACAGGACCGGGTATTCAGGCTGGCGCCGCTGGCGCGGGCCATCGCGCTGACGCTGGCCGCCGGCGCGGTGACGGTGCCGGCCCATGCGCAGCGCGCGTTCAGTCCGGCGTGGTTCGCCGACAAGGGCGCGGTCCGGGACACGGCGTCGCAGACGGGCCGGCTGCCCAACGGTTTGCCCGCATCCAACCTGACGAGCCCGCTTGGGCAGCAGCAGAAGGCCAACGAGCAACTGCAGCGCTCCATCAGCAACCTGAACCTGGCTGCGCGCGGCATCGCGGCACAGCAGTCGGCCCAGGCCGCCGCCCGCCTGGCGGCAGCGAGCGGGGCATCCGTTCCCGACGGCATGACCGCGGGTGGCTTGAAGATCGATACCGATTCGCTGACCGCAGGCTGGCACAACGCCAATGCCCCCGTGCTTTCCCAGGTCGACGGCCGCAGCAACGTCGCCATCGAACAGACGGCCGACAAGGCTATCCTGAACTGGGAAACGTTCAATGTGGGTCGCAACACGACGGTCGAATTCAGGCAGCAGAAGGACTGGGCCGTCCTCAACCGGGTCAACGATCCGAATGCGCGCCCCTCGCAGATCCAGGGCCAGATCAAGGCCGATGGCACGGTGCTTATTGTCAACCGCAACGGCATCGTTTTCCATGGCAACAGCCAGGTCAATACGCGCAACCTCGTCGCGGCCGCCGCCCAGATCGACGACGGCCAGTTCAAGAGCAGCGGCATCTACACGGCCAATGCCAGCCAGCCCAGCTTTACCAATGCCCAGGGCAAGGTAGAGATCCAGTCCGGCGCCCGGATCGCCACGCAGGCCCCGAAGACTTCCACCGAAGGGGGCGGCTACGTCCTGCTGCTCGGCAAGGAGGTGCACAACGGGGGAGAGATCGCCACGCAGAAAGGCCAGACCACGCTTGCGGCCGGCAACAGTTTCGTCATCAAGAGGGGTGTGGGCACGGATGGCAACCAGGCGTCGACCACGCGCGGCAATGAAGTCACGCCGCAGTTCAGCGGCGACAAGCTGGCCGGCAAGGTCAGCAACACCGGCCTGATCCAGGCCCGCGAGGGCGACGTGACCCTGGTAGGGCGTGACGTCCAGCAAAACGGCATCGTCCTTGCCACCACCAGCGTCACCACGCGCGGCACCGTGCACCTGAACGCCATCGGCGCGGACGGCAGGGTGGCTTTCGGCCAGGGCGCCGCCACCGCCGTGCTGATCGAGGACGACGGCAAGACGGCCCTGGACAGCCAGCGCGCGGGCTTGCGCAGCCCCGTGCTGGCCAGCGCCGACAACATTGCGGCCCTGGCCGACCGCCGCGACCAGTCCCGCATCGAGATCGTCAGCGGCGGCACGGTCGACTTCCAGAGCGACTCGCTCACGCTCGCCACGGGCGGCCAGATCGTGGTCAACGCGGCGGGCCGCAGCCTGGTGCGCGAGCGTGCCATGCTCGACGTGTCAGGCGCCGTGGGCGTGAGCGTGGCGATGGCGTCCAACAATGTCGAAGTCAACATCCAGGGCAACGAGCAGCGCGATGCGCCGCTCAACCGGGATGGCAAAAGCCTCAACAGCAACGACGCGTGGATCGACCGGCGCCGCCTCGTCTTCGTTCCCAAGGGCACGAACGGCTACGACAGCGACCGCTGGTACACGGCCGGCGGCCTGCTGGAGGTGGGCGGCTATCTGGGCACGGCGGGCCGCACCGTGGGCGAATGGATGGCACAGGGCGGCACGGTGAACTTCGGCGGCAACGAGGTGGTCACGCAGGCCGGATCGCACATCAACCTGTCCGGCGGCACGATCGACGTGCATAGCGGCTTCATCCGCCAGACCTGGCTGAAGGGAGCCGATGGGCGCTTGTACGAAGTCAGCCAGGCCCCGGGCGACCAACGCTACACGGGCGTCTACAAGGGCTTCGAGGACAAGCACGAACGCTGGGGCGAGAAGGCGACCGGCTATTACTACAATCCGCTGATCGGCATGCAGAGCCGGCTGGAAAGCGGCTACACGGTGGGCCGCGATGCGGGCGTGCTGGTGGTCGGGACGAAGAACGCGGTGCTCGAGGGCGACATCGCGGGCAACACCTTCCAGGGAAGCCGCCAGACGCAGGCGGCGCAGGCCGGGCTCGACGGATACGACCAGTCGCAGCTGGCCGTGGCGCGCGGTGGGCAGCTGGCGGTCGGCAAATATCTGCCGTACTTCGTCAAGGACAGCGCCACCTTGCAATACCAGCTGACGGCAGATGCGGACACGCTGCGGGACGTCGTCCTGCGCAAGGACGTCCGCAAAGTCGCCGCCGGCCTGGACATGGACACCGTGCTGCCACAGGAACGGCAAGGCACGCTGTTCCTCGACACCGAGCGCTTGAACGGCTTCGGACTGGGTGGTATCAAGATCGCGGCGCGCAACAGCATCGCGGTCCAGGACGACCTGGCCGTGGGCCATGCGGGCGAAATCACGCTGTATGGGCCGAAGGTGGATGTCAACGCCGACCTGACGAGCCACGGCGGCACGATCCGGTTGGGCAATGTGCTGAACCAGATCGGCAACAATCTGCAGGTCCAGGACACGCTGCTTGCCGCGCCGGCGGGAACGGCGGCGGGCGTGACGGTGGCGCAAGGGGTGACGCTCGATGCCAGCGGGCTGTGGAGCAACCAGTTGCCCGACGCCGGCGATGGCAGCCGTTTGCCTTACCTCAACGGCGGTAGCGTGGCCTTGCGCAGCAGCGGCGACGTGATCCTGGCTGCCGGCAGCCGGGTGGACGTGTCCTCCGGCGCGGCACTCGATGCCGCGGGCCGGGCTTCCGGCGGCAAGGGCGGCAACCTGACGCTGGCCGCCAACGCCGGCACCTCCGGCAGCCTGGGCAATCTGGTATTGAACGGCGAGCTGCTCGGCTACGGCGTCAGCGGCGGCGGGCGCCTGAGCGTGCAGGCCGGCAAGGTCCTGATCAGCGATCAAGCCGTCGCCCCGCAGGCGGGCACCTTGCTGCTCGGCGGCGGTTTCTTCAACAAGGGTTTCGGCGCGTACGACATCATCGGCAATACCGGCTTGCTGGTGGCCGACGGCACGCAGGTCGACGTGACTACGCCCGTCTACCGCCTGAAGGCAAGCGCGCAGGAGGTGCCGGGCGGCGCCGGTCCGCGCAGTGCGCTGGACATCTGGACGCCGCCCCAGTACCAGGAAAACCCCGTCAAGGGCCAGTTGACCCCGCGCAAGGGGGCCAGCCTGAACCTGCAAGCGGGCACCTCGCTGTGGTCGACGGCCGCGCAGATGGGGACGGCGCAGGCGCGCATCGGCCAGGGCGCCCGGATCGGCGTCGACCCTGGCCAGTCCATCAGCGTGCGCAGCATAGGCCAGTTGAGCGTGGACGGCACCCTGAACGCCTGGGGCGGCAGCATCGCCCTGGGCGGCGTCAGCGTGCAGCCCACCGTGTCGGACAGCGTGGAAGCCCAGGGCCATGGCCGGTCGATCTGGGTCGGTGAGCAGGCGGTGCTCGATGTGGCGGCGCGCGCCGTCACCGCGGTGGACAGCCTGGGCCGCCATTACGGCACGGTGGGGTCGGGCGGCAATATCGCGATCGGCGGGACGGTCGATGCCGCCACGGGGATCGCCGACGCGGCCAACCTGTTCGTGGTGGTGCGCGAAGGCGCGCGCCTCGACGCCTCGGGCAGCCATGCGGTGCTGGACCTGCCCGGCGCCGGCGGCCCAAGCGTGGTCGCCAGCCGTGGCGGCAACATCTCCCTCGCGTCCAATAATGGCGTGTACCTGGACGGCACGCTCGTGGCCAACAGCGGCGGTGCGGGGGCGGCAGGCGGCAGTCTGAGCCTGGCCCTGGAAGCGCCGCTCTACATCGATGCGGCCACGGCCCGCGTGCGGCAAGCGCGTGAATGGATCGTCAGCGCTGCCGGCCCCGCTTCGTCGTTGCCGAACGGCAGTACCCCCGAATCCGCCGCCGGCAGCCTGGCCTACGGCCATGGCCGGCTGGCGGCCAGCCAGGTCAGGGCGGGGGGCTTCGACAACTTGTCGCTGCTGAGCAATGGCCTGATCAGCTTTGACGGCGACGTGTCGCTGCGCCTGGGGCAGAGCCTGAGCCTGTACTCGGGAGCCATGGCCCTGGCCGATGGCGCGGCCCGGCAGTCCCGGGTGCTGCTGGCGGCGCCGCATGTGCGGCTGGCCGGCGTTGGCAACAATAGCCAGAACAGCGTCGACAGCGCCGTGCGCCCGACGGTCCAGGGCGGCGTTTCCACGCAGGACGCGGCCGGCGTACTGCGGGTGGAGGCGGCCAACGTGCTGGAGCTGCGTGACGGCGTCAGCGTCGGCGCCCATGCCGCGCGTTCCAAAGCCCTGGCCGATGGTATCGACCGCCGCGCCTTCGACCAGACTGAGCTGGTCAGCCAGGGCGACATGCGCTTCCTGGCGCGCAGCTCCAGCAAGACCCAGACCAGCTTGACCACCCAGGCCGACCTGAACCTGACGGCGGCGCAGATCTACCCCGCGACGGGGGCCATTGCCGAGGTCACGGCAGGCAATATGGGCGCCAACAGCGACTTTGACCCGGCGCGTACCTTGCGCATCGGCAGGGTCGGCAGTACGGCTCCGGCGCAACCGTATTCCGTGTTCGGCAGCTTGTTGCTGAGTGCCTCGACGATTGAACAAGGCGGGGTGCTGCGGGCCCCCATGGGCAAGCTCAGCCTGGGCGTCGGTGCGGACATCCGTCACGCCACCAAGGTGGTCAATCTGTTGCCGGGCAGCCTGACTTCCGTCGGCGCCGGCGGGCTGGTGCTGCCGTATGGCGGCACGGTCGACGGCGTGACCTGGCGCTACGACGGCAAGCAGGTGGAGTTGCTGGGCGTCGGCGGCACCTACGACACGGGCAGCCTGGCCGTTGGCGTGCAGATGACTGGACGCTCGCTCAATGTGCTGCCAGGCGCGGTGCTGGACCTGTCCGGTGGCGGCGAATTGCTGGGCGCGGCGTTTGTTTCCGGACGGGGCGGTTCCACCGATGCGCGCTACCACCCGCTGGTACAAGTGGGCAAGGATGGACGCCTGGTCTTGCCGGGGCTGGCCACCAACCCCGTCTATGCCATCGTCCCCGGCGCCCAGGCAGGCGTAGCGCCCAGTGGCGGCGAAGCGGGGGCGAGCCAGCCGCTGGCGGGGCAGCAGATCAGCATCGGCGCCGGCATTCCCGGCCTGGCGGCAGGCACCTACACCTTGCTGCCTTCCACGTACGCCTTGCTGCCGGGTGCCTTCCGGGTCGAGATCAACGGCCTGGCGCCCGCCTTCGCCCCCGGCGCCACGCCGCATGCGTCGGCCATGAACAACGGCTCCTGGTCCAGCGCAGGCGTGCTGTCCATTGCGCAGACGGGCATACGCGGCAGCCTGGCCAGCCAGGTGATCGTTACCCCGGCACAGGTATTGCGCAGCTATTCCCAGTACAACGAAACCCGTTATGCGGACTTCGTGCGCGCCGACGCCCTTCGGCTGGGCGTGCCGCGGGCCGCACTCGAGGCAGACGCCAAAATCCTGAAGTTGCAGCTGCTTGCCGGTGAACAAGGTCTGGGGCTTGCCTTTGGCGGGGAAGGGCGTTTCAAACCCGCCGACAATGGCTTTGGCGCCACGGTGTCGGTACTCGCCAGCGACGACCTGGAAGTGATTGCCGACGGCGCCCGCGCCAGTACGGCGCCGTCGATGGTGTCCGTGCGCGCCAGCGACCTCAATGCCCTGGGGGCTGCCCGTCTGGTGGTGGGCGGCGAAATGACGGTGAAGTATGGCCAGGGCGGCAATTTCGCGGAATTCGACAAGGGAGGCACGATCGCCAATGCCGTGTCCGTGCGCGAGGGCGCAACCCTGGCGGCGCCGGAAGTGTTCCTGGTGACGGGCAGGTCCGCGGGGGGGCATAACGGTCGAGCAAGGCGCCTCGATCAATACTGTGGGCCGCGGCAAGGTGGCCTATGATTCGGATGATGGTTTTATCTATCGGCCAGGCATCAGGAGTGTGCTGGCCGTCTCCAACGGGCGCTTGCAAATGCTGGCCCCCGTCAATGGCAACGGTTTTATCGGACCGGGCAGCATCCTGGTCGGCCAGTGCAATGCAGCTGCCTGCAGCGGCGAAACGTCGCTGTATTCGGACGGCTCGATTGCCTTTGCCACCAGCAACCGCTTTGCCTTGAACGACGGCGTGCGCTTCGGCACCCGCCACCTGGCGCTGGCGGTGGGCGGCATCAACGTCGGCGGCGCCGAGGCGCTGGCCGACGCTGCCGCGCGGGGCGTGCTGCCGTCGGGCCTGACCCTGAACCAGCAAGTGATGGACCGGCTGCTGCGCGGCGACACTTCCCGCGGCGCGCCGGCCCTGCAAAGCCTGGCGCTGACGGCCGGGCAATCCTTGAACTTTTATGGCAGCACGACCCTGAGCACGCTGGACGGTTCGGGCAAGTCGCTGCTCGACCAGCTGCTGTTGACCACTCCGGCGATCTACGGTGCCGGCAACGCGGGCGATGTGGCGCTGATCCAGACCGGCACCCTCGTCTGGGGTGGCGACACCGGCGCGCCGCCGGCCGTGATCGGCAATGGCGCGGGCACGGGCAGCGGCACCCTGGAGCTGCAAGCCCGGCGCATCGAATTTGGCTATGGCCGCAACGCCCAGCCCGACAGCGTTGCCGGCAATGGCCGCATGACCCTGGGCTTTGCCAACGTCAGGCTCAACGCCAGCGAACGCATCACGGCCAACCATAAAGGCAGCCTGGCCGTGCATCAGTCCCAGGGCGCCTATGAAGCGGGCAAGGGCTTTGCGTACAGCGGCGGCAACCTGGCCATCAGCACGCCTTTGCTCACGGGCGAAGCCGGTTCCGTCAACCGCATCACTGCCGGGGGCGCGGTGACCGTCGCGGCTCCGGCCGGCGCTGCGGCGCCGGTCGATGCGGCGGCCATCGACGCGCTGGGCGCCGAGCTGCTGCTGTCCGGACGCAGCCTGGCCCTCGACACGGCGGTGGTGCTGCCGAGTGGAAAATTGACCCTGGGCGCCGATGAGGAACTGACCCTGGGCGCCGCTTCGCGCCTGGACCTCAGCGGCCGCAAGGTGCAGATCAACGACGTCAGCAAATACAGCTGGGGCGGCGACGTGACCCTGGAGAGCCGGCACGGCAACATCCGCCAGGCGGCCGGCGCGCTGATCGACCTGTCGGCCCAGTCCAACCAGGGCGGCTTGCTCAAGGCTGTGGCCGAGGACGCCAACGGGGGGCAGATCGACCTGCAAGGGCAAATCCGCGCCGCCGGCAGCGGCTATTACGATGCAGGCGGCACCCTGGTGCCGTACAAGGCGGGCGGGGTGGATATCCGCGCGCAGCGGGTGGGGGATTTCGCCGCGCTGAACCAGCGCCTGAACCAGGGGCAGGTGTTTGGCGCGCGCAGCTTCCAGCTCAAGCAGGGCGACCTGCAGATCGGCACTGAACTCAAGGCCAGCCAGGTCAATGTGTCGCTCGATAAAGGCAGCCTGACGGTGACGGGCACCATCGATGCCAGTGGCGAGCGGGTCGGCAGCATACGCCTGGCCGGCAAGCAGGGCCTGACCCTGGCCGGCAGCGCCGTGCTCGATGCCCACGGCACGGTATTGCGCGTCGACAGCTACGGCAAGATCATCGACGCGCCCAACCGCGCGGTGGTCGAGCTCAACAGTGGCGACGGCCAGCTGACCCTGGCCGACGGCGTGCGCATCGACTTGCGTCACGGCACTGCAGCCGCCCCGGGTAACCGGCCGGGACAATACGACGGCCTGGCCCGCGGCACCCTGGAGCTGAACGCGCCACGGCTGCATGCCGATGACGTGGCCATCGATGCGGGCGGGCGTGTCGCTATCCTGGGTGCCCGCTCCATCGCGCTCAACGCCGTGGCCCGTTACACCGACGCACCTGCCGGCACCGCGCCGTCGGCCAGCGGCCGGCCGTATCAGCTCATCGACCAGCATTACCTCGATGAAAAACACGCGCTGGGCACTACCTTCATCGACAAGGCCCTGGGCAACGACGGGCTGATGCGAGGCAAGCTGGCAGGCTTGAACAACAGCAGCTACCGCGATGCCTTCCGCCTGCGCCCCGGCATTGAAATCGTCACGGAAGGCGACCTGGTCGTCAGTGGCGACCTGGACCTGTCGGGCATGCGCTATGCCAGCGTCAACCCCAACACGCCGAAGACCTCGGTCTACGGTTCGGGCGAGGTGGGCAGCCTGGTGGTGCGCGCCGGTGGCAACCTGGACATCTACGGCAGCATCAACGACGGTTTTGCCCCGCCGCCGGCCACTCCGGACGATAAGGGCTGGGTGCTGACGCCCGGCCTGCAAGGGTTCGGCAGCGATGTGGTCGTGCCCGGACCCGGCATCGTGCTGGCAAATGGCAGTGCCTTCCCCACTGGCAAGACCCTCAATTATCCGCTGCCTATCCAGGCCACCCTGCTGGCCCAGGGCACGGTGCTGCCCGCCGCAGGCATCCTCGACGCCCCATGGAGCGTACCGGCCAACACCGTGTTGAGCGCGGCCGTGCACGACAGCAGCGGCAAGCTGCTGTATGCCGCCGGCACCCTGTTGCAGCAAGCCGTCGTGCTGGCCGCCGGTACGCGACTGGACGCGGGCACCTTGCTGGCGGGCGCCGCCTCGCTGCGCGCCATGACCTGGCCGGCGGGCGTGCCATTGCCCAGCCGTGGGTCCGTGACGGGCAGCGCGGCCGACGGCGTGCTGCTGGCCGGCAGCCTGGCACTCCATGTGGGTGCGCTGATTCCTTTCGGCACGGACGTCAAGTTGCCCGATGGCGCGCTGTCCGTGCCCTTGCGCACCGCGACGGGCGCCGTGGCGCGGCAGAACTGGGCCGTGGCGCCGATGCTGGCCGAAGGTTCGCAGTCGTGGTCGTTGCGCCTGGTGTCGGGCGCCGATACCCGGGCGGCCGATACCCGCTCGATCAAGCCGGCCTTTGCCGGCGACCTGACCCTGGCCGACACGCACTATGGCATCTACGAAACCCATGACAAGAAAATCATCCCGGGAAAACCCGCCCAGCCGGGCGGCGCCTGGTACTGGGACCAGCTTGGCGGAGAACTGTTCGGCGTCCAGCCGGGTACGCCGGTGGCGGACATCGACGCGGGTTCCTGCGAAGAGCCGGGCGTGTGCGTGCGCATCAAGTACGTGTGGGACGAGCTCGGTGAACTTTTCGATAAGGTGCCCGGCCAGCCGGTATTTCCCGACGATGAATCTTCCTGCAGCGAACCAGGTTTCTGCATTGCCCTGGGCGAACCTACGCCGGCAATACCGGAGCAGGTGATCGTCGGCGAGGTCAAACTGGTTTCGCCGGTGAGCCAGCATTTCAGCGTGCTGCGCACGGGCACCGGCGACCTGGACCTGATCGCCGCGGGCAAGGTGTCGATGCAATCGCCGTACGGCGTCTATACCGCAGGCGCTTCCAGCGCTGCCCGCGCCGGCACTGCCGCCGCCGACTTCAACCGGCCCCGCGCCACGGCGGCCGATGGCACGGTGCTGGGCAGCGCCGCCAAGGCGCATGAAGCCCTCGTCAATGAAGACGCCGCCAGCCCGTATGCCGCCTGGTATCCCGACGGGGGCGGCAACCTGCTGTTGCGCACGGGCACCAGCCTGACGGGCAACGTCTGGGCGCCACGCACAGGCCAGGCCATGGCCAACGACGGTCGCGCGCAGCTTGCCAGTGACAGGCTGGGGAACTGGCTGTGGCGTCAAGGCACGGGCAACACCGCCGGTGTCGCGCCCATCCCCACCAGCTGGTGGATCAACTTTGGCACATATGTGAAGGGTAGCACCGGCGGCAACCTTCTGTTCGAGGACCGGGCACAGATAGAACTGCTGCCACGCCTGGTGGGCTTCACCGGTATCGGCACCCTAGGCGGCGGCAACCTCACGCTGGACCTGGGCAGCGATGGCGGCATGCTGGCGCGCCGCGGCGCTCTGGCGCGAGCGCCGCGCAGCGAAGGCCTGGTGCTGGCGGTGGGCAGCACCGGGCGGGTGGTCGACGGCCAATTGCTGCTGACGGGGGGCGGCGACCTGGATGTGCGCATGGGCGGCGATTTGAATCCCGGGCTGGACGCTCGCGCGAGTCGCATCAGCAACACCAGCCGCACGCTGTCGGCCGACTACAAGGACCAGGAACTCAGCCTCAACGGCGTGCTGACCAACCTGCGCGGCGCCTTGAACCTGCAGGCAGGCAGCCTGGGCGGTATCGCCCTGAACTATGGCAGTTTGCGCGGAGAGCAGGATGCCAGGGAAAGCCGGGCCTATTCGCCCTATGCCGCAAGTCTGGGCACGGCTACCGGCGGGATCACCCTGATGCTGGGCGATGCCACGGCCAGCCTGTCGACCCGGGGCGACCTGGTGCTGGCGGGAGCGGGCGACCCGGGACGTATTTCTACCGAGAACACCCAGGCGTTCAATTACAAGGGCAGGAACGACGGGACCGATGGGCTCACCTGGTTCTCGTTATGGACGGGGCGCACCGCCATCGACCTGTTCTCCGCAGGCGGAAGCCTGACGCCCAGCGTGCAGACCGTGTCGCTAGGCGGGAGTGCCGGCAACAGTCCCACAGCAGGGCTGAACTACTCCCCGTCGGACGGGCGCTTCATCTTCCCGTCCAAACTGGGCGCGGTGGCCGCCAACGGCAGTATCTATCTGGGCCCGTCCGCCTTGGGCAGTGCCCCGCCGCCGAACGATCCCGCGTATTCGCTGCTGCTGGCGCCATCGAGCCAGGGACGGCTGGCGATGCTGGCCGGGGACTCGATCTACGCCAGTGGCTATGCGGTCAACCAGTCGGGTGAAAGCCCGGGCTCCATGCCGACACCGTTTGCGCCGGCCTTTATCGGCAAGACCGGTGCTTCGGATGCCGAGGTCAATAACCTCGGCAGCGACGCCACATCGTCTTCCACCAGTGCCGGATTCTCCTTGTTTGCCTTCCGCACGCCGGCCGATCCGGCACGTCCCGCTTCCCAGGCAGCGCCGGCCAGGTTTTACGCCCAGCATGGCGACATCGTTGGTTTGCGCAGCGGTGAAATCCTGACGCTCGGCGGTTCGCCGCTGGGGCAAGTCCGCCATGAGTCCGCAGGCCCCGTGTGGATGCGGGCGGGGCGGGACATCGTCAGTTCAGGCACCGCCCTGGGCTTGCCGACCATTTATCCGGGCGTCATCAGCTCCACCATGAAGGACAGCGTGGGTTCCATTGGGGAAAGCCGTGGCAACCTGTTTGTCCACAACGCCCCCAACGACGTGTCTGTCGTTTCCGCCGGGCGCGACATCCTCTACAGCTCCTTCAACGTCGCCGGTCCCGGCACGCTGGAAATTTCTGCGGGGCGCAACCTCCTGATGGAGGACAAGGCCTCGGTCGTGAGCCTCGGTCCCGTCGCAGCAGGAGACCTGCGTCCGGGCGCCAGCATCGTCATGCAGGCGGGCGTGGGTGCCGCAGGACCGGACTACGCAGGCTTTGGCCGGCGCTACCTGACCGCGGGCAATCTGGCGGACAGCGGCGCCGCGCTGGCCAGCCAGCCCGGCAAGGTGCCCTACCTCTACAGCCGGGAACTGACCCTGGCCGGCTGGCTGCGCGAACAGCATGGCTACACGGGCGACGAGGCCGGCGCGGACGCCTTCCTGGCCGCGTTGCAGGCCAGGCGCGATGCCGCCGCCGACCAGCCCCGGCGCGACCTGCGCCAGGACTATGTCCAGACCAGCCAGCTGCACCTGGTGAACTGGCTGCGCGACCGCCACGCCTATGCGGGCGCGGCGGGCGACGCGCAGGCCTTCTATGACGCGCTGGCCCCCGAGCAGCAGCGCGTGTATGCGCGCAATGTGTATTTTGCCGAACTGAAGGCCGGCGGCCGCGAGTACAACGATGCCGGCAGTCCCCGCGCCGGCAGCTATCTGCGGGGCCGCAATGCCATCGCGGCGCTGTTCCCGGCGCAGGATGCGCAGGGCGGCAAGACCGTCTACCAGGGCGATATCACGCTGTACGGCGCCGCCGGCGTCAACACCTTGTTCGGCGGCGACATCACCATGCTCACCCCGGGCGGCAAGCAGGTCTACGGCATCGACGGGACGGCGCCCGTGGCCGTGGCAGGCGTCATTCCCGGCGTCATCACCCAGGGCCAGGGCGATATCGCGCTGTATGCGCAGGGCAGCATCCTGCTGGGCCAGAGCCGCATCATGACCACCTTCGGCGGCCACGTCATGGGCTGGTCGGCCGAAGGCGATATCAACGCGGGACGCGGTTCCAAGACCACCATCGTGTACACGCCGCCCAAGCGCGTGTATGACCAGTGGGGCAACGTCAGGCTGTCGTCGTCGGTGCCCAGCACGGGCGCAGGGATTGCGACGCTGGCGCCGATTCCGGAAGTGCCGGCCGGCGATATCGACCTGATCGCGCCCCTGGGCACCATCGACGCGGGCGAAGCGGGCATCCGGGTGTCGGGCAATGTGAACCTGGCGGCCCTGCAAGTGGTCAATGCGGCCAACATCGCCGTCAAGGGCGCGTCGACGGGCATGCCGGCCATTGCGGCGGTGAACGTCGGCGCATTGAGCAATGCAAGTGCGGCAGCGTCGCAAGCGACGGCCGCCGCGCAGGACGTGCTGCAGCGCGAACGCACGACGACGCGCCAGAGCCTGCCGTCGATCTTCACGGTGCGCCTGCTCGGCTTTGGCAACGAGCCCATGGAAGGGGAGGCGGAAGCACCGCCGCCGCCACCGCGGGCCGGCTTGCAGTCCGTCCTCGGCGTTCCCTACGACCCTGCCAGTCCGGTGCAATTCCTTGGCGTGGGGCGGGATTTTGACGCCAAGCAGCTTGCGCGCCTGAGCCCGGAGCAACTGCGCCAGTTGCAGCAGGAGCGCCAGTCCAGCGGCATGTAGCGCGTGCCCGCCTGTTTCCTGCCCCGCGCAGGGAACAGGCGGCGGTGTTCCCCCCATTCTTGCAGCCGAACACTGAGGTAGACCTCATGAAACCGAGTACCCTGGATGGCTTGGAGGCCGCCAATATTGCCGATGCGCTCGCAGCAGGGCCGTTCGGCGAGCCTGACCCAGGCATCGTGCTGCGCGATTTCCTGGCGGAGAACTACGCCCGCCTGCACCGCCGATTGCTGCGCAATCTCGGTTGCGCGGACCTGGCCAGCGATTGCCTGCACGACGCCTGGCTGCGGCTGGCGGATGCCGGCACCCCGGTATCCGTGCAAAACCCGCACGCCTATGTCTACCGGGTGGCGTGCAACGTGGCGATGGATCAGCTGCGCGGCAGGCGCTCGTCGCAGTACGACGACGAGGCGGCGGTCGAACACCTGACGGATCCGGCTCCCGGCCCGGACCTGATTGCGCTGGCCCGTTCGGACCTGGCCGCGGTCGAGCGCGCGATGCAGCGCATGCCGTACCGGCACCGTTCCGTGCTGCTGGCCCTGAGGATAGAAGAAAAAACGCGGCAGGAGGTGGCGGACGAGTATCAGGTGTCCCTGACCAATGTCGATACCATGCTGCGCCAGGCCCTGGACCATTGCGCCCGCGAAACCGGGCAGCCTGTGCTCGGCGGCATCAGCCAGCCCCGGCGCGGTTTCTCGCGCCGCTGGCAGGCCAAGGTGCTCGCCGCGGAGTCCACGGCGATGGGACGCCATTTTGCTACAGCCGCGCCTCATCTCCCCACACATGCCGCATGCTGAAATGCAGGCCGGCATCGTCTTCGTGTAGCGAAGAAATAATGGCGTAGCGGCTGTCGGCCGTGTCGCGCGGCAGCAGCTGCGCCAGGTCGGCGGCCGCCAGCGGTGCGCCCAGCGGGTCGCTGAGCGGGTGCACATGGGTGGCGCCCCGTTGCGTGACGACGCCCAGTTCGCCGCTGCGCAGGCGCACTAACGTGCCGGGCGGATATTTGCCCAGCAAGTTGACGAATTGTTCGCCCAGCAGCGGGTCGATGGGCACGCCCTGGTCGAGGAAGATGTGCTGCAGGGCCTGGTCGGGCACGATGGAACGCCGGTAGTTGCGCGCGGAAACGCGGGCGCAATAGCGGTCGGCCAGGCCGATCAGCTTGGCGTTTTGCAGGATTTCATCGGCCGTGCGGCCCTGCGGATAGCCGCTGCCGTCGTCGTTTTCATGGTGCAAGAGCACGCAGCTCAGCCATTCCTCGTCATCGACGCCCGCGCAGCGCAGCAGTTCCGTGCTTTCCTGCGGATGCTGGCGCACGATGCGCATCTCTTCGTCGTTCAGGGGGCCGCGCCGGTCCTGGAAGCTGTCGTGGTGGCGCAGCATGCCCACGTTCATCGTCAGCGCAGCCGCGCCGATCAGCAGCAGCTCATCGTGGGACTTGTGCATGCTGCGGCCCACCAGCATGGCCAGCAAGGCCGTTTCGATGCAGTGGCGCACGGCGTAGCTGCCGGCGATCTGGTTGAGCAGGATGCTGGCCAGCGCGATGTCGGCATCGTGCTCGAGCGCGCGCAGCAGTTCGCGGGCGATGTCGCGCACGTCGCGCTCGGCATTGTTTTCGCTGCGCAAGTCCAGCAGCAGCCGTTCCAGGCGCTGCGCCGCCTCGTTCAGCAGGCGCAGCACGGACGGCTGGTCCGGTGCGCCCACGTACAGGCCCAGCTGCAGCAAACGGCCCAGCTGCGTGCCGTCCGTGATGATCTGCCCCTTGCGTAGTTGCGGGCCAGCACTATGGTCCGCCAGAAAAAGATCCCAGGGCAGGGGTTCGCCGGGAACCAGGTCGGCGGGGCCGATGCGACGCTGTACCATGCTGTCATCCTTTGCTCCGCCGCAGCGAAGCCATGTTCAGTGCTCGGTTATATGCTGCGCAGGCGCTCCAGCGCCAGGCGCAAGGTGTCGTCCTGCTTGGCAAAGCAGAAGCGCACGATGCCCGACTCCTTGCCCTGCGCGTAAAACGCGGAGACAGGGATGGCGGCCACCTTGATCTCGGTCGTCAGCCATTCGGCGAACTGCGCTTCGGTCTCTTGCGAAATGGCATCGTAGCGCACGCACTGGAAATACGTGCCGTCGGCCGGCAGCAGGGTGAAGCGGCTGCCCGCCAGGCCGTCGCGGAACAGATCGCGCTTGCGCTGGTAAAACGCGGGCAAGTCCAGGTAGGGCTGCGGGTCGGCCATGTAGCCGGCGATGCCGTGCTGCATAGGCGTGTTGACGGTAAATACGTTGTACTGGTGCACCTTGCGAAATTCCGCCGTCAGGGCCGCTGGCGCGGCCACGTAACCCACTTTCCAGCCCGTCACGTGGTACGTCTTGCCGAAGCTGGAGACGATGAAGCTGCGC
This sequence comes from Janthinobacterium violaceinigrum, assembly GCF_009208555.1. Taxonomy (GTDB): domain Bacteria; phylum Pseudomonadota; class Gammaproteobacteria; order Burkholderiales; family Burkholderiaceae_D; genus Janthinobacterium; species Janthinobacterium violaceinigrum. Next base: position 25,840 of record NZ_WFLI01000038.1, on the reverse strand, counting down.
GCCGCCAGTTCCGCGTTGCGGCTCAGGGACGCGTGCGGCACGCCGTCGTACACCATGTGCTCGTAGACTTCGTCGGACAGGATCAGGATTTGCGTGCCGCGCACGATGTCGGCCAGGGCCGCCACGTCGGCAGGGCGCAAGATCGTGCCCGTCGGATTGTGGGGCGTATTGATGATGATCAATCGCGTCTTGCTGCTGACGGCAGCGGCCAGCTTGTCCCACGGCACGCTGTAGCCTTGCTCACCCACTTGCATGGATACCAGCACGGGCACGCCGCCGGCCAGCGCGATGGCCGGCAGGTAGCTGTCGTAGGCCGGTTCGATGACGATGACTTCGTCGCCCGGGTGGACGCAGCACAGGATGGCGGTGGTGAGCGCCTGCGTGGCGCCGGCCGTGACGGTGATTTCCGTGCCCGCATCATAGGCGTGGCCGTACAGGCGGGCGATCTTTGCGGCAATCGCTACGCGCAAGGGCGCGGCGCCCGTCATCATCGGATACTGGTTGTGGCCGGCGCGCATGGCGTCGCTGACCAGCTCGACCAGGGCCGGGTCGCAACCGAAGTCGGGAAAGCCCTGGCCCAGATTGACGGCGCCATGCTGGGCCGCCAGGCTGGACATGCGGGTAAACACGGTGGTGCCGACGGCTGGCAAACGGGTGGTCAGGGTGGGAGTCAGATGGGGCAGGGACGGGCTGTTCATGAACGGTAGGGCCGCGGTGCGGAAAGTGGAATCATGTCCCATTCTAGCGCAGCGCGTGGCGTTCCGTGCAGGCCTCGATGGCTCAGCTTGCCAAGCTCCAGCCTTCCGGCACCATGATCTTGAACATGCCGGCCTTGGCCGTCTTGCGGGCCAGTTTCAGCAGCGCCTTGTCCTTGGTGATGAGGATGTCGGCGTTGGCGTCGCGCGCCAGTTCGAGGAATTTCTGGTCGTCCTTGTCCGTGCAGACGGGCAGGCGCACGCCGGACACGGGCGGCGCTACCACGGTGATGTGGGCGTCGAAGCGGGCGGCGGCAACGGCGCGGCTGGCTTCATCGAGCGGCAGGTGTTTGTAGTGCAATACGACAAGATATTCCGCGCGGCAATCCTCGCGCGTGATGGCTTGCACGGCGCCGCTTTCCATGGCCGCCAGCAGGGGCGCCCAGCGGGGGTCGTTGAAGACGAACAGGTCGAGGCAAACGTTGGTGTCGAGGACGAGTTTTTGTGGAGCAGGTATCATGTCGGCAATTCTATTCTGTAGTGATAATTTATGTTGATCGTGCTTTCGCCCGCCAAGAGTCTCGACCTGGAGACGCCGCCAACCACTTCGTTGCACAGCACCCCCGATTTTCTCGACCATTCCGCCCAGCTGATCGAGCGCATGCGCCAGTTTTCGCCGGCCGAAGTGGGCAGCCTGATGGGCATTTCCGACGCCTTGTCGGCCCTCAACGTGGCCCGTTACGCGTCCTGGACGCCCAAGCTGGCCGAAGCGCGCCAGGCCATCATGGCCTTCAACGGCGACGTGTATGCCGGTTTCGAGGCGCGCAGCCTGCAGCCGGCCCAGCTCGATTATGCCCAGTCGCGCGTGCGCATCCTGTCGGGCCTGTACGGCTTGCTGCGCCCGCTGGACCTGATCCATCCGCACCGCCTGGAAATGGGCACGCGGTTGTCGACGGCGCGCGGCAAGGATTTGTATGCGTTCTGGGGCGACACCATCACCAACGGCCTGAACCGCACGGCCAGGGAGCAGGGCGCGAAGGTGCTGGTCAATCTCGCATCCGAAGAATATTTCAAATCCGTCAAGCCGCGCCAGCTGGACGTGCCCGTCATCGCGCCCGTGTTCGAGGACTGGAAGAACGGCAAGTATAAGATCATCTCGTTCTACGCCAAGCGCGCGCGCGGCATGCTGGCCCGCTATGCGGCCGTCAACGCCATCCGCGACCCGGAAGAGCTGAAGCAGTTCGACGTCGATGGCTACGGTTTCGTGCCGGAAGCGTCGAACGACACCAGCTGGGTATTTAGACGCAAGGTGGGCGAATAAGTAAAAAAACCGGGCTAGCCCGGTTTTTTATTGCAGCTTACTGCCAGAATTTCCACCACTTGCGCTCCTTGTTCACCCCTTCCGGGCTGAGGAATGCCGTGTTCGGGTAGTTCTTGGTCAGCACGCGCAAGGCGTCGTCGCGCAAGTCGGTCAAGCCCAGCTTGTCATACGAGCGGTACATGATGAACAGCGCTTCTTCGATGGCGGGCGAGGCGGCGAAGTCGCTGATCGTCGTTTGCGCGCGGTTGGCAGCGGCCAGGTAGGCGCCGCGGCGGTAGTAATAACGGGCCACGTGGACTTCGTATTTCGCCATCGCATCGATCAAATAGTTCATGCGGGCCAGCGAATCGGGCGCGTACTTACTATTTGGAAACTTGTCGACCAGTTGCTTGAAGGCGGCAAACGCTTCGCGCGTGGCTTTCGGATCGCGCTCGGTCGGGTCTTGCTCGTACAGGAAGTTCAGGAAGCTGATCTGGTCGTTAAAGCTGATCAAGCCCCGCAAGTAGTACATATAATCCACATTGGCGTGGTTCGGATGCAACTTGATGAAGCGTTCGACGGCGGCCAGTGCCTGAGCCTGGTCTCCCGACTTATAATACGCGTAAGCGATCTCCATCTGCGCTTGCAGAGCATAGTTGCCGAAAGGATAGTTAGCCTCCAGCTTCTGGAACAGGCCGATTGCAGCTTCATAGTGCTGCCCGGCCATTTCTTCACGCGCCTCCGAGTATAATTTCGTAACGGACCAGTTTTTGGTCTCATCCACTTTTTCAGGCAACAAGCTGCAAGCGGACATGCCGAGCAGAACGACTGAAGCGACTACCAACGATAATTTTTTTTGCATGACGTTTTGCAAGAAGGTTTTAACCAAGATTTTACAATAGGCTGATTATAGCCGATGGGAATGCTGTGATATTAACTCCGAAGCCTAATTTGGCTGACCCCGCGTTTGACTCCCTTTCTGACCATGCTGCCGAAGAGGCGTTTGACGGCGATTTTGCCGCCGACGACGTCTTCGAGGAAATGGCCCCGATTACATTGGAACTGACGCCGGACGCCTGCGGCCACCGCCTCGATAAAGTCATCTCCAAGCTGGTGCCGCAATACTCGCGCAGCCGCTTGCAATTGTGGCTGGAAGCCGGTTTCGTGACCGTGGACGGAAAAGTTGCCAAACGCAACATGACCGCCTATGGCGACGAGAAGATCGTCATTCTGCCGCAAAGCGCGCCGGAAGACGAGGCTTTTAAGCCGGAAGCGATGGAATTGAACATCGTGCACGAAGATGAGCATATCATCGTGATCAACAAACCGGCCGGACTGGTCGTGCATCCGGGCCCCGGCAACTGGTCGGGCACCCTGCTCAACGGCCTGCTGCACCACTGCCCGCAACTGGCTGGCGTGCCGCGCGCCGGCATCGTGCACCGCCTGGACAAGGATACCAGCGGCCTGATGGTGGTCGGCAAGACTCTCGCTTCGCAAACGGACCTCGTGCGCCAGCTGCAGGCACGCACCGTCAAGCGCGAGTATTTCGCGCTCGTGTGGGGCACGCCGAAAGCGGCGGGCACCATCGACGCATCCATCGCGCGCCACCCGCGCGACAGGGTCAAGATGGCCGTGTCGGAGAATTTCACCGCCAAGCCCGCCATCACGCACTATGAATTGATCGGCAGCGGCGAACTCGACCGCCGTCCTGTGAGTCTGATGCAATGCCGCCTGGAAACAGGCCGCACGCACCAGATCCGCGTGCACATGCAGCACCTGGGCTTTGCGCTGGTCGGCGACTATGTGTATGGCAAGCAGCACCTGGTGTCCGTGTTCTCGCGCCAGGCGCTGCAGGCGCGCCGCCTGGGCCTCGTGCATCCGGGCACCTTGGAAGCGTGCGAGTGGATCGTGCCGCTGGCCGATGACTTCGCCGAACTGATCGCCACGGCCGGCATTCCCGAGCCGGAACAAGTCTGATGACGGCACCGTTGTCTTGCCTGATTCCCCATTGGCCCGGCTTGCCCGCGAACGTGGGCGCGCTGGCGACCGTGCGCGCAGGCGGCGTCAGCCAGGCACCATATGGTGACGGGCAGGGCGGCGGTGGCTTGAACCTGGGCACGCACGTGGGCGACGACCCCGCGCACGTGGCCGCCAACCGCGCGCGCCTGGCCGCCATGCTGCCGTCGCAGCCGGCCTGGCTGTCGCAGGTGCATGGCGTGGCCGTGGCCGATGCCGGCAAGCTGGACGGTTGCGTGCCCGATGCCGATGCCAGCATCGCCACGCAGGCGGGCGCCGTGTGCGTGGTGATGACGGCCGATTGCCTGCCTGTGCTGTTCAGCTCAAGCGACGGCCTGGTCGTCGGCGCGGCCCACGCGGGCTGGCGGGGCCTGGCCAACGGCGTCTTGCAGCGCACGGTGGCCTCGATGCGGGCGCAGGGCGCGACGGATATCCTCGCCTGGCTGGGGCCGGCCATCGGTCCGCAGCAATTCGAGGTGGGGCACGACGTGCTGCAGGCGTTTCAAGACGGCGCGCGCGATGATGCCGAGCGGCAAGTACTGGCCGCCGCGTTCACGGCCATCGCTGGCAAGCCGGGCAAGTACCTGGCCGATATCTATGGCCTGGCGCGCACCATGCTGCTGCGCGATGGCGTGGCGCAGGTGGCGGGCGGGGAATATTGCACCGTCAGCGATGCGGCGCAGTTTTACTCGTACCGGCGCGATGGCATCACGGGAAGACAGGCCAGCTTGATCTGGCGCAAATAATCTGCACGGCAGACACTTATGTGTCTGCCGTTTTTGTTTTATCGTCTGCTGAGGCATGCGCGCGGGCCTGCATGTCCGCGATACGCTGGGCCTTGCGTTTGCGTCGCCGCGAGCCCGTCAGATAGAATAGGATGGACAGGGGGATGACGCAGTACAGCACGAAGGTCATCACCCCGGCGACGATGGACGGTTCCGTCAGCGCCATGAGGCCGACGACGTAGATCCAGGCAACAGCGGTCATGAGCATCATGAGTGGTGGCAGTGAGTAAGAGTTTGCATGCAGGTGGCCCAGAAGTAATTATTTATTAATTCTTGAATGGATTTATATAGCTATGAATATGCCCGATCCTCAAATGATGACCAAGGAATGGATGGCGCAGATCAGCAATCCTGAGCAGTGGAAGACGTGGTTCAACATGGTACCGCAGCCCGCCGGCAATCCGATTGCCGGCATTTTGCAGGATGCGGGCGCCAGCATCAAGCCGGAAGCGATCGAGCAACTGAAAAATGCCTACGTGGCCAAGCTGACGGGCTTGTGGGCTGACTTTATGGCCGGCAAGACGCCGGAACTGAAGGACCGCCGCTTTGCCGCGCCCGCCTGGCACGCCAGCCCCCTGTCGGCCTTCAATGCGGCAGCCTATCTGCTGAACGCGGAATTTCTCAGCGCCATGGCCGACGCCGTGGAAGCGACGCCGCACCAGAAGCAAAAGATTTCATTTGCCGTGCAGCAAATCGTCGACGCCATGTCGCCCGCCAACTTTCTCGCCACCAATCCCGACGCCCAGCAAACCCTGATCGAGACCAAGGGCGAAAGCCTGGCCAAGGGCTTGAGCAATATGCTGGCCGACATGGGCAAGGGCCGCATCTCGCAGTCCGACGAATCGGCTTTCGAAGTAGGCCGCAACGTGGCCACCACGCCGGGCACCGTGGTGTTTGAAAACGCCCTGTTCCAGCTGATCCAGTACACGCCAAGCACCCCCACGGTACACCAGCGGCCGCTGTTGATGGTGCCGCCGTGCATCAATAAATTCTATATCCTTGACTTGCAGCCGGAAAACTCGCTCGTGCGCTATGCGGTAGAGCAGGGCAATACCGTGTTCCTGATGTCGTGGCGCAATCCGGACATGAGCATGCAGCACCTGACGTGGGACGATTACGTCGAGCAAGGCGTGATCGAAGCCATCAAGGTCACGCAGGACATTTCCGGCCAGGACAAGCTCAACATGTTCGGCTTTTGCGTGGGCGGCACCATCGTCTCGACGGCGCTGGCCGTGCTCAAGGCGCGGGGCGAGAATCCGGCCGCCAGCCTGACCCTGCTGACCACCTTCCTCGATTTCTGCGACACGGGCGCGCTCGACGTCTTCATCGACGAACCGCAGGTGGCGCTGCGCGAGCAGACCCTGGCCAAGGGCGGCCTGATGTCGGGCCGCGACCTGGGCAGCACGTTTTCCAGCCTGCGTCCGAACGACCTCGTGTGGAACTATGTGCAGTCGAATTACCTGAAGGGCAAGGAACCGCCCGCGTTCGACTTGCTGTACTGGAATGGCGACGGCACGGGCTTGCCGGGCCCCATGTTCTGCTGGTATCTGCGCAATACCTACCTGGAAAACAGCCTGAAAGTGCCGGGCAAGCTGACGGTGGCCGGCGAAAAGGTCGACCTGAGCAGCATCGACGCGCCCGCCTTCATCTATGGTTCGCGCGAAGACCATATCGTGCCCTGGGGCGCGGCGTATGCGAGCACGGCCTTGCTGAATCCGAAAAAACCGAAAGCCAACCGCTTCATCCTGGGGGCGTCGGGCCACATCGCCGGCGTGATCAACCCCGCGTCGAAGAAAAAGCGCAGTTACTGGAGCAATGACGCAGGCAAAGGCGCGCGCGCGGCGAAAGCCAAGCCCTTGACGGCCGAGCAATGGATGGAAGGCGCGACGGAGCACGCGGGCAGCTGGTGGCCCGAATGGGCGGCCTTCCTGGCCGAACATGGCGGCGCCCAGGTGAAGGCGCCAGGCAAGCCGGGCAACAAGCGCCACGCGGCAATCGAGCCCGCGCCGGGGCGGTATGTTAAAGTCAGGGCAGACTAGTTTATAAAAGCTGCTCGCCAGGCAAGGCCGGCGTAATCTCCGGTCTTGCCAAGAACTTACTTTTAGTTGCGTTGCAATAAATGCGGGAATCTACTACCCTGATGTGCAATGGAGCCGTTTTCCACTCTATAATGGAAAAAGTAGGCAGGTGCGAAAGCGGACCGACGTTCGCTTTTTTTTCGGATTAACTCTGTACGCGCTGCGGCGCAATAAGTGGAACTTGTGATGAGTAGTGCAAAAAAAAGTATAGACCGCCTGATTAAAAAATATCCCAACCGCCGTCTGTATGACACGCAAACCAGTTCCTACATCACCTTGACGGACGTCAAGCAGCTGGTGTTGGACAATGAAGTGTTTACCGTCGTCGATGCCAAATCCAATGAAGATTTGACTCGCAGCATTTTGCTGCAAATCATTCTGGAAGAGGAAGCGAATGGCGCGCCCATGTTCTCGAGCAGCGTGTTGTCGCAGATCATCCGCTACTATGGCCACGCCATGCAGGGCATGATGGGGTCCTACCTGGAAAAGAACGTGCAGGCGTTCACCGATATCCAGCACAAATTCACGGGCACGTCGGCCGGCAGTTTCGAAGGCAAGCCATTCAGCCCGGAAATGTGGACGCAGTTCATGAATGTCCAGGGCCCGATGATGCAAGGCATGATGAACAACTACATCGACCAGAGCAAGAGCCTGTTCGTGCAGATGCAGGAACAGATGCAGAACCAGAGCAAGAATCTGTTCGGCACGTTCCCGTTTGTGCCGCCTGTCCCGCCGACGGACAAAAAATAAGCTGATCCGGTTTTTACGTTGCACAACGGCACAGGAGTTCCTGTGCCGTTGTGCGTTCAGGCGCCATATCGCCTCGGTGTGCCGGGTTTTGATCGGAGCATGGTGCAACCATTTTTCCTTGATGGGCAGACGCTGTCCGGCAAGGATGACATCGCAGCGTTCGTTTGATATGCAACTGCAGGTCCACGAGGAGTATATATGGCGCTGCTTGAGCAATTGCAGGCAATGATTGCAGCCTATAATGAGCGTATGCATGTCCTTCGTCTTGTCAGAGAACTTGATCTGCCCGATTGCTGGGTTGCTGCGGGATTTGTGCGATGCTGTGTCTGGGATCATTTGCACCAACGTTCGCCTTCGCCAATGCCTCACGATATCGACGTCATCTGGTACGACCCAAGCAAGGCGACACAGGCGCATGACGCCATGCTTGAGTCGAGTTTAATAGCACGGGACGGCACGCTGGGCTGGTCGGTAAAGAATCAGGCGCGTATGCATGAACGCAATGCGGACCTGCCTTACCTGACCGCTTCCGATGCCATGAGATACTGGCCGGAAACCGCCACTGCCGTGGGTGTGCGACTCAATGACCTTGCAGGCATCGATATAGCGGCTCCTTTCGGCCTGCATGATCTTTTCGATCTGGTGGTCCGGCCGACAGAGCGATTTCTGACAGCGAAGCAATCGGTCTACGCAGGCCGCGTGCGTGGCAAGAATTGGCAAGGTACCTGGCCCAAGCTACGTATTGAATTCCCAGGTGCTGCTTCCTGCCGTGCTTTGGAACCGGACTGAGCAAGCTCATAGCCTGCATTTGATGATAAGCGATGCAGGAGCCTGAGAATCGCACATGCAATCCATTGCTACCTATGCCCGGTCAACCCGGACAGCGTAGCAACCGCGTCTGGCGTTGTGGACGTGGATATAGCTGACTTCCTGATTGCCAAAGATCTGCTCAATCAGGGTTTCAATCGACGTGCCTTCCACCACATATTCAGGCGCGTCCGCCATCCGGCTCTTGCTCTGCAAGTTGATCCAGGCAGACGGCACGGATGCCGCCTGGTAGTCATCGTTCACATCGGGTGGGCATGGCATTGTCGACTGTCGGTTAGAACTTTCACTTCATGCTTTCGGCAGTCCAGCTTTTACCGCCGTCGTTCGATATTTCAAATTGCGCCGGCACGCTCCAGCGCATTACTTTTCCCAGAATGGCACCCGATTTAAGCGGGGTCAACTCGCGTGATTTCGGTTTGGCGTCCAACAGTGTCCACGTTTTGCCCATGTCGCTACTGGCATGTAAGGTCGTATCGCTCATCAGACTGCTTTCAAAACGCAGCAGAGTGCCATCGGTACGCTGAACCAGCGGAATGTGGCTAGCGGTGACCTCTTGCCAGGTTTGACCTTGATTCACTGAAACGAAAGCATCTCTGGAGGTGATCGCAAATGGCCCGTAACCTTGTGTTATGAGGCTCCACATGCCGCTGCCGCTGATGCGCATCGCATCCACACGGCGATCGGGCATTGCCCGCTCTGACCACTGGCCACTGGCGTAGTCGTAGAGGTGCAGCGTTCCTTTCGTCGACGTGTAGGCAAAGCCTGTGCCGATATCGCGCAGCCAGAACCAGGTGTCCTGGTTCAGGAGCCATTTCCCCAGCTTCTCACTGCGTACCTGATTCCACTCGCCGCGCTCGAGACGGGCGGAATGATAAATCGTGACTTCATTGTTACGCTGGACGGCGACATACCAGCCAGCGTCCATATTGCCAGCCAGTCCGACCAGATTGCCATAGGGAAGGTTGCCAGTGTCAATCGGTTCAAGCTTGTTCTGTCCCGGCGCATGGCGCAGCAGGGTGCCGAACTCGCCGAAGGCCAGCAAGTCTGCATCCGGCATTTGCACCGGCTGCACGCAGTTCAGCGTCTCTATTTTGTCGCTGGCCAGTTGTTTCCATGTTCCCTCAGGGCTGCGCCACAGCACTGTGCCCATGCGGGTTGCGGCCGCCACGCTGCCGTCTGGTAGCTCCGTCACGCATTCGGCGCCGGTGGGGCGGGCCATGGCGACTTCCTCAGCGCGATCCGTATCACTGCGCGATCCGGACCAGCTGACTGTCTTTTCGGGTGCAAACAGCTTCAGGTGCTCGGGAGAATAGCGTTCGAGCAGTGTGCGGTTGTCTCGCACCCGCACGCTGCGGCCGACCAGTACACGCTCGCCATAAAGAGGAGTGACGATCAGGCGGCCCAGATCGACCGGCTTGCCTTCGTCCACAGTAAATAAGCCCAGGCCGCCGCCCATTTTGATGTAGCGGTTTGATTTGCCGGCGTCGGCCAGTTGACTGAAGTAGTATTTCCCCGGTGGCAGGGTCCCCATGAAAAGAGTCGTGTCGCGCGCCATATCCTTGGCAACCTGGTTCAGGATATATTGCTGCAGGACCAGGCTGGACACTGCGTCTCCGCTACTCAGGCGGCCCAAGGTGATCTGGCCCAATCCGTTCACCGCATCAGTGTTGGCAGTAATGCTGACAGTAACGGCTGTACCTTCGGAGGGCACGCCGACGCTGAGAGGGCGCTGCACATGCGTTGTGACACAGCCACCGAGCATCAGCGCAGAGATGGCTCCTGCAAAAACGTTGGCAACGAAATTTTTGATGAGCATTTTATTTCCACAGTGCAATAAAATCTTATTATAGCGAGACTGTGTATGAAATAACAAGTACATTAGTCAAGTATGGGCTGCAGCCAGATATGGAATGCGTGAAAGAATATGCTCAGGGCAGGTCGCCCGTGGCTCCCACCGTTGCATATCCCGCAGCAAAACCAGACCGCCACTGACAGCTAAGGGCGGCTCGGGGTACAATAGCCGATTCGCCTCACCATTTTACTAGCTGCCAACTATGTCTGAAATTCACCGTATTCCCGTTCCTTCCGCCAAGCCAGAGGCCATGCTGGCCATGCCAGGTGCGGCGCCGAAAGTGGGCTTTGTCTCGCTCGGCTGCCCGAAAGCGCTGGTCGACTCGGAACAAATCCTGACCCAACTGCGCGCCGAAGGCTACGAAACGGCGAAATCCTACGCTGGCGCCGATCTGGTGATCGTCAATACCTGCGGTTTTATCGATGCCGCCGTGCAAGAGTCGCTCGACGCCATCGGCGAAGCGCTGGCTGAAAACGGCAAAGTGATCGTCACGGGCTGCCTGGGCGCCAAGAAAGATGCTGCCGGCGACGACATCATCATGAAGGTGCACCCGAAAGTGCTGTCCGTCACGGGCCCGCACGCGCTGGCCGAAGTGATGGATTCCGTCCACTTGCACCTGCCGAAGCCGCATGCGCCTTTCCTCGACCTGCTGCCGCCGCAAGGCGTCAAGCTGACGCCGAAGCACTATGCCTACCTGAAAATTTCCGAAGGCTGCAACCACCGCTGCAGTTTCTGCATCATCCCGTCCATGCGCGGCGACCTCGTGTCGCGTCCGATCGGCGAGCTGATGATGGAAGCGGAAAACCTGTTCAAGTCCGGCGTCAAGGAATTGCTGGTCATTTCGCAAGATACTTCGGCCTACGGCGTGGACGTGAAATTCCGTTCCGGCTTCTGGAATGGCCGTCCCGTGAAAACGCACATGACGCAGCTGACGGAAGCGCTGGGCGAACTGGCCAAGTCCTACGGCGCCTGGGTGCGCTTGCACTATGTGTATCCGTACCCGCACGTGGACCAGATCATCCCGATGATGAGCGGCGGCCACATCCTGCCATACCTGGACATTCCCATGCAGCACGCGCACCCTGACGTGCTGAAGCGCATGAAGCGTCCGGCCAGCGGCGAGAAAAACCTGGACCGCATCCAGGCCTGGCGCGCCATCAATCCGGACCTGACCATCCGTTCGACCTTCATCGCCGGTTTCCCTGGCGAAACGGAAGCGGAATTCGAGTACTTGCTGGACTTCCTCAAGGAAGCGCAGATCGACCGCCTGGGCTGCTTCGCGTATTCGCCTGTCGAAGGCGCGACGGCCAACGAGATCGCCAACCCCGTGCCGGAAGAAGTGCGCGAAGAGCGCCGCGGCCGCGTGATGCTGCTGCAGGAAGAAATTTCCCGCAAGCGCCTGCAAGCCAAGGTCGGCAAGACCGTGCGCGTGCTCATCGATGAAGTCACCCGCTCCGGCGGCGTGGGCCGCTCGTCCGCCGACGCGCCGGAAATCGATGGCGTCGTCTACGTCAAGCCGCCATTCGAACCGCACCGCAAGCTGGCCGTGGGCCAGTTCGTCGACGTGACCATCACCTCGGCCGATGCGCACGACCTGTGGGGCGCTGCGGAGTAAGCAGGTGTAACAACAGTACGGCAGGCAAGGGCATAAGCCCTTACAATCAAGGCGGACCAGCACAGACTGGCCCGCCCTTTTTTTTGCCGATGACGCCATGACCACTATCAAATCCCCCCAGACGGCGCTGATCCACAGCGATTACCAGGCGCCGCAAGGCTTTGCCGCGTTTCCCAACGCCATCCACCACGCATCCACCGTGCTGTTCAAGGACGTGGCGGCCATGCGCTCGGGCGACTGGAAAGAGAAGAATGCCTACACGTACGGCTTGCACGGCACGCCTACCACGTTCACCCTGGAAGCGCGGCTGGCCGAGATCGAAGGGGGCACGCACTGCCTGCTGGCGCCGTCGGGCCTGGCGGCCATCGCCATGGCGGACTTTGCCCTGCTGAAGACGGGCGATGATGTCTTGCTGCCGGAAAATATCTACAATCCGAATCGCGAACTGGGACGCTGGCTGGCGCAGGATTTCGGCATCACGGCCCGCTATTACGACCCGCTGATCGGCGCCGGCATCGCGGCCCTGATCCAGCCAAATACCAAGCTCATCTGGACGGAAGCGCCCGGTTCCGTGACCATGGAAGTGCCGGACTTGCCTGCCATCTGTGCGGCCGCCCATGCGCGCGGCGTGCTGGTGGCCCTGGACAACACCTGGTCGGCGGGTCTGGCCCTGCGCGGCTTTGACCTGGGCGTGGACATCATCATGCAGGCGCTGACGAAATACCAGTCGGGCGGCTCGGACGTGCTGATGGGCGCCCTGATCACGCGCGAGCGGGCGCTGCACGAGCGCCTGGCGCAGGCGCACATGCGTCTGGGCATGGGCGTGGGGGCCGATGACGCCTACCTGGTGCTGCGCGGCTTGCCCACCATGAAGTTGCGCTTCGACGCCCACGACGCGGGCGCGCGCACGGTGGCCGCCTGGCTCAAGGAGCGCAGCGAGATTGCCACGGTGCTGCATCCGGCATTCGACGATTGCCCGGGCCACGCCATCTGGCAGCGCGATTTCACGGGTGCGGGCGGCCTGTTTTCCGTGCTGTTCGACGCCCGCTACACGGAGCAGCAGACGGACCGCTTCGTCGATGCCTTGCAGTTGTTCAAGATTGGCTACAGCTGGGGTGGCGCGAACAGCCTGGTGATGCCGTACCGCATCGCGGCCATGCGCAAGGGCTGGAAGCTGCCGGGCCAGCTGGTGCGCCTGAACGTGGGACTGGAAGATCCGCAGGATCTGATTGCCGATATCGAACGGGCGTTCGCGGCGATGTAGGGGCGTGCGGGCCAGCGCAAAGGCTTGCCCGCACGCAACGTCAACCTTACATGGGCACGGGTTTGTTATTGTTCAGGTCGAGGAAGCCGCGCAGCAAGCGGTAGGCTTTCCACAGCCAGGCCACGCCCCACACGACGAGCGCCAGCGGAATGCCGATCAGCGTGATCCACAGGATGGCGCCGACGACGATCCAGGCCACATACCACCAGAAGGAACGGATCATCCAGCTGTGATGGCTGTACACGAAGGTCCCGGCCGCCTCGTCCCGCTTCACGTAATTGATGATGAGCGGAATGAAGGAAAACGCGCCCAGCGAAAACACAAAGCTGGCGCCATGTATCAGGTACAACCACCAGGCCAGGTTCCTGGTCTGCTGGAGTTGGGTATCCAAAATAATCTCTTGTGACATGAAAGCTCCCGTCGTTGCTCAATTTTTAATTGTAACAAGCAAAGCGGCGCAGGGGCGCAGTCCATGGAAAAGGCAGAATACATTGTTGAAACGAGATCGCTACCCCACCTTGGCCGCGCGCGCCAGCGCATGGCTGCGCCGCGCCTTGCCGGCCTTGCTGCTGTGTGCCACGGCGGCCCATGCCGCCGGCGCCCCCCTGGAGGCGGAGTTTGCCGCCGGCTTGAAGGAAGAGGGCCTGGCAGGCGCCGTCTGGAGTGAAGTCTTGCCCGATGGCACAGTGCGCACGGGCGCCGCCGGCGTGCGCGATACCGCCAAGCAAATACCCATGCAGGCGGACACGCGCGTGCAAGTGGGCTCCGTGGGCAAGGTGGCGCTGGCGCTGGGCGTCTTGCGCCTGATCAGCGAAGACCGGCTCACGCTCGACACGCCCTTGCAGCAGGTATTGCCGGAACTGGCGCTGAAAAACCCGTGGCAGGCCAGCGACCCCGTGCGCATCCGCCACCTGCTGGCGCATACGTCCGGCCTCGACAACGTGCGCTTCTGGCAGGCGTTCAGCCTGAACCCCGCGCCGGACACGCCGCTGGCCGAAGCCTTCGATGGCGGGCGCAACCTGCTGCGCGTGCGCGCGCGTCCCGGCAGCCGCTATGCGTATTCCAACATGGGCTATGGCTTGCTGGGCATGGTGATCGAGAAGGTCACGGGCCAGCCATATGAACGCTACCTCGATGCGCAGTTGCTGCAGCCGCTGGGCATGACGGACAGCACGTTTGCCTTTGTTACGCAAGTGAGCACGCAACTGAGCGCGCAGGCGGACCCGCGCCTGGCCATGGGCCACTTCGAACATGGCGTGGCGCAGCCGGCCGTGCCCCAGTATTTGCGTCCGGCCGCGCAATTTACCACCACGGCGGCCGACATGGGCAAGCTGGCGCAATTCCTGATGGGCGACGGCAAGCTGCAGGACAAGCGCTTCATCGACCTGGCGCTGATGGGCGCCTTGTCCGAACCGGCCGGCACCGATGCGGCGCAGGCGGGCCTGGAAACGGGCCATGGCCTGGCACTGGCCGTGCGCGACCGCCACAATGTGGTGGGCGCTTGCCACCCTGGCACGGCCGTGGGTTTTCGCGCCATGCTGTGCATCTATCCGGAGCAGGACAGCGCCTTTTTCGTGGCCTTCAACACGGATGCGGAAGCAGCCGACTATGAACGCTTCAACCGCCTGCTGCTGCGCGACCTGGAACTGCCCTTGCGCGCGCCGGCCCCGCACGGCACGCCCGCACCCACGGTGGAAAACTGGCAGGGCGTCTACGTGCCGTCGCCCAGTCCCATGGCCAGCATGGCCTGGGTCGATGCCGTCTTCGGCTTCACGCGCCTGAAATGGGATGGCGAATCGCTGTTCCTGATCCCGTTCCAGGGCGAGCCGAAGGAGCTGGAACCGGTGGGCGGCCTGCTGTTCCGCGCCAGCGACCGCAGCACGGCGTCGCACGTGCTGCTGCAGGAAGATGGCAAGCATATCCTCAGCGACGGCTTGCGCAGCTATGAGCGCGCGTCGATGCTGCGCATGCTGGTGCTGTGGGGCAGCCTGGCCCTGGGCGCGGCGGGCTTGCTGTACGTGCTGCTGGTGGGCGTGTGGCGCGCCGCGCGGCGCAGCCTGGCGCGGGGCGACCATCTGTTCGCGCCGCTGCTGTCGATGCTGGCGCTGCTCCTGCCCGCGCCATTCTTTTACTTCCAGTCCTATCTGCGCCTGGGCGACGTCACCATCGCCAGCGTGCTGCTGGCGCTGGCGACGGGCGCGCTGCCGCTGGCCATGGCGTTCGGCCTGGCCCGCTGCTGGCGCAGCCGCGGCACGGCGGCCGAGGCGGGCTCGCTGGCGAAATGGGATTGGGTGGCCTTGCTGGCGGCCTTGCAACTGCTGCTGGTGCTGGCCTGGTGGGGCTTGCTGCCGCTGCGGCTGTGGCAGTTATAGTCCTGTAGACCGCCGGAGCCAGGCCGGCAGCAGCCGGCGCCACCCGTGCCGCGCCGCCCCGGCCTTCTTGCCGTGCGCGGCCCGCTTGGCGCGGTAGCTGGCCGCCGCCATCTGCAGGCCGATGCAGTCCATCGCCGCCATCGCATCCGCTTCCTGCAGCGACAAGCCATGCAGCAAGGCTTGCGCACGGGGCGCCAGCAGGAAGGCGGCACGCAGGGCGTCGTCCGTGTACAGCCTGGCCAGATACGTTTCCAGTGCGGGAGAGCTCATGCGCGCCGCCCCGCGCGCAAGGCGGCGTGCGCCAGTTCCAGCTGGTCCAGCACATGTTCGAACGACGGGTAATTGCCGTCGCGTTCGACGATCACTGTCAAGGGCTGGGGCGCATGGCGCGCCAGCAAGGTCAGTAAATCGAAGACGGCGGGCGGCACGTCGTGCAGATGGTCGTCCAGCAAGCGCTGGCCGCCGCCCGGCGCATCGACCCAGTGGCCGCCGCTCAGGTGCACGGCGGCCACCCTGTCCAGGGGCAGCCGCAGCAGCAGTTGCTCCGGCGCCTCGCCGAAATTGACGGCGTTCGCATACAGGTTGTGCAGGTCCAGCAGCAGCGGCACCTGCGCGCCGTCAAGGATGTGCGTCAGCCATGCGGCTTCGTCCAGCGTGCTGGCCGGCGGCCGGACCAGGGTGGCGATATTTTCCATCAGGGGCGCGCTGCCGACGAGGCGCGTGGCCAGCGCTATATTGGCGATGGCGCCGGCGGCGCTGTGCGGCGTGCGCGGCGGCGCTGCCAGGTGGCCGATTTCGACGCCGCCCGCGCGCACGAAACTCAGGTGCTCGGACCACGATTCCGCTTGCACCGTCTGCATCAGGCGCGCCATCGCATGCAGGCGGCGCGGGTCGGCGGGAATGCTGGACGCCAGCCCCATGCCGACGCCGTGCAGGCTCACCGGCACCTGGCGCGCCAGGCTGCACAAGGCGGCGATGCCGGCGCGCGGAGCGTGGTAATAGTCGTCGGCGATCACTTCCAGCACATCGATGTGCGCCAGGTTGGACAGGATGCCGGCAGCCAGTTCGCCGCGCCAGCCCAGGCCCACGCGGTCGCGCGCGGACTCCTTGTCAGCTGCCACAGCCGCCGCCACCGCCGCAACCGCCGCAGCCGCTGCCGCAGGAAGATCCGCCGCCGTCGCCCGACGAGCCGCCGCCCGAGTCGCCCGTGCTGCCGGACGACGAATCGCTGCCCGTGTTGTGCCGGGCCACCGGGTACAGCTGGGCGACATACGCGTACACCGACGGCGGCAGGGCACCGAGGCCGAAGATGGCCGCCAGCAGGGCCATGTCGGCGCTGTTGCTGCCCGCCTGCAGGCGCGACGAACGCATGTTCAGCCGGCCGAACAGCATGCGCAGGTCGGTCAGCAGCCGCTGTGCGCTCCAGCTGGACCGCCGGTTGCGCAAGCCGCGCAGCATCAGCAGGAATACCGCCAGCAGCAGGGCCAGGAACAGCAGGTTGTAGTGCTGGCGGCTGATGGCGATGACGGCCTTGACGGCGGCCACCGTCAGCAGCAGCCAGTGCGCCGTCCACGTGATGCGTTCGCGCCGGCGCAGCAGCGGCGGGCCGACCAGCAGTTCCTGCTGCGTCAGGGTCTCCAGGTAGGCGCGGCACGAGGGCAGCATCTCGGCCTGCACGGCCAGTTCCTTGCTGTGGCCCTGGCGGCCCAGGTACAGCCGCAGCACGTCGCGTTCGATGTCATGGCTGGCGAAGCGCAGGCTGTCGGCGCTGGCCGTTTCCAGCAAGGGGCCGTCGGCGCGCAGCAAGCCGCGGTCCACCAGCACGATGGCGGCGATCTTCACCGCCTCGAGGGCGCCGCCGCGCAAAAAAGCGATGCGGTAGGGATCGTCGGCCAGCGACAGCTGGGCATGGGGATTGCGCAATTCCTGGCGGATCAGCAGCTCGCGCGCCAGATACAGCACGAGCACACCGAAGACCAGGTAGGCGAGCAGGAACCACGGCCCGCTCCAGTCGAACGGATTGGGGCCGTTCACCGCATCTGCTCCGCGTGCTCGCGCAAGCGTTCGGTAATCGCCATCAGGCTTGTGAAGGCAGGCAGGGCCTGGCCCGGCGCCAGGCGCGCCGTTTCGCGCGCCGCCGACATGGCTTGCAAGGCTGCGTGCAGGGCCGGTTCGCCCAGCTGGTCGACAAACGCTTCGAGCGCCTGCTTGCCGGACAGCCCGGACTTGCCCTCCAGCTGCGCCAGCGACGCCGCGGACGAGCGCAACGGGCCGGCCGCGTCGGCGATGGCGCCGGCCAGCTGCTCTTCGTTGAGGCTCAATAGCAGATACCGTTCACGCATGCGCAGCTGCTGGTTCAGCAGCACTTGCCGCAGGCGGCGCAGCACGGCGTCGCGGTTCGTGCGCAGGCTGGCGAAAGGGTCTGCGCCATGCAGCACCTTGTGGCGCGCGATGATGTCGGCGAACTTAACGGCGAAGGCGTCGGCGGCCTGCGTCAATTCGCTTTCGAGCAGGAACATCACCTGCAGGTCGATGGCGGCATGCGCCAGGCGCAATGGCCCGCGCAGCGCATCGGCCGCGGGCGGCGTGAAGCGCTTGAGCAGGAGCAGCAGGTTGACGTCGGAGGTGGCGCGCACCTGGCCGTCGGCGGCCGAGCCAAACAGCACGGCGGCGACCAGGTCAGGGCCAAACGTGTTGCGCGCGGCGGCGACAAACACCTCCAGGTGGCGTTGTATTTCTTCGGGCAGCGGTGGCGGCATGCGGTGTTCTTTCACGATGGGCTGGCAGGACGATCACAAGTTTGCAATATAGCAAAAATATGCGATCGTGCGCGCGCCGCCGGATGCCGCCCGCTCAGGCCTGCATCAAATCATGCCAATACGTTGAGCAAGCCATCGAGTCCCACGAAGTTCAGCGCCACGTCGGCTTGCGAGCGCACCACGGGCTTGGCGCGGAAGGCCACGGACAGGCCGGCGATGCCCATCATTTTCAAGTCGTTGGCGCCGTCGCCCATGACGATGGCTTCGGACGGGGAAATGCCCAGCTCCGCGCATACGCGCTCCACAGTGCGCTGCTTTTCCTCGGCGTCGACAATCGCGCCGATGACCTTGCCCGTGAGCTTGCCGTCGACGATTTCCAGCTCGTTCGCGTGCGTGTAGTCGAGGCCCAGGCGTTCCTTCAGGCGCTCCGTGAAGAAGGTGAACCCGCCCGACACCAGCAGGGTTTTCAGGCCCGCCTTCTGCACGGCCGCCAGCATGGTTTCCGCGCCCGGCGACAGTTTCAGGCGCTCGTCGTAGACGCGTTGCAGGGCGGCCGCGTCGAGGCCCTCGAGCAGGGCCACGCGCTGCGTCAGGCTGGCCGCAAAATCGAGTTCGCCCCGCATGGCCGCTTCCGTGATGGCCGCCACCTGCGGTTTCAAGCCCTGCATGTCGGCGATTTCATCGATGCACTCGATGGTGATCAGGGTCGAATCCATGTCCATCGCCACCAGCTTGAACTCGCTGAGTTCGCGCTGGCCCATCATGTAGGTGACATCCAGCTGCGCCGCCTGTGCCGCCACTTCGATGGTGGGGCGCAGCGCGGGCGAATAGGCGATCTTTTCGCAGCGCACGGCGTTGGGACCCAGGTGCGTGATGGACGTGGGCGCGGCCAGCGCGGCGATGCGCTCGAGGCGGGCGCTATCGCCGTCGAGGCCCTGCAGGATCAGATTCATGGTGATGGTCTTGGTATTGGTCATGGGTCAGCCCTGCATAAATGATAGGAATAGTCTAAACCGTCAATTGCTTGATGGTGGTCTTGATCTGCGTCACGCGCGCGGCCAGGTCAGGCATGGCGGCCGTGATTTTCAGCTTGTCCTGTCCATGCAGCTTGATATGGCGGTTTTTCTGGATCAAGCCGATGATGCGCATGGGGTCGATGGGCGGCTTGGCCATGAATTGCAGGGTAGCCGCCTCGCCATGCACGTCGATCTTGACGATGCCCACGGTTTTCGCCGCGATGCGCAGGCGGTGCGTCTCGACCAGGGCCTTGACGGCGTCGGGCAGCTTGCCGAAGCGGTCGATCAGCTCTTCCTGGATATCGTCGATCTTGTCCTGCGTGGCGCAGTTGGCCAGGCGCTTGTAGATCGACAGGCGCTCGTGCACGTCGCCGCAGAAGTCCGCCGGCAGCAGGGCCGGCACGTGCAGGTTGATCTCCGTCGTCGAGGCCAGCGGCGCGGCCAGGTCCGGTTCCTTGCCCGCCTTGAGCGAGCGCACGGCTTCGTTCAGCATGTCCGAATACAGCTGGAAGCCGATTTCCGTCATCTCGCCCGACTGGCTCTCGCCCAGCACTTCGCCGGCGCCGCGGATTTCCAGGTCGTGCATGGCCAGGTAAAAGCCGCTGCCCAGTTCTTCCATCTGCTGGATGGCGTCCAGGCGGCGCTGCGCCAGTTTCGTCAGGCCCTGCACGTCGTGCACCAGCAGGTAGGCGTAGGCCTGGTGATGCGAGCGTCCGACCCGGCCGCGCAGCTGGTGCAGCTGCGCCAGGCCGAACTTGTCGGCGCGGTGCATGATGATGGTGTTCGCCGTCGGCACGTCGATGCCGGTTTCAATGATGGTCGTGCACAGCAGGATGTTGAAGCGCTGGGCGACGAAGTCGCGCATGACCTTTTCCAGGTCGCGCTCGTGCATCTGGCCGTGCGCCACGGCGATGCGGGCCTCGGGCAGCAGTTCCGTCAGCATGGCCAGGCGGTTCTGGATGGTTTCCACCTCGTTGTGCAGGAAGTAGATCTGGCCGCCCCGCTTGAGTTCGCGCAAACACGCTTCGCGGATGATGGCTTCGCCTTCGCTGCGCACGAACGTCTTGATGGCCAGGCGCTTTTGCGGCGCCGTGGCGATGATGGAAAAGTCGCGCAAGCCTTCCAGCGCCATGCCCAGGGTGCGGGGAATCGGCGTGGCCGTCAGGGTCAGTACGTCCACTTCCGCGCGCAGGGCTTTCAGCGCTTCCTTCTGGCGCACGCCGAACCGGTGTTCCTCGTCGATGATGACCAGGCCCAGGCGGGTAAACTTCACGTCGTCGGACAGCAGCTTGTGCGTGCCGATGACGATGTCGATGGTGCCGTCGGCCATGCCCTTGAACGCCTGCGTGATCTCCTTGCCGCTGCGGAAGCGCGACAATTCCGCGATGCGCACGGGCCAGTCGGCGAAGCGGTCGGCAAAGGTTTGCGCATGCTGCTCGGCCAGCAGGGTGGTGGGCGCCAGGATGGCCACCTGCTTGCCGCCCATCACGGCGATAAATGCGGCGCGCAAGGCCACTTCCGTCTTGCCGAAGCCGACGTCGCCGCACACGAGGCGGTCCATCGGTTTACCGGAAGTCATGTCCTTGATGACGTTGTGGATGGCCTCGGCCTGGTCCGGCGTTTCATCGAAGCCGAAGCTGTCGGCGAAGCGCTGGTAGTCGTGCGATGAGAATTCGAACGAGTGGCCCTGGCGCAGCGCGCGGCGCGCATACAGGTTGAGCAGCTCGGCGGCCGTGTCGCGCACCTGTTCGGCCGCGCGTTTTTTCGCTTTTTCCCACTGGCCCGAACCGAGCGAGTGCAGCGGCGCGTCTTCCGGCGAAGCGCCCGAATAGCGGGAAATGACGTGCAGCTGCGAGACGGGCACGTACAGCTTGGTGTCCTTCGCGTATTCCAGGTGGAGGAATTCCGTCTCGCCTTCGCCCAGGTCCATGCTGGTCAGGCCCATGTAGCGCCCGATGCCGTGGTTGATGTGCACGACGGGGTCGCCGATCTTCAGTTCCGACAGGTCGCGCACCATCGACTCGACCTGCGTCACGCCTTCCTGTTTCCTGGTGCCGACCCTGCGGCCGGAGCCGGCATACAGCTCCGTCTCCGTGATGAAGGATAGATTGCCTTCCGGCGTGAACAGTTCGAAGCCCGCGTGCAGCGGCGCCACGCCCAGCATCAGCTTGGCGCTCGATTGCAAAAAGCCGTCGCAGCCTTCCACGGGCGCCAGGTGCAGGTCGTATTCGGTGAAGTACTGCTGCAGGGTTTCGCGGCGGCCGTTCGATTCGGCGCAGATCATCACGCGGCGGCCCGCTTGCAGCAGGTAGCTGCGCAGGTTGGCCAGCGGATCGTCGGCGCGGCGGTTGACGGCGATATTCGGCACGGGCGCCGACAGTTCGGACGCCAGCGCATCGTTCGATTTGGCGATCGCCAGGCGCGGATACGGCTTGGCCAGGCCGAAGAACTGTTCGTCCGACAGGAACAGCGATTCGGGCGGCAAAATCGGCCGCTCGCGGTCCGCCCTCAGGAAGCGGTAGCGCGACTGCGTATCCGTCCAGAAGCGCCCGATGGCAGAGTCGATCTCGCCCACCAGGGCCAGCGAGGCGTCGGGCGGCAGGTAGTCGAACAGGGTGGCCGTCTGTTCGAAGAACAGGGGCAGATAGTATTCGATGCCGGCCGAGGCGATGCCGCTGCTGATGTCCTTGTAGACGACGGAACGCGACGGGTCGCCTTCGAACTGTTCGCGCCAGCGGTTGCGGAACGTGGTGCGTGCCGCTTCATCCATGGGGAATTCGCGTCCCGGCAGCAGGCGTACCTCGTGCACGGGATACAGCGAGCGCTGGGTGTCGGCGTCAAACGTGCGGATGGTCTCGATGGTGTCGCCGAACAGGTCGAGCCGGTAGGGCAGGGCCGAACCCATGGGGAAGAGGTCGAGCAGGCCGCCGCGCACCGAATATTCGCCGGGCGACATCACTTGCGAGACGTGGCTGTAGCCGGCCAGGGTCAGCTGCGACTTCAATCGCGCCTCGTCGAGCTTTTCGCCCTTCTTGAAGAAGAAGGTGTAGGCGGCCAGGAACGAGGGCGGCGCCAGGCGCACCAGCGCCGTGGTGGCCGGCACGATCAGCACGTCGCACTGGCGCGTCTGGATTTCGTGCAGGGTGGCCAGGCGCTCGGAGACCAGGTCCTGGTGCGGCGAAAAAGCGTCGTAGGGCAGGGTTTCCCAGTCCGGCAGCAGATGGCAGCGCAGCTGCGCGCCGCCGAACCACGGTATTTCATCGAGCAGGCGCTGGCCGTCGCTGGCCTGCGCCACCACCACGGCCAGCATCTGGCCCCGCGCTTTCAAGGCCAAAGCGGCCAGCGCCAGGGCATAGGCGTCGGATGAACCATACAGGGCGGGCAGCGCGTAGCGGTTGCCGGGCTTGGGGAGGGCTTTTTTTAAGTCTAAGGACATGCAGGCGATGACACTAGTGGCAGAGGCAGTTGAGTGGGACAGCTGTGGTGCGCGCCGCGCCGCCAGTGACGGCGCTGACAGGCAGGATTATAGACCATCGCCCGCGCGCGCATTCGCAATCCCGAAGGGGACGTGGACCATGGGGATGGTGCCGCCCGCCGATTTCAGGTGGCTCAGCTGGTCGTCGAAGAAGATATGCGGCTTGAACACGGCCAGCACGCGCGATTTGTCCATGCCGCCCAGGAAAAACGTCTCGTCGGCCGCCACGCCCCAGCTTTTCAGGGTCGTCACCACGCGCTCGTGCGAAGGCGCGTTGCGCGCCGTGATGATGGCGATGCGCAGGATCTTTTTATAGCCGGGGTCGCGCCGCTGCGCCCTTTCTTCCAGGCGCTGCATGGTGGCCAGCTTCTGGAACAGGCCGGCCAGCGGGCCGGGGCGGTGCGGCGTGCCCACGTTCAGGGTTTCGTGGGCGTGGAATTCATCGACGTCGTTGTTGCGCTTGAATACGGTTTCCGCTTCGTCGTCCGCGATCACGCCGTCGAAATCGAAGGCCACGCGCAGTTCTTCGTCGTTTTCGTCGTCTTCCGTGCGCGACGGCAGCACCAGGCCGGCCGGATAGTCGCAGGCCAGCGCGCTGCGCACGTCGTCCTCGTTCGCGCTGAGGAAGAGCGAGGCGTTGAAGGCGGGCAGGTAGGGATACGGCGACTTGCCCGTCATGAAGGCCGCGCGCGAAATATCGAGGCCGTAGTGGGCGATGCTGTGCATGACGCGCAAGCCCGTTTCCGGGGAGTTGCGCGAAAATAGCACCACTTCCACGGGCGACTGGCGCGGATAGTGCTTGTTGATGTTCAGGAAACGGCGGATGAAGGGGAAGGCCACGCCGCGCGGCAGCACCGTGTCGATATGCGCTTCCTGATACTTGCGGTATTCCTCGGGGCCGTTGTCGAGGTAAACCTGGTGCGATTCGGCCAGGCCGAACAGGGCGCTGGAAGCGACCCCGATCACCAGTTTGTGTTCGATAGGATAAGCCATGGTCTGCCTGTGGTTTGCTTGTTGCTCATCTTATACGACTATCAACTGCGCAGCCAATAGCGGCAGGGCAGGATTTCTTGCCCCAAAGCGTGGTATTTCCCCATTCGGCGATGCCGCTGTGCAAGGCGCGCCACAGTAAAGAAATAAATCTTGTTTTGTATCAAGTATGTATCAGCCAGAAACATATTTTTCCTCTATGCTTCCAGTTATAAAATCTAGCCAATTGTAACGAAGCGTTTGCCCCATCCCCGCCACCTTTATACAAGTGTCAGCCGTTTTACTCGAACATGCCAGCCCCAACCTCGCCAGCAGTCGTCGTGACTTTATAAAGGACCTAGCCATGTTTAAGAATTTACTGATCAAATGGAAGTTGGCGACGCTCGTTGCCGTGATGATGGCGGCCCTGCTGGTCGTCGGCATCTGCGGTTATTCGGGCATCGCCACCGTGGGCGACGCCGTCAATGAAATCGGCGTGGTGCGCCTGCCGTCGATCCAGGGCCTGATGATGATGAACGAGGGCCAGACGGCCGTTGCCGCCGCCACCCTGACGGCCGCCATCTACGAAAATAATTACCAGGCACAGGACAAGTTCGCGGAAGCGCTGCAGCTGCGCACCAAGGCCTGGAGCAATATCGAGGCGGGCCGCAAACTGTACGAGCCGCTGCCGCAAACGCCCGGGGAAGCCGTGCTGTGGAAGCGTTTCCTGGAAGAGTGGGCGGCCTGGAAGGGCGACGACGACAAGGTGCGCGCCATCCTGCGCCAGCTGGCCGACAACCGCGACGAGCAGCAGCAAAAGACCCTGTTCGTGGCGTTCTACAAGCAGTACCAGAATTCGCGCAGCCTGTTCGGCAAGGCCGAAGCCACGCTCAACGAGATCATCAAGCTCAATAACGGCGTGGCCGACGCCAGCGTCAAGGATGGCAGCGCGGCCGTCGTGCGCTCGGAAAGCCTGATGCTGATCATGGGCTTGCTGGCATCGGCGCTGGGCATCGGCTGCGCCGCCTACATCACGCGCGCCATCACGCAGCCCATCAATTCGGCCGTAAAAGTGGCGCAGACGGTGGCTTCGGGCGACCTGACCAGCCGGATCGAGGTGCACACGACGGAAGAAACGGGCCAGCTGCTGCAGGCGCTGAAGGACATGAACACCAGCCTCGTGAACATCGTCGGCCAGGTGCGCAGCGGCACGGAGACGATCGCCACCGCGTCGTCGCAGATCGCCAGCGGCAACCTGGACCTGTCTTCGCGCACGGAAGAGCAGGCCAGTTCGCTGGAAGAGACGGCGTCGTCGATGGAGGAGCTGACGTCCACCGTGCGGCAGAATGCCGATAATGCCCAGCAGGCCAACCAGCTGGCGCTGAGCGCTTCCGGCGTCGCCGTCAAGGGCGGCGAGGTGGTGGGCAAGGTGGTCGAGACCATGGATGCCATCAACGATTCCTCGCGCAAGATCGTCGACATCATTTCCGTCATCGACGGCATCGCCTTCCAGACGAATATCCTGGCCCTGAATGCGGCCGTGGAAGCGGCGCGCGCGGGCGAGCAGGGGCGCGGCTTTGCCGTGGTGGCCACCGAGGTGCGCAATCTGGCCCAAAGATCCGCCGGCGCAGCGAAAGAAATCAAGACCCTGATCGGCGACTCCGTGGTGGCCGTCGACGCGGGCAGCAAGCTGGTGGCCGAGGCGGGCAGCACGATGGCCGAAATCGTCTCCAGCGTGCAGCGCGTGACGGACATCATGGCGGAAATCAGCCTGGCCACGCAGGAGCAAAGCTCGGGCATCGACCAGATCAACCAGGCCATCGGCCAGATGGACCAGGTGACGCAGCAGAATGCGGCTCTGGTGGAGGAGGCGGCCGCCGCGGCCGAATCCCTGCAGGAGCAATCGGGCCAGCTGGCCCAGGTGGTCAGCGTCTTCAAGCTCGATGGCGCACAGGCGCCCGCCGCGCGCGCAAACGCGGGCCGAAGGTGGTCTCGGGCGACACGTCCGAAGCAGCGCATCGTTGCCGCCATCGAGAACAACCAGCCAGGCAGACTTTTTTTTGTCC
>NZ_WFLI01000037.1 GCF_009208555.1 Janthinobacterium violaceinigrum | reverse complement strand
GGCCGCCGCCTGGGCGATGGCACGGGGGTCGCCCGCGCCGCGCGCCTGGGCGGCGCGGTTGACGGTGTCGGCGGCCAGGCGCACGAACTGCCTGGCGCCCTCGAATTCGCGGTCCTCGTTCGACGACGCTTCCGCTTCCAGCCCCAGCGCGCTGCCCGCTGCCGAGGCCAGGCCGCTGCCGATCTTGGCCCCCAACGGGCCGCCGAAATAGCCGCCGATGGCGCCACCCGCCAGCGGGATGGCCTTCTTCGCCACGCCCTTGAGCACGCCGCCGATCGCCTGGCCCACGGGCGATTTGATGATGCCGCCCGCCACCGAGGCGGCCTTGCGCAGGAAATTGCCGAGAAACTGTTCCAGTTCCGCTTCATTGCTGACCGACAGCAGCTCATTGGCCAGTTCCATCTCCTCGGCCTCGGAAAACATGGCGTTCGACCCGCCCTCGCCGCTCCACTCGCCCTGGCCAAACTCGAACTGTTCCGCCTCAAAGCCGGACATCTCCTGCCCGTATTCCAGGGTCGTACGATCTATGTCATGCATGATGAACTCCTCAAAGTTAACACCTCGGTTGACACCTCAGTTGACACCACCGCGCCGGACCAGCCGGCCGCCCGGCTAACAATCGAGCACGACGATGTGCCCGCCCTCGCGGCGCCAGCGGCCAGCGTCCCGCCCTGGCGTGTGCGCCGCCTGTCTGAGCAAGCCTGGCGCCGCGCTGCGTGCCACTTGCAGCAAGGCCGTCTGCACGCGTGCCCCGGGTGCGCGCGCGCCCGCGGCGCCGTCCTGCGCCAGCGCCGTATTGACGGCATCGATCAGATGCACGACCTGACGCGCCAGTTCGAATTCCTTGTCTTCCGGACTCAGGCCTTCCAGCTCCATGCCGAAGATGCGCGCAGCGCGCCCCTTGAGCACCTGCGGCGCGCCCCCATGCAGGGGCAGCAGGGGCGCCACCACCCTGCCCAGCAGCTGGCGCAGCGGCCCTTCCAGCGGCGTGCCGCGCACGTGCTGGCCTGCCGCCGTGGCATCGAGCTGGCGCGCCAGGTAGGCGTCGAACTGGGCCGGCGCCTGCAGTTCCAGCAAGTGCGCGGCCAGCGCCAGTTCATCCTCCTGCTGCAGCGCCAGCATGCCCTGCGCTTCAGGCAATTCCATTTCGGGACGATAGGCGAGCAGGCGGCTGGTCATGGCGGGCTCCGGTGAAAGGCGGCAAATGGTCCATGCCTACCTGACGCAAGGGGCATGCCAGCGATTGCGGGAAAAAGCTGCAGGGGAAGACAGGGCGAACGGCGAATGGCGTTTCGCCGATGACGTAAAAACCATCGTTTCCGGCGAAGCGAGTTTCGTTGTCAAGATGAGCTTTCAAACAAGCTTAATCGGCAGGAATGATTACGTCGCCTATCCGCCACAGTGCCTGGAATCGGCAAAAAATATTTTTCATTTTCAAAAAATAAAGTTCGCTCTATGCCAGCGAAAACAGTGCAAACACCACTCCAACGTCAGTCAAAAGTAAACGTGGCCAACACGTAAATAGTTAATTGCAAACAGAATTTTGGTAGGCAAGCCCTACAATTAACGGGCCAGAATTTGATTGCCTGAAAGAAACTAAATGACCGACCCTACTTTGCGCCGTTTGCTGGCCCTCACCTTGTTCAGCCTGCTTGCCGCCTGCGGCGGCGGCGGTGGCGGCGACAGCAAGACCGGCACCACCCAGCCCCCCGACGTATCGGTGGTGCCGCCAACGACCACCGCCCCCGGCACCTCGCCCGGCGATACCATACCGCCGCCGCCCCTGACCACGCCGCCGGCCAATCAGGCGGCCACCTTCACGCGCGCGGAAGCATCGCGCTTCCTGGGCCGCGCCACGTTCGGCCCGGACATCGCAGCCATCGACGCGCTGGCTGCCAGCGATAGCGATGCCTGGTTCCGCGCGCAGTTTTCCAAGCCGCAAACCTTGCACCGCAAATACATCGACGCCAAGTATGCGGCCGCGGGCACGGCGGCCACCAAGGCCGTGCCAAACGACTTTTATGAATCGTTCTGGCAGCAAGCCGTGCGCGGCGATGACCAGTTGCGCCAGCGCGTGGCCTTTGCCCTGTCGGAAATCTTCGTCGTCTCCACGCAAAACGAGGCCGTGTGGCCGCAGACGCGGGGCGTCGCCAGCTATTACGACATGCTGGGCCAGTACGCGTTCGGCAACTTCCGCACCCTGCTGCAAGGCGTGGCCACCCATCCGATGATGGGCTTGTATCTGTCGCACCTGCGCAACCAGAAGGAATCGGCCACGCGCACGCCCGACGAAAATTTCGCGCGCGAAGTGATGCAGTTATTTACCATCGGCCTGTACCAGCTGAACGCGGATGGCTCATTGAAAATGTCCGGCGGCAAGCCCATCGACACCTATACACGCGACGACGTGGGCGGCCTGGCGAAAGTATTTACGGGCTGGAGCTGGGCGGGCCCGGACCAGGCCGCAAACCGTTTTTATGGCAGCGTGGCCGATCCGGACCGCGACTGGAAACCGATGCAGAACTATGCGGCGTTCCACTCCACCAGCGAAAAACGCTTTCTCGGCGTGAGCGCGGCCGCTGCCGGCGGCGGCGAGGCGGACATGGCGCTGGCCCTCGACACCCTGTTCAACCACCCGAATGTGGGCCCCTTCTTTGGCCGCCAGCTGATCCAGCGCTTAGTGACCAGCAACCCCAGCCCCGCCTATGTGGGCCGGGTCGCGGCCGCCTTTGCCAACAATGGCTCGGGCGTGCGCGGCGACATGCAGGCCGTGATCCGCGCCGTGCTGCTGGACCCCGAAGCGCTGGCGCCGGCCGGCAGCACCCTGCGCACGGGCAAGCTGCGCGAGCCGCTTGTGCGTCTGGGCAACTGGATGCGCGCCTTCAACGCCAAGGATGCGGCCTTGCAGTACCGCATCTATTACCTCAGCGATCCGCTGGCGGGACTGGGCCAGAATCCCATGAATGCGCCGTCCGTCTTCAACTACTTCCGTCCCTCGTACGTGCCGCCCAACTCGGCGCTGGCAACGGCGGGCCTGGTGGCGCCGGAAATGCAGATCACGTCGGAACCGTCCGTGACCGGCTACCTGAACTTCATGCAGGACGCCATCCGCGGCGGCGTGGGCGAAAGCCTTGCCGTGCGGGCCGACTACTCGGCCGAACTGGCCCTGGCCGACCAGCCGGCCGCCTTGCTGGACCGGGTCAACTTGCTGTTAATGTCCGGCAATATGTCGTCCAGGCTGCGCACGAAAATCCTCTCGGCCGTCACGAGCATCGCGATTCCCGCCGCCAGCGGCAGCAATGCCGCGCAAGTGACGACGGCCAAGACCTACCGCGTGCAGCTGGCCATTTTCCTGGCCATGGCCTCGCCTGAATACCTGGTTCAAAAATAAGGAAGCAGCATGACCATCACCTCCCATTTCTCGCGCCGCCGCTTCCTCGGTTCCATGCTGGGCCTGGCCGGCAGCACGGCCGCGCCATTCGCCCTCAACCTGGCCGCCATGGGCCAGGCCGCGGCCCAGTCCGCCGACGACTACAAGGCCCTCGTGTGCCTGTTCATGGCTGGCGGCAACGATACCTTCAACACGGTGCTGGCCACCGACACGCCGTCCTGGAGCGAATACCTGCGCTTGCGCAACACGGGCGGCAACGACTCGATCCACCTGCCCGGCGTGGGCGAAACGGGCGGCGTGCTGCCCATCGTGCCCGCCACGGCGCAGGCTGGCCGCAGCTTTGCCCTGCATCCCTCGCTCGCCCCCGTGAAAGACCTGTTCGACGGCGGCCGTGCCGCCATCGTCGCCAATGTGGGCACCCTGATCCAGCCCGTGACCCTGGCGCAATACAAGGCAGGCAACGTGGCGCTGCCGCCGAAACTATTTTCGCATAACGATCAGCAATCGACCTGGCAATCGGGCTTGCCGGAAGGCGCCAGCGTGGGCTGGGGCGGCCGCCTGGGCGATCTGCTGGGCACGGGCAACGCCAATGCCACGTTTACGGCCATCTCGGCCGCATCGAACGCCCTGTTCCTCAGCGGGCGCCAGGTGCGCCAGTTCCAGGTAGGACAGGCGGGCGCCGTGCCGATCCGCAATATCGGCGGCAGCGGCTATCTGTTCGGCACCACCCAGGGCGAGACGGCCTTGCGCGACATCATCAGCACGGCGGGCGACGACATGATGGAACAGGAACACGTGGCGACGGTGCAGCGCGCCATTTCCAGCCAGAGCGTGCTGAGCGGCGCCATGCTGGCGGCCGGCGCGGGCGGCGTGCCCAATCCGCCGCCCTACGTCAACCCGAACACGGGCGCGTCCAGTGTCAACCAGCTGGCCGTGCAATTGCAGACCGTGGCGCGCATCATCGGCGGACGCGGTGCCCTGGGGGCGAAACGGCAAGTGTTTTATGTGACCCTGGGCAGCTTCGACACGCATGACCGCCAGAAGGAGCTGCATGGCGACCTGATGGCTCGCCTGGCGCACGCGCTCGCGTATTTCGACGCGACCCTGGCCGCCCTGCAGGGCGCCGACGTGCGGCCCCAGGTGACGACGTTTACGGCGTCGGACTTCGGCCGCACCTTCAGCAGCAACGGCGACGGCACGGATCACGGCTGGGGCGCCCACCACTTTGTCGTGGGCGGCGCCGTGAAGGGCCGCGACATCTACGGCGCCTTCCCCGTCACGGGCCTGGGCCATGCGCTGGACGTGGGTTCCGGCGCCCTGCTGCCGACCACGTCCGTCGACCAGTACGGCGCCACCCTGGCCAAATGGTTCGGCGTGGCCGACAGCCAGCTGGCCGACGTGTTCCCGAACATCGGCAACTTCAGCCGGCGCGACCTGGGTTTCATGACGGCAGCTTAACCATTCACGGCGACCACCAGGGTGACGACGTAGCCATCCGCGGCGTTGCCCGTCACCGTGGCCATCTGCAGGCTGGTGCCGTCGCTGAACACATTGTCGGTGGCGTAGCTGAGCTGCGCCAGGTTGCGCACGCTGGCCGTGTAGCCGCTGGCCGTGTAGGCCTCGTTTAACGTTGCCATCGGGAACGTGAACTGCGAGGTCTTGATGCGGTTCGCGGCGCTGGCCGCCTTGGCCAGGCTGGGATAGACCTCGAAATGCACGTGCGGCATGCGCCCCGCGTAGCAGCCGGGAAAGATGGTCGTAAACGCCAGGTTGCCGGCGCTGTCCGTTTCCTGCACCCCGCGCAGGTAATTCTGCGCCGTCACGCCGCTCGAATACAGCGAATACAGGCCTTCGCGGTCGCAATGCCACAGGTAGACGGCATAGCCGGCCAGGCTGGCGCAACTGCCGCTGGCGTTGAGCAACTGCAACTTGATCGTCAGCGGCACGCCTGCCGCCACGCCCGTGGCGCCATTGAAACTGGCGCGGATATCGCTGCGCACCACGCCCGACTGGTTCAGCACGTTGATGATGCTGCCGCCATTCGTATTCGTGCCATCGGCCGGATACGGTCCCCCTGTTTCCTCGGGAATCACCGTGCAGGCGCCCGCTACCGGCTGCGTGATGGCGCCCGAGGCGCCGGAGCTGCCCGTGCCGGCGGCGCTGCCTGCGACCGTGGCGCCGGCGTCCGTGCCGCCACCGCAGCTGGCCAAAGGCACGGCGGCGGCGCCCGCCAGCAGCCAGCGCAGCACTTGCCGCCGCTCGGCCGCCTGACGTCCCATCATTTCGAGGTCGGATGCCAGACCGTGATCATGTAATTCCATAAATACTCCATCAAGTGGGGCAAGCCCGCCAATGCGGGGCTCAGGCTGGCGCACAGGAACAGTGCCTGCGTGGCCCGTTGCGCGAGCGCCTTCCTGACGGCAAGGGCGAGCTTGCGTTCCATGGTTCAGGCCGTTGTATTGACCAGGTTGCCGCTGGCGGACAGGCTGCCGCCCGCACTCGCCGCGCCCAGGCTGCCCGACAGCGCCTGCAGGAAACTGCTCAGTTTGCTACTGGTGCCCGTGCCCGTGCTGCCCTCATCGCCGCCCAGCGCGCCAAGCAGGCTGGCAAAGCTGGATTGCAAGTCCGTCACGCTGCTGTCCGTGCTGTCGCTGCCATCGCTGCTGGACGAGGATAGCTTTTGCAGCAGGCTTTGCAGCTCGGACTCGATATTGCCGGGACCGCCTCCGCGCGCGCCACCGCCGGGCGGCGGTCCCGACGGGGGCGCGCCGCCCTCCTCTTGCCCGCCGTTACTGCCACCGCCCTGCGCATGCAGGCTGCCCATCAGCTGGTGCAGGAAGGCGCCCAACGCCTGGCCCACGTCGCCGCTGCTACCCGTACTGCCGGTGCTGTCCGTGGCGTCGTCGCTGGCGCTGGCGTCGACCGACACGCCGATCGACGACAAGGCGCTGGAAATGGCGTCGAGAAACGCACCATCGTCGGGCTTTTGCGGCCGCGTGCCGCCGGTACTGCTGGTGCTACCGGTGCTGCCGGCGGTGCTGCTGCCGCTCAGGCGGCTGAACGCGCTCAGCTGGCTGGCGGCGCTGTTCGAATTCAAGGCACTGATGCTCATGCTCGCTCTCCTTGTCGCTTATTGGGGATGGCGCGGGCCGGGACGGCTGTCGCGCCGCTGCTGCGCCTGCTTGCGCTGTTCCGGCGTCAGCACGGCCAGCAATTGCTGTTCCAGCCGCGCCTGCTGCAAGCTGATCGCCGCCATGGCTTGCGCCGCCGTGCTTGCCAACGCGCTAGCCTTCGCATCGTCGTAGGCGCCGGACGCGGCCAGTTCGCGCAGCTGCGCATGGGCCTTGTAGGCGATCTTTTCCTGTTCCCGCAGCAAGGGTGCCTGGGCATAGGTGGCGGCGAAGACCTTGTCCTGCTGCGCCTCGCTCAGCTCGATGCCGCGCAGGAAGGGCGGCAAGCCTTGCGGGCCGGGTCCGCCCGGGCCGTGGCCGAAGGCGGGCGGCGGCCCTTCCATGGCGCGTGGCGGCGGGCCGTCCGGCGCCGGGGTCTGCTGGGCCAGTGCGACCAGCGGCATGCTGCAGGCGGACAGCAGCAACAGCGATACGGCGATACTCAGGTATTTCATCGGGCTTTCCTTTCGTGGCGATCAGCCCTGATTGTCGGCGTCTGGCGTGTAAAGCAACGTTAGGGCCGCGTAAAAGCGTGTAAAGGAAGGGGCGCGAATGTAAGCAGACGTATGTAAAAGCGGGTAAAACCGCCCTGAACAGCCCCCTTTGGCTGCTATCATCGGGCGATATTCACCCGAAAAAAGCACAGGCATGAGCAAGGTTTTGTTAATCGATGACGACGTGGAGCTGGTCGGCATGTTCCAGGAATACCTGACGCAGGAAGGTTTCGACGCGCGCGCCGTGCATGACGGCGAAAGCGGCGCGGCCGAAGCGCTGACGGGCCTGTACGCCATCGCCATCCTCGACGTCATGATGCCGCGCATGAATGGCCTGGAAACCCTGCGCCGCATCCGCGCCGGCAGCAACCTGCCCATCCTGATGCTGACGGCGCGCGGCGACGACACGGACCGCATCGTGGGCCTGGAGCTGGGCGCCGACGATTACGTCACCAAGCCCTGCACGCCGCGCGAGCTGACGGCCCGCATCCGCGCCATCCTGCGCCGCGCGCAAGCAGCGCCGCACGACGGCGCGGGCCCGGCGCCGCTGACCGTGGGCCAGCTGACGATGTGGCCCGAGCAACGCCGCGTTTCCTGGGCCGGCGCCCACCTGGAGCTGACGAGCACGGAATTCAACCTGCTGGAAGTGCTGGTGCGCCATGCGGGCAAGCCCGTGAGCAAGAATCAATTGTCCGAACTGGGCCTGGGCCGGCCCATGGCACGCTTCGACCGCAATATCGACGTGCACCTGAGCAGCCTGCGCCGCAAGCTGGGCAGCCTGGCCGACGGCCGTTCCTGCCTGCAGACCGTGTACCGTCTCGGCTATCAGTTGATCAAGGAGTAAGCGTGGGCCGTCTGTTCTGGAAGTTTTTTCTGTGCATCATGCTCGCGCAAGTGACGGCCACCATCGGCATCGGCGGCACCTTCTGGCTGAAAAACCGCGCCGCGCAGCAGGAGCGTGCCCTCGACATCGACACCAGCCCACCCGCCCAGATGGCCATCGAAGCGGCCAGCGCCACCCTGGAAGCGGGCGGCAGCAAGGCCTTGCAGCAATTTCTCGGCAAGATGGAACGCATGCGCGTGTTTGCCGTCGATGCCCAGGGACAAGAACTGATGGGCCGCACGGTTCATCCGGCGATACTGGCCAAGGCGCGCGCGCTGCTGGCGCAAGGCTTGCCCCACGCCGTGGTACGCGAGGTGGGCGGCAGCGACGGCGTGCGCTATCTGCTGTTCCTGCCCTCGTCCGTCCGCTTTCGCACTGCCGAGGCAGGCGCCGCGCGCGATACGCTCAATGCCGTCACCCTGAGCGGTCCCCGCGCCATGAGCGGCCCCCGTGCCGATGCGTCCGGCATGCCGCCGCCCCGCCCCGATTTCCAGCGCGGGCCGCCGCCCGGCCCCCGCATGGACAGCCCCTACCGCACCTTCATTCCGCTGGCCGCCGCCATCGCCGCCAGCCTGCTGTTCTCCTTCCTGCTGGCCTGGTATTTTGCGCGCCCCATCCGCGACTTGCGGCAAGCGTTCGAAGCCGCTTCGCACGGCGACCTGGCGCCCCGGTTTCATGCCAGCGGCAAGCGCGGCGATGAATTGACGGACCTGGGACGCGATTTCGACCGCATGACCAGCCGTTTGCGCAACCTCATGGATAGCCAGACGCGCTTGCTGCACGATGTGTCGCACGAATTGCGCTCGCCGCTGGCGCGCTTGCAAGCCGCCATCGGCCTGGCGCACCAGCAGCCGGACAAGATGGACGCCTCGATGCAGCGCATCGAGCGCGAAAGCGAACGCATGGACAAGCTGATCGGTGAACTGCTGACCCTGTCACGGCTGGAAGCGGGCGCCAGCTCTCCGCTCAGCGAAGACGTCGGCATCGCCGACCTGCTGCACGACATTATGGAAGACGCCCGCTACGAAGCGAAGGCGCGCCAGGTGGACATCGCCCTGGCGGGCGACGCGGCCATCGCCGACGCCGCCGTCACGGGCAGGCCGGAACTGCTGGCGCGCGCCGTGGAAAACGTGGTGCGCAATGCCGTCAAGCACAGCCCCGATGGCGGCACGGTGGAAGTGAATCTGTCGCGCCTGCATGACGGCAAGCAGGACCTGCTGCGCATCGCCGTGCTGGACCGGGGGCCCGGCGTGGCCAGCGCCGACCTGGCCCGCATCTTCCAACCGTTCTTCCGCGCCAGCAATACCCAGCACAGCACGGACGGCCATGGCCTGGGCCTGGCCATCGCTCAGCACGTGATCAGCGCCCATGGCGGGCGCATCGGCGCCAGCTTGCGCAGCGGTGGCGGGCTGTGCGTGGAAATGCTGTTGCCCGTCAAGACGCCAGGCTGAGCTATCATCAGCCTGGCGGCAGGCAGGGTCCGGGACCTCGTTAGGCCTGCGTATCGATGATGCTGCCCAGGGTGGACGAGCTTGATTTGGCCGGACTCGTCGCCGTATCGGCGCTGCTGGCCGCAGGCGTGTCTTGCTGCGCCGCCTGTTGCGCGGCCGCCGCTTGCAACTGAGCGATTTGCGCCTGCAAGGCCTGGATCTGCTGCGCCAGCTGCTGTTGCAGCTTTTGCGACGCCTCCGTCTGCTCGCCCTTCTGCGATTCCGTCAACTGCTTTTGCGCCGCCGTGATTTGTTTTTGCAGCGCCGCGATCTGCGCACTGCTGCCCGAACTGGCGCTCCCCGCCGCGCTGGCCGTGCCGACCACGCTGCCTGAACCGATTGCCGCTACCATGATGCCTCCTGAATGTTTCGATACCAAGGTTAACGGCAGGCATGGGCGCCGATGTAGTGCCGTAGGTGTAAAGGCAGGTAAAGAGCGCTGCCGGTACGCGCTCTTGCTCCTCGGCACAAAAAACTGGCACACTGGCGCTTCCCCAGCCACGCCTTGATCGGATCGCCATGCCCCTGCTGCCCGCCCTGCCCGACCTCGTGCCCCGCCAGCGCTGCGGCGTGATCGAGTTTCCCGTCCACCACATGCGCGGCGGCACGTCGACGGGCCTGGTCCTGCATGCATCGTCCGTGCCGGCCGACCTGGCCCTGCGCGAGGAATTGCTGCGCCACCTGATGGGCGTGCCCCAGTCCGGCCGCCAGGCGGGCAACCGGCAGATCACGGGCCTGGGACGGGGTGCGCCCACCAGCAACAAAGTCTTCCTGGCCGAAGTGGAACGGCACGCGGGCCAGCCGCGCCTGGTCAGCACCCTGGCGCAGCTGGCCGGCGAGCATGGAAATATCGATTGGAACGTGAACTGCGGCAATATGTCGTCCGCCCTGCAACTGTGGGGACTGGACAGCGGCGTGATCGAGGCGCTGGCCATCGGCGCGCACGACATCGATATCCGCAACACCAACACGGGCGTCATCACCACCTCGCGCATGGTGCGCGAACTGGACGGCAGCTTTACGGCCACCGGCATTCCCGGCGTGCCCGGCAGCTTCCCCCGCGTGGACCTGTTCCTGCAGCGACCCGCAGGCGCCAAGACGGGCAAATTACTACCGACAGGCAAGGCGCAAGACCAGGTGCACGGCTACGACGTCTCGTGCGTGGACGTGGCCGTGCCCATGGTCATCGCACTGGCCAGCCAGTTCGGCAAGACGGCGCAGGAAACGGCACAGGAACTGGAGGCGGATCCCGCTTTCATGCAAGCGATCCGCCAGGTGTGGAGCGGGGCGGGACTGTTGATGGGCTTGCGGCGGCGCGATGGCGGACCGATGACATTGGAAGAACTGGAACGCAGCGAAACCATTCCCAAGTTCTGCATCGTGGGCGCGGCTACGGGAGAGGGAAATATTGCGGTACGGTACTTTACACCTCAGGCGGGCCATGCTTCGCTGGCCGTCTCGGGCGGCTGCTGCCTGGCGGCGGCCTGCCTGATACCGGGCACGGTGGCGCATGCGCTGGCGCGCGGCGTGCCGCCCGTCGGGCAGGCCGATGCGGAGATCGAGATCGGCATAGCAAACCCGGCCGGCATCCTGGACACCACCATCGTGGCGCGCCAGGCAGGAAACGCCATCGCCATCCACGGCGCGGCTTACCGGCGCAGCACGCAAATCCTGCTGCGCGGCCATGTTCCCCTGTACCAGCCGTCAGCCGCGCTGAAAGCGTGGCTGCTGAAACAGCTGTGAGGTGAGGCTGGGGGCTGGCGCCCCACCCTTCAATCCATCAGGTCTTCGGCAGGGTCACGCCCACCTGGCCCTGGTACTTGCCGCCGCGGTCCTTGTACGACGTTTCGCACACTTCATCGGATTCGAAGAACAGCACTTGCGCCACGCCTTCGTTGGCGTAGATTTTTGCCGGCAGCGGCGTCGTGTTCGAAAACTCCAGGGTCACATAGCCTTCCCATTCCGGTTCGAACGGGGTGACGTTGACGATGATGCCGCAGCGCGCATAGGTGCTCTTGCCCAGGCAAATGGTCAGCACATTGCGGGGAATGCGGAAATATTCCACGGTACGGGCCAGCGCGAACGAGTTCGGCGGGATGATGCAATAGCCCTTGCCGGACACGTCGACGAAGTTGTTCGCGTCAAAATCCTTGGGATCGACGATGGTGGTGTTGATGTTGGTGAACAACTTGAACTCGTCGGCGCAACGGATGTCATAGCCATAGCTGGACGTACCGTAGGACACGATGCGGTTGCCGTCGCGTTCCTTGACCTGGCCCGGTTCGAACGGCTCGATCATGCCCGTTGTTTCCGCCATGCGGCGTATCCATTTATCGCTTTTAATCGTCATCGCAGGGGTATCTTTCTAGAATATCGGAATGGCGGGGGCCGCGCGCCTGGTGCAGGCGCGGCCCGAATGGCAGGATTTTACGCGAAAAACCGCCACTTTTGGCCCTTGCCCGCTGAAAATCCTTGCCAGTCGGCTAGTGTCTAGCCAACAGCGAGGTGATCATCTCGCGCACCACTTGCGCCGTCAGTTCCGGGTTTTCCATGGGAAACAGATGACCGCCCGGCACCTGGCGGAAAAACTTGCCGACCAGCTTGCGCGTGGCCGTCAAGCCCGCCTGGCGGCATTCCACCGATTCCGTGCCGCCGATAAAGCCGATGGGCACGGGAAAGCCATCCTTGACGAGGTCGCCGATATGGTGCGGCAGGCTGCGGTAGACGTCCGTTTCCACTTCGCGCGTAAAGCGCAGCTGCACCCCTTCCGGATGCGGCGCCAGGCCGCTGTCTATGTAGTCGCGCAACACCTGCGGTGCCCAGATGGCGAACATGTCCTTGGCGGCAAAGTGTTCATACGCGGCTTGCGCATCGGGCCACAGCTTGCGCCGCCGGGCGGAAAAGCGCGAAGGGGAAAACCGCTCGCCCAGCGCCGTGTTGCGCGCCAGACGCACCAGCATGGCGCGCCAGCCCGCCACCACGGGCGAATCGAGCAAGACCACGCAGCGCACCAGGTCGGGCCGCTGCTTGGCCACCATCACGCTGAGCATGCCGCCCAGCGAATGGCCGACGAGGATCACGGGCGCCGTATAACGGCGCTCCAGCTCGTCGATATACTCGCGCACCAGCTCGGGCCAGCCCGTGCTGACGGGGTATTCGGGGTCGTGCGCATGCATGTCGAGCGCCTGCACGTCGTAGTGCTGGCCCAGCAAGCCGAACAGCTTGCGGTAGGTGCCGGCAGGATAACTGTTAGCGTGGGCAAAGTGCAGTTGCGGGAGTGTCATCGTGGGACGGTGCCGGTGAATGCGATAGGCAATTGTAATGGCATGCCGGCAAGACGTATCAGAGGAAGGCCTCTAATTGCCCGCCCACGGGCGCCATGCCGGGCACGAACGAGGCCAGCACCGCACCCAGCTCGGCCATTGATTCCACCACGCAAAACGCCTCGTCAAACGCATGGTGCCGGTTCATGGGATTGCGCAAGACGATGCATTCCAGCCCCGCCGCATTCGCGGCGCGCAAGCCGCGCGGCGAGTCTTCCACGGCCACGCAATGGGCGGCGGCCAGGCCCAGGCGCTGCAAGCCCAGCTGGTAGCCATCGGGCGCCGGCTTGCTTTCGCCATACATTTCACGCGTCAGCACGAAGTCGAAGTGCGGCAGCAAGCCCGTGGCCGCATGGCTGATGCGGAAATGCTGCTCATACGCACTGGTGACGACGCCCATGGCCACGTGCGGGCGCAGCGCCGCCAGCACGTGATCAATGCCGGGCATGGCCAGCTGGCGCGCCTGGCGCAAGCGCTGCGCAAACAGCTCCGTACGCTCGGCGCGCAGGCGGTCGACCAGTTCAATCGCATGGCCCTGCCCCAGCAAGACATGCCAGGCGCCATAGTTATTGTCCAGAAACCAGTCAAAGAATTGCTTCGGCGTCAGGTCTATGCCGTAGGGCAAGAGCAAGTCGCGGTTGCTTTCGTAAAACAGCTGCTCGGTGTTGACCAGCACGCCATCGTTGTCCCACAGCACGCCCTGGATGGTTTTCATGGCTTGTTGTCGTTCAAAAACTTACTTGAAGAAGATGTCGTAGGACAATTTCACGATCAATAGCACCAGCAGCACGAGGAACAAAATGCGCACGAAGGCGGCGCCGCGGCGCACGGCAATCCAGGTGCCCGTCAAGGCGCCCAGGATGTTGCACACAGCCATGGGTGCGGCCACGGCATAGACCACGTGGCCAGCGGGAATGAAGAAGGCCAGCGCGGCAATGTTGGTGGCGATATTCACCAGCTTCGAGCAGGCCGAAGCGAGGATGAAATCGAAGCCGAATACGCGGATGAACAGGAAGATCAGGAAACTGCCCGTTCCCGGACCGAACAGGCCGTCATAAAAGCCGATGGCGCCGCCGATGGCGATGGCGAGGATGCGTTCGCGGGGGCCGATGGGCCGCGACTCGCGCATGCTGCCGAAGTCCTTCTTGATGAAGGTGTAGATGGCCATGATGATGATCAGCACGAGTACCATGGGACGCACCACCTGCTGCGGCACGTAGGACACGGCGGCCGCGCCGATGAACGACATCACGAAGGCGCTGGCAACGGCCGGCAGCACCAGCAGCCAGGGGATGTGCACCTTGCCCACGAAAGAGCGGGCGGCAAATGTGGTGCCGCAGGCGGAAGCGAATTTATTGGTGCCCAGCAAGGACGTCGACGCCATGTTCGGCATCAGGTTGAACAGGGCCGGCAGCTGTATCAGCCCGCCCCCGCCCACTGCTGCATCGATGAGGCCGGCAAAGAAGGCGAATAAACACAGCAGCGAGATGGTCAGCATGATAGGCAACAAGGAATGGGCGACAGCGGCAGTATAGGCGCCGTAGATTTTTCCGGATGCAACTTCAAATTGCGGAAAACGCAATCAGGCGTAACGCTTGACGGAATGCGCCCCGTGCGGTCTACTGGCCTCTTTTGCCGGGAGCGCGCAATGTCGATGAAACTGATGTGGGAAATCCGCGCCTTCTGCACCGTGGTGGAAAAACGCAGCTTCATCCATGCGGCGCGCATGCTGGGACGCTCGCCGTCGGCCGTCACGCGCGCCATCCAGTTCCTCGAAGACGCCATCGGCGCCGAGCTGATCCTGCGCACGCAAAAACAGTTCACCCTGACGACGGCCGGCGAAACGTATTACGCGTCGGCCAAGCACTTGCTGGAAACGCAGGCCGAGGCGGAAGATCAGCTGGCTGAGCTGAGCAACTCGCCGCAAGGCTGGGTGCGCCTATCGGCGCCGGAAATCCTGTCGCTGGGCTTTCTGCCGAAAGTGGTGGCGCAATTTTCGCGCGATTACCCGAACGTGTCGGTGGACATCCATTTCTCGGACAAATCCATCGACCCCATCCAGGAAAAACTGGATTTCGCCATCCGCGGCGCCTTTCCCCAGTCCAGCGAACTGATCGGCTATCCCCTGTGGAATTACCGCCGCTACATGTACGCTTCGCCCGGCTATATCGCCCGCATGGGCGCGCCCGAAGAACCGGAAGAGCTGGCCGGCCACGACATCATCATGCACTCGGCCCCCCGCATCCTGCGCGACTGGCATTTTGTTTCCAGCGAGCGCAACGTGCGCTACCAGGTGCAACCGCGTTTCCGCTTCACTTCGGGCATCGCCACCTTCCAGGCGGCACTGGAAGGCGCCGGCATCGTACGCCTGGCCAGCTGGCTGGCCGAACCCGCCGTGGCCGCCGGCACCCTGCGCAGGGTCTGCACGGCGTACCGGCTGACGTCGTCGAAAGAGCTGGACCCCAGCATCCATGCCGTCTACGGCACCTCGCGCATGGCCAAGGGGGCGCGGCTATTCCTCGAATATGTGCGGCAAAAAGGGATGGAAATACCGGATGAACGGGGAATCTAGCGCCTATTGCGCGACGATGACATCGCTATACACGGCGAAGTCGGCGTCATCGAAGTCAAAGGCGGCCACCTCGCGCATGCCCAGCCGTTCATGCGCGCGCAGCGAGCCGATATTGTCGCGCCGGATGAACAGCACCGCCTCCGCGCCCCCATGCTGTGCACGCATGGCCGCGTACAGCAGCGCCAGCAAGCCCTGTCCCCGCTCCGAGTCCGCAATGCAGACGGGACCGTAAACATAGGCGCGCTTTCCTCCCGCATACGCCACCAGCATGGCCCGCACCACAGGCGCTTGCGCGGAGGCCGTCGTCGCACTGAACAGCACGCCAACGACGGGCCCGTCCGCCACGCGCCGCGCCACGATGACGGGCGATGCGCCGTCCGCCATACTCGTCACCTTGTCGCGCGAAAACTCGCCCGTCAGGCTGCCGCCCTGCGAGGGGGAGTTGGCTTGCAGCAAAGCCGTGATGGGGGCGATGTCGGCGGCCTGGGCCGTGCCGAGAAGATAAGCGTGGTTGGAATGGCGCAATCGGGACTCCTCGGACGATGGTCAGGGGAGCGTAGCATGAAAGCGCTAGCGCCCATACCAGTAGCGCGGCCGGCTGGCCCGGTACTGCGTCACATCAATATCGTCCCCGAACGCCAGCACCACCGCCCCCGTCACATCCGTGCGCAGCCGCGCAATGCCCATGTCGCCATAACGCGCATACACCTGCGCCTTCGGATGTTTATAGCGGTTGCGGTGTCCCACCTGGAAAATCGCCAGGGCTGGATGGACGGCATTCAGGAACGCTGGCGTCGACGAGGTGCCGCTGCCGTGGTGCGGCGCCAGCAGCACGTCGGCCGCCAGTGCGCCGTCAGCAGAGCGCGCCAGCAATTGCGCTTCCTGCGCCGCTTCGATATCGCCGGCCAGCAAGATGGCATGCTTGCCTGCCGTGATTTTCACGGTGCAACTGCGGGCGTTCGGCTTCAGGGAAATGTCTGTGTGGCTGGCGGGCAATGGGTGCAGCATGGCAAAGCGCACGCCGTCCCAGGTCCAGCTTTGGCCCGCCATGCAGTGCAGATATGGCAGCCGGGCTTGCCGCCGGGCCTCGACGGCCGGGTGGCCGTCGAACAGGGACGAGGCCAGCCAGCCTACGCTGATATTTTCCAGCAGGGATACGGCGCCGCCCGCGTGATCGAGGTCGCTGTGGGAAATGATCACGCCGTCGAGCCTGGCGATGCCGCGCGCGCGCAGATAGGGCACGATGACTCTGCTGGCGCCATCGGAATCGAGGCTATAGGCGGGGCCCGTGTCGTACAGCAGGCGGTGCTCGTGTGTTTCTATCAGCACGGCCATGCCCTGCCCCACGTCAAAGGCCGTCACCCACAGCTGGCCCGGCGGCGGGCTGGACGGCAAGGCCGTCAGCAGCGGCAGCCAGCCCAGCATGCCGGCCCAGCGATGGGGCCATCCCCGCGGCGCCAGCAGCCATGCCGTGCCGAACAGTGCCCAGCAAAAACTCCACCATGGCGGCGCAGGCGCCGTCCATACGGCAAAGCGGCGCGCGCCCAGCCAGTCCAGCACCTGCGCCAGCATCTGCACGATGGCGTGTGCCAGCAGCAACAGCCAGTCGCACAGGGGTGCGGGCAGCAGGCTGCCCGCCAGCGACAGGGGCGTGACGACCAGGCTGATGACGGGAATGGCCAGCGCATTGGCGACGGGAGACACCAGCGAGACTTGCGAAAACAGCAGCATCGTCAACGGTACCAGCCCCACCGTCACCACATACTGCGTGTGCGCGCCCAGCGCCACGGTGGCGCGCAGGCGCCGCCAACGGCTGGCGCTCTCCGGCAACGGCGCCGTGGTGCGGCCCGCCGTCGCGTACAGCATGGTGGCGACGGCGCCGAACGACAGCCAGAAACCGGGCCACAGCACGGCCCACGGGTCGAGCAGCACGACCACGCCCAGCGCCAGGCACAGCACGTGGCCTATGCTGGTGATGCGTCCCAGCCACAAGGCCAGCGCCACCACCAGCAACATATACAAGGTACGCTGCGCCGGCACGCCGAAGCCGGCCAGCAGCACATACAGGAACGCGGCCAGCGCGCCGGCCAGCGCCGCCACCTTTTGCGCGGGCAACAGCAAGGGCAGTTGCCGCTCCGAAAAAAACGAGCGCCGCCACAGCGCGCCGGCGCCCAGTGCGAACAGGCCCGCGATCATCGTGATATGCAGGCCGGAAATGGAAATCAAGTGGCTGACACCCGTGCGGTTAAACACCTGCCAATCCGACTGGGGGATGGCGCGCTGATCGCCCACCACCAGCGCCACGATCACGCCCGCATACTGTTTGCCGTCCAGGCTGCGCAAGATGCCTGCGCGCAAGGCCGCGCGGCTCGCTTCCACCACATTGCCGAAGGCTGGCACGAAGGCCGCCAGGCGCACGTTCGGCGTGTCCGCGCGCGGCTGCGGCCGCACATAGCCCGTGGCGCGCACGCCCTGCTCCAGCAGCCACGCCTCGTAGTCGAAGCCCATGGGGTTCGCGTTGCCGTGCGGGCGCTGCAGCCGCACCGTGAGGCGCCAGCGCTCGCCCGGCTGCACGTCGCCCACCTCGTTCGTCA
The DNA here is from genome assembly GCF_009208555.1 of Janthinobacterium violaceinigrum. GTDB lineage: Bacteria > Pseudomonadota > Gammaproteobacteria > Burkholderiales > Burkholderiaceae_D > Janthinobacterium > Janthinobacterium violaceinigrum. Next base: position 47,804 of record NZ_WFLI01000037.1, on the reverse strand, counting down.
CTTCATCGCGAAAGCCCGCATACCAGGACAGGGCAATCAGGGGCGGCACCTGCGCGCCAACGGCGTCTTCCACGGCAAAATTGAAGCGCACGCCCTGCTCGAAGCGGTACGGCAGGCTGGCCACCGTGCCGGTGACGGTGACGTCCTGCCCCTCATCGGCCAGCGCCAGCTGCGGCGCCAGGGCGGCCTGGGCCAGCCAGGCAGCCCAATAAAAGCCCAGTCCCACGCCAGCGGCAAGCGCAGCAATGGAACGCCAGCCGGAATGCCAGCCAAAACGCCAGGGCGCATGACGGCGCAGCAGCAGTGCCGTCAGCAGCGACATGCCAGCGATGGCCGCCAGCGCCGCGCCTGCGTGCGGCGGCAAAGTGGCCCGCGTCTGCAGCCAGGCGGCGCCAGCGGCAAAGCCGAGTATCAGGGTGCGCATGGGAGCGGGATGGTCGCCAGGTGCGAAGATAAGCATCACACTATAGAGCCAGCGCGGGAGGCCGGGCGGCTTTTCTGCCCTCCATCTGATCCAGCGCAACGGGCTAATGAGCGGGCTATTTAAATGTCAGCACTCGTCGCGGCAGGTAGCACGAGCACGCATCGTTCTGGCTTGCCAGCGAACGGTGGCCATCCGTGCGACTCTTGCGAAAACGGAACATGACGTCAAAGGTAGTCGGCTGGAATATTCTTCAGCTGTTCTCCCAGCGTCCAGTTAACTGGCATCAACGCGCTATTTTCCCAACGGATTCCGGATTGCCCCCGCTCTTATTGAAATTTCCTGGCAGCCGAACGCAGGCCATCCTGATAGCCAGGCTCCACGCCACAACCGGGACAACAATCAAACGGTGTTTCCTTCGCCCAGACCAAACGATTGATCGTTGGCGGCTATTCCGCGGCGCCGGCAGGCGTCCATAGGCCTGGGGCTGTCGTCAGCGCACCGCTGTACTGCATGCCAGGTGCATCATCCGGGCGCCTGGAGAATCCATTTTTCAGATAGAAGTCCGCTTTTCCCTCCGCACAAAAAAGCTGGATGTCATTTACTCCCAAAAAATGGCACCGGTCAACAAGCAGCTTCAGTAGCTGTTCGCCCAGACTGCGCCGCTGGTATTCAGGGTCCACGATCATTTCTGTAATGAATGCATGCAGCTTCCCATCTGAAATTGCGCGGGCAAATGCTACCAGCCTATCGTCATCATAGGCCGAAACCGAAGCCCACGAACCGCGTAGCGCGTCGGCATAAAAGCCAACATCGCGTTCAAGAGGGCCCCAATTCGTAGTGTCGTAAAGGTTCTTGAACGATTGGGCAGCTGGTGCTTCCAAAGAGAAGATAATGTTCATATATCAAAGTCCGATGAGTCGGTAGAAACCACCATTTTGAACGTTCATTTTCAGCTACACTTTGGGCATGCGCACGGTGCGCTCCACAAGGTTGTTCGTGAACAGGACGACATGCTCGGTTATGAACCGTAGAACGGCGTCGGCATGGAGCCGCAAACGTCTAGCAACTTGAAGGCAAGCGGCTGTTTGACGGCCCATTGCCTCCGGAGATCTTTAACACTTCGGCATCGAGTTGCCCGCTGTCGTACATGATCGCGCCACAGAGCGTACGGAAGGCGGAGACATCGCCGACGCTGCATGCAGCTGTCAATCACACCACCTGCAACACCAGCAATTTCTTGGGCTGATTCACCGTCAACGCGACGTCGGCCAGCGCGCCAGGCAAATCATGCAAAATATCAAGGGCAATGGCGAAATCCTCCTCGGCCTGCATCTGCATGTGCCTGGAGCCGCGCCATACGATCACGATATCCTCTTCCTGCAATCCCTCCAGTCCGGACCACAGGGAGTCGGCCAGCGCGTCCCAGCTGTGATATCCATGCAATGGGGGATCGAGTGGAAACGTGGCGCGTACGCCATCAAAGAACTGGGCTTTGGATGAAATATGCCCGGGAAAACAAAAGACACGCTTGCCATCGCTTTGCGCATCGAGCATGATTTTCGCCGCAGTGAGCTCATCTACAGCGAAAAACCCCGGGCTGCCCAACATGTCTACCCTCCTGTCATGACGTCCGCCGGGCGAAGGCACGGCGCGGATATTGCAAGCCTGCCATGCTAGCATGCCCGTCCGCGCCCTGGGGCGCCCTCTATCGGACCTCGCATGAACACGCCTTCAACTGCCGAAAAGTACCTGCAAGACTTTCATCAAAGGCAAGTCGGCGTGACCAGCGCCGCGTTTGCGCACTTGCCCGCGCGCTCCGCCCGCGGCACCTACGCCTCTTCCTATGCCGCGCTGACCAGCCTGGTGCCGGCCGTGGATACGCCGTTGACCGTGCTCGACCTGGCCTGCGGCGATGGCCACCTGCTGGGTTTGCTGGCGGCCCGGCGACAGGCGCAGCTGCATCTGGTCGGCGTCGACATGAGCGAGGCCGAACTGGCCGCCGCGCGCGCCGCCCTGCCCGCCTCCGTGCGGCTGCTGCCGGGCCGCGGTCAGGCGCTGGACCTGCCATCGGCCAGCATCGATTATCTTGTCTCGCACATGGCGCTGATGCTGATGGACGACATCGAACAAGTGGTGCGGGAAATGCGCCGCGTACTGCGTCCCGGCGGCCAGTTCGCGGCCATCGTCGGCAGGACTTTCTTACTGGGCGAAGTCAACGATGTTTTCATGCGCGTGTTCAAGCCCATCGCCAGCGACGCGCTGCCGCCGCTACGCTTCGGCGACCGGCGCACGGGGTCGGAAGCCGGCTGGCGCGAGCTGCTCGATGCCGGTTTCACGGAGGTTGAATTCGACGACATCGACGTACCGTGGACAACCACGCCGGGCGAACTGTGGGCAGCCCTGCGCGACACCTACGATATCGACCGCCTGGACGACGGCGCCAGGCAGCGCCTGCGCGGCGCGTTCATGGACGCCGTGGCGCCGCTGCACGCCGGTGACGGATTGATCGCCACCGGCTGGGGGTTGCGCGCCGTGCGCGCACGGGCAGCCTGAACTGCCATCGACGCCATGGCTTGCTGGCGTCAGCGGCAAGCAGCTACGATAGTGGCTGCCGCAGCGCGCTGTACTCCTCCTGTCAGTTGCAGGTTTGCTGGCAGGCGGACCGCTCGGCGTTGCACTCTGCTTGAGCGGTACCGCCAGCAACGCACGCCCGCCATTCGGCAGCGCAGGCGCTATAGCAGCTTGCCAAGGCTGGCGTCGCAGTCACCGCCAAACCGAGGCCTGACGCAAAAAGAAATGCAGCGAGCTTTTTATTCATGGTGTTCTCCCAAAGTCGGATGGCTGATAAATTCCTGCGCGCGCCATCCTCTGGCGCAGGATCACATACTCAGGTATGTCGGGTGTCATCGCACGCTGGCTATGCGCCAGCGCGAAGTAAAAAGTCATGCGGCCGCCAGCGCATCCTGAAGCACAGCCACATCAAATCCGTACATATCTGCACATATAAACGCAGCACGCCCCAGCCGATAGCCAGAATAATGTGGTACCTCACCTTCAATTTCAGATATGTTGAAACCGTGCCAGAATTTCCTCGCAAAAATCTGAAGCCATGATCAGCTCGCCATTATTAATTGTCAAGACAATTCAATTCATTTCCCGCCATCGGATAATTCCTCATGCAATGAAAACTGCAGGCGCAATACGGAAACTGTCCCACCTTGCTTCATTTTAAATCGACGGCGTGGCAAGGCGCGTTCAGCCATGCAGGCTGCTGCTGGCGCAACAGGATCGCGGCGACAATCATTCATTCCCGGACGCGCGCAAAAGAACACGTGCAACCTTGCATCCAGAAAAATCTGCACGCGATGCGAATATCATCACGGCGAGCATCAATAAAAACATACTCTTTGTTACCATCGACGCCACGGCAATTAAAATTTCACAATTAAATTCAACAAATCGAACACAATTAATAAAAATATATTTATCAAATTTCCAGTCGAATAAAAATTCGGCAGGATAAATCGATCAGCGCAAGGCACCGGATATCGCCTGTCCATTCCACGCTCCAGCAACGTCATTCGCCAGAATGGATGCGCTGCCTCACTACTTGCCAGGTGCTCATCCGGCGCAGGGAATCTTCCGTCCAACGATCAGCGCTCCTGCGGCAGCCACACCGCGCCCGGGAAAAATCTTTCCCCTGCGCACGGTATAATCGGCCTCGCTTACTTCGACGCCCAGGCACGACATGACTTCCTCCGCACTTCCTCCCGATACTTCCACCGACATTTCCGACAGCACCGAAGACAATAACGACGCCACCCTGGTCGCGGAACTGGGGGAACTGGCCGAGCATATCCGCCTGGTCAAGATGGAAGGCCGGGTCTTCGTGCGCTTTTCCGGCGTGGTCAAGGCGGGCCATCTGGTGGTGCCGTATGCGCTGGTACCAAGCCAGGGCGTACTGGCGCGGCCGGCCAAGTGGCGCAAGATGGACCGCGAAACCAAGCTGGCCCTCGTGCGCGACCGGGCCAGCGCGGCCGTCTTCGAGGAGCTGCGCCAGCACGTGATGGATTTCGTCGCCGATATCGCGGGCCTGAGCGAAGACGTGGACACGGACCCGATGGTCTTCCTGCATACGCTGGCCGACATGCAGACCTCGGAGCCGGCCGGCATGGTGTTCGACCGCATCCGCCAGCGCTTCAATCACGCCATCGAGCGCCAGCAGGAAGAGCAGCATGCGGCGCGCACGCGCCAGAGCATCAACCTGGCCGAATATCCCGCCTCGTTCGAGATGGCGCGCCGCCTGCCGCGCCGCTTCGTCGCCCTGCTGGGGCCCACGAATTCCGGCAAGACGCACCGCGCCATGGAAGCGCTGGTGAAAGCAAAGAGCGGCATCTATCTGGCGCCGTTGCGCCTGCTGGCCCTGGAAAACTACGAACGCCTGCAGGAAGCCGCGCCGCACGGCAAACCGCTGGCCGTGAGCCTGATCACGGGCGAGGAGCGCCGCGTCGTCGACGGCGCCACGCACGTGGCCAGCACGGTGGAAATGCTGGACACGAAAACCGTCGTCGAAGTGGCCGTCATCGATGAAATCCAGATGCTGGCCGACCCGGACCGGGGCGCCGCGTGGACGGCGGCCGTCTGCGGCGCGCCCGCCCATACCGTGTACCTGGTGGGGGCGCCCGAAGCGCGGCGCGCCATCGAGGCGCTGGCCGAGCGCCTCGACTGCCCGCTGGAAGTGCACGTACTCAAACGCATGGCGCCCCTGTCGATGGAGCCGACGGCCGTGCGCAAGGTGCGCAATCTGCGCCGCGGGGACGCCGTCATCGCCTTTTCGCGCCGAGAAGTGCTGATGTGGCGCGACATGATCACGGAAACGGGGCTGTCCGTGGCCACCGTGTACGGCAACCTGTCGCCCGAAGTGCGGCGCGCGCAGGCGCAGCGCTTCCGCGACGGTACGGCCGATATCGTCGTCGGCACGGACGCGCTGGCGATGGGCCTGAACATGCCGATCGCGCGCATCGTCATGACCACCTGTGTCAAATACAATGGCCGCGAGGAGGAAGAGATTTCGGCCGCGCTGGCGCGCCAGATCGCAGGGCGCGCGGGCCGCTACGGCGTGCATGAAGAGGGCCTCGTGGCCGGCTACGACAACGAAACGCATGAAGTGATGCGCGCGCTGCTGAAGGAAAAACTGCATCCGCTGAACACCAGCGGCTTTGCCGTGGCGCCCTCGCTCGAACATCTGCACCGCATTTCGTCGGTGACGGGCGAGCTCTCGCTGTCGAAACTGCTGCGCCGCTTCATCCACAATATCGACGTGCCGGACGGCTTTTTCTTCCCCCGCATCACGGAAGACCAGAAGGAGCGCGCCGTCTGGCTCGACACCCTGCCCCTGTCCGTGGCCGACAAGTTCACCCTGTCGCTGGTGCCGATTTCCAGCAAGGTGCCGTCCCTGCAAACGGCGTGGGAACACTGGGCGAAGAATCTGTCGCAGGGCAAGACGTCCACCTTGCGCCAGCACGCGTATGGCGGCGGTACGCAAAATCTGCAGCAGGTGGAAGACACTTGCCGCTACTACTCCGCGTATGCGTGGCTCAGCTACCGCCTGCCCGAATTCTTCCCCGATATCGCCGTGGCGCAAAACCTGTCGCGCGATGCCTCGGAACGCGTCGATTCCATCCTACGCGCGCACAATGCGGCGTCGCGCGGACGCTCGAAGAAGTTCAAATAGACCCTAGCTCAAACAAGCGTTAGCGCAGTTCCCAGAACCACACTTCGGCGCAGGTCCAGTAGCATTCGCTGCCGCAAACCTTCACGCCGATCGATGGCAGCAGGATGTCGATATGCCCGCCCGCGCCGCCCAGGTAGCCGGGAATGCGGAAAAAGGCGACCAGGCCCTTGCGCTGACCGATGCCGGCGATGGCCGCATCGCGGCTGAATTTTTCGGGCGCGCCCAGCATCGAGGGACTGGCCAGCATGTGCGCCAGCTTGGCCTGCCCCGGCTCGATCAGCGCGCCCTTGAACGGCCCCTTGCGGATGGCCATGCGGCCTTTCAGCTCGATGCCCGCCTTGATCAGCGCCAGGCTGACGCGGATGGCGCAGGTATTGGCAAAGCTGTCCTTGCCGATCAGGTCTTCCCAGCCGATTTCGCCGAACAGGGTGGCCTGGTCGACGGCCGCCACGCTCGAATAATTTTCACGCAGCTTGATGAATGCAGGTTTCACGTCAGCCTCCCGTTGATGGTGGAGTGGAACAGGGAAAACGCCGCGCCAGGATGGCCACGATCAGGGCCGCCGCGTCGCCCTGCCGGACGGGGGCCGGCAGCCGTTTCAGCCCGGCGACAACCAGCGCATCGATTTCCACCGTTTTCCAGCGGCCCGTGTCGCACCATTGCCTGCCCTGCGCCGCATCGGCCACGCCGGCCAGATAGCCTTTCGCATAACGCTGGCCGAGCAGGAAAGCGGGATCCGGCGCCTCCCCCGCCGGCGGCCTCTCCTGGTAAGCCGCGATCAGCTGGTCGGCGCTCAGGCGTGGCGCCGGTGCGTAGATGCCGCCCTGCGCACGCGCGCTCGGCAGGCACAGGCACAGCGCAACGACAAGCAAGGGTAAATGCATGGCCAACCCGGGTCAGTGGGGAACGTCTGGCCGATTGTAGGAGCATGCGGCAGCCCCGCACTGAGCGAGGTCAAGCACGGACGCGAGGAAAGCCGGCCAATCGCAATTGATGGGCGCGCCTGGAGGCGGCAGCCCCGATGACGACAATGACTGAGCTGGAACAAACATGCGCTGCTTGTGCACTACCGCCGCCGTCAGCGACGGCCTATCCTGACCATACGCCCGATGCGAGAGACGCCGCCGGCGGCACTGCATTTCTCTGAGCACACCTTGCTGCGCAGCTTAGCGGTCTCATTTATTGCCAGGATGACCACCATGACCGTCGAGGACATCAAGAACTTTTCCGCCGTCGCTGCCGCGATAATTGCGCTAATTGGCAGCCTGATAACCTTGTTTCTTGTTTGGAAAAAGGAAAAACGATTTGAAAAGCAGCGGCAACAATTTTCATTGCAACTACAGGGTACTGAACTGGCGCATGCAACGAAACTGCAGGATGTTGAACTGACGCATGCAGAGAAACTGCACGACACTGAACTGGCACATGCAAAGCAACTGAAGCATACTGAACTGGCGCATGCAGAGAAACTGCAGGATGAACGACATGATTTTGAAAAGGAAAAGCAGGTTCTGCTCGAAGCGCAGAACAAACTAAACCATTTGTACGCTCAACAACTACAACAACAGAAGGCCGAACTGGATGCCTGGAAAACCGGCTATGAAATCGAGATAGCAGCAAGAAATGACGCGCTGCGCAAGCTCAGAACGGCAGTCATCGCGCTGTTCGACCACTTCCAGAATATGCTTCAGCTCGCATTGCGGGCGGACGACCAGGAAATCCTCGGGGTGCTGGCCAGGTGTGTCCAGGCACTCTCGAACCTGGACAAGGCTATCGATGCGGCAAAGAGCATCGTGCGCAATGATATCGAAGCCGAAAAACTGCACAGGTTGCACATCATCAAGCGATTTTTTCTCAGGGTGATTCTGGACTTAACAAGAAGAAAAACAGAGCGCCTGTCGCAAGCGCCGGCGCTGCGAAAAATGGAATCGCGCCTGAAAAAACGCAAGGAGGTGACGATGCTTTATCTTCAATCCGTCATGGAAGAGCGGCCCAGGGCGCCTAGTATTAGCGCCTCGAAATGACGTGGCATCGCATGCATTAACATCCGGGCCGCAGGGTAAAATTTGAACGCACGGGCAAACACAGCGCCATCGGTCATGCGGCGCCAAACCGCCGCCCCCTTACGGCTTGGCGCCCGCGTAATGCAGCTTGAGCACCAGGCCATTGTGGTCGTCGGCCATGTAGATATCGCCATCCTGACCCTGCTTCACGTCCACGGGCGCACCCCGGCCCTGCTTGCCCTTGCGCTCCCAGTTGCCGATCAGCTCGACGGACTTGCCCAGCGGCGCGCCGGCCTTGTCGGGCAGCAGCGCCACCAGGCGGTGGCCGTTGCTGCGGTAGCCGTGGTAGCCGATGATCAGGCTGTTCTTGTACAGTTCCGGGAAGCGGCTGGCCGTATAAAACGTCATGCCCAGCGGCGCGGCGTGGCCCGGCAGCAGGCGCTGGGGCGCCGCATATTGGGCCGAGCACGCCGTCTTCGGATATTCGGGGCTGGCGACGTTGTCGTCGTAGCAGTACGGCCAGCCGTAGTGGCGGTCGGCCTTGATCAGGTTCAGCTCTTCATGCGGCAGGTTTTCGTCGCTTTTCAGCTGCGGCATGGCGGCCTGGATGGCGTCGCGCGCGTTTTCCGCCTGCCACAGTTCGCCCGTGGCCGGGTGGAAGGCCAGCGCCATCGAATTGCGCAAGCCGCGCGCATGCGTGCGCCAGCTCGTCACCGTGCCGGCCGGCCAGGCCATCGTGTATTCGCGGATGGCGCCCAGCGCTTCCGGGCCTTCCGCCGAAGCGCAAGCCTTGGTCGGATCGGGCGCCTTGCCATCGTTCTCGCAATGGTCGGTGCTGGAACCCACGTTCACGTACAGGTCGCCCTTGGGGCTGAAGCGCATGTTCGTCAGCAGGTGCAAGCCCAGGCCAGGCAGGCGCGGTGTCTTCGCCGTGCCGCCGATCACGTCGGTGATGGCGCGGGCCGGATCGCGCAAGTCGAAACGGAAGATGCGCCCCACCTCGCCCACATAGACCATGCCGTCCGGTCCCTGCACGATGCCGTTCGGGCGGTCGAGCTTGTCGAGCAGCAGCTTGCGCTCATAGCCGCCACCGGCCGCCTTGGGCTGCAGCAGCCACAGCTTGCCCTGCTTCGGCGCCCATCCCGTCATGTCCGTGACGACGATGTCGCCATTCGTCAGCGGCAGCACGCCGCGGGGGAATTTCAGGCCATCGGCCAGCACGGCCACGCAAAAGCCGGCCGGCGTGGCGACGTCGAGGCGCGGCATGCCGTCGCACTGGGCGCCCGGCGCCGCCAGGGCCGGCGCAAATGCGCCGCCCAAACAGGCCGCCAGTGCGCCGGCGATGATCTTCTTGTTCATTCTGGTCTCTCCATCAAGGGTAGTCGGGGCATCACGGCGCGCGCATTGGCGCTGGTAACAGCGGCCACCTGCGCGATGTCGAGGCCGCGCAGCTCGGCAAGCACGGCGCCGATGCGCGGTAATTCTTCGGGGCTGTTGCGGCCCGGGTGTATCCAGCTGGGGGAGATGTCGGGCGCATCCGTCTCCAGCACGATGGACTCCAAAGGCAGGTCCGTGGCCATGCGGCGTATCTGCAAGGCGCGCGTAAACGTCATGGCGCCGCCGAAACCGAGCTTGAAACCGAGGTCGATATAACCCTGCGCCTGCTGAAAGCTGCCGTTGAACGCATGCGCGATGCCGCCGTTCGGGCGGATCTGGCGCGCGTGCTTGAGAACGATGTCCTGCGAGCGGCGCACGTGGGTCAGCACGGGCAGGTCGAAGTCGCGGGCGATTCTCAGCTGCTCGCGCAAAAAATGCTCCTGCTTGGCGCGCATGGCCGGCTCGCACAGCATGGGAATGAAGAAATCGAGGCCGATCTCGCCGATGGCGACAAAGCGCGGGTCGTTCATGGCCAGTTCCACGGCGCCGCGCAGGGCGGTCAAGTCGTCGTCGGTGGCGTGCGGCACGTAGATCGGGTGGATGCCCAGCGCATAGCAGGCGTTGGGCGCCGCTGCCGCCAGCTCGCGCACGATGGCGAAATTGGCCCGTTCGACGGCGGGCATGACGATCATCTCCACGCCCTGCTGCTGCGCGCGCGCCGCCACCTGCAGCGATTCGCTGCCGAATTCATGCGCGTCCAGGTGGCAATGCGTGTCGATCCACTGCATGGCGGCTCCTTAGTATTGGTACGGCTGCAGCCCTTCATCCGTCAGGCGCAGCACGCGGTCGCAGCGCTTGGCCAGTTCGATATCGTGCGTGACGATGACGAAGGCCGTGCCCAGGGTGCGCGACAATTCCAGCATCAGGTCGAAAATCTGTTCGGCCGTGGCGTGATCGAGGTTGCCCGTCGGTTCATCGGCCAGCACGCAGGCCGGCTGCGTGACGAGGGCGCGGGCCAGCGCCACGCGCTGGCGCTCGCCGCCCGACAATTCGCCCGGCGTGTGCGTGACGCGCTTGGCCAGGTTCACGCGCGTGAGGATCTGCTGCGCCAGCTCGGTGGCGGGCGCGCGCTTCATGCGCCGTATCATCAGGGGCATGGCGACGTTGTCCAGCGCGGAAAACTCGGGCAGCAGGTGGTGGAACTGGTAGACGAAACCCAGCGAGGCGTTGCGCAGGTCGCCGCGCGCCTTTTCGCTGAGGGTGGCGAAATCCTTGCCCAGCAGGGTGACCTTGCCGCTGGTGGGCGTATCGAGGCCGCCCAGCAGGTGCAGCAGGGTCGACTTGCCGGAACCGGACGCGCCCACGATGGCGACCCGCTCGCCCCGGTGGATGTCGATGTCGATGCCGGCCAGCACCTGCACCTTGTAGCTGCCCTGCGTGAAGGTCTTGCCCAGGCCGCGGCAGGAAAGCACGGCGGAATCGGCGGAAGCGCCGTTGACGGCAGGTTTGTTCAGATCGGTCATGGTCATAGTCAGTGGTTTATTCATAGCGCAGGGCTTCCGCAGGCTTCACGCGGGCAGCCCACCAGCTTGGGTACAGGGTCGCCAGGAAGGCGAGGATCACGGCCAGCACGCCGATCTTGGTGACGTCGGGCCAGCGCAGATCGGACGGCACGGTGCTGATGAAATAGATGTCCTTGGAGAGGAACTGCACGCCCAGCAGGTGCTCGATGAAAGGCACGATGACGTCGATGTTCATGGCCACCAGCACGCCGCCGCCCACGCCCAGGATGGTGCCCAGGATGCCCACCAGCGCGCCCTGGATCATGAAGATCTTCATGATGGAACGGGGCGATGCGCCCAGGGTGCGCAAAATCGCGATATCGGCCTGCTTGTCCGTCACCGTCATCACCAGGGTGGAGACGAGGTTGAAGGCGGCCACGGCGATGATCAGGGTCAGGATGATGAACATCATGCGCTTTTCCGTCTGCACGGCAGCGAACCAGTTGGCGTTCAGCTTGGACCAGTCGCGCAGCCACAGGTCGCCCGGCATGGTTTTTTTCAGCTCCGCCGCCACTTGCGGCGCCTGGTTCATGTCGGCCAGGCGCAGGCGCAGGCCGGACGGGCCGTCGAGGCGCAGCAAACGCTGGCCGTCTTCGATATTGATGAAGGCCAGGCCCGCGTCGAATTCATTGTGGCCCGCCTGGAAGATGCCGCTGACGGTGAAGCTGCGCATGCGCGGCAACACGCCAGCCGGCGTGACCTGGCCCTGCGCCAGCATCAGCGTGACTTTTTCGCCGAGGTTGACGCGCAGCGCGCGCGCCAGCTCGATGCCCAGCACGATATTGAAGGTGCCCGGCTGCAGCGCCTTGAAGCTGCCCATGCGCGTCTGGCCGGCCACGTCGGACACGTTCGGCTCTTCCTCGGGCAGCACGCCGCGCACGATGGCGGGGCGCAGCGCGTCGTCGCGCAACAGCATGCCCTGCGTTTCCACAAACGGCGCGGCGCCTTTCACGGCAGGATTCTTGAACGCCTGCGCCGCTTCCGCGCGCCAGTCCGGCATGCTGCCGCTGTTGTCGAACACTTCCACGTGGGCCAGCACGGACAGCATGCGGTCCGTCACTTCCTTCTGGAAGCCGTTCATCACGGACAGCACGACGATCAGCGCCGCCACGCCCAGGCCGATGCCGGCCATGGAAATGAGGGAAATGAAGGAGATAAAACTGTTGCGGCCACTGCGCTTGCCGGCCCGCGTGTAGCGCAAGCCGACCAGCCATTCGTAGGGAATATTTTTTAACATGCTCATTAATTCATTAATTCTCAGCGGGCAGACCCGATGGGTGTGACCCCAGCAGTTTGTTGATCAGCCAATGACTCATACCGCAGCAAAAGGCTGGGGTCAGACCCGACGGGTCCGACCCCGGTACACAAGCCAACTATTCATACCGCAGCGCCTCGGCCGGCTTGACGCGCGCGGCGCGCCAGCTCGGGTAGATGGTCGCCACCAGCGCCAGGCCAAAGGCGATCAGGCCAATCTGCGCCACGTCCAGCCAATGCACGTCGGACGGCACGGCGCTGATCTGGTAGATTTCCTTGGAAATGAAGTGCAGGCCGAAGATGCCTTCGATGAAGGGCACGATGACGCCCACGTTCAGCGCCAGCAGCACGCCGCCGACCACGCCCAGGGCACTCCCCAGCAAGCCCACGAGCGCGCCCTGGATCATGAAAATCTTCATGATGGAGAACGGCGAGGCGCCCAGGGTGCGCAGGATCGCGATATCGGCCTGCTTGTCCGTGACCGACATCACGAGGGTCGAAACGAGGTTGAACGCAGCCACGGCGATGATCATGCTGAGGATGATGAACATCATGTTCTTCTGGCTTTGCACCAGCGCATACCAGCTGGCACTGGCGCGCGACCAGTCGCGCATCCACAGCTGGCCCGGCATCGACGCCTTCAGTTCGCGCGCCACCTGCGGCGCCTTGTTCATGTCGTGCAGGCGCAAACGCAGGCCTGACGGGCCGTCGAGCTGCAGCAGCTGCTCGGCGTCCTGCATGTTGACGAAGGCCAGGCTGCCATCGAGTTCATTGTGGCCGGCCTCGAAGATGCCCGCCACCTTGAGCGCGCGCATGCGCGGCATGACGATGCCATTGGCCGGGTCGCCCGCCTTCGGCTCGCGTTCCAGCATCAGGGTCACGTTCTGGCCCACTTTCACGTCGAGCGCCTTGGCCAGGTCGATGCCCAGCACGATGTTGTACGAGCCGGGCGTGAGATCCTTGAAACTGCCCTGCTTCATCTGGCTGGCCACGCTGGAGACGGTGGCTTCCTGCTGCGGCAGCACGCCGCGCACGACGGACGGGCGCATGGTTTCGTCGTTGAGCAGCATGCCCTGGGTTTCCACGAACGGCGACACGGCCTTCACTTGCGGATTGGCGTAGGCGGCCCGTTCCTGCGCCTGCCAGTTGGCCATGGAGCCGCTGGTGTCGAACACTTCGACGTGGGCCAGCACCGACATCAACCGGTCGGTGACTTCCTTCTGGAAGCCGTTCATGACGGAGAGGACGACGATCAGGGCGGCCACGCCCAGGCCGATGCCGCCCACGGAAATGAGGGAAATGAAGGAGATGAAGCTGTTGCGGCCACTGCGCTTCCCGGCGCGCGTATAGCGCACGCCGACTTGCCACTCGAAAGGAAATTGTTTGATGATGCTCATGCGCTCCCGCGACAACGATGATATGCGAGCGCGCAGTGTGCCACACAAATGGCATTTCATGCGTGAAACACATCACCGTGGCGCCATTTTTGCTGCGCCCCCGTGCTCCCGGCATGCGGGCGGCGGCCGGGCAGAAAACGACGGGGACTACGCCCCCACCGCCACAATCGCCTACAATCTCGGGATGAATCAACTTACCCTCGTCCTGCCCTGCGCCTTGCCCAATGCCGAACTGGCTGCCGACCTGCTCAAGGTCTTGCAGGCGCCCGCCCTGGCGGCACTGCTGTCGCGCTCCTCCACTTGCAATTTAGAAACTTTTGACAACACCAACCGCCTGCTGCCGCACGAAGCGTGGCTGGCGCACGCGCTGGGCCTGGCGCCCGCGCCCAACGGCGAGGCGGCGCAGGCGGCCTTTGCCGTCCAGGCCATGCGCGGCTACGGCCTGGCGCCGGAGCCGGGCGGCCGCTATTTCCTGCTGCACCCGGCCCACCTGGCCATCGCCCGCAGCCATATCAGCCTGGAAGACTTGCGCCAGCTCAATCTGAGCGAGGCCGACGGGCGCGCCCTGTTCGACATTGCCGCTCCGTATTTCGACGAAATCGGCCAGCCGCTGGCGTATGGCGACGCGGGCACCTGGTTCATGCGCGCCGATGGCTGGAGCGATTTGCAGTGCGCCTCGCCGGACGGCGCCACCACGCAGGACCTGTCCGTGTGGATGCCGGAAGGCGAGCATGCGCGCGCCGCGCGCCGCCTGCAAAACGAAGTGCAGATGCTGTGGCATGAACATCCCGTCAATGCGGCGCGCGAAGAGCGGGGCTTGAAAGCCATCAATTCCTTCTGGCTCTGGGGCGCCAGCCAGGCCACGGCGCAAGCGCCCACCTGCGCCGCCCGCCTGCATACCGGCGATGCGCCGGGCTGGCTGGCCGCACTGGCGACACCGGCGCAGCGCCATGCCAGTCCAAACAGCGTTCTGGCCGACAGGCAGGACGCGATCGTCGTGCTGGGCGGCCTGATCGAAGCGGCACAGGGCCAGGAATGGGGCATGTGGCTGCAGCAGTTGCAAGCGCTGGAAGCGGACTGGTTCGCGCCCCTGCTGGCGGCCCTGAAAGATGGCCGCCTGGGCCAGCTGCGCCTGGTGCTGAGCCACCGCGACGCCTGGCTGGCTTGCACCACCAGCAAGAACGCGCAACGCAAATTCTGGCGCGCGATTACCCTGAACAAGTTGAAAGCATCATGACCCGTACCCGCATCGCCACCCGTCCCTGCCCTTACCGCGAATCCGAACTGCTGCGCCAGGGCGGCATCCACCCCGTGCTGGCCCGCTTGTACGCGTCGCGCGGCCTGTCCGACACGAAAGAGCTGTCGAGCGAACTGGCGGCCCTGATGCCGCCGTCCGGCTTGCTGCACATCGGCGCGGCCGGCGTCTTCCTGGCCGACGCCATTGCCGCCAAGAAGCGCATGGTCATCGTGGCCGACTACGATTGCGACGGCGCCACCGCCTGCGCCGTCGCCCTGCGCGGCTTGCGCGCCATGGGCGCCGACGTCGATTTCATCGTGCCCAACCGTTTCGAGTACGGCTACGGCCTGACGCCGGAAATCGTCGCACTGACGGCCCGCGAAAAGTCGCCCGACATCATCATCACCGTCGACAACGGCATCGCCAGCATCGACGGCGTGGCCGAGGCCAACCGGCGCGGCATCCAGGTGGTCGTCACCGACCACCATTTGCCGGCCGATACCCTACCCGACGCGGCCGTCATCGTCAACCCGAACCAGCCCGCCTGCGGTTTCCCGTCGAAGCACCTGGCGGGCGTGGGCGTGGTGTTCTACGTGCTGCTGGCCCTGCGCGCGGAATTGCGCCGGCGCGGCATCTTCGATGCGCAAACCCAGCCCAAGCTGGACAACCTGCTGGACCTGGTGGCGCTGGGCACGGTGGCCGACGTGGTGCGCCTCGATACGAACAACCGCATCCTCGTCGCGCAAGGCTTGAAACGCATGCGCAAAGGCAATATGCACGCGGGCGTGGCCGCCCTGTTCCGCGTGGCAGGCCGCGAAGCGCGCAGCGCCACGCCGTTCGACCTGGGCTTTGCCCTGGGCCCGCGCCTGAATGCGGCGGGCCGCCTGCAGGACATGTCGCTCGGCATCGAATGCCTGATCACGGACGATGAAGGCCGCGCCTGGGCGCTGGCCCAGCAATTGAACGACATCAACCTGAAGCGGCGCGAGATCGAGGCGGAAATGCAGGACACGGCCCTGCTGCACCTCGACGATTTCGAACCGGCCAACAGCAGCACCATCAGCGTGTTCGACGAATCGTGGCACCAGGGCGTGATCGGCATCGTCGCTTCGCGCCTGAAGGAAAAATTCTACCGCCCCACCATCACGTTTGCGCCTGGCGCGGACGGCTGGATCAAGGGTTCCGGACGTTCGATCCCCGGCTTCCACCTGCGCGACGCGCTCGACCTCGTGTCGAAACGGGCGCCCAGCCTGATCGACAAGTTCGGCGGCCACGCCATGGCGGCCGGCTTGACCATCCGCGCCGATGCCTTCGACGCCTTTTCCCGGGCGTTCGAAGCCGTGGGCCAGGCCTGGCTCAGCCAGCAGCAACTGGAACGGGTGGTGGAAACGGACGGCCCGCTGGAAGACGCGTATTACACGACGGCCTTCATCGAGCTGATGGATGGCCAGGTGTGGGGCCAGGGCTTCGCCCCGCCCGTCTTCTGCGACGAATTCCGCGTCGTCAGCCAGCGCATATTAAAAGAGCGCCATTTGAAACTGCTGCTGGAAAAGAACGGCGTGCGCTTCGACGCCATCTGGTTCGGCCACACGGACGCCCTGGGCGAACGCACGCGCGTCGCCTTCCGCCTGGACGCGAATGAATACAATGGCACGACCAAGGTGCAGTTGATGGTGGAGCACGCCGAGCCTGTCTGATGGCGCCAGCCCAAACCTGCTGCGCGTCGCGCTTTGCGGCCGGCGATGCTCACCGTACTAAAAGTACGGTGAGCATCGCAGGCCACCTCTTCCTTCCGCTCGCTACGGTTGTGTCAGGTGTTGCGACGGTTGTGGTCTTATTGCTGTGCTCATGCTTGCCTGGAACACTGTCGCCACAAACCACTGCGGAGGCTGGAACCAGCCTCCGCCCACCTGAAAGGTATCCAGCACCATGTTGACCGGCCTGAACCACCTCACCCTGTCCGTGCGCAAGCTGGCGCGCAGCGTTGCCTTTTACCGCGACACCCTGGGCCTGCGCCTGCATGCGCGCTGGGACAGGGGCGCGTACCTGTCGGCCGGTGAACTCTGGCTGTGCCTGTCGCTGGATGCGGGGGCGGCCAGTAGTGCGGGCGGCAGCTACACGCACTATGCGTTTTCCATCTCGCAGCAAGACTTCCCCGCCTTTGCCGCCCGCCTGCGCGCCGCGGGCGTGCCCGAGTGGCAACAGAACCGCAGCGCCGGCGATTCCCTGTATTTTCTCGACCCGGACGGCCATCAACTGGAAGCCCATGCGGGCAGCCTGGCGCAGCGGCTGGCGGCCTGCCGCGCAGCGCCGTATCCGGGCATGGTATTCGAGGATTGATGGCGCACAGGCAAAAAAAATCGGCAAATTCGTTATATTCATTAAAATCAGAGAAATGCACTCGCCGTTACAGCGGAAAAACGCCGTTATGCCTCGATATAGCCCTGACAACCTTGTTTTTAAGGCTTAACCAGGCTGACAAGATTGCATCGGATAATGGCGGAATATACGACAAATTCATGCATAAATGAAAATGTTGATTGAAAATAGTTAACACTTATTTGGCGAATTCACTAGAATTGATAACGCATCAGGAAGTACGTCGCGATGCATGATCAGTTCTGAGGGCAAACCCGTCGAAAGGCGGGGACGCAAAGCCACCGGCCTACCGCGCGCAAGCGCCACGGCAGCGGGGCTGCCAATGCAAGGCCGGGACCGCCAGCGCGCGGCGCCAGCCCCCGCATTGTCGAGATGTGGCCCTCGCCCAACTCGGAGAGTTTCGCCATGAAAAAAAGTATCCCCCTGCATTCCCGTCACGGGCGCCTGCTGCTGGGCGCCACTGCCGCCATCCTGCTGGGCGCTTGCGGCCCCGGCCAGGAGAGCCCGGCATCGGCGCCGCCCGCCGCCATCGCCACGGCGGCCACGCAATTCAGCGTCGAAGTGCCCGTCGTCCCCGCCGCCGTCGGCGCGCTGGTGGCGCAGCCGATGTTCCACGCCGCCCCTGCCCTGCTCGATGCGCCTGACGGGCGCGACAGCAGCAACAGCAGCGGCTCGGCCCACTGGCGTCCGCACTTGCAGAACGTGCCCGGCGCCATGACGGAAATGCGCACGCGCCGCATGACGCCGCAAAAGATCGCCGCCGCGGAACAAATGGCGCAGGACATCGCCCCCCTGCAAGCGGGCGGCACGGCCGACACCGTCGCCCCAATGGCCGGCAGCAGCGTGGTGGCCACCTACTCTCCCGCGCAAATCCGCGCCGCCTACGACCTGCCCGCCCTGCCGGCGGCGGGCACGGCGCTGACCCCGGCCCAGGCGGCCCAGCTGGGCGCGGGACAGACGATCTACATCGTCGACGCCATGCACAACCCGAACGCGGCGGCCGAACTGGCCATCTTCAACCAGAAATTCGGCTTGCCCGGCTGCACCACCAAGACCATCGCCACCAATGCCGCCCTGCCCTTGCCGGCTGCCCCGGCCAGCGGCTGCGAACTGTCCATCGTGTACAGCACGCCGTCGAACACCATGACGGCTACGGCCCCCGCCTACAACTCGGGCTGGGCCATGGAAATCGCCCTCGACGTGCAGTGGGCCCATGCGACGGCGCCGCTGGCCCGCATCGTGCTGATCGAGGCGCCTGACGCTTCCATCAACAGCCTGCTGGGCGCCGTGCGCCTGGCCAACCTGATGGGGCCTGGCGTCGTGTCGATGAGCTTTGGCGCCGCCGAAGGCAACTGGACGGCCTCCGTCGACAGCGCCTTCACGGGCAAGAACATGAGCTACCTGGCCGCCACGGGCGACTCGGGCAGCGGCGTATCCTGGCCATCCGTCTCGCCCAACGTGCTGGCCGTGGGCGGCACCACGCTCAGCTACAGCGGCAGCGGCGCGCGCAGTGAAGCGGCCTGGTCCGGCACGGGCGGCGGCATCAGCGCCTACACGGCACTGCCTATCTACCAGACGGTCAACGTACCGGGCCTGACCAACCTGCTGCGGCGCAACGTGGCCGACGTGGCCTTCAATGCCGACCCCGCCACGGGCCAGTACACGGCCGTCATGGCGCAAGGCAGCAGCACCGCCAGCTGGCTCAGCATCGGCGGCACCAGCCTGTCCACGCCCCAATGGGCGGGCCTGGTCGCCATCGCCAACGCCAGCCGAGCACTGCAGGCCAAGACGGCGCTGGGCTTGCCGCACGGCATACTCTACGGCCAGATCGCCAGCGTGCCCGGCACCTTTGCCAGCAGCTTTGCCGACATCACGCGGGGCAGCAACGGCACGTGCAGCGTATGCACGGCCAAGGTCGGCTACGACCCGCTGGGCGGCCTGGGCACGCCGAACGTGAAAAGCCTGCTGGCCAGCCTGTCGGGCACGCAGATCGCCCCCGCCGCGCCCGTCGTGGCGCCGGCCAGCATCAGCGGCGCGGCCGACAAGCCGCTGTCGTTTACCGTCTCGGCCAGCGCCGCCAATCCGCTCAGCTACACCATGCTGGGCGCGCCGGCCGGCATGGGCATCGCCGCCACGGGCGTGGTCAGCTGGGCCACACCCGTGGCCGGCACGTATGCCGTGACCATGGTAGCCAAGGATGCCGTCAGCGGCTTGAGCGGCCAGGGCGTGTACACCATCGCCATCGCTCCCGTCGCGCCGCCCGTCGTTGCCGCCGGCGCCATCACGGGCAAGGTCGGCACGGCACTGGCATTCAATGTCAGCGTCAGCGCCGCCAATCCCGTCAGCTACGCGCTCGCCGGCGCACCGGCAGGCATGGCCATCAGCAGCGCCGGCCTGGTCAGCTGGGCCGCGCCCGTGGCCGGCACCTACGCCGTCACCGTGACGGCCACGGACAGCAAGACGGGCCTGAGCGGCAAAGGCGTCTATACGGTGGCCATCGCCGCCCCGCTGCCGCCCGTGGTCACGGTGGCCAGCGTCAGCGGCAAGCCGGGCGTAGCCCTGTCATTTACCGCCACCACGGTGGCGCCCAACCCCGTCACCTACAGCCTGGCGGGCGCGCCATCGGGCATGAGCGTCAATGCCGCCGGCGTCGTCAGCTGGGCCAACCCCGTGCTGGGCAGCTACAGCGTGACCGTCATCGCCAGGGATAGCAAGACGGGCTTGACGGGCCAGGCCGTGGCCACGGTGAAAATCGCCGCCGCCGGTCCCACGATCAGCGCCGCCGCCATGACGGGCGTGGCGGGCAAGGCCATGAGCGGCAGCATCGTGCTCACGGCACCCGGCGCAAACGCGCTGTGGATCTCGATCATCGGCGCGCCGCTGGGCATGCAGTTCTCCATGAGCGGCATGACCATCACGGCCAGCTGGCCGCAGCCGGTGGCCGGCAGCTATGCGCTGAAGGTGGTGGCGCTGGACAATAACGGCTTGACGGCGCAGCTCAGCGTGCCCATTACCGTCACGGCACGATAAGCCGGCGCGGCCGGCGGGACGGCGGGCCGACGGGGCGCAGCGGGACAGATGTCCTGCTGCGCCCCGTTTTTTCATGCGTGCGGCCGTTGCAGCGAATCCGAAAAAGGAGTATAACTAGTCCATAAACAGAGTCTCATACAAGGATACGCCATGAATCTCGCCTATGCCTACCCGAAAAGCCGCTTCGAGCCGGCCGTGCTCGTCGACCTGAACGCCAAAGCCGAGCGCGAGCGCCTGTCGCAGGCGGCCCTGAAAGGGTTTTTCAAGCTGGCCGCCGCCTGGAAGCTGCGCGACGACGATGCGCGCGAATTGCTGGGCGGCCTGTCCAGCAGCGCCTACTACGAGTGGAAGAAGCACCCGGACCGCGTGCTGGAAGTGGACCGCATCACGCGCATTTCCTATTTGCTGGGCATCTACAAGGCCTTGCACATCCTGTACGGCGACAAGCTGGCCGACGAATGGGTAAGTTTGCCCAACAAGAATCCCATCTTCGGCGGCCGCACGCCCCTGTCGCAGATGCTGGCCGGCGGCTTGCTGGCCATGCAGACGGTGCGCAAGCTGCTCGATGCGCGCCGCGGAGGGCTGTAATCTTGGCCGCCGCTTCCCCTGAACACCTGCCGCCGCTGGCCGCCTTGCGCCAGATCGACACCTGCCGGCTGATTCCCTCGCGCTTCGCCGACATGGAAGACTCCGTGCTGGCGCCGCTGGCCGAGGACGACGAACACCTGCGCGAGCTGTTCGAGCTCGATAACGCGACCAACGCGCGCCTGGTGGCGGAGTACGGCGGCGCGCCAGGAATTGGCGTGGACGAGCTGGTTTTTGGCGTGCCCCACTTCCGCATCATCAATGCCGCCTACACGTATGCCCGCCCGGAAGGGGCGCGTTTCAACGATGGCGAACGGGGTGCCTGGTATTGCGCCTTCGACATGAAAACGGCGCTGGCCGAAATCATCTTCCACAAGACCGTGGAATACCAGGAAATCGATTATTTCGACGACAGCGTCAACTACCAGTCGCTGCTGGCCGATTTTTCCGCCAGCTTCCACGACCTGCGCGGCCAGCAGCGCTATGCCGCCTGCCTGGACCCGGCAAGCTACATCGCCTCGCAAGACCTGGCGGCCGTGCTGCTCGAAGCGGGTTCCATGGGCGTGATCTTCCCCAGCGTGCGGCACGCCAGCGGCACCAACCTGGCCTGCTTCCGCCCTGCCCTCGTGGGCAATGTTCGCAAAGGCGCCGCCTATCGGTTAACATGGCAGGGTACGCCGACGCCGCGCGTGGAAGCCCTGTAAGGCAAACCCGCCGCGCGCAACGGCAGCCGACTCACCGAACATTGATATTTCGCATGCAAACCAATCCTGAAAAAGACACCGAACTGCGCCTCAAAGTCAACAGCGAAACGGCCCGCCTGGCCTGGAGCGAACTGGAAAAACATTTCGCCCAGGGCAATGTCGTCTGGGTCGCCAATGAGCTGGACCTGGTCGAAGTGGCCGTGCGCATCTCGCACGACGACAAGGCGACGATCAGCCAATGGATGGCCGATGGCAAGGTGGCCAAGGTGTCGGACCAGCAGGCGCTGGACTGGCAGGCGGCCGACGCATCCCTGTGGGCCGTCGTCGTCAGCCCGTTCATTCTGGTACAGCAGGAAAAGCCCACCAAACACTGATGCCTGCACGCTGGACCCGGGCAGCGGGCGCAGCGTGCCAGTCTGGCCATGCGCCAGGCCGCGTCAGTGCCCGCCGCCCAGATACGCCGCAATCACCTTCGGATCCGTCTTCAAGCTCTCCGCCGGACCATGCACGGAAATGCTGCCGTTTTCCAGCACGTAGCCGTAATCGGCCACGTTCAGGGCGGCGGCGGCGAATTGCTCCACCAGCAGCATGGTCACGCCTTCCGCTTTCAGGCGCGTGATGATGCGGAAGACTTCTTCCACCAGGATGGGCGCCAGGCCCATCGACGGTTCGTCCAGCAGGATCACTTCCGGGTTCAGCATCACGGCGCGGGCCATGGCCAGCATCTGCTGCTCGCCGCCCGACAGGGTCCCGGCCAGCTGGTCGCGCCGTTCCTTCAGGCGGGGAAACAGCTCCAGGGCCCTGTCCAGGTCGCCCTTGATGTCGCCTTTCGGACGCGACCGCGTGAAGCGGGGGAAAGCGCCCAGCAGCAGGTTGTCCGTCACCGACATCGAGGCGAACACGCGCCGCCCTTCCGGCGAATGGGCCAGGCCAGCGCGCGCGATCTTGTGCGAATCGAGGCCCGTGACATCCTGGCCGCCCAGGGTGACGCTGCCCGACCTGGGTTTGAGCATGCCGGAAATGGCGCGCATGGTGGTGGTCTTGCCGGCGCCGTTCGAGCCGATCAGGGTCACCAGCTTGCCCTTCGGGACGTCGAGCGAAATGCCGTGCAGGACTTCGACTTTGCCGTAGGCGGCGTGCAGATTATGAATGGTCAGCATGGTCTTCCTCTCAGTGCGCTGCAGGGCTCAGGGTGTCGGCGCTGCCGCCCAGGTAGGCTTCGATCACTTTCGGATCGCTCTGGACAAGCGCGGGTGCGCCTTCGGCGATCTTCTGGCCGAAGTCCAGCACCGTCACCACGTCCGACAGCGCCATCACCACGTCCATGTGATGCTCGATCAGGATGATGGTGATGCCGTGCTCGCGGATCTTGCGGATGATGGCCATCAGCTCCTTGATGTCGGGCGCCGTCAGGCCCGCCGCCGGCTCGTCGAGCAGCAGCAGGCGCGGGTTCAGGCCCAGCGCGCGGCCGATTTCCAGCAAGCGCTGCTTGCCATACGGCAGATTGCGCGCCTCTTCATTGGCCAGGTCGGCCAGGCCCACGAATTCGAGGATGCTGGCGGCCCGTTCGCGCGCCGCCGCCTCTTCCCGCTTGTAGCGGGGCGTATGCAGCATCACGTCCAGCACGTTCGACTTGAACGTGTTGTGCAAGCCCACCAGCACGTTTTCCGTGGCCGTCATCTCGCCAAACAGCTGCACGTTCTGGAAGGTGCGCGCCACGCCGCCCAGCGCGATCTCGGACGGCGTGCGGCCGGAGATCACGGCGCCGGCAAATTCCACCTTGCCCGCCGTCGGCTTGTAGATCCCCGTCAGCACGTTCATCATCGTGCTCTTGCCCGAGCCGTTCGGCCCGATCAAGCCGTGCACGGAACCCTGCGTGACGTTCAGGTCCACCTGGTTCAGCGCTTTCAGGCCGCCGAACTGCATCAGCGCCTGGTCCACGCGCAGCAGCGTGGCGCCCTGCTGCCCGCCCTGGGCGTGGTCGAACGGCGCCACGCCGTGCGAGGCGACGGCCTGCACATGGCCCCTGCCCTTGCCGATAAAGCTCATCAGGAATCCCACGATGCCGTCCTGCAGGTAGTACACGACGAACAGGGTCATCAGGCCGAAGATGGTCAGCCGCCAGTCGACCATGTTCTCCAGCCGGTAGGAAAACGCGGCCAGGCCGATGGTGGCCACCAGGGGCACGAGCACGCCGCGCACGGTGGCGCGCTTCCTGGCCAGCATGAAGATGGAACCGATCACGCCCAGCACGGCGGCGGCGACGGCGATCTTGCGGAACAACTCGATGTCCGACAGCAGGCTGGGGAGCATGACGACGATCAGCGCGCCGATCAGCGCGCCCGAGCGCGTCTTGCGTCCGCCCATGATGACGGCCAGCAGGAACAATATCGTCAGCTCGAAGTTGTAGGTATTGGGCGAGATATATTCTTCCGAATACGCATACAGGCTGCCCGCCAGGCCCGCGAAGCCGGCGCTGATGACGAAGGCGTAGACCTTGTAGCGGTACACGGACACGCCCATGCAGTCGGAGGCGATGGGGCTGTCGCGCAAGGCTTCGAAGGCACGGCCCAGGTTCGACTTCAGGATGCGGTGCACGACGACGAGCGAAATGACCATCAGCGCGGCCACCATGTAGTAGTACTCGACCTCGGAGAGCTTGTGGCCGAACAGGACGGGCTTGTGGATCTTGATGCCCATCGGCCCTTCCGTCAGGAAGCTCATTTCATTGATGAGGATTTGCACGATGGTGCCGAAGGCCAGGGTCACCATGGCCAGGTAGGGTCCCGTCACGCGCAGGGCCGGCAAGGCCAGGATGGCGCCGAACACGGCCGCGCCCGCGATACTGGCGGGGATGGCCAGCCAGAACGGCAAGCCCAGCTTGAACACCAGCACGCCCGTGGCGTACGAGCCGATGCCGAACAGGCCCGCGTGGCCCAGCGACACCTGCCCCGTGTAGCCGACGACGATATCGAGGCCGAACAGCAGGATGGCGTAGATCAGGATGGTTTCGGCCAGGTGGATGTAATAGGGATTCGGAATGACGACGGGGAACAGCACGAGCGCGGCCAGGCCCGCCGCGCTCAGCGCCAGCATGGTGATTTTCTTGTTCATGTGATCCTCAGACTTTCTTGATCGCGGCTTTGCCGAACAGGCCGGACGGCTTGATGGCCAGTACCAGCAGCAACAGCAGCAGGCCTGGCACTTCCTTGTAGCCCGTGGAGATGTAGTAGCCGGTGGTCGTCTCGGCGATGCCCAGGATCAGGCCGCCGACGATGGCGCCCACGCCCGACGTCAGGCCGCCGATGATGGCCACGGCAAAGGCCTTGAGACCCAGCGAGGCGCCCATGGTGGCGCCCGTCAATGTCAAAGGCGCCACCAGCACGCCCGCAAAGGCGGCCGTGGCCGACGACAGCGCATAGGAAAACGTGATGACCATGCCCGTGTTGATGCCCATCAGGCCGGCCGCGTCGCGGTCGTTGGCCGTGGCCACCACGGCCTTGCCGTAGATCGATTTGCGGTTGAACACTTCCACGGCCAGCATGATGGCCAGCGCGCCCACGATGACGGCCACCTGCATCGGCTGCACGTTCGCGCCCAGCACCTTGAATGGCGCGGCCGACAGCGGCGACGGGAAGGTCAGGTCATCCTTGCCCCAGATATTTTCCGCCACGTTCTTGAAGATGATGGCCAGCGCGATGGTCGACATGATCCAGCCGAATTCGGACTTGATCTTGATGGCGGGCCGCACGCCTATCCATTCGACGAACACGCCCTGCAGGGCGCCGAAGGCGATGACGATGGGGATCATCAGCAGATAGCTCATGTAGGGGCCGCCGTGGATGGTGCCCACCAGCGAGAGCCCCACGAGCGCGCCCAGCATCAGGGATTCGCCCTGACCGAAATTGAGGGTGCCGGACGTGGCAAAGGTCAGCTGGTAGCCGAACGCGATGACGGCATAGATCATGCCCAGCGCGATGCCGCTGAAGACGAGCTGCAGGAAGATTTCCATGGTATTCCCCGAAGGACGGAAGATAAAAAAATGGCCAGTCCTGATTCCTCAAGGCTGGCCATGGCGCGGCAGGTGTCCGCCAGGCTTATTTCGCGAGGACGACCTTGCCGTCCTTGACTTCGCCGAAGACGGTCAGGTCGGCCGTGATCGCCTCATGGTTGGTCTTGCTGAATGGCTTGTTGTAGGTGGTGACGGCGCCTTCCACTTTTTCCGTCAGGTTTTCCAGCGCGGCGCGCACTTTCGGGCCATCCGTGCCGCCCGCCTGCTTGAAGGCCGCGGCCAGCAGGTAGATGGAATCGTAGCCTTGCGCTGCCGACACGGCCGACGGCATGCGGCCGCCCGACGGCTTGTAGGCAGCCACATAGGCGTCGATGAAGGCCTTGCGCTTCGGCGTGCTGGCGTCCTGGATGAAGGTTTGCGGCATGCGCGTGCCGTCGCCGTTCTTGCCCGCGTTATCGATGAAGTTGCCCATGGCCAGGGTCCAGCTGCCGATCAGCGGCACTTTCCAGCCCAGTTTTTCCATGCCGTTGGCGATCTGCGCCAGTTCCGGGCCGATGCCGTAGGTCAGCACGACTTCCGCTCCCGCCTGCTTGGCTTTCAGCAGCTGGGCCGTCATGTCGACGTCCTTGATGTTGTATTTTTCAACGACGACAGGCTTGATGCCCTTCTTGTCCAGCGCTTTTTCCAGGTCTTCGCGGCCCAGCTGGCCGTAGTTGGTGGAATCGGCCAGGATCGCCACTTTCTTGAACTTGCGGCGCTCGACGGCTTCCTCGACGATCATGTGCGACTGGATCTGGTCGTTGGCGGCGTTGCGGAAGATATAGTTTTCAGGCTGGTCGGCAAATTGCTTGGTGACGATGGAACCCGTCGCCACATTGTTCATGACGGGAATCTTCGCTTCCTGATAGAAACGCTGCGAAGCCAGGGCCACGCCCGTGTTGATGTAGCCGACGGTGGCGGCGACCTTTTCCTTGTTGATGAGCTCTTGGGCGATCTGCACGCCCCGTTCATTCTTGGCCTCGTCGTCGCGTTCGATCAGCAACAGCGAACGGCCCATGACGCCGCCCTTGGCATTGATTTCAGCAACGGCCAGCTTGACGCCGTCGCGCATCGACACGCCCATCGGCGCGGAACCGCCCGTGAACGGACCGGACACGCCGATCTTGATGGGGTCGGCTGCGACAGCCGCCTGCGAAAAACCCAAAACCAAACTTGCCACGAGCAATTTCTGTTTCAAATTCATTGTCATCTCCTGTAATACAACGTTTTTAATGCCACTTATTTTTATAGTCGTACGCTGGATAACCGCCCCATCGATAAATCATTGTAGGTGAGTAAACATGCACCAGCAACAACTACATATGACGCGTCGCAACATGCCAAAAAGACGCGATTGCCTGCCCGCTGTCAGTCTTTTGTAAGGAAAATATGGCGCAAATTGGCGCACCTGCGCCATTCGGCAACAGTCCAGCCGCCGGAGCCGGCTGCCCGATGAGCGTGCGGCCTGCTGATCTGGCGCAATACTCGCACTGCCCAGCATGCTAACGTCGGCCATGCCAGCGCGTGCGCGCCGGCCCCGTCAGCCACTCCCACCGCATGGAGGCGATATGCAGCGCCCGTCGAACCATCCCCTTTGTAGCGTGTTGCGCCCCGCTGCCGCCAGCCTGCTGGCGGGCCTGCTGCTGGGCGGCTGCGCCACCGACCTGGCGCCCGTGCGCAGCTTCGCCGAACAGACGCAAAAGATGTCGCAGCACTTCGAACCCATGCTGGCGGGCAGCGTCCACAGCTGCATGGAGCGGGCCATGCGCAAGCGCCTGATCCTGGCAGAGCGTTTCGATGCACAAGCGAGCGAACAGGCGGCGCGCGACGATTGCGCCGCGATCGCGCAAGCCAGCGTGTCGGTCGCCGGCCTGAACGACGTCCTGCTGCGCTACGCCCAAACCATGGCGGCGCTGGCCGACGACAAACTGCCCGTCTACAAGGAAGAGCTTGGCGGACTGGGCGATGCGCTGGGCGGACTGGCGCTGCCGGGCGCCGACGCGCCCCTGCTCGATGCCGGCAAGCTGGACAAGGTCATGAAGCTGAGCGCGCACCTGAGCCGCCTGGCCACCCAGCGGCGGCAGCAATCGGCCTTGCGCGAATTGCTCGATGAGCAGGAAGCCATCGATATCGTCAGCAACACGCTCAAGGAGTATGCGCAGCGCAGCTACCGTTCCGGCGTGCAGGATGAATTGCGCGACCTGGAGCTGCTGCGCGGCGCCGTCGACAAGGCCGCGCCGCGCGAACCGCTGGCCGCCAATTACGTCCGCACGCGCTTGCACCTGGAAGGCCGGCAATTGCAGGAAAGGGAAAAGATCGCCGCCGCGTATGTCGGCGCCGTCGATACGCTGCAGGCGAGCGTGGCCGCCCTGCGGGCCAATCTCGGCCACCTGCAGGAAGCGGAACTGGAGCGCCAGCTGGCGCAATTTGCACGCGACGTCGCCACGCTGCAGCGGCAAGCGGCCTTCTATGCCCCCGCCCGCTGGTAAATGGCAGGCCCACCGGAGAATCCCATGGCCCGACTGACCGAACTGACGAAAGACCAGAGCTATGCCATCGCCGACAGCCTGGCGCAGGCATCGAGCCTGGTGCTGGAATTGCGCATCCGCGAACGGGAGGCGCTGACGCCGGACGAACGCACCTTGCTGGAACAATATGAAAACCACCTGGACCAGATGGTGGCCCTGTTCCGCGCATATGGCATTTATCTGGCGGCCGAGGGGGCGCAGCAGGCGCGCGGCGAGATCGAGGGCGCCATCGCCAAGGGCAAGGCACAGCTCAAGCGCATCGCCGACGTGAAAGCCGCCATCGGCGCGGCGGCCAGGCTGGTCGACCTGGGCGCGGCCATCTTGTCGCGCGACCCGCTCGCCATCGGCGAGGCGGCAGCCAGCCTGCGGACCAGGACGAAGAAGGAAGAAGCGGCCGGACAGACTGCCTGAGTCCGCCGGCCTGCGCCCGGCTAGTCGATGCTCAGCACACCCTGGTCCGAGCTCGCATGGGTGCCTGATCCTGCCGCCGCCTCGACCAGGCTCCAGGCATAGCCGCTGGCCGCTGGCGCCGACGTCAAGGCATAGTGCGCGCCCGGTTTCAGCCCGGTGGCGATGACGGCGCCGCTGGCCAGGGTGGAGACCCAGTCCATGCGGGCAGCGGGCGCCGCGTCGCGGTTGAACAAGGCATGCAATTGCCCGCCCAGCAGCAAGGCTTCCGTGTTGGCTGCCGCCAGCAGCCGCGTCGCGCCCGGCGCAGCGGCTGGCCCCGCGCCGCCATCATTGTCGGCAACGGCCAGCACATGCAGGAAGTATTCGGGCGCATTCAGCGCCGGCGCGGCAGGCGCCGTCACCTCGAGGCGCCAGGCGCCTACATCCGTGGACGAGGATTGCTGCGCGCTGGCCGCCGCCGTCTGATTGCGCCACAGATAACTGCCATCGGCCTGGCGCCGGCGCACGGTGAAACGGCAATCGGCGCCGTTGCCGGCCGCCGCGCCCGTCACGAGATCCGTTTGCGCGCAGCCATTGCCCCCTTCCTGTGCGCCGCCCACCTTGCGCACGCTGGCATTGAGCGGCAAGATCGTCTGCACCGTCAGCATGCCGCCGCCGTTGCGGACGGTGACGACACGCTCCTGGCCCGGCTGGTAGCCAAGCTGGTACTGGCCATTGCCCAGCGCCGCCACGCCCGCCGCGGCGGAGACGGGATCTTTTGCCGTATGCAGCAGGAAGGTGGCCGGCAAGGCCTGCTTGCTGCGCACGCTATCGAAAACCACGGTGACCGGCTTGCCCCAGAACGATGGCGAGCGCAGGAACAGCACATTGCGCACGAAGCCATTCGCCATGTCGAGCTTGCTGGAAGCATAGGCCTTGCTTGCGTTGCCGCTGGTGTAGGTATATTGCGGCGTATTTTCGTAGCGGACAATGCCGTCGAGCGCATTCGGTCCCGCCGGACTGATTTCCTCTATCGTCGGATAGCCCTGTTTCGGCGCATAGAACCATTGACCGCCGTCATTGCTGAATTCATTCTCGCCGCGCGTAAAACGCTCGTTCTTGTCGAAGATCAGCAGCGTGTTATGGGCAATGCTGCGCGTGTAGTAATTCCACCAGTGGCTGCTGCCATATTCTTCATACAAGCCCGTGTCGAGCAGCAGCGGTGCCTTGTAATTGAGCGTAAAACTGTTCTGATCGAAGTGCTGGTGATTTTCCGCGATAAAGGAAGTCGATTTGAATTCCAGCAGCGTGGCATTCGCATAGTCCCAGGTATCGCGCATCAGCACCTGGCCCGACGTCCTGAAATGGCGCGACAATTCCAGCGATTCCAACGGAGCCGTGGGCAGCTGGACGGGCCACAACAGCCGTTCCATGATCAAGGCGGCGTGCGAACTGCGCGTCGCGAGCACATGATCGCGATAAAACTTCCCCGCCACGCCATCGCCCGTATCGGCCACTGCGCCAAGCGCCAGTTGTCCGATCAGGCTGCCGCTGACGTGTGTCGTGAAATTATCGCCGCTGGCGGGAAAGCTGCCGTCATGGCGCAAGCCGTAGATATAGGGATAAATCAGCCTGGATTGCCAGTCGGCCTGCAGCAGGGGCGCCGTTCCCGTGTTTTCCAGCGCGCTGCGCCATAGCAGCAGGCGCTCGGGGATGCTCGATACGCCATAGGCAAAACCCATGTGGTGACCGCCATCGACTGAAATCAGGGCGCGTGCCGCAAGAAAGCCCTTTTCATAGTGCGCATACGACGTTTCGATCATCGGCAATACTTCCGGATGCTCGTCGACGATGGCCAGCAAGCCCACCGTGGCATTATTGACGGCGCTGAACGGGTGGCCGCTGATATAGAAATTGGCAATGGAAGGCTTCGATTCGCTGCGGTCCCACTGTTCATACACGGGCTTTTTCTTGCAATCAAAGCTGGTGCTGGTGATATACAGCGGCTGGTAGCCGCACATCGAGACATACAGGTTTTCATAGCCCTTGCCCGTATCCGCGGCGATCGTTTCCTTGATTCTCTGCGCCGTCAGGTCGCGGTAGGTGCCGAAGCCCACGGCGTCGGGAACGGCGCGGGCGCCCATTTCCGCAAACAGCCAGTCGTACAGGATGCCCATGGCGCCCACCCGTCCGCCCGACGACCACTCTCCGCCGGAAACGGGCGGGGTCACCAGCAGCTTGTCCAGGTAATTCAGGGCGCCGTCCAGATACTTCGCATTGCCCGTCAGGCGGTATGCCATGGCCAGCATCTGCGCACTTTCATAAATCGTGCCGCGGCTGCCCGTGGCCACGTTGCAAAGGTCGGGCACGGGCTGGGAGACGGGAATCAGCGGACAGGCCTGAATCGTGGCCACCCGGCCATTGACGCGCTCCACGAAGTCGTACCATGCATTATTGAGCAGCGCATCCATCGCCGGCGCCTGCCATAATTCCTGCCCGCCGCTATCGAACAAGCGGAAATTGCGCATGGTTTCATTACGCCGCATGGCAATCCTGGTGATTTGTCCATCGGCCTTCCATTCGATCGGCGCAGTGGCGCCCGTGCCATCGACCGTTCTCCAGCCAATTGGCACGACAATACCGTTGACCTTCAGGATGATTTTATGGGTCTGGCTATTCCATGACAATTGGATAGTCGACCAGACGTCGGGTTTTAAATCGACGCGGGCCACCGACAGATACTGGGGCAGGCCATTGACCTGGAAACCGACCTGGAAACCGATACTGTCCGCCGCCGCGCCGACAGGCACGTCGTAGGAATCAACATGGCGGATAAAAAAGGCATTGCGGGTCGAACTGAATTCGCCAAAAACCGCCTGGTCGACGTTATCGAGCGGATCCTTGCGCTTGGCAAGCAAGTCCAGGCTGATGCTGCCGCCGGCGGCGGGAAATGCGGCGGGCAGGTTCGGCAATTGCGGTTTCAGCGCATCGAAACTGGCCTGATTGGCAAATAGCCGTGGATGTCCCTGTTTGACAGGCGCGGGCAATTGCGCCATCGCGGAAGAAGCCAGCAGGAATAGCATGCCCGACACGGCATGCGCCATTTTGCTGGAAAAGAAAGGGAGACCGCTGCGGCGGGCATTCGCCAAGGTGGTCTGCTGATTCAGCATTTGACTGTACACATGTACTCCCGGAGTTATAGAGTTAATAAAAAAACACCAGGCAATACTGCCATATATTTTTTCAAAAAAACCAATAACGACCGTCAAATGAGCGACCAGTGCCAGAAAATATAAGACTTAACAATTATTGTGAAGAATTAATATTTCCGATCAAAAATAAACGATTCCTTCGCTACATGTAAATTGCAACAGGCCACCCTGGATGCCCGGGCCGTGCCCTCACGGTTCCGCGGCCCGGTGCCCCATCGCGTGCGTGGCCATTTTCAAATACAGGGCCGCCTGCTCCTCACTGTGCGCGTAGCCCATGCGGCCCTCGCCCACGGCGACGGATTTCTGCTGCAGCGCTTCCGGGTACTCGAGGTCGCAGGCCCCGTCGAGCCAGTAGCGCGCCCTGGCCGCATCGCTGTCCTGCAGCATGTTCGCCAGGACGAACATGGCCGGCGCCACGCCGCGCTGCGCGGCCTGCTCCAGCCAGTGCAGCGCCGCGGCGCCGTCCTGCGGGCCGCCCATGCCATTCTTGAACATCAAGCCCAGGTAGTAGGCGGCAGGACCGCTGCCCTGCCCCGCCGCCTGCGCGAACAGGACGCGCGCCTGCGGCTGGGACGCCGTCCCCGCGCGCATCAGCGCCTTGGCCCGGACCGTGACGTCCGTTGCCGGAGCCGGAGCCGCCACGGGTGTCGCCAGCGCTGCCGCCAGCAGCCAGGCCGCCAGCATCACTTCGACAGGTCGAGCTGGTACAGCGCAAAGCCCTTGCCCGCGCTATCGTCCAGCTTTAGCTGCCTGACGTTGTCGATGCCGGCCGCTTTCGCCAGGTCGATCACGTTCGGCGCCGAGTGGAAGACCACGGGACCCTTGGTGGCGGCTCTGGCAAAGGTCCAGCTGCGCGCCGAGCCGTTTTTCGCGCGCGTCAGGTTTTTCTCCTGCGTGACGTAGGCGATCAGCAGTTCGCGGTTGTTGTCGGGCGAGGCCACCACCGTCTTGCTGCCGTCCAGGCCAGGGAAATTGCCGCCGCCGCTGGCGCGGTAGTTATTTGTCGCGATCAGGAATTCCTGGTCCGCCCCCACCGGCTTGCCCTTGTACGTCAGTGCCTTGATGCGCTGGCCCGGCGGCTGCGTGACGTCGATCTGGTAGCGCACGTCGGCGCTGGTGATCGCGTCGAAGTTGTAGCTGGGGTGGGCCGTGTTGACCAGTTCCTGCGGCTCGGTCTTGTTGACATCGATGGTATTGAAGCGCCGCGCCGACTGTTCCAGCCACGCCTTCAGTTCCGCGCCATTCATCTTCACGCCGTACAGCGCGTTCGGATACAGGTACAGGTCGGCCGCGTTGTTCAGCGCCACATTGCCCGCCTTGACGTCCGTGTAGTCGGATACGCCGGCCGAGCCGCTCTTGAACGGCGAGGACATCGACAGCACGGGCAGCTGCGCGTACTGCGGCAGGTTCGCCTTCACGTAGGCGGCCAGGTAGCCCGCTTGCGCCTGGTTCACCACTTCGATGGCGCTGACGTCGCCCACGTCGGCAAAATACGTCGACATGCGGAAGTCCGTGGCGCCCACGGGCGTCTGCACGTAGGCGATCGTCGCCGCGTGTTCCTCCGCCACCAGTGCGGCGATGGCCGCATCGGGCTGGACGTAACTCTTGTCCGCGTTCTGGATGCCGCGCGCTTCCACCGTGGTCTGCGCCTTGTCGACGACCCACTGCCTGCCGTCGTGGCGCAGGCGCAAACCGATCACGCCCAGGTGCTTGCCCCACAAATTGGCCATCACGGTGGGCACGCCGTTGACCAGCCCCTTGACCTTGTCGACGCCGGGCAGATTGAACTGCGGCACGGTGCTGGCCGCGTTCGGGAACAGCTGGTGCGAGTGGCCGATCAGCATGGCGTCCACGCCCGGCACTTGCGACAGGTAGTAATTGCCGTTTTCCATGGTCGGCGAATACGGGCTGTCATCGAGGCCGCCGTGCGAAATGGCCACCACCAGTTCGGCGCCCTTGGCGCGCATCTCGGGGATGAATTTTTCCGCCGTCTCGCGCACGCCCTGCGTGTAGACCCGGCCTTCCAGCCAGCGCTTGTCCCAGGCCATGATGGTGGGCGGCGCAAAGCTGATGATGCCCACCTTCACGGTGCTCGTCACGGGCTGGCCATCGGGGCCCGTGGCCGTGATCTGCTTGTCGATGATGTGGTAAGGGGCAAACAGCGGCTTGCCGCTCCTGACGCTGTAGACGTTGGCCAGCACTTGCGGAAACTGGGGGCCCGCGCAGCGGGGCTTGGCCGCATCGACGCTGTCGACGTCGAAGCGGTTGCCCGTCACCTGACTCAAAAACGCCAGGCCGTAGTTGAATTCATGGTTGCCGATGCCGCCGCCATCGACCTTCAGCAAGTTCATGGCCTTGTAGATGGCCAGGGTCTGGTCGCAAGCCAGCGGTTTGACCAATGCCTGGTAGTCGGCCAGGGCCGTGCCCTGGATGGTGTCGCCGTTGTCGAGCAGGAGGTTGTTCGGGAATTCGGTCCGCGCCTGGGCGATCAGGGCCGCCGTGCGTTCCAGGCCGATCGACGGTTCCGCCTGCAGCTTGTAGTAATCATAACTGAGCACATTGGCGTGCAAGTCCGTCGTCTCCAGCAGGGCCAGGGTGGCGCTGCTACCTGCGGGCGCGGCGACCAGCGGGTGCACAGGCCCTGTGGCGGCGGGCGGCAAGGCGCCGCAGCCGGCCAGCAGCAGCGGTAACAGGGCGAGACGGGGAAGTTGGCGCAGGGGGTGGCACATGAGAATTCCTGTGGAAAGACAATATCGCCAGCATCATACGCAGCACGGCAGCCCCTATCAAGCCATAAAACGCCTGCAGCAGCAGGCGAAATATTGTCGCAAATACAGCAAAATCGTCATTTTATTGCCCTCTGCGGCAGCAATTGCGCCGCGGCGGCAGCGGAAACGGGCCGCGCTCGCGTATAATTCAGGGTTTGATTTCACCATAGAAGACCAGAACATTATGGAAGCCGAACGCATCAATATCATCTCCGCCCTGCTCAACGACCTGACGGTCCGCGAAGCCGAACTTCGGAGGTATCTTTGACTTCACTGT
Source organism: Janthinobacterium violaceinigrum (assembly GCF_009208555.1). Lineage (GTDB taxonomy): Bacteria > Pseudomonadota > Gammaproteobacteria > Burkholderiales > Burkholderiaceae_D > Janthinobacterium > Janthinobacterium violaceinigrum. Next base: position 12,892 of record NZ_WFLI01000037.1, on the reverse strand, counting down.
CAAGTCGGAGAAACTCGAGCAAGTCAATGAAGAATTAGAAGATCCGACCGTCTGGAACGATCCCAAGCGCGCCCAGGACCTCGGCAAGGAGAAGAAGGCGCTGGAAGCCATCGTCTTCACGCTCACCAAGGCCGATGCCGACCTGCGCGACACCCGCGACCTGTTCGACATGGCCCGCGAAGAAGGCGACGACGAGACGCTCGAAGCGATCGAACAGGACGTGCAGGAAATCCGCAAGGTCATCGAAAGCATGGAGTTCCGCCGGATGTTCAACAATCCGATGGACCCGAACAACTGCTTCATCGACATCCAGGCCGGCGCCGGCGGCACGGAAGCCCAGGACTGGGCCTCGATGCTGCTGCGCCAGTACCTGCGCTACTGCGAACGCAAGGGCTTCAAGGTCGAGATCCTCGAGCAGTCCGACGGCGAGGTGGCAGGCATCAAGACGGCCACCTTGAAGGTCGAGGGCGATCACGCCTACGGCTTCCTGCGCACGGAAACGGGCGTGCACCGCCTGGTGCGCAAGTCGCCGTTCGACTCGGCCAACGGCCGCCACACCTCGTTTACGTCGCTGTTCGTGTACCCGGAAGTCGACGATTCGATCGAGATCGACGTCAACCCGGCCGACATCCGCGTCGACACCTACCGCGCGTCGGGCGCCGGTGGTCAGCACATCAACAAAACCGACTCCGCCGTCCGCATGACCCATGCGCCGACCGGCATCGTGGTGCAGTGCCAGAACGACCGTTCGCAGCACCGCAACCGCGCCGAAGCGATGGAAATGCTGAAAGCGAAACTGTACGAACATGAGCTGCGCAAGCGCATGAGCGAGCAGCAGAAGCTGGAAGACTCGAAGACGGACGTGGGCTGGGGCCACCAGATCCGCTCCTACGTGCTGGACCAGTCCCGCATCAAGGACTTGCGCACGGGCTTCGAAACGGGCAATACCAAGGGCGTGCTCGATGGCGACATCGACGAGTTCATTTCCGCCTCGCTCAAGCAAGGCGTGTAATGGGCAGCTCCGCTCCGGCACTGGCGCATCGCGCCTTCCTGTTCGACATGGATGGCACGATCGTCGACAACATGGCCTTCCACACGACATCGTGGCTGGCGTTCTTTGAACGCCACGGCCATGTGCTGGATGCGGACGCCTTTTTCCGCGACACGGCGGGACGGCAAGGCCGCGAAATCATCGCCAAGTACCTGGGCGAGGATGCCGACCATGCCAGCCTGCTGGCGGAAAAGGAAGTCGTTTACCGCGAACTGTATGGCCCGCACCTGGCCACGGTGGCCGGTTTCGACGCCTTGATCGCCAGCGCGCGCCGGGACGGCGTGGGACTGGTGGTGGGCACGGCCGCGCCGGACGAGAACATCGCGTTCACGCTCGACGGCCTGGACCTGCGCCACCGCTTCGACGCCATCGTCGGCGCCGCCGACGTGGAACGGGGCAAGCCGCACCCGGACGTGTTCCTGAAAGGCGCGCAGCTGGCCGGCGCGCTGCCGCAGCACTGCATCGTCTTTGAAGACGCGCCCCTGGGCGTGGAAGCGGCGCGGCGCGCCGGCATGCGCGTCGTGGTGCTCACCACCACCCTGCCGGCCGAAGCGTTTGCCGCATTCGACAACGTGATTGCCATCGTGCCGGATTTCTCCGCGCTCGACGTCGACGCACTGTTTGCCAGCGTGGCGCCAGCGCTGGCACCACATCATCAATAATCTACAACGAAGAACACCATGACTACGGATATCCAAGAACAAGCCGCCGCCCCCGATGAAAACAAGATCATCGCCGAGCGCCGCGTCAAGCTGGCCGCACTGCGCGAACAAGGCGTCGCCTTCCCGAACGATTTCCGCCCGGAGCACAAGGCGGCCGATCTGCACGCGCAGTACGACGGCAAGACGCGCGAAGAGCTGGAAGAGAACCCCGTACACGTGGTGCTGGCCGGCCGCATGATGCTCAAGCGCGAAGCAGGCAAGAAAGCCGCTTTCGCCACCCTGCAGGACGCTTCCGGCCCGAAAGCCGACGGCCGCATCCAGATCTACGCCACCCTTGATCTCACGGGCGAAGCGGCCATGGCCGCCCTGCACCACTACGACCTGGGCGATATCCTGGGCGTGCAAGGCACCCTGTTCAAGACCAAGACGGACGAACTGACCATCAAGGTCACGGAACTGCGCCTGATCACCAAGTCGCTGCGCCCGCTGCCGGACAAATTCCACGGCCTGGCCGACCAGGAAACGAAGTACCGCCAGCGCTACGTCGACCTGATCATGAACGAAGAGACGCGCCGCACCTTCAAGGCCCGCACCGCCGCCATCTCGTCGATCCGCCGCTTCATGGAAAAGAACGAGTTCATGGAAGTGGAAACGCCGATGCTGCACACCATCCCTGGCGGCGCCGCGGCAAAACCGTTCATCACCCACCACAATGCGCTGGACATGCAGATGTTCCTGCGCATCGCGCCGGAGCTGTACCTGAAGCGCCTGGTCGTGGGCGGCTTCGACCGCGTGTTCGAGATCAACCGCAACTTCCGCAACGAAGGCGTGTCGATCCGTCACAACCCTGAATTCACGATGATGGAATTCTACGCGGCCTACACCGACTACAAATGGCTGATGGACTTCACGGAAGCCGTCATCCGCCAGGCCGCCATCGACGCGCACGGCACCGCCACCCTGACCTACGGCGGCCGCGAGCTGGACCTGGCAAAACCGTTCCACCGCCTGACCATCGTCGAAGCGATCAACAAGTACGCGCCCGGCTACACGCCGGAGCAGCTGAACGATGCGGAATTCATCAAGGAAGAACTGAAAAAGTTCGGCGTCAAGCCGTTCGCCACGGCCGGCCTGGGCGCGCTGCAACTGGCGCTGTTCGAAGAGACGGCAGAAGCGCAGCTGTGGGAACCGACCTACATCATCGACTACCCGGTCGAAGTGTCGCCGCTGGCGCGCGCTTCCGACACGGTGGCCGGCATCACGGAACGCTTCGAGCTGTTCATGGTGGGCCGCGAAATCGCCAACGGCTTCTCCGAGTTGAACGACGCGGAAGACCAGTCGGCCCGCTTCCTGGCCCAGGTAGCCGCCAAGGATGCCGGCGATGAAGAGGCGATGTTCTACGACGCCGACTACATCCGCGCACTGGAATACGGCATGCCGCCAGCCGGCGGCTGCGGCATCGGCATCGACCGCCTGATGATGATCATCACGGATTCGCCGAACATCCGCGACGTCCTGCTGTTCCCGCATCTGCGCCGCGAAGAATAATCGCGGACGCTGGCCGATAAAAAGCCGCCTGATCGCAAGATCAGGCGGCTTTTTTCATACCCCAACAGCAAGACCTGGGGTCAGTCTCTTCGAGATCGGTATCAGTTCCATTGGAACTGATCCCCCCGGCGGGTCTGACCCCGGCAGTCACCTTACTGCACCACCGTATAGCACGGCACATACGCCGTGCCCGCCAGCTTCATGCGGTGCTGCGCCACGAACGAGGCCAGCAGCGCATCCATGGGGCCGGCGATGGATTTGTCGCCGTGGATCTCGAAGTTGCCGTGTTCTTCGATGGAGCGGATGCCGTCGTCCTTGACGTTGCCCGCCACCACGCCGGAAAACGCGCGGCGCAGCTGGGCCGCCAGCAGGTGCGTGGGCTGGTTCTTGTGCAGGCTCAGGTTGCGCATGTTTTCATGCGTGGGCTGGAACGGCTTCTGGAACTCGTGGTCGATCTTCAGCAGCCAATTGAAGTAATACGCGTCGCTGTGCGCCTTGCGGAATTCGCGCACCTGGCGTATGCCTTCGAGCATTTCGCGCGCCACCAGTTCCGGATCGTCGATGATGATCTTGTAGCGCTGCTGCGCTTCCGGGCCCAGGGTGTCGCTGATGAACTGGTTGATCTGCACGAAGTACTCGCGCGACGTTTCCGGCCCCGTGAAGATCAGCGGGAATGGAATCTCGGCATTGTCCGGGTGCAACAAAATACCGAGGATGTACAGGATTTCCTCGGCCGTGCCCGCGCCGCCCGGGAACACGACGATGCCGTGGCCCGCGCGCACGAACGCTTCCAGGCGCTTTTCGATGTCCGGCATGATGACCAGGTCATTGACGATGGGGTTCGGCGACTCGGCCGCGATGATGCCCGGCTCCGTGATGCCCAGGTAGCGGCCATTGTGCAGGCGCTGCTTGGCGTGGCCGATGGTGGCGCCCTTCATGGGGCCCTTCATGGCGCCCGGACCGCAGCCCGTGCAGATGTCGAGGCCGCGCAAGCCCAGCTGGTAGCCCACTTCCTTCGAATAATTGTACTCGGCGCGGTTGATCGAGTGGCCGCCCCAGCACACGACCAGGTTCGGGTTGAGCTGGGTCTGCAGCACGTTCGCGTTGCGCAGGATGTGGAAGACGGCATCCGTCACGCCTTCCGTGCTCTGCAGGTCGAATTTCGGGTTGCCCGTCACTTCGTCGCTGACGAAGATAATGTCGCGCAGCACGGCAAACAGGTGCTCGTGGATACCCTTGATCATCTTGCCGTCGACAAAGGCGATGGCGGGCGCGCCCTTGATGTCGAGCTTGATGCCGCGCTCGCGCTGGATGATGGAAATTTCAAACGATTGATATCGCTCAAGCAAGGCGCGCCCATCGTCAATGGTGCTGCCGCAATTGAGCACCGCCAGCGCGCAGCGGCGGAAAGTGTTGTACAGGCCGCCCTGGCTGGTGTCGAGCAGTTTATTGACTTCAGTCTTGGAGAGCACGTCCAGGCGGCCTTCCGGTGAAACCAGAGTATCGATAACGTCGTGTTCCATAATGCGAAAAATCCCTTTAAAAATCGATGCTCGAAGGTATTGCACTAGCAATATACGACAAGTCGGGCCAGTTGTGCTGTGGTGCCGCAAAATCGCCGGGGCCGCTCTTGCCTGCAAACCGGTTTGACCAATATGAAACAGTCATTCTTGCTAATGCGAATGGAAACCTTCGCTCAGCGCAATTTGTAGATTAGAATGCCAGCCTATTGGAATTCCCGTGCGTGAGGTTCTTCATGAGAGTCCCCGCCGCCCGCAGGCTTCCATAAGTTTGTTTTATCGATCGACTATAATAATTTTTCAGGAGGAACCGCATGAGCGGTGCGACTACGCCCAACAAGGAAGCCGTTATTCCCGAGTTCAAGCAGATTATGGGCCATCCAAGCCCATTGTGGATGTTGTTCATGACTGAATTCTGGGAACGCTTCGCGTTCTACGGAGTTCGCTGGGCGCTGGTACTGTACATCGTGGCCCAGTTCCACGGCGGCGACGGTTCGGGACAGGCAGCGGCCAACCTGACCTACGGTTCCTTCCTCGCGCTGGTGTACGCCGGCGCCCTGTTCGGCGGCTACATCGCCGACCGCGTCATCGGTTACCAGCGCTCGATCCTGCTGGGCGCCATCTTCATGGCTGCCGGCCTGTTCTGCATCTCGGTACCGAACCAGGACATCTTCAACCTGGGCCTGGCCACCATGATCGTCGGTAACGGCATGTTCAAGCCGAACATCTCGACCATGGTCGGCAAGCTGTACACGACGGCCGATCCGCGCCGCGACAGCGGTTTCACGATCTTCTACATGGGTATCAACATGGGCGCCATGGTTGCCCCTGTCTTCACCCAGTGGCTGGCCGAATCGATCTTCGGCACCAGCGCCATGCCTTCGTACAAGATGGTCTTCATGGCCTCCGGCTTCGGCATGCTGATCAGCCTGGTATGGTTCTTCATCGGCCGCCGCGCCCTGAAGGGTATCGGCGCACCGGAAGCCGGTTCCGGCAGCCCGATGCGCGTCGTCTGGGTGGCCGTCGGCTCCCTGTGCGTGATCCCGCTGATGTACTTCCTGCTGACCGTCGGCGCTGAAAAGCTGCAAATCGTCCTGACCGTGCTGTTCGTCGGCCTGGCCGTGATGCTGATGATCGAAGGTATCCGCAACGGCAAGATTGCGCGCGACCGCGTCATCGCCATGCTGCTGATCTTTGTCTTCAACATCCTGTTCTGGATGTTCTTCGAACAGGCTGGCAGCTCGTTTACCTTCCTGGCTGACAAGATCGTCAACCGCGACCTGGGCTTCTGGATCTTCCCGACCGCCTACTTCCAGACCGTCAATTCGGTCGCCATCATCGTCTTCGCGCCGATCATCGCCGCCGTCTGGGTCTTCCTGGCGCGCCACAACGTCAATCCATCGATCCCGCGCAAATTCGGCCTGGGCTTGCTGGGCAATGCGCTGGCCTTCGGCCTGCTGATCTTCGCTCTGTCGAGCCTGGTTGGCGCCGACAACAAGATTCCATTCTGGACCCTGACCACCGTCTACGTGCTGCAATCGATCGGCGAACTGTGCCTGTCGCCCATCGGCCTGTCGATGGTCACCAAGCTGGCGCCGGTGCGCCTGGTGGGCCTGGGCATGGGCGGCTGGTTCCTGTCGACCGGTATCGGCAACAACCTGTCGGGCATCTTCGCCAGCCACGTCAGCGGCGAAAGCGGCATGTCGGTGCAATCGGCCCTGTCCGGCTACACCTTCGGCTTCTGGTCCCTGCTGGGCGCCGGCGTGATCCTGTTCCTGATCGCACCGCTGATCAACAAACTGATGCACGGCGTGAAGTAAGTTTTCTGCCCTAGCTGACAACGGCGGCCTGCGGGCCGCCGTTTTTCATTCCGGCACCGGTTTTCCCCTTGCCGGGCGGTACAATACACCCAGGGCCGACGGCCACTCCACCCACATTACTGAAAAAACCATGTCCAGCATCTCCACCACCACGCCCCTCTCCGACGACGAATACGCCGAACTCGACACCCTGCTGGCTGCGCCCGCGCTGGACAGCCGCGCCATGGACGTGTCCATGCTGGAAGGGTTTCTCACGGCCGTCGCCCTGAGCCCGAAACAGATCGCCGCGGAACAGTGGCTGCCCTGGGTCTGGGACAAGGCAGCCGGCAGCGCCGCGCCCGCGCCGGACGCGGCCAGCGAACGGGCGGCCAGCCTGGCGCAGCGCCACCACGCCTATATGGTCGAATGGCTGGCAAAAGACCCGGACAGCTTCGAGCCCATCTATGTCTGCGGCCCCGAATGGAGCGTGCCCGCCTGGTGCGCCGGCTTTATCCTGGGCACGACCCTGGACAAGCCCCAGTGGGCGGCCCTGGCCGTCAGCCACCCTGAGTACCTGGCGCCGTTCCAGCACCTGGCCACGGCCAGCGAGCTCGACGACGATGCGGCTGAAACGGCCATGGATGGCGTGATTCCCGCCGTCATCGCCATCAACGCCGCCTGGGCCCGCCAGCGCCACCTGAAAAGCCAGGCGCAAAGCCAGCCCGGCGCCACCGTCCTGCGCGAAGTGCCGAAAACGGGCCGCAACGACCCGTGCCACTGCGGCAGCGGCAAGAAGTATAAGAAATGCTGCGCCGACGCCGATAGCGCGGCAAACTAAGGCGATTTTTCCTTGCGCCAGCTGCTGACGGCCATCCTGCACTTCCTGCTGCGCCATGCGCTGCAGTTCGCGCTGTTCATCGCCATCCTGCTGGCCGGCCGCCTGCTGCTGGCCGAATGGCGCGCCTACAGCGCCAGCAGCGCCACCGTCGCCGCACTGCGGCTGGCCGCCAGCGGGGCCGACAGCCACGGCGCCGGCCTGGCCGCTGCGGCCACGGCCAGGGTCAACGCCCTGCAGCACGCTTCCCAGACAGCCATCGCCACCCGCCTGGAGCAGGTGCACGCCCAATTGCGCCAGCTACGCGCGCAGCAGCAGCCCTCGCTGTTTGCCCTTCCCCTGCCCGACGCCGAGACGCTGGCCCGCCATGCGCAGGACGAAGCCACGCGCCGCGTGGACATCGAAGTGCTGGCGCAGGAAGCCCGCTATCTGGGCGCCCTGCAGGCGGCGCTCAGCGGCGAAGATGCGCGCCAGACGCTGGCGCGTCGGCACGCGGAACATGTGCGCGCGTATGCTGCGCTGCAAGACAATATACGCGAGCGCCAGCAACTGGAAGCGCAGCACCCGCTCGCTGCGCGCCTGCCCGGCAGCGACGCTTATGCGCAGCTGTCGCGCCTTGAAAAAGAAGGCCAGCGCCTGCGCGAGATCAACCTGCAAGCCTATAACGCCTGGCTGGCGCAGCGCGCGCGCACCGGCAATGCGGCCCGCCCCGCCCCATTTGCCATCGACGACCAGGCGCTGGCCGCCGCGCTGGCGCCCGTACAAAAGGCCATCGCAGCCGGCGAGAGCCAGCTGGCGCGCAACTGGATAGCCCGCTGGCGCGCTCCCGTGCTGGACGTGGCGCCCACGGCCGCCCTGCTGGTGCTGTCCGCCATCCTGCTGCCCGTGGCCATCAAGGCCTTGTTTTACTTCGTGCTGGCGCCCGTCGCGTCCCGCTTGCCGCCGCTGTCGATCGCGCGCGAACTGCACCTCGCGGGCAGCTCCCTGCCCCTGCCGCCGCACGGCGAATCGCGTATTTCCGCCGTCTCGCAAGCCTTGCAGCTCAAGCCGGGACAGCAGATGCTGATCCATCCCGAATACCTGCAATCGTCGCCCGTCAGCAGCACCAAGCGCACGCAATGGCTGCTGGACTGGCGCTTCCCGTTCACGAGCCTGGCGGCCGGCATGGTGGCGCTGACGCGCCTGCACAGCGACGTAGCCGCATCCGTGACGATTTCCGCCAGCGACGATCCGCTGCTGGAAATCGCCGTCGTCCGGCTGCCGGCCGGCAGCGCGCTCGTGTTCCAGCCGCGGGGACTCGTGGGCCTGATCACGGATACGGACGAGCCGCTGGCGATATCGAGCCACTGGCGCCTGGCCAGCCTGCATGCCTGGCTCACCCTGCAGCTGCGCTTCATCGTCTTTCGCGGCCCCGTCACCCTGATCGTGCGCGGCTGCCGCGGCGTGCGCCTGGAACGGGCGGGCCAGGGCCGCTCCATCAGCCAGGCCGCCACCCTGGGGTTCAGCACCGACGTACTGTACTCGACCCTGCGCAGCGAAACCTTCATCCCGTATCTGCGCGGCCAGCAAGCCTTGCTCAACGACCGCTTCGACGGCGGCGATGGCGTCTACCTGTACGAAGAAACGCCGCGCCACGGCAAGCAGCCAGGCAAGGCGGGCAGCTGGTTCGAGGGGGCGACGGACGCGATCTTGAAAGTGTTCGGCATCTAGCCGAGGAAAGCAAAATGAACGACTTCCTGTTTGCCGATTTCCTCGAGGACCAGGCCACGTATGCGGCGCTGCAAGCGTACTGGCAGGCACGCCTGGCCTTCCTCGACGGCCAGTGCACGCCGTATCTGCGCACCGCGTTTGCCAATGGCCAGCCGTTTTATGACGGCAATCCCATCGTCAACCTGGCGGACCGGCACGCCGGCAAGACAGCGCGCATCGTGCAGCACTGCCCGCATGAATGCGGCCCCGGCTACACGAGTTTCGAGCAGGCGATCGAGCTGGCCGACGGCGACGGTCACCGCCCGGCGCAGGAAAAGGTCATCGTGCTGACCTTGACCGCAGACACGGCGCAGCGCGCCGAAGCGGAATTGCGGGCCTGGTTTGCGCCAGCGTAGGGCCGCGCGCTACCAGACCGCACGTTACCAGACCGCACCTTACCAGACGTATCCCGCGTGCACGCCGACATTGCGCTGCTCGCCGTAATTGCAGGCCCGCGCCGAGAAACACGAGGCGACATGGTATTTGTCGAACAGGTTCTTGACCGTCATGCTCACGCTCAGGCCGCGCCAGGCGCTGCGGGCCTGGCCCAGGTCATAGCGCAGCGACAGGTCGGCCAGGGTGAATGCCGGCACCTGGAAGGTGTTCTCGCCATCGCCCCAGCTGGCGCCCACGTGGCGCACGCCGGCGCCGGCCGACAGGCCGCGCCAGCGGCCGGCAAACGCGTAGTCGGCCCACGCGGATGCCATCTGCCTGGGCACTTCATACGGCGACTTGCCCTGCACGTTCGTGCCCCACATGTCCGGATTCGCCTTCGTCACCTTCAGCGGATTGTAGGTGAGGGCCGCCAGCAGTTTCAGCTGGCTGCTCGGCTGCGCCGCCACTTCCAGTTCGATGCCGCGCGAGCGCACCTCCCCCTGCTGGATGGAGAAATCCGGCGCGTCCGGGTCCGTCGTCAGCACGTTCTGGCGGCGCAGTTCGAAGGCAGCGGCCGTCACGGACAGGTGCGCGCCCGGCGCGTACTTCACGCCGACCTCCACTTGCCGCGCCGTTTCCGGCTCGAACGGACGGTCATGGCGGTCCGCGCCGGAGACGGGCGAAAACGATTCGCTGTAGCTGGCGTAAGGCGCCAGGCCGTTCTCCGCCAGGTAGGTGATGCCGGCGCGGCCAGTGAACGCCGTGGGTTTGCGCACCGTCGTGGCCGATGGCGATACCAGCAGATTGCGCTGCTCCTGGCGCGTCCAGTCCTGGCGCCCGCCCACGGTGAAGACCCATTGACGGTACTGCATGCGGTCCTGCAGATAAGCGCCCAGCTGACGGTTATGCTCGCGGCGCAGGGCATCGGGCGCCAGCGCCGCCAGGTCCAGCACACTGCCGTAGACGGGGCGGTAGATATCGATCTGCGGACCATCGGCGATATACGAGCTGAACGAAGTATTGCTGCGGCTGTAATCGATGCCGGCAACGATCTCATGGCGCAGCGCACCCGTCGCCACCTGGCCCGTCACATTGGTGTCGAGCGAGTACACGCTGCCCTTGCCGTCGCGCGTATCGATCTCGCGGTTGGTAAGCGCATGGTCGATTAAATTACCATAACGAAACATGTACTGTTCATGGTTATCCGCGTGCAGGTAGCGGAAGTTCTGCCGCACCGTCCATCCGCTGTCGAACGTGTGGCGCGCCGCGTAGCCCGCCGACGCGACCCGCGTTTCCTCGTGATCGAACCCGGGCTCGCCCAGGAAACGCGTCAGCGGCAGGCGGCCGTTGGGATTGCTGCCGTTCAAGGCTTCCCACTGCACGTTCGACGATTGCATGGCGCGGTTCTGCTGGAAAAAGCCCAGCAAGGTAATGCTGGTGCGGGCGCTCGGCGCCCACGTCAGGCTGGGCGCCAGATAGTAGCGGTCGTCCTGCATGTAATCGATCTGCTGGCCCGCATGGCGCGCCAGCCCCACCAGGCGGTACAGCAGGCTGCCGTCGTCCGCCAGCGAGCCGCCCACGTCGACGGCCAGCTGCCTGCGCGCATAGCTGCCCAGCGACAGTTCGACCTGGCGCACCTGGTCCGCCGCGGGGCGCTTGGGCACGAAATTGACGATGCCGCCCGGCGCGTTCTGGCCGTACAGCACGGACGAAGGCCCCTTGAGCACTTCCACGCGCTCGGCGCCGTACGGCTCCACGCCGAAAAAACCCAGCGTCCCCATGGGCATCAGGCGCATGCCATCGAGGTAGAACGCGCCCGAGAACTGGCTGAAGCCCCGTACCGACAGGCTGTCGTCGGCAGGATTGGCGCCTGCCGTGTTGCTGCGCAAGCCGGCCGTATACTGGATGGCGTCGTTCAGGGTGCGCACGCCCTGGTCATCCATGCGGTCGCGCGTGATGACCGACACCGATTGCGGCACTTCCAGCAACGAGGCGTCGGTCTTGGTGGCCGTGCTGGCCCGCCGCGCCACATAGCCGCTGACCTTGCCCCACGGGTTTTCCTCTTCCGCCTGCGCGCTGACGGTCACGGGCGCCATCGTCTGTACGCCATCGGCCGCCGCGCCGGCAGCGGACGCGCTGGCGGCACGCAGCGCATAGCCGCCGCCGGCCGTGCGCACGGCGGCCAGCCCGGTGCCGGCCAGCGCCCGCGCCAGCGCATCGTCCACCGTGTAGCTGCCGCTGACGCCGCCGCTGCGCAGCCCTTCCGTCGCGGCCGAGCCAAAGGCGATCAGCAAGCCCGCTTCGCGTCCCAGCCGGTTCAATGTCGCTTCCAGCGGGCCCGCCGGGATGGCGTAATGGCGCAGGGACTCGGGCTGTCCGGCCTGTCCGGCCGTTTGCGCGTGCGCCGGTGCGCCGGCCAGGCTGGCCAGCGCACCCAGGCACAGGGCGTGCACCAGCAGGGCCAGCGGTTTCATTGTCGACAGGCCCGGTACCCGGCTGCGCGTGGATGGATGGAGTGTGCTGCGGTCGTTCATGGTATGCCCTCGGATCATGGAATGGGTGGGACGGGCCAAAACCTGCGTCCTCACTTCCCTTGACAAGGCAGCGTGCAAAAACAGTCCATGTATTTGCAGTTTATTTTTTTGCCGCGCGCGGCCGCAACGTGACCCAGTAGCGCGTCAGGTAATGCAGCTCGACGGGGAGCGCTTCCACCAGCGCCAGCAACACCTTGTCGGTATCGGCCAGCGGATAGGCGCCCGACACCAGCAAGTGCGCGAGCGCCGGATCGCATCCCAGGTGGCCGCGCCGGTGGCGCGACAGCTCCCGCAGGAAATCGTCGAGGCGCATGTGCGCCACGACCAGCATGCCGTCGGCCCAGGCGCCCGCACCGGCGTCGAGCGCCTGCGCCGCGCCCACGCCGCCGCGGCTAAAGCTGCCCTCCTCGCCCGCCTGCAGCACGCGTGGCTGGCTGTGGGCCGCCGCAGGCCGCAGCTCGACGGCCCCCTCGAGCACGCCGACCTGCACGTAGCCCGCGTGCTGGCGCACGATGAATCGCGTGCCCAGCGCCCGCGCCGTGCCGTCGGCGGTATGCACGAGGAAGGGCCGCTGCCGTGCATCGGGCGCCGTCTGCAGCAGCACCTCGCCGCGCAGCAGCTGCACCGCGCGCTCGCCGGCGTCATAGCGCAGCTTGATGGCGCTATCGGTATTGAGCACCAGCGTGCCGCCGTCCGGCAGGCGCACCGTGCGCCGCTCGCCCGTGGCCGTGCTGGCATCGGCGTTCCACGACTGCCACGCCGGTGTCTGGCGCAGCATGGCGGCGCTGCCGCCCGCCACCACCAGCGCCGCCAGCAGGC
>NZ_WFLI01000036.1 GCF_009208555.1 Janthinobacterium violaceinigrum | reverse complement strand
TGCTGCTGCGGGCCAGCCGCGCCACGCCGGAGCTGCTCGATACGGCCGTGGCCACCGCCTCGGACCAGGGCTGGCGCCGTCCGCTGCTGGCGTGGCTGGGCGTGCAGCGCCTGCGCGCCGAACAGGCGGGCGACACGCAAACGGCGCAGCGCATCGCGCGGCGCATGGCGGTGGTGGAGCAGCCGCTGGCCCCTTGAACGCGGCGGTCCGGGACAGGCAGAATCAGGCATAATCGAGCCAGGGTGACATGAATGCCGTGCAGGCCGCGAGGTGTGACGATGCAGTTCGAGGATTTCGACCTATCTACTCCCGATGCCAGCCGGCATGGCAGCGCGGCGCCTGGCGACGATGCGTCGGCCGCCACGGCCGTGCGCCTGCAATACCTGCTCGACAATACCCCATCCATCATCTATTGCACCGTGCCCAGCGGCGACTTCAAGATGACTTTTGTCAGCAACAATGCCTTGAACGTGCTGGGCTACCGGCCCGAGGACATGGTGGCCGACCCCAATTTCTGGTTCGACCACATCCATCCCGACGATGCGCCCGGCATCTTTTCCAGCCTGGCGCAGATCTTCGTCGAAGGCGCGCGCGCGTATGAATACCGCTTCCGCGTGCAGGACGGCAGCTACCTGTGGATGCACGACAGCCTGCGCCTGGTGCGCGACGAGCACGGCGTGCCGTTCGAGGTGATCGGTTCGCTGACGGATATCACCGAGCGCAAGCGCATGGAAGCGATGCTGCAGGCGCGCGGCGAAGAGCAGCAACTACTGATCAGCAAGCTGCAGGAAGCGCACGACCAGCTGCTGCAGGCGGAAAAGATGGCGTCCATCGGCCAGCTGGCGGCCGGCATCGCGCATGAAATCAATAACCCGATCGGCTTCGTCAACTCCAACATGAGTTCGCTGCAAGCCTATGTCGGCACCCTCTTCGGCGTAATTACCCAGTATGAGGCGGCGATGCGCGAGGAGTCCGACGGCGCGGCGCTGGCCGCGCGCGTGGCCCAGGTACGCGCGCAGGCCGACCTGGCCTTCCTGCAGGACGACATGGTGGACCTGGTCGGCGAATCGATGGATGGCTTGAAGCGCGTGCGCGACATCGTGCAGGCGCTGAAGGATTTTTCCCACGTGGGCGAGACGGACTGGCAAGTCGCCAGCCTGCACGCGGGGCTGGACAGCACCCTGAATATCGTCGCCAACGAATTGAAATACAAGGCCCGCATCGAGAAGCAGTATGGCGAGCTGCCACCCATACTGTGCCTGGCTTCGCAGCTGAACCAGGTCTTCATGAACCTGCTCGTCAATGCGGGCCAGGCCATCAGCGGCGAAGGCGTGATCAGCATCCGCACGGGTCACGCGGACGGCTGGGTGTGGGTGGAGATCGGCGACACGGGCGCCGGCATCGCGCCCCAGCACCTGAACCGCATCTTCGAACCGTTCTTCACCACCAAGGCCGTGGGCAGCGGCACGGGCCTGGGCCTGTCGTTGTCGTACGGCATCGTCAACAAGCACGGCGGACGCATCGAGGTGGCGTCCGAAGTGGGCCGCGGCACGCGCTTCACCGTGCACCTGCCCCTGCAGCCTCCGGCCGCGAACGCCTAGGCATCCTTGGGCGGCGCGTACACGCGGATGCTGAGCCGGCCGCCATTCTTGCCTTCGAAATCGAGCAGCTGGGCGATCACGCGGGCCGTCAGCACGTGTTCGGCCGCCAGCAGCATCAGGCCATCGCGGCTGATCAGGTCGCGCGACAGCACCATGCCCGGCTCCAGCTGGCCCGACAGCACCGTCAGGTCGCGCGCCGGCGGCTCCGTCTCGTCCATGATGCTGCGGAAAGCGGCCACCACGGCGGGATCGTAGCGCTTGCCGACGCTGTCGTAGATCAGGCTGCGGGCTTCCTCGGCGCGCAGGCTGCGCTGCACCATGGCGCCGATCTGCAAGCCGTCGTAATCCGAGGCCAGCGCCAGGATGCGCGCGCCCAGCGGAATGGCCAGGCCCACCAGGCCATCGGGAAAGCCGCCGCCATCGAAACGCTCGAGCTGCGAGCGCAGGATCACGGAAACGGTGCGCAGTTCGTCGAGCGCCATCAGCAATTGTTCCGCGCGCAGCGGATGCTTGCGGAACGCGGCCAGTTGCTCGCCCGTCCAGGCGCTGGCCGGCAGTTCCAGCACATCGTCGCTCAAGCTGAGTTTGCCGATATCCTTGAGCAGGGCCGCGATGAACACGTCGCGCGCCTCCTGCCCTTCCAGGCCCAACGCCAGCGCCAGCTTGCGCGCCAGTTCCGCCACCCGCCGCGCATGGCCGGCCAGCTTGCCGCCGCGCATTTCGATCAGGTTGGAAAACACCTTGATCGTCGTCACGAACGTGGCCTTCAGGCGCTCGTTGGCCGCCTGCACCTCGTCGTGCGACTGTTTCAGCTGCTGCGTGCGCGTGGCCACCTTTGCTTCCAGGCTGGCGTTGAGCGCCTGCAGCTGCACGTTCTGGCTGGCCGTCAGCGCTTCCAGCCGCTGTTTTTCCTGTTCCAGCGCGCGCCGCTCCAGCGCGTGGCGCACCACCAGCACGATGTCGTTTTCGTCCCACGGCTTGGTCACGTAGCGGTAGATCTCGCCCTGGTTGATGGCGTCGAGGATGGACTGGATGTCCGCATAGCCCGTCAGCAGCAAACGCATGGTGCCGGGCCAGCGCTGGCGCACCTGGGCCAGGAACTGCGCGCCATCCATGTGCGGCATGCGCATGTCGGAGATGACCAGGTCCACCGCCTCGCCCTCGAGCAGGGCCAGGCCCGCCGCGCCGCTCTCGGCCGTCAGCACGCGGTAGCCGTGCGGGCGGAACAGCCGCCGCAACGACGACAGGATATTCGGCTCGTCATCGACGCACAGGATGGTCGGCGGCGCGGCCGCGGTGCTGGCGCTGGGGCTGGTGCTCATGCTGTCCTGTTCGTTGATGGTCATGGCGCGACGGCCTGCGCCTGACGCACGGGCAAGGTGATACGGAAGGTGGTGCCGCGTCCGATGACGCTGCGCACGTCGATGCGGCCGTGGTGCTTTTGCACCGTGCTGTAGGCCAGGGACAGGCCCAGGCCCGTGCCCTTGCCGACGGCCTTGGTGGTGAAGAAGGGATCGAAGATGCGCGACAGGTGTTCGGGTGCGATGCCGCCGCCCGTGTCCTCGACCTCGATCCACACTTCCGCCGCGTTGTCGCTGCCCGTGCGCAGGGTGATGCGTCCGTGCGCCTCGCCCATGGCGTGGGCGGCGTTGACGACCAGGTTCATGATCACCTGGTTCAGTTCGGAAGGCTGGCATTCGATATCGGGAATGTCGCCATACTCGCGCACCACGTCGGCCTTGTACTTGACCTCGTTATTCACGATATTGAGCGTGGTATCGATGCCCTGGCGCAGGTCGGCCCAGACCCACTCCTGGTGCGCATCCGTGCGCGAAAAATCCTTCAGGTCCTGCACGATGCGGCGCACGCGCGCGATGCCTTCCTTCGACTCGCCCATCAGCAGCGGGATGTCGGTGCGCAGGAAATCCAGGTCGATCTGTTCGCGCAGCGCGCGCAGGCGCGCCGCCACCACGGCGTCGGCGACGGCCGGCTCCGCTTCCTCGTAGGCGTCGAGCATGCTGAACAGGTCGTCCAGGTAGCCTTCCAGGGTGCCCACATTGGAAAACACATAGCCGATGGGATTGTTGATCTCGTGCGCCACGCCGGCGGCCAGCTGACCGATGGAAGCGAGCTTTTCCGACTGCAGCAGCTTTTGCTGGGCCAGCGACAGCTTGCTGTTCAATTCCGTCAGGGCCAGGTTGCGTTCGCGCAATTCCAGGTCGGCGATCTCGCGCTGGCGGATATCGTCGGCCAGGCGCTCGTTCATTTCGGCCAGCTGGGCCGTGCGCCTGGCCACCAGGTGTTCCAGGTTGGCGTGCGCCTTGCGCAGCGCGCTTTCCGCATGGTGGCGTTCCGTCACGTCGCGCAAGGTTTCGATGGCGCCCACGAGGCGGCCGTCCAGGTCGCGCAGGGGCGCGGCCGTGAAGTGCAGCCAGTGGCCGTCGGGGCCGATATTCGCAAAGAAATCCTCCGCTTCGTAGGCACCGGGGATGACGACGGAACGCTGCAGCTTGCCCTGGTACAGCTCGCTTTCGCCGAACGCGATATCGTCAGCCACCAGCAAGTCGGCCAGGCAGGCGCGCGGCTGCGGATAGAAGGCCTTCCAGTGGTCGCGTGTGCCCACCATCTCGGCGGCCGTAAAGCCCAGCAGCTGTTCGCAGGCGCTGTTCCAGTGCGTCACCACGTGGTCCGTGTCGATGGCGAACGTGGCCACGGGATGGCCGTCGAAAAAGGCCGACAGCGCGATGGAATCGCCCTGGCGGGGTGCCGGCGCGGCGGGCCGCGCGTGCCCTGCATCTGTGTCCATGGCCTCTTTCCTGTTCATGCCAGCATGATCCGGGACATCTCATCGTAGGTCGTTTCGGTTTGCCGCAGCAGCGCGAACCAGGCCCGCTCGTCCAGCGCCAGGCTGCGCCAGCCCGCGGGCGACAGGGGCGGCACGAGCGCATCGTCGATACCGGCCAGGTCCAGCGCCAGCGCGACGGCATTGGCCATGTGCACGACCAGCGGCAAGCCGCCCGCGTCCAGCCGCTCGAGGGCGTGGTGGTCGGCCACCGCCTGTTGTATCGCAGCGGGAAACTTCCAGTAGGCGGCCAGGGCGCTGCCCACCTGCGCGTGGTCGATGCCGATGACGGCCACTTCGGCATCGACCATCTGGCAATCGTGCGCCTGGCGGTGGCTGCGCACGAGCGCGTGCTCGGCCGGGAAGCGCGTCACCAGCACCAGGGTGCCCAGGTCGTGCAGCAAGCCGGCCGTGAACGCCGTCTCGGGATTGACGCGCAAGTGCGGCGCCAGCAGGCGCGCGGCGATGGCCGTGGCCAGCGAATGGCGCCAGAACGCCTGGAAATCGAAGCCGCCGCCCACGGGCGCGAAGCTGCTCGTCAGCGCGCAGGCCGTGACGACGGTGCGGATGCTGTGAAAGCCCAGCACGGAAACGGCTTGCGGGATGCTGGTGACCTTCGATTGCATGCCGTAGAACGAGGAATTGGCGATGCGCAGGGTCTTGGCCGCCAGTGCCTGGTCCAGCTCGATCTTTTGCGCCAGCACATGCACGTCCGTATCGTCCTGGTCCATGCTCGACAGCAGCTCCAGCACCACCACCGGCAGCGAGGGCAGTTCCTGTATCTGGCGGATGATATGTTCAAAACTGAGCCGTGTCATGCCCCGCTCCCTTGCCGATAGCGCCGCAGCAGCGCCAGCAGTTCCGCCCCGGCGGCATCGGGCGGCGTGGCGCGGAACAGCACGGCCAGCCGCTCCAGGCGGCGCGCCCGTTCCTGCTCGGCATGCGCCTGCGCGGCGGGGTCGGGCTCGTCGTCCGCCACGATGTGGCAGCGCTCCACATTGCGCCTGCGCAAGGCCGTCAGGTTAGCCGCCGTCAAGGTGGCGCCCTGGGCCAGCAGCACGGCGCCGCTGGCGTCGCTCAGCGCCTGCGCCAGCACCATGCCCTCTTCTGCTTGCTCGATGGAAATCTCGCGTCCGCTTTCACTCATGTATCCGCTCCATGACGGCTCAGGGTGACGAGGCTGCCGCGCGAGCGCGAATGCAGGCCCATGGGATGGACGGCCACGGCATACGGCTGGCCGTCGATGGCGGCCAGGCCGGGCGCGCCCTGCCCGTCGAACAGCTGCGGCAAGACCAGCGCCGCCTCGTTGCCCAGCAGGGCCGCGCCCCGCTCGAACAGGTTGGCCGCTGCCGCGTTGATGAAGGCGATCATGCCATCCTCGTCGAGCCCGATCACGGGCAACGGCAGAAATTGCAGCAATTCGCGCGCGATGCCCAGGCTGACCTCGTCGCGGCTGATCTGGTGCTGCTGCTGGCTGACCAGCGCCTGCATGGCGGCATTCGCGGCCGCCAGCGCCTGGTTGGCGACGCGCAGCTGCGCATTGAGGCGCGCATTGTCATCGTCGATGCCCTTCAGGCGGAAGGCTTCGGCGATATGCTCGCGCAACTGATGGTCTTCCCAAGGCTTGGTGAGGAACTTGAAGATGGCGCCTTCGTTGACGGCGTCCGTGACGGCCTGCAATTCGGTATAGCCGGACAGCATGATGCGTATGGTCTGCGGACACAGCAGCTTGGCCTTGCGCAGGAAGTCGGCGCCCAGCATGCCGGGCATGCGCTGGTCCGACACGATCACGTCGACCGCATGGCTGGCCAGCACCTCCAGCCCTTCCTGGCCGCTGCCGGCCGTCAGGATATGGTAGCCATCGCGCCGCAGCAGGCGCTTGAGCGAAGCGAGGATATTCGGCTCGTCGTCGACCAGCAGCAAGGTGCGCGGCTGCGCGGCCGGTGCCGCAGTCCCTGGCATACCATGCTCATCGTGCACATCCATCGGACCATCCTCTCATCGCCATGGCGATACGGGAGCTTGCCTGAGGGGGAAATTTGCCGCGCGGCACAGTCTTGCGCGGCCGTCCCCTTGCGCTGAAATTATACGACTAAATATTCCCGCATGGCACTTATCCGGAACTTATCCGCGCCGTGCGGGACAAGGCGTATCGCGGTAAAACACAAAGCCGCCCAGGCCGATGGCCGTGGTGCCGGCTTTCACGCCATACACCAGCGTATTCTTGTCCGCCTCGATGCGCAGCAGGTTCATGTGCTGCACGATTTGCGCGTGCGACAATTCCAGCGATGGCGTGGGCGCCAGCTGCAGGCGCAGCTCGGCGGTGGCCGCATCGTATGACCAGCGGCCCGGGTTGTAGAAGGCAAAGCCGCCGTCGAAACGCAGGCTGCCATCCTTGAACTGGGTCAGGCAGATGCCGGGAAATTCGCTGGGCGGGTTGTACCAGGTGGCGGCCACGGCCGCATCGGCCGCCGTCTTGCCCGGCATCTGCATGCCGGCCTTGTCGCCGGGATTGCTGCCGTTCCCCCCCATGCCGGCGCAGCCAGCCAGCGCCAGCGCGCAAGCCAGCGCGCCCGCGCGCGCGATGAATGTCATGTGCATTGCCGTCCCCTTGCTTTATAGAAACATCATCTTAAGGCGGGACGGCCAGCCGTTCAAGCGGCTAGCGCACATAAGGGGGATTTAATTGCCTGCGGCCGCCTTGGCTGCCGCTTCGCGCAATTTATCCTTCTTGCTCTTGCGCGCGCCCTTCACGCCGCCGTTCACCGTATCGGTCGCGGTGCTCGCCGGCGTGGGCAGTTCCGTCGGCTCGAAGCCGGCCACCACTTCGCGCACGATGCGCAAGTCGTTGCGGTTTTCGATCAGGCGGAAATGCGCTTCCGTGTCGGCCGTCACGAAACTGATGGCCGTGCCGCTTTCGCCGGCGCGGCCCGTGCGGCCGATGCGGTGCGTGTAGTCGACGGCCGAGCGGGGCAAGTCGTAGTTGACGACGGCAGGCAGGCCGGCGATGTCGATGCCACGCGCGGCCACGTCCGTGGCCACCAGCACCTGCAGGCGACACGCCTTGAAGTCGGCCAGCAGCTGGCTGCGCGTGCCCTGGCTGAACTCGCCATGGAAAGCGCCCACGTGCAAGCCCGCGCGCTGCAGCTTGTCGGCCACGTGTTCGGCCGCATACTTGGTGGCGACGAACACCAGCACGCGCTCCCACTGCTGCTGCAGGATCAGGTAGCGCAGCAGCTGCGTGCGGCGCGGCACGTCCACCGTGATGGCGCGCTGCACGATGTCGGGCTTGTCCTGCGGTTCGGACGCCACTTCGATGCGCACGGGTTCCTTGAGCAGGCTGTCGGCCAGCGCCTGCACGCTATCGGGGAAGGTGGCGGAGAAAAACAGGTTTTGCCGCTGCCCGGGCAGCAGCGCGAGGATGGCGTTGATCTCTTCGCTGAAACCCATGTCCAGCAGGCGGTCGGCCTCGTCGAGCACGAAGAGCGACACGCCGCCCAATTTGACGGCATTCTGGCGCACCAGGTCCAGCAGGCGGCCCGGCGTGGCGACGACGATATCGGCGCCGCCGCGCAAGTCCATCATCTGCGGATTGATCGACACGCCGCCGAACAGCACGGAAATCTTCAGCTTGACGGGCAGCGGCTTGGCCAGCGCGTGCACCGTCTGCCCCACCTGCGCCGCCAGCTCGCGCGTGGGCACGAGGATCAGCGCGCGCACCTGGCGCGGGCCGGAAACGGGCGCCATCAGCGCCTGCAGCAGCGGCAGCGCGTAGGCGGCCGTCTTGCCGGAACCCGTCTGGGCCGCGCCCAGCACGTCGCTGCCGCGCAGGATGGCGGGAATGGCGGCCGCCTGGATGGCCGTCGGCGCGGCATAGCCGGCCTTGTCGACGGCGCGGACCAGGGAGGGGATCAGACCCAGTGAGGAAAATGGCATAGCGGGCCTTCTTTATTCGTAAAGTGAGACCGGCCGCAATGTGCGGCCGGTCGGGATATGGTGACAGTATAAAGCAAGGGTGCGACTCGGCTGACAAAATGCTCAGGGCCAGGTGCCATGCCGCAGACAGTACGCTGGTACGGCAAGGCATGGGCTACACCGCCCTAGGGATTTTGTCCACTATTGGCGCGGCATTTGCAGCTTCGGGTGGCCCGTTTCATCGTAGCCCGGCATGCCCCGGCGGATCGCGTGCGAAAAATCCGCGTCGTCGTTGGCCGCCCGCGCGCGCGCCGTGACGTGGCCTCCCGTGCGCAGCTGCTGGAAGGTCTGGCCGGGCACCAGGCCCTTGACGTCGAACAGGTAGCGGTCCAGGTAGCCCGAGGCCATCAGCCGGTAGTCGAGCGGCAGGCCCGGCACGATGCGGCGCACCATCTCGAAGACGATGGTGGTGCAGTTGGCCGTCAGGGTGTTGTAGAACTGCGGCTGGTTCTTCAGCGCTTGCGCCTCGTCCAGGTAGGCCAGGAACAGCGAGCGCATGGCCGCCTTGGGCATCATCACGCGGTACAGATGCATGTCCTCGCCCCGCGCATTCGTGCGCACGCGCAGGATGTCGCGCTCGTCGGCGGCGATCAGGCTCATTTCGAAATGCTTGAAGAAGCCGCCGATGGCGGAAAAGCTCTCGCCCTTTTCCTTGCGGATTTCGATGGAAAACGTCAGGAAGCGCCCGTCCGCAAAGCCGAACGAGATCAGGGTGTGCGCGATATACGGCCCCGTCCAGTACGACAGCGCCGTGTCCACCGTGCGCAGCTCGTCGAGGTCGTAGCTGCGCTGCTCCCACCTGACCGTGTAGTCGTCGTCGCTGCGCCAGTCGAAATTGCGCACATTGTCCAGCGTGACGGTACTGCCCTTGACCGTGCCCGTGACGTTGCGCGCCACGTCGTCGGCCCACACGCGCTGCTGTTTCGGCGCGATCAGGCTCCACCACACGAGCAGCAGGACAAAACCGGCCGCGTACGGCAGCAGCACGCGCGCGTCGCCGCGCGTCCACCACAGCGCGATGCTGGCCACGCCCAGCCCGCCCCACAGCAAGGCGCCGATGGCTTGCGCCGCCGTGCCGCCGGACAGCTGGTACCACAGCGCCAGCGCGCCCCACAGTGCAGTCAACAGGATAATCAGGGAAACGGCCATTTTGCCGAGGGTGGCCAGCACGGAGCGGGCACGATGTGATAAGAAAGTCATGCCCCGATTATACGGGCAAGCGCAGGAACAGGGGCGTTCCGGCAAGCCGTGCGGCACCAGGCCCCGGCAGCGTAATCATTGCTTGCCTGCTAATTTATTTCATGAGAGCATATTGCCAAAATAAAATGTATAGACAAGGCAGGCTGCCGCCGCAGCGATGCTGCGTCCATTCCAGGAGATCCCTTGCAGCCCCCTACCCTCTACGCCTTCGCGGGCAGCCTCAATTCCGTCTTCATCGTCGTCAGCCTGTTTGGCCTGTGGTCGCAGCTGCAAAAAATCTGGCAGCGCAAGCGCGATGCCAGCCTGGCGCACGGCAAGACGACGGACATCCTGTCCATCAACCAGTTCACCGTCAGCTTCCTCGCGTATTGCGCATTCTTTGTATACGGCTATTCGATCACGCCGTTCAACCACTACATCGTCTGGCCCCGCCTGGTCGCCTCCCTGATTGCGCTGGCCATCCTGTACGAAATCGACCGCGACCGCCGCAGCCGGACCTCGCGCAATGCGCTGCTGGCGTGTGCGCTGCTGCTGTGCGCGGGCGTGGCGGGGCTGGCCTTCGGCCCCACCTTCAGCGATGAAAAGCGCGTGATCTCGCAAAGCCTGATCGTCGCCGTCACCGTGCTGCTGGCGCAGGGCTATGCGCACCAGATCCGTTTGATCTGGCGCTCGGGCAAGACGGGCGCCGTGTCGCTGAAAATGAGCCAGTTCATCCTGGCCATGGATGCCAGCACCATCTTCTTTGCCTGCGTCATGGGGCTGCAAACGGGCTGGCCCTTGCTGCTGCTGGCCTGCGTCAGCGCCGCAACCAAGCTGGTGATCATGTGGCTGTTCCGCTGGGAGAAGACCAGCGCCGCCGCGCAGGTCAAACGGCAGGCGCCGGCCTGACGCTAGAATGGCGCTATCGCCACCGCCTGAAAGCGCCGCCATGCATGCTCCCATTCCCATCCTGCGCAGCTTTTCCGAAGAAAAAGCGCGCGAGTTCTACCTCGGCTTCCTCGGTTTCACCCTGGACTGGCAGCACCGCTTCGAACCCAAGGCGCCCCTGTACCTGCAGGTGACGCGGGGCGAGCTCGTGCTGCACCTCAGTGAACACTACGGCGACGCCACGCCCGGAGCGGCGCTGCTGATCCCCGTCGACGACGTCGCCGCCCTGCACGCGGAGCTGCGCGACAAGGATTACCCGTATGCGCGGCCCGGCATCCGCGACGAGGACTGGGGCCGCATCCTGGAAGTGGCGGACCCGTTCGGCAACCGGCTGCGCTTCTGGCAACGCGCCGCCTGATTTACTGCCCGCTCAATGCGCGCATGGCCGCGTACAGGTTGGCCTTGCCCTCGAAGCCGATGCCGACGAGGTCCGGCATGGTGATGTGGCCGTTTTCCACCCGCACGCCATCGGGAAAGCCGCCGAAAGGCTGGAATAAGTCCGGATACGATTCATTGCCGCCCAGGCCCAGCCCTGCCGCGATATTCAGGGACATCTGGTGGCCGCCGTGCGGGATGCAGCGGCTGCGCGACCAGCCGTGCTGCTGCAGCATGTCCAGGGTGCGCAGGTATTCCACCAGGCCGTAGCTGAGGGCGCAGTCGAACTGCAGCCAGTCGCGGTCGGCGCGCATGCCGCCATAGCGGATCAGGTTGCGCGCATCCTGCATGGAAAACAGGTTCTCGCCCGTCGCCATGGGCTTGTCGTAATAGCTGCGCAGGGTCGCCTGCATCTCGAAGTCGAGCGGGTCGCCCGCCTCTTCGTACCAGAACAAATCGTACTGGCGCAGCGCCTTGGCGTAGGCGATCGAGGTATCGAGGTCGAAGCGCCCGTTCGCATCCACGCACAGCTTTTGCCCATCCTGCAGCACCTCCAGGATGGCGTCGATGCGGCGCAAGTCCTCGTCCAGCGAAGCGCCGCCGATCTTCTTCTTGACCACCGTGTAGCCGCGGTCGATATAGCTGCGCATCTCGTCCTGCAGGGCGGACAGGCTCTGGCCCGGGTAGTAATAGCCGCCCGCCGCATACACGAACACCTGTTTATCGGGCACGCCCGTGCCGTGGCGCTCGGCCAGCAGCTGGAACAATGGCTTGCGTTCGATCTTCGCCACGGCATCCCAGATGGCCATGTCGATGGTGCCGATGGCCACGGAGCGCTCGCCGTGGCCGCCCGGCTTTTCATTCGTATACATGCAGTCCCACACCTTGTGCGGGTCGAGGTTGCTGCCGTCCGCCGTCAGCAGCGAAGCGGGATCGGCATCGAGGATGCGGGGGATGAAGCGCTCGCGCATCAGCATGCCCTGGCCGTAGCGGCCGTTCGAATTGAAGCCGTAGCCGACGACGGGCTTGCCGTCGCGCATCACGTCCGTGACGACGGCCACCAGGCTCAGGGTCATCTTGGTGAAATCGATGTAGGCGTTGCGGATGGGAGAGGAAATGGGAATGGTCTGTTCGCGGATTTCAACGATTTTCATGCGGGTCTCCTGTGGGTGAAAACGATGACGCCAGCTTACCCGCGATACAAAGCCATATAATGGGCTGAAATTTAAACCATTATTCACTTGAAGTGAAAGATGACCCATGAAAACGGACGCCACCACGGAAATGGCCTTCTTTGTGCTGCTGGCCAAGCTGGGCAGCCTGTCGGCCACGGCGCGCGAACTGGGCATCACCCCGCCCGCCGTCAGCAAACGCCTCGTGCTGATGGAGCAGCGCCTGGGCGTGCGCCTCTTGAACCGCAGCACGCGGCGCATCAGCCTGACGGGCGATGGCGAAAGCTACCTGGCGCAGGCGCGGCAGATTCTCGACGACATCCGCGCCATGGAGGAGTCCCTGGCCAGCGGCAGCGCGGAACCGCGCGGGCTGCTGCGCGTCAACGCCACCCTGGGCTTCGGCCGCACGGTGATCGCGCCCCTGCTGTCGCAGTTCGCGCTGCGCCATCCGCAGCTGGAAGTGCAGCTGCAGCTGACGGACAGTCCCATCAACCTGGTGGAACAGGCGTACGACCTGGGCATCCGCTTCGGCGACTTGCCCGACACGCGATTGTCGGCGCGGCGCATCATGTCGAACCGGCGCTTCCTGTGCGCCTCGCCCGCCTACCTGCAGGCGCACGGCACGCCGCAGACGCCCGACGAGCTGGCGCACCACCGCTGCATCGTGCACCGGCAAAACGATGACGCCTACGGCATCTGGCGGCTGAGCCGCGGCCGCGCCACGCACACGGTGAAGGTGCGCGGCACGGTGGCCAGCAACGATGGCGACGTGGTGCTGGGCTGGGCACTGGACGGTCACGGCATCCTGCTGCGCTCGGAATGGGACCTGACCCGCTACCTCGACAGCGGCCGCCTGCGCGTGGTGCTGGAAGACTACGCGCTGGCGCCCGCCGACCTGTACGCCTACTACCCGAGCCGCCACCAGCTGCCCGCCAAAGTGCGCGCTTTAATCAATTTTCTCGGCCAGCAGTTGCAGCCGGATGCGGCCACGGCCGCCGAATCAGGTTAAACTACAATATTGCGATATGGCAATATTATGAGGGAGTAAGTTTTGCTAGTCATACTCGGATTTATCGTCGTGCTGTTTTCCGTCTTCGGCGGCTTCGCCATGCAGGGCGGGCACCTGGGCGCCCTGTTCCAGCCGCTGGAATTGCTGATGATCGGCGGCGCCGCGCTGGGCACCTTCTTTGTCGGCAACGACGCCAAGGCCATCCGCGCCACGTTTGCCGCCCTGCCCACCCTGTTCCACGGTTCGCAATACACGAAAGCGCGCTATATGGAACTGATGGGGCTGATGTATGAAATCCTCAGCAAGATCCGCAAGGAAGGCTTGATGTCCGTCGAGGACGATATCGACGACCCGTACCGCAGCCCCATCTTCGTGAAATACCCGTACACGCTCGGCGACGAGCACATCCTGGAATTCATCACCGACTATCTGCGCCTGATGGTGTCGGGCAATATGGACGCCTACCAGATCGAAAACCTGATGGATAACGAGATCGAGACGCACCATGAAGATGCGGAAATGCCGATCCAGACGATTTCGCAGCTGGCCGATGCCATGCCCGCCTTCGGCATCGTGGCCGCCGTGATGGGCGTGGTGCACACGATGGCGTCCGTGGGCTTGCCACCGGCCGAGCTGGGCGTGCTGATCGCACAGGCGCTGGTGGGCACCTTCATCGGCATCTTGCTGGCCTACGGCTTCATCGCCCCGCTGGCCAGCTTGCTGCGCCGCAAGCACCATGAAACGGCAAAGATGTACCAGTGCGTCAAAGTGACCCTGCTGGCCAGCCTGAACGGCTATGCACCGGCCCTGGCCGTGGAATTCGGCCGCAAGGTCATTTCCGCCACGGAACGCCCATCGTTCAGCGAACTGGAAAACCACGTGCGCCAAGTGCGCACGAAGAACTAGGGGCGCCTGACCCACCTCCAGCAAATATGCGAGCCGGCAAGCGAGAGATTCCGACCAGGATGCCGGCCGCAACTGGTTCTGCTGCCAGCCAGAGCGCCGTCCCGATGCTTGCGTACCTTGGATGCGAAAAACTGCCAGGCTGCCTCCGGCCTGTCCATGTCATGGCTCATTTCCCACAGCAGCTTGCGCAGCAATTCAGTTTGCATCTGTGCCGCATCGCTGCCCCACGTCACACGGGCAACGCTGGTACGGTAGCCGTCAGCCCCGAAGCGGACAGTCAATCACCAAACTCATAGCGAAGCAGCTCGGAGCCGACAAAGTAATTTCCGTAGTATTCAGTTTGCCGATTCTTCGGATAGGCATCGAAATCGATGTACGGCGCCGAACAATGTGGACAGCGGAATGGATTTGCGTATCTATATGACGTGCCGTCAGGCGCGCGCGGCAGCTTCGCTTCCAACGTAGCGAGATGGACTGGGTCCGGCTGTGCAAGAGCGGCTGGGCAACCAGGGACACGATCATGGACTGTGATGGTAAATCTGCCAGAGTCGGAATAGAAGTAGCCGGTGCTGCTGAAGCCCGAATGGTAGGAATGGATTTGAAATGAGCGTTTACAGCGGTCACATACACAAGAAAGAATGGTGTTCCCGGGTGTGATATTGCCGCTGAAGTGCAAGCCTCTGGCAAAAAGGCCCTGGCCATACAGTTTGTCGTTCGCCACGCTGGCGCCGGATATAAAAAACGGTTGAAACCGGATTCCCCTTGCCCTTCCTTCGGAAAAGGCATCAGGATCGTATTCTCTTGCGTCTGTGATTACACAGTCTGCCTGGCAAGCGAGATTAGGGTGGACCCGAATGGAAAAATGAAACCAGCCGGTGGACTCCCCAAGCTCGTGCCTATGACTATGGCCCTTCGCATCAATTAGTTCCAAAACGCTGTTCGCTTCCAATTGAATCGCCGGGTTCTTTTCACAAGGAAGCTCAGCTGCTGCAATTGAACAAACTGCCTTTCCATTTAACTTCACGACGAGCAGTGATAGTTCCTTCCTCCTCAAGAACGCAAACATCTTTTCTTTTTTTTAGGCGACGGCAATTGACTGCTCCTGGCGCATAGCCGGACTGGCCCGGTCTATGAAGTTGTCTCTTTGAAAGCAGCAAGAGGCTCTATTCGGCACGCCAGGTTCCCTCTCTTTTACAGGCCCGGCGCCGTCTCATCCGGGCAGCTGACCTCGTCCTCCGGCGTATATAAAGTCATGGGCACGCGCTGGCCTTCGATTTCCAGTTCGCGCACTTTCGGCGGCACCAGCTGGAATTCGCCTGCCTGCAGTTTCTCGCGCAGGGGCTTGCAGCGCAGGGCGTCCGTGGGGATTTGCCCGCGCGCGTACCAGTTGCCATCCTCTTTTTCCGCCAGCAGCACCGACGAGGCACGCGGATCGTTGCTGATCAACAGTACGTCCTGCTTGCCATCGCCATCGAAATCGAGCAGGTAGGCATCGCACTGGGGCCCTGCCCGCTTCAGGCAGGCGGGCAGGCGCCAGGCGGGGCCCACTTGCGTCCAGTCCTGGCGCAGGAAACTTTCCGGCAATTTCGCCGTGGCCGGACGCAGGGTCAGGTTGATCGACACATCGCTGAGCGCGCCCGTCTCGTCGAGCCGGTTCTGGCGCTTGAGCATGGCCTCGGCGCGGGCCCGTATGACGGCCGCGTCAGGTCCCGTCGTGCGTTTGCTCAATTCCAGCAAGGCCGCCTGGCCATAGCGGGCGCCCTGGAAACGCAGGTACTCGAAATCGAACTTGTCCACGCCCACCTTGCCGCTGTCCAGGCGCGCCATCTGGCTGGCCACGGAAATGCGCGCGGGGTCCGCCAGCGGCGAGAACAGGGCGAACAGCACCAGCAGGGTGACGCCGGCCGTGGCCACGTTGACGTTGGCGATCAAATGCAGCCAGTCGCCATATTTGCTGGCCGCCCAGGCATAGCCGACGGCGTAGCAGGTGGCGACCAGCAGGCAGGCGGCAGCGATCAGGCGGTCGGACGTCCAGCCATGCGACATCACGCGCAGGGTCAGCGCATAGATGGCGATGCCCACCACCCACGGCAGCAGCAGGCAGGCCAGGCGCGTGCCCAGGCGGATGCCGCGCGCCACGCCATGGCCCACTTCGCCGTTCTGGAAGGCGGCATTGATCAGCACCACCAGCACGCCGGCCATGCCCAGCAGTACGGAAGCCGCATGGCGCGTGGCCCACAGGCGCTCGAAGCCGATGAATGGCAGGGTCAGCAGGAAGCCGGAGACCAGCACGGCGGCAATCGGCATCAGCCACGACAGCAGCACCAGCAGCAGGGTGCGGATGCCGCGCACGATGGACGGGCGCACGTCCGTGATATGGATGGCGAACGAAAACGCGAAGCAGATGACGGGGATCACGAACCACGCCTGGCCCAGCAGCTTTTTCAGGAAGCTCAGTTTAATCAGCAGGAACAGCTGCCCGCCCAGCCACAGCACCAGCCACAGGCCCAGCACGAACAGCAGGGAAAACAGCAGCTGGATGCCCAACTTCCAGGCGATTTCAAAATAGGTGGGATAGCGGGCGATGCGCTGGCCATCCTGGGCGCTGGCCAGCACCAGCGCGTGGGCGATATAGAAGCCCACCACGCTGAAACCGAACAGCTGGGCCGAGACCACGCGCAGCGGCGCGCCCGGCTTGTAGTTACCCCAGATCACGTGTTCAGCGCCGCGCGCCACGTCATGCCAGGCCAGCACGGCCATCACGGCAGCCGCGCCCGCCATCCACAGGACGATGCGCTTTGCCGACATATGGCCCAGGCTGGAAACGAGCAAAATGGGCAGCAGCAGGCTGATCAGCATCAACGGCCCCAGCAGATACGCTTCCGTGGCGGGCCACACCTTGTCTTGCGCCGTGCTGTACAGCCAGTACAGCAGCAAGCCTTGCAGCAGGCCCGTCACCAGGCGCGTCACCGCGATCCGCGGCGCCACTACCGGATCGAGCAACGCCATGTTTTTTCCTGCGGCATCCTGCTGCATAGTCATTCCCTTAATAGTCGTTCATTGCAGTCATTGTTGCACTGCGAGCACGGCCATTATTGCATTTCGTTATCGTCATCTCAACAGCGATTCGCGCGCATGCCCTTCCAGCCCGCCCTCGCTGCGGCGCACTGGCAAGCTTTGCGCGAGGCCCCAGGCCAGCTCCGGCACGAGGAACAGCCACAGCAGGGGCTGGCCCGTCACCAGCAGCGCCCACGCCATCCAGGTGGAAAACAGATAGCGCGCCGCCGCATCGAAACGGCCGAAACGCGGCTGCGGATCGAGCGTGCGCAGCACGGACCAGACCAGCACCACGCTGCCCAGCAGGCTGCTGATGAGCAGATGAAACGGTCCGAAGACGGGCAGCGGCACGCCGCCCAGACCCACATTGAGGGCGCTTAAGTGCTCGCGCATGAGCAAGAACGTCCACGGCGTGGTAAACGGGGCAATCATGAGCACATCATAAATGGCACTGGCGCGCACCAGGCGGCGGAAGGCGGAAACGGACAACATGGCAACTCCTGTCGATGGAAAGCGCCCATGATCAAGGCTGGAGTACACTCCATGGTCAAGCATTTTATGAAAGAAAAATAACCATGCAGATCGGCAAGATGGCGCAGGCAACGGGCTTGAGCCGCGATACCCTGCGCTTCTATGAAAAACGGGGCTTGCTGCGCGCGCGGCGCGGTGCGAACGGCTACCGCGACTACCCGCCCGAGGCGGCGGACTGGCTGCGCTACCTGCGCACGGCGCAACAGCTGGGTTTTACGCTGGCGGAAATCGAGGCCGACATGCCGCTGCTGGCCAGCGCCGGCGATCCCGCCACGGCGGACCTGCTGCGCGCGGCGCTGGCGCGCAAGCTGGGTGAAATCGATGCGCGCATCGCGGGATTGACGCAGTTGCGCGGCGAACTGGCGCGGCGGCTGGAGCCGCAGGCGGCGGACTGCCCCTTGCGCGGCAATGCCGATGCAGTCAGCTAAGACTGCCGCGGCGGCTGTGGCCCGATGCGGGCTACGCGCCCCCAGAATGACAAAACCGCCTGTGCAACGCAGCAGGCGGTCTTGACGTGGCGTAAAGCCGGGATTACTTGGCGGCCTTGCGGCGGCGCAGGAAACCCATCAGGCCCAGGCCGGCCAGCAGCATGGCGTAGGTTTCCGGTTCCGGCACGGCGGCCATCACGGACACGTTGTCGATCACGGCACCCGAGTAATTGTCGAACGGCGTGCCGGCCTTGGCGGCGCTGGCAAACGACAGGGTCGCCAGGCCGGTGGTGGCGGCCGTGAAGCTCAGGGTATTGCTGTACAAGGTATTCGAGGCGGCAGCCGTCGAGTAGAAATCCCCGACCACGCCACCGAAATTGACGCTCACGCCCTGGCCTGCGGGGCCGCCGGAATTGCGCGCCATGTCAAAGGTCAGGCTGTAGGTCTGGCCGGCAACGACATTGAAATTTTGCGACAGGAAACCCGGACCTGGCGTACCCAGCAAATCGATGCTGTAGCCGTCGATGGCGTTATATGCATTGCGGATCAGGTCGACGGAGCTGGCGCCAACGGTCCAGCCCGTGATGGCCGACGAACCGCTGTTGACGACTTTAAAGCCGCTGTCGAAGGTGTAACCGGGAGCGACCGTTTCAAAATTGCCATTCGTGATCAGGTTGACGGGGCTGGCGCTGGCGGTGCCGGCAGCAAACAGGGCGACAACTGCTGCGATGGTGGCGATTTTCATGAGATGATTTCCTTGCCTTATTGGCATTAAAGTTACCTTAAGTGAAATCATATCCCAGCCAGGATGAAAATCAAAGAACTTTGCAAAAATATATTTAATGTGGACAATATGTAACGCTTCCGGCGCCGTGCGTGCCGCTGCTGCCGCCCTCCCCCCGGTGAAGAACGGCTCAGTCGAGTTCCTGGCGCGCCACCAGGATGCCATCCGCGTCCGCGTAGATCCAGTCGCCCGGATGCACGGCCACACCGCTGAGCTGCACGCGCACGTCGCGCTGGCCGGCGCCCGTCTTGTTGCTCTTGCGGGGATGCGTGGCCAGCGCGCGCACGCCGATCTGGCAGACATTGATTTCGTCGCTGTCGCGGATGCAGCCATCGACAACGATACCGGCCCAGCCGTTGCTTTCGGCCAGCACGCCCAGTTGGCCGCCCACCAGCGCGCGGCGCAGGCTGCCGCCGCCATCGATCACCAGCACGTGGCCCTGGCCCGGCGTTTCCAGGGTGCTGCGCACGAGCGCATTGTCCTCGAACACTTGCAAGGTGGTGGCTGGGCCGCAGAAGCGCACGCGCTGGCCGAAGGCGCGGTACACGGGCGGCAGCACGGCCAGGGTGCCCTCATCCAGCATGGCTGCATAGTCGTCGCACAGATCGGTGGTGGCAAAAGTCATGCTGGCTCCTGGAAGTGGGTGAATGGTGTCGGATGGCAACGATTCTATGCCTTTTGCAGCGCCACGGCACGTGTTTTACCGCCCACGCCCACGGCCGTGGCGATCGCCAGCGCCTGGAACACGCCGATGAAGACGAACAGCAGGGCCGGATGGTCGCCGTCCATCAGCGCGCCAAAGAACAGGGGTCCCACGGCCAGGCCGCTGTCGAGGCCCGAATACACGACGCCATACACGCGCCCCGTGGCATTCTTCGGTGCGGCCGCGCGTATCATCAGGTCGCGCGACGGCCCCGCCACGCCGGATGTCAGGCCGATGGCGCCCATCAGCACCACCGCGCCCCAGGCCGGCACGACGGCCATGGCCAGCAGCACGGCCAGCAGTGCGGCGACGGAAAAGGCGATCGCCACGTTGCGGTCCGGCTGCTTGCTGCGCGCGCCCACCACGCCGCCGGCCAGCATGCCCACGGCCGAGGCCAGCATGTAAGCCGTGTAGGCGCTGGTGGCCAGCGCCAGGCTCATGCCGTACAGCTTGACGAGGGCCACGCTGGCAAAGCTCTGGATGCCGCCCAGGGCGATGGCGGTAATGAAGAAGAAGGCAAAGCACATCCACACGGCCGGCAGGCGCAGGAAGTCCAGCGTGCCTTCGCCGCCGGCCGGCTGGCCAGGCGCCGCCTTTTTCACGGGTTCCGGGCGGATGGCGTGGCGGTTCAGGAACAGGATCAGCAGCACGCCGAACGGCAGCACGGCTGCGCATTGCAGGGCCACCCGCCAGTCGTAGTGCGTGGCAACATACGTCATGAACAGGGGCGCCAGGGCCCAGCCGATATTGCCGCTGATGCCATGCACGGAAAAGCCGTAGGCCACGCGAGCCGCCGAGACGCGCTGGTTGAGTATCGTGTAGTCGGCCGGATGGAACACGCTGTTGCCCATGCCTGCCAGCATGGCGCCCAGCATCAGCGCCGCATAGCTGTGGGCGGTGGACAGGGCCAGCGCCGACACGCCCAGCAAGAAAATACCGGAAAACAGCACGGCGCGGGCGCCGAAGCGGTCGACGACAAAGCCGGCCAGCGCCTGCCCCACGCCCGAGATGATGAAAAACACCGTCATCAGCAAGCCCAGTTCTGCATACGACAGGCCGAATGCGGGTTTCAGCCAGACGAACAGGGCCGCGAGGATCAGGTGGTAGAAGTGCGAGACGCCATGCGCCAGCCCCACCAGGGCGATGACGCGCGCATCGCTGCGCAGCGATGGTGGCACAGGCGGGGGCAACTGCGTTGCCGGCTTAGTTGTTATCATGTCATACCCTGTCTTATACTGGTGAAGCTCAAGTGTATGCAAAATACCATCGTCTGTTTTCCGACAGAACGACATAATTTATCGAATTAAGGCCAAGCTGATGGGTGTACCTATCCTCCACCATACCCGTATGTGTCCGCCACGGGAAGCGCCCAGCGCGACGATTCCCGTGACGATGATCGCGCGCGACCTGCAACCCGATGAATTTTTATTGCCGCACAGCCATCCCTGGGGCCAGGTCACGATGGCCCTCGAAGGCGTGCTGCGCATCACGGCCAACAACAGCAGCTGGGTGCTGCCGCCCATGCGCGCCATCTGGATCGCGCCCAACGTCGAGCATGCCGTTACGATACTGGAAAAAACCCGTTTGCGCCCCCTGTGCATCCATGCCGCGCGCGCGCCATTCGCGGGCCGCGACTGCAAGGTGCTGGAAGTGTCGAATTTGCTGCGCCAGCTGATCATGGCGCTGGAACAGCTGGACCCGGGACAGGAACCCGCGCGCGAGGCGCTGCTGGCCGAACTGATCCTCGATGAATTGAAGCGCTCGGCCACGCGCCCCATCCGCGTTCCCTTGCCGGGCGACAAGCGCCTGAAGACCCTGTGCGACAGCCTGATCGAGAAACCGGGCAGCAACCAGACCCTGGAACACTGGGCGCAGCAGGTCGGCGCCTCGGAGCGTACCCTGGCGCGGCTGTTCGAACGGGAGCTGGGCATGAGTTTTGGCCAGTGGCGCCAGCAGGTGCGCCTGGCGCACGCGGCGCCCCTGATCGCGCGCGGCGTGCCGCTGTCGCAGGTGGCCGAAGAACTGGGCTACGCCAGCCAGTCGGCCTTTTCCGCCATGTTCAAGAAAACCTTCGGCAGCTCGCCCTCGGCGTTTTTTGCGCAGGGCGGGCGTCCCTGAGCGCGCACCGGCCGGCGTTCAAAACGAGGCGCCGCGCCGCAGGCCATACGCCCGCGCGGATCAAGCCGAATCAAGCCATGAAGTCAAATAAAGAGTTCTTGCCCGTGTAGCCCGGCAAGGCCGAATTCGTTCCCATCTGTTCCTGGGCCGAATACGCTTTCACCAGCGCCTGCGCCTGGGCCGTCAGCGCCTTGGCCAGCACGGCTTTCTTGTTGGTAAGCGTCGTGATGTCCTTGCCCACCGTCTGCACTTCCTTGCGGATGATGCTCGTCTCGCCCGTCAGCTCGCCGATCTTGCTGGCGAACTGGTCTGCCACACCCTTGCCGTTATTCGTGAACATCTTGCTGACGGCGTCAGGATCGGCCGCGATGGCCGCCTTGAGCTTTTTATCATCGAGCACCAGCTCGCCGCTCTTGCCCAGGGTCACGCCGGCGCTGCTCAAGACGGAGGAAGGCACGCCCGTGCTGGCCGTGCGCAGCACCTGCTCCATCTGCGAACGCACCTGGCCCAGGGCCGTGTCGGACTTCAAGTCGCCCTGCTGCAGGCTTTGCAGCTTGCTGTTCAGTTCATTGTAGGCCGTGACGAAGCTGGCCACGTTGCTGGCGATCTGGCTGCTGTCCTTGGCGATGACGAGGTCCGTCGTGCCTTTTTTCTTCAATTCGATGGTGGCGCCCTCGACAGCCGTCGTCAGGGTATTCGTGGCGCTCTTGATTTCCTTGCCGTCGACGGTCAGCAGCGCATCCTGCGCGGCAGCCGTCTGCTGCATGCCCTTGCCCGCACCGGGCGCATAGCTGAGCAAATTGCTGACGGCCGCGTCGCCGGACACGCTGATGCGCATGCTGCTGTCGGCGCCGCTCTTGCCGTTCAGGGCCAGCGAATAGCCATCGGGGCCCTTGACCACGCTGGCGTCGACGCCCTGCTGCTTGAGCGCGGCGGCGATGCCGTCGAGGCTATTGTTGCTGCTGTCGATGGTCACCGCAATGATCTTGCCGCTGCCGGCAGTAAATTGCTTGCCGTCGGCCGTGCCCACTTCGATCCTGACCAGCGCCGGCGCGCCCGTGCCGATCGCCGCGCTCGACGACTTCTGCGCTCCGCTGAGCAGGGTCTGCCCTTGCGCCAGCTGCTTGACGTTCAATTCATGGCTGCCGCTGACCGCCTTGTCGGTGGTGGTGGCGCTCAGCACATCCTTGGTGCTGGACGTGGCCGACGTGGCCAGGCCGCTGCCGGCCATGTTCTTGGCCACGGTCTGGAATTTTGCCAGCGCCGATTGCAGCTGGCCCAGGCCCGAGAATTTGGCCTGGTCGCGCGCCAGGCTGGCGTTGAGCTTGACGACGCCCGTGTTCTGCGACTGCATCTGGCGCTCCACCTTCGCATACACATCGGCCGAGATATTGCCCTGCGTCGTCTGCTGCGTGTTGTTGGTGTAGGCCCTGCTGTTGATGGTCGAATTAAACATGGTAGGCATTCCCGTCGGATGTAAGGTCATGGCACACGGTTCAGGTCCTGACCGCGCTGCGCTGGAAACGGACGCCAGCGCGCGTGGCGCGGCAAGGTCCCTCTTCTGGTTGATAATTATGCAGTATTACTGGAATATCAAAACAGCGAACAGAACAGGTTTTTCCTGACTGCAAACCCATATGCACCATTTTAGCGCATTTCACTTGCCGCTAATCCCGGACCTGCCTCAGCGCATGAACTTTGAAATGGCGCTGCTGACGGCCATGTCCAGCTGCTGGAAAGTGAGTCCCACCTTGAAACCGGCACTGCTGAAAATGCAGTGCGAGACGGACACGCGCGCCTCGATGATGTGCGCCGAGCCATCATAAAACAACTCGAACAGCACCTTGCCCTTTTTGCCTGTCGGCACCGGTTCCGCGATGACGGCCGACATGCCACCCGGCCCCACATCGAGGGTGCGCGCCGCCACGGGGCCCGCGCCATCGATTACCAACATTGCCTTGGCACGCAATATCTTGCGTGCGCCCTGCCTTTGCTCAACTGACACTGTATTCCGCTTCTCTATCAATTCATTGTCGATGCGGATTCACGCTGGAATCCATCGGACAAATATTATAGTTCTAAACGGAAATTCTGTTTGACTTGTCTCAAGCTTGGCATTTCAACCATACCGACTTTTACTCGTGATCGCGCAGCTTGTTGAACGCCTCATCGATGCGCTCGACGCCGATCACCTTGAGGCCCTCGATGACTTGCTTGGGCAGGTTGGACTTGGGCACGACGGCCAGGGTAAAGCCCAGCTTGGCCGCTTCGCGCAAGCGCTCCTGGCCCCGTGGCGCGGGGCGGATTTCGCCGGCCAGCCCCACTTCGCCAAACACGACCAGGCCCCGCGGCAGCGGCTTGTTGCGCATCGATGAGTTAATCGCCAGCAACACGGCCAGGTCGGCCGCCGGCTCCGTGATCTTCACGCCGCCCACCGCATTGATGAACACATCCTGGTCGAAGGCGGCGATGCCCGCGTGGCGGTGCGCCACGGCCAGCAGCATGGCCAGGCGGTTCTGTTCCAGACCGACGGACAACCGGCGCGCATTGGGCAGATGGCTGGTGTCGACCAGTGCCTGGATTTCCACCAGCAGCGGACGCGTGCCTTCCTGCGTCACCATCACGCAGGAACCGGGCACCTGGTTGTCGTGCTGCGACAAAAACAGCGCGGACGGGTTCGACACCCCTTTCAAGCCCTTTTCCGTCATGGCGAACACGCCCAGCTCATTGACGGCGCCGAAACGATTCTTGATGGCGCGCACGAGGCGGAAGCTGGAATGGGCGTCGCCCTCGAAGTACAGCACCGTGTCGACGATGTGCTCGAGCACGCGGGGACCGGCAAGCGCGCCCTCTTTCGTCACGTGGCCCACCAGGATGATGGTCACGCCCGTCTGCTTGGCTACCCGCGTGAGCTGGGCCGCGCATTCGCGCACCTGCGCCACGGAACCGGGCGCCGAGCTGAGCGCGTCCGAATACACGGTCTGGATCGAGTCGATCACCACCACTTCCGGCTTCAAATCGGCCAGGGTGGCGAGGATCTTTTCCAGTTGGATCT
This sequence comes from Janthinobacterium violaceinigrum, assembly GCF_009208555.1. GTDB lineage: Bacteria > Pseudomonadota > Gammaproteobacteria > Burkholderiales > Burkholderiaceae_D > Janthinobacterium > Janthinobacterium violaceinigrum. The sequence goes on along the minus strand of NZ_WFLI01000036.1, from coordinate 42,259 downwards.
CTGCCTGCAGTTTCAGTTCCTTGGCATCGATGACGAGGCGCTTGGCGCGCAGGGCGATCTGCGCACCCGATTCCTCGCCGCTCACATACAGCACGCGCTTGTGGTGCGACATATTGGCCAGCGCCTGCAGCAGCAGGGTCGACTTGCCGATGCCGGGGTCACCGCCGATCAGCACCACGCCGCCCGCCACCATGCCGCCGCCCAGCACGCGGTCGAATTCCTCGATGCCCGTGCCGAAGCGGGGCACGTCGATGGCATCGATATCGTCGAGCGACAGCACGGGCGCCGTTTGCGCCAGCGACATGTGCTGCGGGTTCGAATAGCGGTTATTGCCGCCCGTCTCGGGCAGGCTTTCCACCATGGTATTCCACTGGTTGCACGAAGTGCATTGCCCCATCCATTTATTGCTGACGGCGCCGCAATCGCTGCAGGTGTAGACGGTCTTGACTTTGGCCATGGTGTACTTTGCTCGGGTAAAGTGGAACAGCTGGTTATATATACAGTAGATTCACAGTATATACAAATCGCCGCCTGCGGTCACGCCTCGTTCACGGGCACGCGGGGCGCCAGTGCGCACATCAGCTCGTAGCCGATGGTGCCGGCGGCCAAGGCCACCTCGTCGATCGGCATGCCCTGCCCCCATAAAGTCACGCTGCTGCCGACCCGCGCGCCGGGCACGTGCGTCAAGTCCACCATCAGCATATCCATCGAGACCCTGCCGATGAGGCCCGTGCGCACGCCGTCGACGAGCACGGGCGTGCCTTCGGGCGCATGGCGCGGGTAGCCGTCCGCATAGCCGCAGGCCACCACGCCCACCTTGATATTGCCGGCCGCTTCGTAGCGGCTGCCGTAGCCCACGACGTCGCCGGCAGCAATGTCCTGGATGCCGATGATGCTGCTGCGCAAGGTCATGGTGGGCAGCAAGCCGAACGCCTGTGCGGACGTGCCGCCGGGAGCGCCGCTGGGCGTGCCGCCGTACAGCATGATGCCGGGGCGCACCCAGTCGCTGTCGAGCTGGTGCAGCAGCAGGCCGGCCGAATTGCACAGGCTGCGCGGCAATGATGTGCCAACGCCGGCGCCGATGCTGGCCGCACCCGCCTCGAAGCGCAGCATCTGCTGGGCCAGGGGCAGCCGCGTGGGCGCCGCCTCGTCCGCATTGGCGAAATGCGTCATCAGGGTGATCGTGCCGATATGGGGCATGGCGCGCAGGCGCGCATACGCGCCGGCCACGGCGTCCGGCGTAAAGCCCAGGCGATTCATGCCCGTATTCATTTTCAGGTGCACATCGATGGCGTGCGGCAGGCGTGCCGCCGCCAGCAGGGCAATCTGTTCTTCGCAATGCACGCTGCCGTTCAAGCCATATTGCGCCATGACGGGCAGATCGCTGGCGTCAAAAAAACCTTCCAGCAGCAAGATGGGCTTGGTCCAGCCCAATTCGCGCAAGCGCACGGCATAGTCGACCTCGACCAGCGCCAGGCCATCGGCATCGGCAAAGCCCCGCATGGCCCGTTCCAGGCCATGGCCATATGCATTTGCCTTGACGACGGCCCACACCTTGGCGCCGCGGGCGCAGGCACGGGCGCGCGCCAGATTGTGTTGCATGGCATCGAGATGGATGGTGGCGATGAGGGGCCTGGGCATAAGCGTGGTTCACGGCGGGTGGGAAAGCCGTATTTTACCGGATGGGCCGGATGCGGGCGGCGAGCTGCGGGCGGCAAGCCTGGAAAGCGATGGGCGCGATGGTCGCCCACGACAGCATGTATAAAATGCTCACATGTATGTGTATTTTTCTACGGCAGAAAAATTAAGCTTCGCTTAGGCAAGACTATGCAAAGCGGCCCCGTCCAAACTTGGGGTTTGCCGTTTTTTCGTGGTATAAAGCAAGCCAGATATGATTTCAGGCATTCCAGAATGAATCGTGGTTTTTATACCATCATGGCGGCGCAGTTCTTTTCCTCGCTGGCCGATAACGCCCTCTTTTTTGTCGCCGTCGATTTATTGGTGTCCATGAAATCCCCGGCGTGGATCACGCCGCTGCTCAAACTATCGTTCGTGCTGTTTTACGTGCTGTTGGCCGCTTTTGTCGGCGCCTTCGCGGATGCATTGCCCAAAGGCAAGGTCATGTTCATCGCCAACATGGTCAAGATCTTCGGCTGCGCCCTCGTCTTCTTCCACGTGCATCCGCTGCTGGCCTACGCCGTCGTGGGTTTTGGCGCGGCCGTGTACTCGCCCGCCAAGTACGGCATCCTGACGGAACTGTTGCCGCCGGAAAAGCTGGTGGCGGCGAATGGCTGGATCGAAGGCTTGACCGTCACTTCCATCATCCTGGGCACCGTCATGGGCGGCGCGCTCGTCAGCGGCCACGTGTCCGACATGCTGCTGTCCATCGACATCCCGCTGATCGACACGGGCATCACCAACAAGACGGAAGCGGCCCTGTGCGTGGTGGTCGGCATCTATGCGCTGGCGACCCTGGCCAACCTGAAGATTCCCGACACGGGCTGCGTGTATCCGCACCAGGAACGCAATCCTATCAAACTGATCACCGATTTTGCCAATTGCTATTCCATTCTGTGGAAAGACAAGCTGGGCCAGATCACCCTGGCCGTGACGACCCTGTTCTGGGGCGCCGGCGCCACCTTGCAGCTGATCGTGCTGGAATGGGCCAAGCAATCCTTGAACATGCCTTTCGACAAGGCAACCAGCCTGGTGGGCGTGGTGGCCATCGGCGTGGCTGCCGGCGCCGTGCTGTCGGCCCGCTTCATTCCGCTGCGCAAGTCACTGACCGTCATTCCGCTGGGCATCGCCATGGGCGTGATCGTCATGATGATGACGCAAGTGCATTCCGTATGGATCGCCTACCCGCTGCTGATACTGATCGGCGCCCTGTCCGGCTTTTTCGTCGTGCCAATGAATGCCCTGCTGCAACACCGCGGCCACGTGCTGATGAGCGCTGGCCACTCCATCGCCGTGCAGAACTTCAATGAAAACCTGTCGATCCTCACCATGCTGGCCGTGTATTCGATCATGATCCGCCTGCACCTGCCGCTGAACATCATCATCACCCTGTTCGGCCTGTTCGTGGCCGGCACCATGTACATGATCATGCGCAAACACAAGTTGAACCAGGCCGAGCACGATAATCTGTCCTTGATCGGCGAGCAAAAACATTAAACCCAGCAAGGGCTGGGGTCAGACCCTCAGGGTCTGACCCCGGATTTCGTTTTGGGTTGAGCGTTTTACATCCGATAACCTGTCCTTGATTCGCGCGCAGCAGCATGAATTTCGAGGGCTGACCTGGCGGGTCAGACCCAGGCATTACGCAGGTAGCGCGCCCGTTATTCGCCGCGCGGCAGCCTGCTCCGTCCAGTCGTGGGGCACGACAAACCCTCTCTCGCGTTCCACTTCCCAGCCTTCGACAGTATCCACCGTAGCCACCATCACGGGTTGCGCCAGATCAAACAACTGCGCGCGCAAGGCATCCACGTCCAGCACGTCCACGTCGCGCCCCTTGAATGGCGCCAGCCATTGCAGACGCGGCAGCACGACATAGCGCTGCGCCGGCAGTTGTGCCGGCGTGCACCAGAAACCGTGTCCGTGTTCGTGGGAAATACCGTCCAGGGCGGGCGTGGCACCGGCCGCATAGAACAGCCAGCCCTTGACCAGCGCCTGCGCCGCGCGCACGGGCTGCGCCAGCAAGCCTTGCGCGGCCGGATGGCGGGACAAGGCCAGTTGCTTGTCCAGGATCTTGCGCATCTTCAAGCCCAGGGTATCGGCCAGGTTGGGGCCGATCAAGTGATTGAAGACACCGGGATCGGGCGCGCCTTCGAGCAGGTAGAACTTGGTGGCAAATTCCCAGTGCAACAGCGAATCTCCGTCACGCAGCAGGAAATCGAACTCGCCCACCGTATCGTTGCGGTTCACCTGCACTTGCAAGCCATGCGCTTGCAGCAGTCCATGCTGTGCAAAATAAAAGGCCAGCAGCTTTTCAGCATACAGGCCCAGGCGGGAATAGAATTTCGGCCCCAGCGCCGCATCGAGCGGCGACGGGTCCTCTTGCAGCGCCCCCAGCCAGGCAGCCAAGGCAGGCGTGACGGGCGCGAGGCTGGCGATGCGCCCACCCCAGTGGGGACTGGCCGGGTCCAGCAAGTCGGGCGAATCGAGCAGCCAGGCCAGCGCACGCACGCGGGGGTGCGTCAGGTGGCCCCAGCGGCGCTCGAAGCGGGCCTGGAAAGCGCCGGCGGCCCCGTCAATCACCGTGCGTGCTTTTTGCCAGACACAGGTCGGCCCAGGCGCGCGCTTTGGCCTTGCCTGTCTCGTCCTGCAGCAACATTTCCGGGTGGAAGGTGGCAACGACAGAGGCATGGCCCAGCTGGCGCACGGTGCCACGCACGGGTTTCTCGCCGGGAGTGATGCCGGCGGCGGCCATCGAACCGAGGGTGATGATGGTGCGCGGCTGCAGCAGGGCCAGTTCGCGCTCGAAATACGGACGGCAGGCGGCCGACTCGGCTTCGGTGGGCAAGCGTTCCTGGCCTGCCTCGTCGAGCGGACGGCATTTCAGCAGGTGGGTGACATACACATCGCGGCTGGCGTCGACTTCGATGGCTTTCAGCATATTGTCGAGCAATTTTCCCTGCTCGCCCGGCAAGGCGCGCCCTTCCCGTTCTTCCGCGCGCGACGGGCTGCTGGCCAGCATCAGCCAATCGCCCTGGCGGTCGCCACGGCCCATGACGACGCCCTTGCGCGTCTTGCACAAGTCGCAGCGCGCGCACTTGGCGACGGCCGCCGTCAAGCCATCCCAGTCGAGGGCGGCGATATCGGCGTCGCTCAGCTGTCTGGCGGGCGGTGGCGGCGGTGCATCGTCGAACCAGGCCGTGTCGTCAGGCGCCGCCACGGCGGGCGCTGGTGTGGCGGCGGGGACCGGCGTGGCGGCGACGGGCGCAGCAGCAACGGCGACAGGCGCCTCCACCTGCACTTCGGCAACCACCTCGGCTACCACCTCAGTTACTATTTCAAGCGCTTCGGCCACAGGCTGCACCGCGGCAGCTTGCACGTCCACGGGAGCCGCGACGACAGTGTCAACGGCCTCGGGCGCGGCGCCGTGGCGCAAGCGCCACAATGGCCCCACGCCCATTTCATCGAGAAAAACGGCGCTGCGGCTCATAAGGTATAACGCATCACGATGGCGTCCTCACGTTGCGAGTTGCTGGCCGGATAATATCCCTTGCGCCGGCCTATCTGTTCAAATCCATAGCGCTGGTAAATATCGAGCGCGCGCACGTTCGACGGGCGGACTTCCAGCAGCATCGATTCCATGCCCAGCTGGCGCGCGCAGGCGCAGGACTGGTTCAGCAGGAAACGGCCCAGGCCCTGTCCCTGGATGGCGCCCTCGACGGCCACGTTCAGCAAGTGCGCCTCGTCGACGACCAGCATCAGCAAAAAGTAGCCGAGCAAGGTGCCATCCACGTCGCGCAGCACCCAGGCCGGATAGCCGCTCTTGAGGGAATCGACGAAGTTGCCATGCGTCCAGGGATGCGGATACACGCGCTGCTCCAGCGCCAGCACCTCGGACAGGTCCGTCTCCAGCATCGGCTGATAGTCGAGGCGCAGCAAGTCCCATGCAGCACTGCCGGCCTGCGTCACTGCGTCCTGGCCCGCCACACTCATTGTGCCGACTCCGCAGCGGCCTTGGCCTGTTGCATGTCCAGCCGTTCCGCGCTCGTGTAAGCGATCTTGTTGCGCAAATACAAAGGCTGTGCATCGGCCGCCTTGACGAAATGGCCGGCCGCAAAAGCGATGCGCGCCAGCTGCCCCACCTGCACGGCGTGCGGCATGATGGCGGCGTCGGCAGTCGCGGCGCACGGCAGCGGGGCCAGGGCGTCGGCATAAGTGCCAAAACCGTTGCCGCAACCGACGACGTCGCCTTGCGGCAGCACGCCGGCCGGCGCGCTCAGGGCCGGCGGCACGATGGCCTGCAAGCCATCCTGGTAATCGTATTGCGCCCAGTACACTTCGCCCATGCGGGCGTCGAGCACGGTCACGATGCGCTGCGCGCCATGCTGCTGGTGGCATGCCAGCGCCATGGCGTCGAGCGTGACGACGGGCACGACGGGCAGGCTGGCGCCGTAGGCCAGGCCCTGGGCGATGCCGCAAGCCGTGCGCACGCCCGTAAACGAACCGGGGCCGGAGCCGTAGGCGATGGCGTCCACGTCCGCCAGGGTTACGCCCGCTTCCGCCAGCAATTCCTGCACCATCGGCAAGATGGATTGGGAATGGGTGCGCACGCCCGACGAGGCGCGGGACAGGACGACATCGCCGCGCAGCAAGGCGCAGGAGGCGAGTTCGGACGAGGTTTCAATAGCAAGTAAGGTGGGAAGTAAGGTAGACATAGCGTATTTTACCTTGCCGCGCCATGGCGCGGCACTCCCCGCTGCGGCATGCCCGGACAAGCCGGGCAGCCATCCGGCTGACCCCGCTTGCACAGCGGGCCCGCGAGGACGGCTATAATGAAAGACGCAGCTGATTATTTGACCGGCATCAAGCCTGCCGCGCCAAGCAACCGCTCAGTCATTTTCAGCCCTTATTTTCAGCCATTACCAAGTCATTACCAAGTTCAGTCATTGCTAAGCCACATCGTCTTTCCACTCTTGCCCTGGTCCGCTCCGTGAATCCACTTCTTGCTAAACTGCAACCATATCCATTTGAAAAGCTGCGCCAGCTGTTTGCCGGCGTGACGGTCAACCCCGACTATGCGCCCATCAGCCTGGGCATGGGCGAACCCAAGCACCCGACGCCGGCCTTCATCGAGCAGGCATTGGTCGACAATATTCACGGCCTGGCCAGCTATCCGACCACCATCGGCTCGGAAGCCTTGCGCGGCGCCATCGCCGGCTGGCTGGAACGCCGCTATGGCATCCCCACGCTCAATCCTGCCACGCAAATCCTGCCCGTAAACGGTTCGCGCGAAGCGCTGTTTGCGCTGGCGCAAACGGTGATCGATCCGTCGGCCGGCTCGCTGGTGATCAGCCCGAACCCGTTTTACCAGATCTATGAAGGCGCGGCCTACCTGGCCGGCGCCGAACCGTATTTCGTCAATTCCGACCCGGCGCGCAATTTCGGCTGCGACTACGACAGCGTACCGGCCAGCGTGTGGGAAAAGGTCAAACTGCTGTTTTTGTGCTCGCCGGGCAACCCGACGGGCGCCGTGCTGACCCTGACGGACTGGGAACATTTGTTCGCCCTGTCCGAGCGCTACGACTTCGTCATCGCCGCCGACGAGTGCTATTCCGAGATCTACCACGGCGACACGCCGCCGCTTGGCGCGCTGCAGGCGGCGCACATGCTGGGCCTGTCCACCATCGAGCGCCCGTATGCGCGCCTGGTGGTGTTTTCCAGTCTGTCGAAGCGCTCGAACGTGCCGGGCATGCGCTCGGGCTTTGTCGCCGGCGACGCGGAAGTGCTGAAAAAATTCCTGCTCTACCGAACCTACCACGGCGGCGCCATGAGCCCTGCCGTGCAGGCGGCCTCCGTCGCGGCCTGGAACGACGAAACCCATGTCGAGGAAAATCGCGCCAAGTACCGCGCCAAGTTCGACGCCATCACGCCGCTGCTGCAATCGGTGATGGACGTGCAACTGCCGGACGCCGGCTTCTACCTGTGGGCCGACGTCAGCCGCACGGGCCTGTCCGACACCGAATTCGCGCAACGCCTGTACGCCGAATATAATGTCACGGTATTGCCTGGCAGCTACCTGGCGCGCGACGCGCACGGCATCAACCCGGGCCGCAACCGCATCCGCATGGCCCTGGTGGCCGAAACGGCCGAAGGGCTGGAAGCGGCCTTACGCATAGTAAAATTCTGCCAGCAGCTTTCCGCATCCGCCTCAATCAACTAAACAAGACATCATCATGAGCCAACAACTGCAAAACATCATCGACCAGGCCTGGGAAAACCGCGCCGAGATCAATCCGGGCAACGGCACGGCCGAACTGCGCGACGCCGTCTCCCACGTCATCAATGGCCTGGACAACGGCAGCATCCGCGTGGCGGAAAAGACCTCGGGCGACTGGGTTGTCAACCAATGGGTCAAGAAAGCCGTGCTGCTGTCGTTCCGCCTGGAAGACAACGTCGTGCTGCCATCGGATGGCACGATGCAGTTCTACGACAAGGTGCCGACCAAGTTCGCCAACTACACGAAGGAAGACTTCGCCAAGGGCGGCTTCCGCGTGGTGCCGCCAGCCGTTGCCCGCCGCGGCAGCTTCATCGCCAAGAACGTCGTGCTGATGCCGTCCTACGTCAACATCGGCGCCTACGTCGATGAAGGCGCCATGGTCGACACCTGGGCCACCGTCGGTTCCTGCGCACAGATCGGCAAGAACGTCCACCTGTCCGGCGGCGTCGGCATCGGCGGCGTGCTGGAGCCCATGCAAGCGAACCCGACCATCATCGAAGACAACTGCTTCATCGGCGCCCGTTCGGAAATCGTCGAAGGCGTGATCATCGAAGAAAACTCCGTCATCTCGATGGGCGTGTACATCGGCCAGTCGACCAAGATCTACGACCGCGCCACGGGCGAAGTGACCTACGGCCGCGTGCCAGCGGGCTCCGTCGTGGTCTCGGGCAACCTGCCTTCGGAAGACGGCAAGTACTCGCTGTACTGCGCCGTGATCGTCAAGCGCGTGGATGCGAAGACCCGCGCCAAGACCGGCATCAACGAGTTGCTGCGCGGTATCTGATTACTGCGCCGCAAGGCGCACGCAACAGTCTGAATGTCCCGCCCCGGCGGGACATTTTCGTTTCCAGAACACAACTTCAATCGTCCTGCAGCCATCTCCCATCCTGTCCTATACTGGATGGCATGAATACTCCTCCCGTATTGATCGTCGGCGCCGGTCCTACCGGCCTCATGCTTGCCTTGCGCCTGGCGCGCCATGGCGTCGATTGCCGCATCATCGACAAGAACAGCGGACCGGGCCAGGCGTCGCGGGCCATGGCCGTGCATGCGCGCACCCTGGAGTTTTACCAGCAGCTGGGCTTTGCCGACGAGCTCGTCAGCCTGGGGATCAAGATCAACGCCATGCACATCCACGAGGCCGGCGAGGAGCTGGTCAAGCTGGCGCTGGGCGAGATCGGCGAGGGGCTGAGCCCCTACCCTTTCGTGCTGAGCCTGCCCCAGGACGAGCATGAACGCTTTCTCATCAGCAAGCTGGCGGCGGCTGGCGTGCATGTGGAATGGAACGTGGCGCTGGACCTGTGGACGCAGGACGATAGCGAAGTGCAAGCCATTGTGCTCAAGGATGGCGAACGACAATATTGCACGTTTGACTATATCTGCGGCTGCGATGGTGCCCGCAGCAAGGTGCGCGAGATTGCCGGCTTTGACTTTTCCGGCGGCACCTACGATCACCTGTACTACGTGGCCGATGCGCAAGTGGCCGGCAACAACACGGATCTGCACGCCCACCTGGGCGCGAATTCGTTTGCGCTGATGCTGCCCGTGCGCACCAGCGGCATGCAGCGCCTGATCGGCATCCTGCCCGACCGCCCCGATGGCGCGCCGGCGCCCGTCTTCGACGACGTGCGGGAACAGGTGCAAGCCTTGCTGGGCATCCAGGTCGAGCACGTAAACTGGTTTTCCACATATAAAGTGCATCACCGGGTGGCGGGCCAGTTCCGCGCGCGGCGCTGCTTCATCCTCGGCGATGCAGCCCATTTGCACAGTCCCGTGGGCGGCCAGGGCATGAACACGGGCCTGGGCGACGCCGTCAACCTGGCCTGGAAACTGGCGCAAAAGCTGCACGGCCAGAGCAACGACGTCCTGCTCGATACCTATGAAAGCGAACGCATCGTGTTTGCCCGCAAGCTCGTCGCCACCACCGACCGCGCCTTCCAGGCCATCGTCGCGCAAGGCATCGCGGGGCAATTCCTGCGCCGCTGGCTGGTGCCCCATGCGCTGCCCTTCCTGTCCAGCTTTGGGCGGGCGCGCCGCCTGCTGTTCCAGACGGTGTCGCAAATCCAGATCAGCTATGAAGACAGCGCCCTGTCCGCGGGCCATGCGGAATACCTGCGCGGCGGCGACCGCCTGCCGTGGTTCTCCGATGGCACGCAAGACAATTTCATCGCCCTGCGCAGCATGGATTGGCAATTGCACATCTATGGCGAGCCCGCGCCCGAACTGCTGGACGAGGCGCGCGTGCTGAAACTGCCCGTGCATTGCTACACCTTCAATGTCGCCGCCAAGCTGGCCGGCCTGGGCCGCGACGCGGCCTACCTGATACGTCCCGACGGCCATATCGCGCTGGCCCTGCACCTGCAGGAAAGCGGCGCCCTGCGCGCCCTGGCCCTGCGGCTGGGCCTGCATTTCGGCCCGGCGGAGCCAGGCAAGGCGGCGCCGCGGCCCGTCTAGGAAAAATCCGGGGACATGTTGCAGCGCCGCATCGAGTAGCGCAACGACTGTATAATGGCGGCTAACATCGCATATCGCGCCAGCGCAAGCGCCGCGATCAAGCGAACCGCATTCATTCCCCGTTAGCCCGACCACTATGACCATTACACTCTACGGTATCCCCAATTGCGATACCGTCAAAAAGGCCCGCACCTGGCTGGCCGCACAGCAAATCGAGTTTACCTTCCACGACTTCAAGAAGCAGGGACTGGAACGCGCCACCGTCGAAGCGTGGCTGGCCCAATTGCCGTGGGATGTGCTGGTCAACAAGAAAGGCACGACCTGGCGCGCCTTGTCCGACGAGCGCAAGGCGTCCACCGTCGATGCGGCCAGCGCGTTGGCCCTGATGCTGGAAAACCCATCCATCATCAAGCGCCCCGTGCTGGACAAGGATGGCCAGTTCAGCGTGGCGTTTTCGGATGCGCAGTACAAGACCCTTTTCTCGCTGTAACCATAATTAGTTGACCACCGGAACGCTGTTGCCGGCACGACCTTACCCATGACCACCTCCAAAACCCTCGCCCTGACCGAAAAACTGATCGCCCTGTCTTCGGTCACGCCCGATGACAAGGGCTGCCAGCAGCACCTGATCGATATCCTCACGCCGCTGGGCTTTGTCTGCGAGACGATACAGTCGAACGACGTCACCAACCTGTGGGCGCGCCGCGGTACCACGTCGCCCGTGTTCGTGTTTGCCGGCCATACGGACGTGGTGCCCACGGGCCCCGTCGAGCAATGGCGCTCGCTGCCGTTCATCCCCACGCACCGCGACGGCAAGCTGTACGGCCGTGGCGCGGCCGACATGAAGACCTCGATTGCCGCCATGGTGGTCGCTTGCGAGGAATTCATCGCCGCCACGCCCGAACACACGGGCTCGATCGCCTTTCTGATCACCAGCGACGAGGAAGGCCCGGCCACGGACGGCACCGTCATCGTCTGCGACAAATTGAAGGCACGGGGCGAGCAGATCGACTATTGCCTGGTGGGCGAGCCCACGTCGAGCGCGCAACTGGGCGACATGATCAAGAACGGCCGCCGCGGTTCGCTGTCGGGCCGGCTGACGATCAAGGGCGTGCAGGGCCACATTGCCTACCCGCACCTGGCGAAAAACCCGATTCACGAAGCGGCGCAGGCGCTGGCCGACCTGGTCGAGGAGCAATGGGATGCGGGCAACGAGTACTACCTGCCGACCACGTGGCAAATGTCCAACATCAATGCGGGCACGGGCGCCAACAACGTGATTCCGGGCGATATGGTGATCGACTTCAATTTCCGCTTTTCCACGGCCAGCACGGCGGAAAGCCTGCAGCAACGAGTCCACGCCATCCTCGACAGGCATGACCTGCAGTACGATTTGCAATGGACCTTGAGCGGCCTGCCCTTCCTCACGCCGCGCGGCACCCTGTCCGATGCGCTGTCCGCCGCCATCGAGCAGGAAACGGGCATCGTGACGGAGCTGTCGACCACGGGCGGCACCTCCGATGGCCGGTTTATCGCGCAGATCTGCCCCCAAGTGATAGAATTCGGGCCGCCCAATGCCAGTATTCACAAGATCGACGAGCACATCGAACTGCGCCACATCGATCCCCTGAAGAATATCTACCGGCGCACCCTGGAGCATTTGCTGCCCGTCTGAACCTGAATACCGAGGCCCGTCACGGCGGGCCAGAACACCGTCTTTTCGAGAATGCCATGACCCCGAACCCGTTTTCCACGCCACGCGACCTGCTGCGCTACGCCGTTACCCGTTTTAATACCGCCAAGCTGTTTTTCGGCCACGGCAGCGCCGAAGCGTTCGACGAAGCCGCCTATCTGGTCCTGCACACGTTAAAGCTGCCGCTCGACCGGCTCGAGCCTTTCCTCGACGCCAAATTGCTGCCGTCGGAAGTGGCCAACGTGATGACCGTCATCGACCGCCGCAGCATCGACCGCGTGCCGGCCGCCTACATCACCAAGGAAGCGTGGCTGGGCACGTATAACTTCTACGTGGACGAGCGCGTGATCGTGCCCCGCTCCTTCATCGCCGAGCTGATCCCCGAGTACTTCTCGCCCTGGGTGCCGGAACCGGACGCCGTGGAAAACATCCTGGAACTGTGCACCGGTTCGGGCTGCCTCTCCATCATGATGGCCGACGCCTTCCCGAACGCCGCCGTGGACGCCGTGGACATTTCCGCCGACGCGCTGGCCGTGGCCAAGCGCAACGTCGACACGTACAAGCTGCAGGACCGCGTCACCCTGATCGAATCGGACCTGTACGCGAACGTGCCGGCCAAGAAATACGATTTGATCATCAGCAACCCGCCGTACGTGAATTCCGCATCGATGGGCGCCCTGCCCCAGGAATACCTGGCCGAACCGCAAATCGCCCTCGACGGCGGCAGCGACGGCATGGACCTGGTGCGCAAGATCATCGCCGGCGCGGCCGAACGCCTGACGGACGACGGCATCCTGATGATTGAAATCGGCAACGAACGCGCCTACGCGGAAGCGGCCTTCGGCGAGCTGGGCCTGACCTGGCTGACGACGAGCGCCGGCGACGACATGGTGTTCCTGCTGACGGCCGAGCAGTTGAAGCTGGTTTAATGGGTTTGGTAGGTCGGATTAGCGTAGCGTAATCCGACATGCCTGTGCGGCACCCGTCGGATTACGCCCTTCGGGCTCATCCGACCTACACGATGTTTTTACGGCGAGGGTCAAAGCCCCGCCTTCACAAAGAAAAAAATGATACGTTTCCTACAAGTAAGCCTGATGCGCGGCATCAAACCGTTGCTCGAACAAGTCGACGTCACCCTCAATCCGGGCGACAAGATCGGCCTGATCGGCGCCAATGGCGCGGGCAAATCGAGCCTGTTCGCCATGATGCGTGGCGAATTGCACCCTGACCAGGGCGAGATCGATTTCCCCGCCAAGTGGCGCGTGGCTTACGTGGCGCAAGAAACGCCGCCGCTGGACCGTGCCGCGCTCGACTACGCGATCGACGGCGACGTCACCCTGCGCAAGCTGGAAGCGGAACTGGCGCGCCTGGAATCGGAACCGGCCACGTCGGAAAACGGCATCGCCATCGGCGAGATCTACAGCGCGCTGGCCGACGCCGACGCCTACACGGTACAGTCGCGCGGCGAGCAATTGCTGCTGGGCCTGGGCTTCACCCTGGACCAGATGCAGCAACCGGTGGCCAGCTTCTCCGGCGGCTGGCGCATGCGCTTGAACCTGGCGCAAGCGCTGATGTGCCCGTCCGACCTGCTGCTGCTCGATGAACCGACCAACCACTTGGATCTGGACGCCATCATCTGGCTGGAAGACTGGCTGAAACGCTACGCGGGCACCTTGCTGATCATTTCCCATGACCGCGACTTCCTCGACGAAGTGGTCAACGTGGTCGTGCACATCGACGAGCGCAAGCTGAAACGCTACTCGGGCAACTACTCGAGCTTCGAGCGCCAACGCGCGGCGCAGATGATCCTGGCCGCCGGCGCGCTGGAAAAGCAGCAGCGCAAGCGCGCCCACCTGGAATCGTTCGTGAACCGCTTCAAGGCGCAGGCCTCGAAAGCGCGCCAGGCGCAAAGCCGCATGAAGGCGCTGGCGAAGATGGAAGAGCTGGCGCCCTTGCGCGCCGCCGCCGAATTCTCGTTCGAATTCCGCGAGCCGTTGAGCGCCCCGAACCCGCTGCTGGTGATGGAAGACGTCGATGCCGGCTACAAGATCGAGAACGAAGCGACGGGCGCGGTCACGCATAAAACCATCGTCAACGGCATCAAGTTTTCGCTGCAGATCGGCCAGCGCATCGGCCTCCTGGGCCAGAACGGCGCCGGCAAATCGACCCTGATCAAGACCATCGCCGGCGAACTGATGCCGTTGAGCGGCGACGCAACCATGGGCAAAGGCCTGAACATCGGCTACTTCGCCCAGCACCAGGTGGAAATGCTGCGCCATGACGAATCGCCGCTGTGGCATCTGGCGAAGATCGCCCCGACCGTGCGCGAGCAGGAACTGCGCAACTTCCTCGGCGGCTTCAACTTCCCCGGCAACATGGTCACCGCTTCGATCGCCCCGTTCTCGGGCGGCGAAAAAGCCCGTCTGGCGCTGGCCCTGATCGTCTGGCAGCGTCCGAACCTGCTGCTGCTCGATGAACCGACCAACCACTTGGATCTGGAAACGCGCGAAGCGCTGACGGAAGCGCTGGCCCAGTTCGAAGGCACCCTGGTCGTCGTTTCCCATGATCGCCATTTGCTGCGCGCCACCACCGATGAATTCATCATCGTTGCCGACGGCAAGCTGCAACCGTTCGACGGCGACCTGGACGACTACAAGGACTGGCTGTTCAAGACCAAGCTGGGCAAGGGCACGGACGTGCTGCCGGCCGCCGGCAAGGCCAACAAGACCGACTTCCCGGTGACGTCGTCCGTCCCTGCGCCGGCCGCCGCCCCTGCCGCGCCCGTGCGCGACAAGCGCCAGGAAGCGGAAGACCGCCAGAAGGCCGCCGCCCTGCGCAAGCCGATCGAAAACAAGATCAAGCGCCAGGAAGAGCAGATTGCCAAGCGCAACGCGCAAAAGGCGGAAACGGAAGAAAAGCTGGGCGAGCCGACCATCTACGACGCGGCCAACAAGGCCAAGCTGAAGCAATTGCTGGCCGACCAGACCTTCTTCACCAAGGACCTGGCGCAGCTGGAAGCGGAGTGGCTGGACTTGCAGGATCAGCTGGAAAAACTCGGCTAAGGCCAAACACAAAGACGACTCATCGGGTCGTCTTTTTTTCAGGCCACCTGCATGGGACTGGCGCTGCGGATCGCCATCAGGCGGTCGATGTCGACGAGGATCAGCCGGCGCCCCGCCACCGTGCCCAGGCCCAGCAGGTAGTCCGCTTCCGTCTCGCCCAGGCCGGGCACGGCGGCGATGTCGGCGGGCGCCAGGCTGACGATATCGGTGACGCCATCGACCACCATGCCCATCACGCCATTGCTCAGCTGCAGGATGATCACGTCGGTGGACGGGTCGGGTACCCCCTGGGCGCTGCCGAACGCGGCGCGCATGTCGACGATGGGGATGATCACGCCGCGCGACACGGCCACGCTGTGCAGCACTTCCCCTTCAGACGAAAAACGGTCGAGCTCCTTGAGCGGGCGCAATTCCCGCACGCAGCGGTAATCGAGGCCGTATTCGAGGCCGCCCAGCCGGAAGCTCAAGTACTGCGTCAGGTATTGCGCGGTGCCAGCTTCGGCCGTTGCTGCGGCGCCAGGCGTAGTCGTGGGCTGCATGATGATCCTTTCATCCGGTAAGCGCTGCCAGGATGCGCAGTGGCGCAACGATGCAACTTTGGCCCCATGCTAACCAGCATCGACTTGGGCGGCGTTGAGAAAGCGCAACTTTCCCGGAAGACATCATCGCCTGCCGCCACGGCCTTGCGCCGGCGCAGTTCCGCGCCACTTGCCTTACAATACGGACATCGTTTCCCACAGGCCGGCCATGCAACACCTCGTCAACCCCGCTGAAGTCGAATTTTCCGCCATCCGCGCCCAGGGCCCGGGCGGGCAGAATGTCAACAAGGTTTCCAGCGCCATCCATTTGCGCTTCCCCATCGCCGCCTCGTCGCTGCCGGAAGCGTACAAGGAACGGCTGCTGGCCCTGCGCGACAGCCGCATCAGCAAGGATGGCGTGCTGGTGCTCAAGGCGCAGCAGTCGCGCAGCCAGGAACAGAACAAGGAAGAAGCCTTGCGCCGGCTGCAGGAAATCATCGACAGCGTGACCTTCCTGCCTGCCGTGCGCCGCGCCACCAAGCCCACGCGCAGCTCGCAGCGGCGGCGCCTCGACAGCAAGAGCACGCACAGCGTGCTGAAGCAGTCGCGCGGCAAGGTCACGGACTGATTACGGCGGTGGCGAGTACGTCCAGTCCAGGCTGCCCGTGCTGTCCGCAAACACGGGCTGCGTGGCCGGCGTGGCGCTGCGCAGCAGCGCCTTGATTTCCTTGGGCGGCCGGTCGTAGACCTTGGCCGGTCCGGGCGGCACAACCAGCGCGCGCACGGCCGTTTCGCCATCGATCAGGCCCAGGGTGCAGCATGTCTGGCCGGCCGCCGCCTGCCGCTCCTGGCGCACTTGCGCCACCAGCGCCAGCATCTGCGCGTGCATGATTTCCGACTGCTTGACGTCCACGCGCAGCCGCGCCACTTCCTTCAGCACGGGCGCGATGCGCGCGGCCAGCTTGTCGTACTGCAGCTGCTGCGCCGGCTGCAGCTGCAGCTCGCCGCGCCGCAGCTGGCCCGCCAGGGTCAGGTAATTGCGCACCTCGGGCAATTGAGCAATGGCATCGATTTCCTGCTGGCGCTTGTGCTGCACCTGCAAAAACTGCGCGGCCTTTGCCAGGCCGTCCGCGATCCTTTGCTCCAGCGGGCCCAGGTCGGGCACCAGCGGAAACAGCAGCATCTCCACCTGCTTGCGGGGACCGGCGCTGCCGATGCGGATGGTGCGTGCCGCCACGGCGCAGCCTTCGGCCAGCTCGATGACGACCTCGTCGGCGATGATCTCGCAATTGCTGGCACTGTCGATCACCACGCGCGTGCCGGCGATGACGCAGCTTTCGGCCCGCTTCAAGTGGATTTCGCCGCTCAGCGCCTGCAGCACGGAACCGGAGGCCACGCCCTCGACGCGCACGTCGCCGTGCTCGTTGAAGGCCGTGCCGCCCACCAGGTTGCGCTTGAGCCATATCAGTCCGCCATGCGAGTGCAGATGGCCATACACGTCGCCATGGATGGTGATGTCGCTGCCGTCGAGCTGGCGCTGCTCCTGCACTTCGCCATATTCCTCGTAGGCGGCGCGCAGCTTCAGGTTGCCCGTGGTGCGGCTGCTGACGCCTTCGCGGCTGACGATCTTGTTTTCGATGGAGATCTTGCCGTGCTCATCGACATTCACATAGCCATCCTGCGTGGCGACGACGTAATCGCCATCGCTGAAATGCTCGACCGCCGTGCCCACCCCCGCCACCGTGGCCAGGTCCAGTTCCAGCGGCGCGGGCGGCGGCAGCGCCTTGCCGGCCAGGTCGTAGCCGGGCAAGCCGGGCGTGCCCGGCAGCAGGCGCAGCAGGCGCGCGTGTTTTTTTACTTGCGGAAAGCGGTTCTTGAAGCTGAGCAGATCCAGCCGGCCATCGGAGCGTTCGCGCGGCGCATCGTCGCGGTGGATGCCTTGCGACACTTCGACCAGTTGCGCGTCGTGTCCCGGCTGCGGCGGCAGCGTGCGTGCCACCGTGATGCGCTCGGCCTTGCCGCTGTCGAGAATGGCCCGCACGGCCACGCCATCGATGCCGTAGTGCACGCCCTTGCCCCACAGGTCGGCCACCAGCTCGTCAAACTCGCGGCGGGCCGGCATCTGGCCATCCGCGTCAGGGGCCAGCGCTTCAAAGTAAAACTCGGCGCTGTCGCCGCGGATCTTGATCTGCTTATACAGCGCGCGGCGCTGGGGCGGAAATGGCGCCACCCTGGCGGCAATGCGCAGCAAGGCGTCGCCCTTGGGGGCGGCGCGGGGCGCGGGCGCATGGAACAGGGTCAGCAGGAACAAGCCGTAATCGAGGCCCGCCAGCAGCTGCCCGGACAGGAACAGCTGGTCGACGGCGGCGCGCAACTGCGCGGGCGCCAGGGACAGGTCGAAATACACGCCCGCGTCGCGCTGGACCAGGCCATGCGGCAAGCCGCCAGCCTGGACCGCATCAGGAACGGGTGTGTCGTCGTCGCTCACGCCTTGCCTCCCCAGCAACAAATTCAGAGAATTGCCTCAGTGCACTGAACAATATCACGGGGCGTGGCCGTGTGCCTGACTCGGCAAAAATGTGTTTGCCAGATGCAAACAGGGCCATGTCTTGCGAGATGGCCCTGTCGGATGGGAGGCGCGAAGCCTAGCGGCGCGGGGGATTCGAGTAGATATCCTGGCCCACTTCATTGATCTGGCGGCGCAGGTCGCGCCGTTCGTCGGGCGTCATGCGGCCCGTGCGGCGCGAGGCATCAGCGCCTTCGTTGGCGCGGCGCTGCTCTTCGGCGCGCGTGTCGAAACTGCGTGCGTCACGCTGTTCGCGCAGTCGCGTATCATTGCTGTTACTGCGCTGTACCTGTTCATACCGCTGGGCCTGCATTTGCTGCTGGTCGTCACGGCGAGGCGGCGGCTGGTTTTGTGCCAGCGCCACGCTGGCGGCGAACACGGAGCAAACGGCAAATGCGGACAGCACAGTCGTACGTGCGGCAATAGCTGCGCTGGGAGCGGCGTGAATTTTTTTAGTAAAGATATTCATTGAGTTCCTCTTCCGCGATGCCGTATAAACTTAAAGCTGATTTCCACTGTGGCCCCAGTGTATGATGCTTTACACGGTGCAGTAAGAGTAATTGGGTAAAGTTTGTAACACTTTGTAATGGGTCGCCACAGCCCCTTGCCGACGCCGCGCGAGGCGTTACTATAGCAACTAATATAAGATAACACGACACCCTAAATGACCACAACCTCCACATCCGGCAGCAATACAACAACGCAATCGATCCACGGCCACCAGGCAAAAATCATGGTGGTCGATGACGATGTGCGCCTGCGCGACCTGCTGCGCCGCTACCTGACCGAACAGGGCTTCAATGTCTTTACGGCAGAGAGCGCGACGGCCATGAACAAGCTGTGGCTGCGCGAACGCTACGATTTGCTGGTGCTCGACCTGATGCTGCCCGGCGAAGACGGCCTGTCGATCTGCCGCCGCCTGCGCGGCGCGGGCGACCAGACGCCGATCATCATGCTGACGGCCAAGGGCGAGGACGTGGACCGCATCGTGGGTCTGGAAATGGGCGCCGACGATTACCTGCCGAAACCGTTCAACCCGCGCGAGCTGGTAGCCCGCATCGGCGCCGTGCTGCGCCGCAAGGGTCCCGATGAAATCCCGGGCGCGCCGTCGGAAACGCCGCAAACCTTCGAGTTCGGCGACTTCGTGCTGGACCTGGGCACGCGCACCCTGAAAAAGAATGGCGAAACGGTGCCCCTGACGACCGGTGAGTTTTCCGTGCTGAAAGTGTTTGCCCGCCATGCGCGCCAGCCACTGTCGCGCGAGAAACTGATGGAACTGGCGCGCGGCCGCGAATACGAAGTGTTCGACCGCAGCCTGGACGTACAGATTTCACGCCTGCGCAAGCTGATCGAGCCGGACCCGTCGAGCCCGCTGTTCATCCAGACCGTGTGGGGCCTGGGCTACGTCTTCATCCCGGACGGACAGCCGCGCTGATCGCTGGCGAGGCATGATGAAGCTTGTTCCCGATATCAGCCTGGCGCGGCTGAAAAGCGGCCTGTTCTGGCGCACCTTTTTGCTGCTCGGCACCTTGACCACGGTCAGCATGATCACCTGGATCGGCATGATTTCCGTCATCCAGCGCGAGCCGCAGGCGCAGCAGATTTCCGCCCAGATCATTTCCGTCGTCACCATCACGCATGCGGCACTGACGCACTCGGCGCCCGAGCTGCGCCGCGAGCTGCTGTTCGACCTCGTCAGCAACGAAGGCATCCGCATCTTCTCGCTGGAAGAGGACGACCGCATCGAGCCGCCGCCCGACAATTACCTGATGCCCGACATCGAGGCGCTGGTGAAGGCCAAGCTGGGCAAGGACACGCGCTTTTCCGCGCGCGTCAACGGCGTGGCCGGCTTCTGGGTCAGCTTCAAGATCGACGATGACGAGTACTGGCTGATGCTGGACCGCGAGCGCCTGCGCGGCCTGACGGGCTTCCAGTGGCTGGGCTGGGCCAGCCTGGTGTCCCTGCTGTCGCTGCTGGGCGCGGCCATCATTTCCAGCCTGATCAATCTGCCGCTGTCGCGCCTGACGGCGGCCGCGCGCGACATCGCGAAGGGCAAGCAGCCGGCGCCGCTGCCGGAAAAAGGCCCGATCGAGATCATCGAGGCAAACCGCAGCTTCAACCAGATGGTCGACGATCTGAAACAGGTGGAATCGGACCGCGCCGTGATCCTGGCCGGCATCTCGCACGATTTGCGCACGCCGCTGGCGCGCATGCAGCTGGAAGTGGAGATGGCGAACCTGTCGGACGAGGCGCGCGAAGGCATCCAGTCCGATATCGGGCAGATGGACGCCATCATCGGCCAGTTCCTCGACTACGCCAAGCCGACGGAAGCGTCGAGCTTTACCGATGTCGACCTGAGCGGCTTGCTCAGCGACATGGCGCGCGAAGCCATGCGCCTGCCCGACGTCAAAATCAACGCCACCATCGCCGACGGCGCGCATGCGATGGGCAATCCCACCGACTTGCGCCGCGTGCTGAACAACCTGATCGAAAATGCGCGCCGCTACGGCAAGACGCCGGGCAGCGACGTGACGGAAATCGACATCGCCTGCCAGGTGCGCACCAGCCATGGCGTGAAAAAGGTGATTATCGAGGTGCAGGACCACGGCACGGGCGTGCCGGCAGAAAAGATCGAGCAATTGATGAAGCCGTTCACCCGCCTCGACACGGCGCGCGGGCAAGCCAATGGCGCCGGGCTGGGCCTGGCCATCGTCGACCGCGTGCTGCTGCGCCATGGCGCCGAATTACAGGTGCGCAACCGCGAAGGCGGCGGCCTGGCGTTTCAGATCAGCTTGCCAGCGGTGTAGTCCGACATGCCGGGGTCAGTCCAGTCGGGCCTGACCCCGCGCAATCAAGCCGACGCCTGCTCCTGCGCCAGCAATTTATTCATCAGCAATTCCGTTGCCCCGTAGCCGTACAGGGAATCGCTTTCCATGCCCGGCGTGTCGAAGGGAATCGATTCCTCGCGGTCCAGCTTGGCAGGGTCTCCGTCCGCATAGCTGGCGCGCCAGGCACGCTGCAGGGATTCATTGCGGCGGATAAAGGCCGGCATGGGCCAGGCATCGCGCTCCCAGTGGCGGCTGTCGCCCAGCAGGGGCCAGCGCTCGTTGAGCAGGGCCATGTCGCCCGTGCGCAGGCGGCGCACGGCCTGTTCCGGCCGCAAGCCTTCCAGTTCTTCCAGTGCCGGCAGGCTGTCGCGCTTCGGCCCGAACATATAGGCCAGCATGATGCGTCCGGCAGGCGCCGTGCGCGCCACCACGCCGACGGCATAGCCGCCGCCCGGCAAGGGCACGGCAAACCAGCTGCCTTCGCGGTATGGTAATGATCTCATCGTTGCAAACTCCCCCAAAATCGTGTTCGGGGCACAGTCTACGCGAAGCGCTGCCAATGTGGCGCATGGTACGTCACAGCAACAAACCAATAGTTACAATATTTTCTCGTCATAGTGATACTGGGCAACAATCGGCCCCGCCTTGAACAGCGCTTCCTTCATGGCCGTGTCCAGGCGCGCGTCGCGGCGGCGCATCCATTCGAGCAGCATGGCCGCTTCCTTGCGGCTGGTGTCGCCCGCATGCGCGAGCACGCGGCGCAGTTCCGGGTCCGTGCACGCCTCGAAACGCTGGCTGTTCAAGTCCAGCGCCTGCAGCGCGGCGATGGTGGCGCCGATGGCGCGGTGCATGTCGAGTGCCGTGGCCGGCAAGCCCGTTTCTTCCAGTGGGACGGTGGTCATGCGCATTCCTTTTCGCGTGGTGGTGACATCGGCTGCATTCTCCACCGCGCGGACGAAAAGCTCAAGCGTCCACGACACGTTTCCACCCGTTCGGCCATAATCATGGCTCAGCAACAGCCTAAACCTCAGCGGCAGGAGCCCCATGTTCAATTTCGACTTTTACAATCCGACGCAAATCCTCTTCGGCCAGGGCCAGATCGCCGCCATCGCCGGCCTGATTCCGCCACAGGCGCGCGTCCTGATGACCTACGGCGGCGGCAGCATCAAGCAGAACGGCGTCTACGATGAAGTCAAGGCGGCGCTGGCCGGCCATACGGTGCTGGAATTTGCCGGCATCGAGCCCAATCCCAGCTATGAAACGCTGATGCAGGCCGTGGCCGTGGTGAAAAGCGAGCGCATCGATTTCCTGCTGGCCGTCGGCGGCGGCTCCGTGGTCGATGGCACCAAGTTCATCGCCGCCGCCACCCTGCACGAGGGCGAAGCGTGGGACATCCTGGCCAAAGGCGGCAAGATCGTCGAGGCCGCCCTGCCCTTCGGCACCGTCCTGACCTTGCCGGCCACGGGGTCCGAAATGAATGGTTCGGCCGTGATCACGCGCAAGGCCACGCAGGAAAAGCGCTCGTTCATGAGCCGCAAGGTGTATCCGAAATTCTCCGTGTTGGACCCGTCGAAGACCTTTACCCTGCCGCTGCGCCAGGTGGGCAATGGCGTCGTCGATGCGTTTGCGCATGTGATGGAACAGTATCTGACCTACCCGGTGAACGCGTCCGTGCAGGACCGCTTCGCCGAAGGCATCTTGCTGACCCTGATCGAGGAAGGCCCGAAAGCGCTGTCGCACCCGGACGACTACGACGTGCGCGCCAACGTGATGTGGAGCGCCACCCTGGCCTTGAACGGCCTGATCGGCGTGGGCGTGCCGCAGGACTGGTCCACGCACGCCATCGGCCACGAATTGACGGCCCTGTACGAACTCGACCACGCGCAGACCCTGGCCATCATCCTGCCCAGCATGCTGCGCGTGCGCAAGCAGGCCAAGCGCGCCAAGCTGCTGCAATACGCGGCCCGCGTGTGGGGCCTGGACGGCGGCGACGAGGAGGGCCGCATCGAAGCCGCCATCGCGCGCACGGAATTCTTCTTCCGCCACATGGGCGTCAAGACGCGTCTGGCCGACTACGGCCTGAACCACGCCAGCGTGGACGCCGTCGTATCCGCGCTGGAAGCGCACGGCATGACGGCGCTGGGCGAACAGCGCGAAGTGACGCCCGCCGTCAGCCGCAAGGTGCTGGAACTGAGCCTGTAGTTACGGGCGACACTGTTGTAAAACGGTCAGCCAGGGGGACAGGCGGCCGTGGTTCATGCTAAGCTGTCATTTCGCTAGGGGTCCTGGAGCAGTTATCCGGGTGAGAGATACCCTTCGTACCTGATCTGGATAATGCCAGCGAAGGAAAGCGCAAAGTACCTCCCTCCTTTGATAGCTCCTGCGTTGGCGCCAGCCGAACAAGCAGCCTGCCGTGCTCTTTTCCGAGACGGCTTGAACCACGAGCAATCTATGTCCACACCGAATTTATCTGCGCATTTTTCCCGTCCTGTATTGACCCTGGCGATCCTGCACGCGTTTGCCGCGCCCGCCTTTGCCACGAATGACACCACCGAAACGGCCGATCCGCAAGCCCAGAGCATGACCGAAGTCATCGTCACGGCCAGCAAGGCGCCAGCCGCCAAGCGCGCATCCGTGGGCGGCTTCAGTGACGCGCCGCTGCTGCAGACGCCCGCGTCCGTCACCGTCATTTCGCAAAAAGACATGCAGGACTTGCAGATCCGTAATCTCAGCGATGCCGTCAAGCTCGACACCAGCATCAACGACGCCTACAACGCCGTCGGCTATGCGGAACAGTTTTCCATCCGCGGCTTCAAGCTCGACAACAATTCCAGCTACCGCAAGGATGGCGTGGCCATTCCTGGCGACACGCAAATTCCGCTGGAAAACAAGGAACGCATCGAAGTGCTGAAAGGCCTGGCCGGCTTGCAGGCAGGCGTGGCCGCGCCGGGCGGCGTGATCGACTTCATCGTCAAGCGCCCCACCGCCGCCCCTCTGCGCACGGTCACCGTGGAAACGCGCGAGCGGGGCACCGTGTACGGCGCCGTCGACCTGGGCGGCCGCCTGGAAGATACGCGCTTCGGCTACCGGATCAACGTGGCGGCCGAGCGCCTGCGCTCCTACATCAAGGGCGCCGATGGCAACCGCAAGTTCATTTCCGGCGCCTTCGACTGGCAAATCTCGCCGCAGGCGCTGCTGCAGATCGATGCCGACTACCAGGACAAGGCGCAGGCGACGGCGCCCGGCTTCCAGCTGCTGAACAACACGACCTTGCCAACCGGCATCAGCGCCGACGCCATGCTCAACCTGCAGCCGTGGACGCGCCCCGTGGAAACCGTCACCAGCAATCTCGGCCTGCGCTTCCAGTACGCGTTCAGCGACGACTGGCACGCCACCCTGTCGGCCAACCAGCACTCGTTCAAGCGCGACGACTACACGGCCTTCCCGTACGGCTGCAGCGCGCAAGACCTGTACCCGGGCTTCTGCGGCAATGGCGACTTCGACGTGTACGACTACCGCAGCCTGGGCGAGACGAAGAAACCGCTGAGCGCGCAAGCCATGATCCAGGGCAAGTTCGCCACCGGTTCCCTGCGCCATGAATTCACGGCCGGCGTCTCGACCTTCCGCCGCAAGGACCGCGCCGGCCTGTACGTGTACGACTGGGCTGGCGTGAGCAACATCTACCACCCGCAGATCGTCGACATGTCGACGGGCGTGCAGGGCCCCGTGCGCCTGGTGCGCAAGGACACGGAAAACTCCGTCTTCGTGCAGGACATCGTCAGCCTGGCGCCGAACTGGAAACTGCATGGCGGCTTGCGCCATATCAATGTCGACGGCTACCAGTACGTATTGAAGGCCGATACGGAAATCCGCGCCAAGCACGATTTCCTGCTGCCCAACGTCTCGCTCGTCTACACCCCGCTCGACAACCTGTCCGTGTATGCGGCCTATTCGCAAGGCATGGAACATGGCGGCACGGCCGACCGCAAGGCCGTCAACGCCAACGTGGAATTGTCGCCCAGCCGCTCGAAGCAGCTTGAAGTGGGCGTGAAGATGGATGTGGCGCCGGACTTCATGGTGGCGGCCAGCCTGTTCCAGATCCGCAAGGGCCTGGAATTCAACCAGTACGTCGACAGCAGCAAGAGCGCCTACAACTTCGTGCGCGAAGGCCAGGCCCAGCACCGTGGCCTGGAATTGTCGGCCCAGGGCAAGGCATCGTCCAGCCTGAGCCTGGGCGCGTCCGTGACGGCCCTGAACAGCCAGCAGTCGGGCACGGGCAATGCAGACCTCGACGGCAAGCGCGTGCCCAACGTGCCCGCCTTCAAGGCAGCCGTGCATGCGGACTACGCCGTGCAGCAGGTGGCAGGCTTGAGCGTCAATGGCAGCTGGGAATATGCGGGCAAGAAAGCGTTTGAATACAACAACACGACCTTCGTGCCGTCGTACAACGTGTTCAACCTGGGCGCCGCCTACGCCACGCGCATCGCCGGCACGCGCGCCGTGCTGCGCGCCGCCGTCAACAACGTGGCCGACAAGTTCTACTGGCGCGACGTGACGCCGGAATCGGATGGCTATCTGTACCCGGGCGCCAGCCGCACGTTCAAGGTTTCGGCGCAGTTCGACTTTTAATCCCGTTAACGATTGATGCAGGGCGCAATGGGCCTGGCAAGGAGACGGCGGCAAGGATGGTCAAGAGGCTGAAAATATTTCCAAATAGGAACTTATTTTATTGCTACAATGGTTATCTTTATTTGCAACCACCCATCTTGCCGATGCCTACACTGCCACGCTCATTGCCCCTGCTCTTCGCCATCCTGTTCTCGACTTTGACGACCAGCGCCGCCTGGTCGGCAGAGCACATTATCCCCGTCGAACATTTCACCAAGCGCGATGCCGTCAGCAACCTGCGGCTTTCGCCAGATGGCAAGCATTTGGCCGTGACAGTGCAAGTTCCCCAAGGTGAACGCATGGTTCCCATCATCGGCGTCTACAGCCTGCCCGAGATGCAACTGGTCGGTACGCTGCGCCTGCGTATCTTTGAAGTGCCGCTGAACTACTTCTGGCTGAGCAACCGGCGCCTCGTCATGCGCAAGGGTGAGGAACAGGGCGCCCTCGAAAAACCCATGTCGACGGGAGAAATCCTCGCCTTTGACCTCGACGGCAGCAAGCAGGAATATTTGTATGGCTATGATATGTTCCGCTCGTCAAGCCGCGGACAGTATCAGGATGATCAAGGCTATGCCTATATCAGTGCCGTTCCTCTGCCGCGCACGGGCCATGTCTTCCTGTCCACCCAGGACTGGGATCGCGACCGCTCGATGCTGTATGACGTAGACAGCAGACAAGGCGTACGCAAGCTGATCGCCAATATTGGCGCGCCGCGCATGGATTACGTCATGCAGAATAATCAGATGCCACGTTTTGCCTATGGCTGGAACGACGAGCGCGATCCCATCTTGTACCGCTATGACGATGCCAGCAGCGAATGGCGTCTGCATGCGATGCAAAAAGACAGGAATTTCATTCCGTTCCAGTTCACGCCGGACGACAGCGCGTTTTTCGCCTTTCAGAACAACGATAACGGCCCGCATTCGCTGATACGCCAGGAACTTGCCAGCGGAAAACAAACTGTCCTGGTGCAGGATGCCGTCGGCGACGCCTTCTCTGCCATGCGGGCGCCCGATAACACGCCATTTGCCGCCGTAATCGAGATCGGCAGGCCACGCACCGTGTACGTCGACGCTGGCAGCGATACTGCCAGACTGCACCAGCAATTAAGCGCCGCGTTCCCGGACGATCATGTTCACTTCATCAATTTCACGGACGATGGCGCCACCTTGCTGTTTGCCGTTGTCAACGACCGCGATCCGGGCAGTTATTACCTGTATCACAAAGCCAGCAACAAAGCCGACCTGCTGTATTCGACCATGGCCGACATAGATCCGGAACAGATGGCGCCACGCCGGCCAATTGCTTTCAAGGCACGCGATGGCCTCGAACTGCATGGCTACCTGACCATGCCCCGGCATGCGCCCGGCGTCAAGCTGCCGCTGGTGGTGATGCCCCATGGCGGGCCACATGAAAGCGCCGATACCTGGTATTTCGATCACGATGCCCAATTCCTTGCCAGCCGCGGCTATGCTGTGCTGCAGGTCAATTATCGTGGCTCGAGCGGTCGGGGCGAGCGCTTCCGGCGCGCCGGCTACCGGCAGTGGGGAACGCTGATCCAGGACGACATTCTCGACGGCCTGGCGGCGGTGGTGGCGCAGGGCGAAGTCGATGCCGAGCGTGTCTGCACGTATGGCGGCAGCTTCGGCGCCTACGCGGCCATGATGCTGCCGATCCGCGCACCCGGCGTCTTCAAATGCGCAATCGGCTATGCGGGACTGTATGAACTGAAGCTGCTGCAGGATGAACCCACCACGCGCCGCCTCAAACATGTGCGGCGGGCCTTCCAGGACTATGTAGGCGAGAACCCGCGCGAACTCGACGCCATTTCACCGAGCCAGCTGGCAGGGCAGATCAAGGTGCCGGTGTTGCTGATCCATGGCGACAAGGATGAAACCACGCCGCCCGTGCAGGCAGAACTCATGCGCAAGGGACTCATTGCCGCCAATAATCCGCCCGAATGGATGATGGTGGAAGATGAGGGACATGGCTTTTACAAGACCCGTAACGCCACCGCGATGTATCGGAAACTGGAAGCATTCCTGAGCCAGCATATTGGCAAGCACTAGCGCGGCAGGACTGCCGCTCTGCCCGACATCCAGTCGTCCACCTGCTGCAGGCGCTGCGCGAGCGGACCGCTGACCAGCAGGTAGGCGATCCGGCGCACCGCCAGCTCCTCCAGCAGCCGGCAGTGAATGAGCTGGCGCACGCTTTCCGATTCGCGCTGCAAACCATCTGGTATCCAGGGGCTGTCGGGCGCCGTCACGATGGTCACGTCGTATTGATGGGCATCGGCCAGCGCCGCCAGCGGCGCATCGGCGCCATTGAAATAATGGCGGCTGTAGACCACCGTCATCAACGGCGTCGTGTCGCAAAACAGGAAATGGCGGGCTAGCGCGGCAGCGGCCGCTTCCCGCTCGACTTGCATACGTGCAATGCCGAACTGGTCGGCTGCGACGGGCACCCGGCCCTGCGTCTCGACGAACTCGCGCAAGTATTCCGGCACCCAGACGGTGCCGTGGCGCTCGGCCAGGGCGGCCGCCAGGGTCGACTTGCCCGACGACTCCGCGCCCAGGATCGCCACGCGCACCAAAGGCGCCATCACTTGAGGACCATGGCGCCGGGCGCGGCTGGCGCCGATTTTTTCCACGCCAGCAAGCCGATGATGGCCATGACCACGAAGAAGGCGTACAGCACGGCCGTCAGGGTCAGGCCCTTGTGCACGTACAGCCACACGTACAGCACGTCGACGATGATCCAGGCGATCCAGTTTTCCAGTTTTTTGCGCGACAGCAGGAACTGGCCCACCAGGCTGCCGGCCGTGAGGAAGCCGTCCGCATGGGGCACGTCCGTGTCCGTCGTCGTCAGCAGCCAGGCGATGAGCAGGAAGCCGATCAGCCAGCCCGCGGCGCAGGCCAGCCAGCCGCGTCCATCGAGGCGCGTGACGGGCAGGGTCTTGCCGCCGCTGGCCGGATGCAGCCACTGGTACCAGCCCCAGAACGAGACGCTGATGAACAGCAGTTGCAAGGCCATGTCGCCATACAGGCGCGATTCGAAAAACACGAAACCGTAGGCGGCAGAAGAAATGATGGCGAACAGCCACGCCCAGTGATTCTGGCGGATGTTCAGCGCAACGGTTGTCAGTGCCAGGACAAAGGAAATCAGTTCAAGCGGCGTGGTGGCAAAACCCAGCAGGAGAAGCGTATCGTTCATGGGAATCGTGATGAGGCTGGTGGTGCAGTATGCAATACCGGCCATGAATAAGCAAGATTGCCCGCGCCGTCACGCTCCCTGCTCAGGCCGCTCAGGCAAAGCCTTGCCTGACGGCGCGCGCCAGCGAACGCCGCACGATCAGCTTGTGGAAAGGCCGGATCAGCAGGATGTAGGCGCGCCCCACCCAGTTGTGGCAGTGCACGACGCTGGCCACGGTCACGCTGCCATGCCGCCCCGCGTCCCTGTTGCGCAGCACCGACAGGCGGAAGTCCAGGTGGCTGTCATCCTCGCCCACGATGATCTCGTCGTCGCTGACGGCATAGATGCGGAAGATGCCGATGCGCTTGCCTGGCTTCGCTTCCAGCTGCCTGGCCGTCTGGATGCCGAAGCGCGCCACGATGGCGTCGCGCAGCACCATCAGGCTGCGCGCCCAGCCCGGCTGGCTGCCCAGCAGCTGGCGCGCCAGGCTCTGCATGTCCATCTGGCGCGCCTGCGCGGTGGGCAACCCCACGGCGTACGCGTCGGCCAGGTTGCTGCCCGGATACAAGGGGGCGATGCCGGCGCCGGGCGGCAAGGCCACGGCGCGTACCACGTTGCTCATCTCTTGCATATGCTCTCCATGTGTTCAGTGATAACATGGCCATCATACACGACAATGTGAACAGCGATAACATCGAATGACGACAACGAGTACCTATCATCACGGCAACCTGCGCGACACCCTGGTCGCCACCGCCATCGCGCAACTGGCGCAGCAGCACGACGCCGCCCTCTCGCTGCGCGAACTGGCGCGCACGGTGGGCGTGTCGATCGCCGCCGTGTACCGCCACTTCCCCAGCAAGGAAGCCCTGTTGGCCCACGTGGCGGCGGCCGGCTTTGCCAGCCTGATCGCCAAGTGGGAGGCGGAACTGCCGCCGCCGGCCAGCCTGCCCGCCGAACAGCGTTTTCAGCTGCTGGGCCAGCAATACATCGAATTCGCGCTGGCCGCGCCCGCCCACTACCGGCTGATGTTCGAGCACCAGGACGTGCGCCAGTTTCCCGCCCTGCAGGAGGCGGCGCAGGCGTGCTTTCACTATGTGCTGCAGACGGCCGGCGCGGCCGTGCGCGAAGCGGGCCTCGATGCGCGCTGGGACAAGGCCGCCGCCAGCGCCGGCTGGTCGCTGGGCCACGGCTACGTGATGCTGCTGCTGAGCGGCCGGCTGGCCATGACGGACGGCGGCGACGAGCTGTCGCCCGCCATGGTGCCGCGCTTCTTCCAGTTGCCGGTGGCGGCGCTGCAGCAGGCCCCGCATGGGACGCCATGACAGGCATCCCGTTGCGCAGTCGCGGCGACGGGCGGCAATGTCGTGCGCGATGGCGGCAATCGGGTAGTCCATGTCCATTTCCATGAAAGAGCGGGTGCAATGAAGCGTGCAGAAATGATCATGGCCGGGGCGCAGCAGCTTCCCCTGCCGTTCATCCACGAAGCGGGCGACGGCGACGGGGGCGCACTGCCCATCACCGTCATTCATTACCAGCCGTATCCCTTCCGCGCCGCCGCCTTCCATGAACATGGCATCGCCCTGCCCGCCGCTATCGCGCACAGCGTGCCGAAACGGCAAGCGGAGTATTTTTTCGGACGGCTGGCGGCGCGCGCCGCGCTGGCGCGGCTGGACCTCGCCGGCGGACAGATCGGCACCGGCCCGTCGCGCCAGCCACTGTGGCCTGCCGGGGTGGCAGGCAGCATCAGCCACGCCGGCGGCTATGCCGCCGCGGTCGCCCTGCCAGCCCGGCATCACGAAGCCATCGGCATCGACATCGAGGCGGTAGTCGGGGCGGACATGCGCGAAGCATTGCTGAACACGGCGATTGGCGGGCCGGAGCTGGCCCTGCTGCTCCAGCTCAACAGTGCAAATACCCTGGAGTTTCTGGCGACGGTGGTGTTTTCTGCCAAGGAAAGCTTTTTCAAGGCCGCCTTTCCCACGGTCGGCTATTACTTCGATTTCAGCGCCGTCACGTTGACCGCGTTCGACCAGGCCCGGCGTACCCTGGCGTTTCGCATCGACCAGGCGCTGTCGCCACGCCTGCACGTCGGCGCCCGGTTTTGCGTCTATTACGACTTGCTCGATGCACACACCGTCATCACGCACTGCGGCTGGCGGGGATGGGTGTGATTTCCCCGCACCGCCGCTAGGAGCCCTGCGAGGTGGACGTGACGAAGATTTCGCGCATGCACACGTTCTGCGGCAGCTGGTAGGCAAACGCGATGATGCCCGCCACATCTTCCGGGGCGAGCAGGGAATCGAGCGTGCCCAGCCACTGCTCGAACATGGCGCGCGCCGGCGCCGAGGTGGTGCTGTGCAGCAGGGGCGTCTCGACGACCCCGGGCGAGACGGTGCTGACGCGAATATTGTGCGCAGCCATGTCCAGGCCCAGTGCCGCCGTGTAGCCGTGCACGGCAAACTTGGAGGCGCAATAGCCGGCATGCATGGGAAACGCCTGGCGGCCGGCGATCGAGCTGACATTGAACACCGTGCCGCGCCGCTGGCGCAGCATGCCGGGCAGCACGCACTGAATCAGGTTGACGCTGCCGACGACGTTGGTATTGAGCATCTCGGCAAACTCCGCCGCATCCTGCCCGGCAGCATCGGCCAGCCGCATGACGCCGGCACTGTTGACCAGGCAGTCAACGGCGCCGTAGCGCTGCTCCGCCAGGCGCACGGCGTCCTGCGCCGCGATGGCGTCGCCCACGTCCAGCGCGGCGCAGATGGACTGCGGCAAGTCCAGCGCCTCCAGCGCCGCCTTGCGGCGGCCGATCAGCAGCAGCGGATGGCCGGCGGCGCTGAATCGCCGCGCCACCGCCGCGCCGATCCCGGAACCGGCGCCGGTCACCACCACGAGCGGCAGGCCGCTCAACTGGCCATCCTGGCGGGACGCTTGCGCTGCGCGCGGTCCTGCACGTCGGCGTACATTTCTTTCACCGCATTGGCGGTGAAATGCGCCATGTATTCATCGAAGCCGCCCTTGTGCACGATAGGCAGCGGCGGTATCGGCGACTTGCCGAGCAGGGCCTGGTACAAGGGGGCGATCGGATCGTTCTTGTGCGCCTGGCGGAAGCCATTGGCCGTCACCGCCGCGTTTTCGGCGCCCGAAATCGATGCGGTAGGCGTCATGTCCTCGGGGCTGACGCCGATCTGCGTTTTGACGAACTGCATGTGCTCGTCGCGCCAGGTACGGACGTACTGATGCATGTACACCACCTGGCGCAGGATGTCGGCACGCGGGTCGCCGTGCTGCTGCAGCAGCGCCAGCACGATCTGCTGCAGCCGCTCGTCGTCGGCCGCCAGCTGTTCGTCCATCGCCGCCAGCTGCAGGCGCAGGGACTTGACCAGCGACGGATAGATCGTCAGGAACAGCCCCTTGCGCAAGTTGTGCGAATGCGAGCCGCTGGTGATGCCCAGCGCCGGACGGATGGCGAAATACGCTTTCGGGCTGAGCGTGCGGACGATGGGACGGATATTGTCGGTCACCACCTGCAGCAGCTTGCTGCACAGGGCCAGCGAGCGCGCGTGCGCGCCGAACGTGGCCTGCTCGTTGCCCAGCAAGGCCACGATGATCTCGCTGGCCACTTCATTGACCAGGCCCACCAGCACTTCGCTGATCTGGTGGTAGGCGCGGAACTGCATCAGGCAGGTCGGGTCCTTGAGGTCGACGCAGTTGACCGCTTCGCGCACCTCGTCATTCTGGATCAGGCGCTGATAGAACGTCCCGGCATCCTCGCCCGGTTCGCGCACCACGCCGGGCAGGCGCACCTGCTCCATCGCGCTGAGCCAGATCGCTTCATAATTGCTGTTGACGAAGCTGTGGAAGAATACGAAGCGCTGCGGATCGTCGAGATCCTTGTCGCCCAGGTCGCTGTGCTGCTCGGTGGCCTCGGCCCGCAGGATGGCGTGCATGCGGGCCGCCTGCACCAGATA
This sequence comes from Janthinobacterium violaceinigrum, assembly GCF_009208555.1. GTDB lineage: Bacteria > Pseudomonadota > Gammaproteobacteria > Burkholderiales > Burkholderiaceae_D > Janthinobacterium > Janthinobacterium violaceinigrum. Next base: position 9,350 of record NZ_WFLI01000036.1, on the reverse strand, counting down.
GTCCTGGAATACGACCGAATCGCGGATGCTGATGCTGTCGCCCTGCCGGCCGCCCTGGTCCACCTGCACCAGCAGCTGCGACAGGCTGTACAAGGTTTCGTGGAAACGATTGGCCCAGCCGATCTTCAGCGAAGCATCGGCCATATGGCCGCGCTTGACGTCGTCGGTGATGCGGCGCGCCAGCACCACCAGGTTGTTCAGGCAAATCTCGGCGCCGCGGAAGATGGCGATGGCCGCGCGGGCCGGCACCTCGTGGCCGCTGTTATTGATCAGGCGATCCAGGTATTTAATACCATGCAATAACTCGTAATTCGCCAGCACCGCGGTACAGTCGATCTCGCCATTGGTGGCAAACGCGGCGCGGCGATGGCGGATTTCTTCCTCGTCAAACGACTTGGCCAGCAGCTTGGTAGTAGCGTGTTCCTCGGTGACGGGCAGATTGCTTTTGCTCTGCAAATACGCGCGCACATCGTCCAGGATGGCTTGCGTGGCAGAGACGGTTGGGGTTTCCATTGAATTCCTCATAGGCGACATGGTCAGGGCCGCAGGCATCAGCCGACGGGCGAATCGCGGACAAGTATAGAAACCTCGCCCCCGCGCCGAAACTGTCATTTCCTCCAGTTATACGGTGCCCCCATCTGTAGTCCAATGGCCCGCTCCAACCGCCTACACTGGATCACCCGCATGAGTCCTCCATCTTCACGCGACACGCTGCAACAGCTGCGCCAGCACATGTCCCGGCTGTACGGCCAGCCAGTACAACTGAGCCTGCTGGCGGCACTGCTACATGCCTGCCAGCAAATCTACGGCCACCGGACGCAGATATTGCTGCACTGGACGGGACTGCCCTTGAAACCGGCCGGCGACGATGCCTCGGCATGGCTGCGGCAGCTGCTGGACGCGTGCGAAGCGCCCGCGGCCGGCAGCGCTCCCTGCAGCCCGGCGCAGGCATTGACGCTCGCCAGGATTGAAATCCGCGCGCCCCAGCGCAGCGTGATACTGGCGCCGTCCGACCCGCTGCCGAATGACGACTGGAGCATCCGCGGCGCGCCGGGCGGCCAGGCCCTGCAGCAAGCCTGGCAGCTGGCCGCCGCCAGCCTGGCGCACACGCTGGAAGCCGAATCGATCGTCGAACTGTCGCGCGCGCTGGGCCTGCCGCGGGCCGTCACGCCGCAGCCGCCGCTGTACCTGGTGCATGGCGCCGACGGCAGCGCCGCCCCGTTTGCCGCGCTGGCAGCCCGCCTGAATTGCCGCGTGTATGCATTCAGCCTGCGGCAGGCCGGCCGCCGCCAGTCCAGCATACAGACCCTGGCGGCGCACTACGTGAGGCTGCTGCTGAGCACTGCGCCCGCGGCGGCCTACCGCATCGGCGGCCATTCCTTCGGCGCCATCGTCGCGGCCGAAATGGCGCTGATACTACGCAGCGTCGGCAAGCAGGTCGAACAGGTGGTGCTGCTGGACCCTTCGCTGGCCATGGCCGCGCGCGACCGCCAGAGCGACGCCGACAACGAAATGCTGACCCTGTTTCTGGCCCTGCATCCCGAAATGTCCGAGCAGCAGGTCGCCGGCCGGCTGGACGCCGGCGAGCTGGCGGCGCGCATCGCGCAGCGCATGCCCAAGGGCCGCATCGATGAAGTGTTAAGCAACCGCAACGCCTGCCTGGCCCTGCTGCAGCGCTACCGGCCCACGCCGGGCGGCACCGACGGCGCCAGCTGCCTGCGCCTGCATGCCCGGCAGCCGTTCATCGCCAGCTGGAACGCAGCCGCCCTGGCCTACCGCCAGCCGGGCATCGAAGTCCCCGGCAACCATTTTTCCATGCTGGCCGAGCCCCATGCCGACAGCCTGGCCCAACTGATACAAACGCACCGAGAGTCCAACCATGAGCACATCCTACACTCCTGAATATCCGCACCAGCTGGTCGAGCGTCAGGCCCGCCTGACGCCCGCGCTGCCGGCGCTGTGCTCGGCCAGCAGCACCGTATCGTATGGCGAACTCAATGCGCGCGCCAATCGCCTGGCGCGCCTGCTGCAGGCGGTACATCAAGTCCGGCCGGGGGAAAGCGTCGCCGTCTGCAGCGCGCATGAGCCAAGCCGGACGCTGCTGCTGCTGGCGCTGGCCAAGTGCGGCGCCGTGTACGTGCCCGTGGATATCGAATGTCCGACCGAACGCCTGCAGCGCATCGCCCAGCAGGCCGGCGTGCGCCTGCTGCTGACGGCACTGAGCGAGCGCCGCATGGCGGCCGAGACCACGCTGAGCGTGCTGCCGTGCGCGCAGGCCGAGCACGACGCCCTCGGCCTGTCCAATGCCGACATGGCGCCGCCCGTGCCGGTGACGGCGCCCCTGTACATCATCTTCACCTCGGGGTCGACGGGCCAGCCGAAGGGCGTCGCGGTCTCGCACGCGGCCGCCTACAACCATTTCAGCTGGATCGTGCGCTACCTGAACGTCCAGGCCGGCGACTGCTGGCTGCAAAGCATACATCCGTGCTTCGACCCGTCGATGCATGAATTGATGGCGCCGCTGATGGTCGGCGCCCGCATCGCCTTCCTGGGCGGCGAGCGCAATATCGACGGCGACCGCATCGTCGACGCCATCGAGCGCCACCAGGCAACCCACATGACCACCGTGCCCACCATGCTCGGCCTGATCCTGCAGACGCCGGGCGTGGAGCGCTGCACCTCCATGCGCGCCATGTGCGTCGGCGGCGAGGTCTTCCGGCCGGCGCTGGCCGCACGCGCCAGCGCGCTGCTGCCGGCCGCCGGCATCTATAACGTCTACGGCCCCACCGAAGCAACCATCATGGCCAGCGCCTGGCGCTATGACGGCCAGCCCGCCGATTCGCTGCCGATAGGCGAACCCGTGCCGCACACGCGCTTCTACCTGCGCGACGGTGACGGCCTGGTGCACCGGCTCAGTCCCTTCCTCGAAGGCGAACTGTGCATCAGCGGCGCCGCCCTGGCCAACGGCTACGTCAACGATGCCGCCGAAACCGCGCGCAAATTCATTCCGAATCCGCTATCCGAACCCGAATCCACGGAGCTGTACCGTCGCCTGTACCTGACCGGCGACGTCTGCCGCGTCGACGCCACGGGCCAGTTGCATTGCATCGGCCGCGTCGACGACCAGGTCAAGGTCAACGGCCAGCGGGTCGAGCTGGCGGAAATCGAAGCCGTGCTGCTCGACTCCGGGCTGCTAGACGACGTCACTGCCCTGCTGGCGGGGACGCGCCTGGTCGCGGCGCTGGTGCCCCGGGCGGGCGCCGAGGCCGACGTCCGCTGGCTCGACGCGCTGGCCGCCCATGCCGCCCGCTCCCTGCCCCCTGCCTGGCTGCCCAAGCAATACCTGCCGCTGCGCGAGATCCCGCGCCAGGCGCTGAGCGGCAAGGCGGACCGCAAATCCCTGCAAGCCATGTTCGGCGGCGAGGCCGCGCCGGCGCCGGCAGCGGCGCCGGCAACCGCCTGCATAGACCGGCTGGCAGCAGCCCTGGCCGACACGCTGGGCACGCCCGGCGCCGCCCTCGAGCACGACCTGCCGTTTGCCGAACTGGGCCTCGATTCGCTCGGCGTGCAGATGTATGCGCTGCGCGTCAGCACGGACTTCGGCGTGCGCCTGCGTGCCGAAGAACTGTTTGAATTCTTCACGCTGGAATTGCTGGCGCAAGCCATCGCCGCGCGGCAGCATGACAGCGCCGCGTCCGCCGACCACGCCATGGCATAAGGATGAGCATGCAAACCAGCAGCGATATCTGCATCATCGGCGGCGGCATCACGGGCCTGTACCTGGCGCTGCAGCTCAAGCGGCGCCAGCCGGAATTGCGCATCGAGCTGTTCGAAGCGCTGGAAGCGGTGGGCGGCCGCGTGCAGACCGAACCCATGCTGGACGGCGAGTTCCGCGCCGAATTCGGCGCGGTGCGCATCGAACCGGACCTGCAGCCCCTGATGGACGACTTTGTGCGGCAGCTGGGGCTCGCCGTCACCCCCATCACGTCGCACGAGGCCTGCTCGGCCATCCGCCCGGACAACGCGCGGCTGACGCCCGCCGAACGTGCCGTGGTGCAGCAGGCCGCCGGCGGCGACGTCGCCTGGGCGCTGCTGTGGCACGGCATCGCGCAAGTCCTTGGCGACCAGTGGCCGCTGGCCGCCGACCGGCTGGACCGCCCGGGCCGCGCCGCCGACAAGGCCCGCTTGCGCCGCCTGGCGCAGTTTGGCGGATGTCCGCTGTACCGGCAGGGCATGTGGAACGTGCTGGCCGAGGTGCTGAGCCATGAAGCCGTCGAATTCACGCGCGAAAAAGGCGCGTTCTACAACTTCAAGAACCAGAATCCCAATGCGGCCGACTGGATCTGCCAGCTGCTCGACATGCGCCTGATGCAGCGCCCCTCGTACATTCCGCACGGCGGCATGCAGGCGCTGATCGATGTGGCCGAACAGGCCGTGCGCGCGGCCGGCGTCGGCATCCACGTGGGCCACCAGCTGCTGGCCTTCGGCGAACGCGCCGATGGCGAACTCGATCTGCAGCTGCGGCATGCGGGCGCGCCCGTGGCCTTGCGCACCCGGCGCCTGATCCTGGCCCTGCCGCGCAGCCCTCTGGAATCGCTGGCTCCCTCGCTGCCCGCGCCCGTGCAGGCCTGCCTGGACGCCGTGCTGTGCTTTCCCATCGTCTGGGCCTCATGCGTGATGGCCGATCCCTGGTGGGCGCCTGGCGCTGCGCCCGGCAGCGGCGAAGGCGCCACGACCCGCGCCGCCCACTTCGAATCGCATCCGGACAAGCCCGAAGCCTACGGCCTGGCGATGTTTTACAACGACGACCCGTGGTGCCATTACTGGGCCAACCTGAGCGACGCGCCAGGCGCGCGCTTCCCCCACAAGGACCGGCCGGTACGCAGCGGCGACCCGCGCCTGCGCCAGGCGCTGGTGCGCACCCTGCAGCAGACCTTTGGCCGCGACGACGAGCCGCACCTGCTCGAATGGGGTTTGTGCGACTGGAGCGCGGCGCCTTTCGGTGCCGGCGTGCATTTCTGGAAACCGGGGCGCGATTCGGAACAGGTCATGCAAACCCTGGCCGCGTTCGCCATCGGCCAGGACGGCCGCGCGCCGCAGGTGCATATCTGCGGCGAAGCCTATTCCGACTTCCAGGGCTTTTTCGAAGGCGCGCTGCGCTCGGCCCAGCGCGTGCTGCAGGCGCTGCCGGCAGCCGCGACTTCCTCCCATCAAGGATCTGACCATGAACGCCATTAACCTCCCCTCCCCGTGCGACATCGCCATCGTCGGCATGGCCTGCGAGCTGCCCGGCCCGGCCGACACCCTGGCCGGCTACGAGCACGTGCTGATGCATGGCGTCGACGCCACGGGCGCCTTGCCGGCCGAGCGCTTCGACAGCGCCACCCGCGACGGCCTGGCCGCCGCCGCCCGCCACGGCGGCTATCTGCGGCGCTCGCCGTGGCTGTTCGACGCCGGCAGCTTCGGCATCGCGCCCAAGGAAGCCGCCTACATGGACCCGCAGCACCGCCTTCTGCTCGAATGCGCCTACCACGCGCTCGAGGATGCCGGCCTCGATCCGGCAGCGCTGCGCGGCAAGCCATGCGGCGTGTTTGTCGGCGTCAGCACCAGCGACTTCGGCCGGCGCATGGCCGCCAGCGGCGACTATAACGGCTACCTGAGCCGCGGTGCGCTGGGCAGCATGGCGGCCGGCCGGCTGTCCTACCATTTCGGGCTGGAAGGCCCCAGCCTGGTGGTCGACACGGCCTGTTCATCGTCGCTGGTGGCGCTGCACCAGGCCGTTTCAGCGCTGCGCGAAGGGCGCTGCGGCATGGCCATCGTGGCGGGCGTGTCGCTGATCCTGGCGCACGACTACAGCGCCGACCTCGCCGCTGCCGGCATGCTGGCGGCCGACGGCCGCTGCAAGCCGTTCACGCGCCATGCCGACGGCTTCTCGCGCGGCGAAGGCGTCGGCGCCATCGTGCTGCTGCCGGCCGCCGAAGCGGCATCGCGCGGCATGCGCGCGTACGCCCATGTGCTCGGCAGCGCCATCAACAGCGACGGCCGCAGCAACGGCATCACCGCGCCATCGAAGAGCGCCCAGCGGCGCCTGATGGAACAGGCGCTGCGCGACGCCGGCCTGACGCCGGAACAGGTATCGCACATCGAAACCCACGGCACCGGCACGGAACTGGGCGACCGCATCGAACTGGCCGCGCTGGGCGAGGTCTTCGGCCAGCGCGACACGCCCCTGTTCCTCGGCGCCGCCAAGGCCAACATCGCCCACTGCGAAGGCGCCGCCGGCATTGCCGGCATCATCAAGATGGCGCTGTGCCTGCATCAGCGCCGCATCGCGCCGCACTGCCATGCGCACGACATCGACGAAGCCGTCGCCAGCGCCCTGCCGCATGCCGTCCTGCCCGCGCAAGCGCTGGCCTGGCCCGGCGACAGCCGCCGCATCGGCGGCGTCAGCTCCTTCGGCATGAGCGGCAGCAATGCGCACGTGCTGCTCGGCGAAACCGGCCATACGCCGGCGCCGGCCATGACAGACGGCCCGCAGCTGCTGCAGCTGTCGGCCCGCAGCACCGACGCACTGCAGGCGCTGGTGCAGTACTATGCCGGCTGGCTGGCGCGCGCGGATGCGCCAGCCGCCGCGGCCGTCTGCCACCATGCGCTGTTCCATCGGCAGCTGTGGAACCAGGCGCGCCTGTGCGTCACCGGCGACAATGCCGCCGATCTGGCGGCGCAGCTGCTGCGGCGCCTGGACACGCCGCTGCGGGCGCGCCCGGCCAAGGCAAGGGTCGCCCTCATGTTCACCGGCCAGGGCAGCCAGTACACCAACATGGCGCGCCAGCTGTACCTGCAAAACACCCTGTTCCGCTCGCTGCTCGATCCGCTGGCCGCCCGCCTCGACCGCCTGGCGGGCGATGCTACGCCCATCCTCGACACCCTGTTTGCCGGCGCCGCCGAGCTGCGCCAGCCGAGCGGACGCGAACGTCAGCGCAGCGCCCAGCTGTCGCTGTTCCTGATCGAGTATGCGCTGGCCGAATTCTGGCGTGCGCTGGGCCTGCGGCCGGTAGCGGTGCTGGGCCACAGCGTTGGCGAATACGCCGCGGCCTGCGTGGCCGGCGTGATGGACTTCGACGTGGCCGTGCGCATGCTGCTGGCCAGGGCCGACGCCATGGAGGCGGCCTGCGCCGCCAGCGACTCCGCCATGCTGGCCGTGGCCGCCACGCCGCAGCAGCTGGCGCCACTGCTCGAACGCATCTGCGCCGCGGAACCGGCGCTCTGGATCGCCGTGCGCAACGGCCCGCAATCGGTGGTGGTGGCGGGCCACGCTGCGGCGCTCGCGCAACTGTCCCAGGCCGCCACGGACGGCGGCCTGGTTTGCACGCCGCTGGCCACCCGGGGCGCCTTCCATACGCCGCTGATGGCGCCGGCGGCAGAACAGTTCACTGCCAGCTGTGCGGCGATGGCGCCGGCGCTGCGCGCGCCAAGCGCCGCCATCCGGTTTTACAGCTCGGTGGACAGTGACGATCCGGCCGCGCTGGAACACGGCGTCGACCAGCTGCGCTACTGGAGCGGGCAGATTCAAACGCCCGTCGACTTTGCCGGCGCCATCGCGCGCCTGCTGGCGGACGCGCCGGACCTGGTGCTGGAAATCGGCCCGCGCGCCGTGCTGACCCCGCTGGCCGCCAGCGCCGCGCGCCTGGCCGGCCGCGCCATCCCCTGCCTGCCCAGCCTGGATATTCGCCACGACGACGTCCCCACCGTGCTGCGCGCAATGGGCATCCTGAACGAACAGGGCGCGCTCGATCCACGCCAGGCGATGCAGCAATTCGCCGCCCAGGAGAAACATCCGGTGCAGGACGGCCTGCCGCTGTATCCATTCCAGCGCGAGCACTTCCAGCCGGCCTCGTGGCATGCCAGCCTGCCCGTCCAGGGTGCCGCCGCAACGGCGCCAGTGCCGCCGGTCGCGGCGCTGGCGATACGCCATGAACTGAGCCTTGATCCCCAGGCCGACGACAGCTGGCTGCAGCAGCACGTCATCCATGGCGCTGCCGTCCTGCCCGGCATGTACTACCTGTCCAGCGCCTTCAGCCTGGCGCAACGCTGGCTGCCGCAGGCGGCAGGCGCCGCCGCGCCGCAATTGACGCTGCAGGATCTGCTGATCCACCAGCCGCTGGCGCTGGCGGCCGACACCGCTACCCCGCTGACGGTGGAAATCGGCGGCCCCGATGCCAGGCAGGCGTATCAGCTGCGCTACAGCGCGCCCGCACAGGCGCGGGCGCTGCACGCGGAAGTGCGCGCCTGCTGGAGCGCGGCGCAGCGCCCCGACGGCGCGGACGCTCCGGGCGCGGCGGCGCGGTGGGACGATGCCGCGCCCTTCTATGCACACTACCGCGAGCACGGCGTAAGCTACGGTCCCCTGTTCCAGCGGGTACAGGCCAGCCACCGGGTATCGGACGGCGAGCTATGGGTCCGCATCCTGCCGCCGGACGCGCCCGCGGCCAGCCTGCCCCTGTGGCATGCGGCCCTGCTCGACAACTGCCTGCATGCCCTGGGCATCTGCGCCGGCGATGCGGCGCAGGCCTATGTGCCGGTCTCGGTCGGCAGCGCCTGGTTCGACGCCGGCGCGCTCTGGAATGCCACCATTTTCTGCCAGGCCGTGCTGCGGCCAGCGCCCGCCGGCTTCCTCGATGGCGAACTGCGGCTGTATTCCGAGCAGGGCCGCTGCATCGGCGTGCTGGGCGAAGTCAGCTGCGCGGCCCTGGGCCTGGGCGCGCCGGACGTGCCTGCCCCCCTGCCGCTGCATGCGGTCGACTGGGTCGCGCACCCTGTCCCTGCGGGCGAGCCGGCCCGCGCGGCAGCCGGCGAACAATGGCTGGTGGCCGCCGCAGCCAGCAGCACCTTGCCCGCCGCATGCGTGCAATGGCTGGCCGAAGCCGACGTGCATACCCGCCATGCCCAGTGGGATGCCGATGGCAGGCTGCATGGCGCGGAATCGGCTGCGGCCCCGCTGCGCACCATCCTGATCTTGCTGGACCCGGCCCACCCGCAGCCGGCCGATGCCGCCGCGCTGGCACGCTGGGTGGGCAGCTGGCGCCAGGCGCTGCAAGTGCTGCTGGACCGGCAGCCGGGCCAGCCCTTGCAGCTATGTCTCGCCGAGATCGCCATCCATGCCGATGACGAAGCCGCGCACACGCGCCGCGCACTGGCGCAGGCGCTGGCAACGAACTTGCGCAGCGAACTGCCGGCGCTCGACGTCAGCTGGGTGGACAGCGACGCCGGCGGCGGCGCCATCGCTGCCGCTGCCATCGCCGTGCGCGCGCAGCCAGCAGGGCTGGCCGACGGCAGCATCGCCGCCAGCC
>NZ_WFLI01000035.1 GCF_009208555.1 Janthinobacterium violaceinigrum | reverse complement strand
CGTCGACGGCCGCGCCCTGCACCTGGCGTCGCTGGCCGGCCTGGCCTGCGTGGGCCTGCCGCGCCGTGCCGAAAAAAGCAGCGCCCGCCCCGGCGCCCTGGGCCTGGTGCGCAACGCCCTGTGGCTGAAGAAAAGCGTGTTCGTCGACGCCGTGCTGGCCACCGCGCTGGTGACCCTGCTGACCATGGCCACCTCGCTGTTTTCCATGCAGGTGTACGACCGCGTGATCCCGAACCAGAGCTTCAGCACGCTGTGGGTGCTGGTGGTGGGCGTGGCCCTGTCGATCGGCCTGGAATTCATCCTCAAGCAGGTGCGCAGCCGCATCGTCGACCATTCGTGCAACGACGTCGACCACGAACTGTCCGAATGGTTTTTCCAGCGCATGCTGGGCATCCGCATGGAGGCGCGCCCCCCTTCCGTCGGCACCCTGGCGGCGCAGGTGAAGGGCTTCGAGATGGTGCGCGGCGTGCTGACATCGACCTCGCTGTTCGTGCTGACGGACGTGCCCTTCGCGCTGATCTTCCTGGCCATGATCACCATCATCGGCGGCTGGCTGGTGGTGGTGCCGCTGGTGGCCCTGCCGCTGGCCCTCGTGTGCGGCCTGATGTTCCAGCGCGCCATCCAGGGCCATACGCGCAAGAACCTCAACGCCAGCAACCGCAAGGCGGGCCTGCTGGTGGAAGCCGTCGACGGCGTCGAAACGCTCAAGGGCAGCAGCGCCGAATGGATGATGCAGGCGCGCTGGGCGGAGCTGGTGGCCGAGACCAGCCACGCGGAGCAGAATATCCGCGACTATGCGGCCCTGTCGCAAAACATCACGGCCGCCTTCCAGCAGTTGACCAACGTGGCGCTCATTTCCATGGGCGCCTGGTTCGTGGCCGAGAACCAGATGACCATGGGCGCCCTGATGGCTTGCACCATCATCAGCAACCGCGCCCTGATGCCCATCGTGCAGCTGCCGGCCGTGATGGTGCAGTGGGCGCACGCGCGCGCCTCGATCGACGGCCTGGAACAGGTCATCAGCCTGCCCAACGAGGCGGACAATGCGCAGTTCGCGCTGACGCCGCGCAGCCTCGACACGGGCCTGCGCTTCGAACGCATCCGCTTCACGTATGGCGGCGCGCAAAAGGTGGCGCTGGAAGTGGAGACGCTCGCCATCCGTCCCGGCGAACGCGTCGGCCTGGTGGGCGCCATCGGCTCGGGCAAGAGCACGCTGCTGAAACTGGCCTCGGGGCTGTACCAGCCAGCCGAAGGCAAGGCATACCTGGGCGACGTCGACATGGCCCTGCTGGCGCCGGCCGTGGTGCGCGAAATGGTCGGCTACCTGCCGCAGGAAACGCGGCTGTTCAGCGGCAGCCTGCGCGACAACCTGCTGCTGGGTCTGGCCGATCCGGGCGAGGAAGCGATCCTGGCGGCCGCCAAGCGCACGGGCCTGATCGAGCTGATACTGGGCCAGCCACGGGGACTGGCGCTGGCCATTACCGAGGGCGGACGCGGCGTGTCGGGCGGCCAGCGGCAATTGATCGCCGTCACGCGCCTGCTGCTGGCCAAGCCGCGCATCTGGCTGCTCGATGAACCGACGGGCGCCATGGATGCGAAGACGGAGGCGCGCATCGTGGGGCTGCTGGGCGAACTGGCGGCCGAAGGCGTGACCATGGTCGCCACCACGCACAAGAACGCCCTGCTGCCCCTGCTCGACCGCCTGGTGGTGCTGCAGGCGGGCCGCGTGCTGCTCGACGGCCCGCGCGACCTTGTCCTGGCCAAGCTGTCGGGCAAGCCGCAAGCGGTTCCCGTTTCCCCGCCTGCGCCTGCGCCCGCGCCGGTGGTCCAGGCGGCGGCAGCGCAAGGAGCCGTCGCATGAAACTGGCCAAAGTCGAAACGCGGGAAGAAGCAAAACGGGGCCGGGTGCTGATCTGGAGCTGCACGGCCGCGCTGGCGGGCGTCATCGCCTGGGCCTCGTGGGCGGAGCTGGACCAGGTCACGCGCGCCAACGGCCAGGTGATCGCCAGTTCGCGCAACCAGATCATCCAGGTGGCCGACGGCGGCGTGCTGGCCGAACTGCGCGTGCATGAAGGCAGCATCGTGAAGAAAGGCGAACTGCTGGCGCGCTTCGACCGCACGCGGGCCGAGACGAGCTACCTGGAAAGCACGGCCAAGGCGGCCGGGCTGAAGGCGGCCGTGGCGCGCCTGCAGGCGGAAGTGTTTGGCGGCGCGCCCAAGTTCCCCCCTGAGCTGCAGGCGTTCCCCGAATTCCGCGCCAACCAGCTGGCCCTGTTCAGCAAGCGCCAGGGCGCCGTGCAAGCCGAAGTGAGTTCGCTGGAAAGCGCCATGAAGCTGATCAAGGAAGAACTGGAAATGAACTTGCCGCTGCTGGAAACGGGCGACGTGAGCCGCGCCGAAGTGCTGAAGCTGCGCCGGCAGGTGGTCGACATCCAGGCGCAGATCACCAACCGGCGCAACAAATACCTGCAGGATAGCCAGACGGACCTGGTGAAAGCCCAGGAAGACCTGGCCGGCGTGCTGCAGACGGTGACCCAGCGCAAGGAGCAGCTGGGCTCGACGGACATCTACGCGCCCACGGACGGCATCGTGCGCAACGTGCGCCTCACCACCCTGGGCGGCGTGGCCAAGCCGGGCGAGGAAATCCTGCAGATCGTGCCCACGGACGACGACCTGATCATCGAGGCGAAAGTGAAACCGGCCGACATCGCCTTCATCAAGCCGGGCCTGCCCACGGCCGTGAAACTGGACGCCTACGACTACGGCATCTACGGCCGCCTGCGCGGCACCGTCAGCTACATCAGCGCGGACACTTTAAGTGAAGACAACAAGGGCAACGAACAGCCGTACTACCGCGTGCAGATCAAGACCAGCGGGCGCAACCTGGTCGGCAAGAACGGCGAGCCGATCCTGATCCAGCCCGGCATGACGGCCACCGTGGAAATCAACACGGGCCGCAAAACCGTCTTGCGCTACCTGACGAAGCCGATCACGAAGACGTTCTCGGAGTCCATGGGCGAGCGGTGACGCGGCGGGCTGCGTCAACCGGCCTGGTTCAACCGGCCGGTTTCAGCTGACCGATGACGCTGGCCACCTTGGCGGTGATCATGTCGACGGCGGGGCCATTGGCGCCGTGCGGCAAAATGACATCGGCATTGCGCTTGGTCGGTTCGATGAATTGCTTGTGCATGGGGCGCACGGTTTCCAGATACTGCTCGATGACGCTTTCCACCGAGCGGCCCCGTTCCGTGATATCGCGTTGCATGCGGCGGATGAAGCGCACGTCGGAGGCCGTGTCGACAAAGATCTTCAGCGACATCATGTCGCGCAAGTCTTCGTCATACAGGGCAAACAGGCCTTCGATGACGATCACCGGCGCCGGCTTGACCAGAATGGTCCTGTCGGAACGGTTATGCAGCGTGAAATCGTATTCCGGCATCTCGATGGCTTCGCCATTGCGCAAGGCCTGGATGTGCTGCACCAGCAATGGCCACTCGAACGCCTGCGGATGGTCGTAGTTCTGCTGGCGCCGGACTTCGGGGGAAAGGTGGGTCTGGTCGCAGTAGTAGTCGTCCTGCATCACGACGGAGACCATGTCGGCGCCGAACGAGGCGAGCACTTGCTGGGATACGGTGGACTTGCCGCTGCCGCTTCCGCCAGCGACACCGATGACAAACGGTTGGAAGGAAATAGTATTCATGCCGAATGATACCGGAACTGCGGCCAAACGGACAGGGAGCGGCGGCAAATCCGGGCCTGTCACGCGCCATGTATCAGCCGCGCATACAGCTCGGCCACCCGCTCGGCCGTGATGCCGTCGCGCTGTTCCACGGCCAGCGGATGGTCCGTCGGCTCCAGTTCGATGGTCGGGCGCAGGCCATCGTCGCGCAAATGCACGCGGGTCTTCAGGTTCAGGGTAGCCGGATACGCGGGCAGCTGCGTGCTGAGCCAGCCGAAGAAGGGGCCGACGTGCGCGCGCTGCGCGTCGTTGAAGCAGGCATCCCACGCATCGAAGCTCTCGCCGCTCAAGGACACCCACACGCCCCAGCTGAACGGCTCATCCGATCCGTGCACGGGAATGTCGACGGTGGCGCGCACGAAGCAGTATGCTTCGTCGACGATGCAGGCATCGCTGTCGAGCTGGCAGCGCGCTGCGCGCTCGGCGGGCGCCATCTGCTCGTACAGCCACGGCGCGTCGGCGCCGAAGCTGGGCATGCCCGTGTGGGTCTCGCCGCAGGTGCGGCACAGGAAGGAAAAAGTCATGCGTGAAGGCCGCCTATGCGAAATGTCTGTGGTGTTGAATGCAAGGAGTTACTTGGGGAAACTGTGCGCTTGGCATTCGAGCAAGATGATATTCTAAACAATCCCTGGATGCGCGGACGGGACAAATTCAGTATCGATGGACCATTTACCGGGAATGCACGATGAACGAAGAAAAATTCTGGCAGCTGATAGAGCAGATCGACCGTGAAGCCCTGGAAGACGGCGACGCCGATGCCGCAGTGGAACCATTGACCGAAGCGCTCGCCCGGCTGCCCGTCAAGGACATCAAGGGCTTCGAGGAATGCCTGGCACAGGCACTGTACCAGCTCGATGGCAAGGTGTTTGCAGACCATGCCGGCGCATCAGGCAAGTCGGCTGACGGTTTCCTGTATGCGCGCTGTTTCGTCGTCGGCTCGGGCAAGGCCGCTTATGACAGCGTGCTGGCCGACCCCGCACTGATGCCCGCTCAAACGGACGAGTGGCTGGAAGAACTGTTGAGCGTCGCTCCGGAAGCCTGGTCCGAAAAGACAGGGCGCGACACCGATGACTGGGATTTTAGCGCCAGCGTCGATTATGAAACCGGAAGCAATTCCGCCGCCTGGCCTGGCTAAGGCGCAATAGATGCCATCGCCGCCAGCAAGGCGCATATCCAGCTGGCCGAAGGCGATGCGGGGCACTGGGAAGCGCACATGGCGGCAGCTGAAGCCGTGCTGCGCAGCGCCTTGCAGGCGGTCCCGCACGACACGGCCCTGATCACCTGCCTCGGTGCCGTGCTGTGTGACCGGGGCAAGTACAGGGAAGCCGTCAACGTACTGGAAACGGCGCTCAAGCTGGGCTCGGCGGACAGCCATACCCATTACAATCTGGGGGTGGCCCTGGCGGGACTGGCAAAACCGCGCAAGGCCATGGCGCAATTTGGCAAGGCGCAGGGCCTTGCCCCCTCCAGCCTGACGTGGACCGCCTATTTCGACCCGCAGGCCCAATAGGCGCGCGTCCGGAAACTATTCGAACTGCTTGCGGAATGCCTCGAACTGCGCCGCCAGGCCGTCGAAATCGCTGCGCAATTGCAGCACTTCCTGTTCCAGCTGGGCCACGCGGCTGCCCTGCTGGGGCGCGCTGACGGCGCCCGCAAAACCGGCCGCCGTCTCGATCTGCGCCAGCGCTTCCTCGCCGCCCAATAAATGGCCGTAGCGCGGCTCCTTGGCGCCGGGGGCGACGGCCAGCTTGGCCACCAGCGGCGGGTACTTGTCGATCAAAAATTGCAGGCCGGATTCCACCTCCGCCACGGACTTGAATTCATGCACGCGGCCGCTGCGGCTGCGGATCTCGCCCGCCGTCTGCAAGCCGCGCAGCATCAAGATCGTCAGGATGGCCAGCTTGTCCTGTTCCAGCGACCACTTGATGCGCATGCGGTGTTCGTACTTGGCGACCCGCGCGCCCGCCTGCGTGATGCCGTTGACGAATTTGCGCTGCATCAGGCGCTGCAGCACGTCGTACACGGTTTCTTCGGACAGGGCCATGACGGGATCGCGGCTCGACAGCTGGTTGCAGCCGTTCGTCAGGGCGTTGAGCGACAGCGGATAGCTGTCCGGCGTCAGCGCTTCCTTTTCGGCCAGCACGGCCAGCACGCGGATCTCGAAGGGGTCGAGCAGATTCGGATTGTCGCTGCCCTTTTCTGCTGCGTTTTCAGCTATGTTTACGTCTGTAGTCATGCCTGTATCCTTAATCAACCAGCTTGTTCATTTGCTCGGAATCAAATTTATCACACTCGGGCACGCCCTGGCAGCAGATGCCTGCCGCCTTCAGGGTGGCGAGGATGGTTTCGATGCGCTGTTCCTGCGCCACGGCATGCGTGATCAGGCCCTGCAGGGCTTTCGACAGGGGATCGTCGCCATTCGGCGTCACGCCATACGCGGCGAACAGATGGGCCGTGCTGCCCTCGCGCAGGGCGCTGACATCCTTTTGCACGATGTGCGCCGGGTTGCCCACGGCCGTACCGCCCGAGGGCACGGGTTTCAGCAGCACGGCGTTCGAACCCACCTTGGCGTACTCGCCCACCGTGAAACTGCCCAGCACCTGGGCGCCGGCGCCGACGATGACGCCGCGCTCCAGCGTGGGATGGCGCTTGGCGCCGCTGTGCAGCGAGGTGCCGCCCAGGGTCACGCCCTGGTAGATGGTGCAGTCGTCGCCGACGATGGCCGTCTCGCCGATCACCACGCCGAAGCCGTGGTCGATGAAGACGCGCCGGCCGATGACGGCGCCCGGATGGATTTCAATGCCCGTGATGATGCGCGCGATATACGAAATGAAGCGCCCTACCCACTTCATGTGCCGCGTCCAGCACCAGTGCGCCCAGCCATGCATGACGATGGCGTGCAAGCCCGGATAACAGGTCAGCACCTCCCAGCCGTTGCGGGCGGCGGGGTCACGTTCGATGATGCTGTTGATGTCTTCGCGCAAGTGGTGGAACATAAGACGGATTTCTGAATGGGTAAGAGACAAGACGCAAATGGTAGCGTATTCGGCGGCGTGCTGCCGGAGAGGCAGATAAACAAGCGCCGCCTCAAGGGCGGCGGCTGTTCAAAGAAGCGCTACAAAACGTTCAGGGCAAGGCGCATTGCCGAAGACAGTACGCAAGTACGGCAAGGCAATGCAACGCCGCCCTGGACGTTTTTTAGCCTTCTTTCGCGATGCGCTGGCGGCGGGCTTCGTACAGACAGACACCGGAAGCGACCGACACGTTCAAGCTCTCGACGGAGCCGAACATCGGGATGCTGACGAGGATATCGCAGGTGTCGCGCGTCAGGCGGCGCATGCCTTCGCCTTCGGAACCCATGACGAGGGCCGTCGGGCCCGTGAAATCGGCTTCGTACAGGCCTTTTTCGCCATCGTCCGACGTGCCGATCAGCCAGATGCCGCGCTCTTTCAGTTCACGCATGGTGCGCGCCAGGTTCGTCACGGTGATGTACGGGACGGTTTCGGCGGCGCCGCTGGCAACCTTGGCGGCCGTGGCGTTGAGGCCCACGGCGCGGTCCTTCGGTACGATCACGGCATGGGCGCCGACGCCGTCGGCCACGCGCAGGCAGGCACCCAGGTTATGCGGGTCGGTAATGCCGTCGAGAATCAACAGCAGCGGCGGGCCGTCGATGGCGTCCAGCAATTCATCGAGATTGCGCGCCAGCGACAGCTGCGAGGCAAACGCGATCACGCCCTGGTGGCGGCGCGTGCCGACGATCTTGTCCAGGCGCGACGAATCGACGGGCATGACGCGCACGTTGGCGGCCTTGGCGGCGGCGATCATGTCCTTCATGCGGCCGTCGACGCGGCTGGCGTCGACGAAAATTTCTTCCACGGACGACGCTTCGTGACGCAGGCGCGAGGTGACGGCGTGGAAGCCGAAAATCATTTTATTCTTCATTTGTTATCGCTTCTTTTATCGCTTGCTTTTGCTTGTTTTTGATACAGTTTTTGCTGCTCGTGGTGCCGCAGCAGGTGCCGCGGCAGTTTTCTTGCTGCGCTTCGGCGCGGCGGCCTTGGGCGCTGCCGCTTTCGGGGCTGCCTTGGCTGCCGGCTTGGCGCCGTTGGCACGGCCGCCGGAACCATTGCCAGCCTTGGCGCTGGTCTTGGCGCCGGTCTTGATTTCATGGCGCTGCTCGGTCGCGGGACCGGGCTTGACCATCGTTTTCTTCTCGCCCTTGCGCTTGCCGCTGCCGTTCGGCTTGGCCGGCGCTTCTTCGCCCGCCAGTTCCGCATCGGTCACCAGGCGCAGGTCGATCTTGCGCGTTTCCAGGTCGACACGTGCCACTTGCACCGTCAACCGGTCCGTCAACTGGTAGCGCTTGCCCGTGCGTTCGCCGCGCAATTCATGGCGCGCATCGTCGTACTGGAAGTAGTCGGTGCCCAGCTCGGTGACGTGCACCAGGCCTTCGACAAACAGGGTGTCGAGCTGCACGAACACGCCGAACGTGGTCACGCCCGTGATGGTGCCCGTGAACTCCTCGCCCAGCTTGTCCTGCATGAAGTAGCACTTCAGCCAAGCTTCCACGTCGCGCGACGCTTCGTCGGCGCGGCGCTCGTTGGCAGAGCAATGCACGCCCAGCGCGTCCCAGATGGTCAGGTCCGTCTTCTTCGGCTTGCCTTCGGCCTTGTCCTTCGCCTGCTGCTTGCGCGTGGCGTTCGACACGTTCGTGTTCAGCACGGTCTTCTCGGACAGCTTGGGCTCGTATTTCTTGCCTTGCAAGATGGCCTTGATGGCGCGGTGCGTCAGCAGGTCGGGATAGCGGCGGATCGGGCTGGTGAAGTGGGCATACGCCTCGTACGCCAGGCCGAAGTGGCCGATATTGTCCGGGCTGTAGACGGCTTGCTGCATCGAGCGCAGCAGCATCGTCTGCAGCAGGGCCGCGTCGGGACGCGCCTTGATCTGCTGCATCAGGGTCTGGTAATCGGATGCCGACGGCGTGTCGCCGCCCGTCAGGTTCAGGCCCACCTGCTTGAGGAAGGTGCGCACTTGCGTGAGCTTTTCCTTGGTCGGGCTGGCGTGGATGCGGTAGGTGCCCGGGTGCTTGTTACGCAGCAGCAAGTCCGCCGCGCAGACGTTGGCCGCCAGCATGCACTCTTCGATGATCTTGTGCGCCTCGTTGCGCGTGCGGGGAACGATCTTTTCGATCTTGCCCGCGCTATTGCAGACGATATACGTTTCCGTCGTCTCGAAATCGATGGCGCCCCGCTCCGTGCGTGCTTTCAGCAAGGCGCGGTAGACGGCTTCCAGGTTTTGCAGGTGCGGCAGGATGTCCGCGCGGCGTGCCGCTTCCGGTCCCTTGGTGTTGCCCAGCACGGCTGCGACTTCGTCGTAGGTCAGGCGCGCGGCCGAATGGATGACGGCCGGGTAGAACTGGTAGGCCTTCAATTCGCCCTTGTCGCTGACGACGGCGTCGCACACGAGGGTCAGGCGGTCGACGGCCGGGTTCAGCGAGCACAGGCCATTGGACAGCTTTTCCGGCAGCATCGGGATCACGCGGCGCGGGAAGTAGACGGACGTGCTGCGTTCGAGCGCATCGATGTCGAGCGCGTCGTTCGGTTTCACGTAATGGCTGACGTCGGCAATCGCCACGATCAGGCGGAAGCAGTTGGCGCGGCCGATCTTGACGGGCTCGCAATACACGGCATCGTCGAAATCGCGCGCGTCTTCGCCGTCGATGGTAACCAGCGGCACGTCGCGCAGGTCGACGCGGTCTTTCAGGTCAGCGGCACGCACTTCGAACGGCAGTTTTTCCGCCTGTTTCAGGGCGGCGGCGGAAAAGATGTGCGGCACGTTGAATTTGCGCACGGCAATTTCGATTTCCATGCCGGGATCATCGAGGGCGCCCAGCACTTCAACGATCTTGCCGACCGGCTGCTTGAAGCGCATCGGTTGCTCGGTCAGCTCGACGCTGACGATCTGGCCAGCCTTCGCCTTGCCCACCGAACCGGTGACCAGGATGTCCTGGCCGATGCGCTGGTCTTCGGGCGCCACCACCCAGGTGCCGTTTTCCTGGATCAAACGGCCGATGACGTGGGTATTGGCGCGCTGCGTGACTTCCACGATCGTGCCTTCCGGGCGGCCGCGGCGGTCCGTGCCGACGATGCGGGCCATGACCTTGTCGCCATGCAGTACTTTCTGCATTTCTTTCTCAGGCAGGAACAGGTCGGCGCTGGCGTCGTCGGGAATGACGAAGCCGAAGCCGTCGCGGTGGCTGGTGACGCGACCGGCGACGAGCGCGCTCTGGTCGGCCAGGCTGAATACACCGCTGGCATCAGACTTCAGCTGGCCGTCGCGCTCCATCGCCTTCAGGCGACGGACCAGGACATCCATGGAATCGGCATGCACTTGCAGCGTTTTCCCGAGAGACTGCGGATCGAGAGGCGCGTTGACGCTGCGGAATATGCCGAGAATGTCCTCCCGGCTGGGGATGGTGTGGGTATTTTGGCTCAAAAGTATTTCTATAGTTGTTATTGACAGTGATCAAACGGAATACAAAGACCGATGACATCACCGTCAATATTGACACGGTGATGTGCGGTAGTGTACCGGAGGACGCCTTGGTTTGCCTAACGGACAGCGTGTCGGAAACAGTACAAGACGCCCGCCAATGAAAAAAAGGAGAAAAGCTGCGCAATGCATTTGACTTCGGCAAATATTGCTCTATAATCTCGGTCTCTTGCAGCGACAAACCTTCACGGGATTGCAGTTGCAGGAAAGCGGTACAGGGTTGATGTGCAGTATGGAGCGAAAGCTCATCTGGCGCAAAACTCTTCAAGTCGCTATAATAGCAGAATTGTTGTAGTAAGTTATTTTGCAACAAATACTCGAGCAGTAAAATGTAGTAAGCAGCATCAGTGCCCACGTGGCGGAATTGGTAGACGCGCATGGTTCAGGTCCATGTGCCTTCGGGTGTAGGGGTTCGAGTCCCTTCGTGGGCACCATACCTAATTCGCTAAAAAGCCGCAAACTTTCACGAGTTTGCGGCTTTTTTCATTTCCGAGACGAAAACCCCTTCCCGCCATCAGCGAGCCGCATTGCGGCAACCGGCAAGCACGGCACGCCCATGAACGGAAAGATGCGGGAAGGCGCTGAAAAAACAGGCAGATTTTGCCTTTTTTCATAGGGAACAGCCGTTTTCAGGCAAAAAAACATGTTTCTTGAAGAAAAGTGCAAAATGTTGATTGACCGAATGCGCGCCAGCCCTTATGATTTTGTCCTCGCTGCAGAACATGCAACGACAAGCAGCAAGCAGTAACAATGCCCACGTGGCGGAATTGGTAGACGCGCATGGTTCAGGTCCATGTGCCTTCGGGTGTAGGGGTTCGAGTCCCTTCGTGGGCACCACCAGCAATGAGATGTTTTCATTGTGATCCGCAGTAAAGCAGTACGCAGTTGAAATGAGCAGCACAATGCCCACGTGGCGGAATTGGTAGACGCGCATGGTTCAGGTCCATGTGCCTTCGGGTGTAGGGGTTCGAGTCCCTTCGTGGGCACCACCAGCAACGAGCTGTTTTCGTTGTAGTCCGCAGTACAGTAGTGAGACATCGCAGTAAGCAGCAACAAGCAGCATCAGTGCCCACGTGGCGGAATTGGTAGACGCGCATGGTTCAGGTCCATGTGCCTTCGGGTGTAGGGGTTCGAGTCCCTTCGTGGGCACCATTACCTAATTCGCAAAAAAGCCGCAAACTTTCACGAGTTTGCGGCTTTTTTCATTCCAGAATGCCGCGTAGTCTTCCCGACCTGCGGCACCCTCCCCTTATTTGACCAGCGCCGCCTTCACGGCATTGGCCAGGCTCGTCGTCGGACGGCCAATCAGCGCGCTCAATTGCTTGCCATTGTCTTCCAGGCCGCCCTTGGCCGCGCCCGCATCGGAATCGGCCAGCAAGTCGGCAAAGCCCTCCGGCACGCCCACGCCAATCAAGGCGGCCTTGAAATCGGCCTGCGGCAAATCCTTGTACACGATCGCCTTGCCCGACTGGCGCGCCACTTCAGCTGCGTACTCGGCCAGGGTAAAGCCGTGGTCGCCTGCGAGTTCATAGATGGCTTGCGGCTGGGCGGCCGTCAGCACGGCGGCGGCCGCGGCCGCGTAATCGGCACGCGCGGCCGACGAAAAGCGGCCATTCTGCGCCGCGCCCAGCACGACGCCATGCTCGAGCACGGGCGCCAGGTGTTCCGTATGGTTTTCCAGGTACCAGCCATTGCGCAGGAAACTGTACGGCAAGCCCGATGCGCGGATGGCCGCTTCCGTGACGACGTGCTCGGCAGCCAGGCCCAGCGGCGACGTGTCGGCGCGCAAGACGCTGGTGTAGGCCAGCAGGGCAACGCCGGCACGCTTGGCCGCATCGATGACGTTCTGGTGCTGCTGCGCGCGCTGCCCCACTTCGCTGGACGAGATCAGCAAGATCTTCGTTGCGCCCTTGAATGCCGCGTCGAGGCTGGCGCCATCATTGTAATCGGCTTGGCGCACTTGCACGCCCAGTGCGGCCAGGCTGGCGGCCTTGGCCGGATTGCGCACGGCGGCAATGATGTTCGCTGCGGGGACGGATTTGAGCAGGCTGGCGATGACGTGCTGGCCCAGGTTGCCTGTGGCGCCGGTGATGACGATCATGATTTCTCCTTGGAGGGTGGGTGGTAAAACCCTATAATAGGACTATTACTTACTTATTGTAAGTACGTACCTTTTGGTAAGTATGAATTCATCTCAAATTGAAGGCCAACTATCATGTCCACAGACACTCCCGGCGCCAGCCTGCGCGCCGCCCTCGTCCGCCAGAACCAGGGCGCGCACCTGCTGGCGGCCGCCTGCCCGTCGCGCGCCGTGCTCAGCCACCTGACCAGCCGCTGGGCCGTGCTGGTGCTGGTGTTGCTGCTGAGCGGCACGCGGCGCTTCAGCGAACTGCGCCGTGAAGTGGGCGGGGTCAGCGAAAAGATGCTGGCGCAAACCCTGGAAGCGCTGGCGGGCGACGGCTTCGTGCTGCGCCAGGCATATCTGGTGATACCGCCCAAGGTGGAATACAGCCTCACGCCGCTGGGACGCGAAGCGGCCGAACGCCTGGCCGTGCTGGTCGACTGGATCGAGGATAATTACCCGCGCATCGAGCAGGCCCGCGCCGAGCTGGCAACGGTGCCCGCAGCGCAAAACGCGGCCTGAACGGGCGCGATAACCCTTGCTTTTGGTCATCAAGAATTATCGTTTACTCCTACTTGCCTTGATGTAATACTAGGCCCATGAACCGCGTAAGGGCGCGATACCATGAATCAGTTGATTTCTTCCATCGCCGACCGGGCCAAAGTGCTACTGGTCAGCAATTCGCCGAACGATGTGCGCGAACTGCTGTATGTGCTGGACCGGCATAACCTGGGCACGGGACTGGCGGGCGATGTCGACGAAGGCGTGGAACTGGCGGCCGGCGGCACGGACCTGATCTTGCTCGACGCGGCCCTGGCCGGCTCGAATATCGGCGCCACCTGCATGCGCCTGCGCAATGCGGGCGGACGCCACAGCGTGCCCCTGCTGCTGATGTCGGCCACCCCCAGCGCCGAGGAACAGGGCCGCAGCGTGGGTGCCGGCGCATCCGACTACATCAAGATGCCCTTCAATGCGCGCGACGTGGCGGAAAAAATCCTCATGGAACTGGCCTTGCACAAGGCTGTGGCGTCCGCGCCGCTTGCCGCCGCGCCGCCGCGCCCCCTGCATCCGCAAACGCTGGAAGTCAATTACCACTCGATCCTGGCCGGCTCGCCCGACGCCGTGCTGCTGTTCGACATCGACAACCGCCTGCTGATCGACGCCAACCACCTGGCCGAAGACCTGTTCGGCATGCCGCTGGCGGAACTGCTGCAAGGCGGCATGGAACCCCTGTTTCCCAAGGTCCAGGACGATGGCCGCGCCTCGCCGCAACTGCTGGAAGAAAAGATCCGCGATACCTTGCAAGGCAAGATCGTCGTCTTCCGCGCCAGCTGCTGCCACCGCGACAGCCATCCGATCGCCTGCGAAATCCGCTTGATGCGCTTGTCCGTGCCGGGCCGCCAGCTCGTGCATGCGCGCATCATCGACTTGACCGAACGCAACCTCGCCGAAGCGATGCGTTCGGGACAGAGCACCCTGCTGGAAATGGTCGCCAAGGGCGCGCCCCTGACGCCCACCCTGAACCAGCTGCTGCTCCTGATCGAAGGCCAGTCGCGCGGCGTGCTTTGCTCCATCATGCTGCTCGACGATGACGGCCTCCACATGCACAGCGCGGCCGGTCCCAGCCTGCCGCCCGAATACATGGCCCTGCTCGAAGGCGTGGCCATCGGCCCCGGCGTGGGCTCCTGCGGCACGGCCATGTTCCTGCGCGAACCGGTGGTGGTCAGCGACATCATGCGCGATCCCCTGTGGGCGCCCTACCGCGAGCTGGCCGCGCCGTTCGGCTTGCGCGCCTGCTGGTCGCGCCCCATCTTCGGCCAGGATGGCGCCGTGCTCGGTTCATTCGCCATGTATTACCGCGAAGTGCGCCAGCCCGATGCGCGCGACCTGGAACTGATCGATACGGCCACCGACCTGGCCGGCATCGCCATCGGCCGCATGCGCCACGAACGCGAACTGCAGCGCCACCGCGCCCACCTGGAAGAGCTGGTGGCCGAACGCACGGCAGCGCTGACGCAGGCCAAGGAACACTCGGAGCAGACCAACTGCGAACTGGCCGCCGCGCTGGAAAACCTGTCCATCACGCAGGAAGAACTGGTGCGCCGCGACAAGCTGGCCGCGCTGGGCGCGCTGGTGGCCGGCATCGCGCATGAACTCAATACGCCGATCGGCAACGGCCTGGTGGTCGCCACCACCATGGCCGAGCGCACGCGCGAAATCCAGGCCAGCTTCCTGGACGGCCTGCGCCGCTCGGAACTGGGCGCCTACCTGACCCAGGCCAGCGAGGCGGACGCCATCATGCTGCGCAACCTGCAACGCGCCGCCGACCTGGTGTCGAGCTTCAAGCAGATCGCCGTCGACCGCGCCAGCTCGCAGCGCCGGCACTTCCTGCTGCGCCAGTTCATCGCCGAACTGATGCTGCCCATGTCCACGCCCCTGAAGGCTGCCGGCCTGCACCTGACGCAGGACGTGCCGGACGGCCTGGCCATGGACAGCTATCCAGGTCCGCTGGGCCAGGTGCTGAGCAACCTGCTGGAAAATTGCCTGCGCCATGCCTTCGAGGGCCGCAGCGGCGGCAAGATCGCCATTACCGCCCGCGGCAGCGACGACGGGCAGACGATCACCCTGTCCATCGCCGACACGGGCGTGGGCATCGCCGCCGATGCCCTGGCACATGTCTACGACCCCTTCTTCACGACCAAGCTCGGCTCCGGCGGCTCGGGCCTGGGCCTGCACGTGGCGCACAACATCGTCACGGGCGTGCTGGGCGGCCATATCGATGCCACCAGCAGCACCGGCGCCGACAGCGGCACCACCTTCACCCTGCAACTGCCCGCCGCGGCGCCGCAATCGGCCGCCCCCTGAGCGGCAGGCGCGCTACAATGCCGGCAGGCTTTTCTTTCGGAGCACCTATGAAATACCTGATCGCCACGGCCCTGCTGGCCATTTGCGCTTGCGCCTCGGCCGGACCGGCCCCCTGGTACAAATGGCGCAGCAAGGTTGACGGCACCCTGTCGTGCGCCCAATCCACGCTGGGATTCGGCTGGGAACTGGCCTCGGGCCCGTATAAAGATAGCCGTTGCGAAAAACCTGCGCTTGTTAAATAATGGGGCCATGACCACACGGGGCACCGGCTTGAGATCAAGCGATGGCATTGCGGCGTCGAAAGAGTATGGAACGATAAGAACGTATCTATTCAAACCGAGGAGACCACATGTTTACGAATCCCGAACAATTTGCATCGGCCACCAAGGCCTTGTTTGAATTCCAGCTGATGACCTTCAACACCCTCACCTCCAAGGCCGTGCAAGGCGTGGAGCAGGTGCTGGCGCTGAACATGGCCACCGCCAAGTCCGGCATCGAGGACAGCCTGGCCGCCGGCAAGGAAATCAGCCAGGCCAAGGATCCGAAGGCCGCCATGGCCGCCGCCGCTGCCCAGCTGCAGCCGGGCGTGGCCGGCGCGAAAGCGTATAAACAGCAACTCGACGACATCATCAAGGAAATCCATACGGAATTCACCACGGCCGCGGAAGCCCATGTGGCGGAAGCGAAAAGCAATCTGAGCGCCCTGATCTACGACGTCACGAAAAACGTGCCGCCAGGTTCGGAAAATGCCGTGGCCATCGTCAAGGCCGCCATCGACAACGCCTTCCTCGGCTACGAGCAAGTGACCAAGGCCACGAAACAGGCAGTGAAAACCGTGGAAGAGCAGATCGCCAAAGCCAGCGCGCAAGTGGCGCAGGCAACGGAAAAGGCGACGAGCGGCGCCACCGCCGCGGCTGAAAAGGCAGCGCCTGCCGCCAAGCCCAAGGCGGCTAAAAAGTAAGCGATGTAGGTCGGATTAGCGCGGCAACGCCGCGCGTAATCCGACGCGTTGTTGGCGCCAATGGTGATGTCGGGTTACGCGCGCAGCGCTAACCCGACCTACAACCTTGGGGTCGACAAGTTTGGCCCTCACCCCACCGGCACGATCCGGTACACGCAGCGCCTGCCCCCCTCCAGCAGATATTCGCTGCGCTCGACCTTGCAATCGTCCCCCAGTACCCGCTGAAAGATGGCCAGCTCCGAGCGGCAGAAATTCTGGCATGCCGTGGCCGCTGCGCAGATGGGACAATGGTTTTCCACCAATAAGACACTGCCATCGTCCTGCGGCTCCGCATGGGCCATGTAACCCTCGCCGTCGCGCGCCCGCGCCAGGCCGTCCACTCTTTGCGCCAGGTCAAGCTGCGGGTCGACCAGCTGGCCATAGGCCAGCTCGCTGCTGCGCTCGCGCGCGCCGATCAGTTTCTCCAGGCCCGCATCGCCGAACAGGGTTTTCACTTGCGCAATCAATTCCAGGGTCAGGTCCGCATGGCGGTCGGGATAGCGCGCGTGGCCTTCCCGCGTCAATGCCCAGCGCCGCGACGGACGTCCCACCTTGTCGGCCACGTCCTCGAAAGCCACCAGGCCCCTGTCCTGCGCCGCTTCCAGCTGGCGCCGCGCGCCCATGGAAGTGATATCGAGCAGGGTCGCCAGTTGCTGCGCCGTCTGGGGCCCCCGCATCTTCAGCAGGAACAGGGTCTGTTCCGACGTGTTCATGCTGCGGCTCATGCCACGGCCTTTGCGTCGACGGCGCCGTCCAGCTGGCGGCGCCAGGCCACCATGCGCCAGGCGGCCCAGGCGGCGGAGAAGGCACCCGCGACGAGGATCAGCCGCGTGTCGATCAGGGTCAGCACGGAGCCGCTCAAGGCGACGACGATGTTGGCGATGCAAAACGTGGTGGCCAGCAAGCCCATCACGGCGCCCTGCCCGTGCGCGCTGAAGCGCTCGGCGCACCAGCCCTGGATCACCGTGTTGTACAGGGCATTCGGAATGCCGAACAGCACGATGGCGGCGATGCCCACCCAGATATTGCCCAGCGCCAGGATCCCCACGGCCAGTGCCACGCCGCACGCATACCAGCTGGCCCGCAGCAGTGGCGCATGGCGGCTGGGACCGCCCGCCAGCAGCGAAGTGACCGTCATCGTGCCGCACAGGCCCACGTTCACCCAGGCAATCTCCTGTGCATGGTAATTGGCCGTCTCGACCAGCCACAGCGGATAGAATTCGTAGAAGCTGGCCACGCCGCACGTGAGCGCCAGTTGCACGATGAACAGGGTGCGCAGCTCGTCATGGCGCAGCAGGTTCAGCGAATGGCGGTCGCGCGCCACCTGCCACCACGACGTCGTCAGCAGGGACGGCGTTTCGCGCGGCAAGCCCACGGCTACCAGCACGGCCACCAGCATCAGGGCGGCGGCGGCAATCCAGAACGGCACCGTCACGCCCCAGCCCAAGGTCGCGCCCGCCAGGATGGGACCCACCAGCCAGCCCAGGTAAAACGCGCCATTCAGCCAGGACATGGCGCGCAGGCGCAATGGTCCCGTCAGCTGATCGGCCAGCATGGCGCGCGCCACGGCGCCGTTTCCCTCCAGCAAACCCGTGATGAAACGGGCAACGATGAACAGCGGATAGGATTGGATCACCAGCGCCCAGGCCGTGATCGCATGGCCGATGGCGGCGCCCACGGCCGTGCGCATCAGCAAGGGGCGGCGGCCGTAGCGGTCCGACAAGGGGCCCAGCACGGCCGAGCCGATCAGCAAGCCCAGCGGGTTGATGGTCAGCGCCAGGCCGAACAGCAGTTTCGACGGCAAGCCCAGGAAATTGTTGAAGGCATTCGGCGCCTCGGCCGCAAACAGGGGCGGCAGGATCGGGTATGGCAGGGAGGCGCCGATGGTCGACAGCAGCGCCAGCAGGCAGGCGGCAGAAATCAGGATGATATTTTTCATGCGGGCTCGATGGAGATGGTCCGGCAAGAATACGTGGCCAGGCCACATAAGTAAACTAAAAAGTTTATTAATTAGGGCGAACGTTGCCACGGTGAAGCGTGCGCGCCATCGCCTCGGCTATCATGGCGCCACGAATCACGGCTAACAGGGCAAACATGACACTGTCAGAAATTGAACACGAACACGGCTTCACCTATCCGCCGCTGTACCGGCAGCTGGACCGCGACGGCATGCTCGACGTGGGCGAATACGGACCCGACTGGTACAAGCTGGTGTTTCCTACACTACAGGATCGTCCCACCCTGCTGCTGCACGCAGACGATTTCGAATTGCTCAATATCAAATCCGTGGCCGAAGAAGCGGCAAGCTTGCTCGACGAGGACGATTACCGGCGCATCTCTCCCCGTTTCCAGTTCATCCCGTTCGCGCAAACGGGCGCGGGCGACCACTACTGCTTTTTCGCGTCCGGCCAGCAAGAGGGCGAGATGCCCATCGTGCTGCTGTGGCACGACGAGGATGAAGCCCAGTACCTGGCGAAAAACCTGCAGGACTTCATCTTTCACATGCTGTTGAACAGCATGGCGGACCAGGATACCTACAACGACGTCAGCGACGGGGAATTCCGCGAGCAGCTGGAAAAGACCATGCTCACGCATGCGCGCTACCTGACGCCGGAGCAGGCGCAGATCCTGCAAACGCTGCTGTCGCGCGACATCATCGACTACGAAGTGGCGCTGCCGAAGGGACGCAAGGAAGCGCACCGGGGCTTGCTGACCGATATGGAACGGGCCAGCCTGCGCGACAAACTCATTCCCTACGAGAAGTTCGACAGCTGTTTTGCCTACAGCACGGCCAGCTGAGCATAAAATCGCTGGGCAAGCGGCGGATGAAGGTTTAAACTGTATATAAACACAGTAAAACCGATCACCTTGCATCTTGCCCCATTCCCCCCATGCTGAGAGTCCTGGAAAATCCCCTGTACTATCTGGACAATTTCCAGGATGTGCTGAGCTGGATAGCCGCCCGTTACGCCGACCTGCTGAGCGTTGAAGAAACGCAGTTCATCGCCGACTTCGGCGCACTGCCGCTGCCCTCGCGCGCCCTGTTCGTGCGCCTCGTCATGCGCAAGGGCTGCCTGTTTCGCGCCAGCAAGCTCAATTACGAGGAAATCGGCGACACGCGCGCGGCCGCCCTGCCCTTGCTGGCCCTGGAATGGGTGGAAGCCGATCCCGCCATTTCGCTCGATGAACTGTTCGAACAACTGCTGAAAGCGGAAATCGCCCAGGCCTTTCAGCTCGCCGCGCCCCTGAAGGCGGCGCGCAAGGCCGAGCAGCTGGACGCCTTGCGCGAGCAGCATGGGGACAGCAAGCCGTTTTCCGCCTGGCATCCGGCTTGTGGCGACGTGCTGTACCGCATCGGCCTGCAACCGCTGTGCGACCGGCTACGCCTGATTTATTTTGGCAACTATCACCAGGACTGGTCGGAATTCGTGCTGTCCGACCTGGGCGTGTATCAATACGAAAAAGTGGAATTCTCGCCGAAGTCGCGGGGCTTTCGCACGCGCCAGGATATCGAGCACTATGAAGTGCTGCACCAGTGCCGCGAACGCTACAACGACAGCGCGCCCGCGGACGAAGTGCTGCAGGCACTGGCGGCGCTGCCCTTGTCGCAGGACAATACCTGGCTGGCCAGCCGGCGCGACAAGCTGCGTTTCCAGATCGGCCAGCACTTGGAAAAGACCCAGGACTGGCCCGCCGCCTACCGCGCCTATGCCGATTGCCGCTATCCGGGCGCCCGGGGCCGCGCCATCCGCGTGCTGGAAAAAGACGAGCAGCCGCAAGCGGCCTACGAACGCCTGACGATCGCGCTGGCCGCGCCGGAAAGCGAGGCGGAACAGCAATTGCTGCTGCGCATGGCGCCCCGGCTGCGGCGCAAGCTGGGCCACGCAAAACTGGCGGCCGCCGTGCCCGCCGCCATCGACCGCATCGACCTGCATCTGCCGTATCCAGACGCTGCGTGCTACGTGGAAGGAGTGGTGCAGCAACACCTGATGCAGGACGACGCGCCCGTGTATTACGTGGAAAACACCCTGATCAATTCGCTGTTCGGCCTGCTGTGCTGGCCCGCCATCTTCAAGGCCATGCCGGGCGCCTTCTTCCACCCGTTTCACCGTGGCCCGGCCGACTTGCACAGCGCCGATTTCTGCCAGCGCCGCAGCACGGACTTTGCCGCTTGCCTGGCGCAGCTGGACGACGGCAGCTACCACGCCGCCATCCGCGCCACACTTGCCGCCAAGCACGGCATCGTCTCGCCCTTCGTCAGCTGGGACGTGCTGGACGACGGCTTGCTGGACCTGGCGCTGGCCTGCATCCCCGCTTTTCATCTGAAGAAGGCGTTCGAACGGATCTTGCTCGATATCAAAAGCAACCGCAGCGGCTTGCCCGATTTAATCCAGTTCTGGCCGGAAGAACGGCGCTACCGCATGATCGAAGTCAAGGGCCCCGGCGACCGATTGCAGGACAATCAGCTGCGCTGGATCGCCTATTGCGCCGAGCACGCCATGCCCGTCAGCGTGTGCTACCTGCAATGGCAGGCGGCAGCATGAGCCGCAACACGTACACGATTGCCGTGCGCGCCCTGTGCGAATTCACGGCCAAGGTGGGCGACCTGGACTTGCGTTTCACACCGTCCCCCACGGCGCAGGAAGGCATGGTGGGCCACGCCACCGTCACCAGCCGGCGCGACGACGGTTACCAGCGCGAAATCAGCCTGTCCGGCGACTTCGGGCCTTTGCACGTGCGGGGCCGCGCCGATGGCTACGACCCGGCGCGGCGCCAGCTGGAAGAAATCAAGACGTATCGGGGCGAGCTCGACGCCATGCCCGCCAACCACCGCCAGCTGCACTGGGCGCAGGCGCGCATCTATGGCCACTTGCTGTGCCAGCAGCTGAACCTGCCCATGCTGCGCGTGGCGCTCGTGTATTTCGACATTGCCAGCCAGAAGGAAACGGTCATGCATGAGGAATGCACGGCCGAGGCCCTGCGCCTGTTCTTCGAACAGCATTGCGCGCTGTTCCTCGACTGCGCCGAGCAGGAACTGGCGCACCGGGCCGGCCGCGACGCACAGCTCACCAGCATGGCGTTTCCCCATGCGGACTTCCGCCCGGGCCAGCGCCAGCTGGCCGAAGCCATGTACAAGGCCAGCAGCCGCGGCTGCGGCTTGCTGGCGCAGGCGCCGACCGGCATCGGCAAGACGGTGGGCAGCCTGTTTCCCATGTTGAAAGCCACGGCCGCGCATGGCCTCGATAAGCTGTTTTTCCTGGCAGCCAAGGTGCCGGGACGGCAGATGGCGCTCGACGCCTGCGCCATCCTCAAGGAGAGCGCGCCCCTGCTGCCCCTGCGCGTGCTGGAACTGAGCGCCAAGACCAGCGCCTGCGAGCATCCGGACAAAGCCTGTCACGGCGAATCGTGCCCGCTGGCCAAGGGTTTTTACGACCGCCTGCCGCTGGCGCGCGAGGTGGCGCTGGCCAGCGGCTTGATCCTGGACAAGGAAGCCGTGCGCGCCATCGCCTTGCAGCAGAGCATTTGCCCGTATTACCTGGGCATGGAACTGGCGCGCTGGAGCGATGTCGTCATCGGCGACTACAATTATTATTTCGACCTCAGCGCCATGCTGTACGGCATGACCCTGGCCCACGACTGGAAAGTCAACGTGCTGGTGGACGAAGCACACAATATGGTGTCGCGCGCGCGCAGCATGTATAGCGCCGAACTGGCGCAGATCGACCTGAAAATGCTGCGCAAGTTCGCGCCCGAAGGATTGAAAAAACCGCTGGACCGCCTCTCGCGCCAGTGGACGGCGCTGTTAAAAGAGCAGGATGGCGACTACCACGTGCATGCGGCCCTGCCCGACAAATTCTTTGGCGCGCTGCAAGGCGTGGTCACGGCCATCGGCGACTACATGGCCGAACACGCTGCCGCGCTGGACGAGGACTTGCAGCGCTTTTATTTCGACGTGCTGCTGATCAACCGCCTGGCGGAAAGCTTTGGCCCACACTCGCTGTTCGACGTCAGCAAAACCGACACCGGTTCCACCGTCTGCATCCGCAACATCGTGCCGGCACCGTTTCTCAAGGAGCGCTTCGCGGCCAGCCACAGCACGGCCCTGTTTTCTGCCACCTTGAGTCCATGGAATTACTACAGCGACACCCTGGGCATGCCGGCCGACACGGCCTGGGTCGACGTGGAATCGCCCTTCCAGGCGCAGCAGCTGTCCGTGCGCGTGGCCGACAGCATTTCCACGCGCTACCAGCACCGCGCCGCCTCGCTGCTGCCCATCGCCCAGCTGATGGCAAAGCAATACGCGGAAACGCCGGGCAACTACCTGGCCTTCTTCAGCAGCTTCGACTACATGGAAAAGACGGCCCACTTGTTTGCCCAGCACTACCCGGACGTGCCCATCTGGCAGCAGCCGCGCCGCATGGACGATGCTGCCCGCGCGCACTTTTTGGGGCGCTTCGGCCTGGAGACGCGCGGCATCGGCTTTGCCGTGCTTGGCGGCGCATTTGGCGAAGGCATCGACTTGCCGGGCGCGCGCCTGATCGGCGCCTTCATCGCCACCCTGGGTTTGCCGCAGATCAACCCCGTCAACGAGCAGATCCGCCAGCGCATGGGCGAGCTTTTCGGCGCCGGCTACGACTACACGTATCTGTATCCGGGCATGCAAAAGGTGGTGCAAGCGGCCGGCCGGGTCATCCGCACGCAGTCGGACAAGGGCGTCGTCTACCTGATCGACGACCGTTTTTCCCGGCCAGAAATCCGCCAGCTACTGCCCACGTGGTGGGATGTGCAGCTAGCCAACCAGTAACTTCAGCTTCTGGTAGCCCGCCTTGCTCACGGGTATGCGCGTGTCATCGCGCAAGATGGCCACGTGGCTGTCCCTCGTGGCTGCCTCGATGCGGCGGATGCCGTCGATATTGAGCAGATACGACCGGTGCACGCGCAGGAATTTGGCGGGATCGAGCTGGGCTTCCAGTTCCGCCAGGGTCTGGCTTTTCAGGTAGGACTTGCCCTCGGAACGGATGCTGATGTAATCGTCCTGCGCCTCGATGTAGTCGATGCGCGCACTGGCGATCACGTGGACCCTGGCGCCATCGCGTATCAGCACGCGGTCCAGGGGCGCGGCGCGCGTGGCCGCTTCGCGCGCCACCGTTTGCACGGCAGCCTGGGCGGCGGGCGTGCTGCGCTGCGCGCGCGCATGGGCCAGCGCCTGGTCGAAGCGCTGTTCGCTGAAAGGTTTCAGCAGGTAATCGAGCGCATGGCATTCGAACGCTTTCAAGGCGTACTGGTCGTAGGCCGTGACAAAGATCAGGCGCGTCTTCGCACCGATCAGCTCGGCCACCTCGAAGCCGTCCAGGCGCGGCATCTGGATGTCGAGAAACACCAGTTCCGGCTCCAGTTCCGCGATGGCCTTGACGGCATCGAAGCCGTTGGCGCACTCGGCCACGATATCGATATCGTCATGGCGCGCCAGGTATTCGCGCAATACGCTGCGCGCCAGCAGTTCATCATCGACGATGGCCACCCGCATTCTTGCCTGCATCATGCTTTCTCCGTGTCGCCGGTCTGCGCCGGCATCGATAAGGTCACTTCAAACGCCGCGCCGCGGCGCGCCCAGTGCACGCCCGCTTCGTGGCCATAGGCGCTGGCCAGGCGCTGGCGCACATTCTCCAGCCCCACGCCATTGCCGCGCTCTGGCCCTTGATCCGCATCAACGGGATTGCGCACAGCAATCTGCAGCAGGCTGCCCGCGCGCCGCACCTCGATGGCGATCAGGCCGCCCTCCGTCAAGCCGCAGATGCCATGCTTGACGGCATTTTCCACCAGCGGCTGTATCAGCATGGGCGGCAGCAGGCAGGCCAGCGCGGCGTCATCGATGGCTTCCGCCACTTGCAGGCGCGCGCCGAAACGCACTTGCTCGATGGCCAGGAAATGGCGGATCAGCACCAGCTCCTGTTCCACGGTGATGTGCTTGTGCGCTTCCAGGCTCAGGCTCTGGCGAAAGAAACTGGCCAGCTGCACCGTCATCTGGCGCGCGCCTGCCGCATCGATAGACGTCAGGGCGCTGATGGAGTTCAGGCTGTTGAACAGGAAATGCGGATCGATCTGCGTGCGCAGCATGCGCAGCTGCGCTTCCTGCGCCATCAGCTGCGCTTCCAGGCCCCGCTGCTCGGCCATCCTGGCGCGCACGAATTCCAGCAACAGATAGTGCACGGCGGCAGCCAGGCAATACAGCAGCACGCCCAGGCCGAAAAACAGGGCCAGCAGCGATTGCGTCAGGTTCACGCCCAGCCAGGGCACTTCCAGCAGCAGGCTGACGCTGTTCAGAAATTGCAGCAGGGTCGCCCACAGCAAGCCCGCGAACAGGGCCGCCACTCCCATCACGCCGGCAATGGCCAGCGGATGGCGCGCGTGCAAGGGATAGGCGCGGCACAGGTAAAACGCGGAAAAGCCCGAACCGATGGCATACACGAGCGTGGCGGGCACCACCAGCAGCACGGCGTTGAGCCTGGGCGCATGGGCCACCCTGGCCAGCACGAACGCCAGCGCCAGGCCCAGCGCCAGGCACACCACCACCACGGCCACGGCGCCGCGCCGCTTCGACAAGGGTCCGGACATGCGCGCCTAGTTGCGGATTTCCAGGCCGCCCATGATGGCGTAGCCCGTCACGTACAAACGCTTGTCCTGGTTCGGCGGCACGATGGTCTTTTCCTCGAAGCCGCCGAGGATGGGCGTGCCCTGCAGCACCACGCTCCAGTCGGGCGGAATCTTGATGGTGACGCCGCCGCACAGGGCGAATACATTGAGCACGGCCTCGCCCTGGATCGATGCCTGGCGCAAGTCGATTTCGCAGCCGGCCATGATGACGTTGATATCGCCGCCCTTGAAGCGCTGCGACGACACGCGCCGCACAAAGCCGCCCAGGATGGCCGTCACTTCGATGATGCTGTCGTCGTCCGCCTGCCCGCCGGCGCCGGGCGCTGCCGTCGCGGCGTCCTTGTCCAGCGACACGGCGCCATTCCTGGGCTGGCCGAACGAATCAGGTGCTGGCGTGCCGTCCTGCTGCGCGGCAAAGTGCCGGCGCCGCTGCCGCTGCTGCCCGCCGGGCAAGGACTTCGACACCACGGCCACGCCGGCGGCAATGATGAGCAGCGGCCACAGCATGCCCCAGTTGATATAGAACAATCCCATGGCTTTCAGGGTCCAGGTCAGGCCCAGCAAGACCATCACGCCGCCAAGGATGTAGCCGGAGCGCGTATGGCTTTGCGATATTTTCAGCAAGCCGAAAATGATGAGGATGGTGGGCCAGAAGCGGAAGGTGTAGCGCACATTGATGAAGCCGAGGTTATCGAGCAGGAACAGCAGCCCCAGGCCGATGACGATGACGCCCAGCACGATCTGCGATGGCGAGTGCGGCGGCGGTTTATTTTTCATGCTCGGACTCCCGGTAGGCAATAAAATGTTTGTTCAACAGCGGTTCCAGCACGAGGCCCACGCCCCAGGCGATCAGCAAGGCGGGCCAGCTATTGTAGAAACTCAAGTTCCACAGTTCTTCATACGATACATACCACCAGGCAGCAAAAAAGATCAGCCACAGGCCGCTCAGCACCTGCTTGGCCGACACGGGCGTGAGCAGCTTGTTGAGGCCAAAGAGGGCCAGTATCAGCGGCCAATAATGCCATAGTGCATAGTAATCGTGCAGATAGATCACATCGAGCCGGTCCAGCAGGATGATGGCGCCGATGGCGATCAGCAGCACGCCCCACAGCAGCTGGGTACGGCGGTAATAGGCTGGTTCAGGTTTCACGATCACCCCTTGAAGTTGGTTGATCGTAAAGATACGCGGATTTCGGACGGGAGCAAACACCGCTTCGGCGAATGGCGGCCAGGCAGCGGTGAATGGCGCAGAGGAAGAAATGGCAGGCAAAAAAAAGACCGGCTAGCGCCGGCCTTGAAGGGGTTCGTAGCACAACACCACGACCTGGAGTTGCAGTGTACAGCCGCGCAGCGCACCTGCGCCCGCAGCGGAAATCTGGTGCCGATCCTTGAGGCGACCGGCTGACCTGCTGGAAGATCGAACATGCCGCCAACTTCACGGCAGTGCGTCTCAACCAAGCAAAGCCATCATACTCCCGATCGCCAGAAAGCACCGTTCGCTAGCGCACACAGATGCGATTGTGCTGAGCTGCATCAAACGGCGGTGGCGTGCGGCGGCTGCAGCATGTCATTGGCGATCCATGCCAGCACGGACGGTCCCTGCGGCTGCCAGCCCAGCAGCGTACGTGCCCGCGCGCCGCGCACGCGGCTGTTGGAGCCGAGGCCGTAGGAAGCCATCTCGTAGCCCCATTCGGCAATGGCTTCCGGCAACGGCCAGTCCTGCGCGGGCCCCAGGTCCAGTGCCTGGGCGATGGCGGCCGTCATGTCGCGGAACGCCGCTTCGCCCGACTCGACAAAGTAAAACGTGCCGGCTGGCGACTTTTCCAGCGCCAGCAAATACAGGCTGACGACGTCGTCGATATGCACATTGGACCAGATGTTGCGGCCCGGCCCAACGTGGCGCACGATGCCGCTCTTGCGCGCCTGCTTCAGCAGGCGCGGCAGCTGCACGCTGTCGCGCGGCAAGGCGCCGTGGCCGTAGATCAGGGTGTTGCACAGCACGCTGGCGCGCACGCCCTTGGCGGCGCTGGCCAGCACCAGGTCGTCGATGGCGACCCGGGCCGCCTTGTCGGCCGTGGGCGCCGGCAGCTTGTCTTCGTAATAAATCTGCTGCGTGCCCTCGCCGCCCGACGCGTCGCCCACGATGGACGAGCCGCTCGTGTGCAGGAACGGTTTATTCGTGCCGGCCAGCGCATCGATGATGGCTTCCACGGCGCCCCGGTGGTCGCTGCTGGCCGCATTGATGACGGCATCGGCCGCCTTCGCCTGCTCGATGAGCAGCTCGCGGTCGTTCAGCTCGCCCTGCACGCCCAGCACGCCGATCCTGGCCAGCTCGGCCACCTGCTCCGGTTTGCGCACGAGGCCCGTCACCTGATGGCCGGCACGCACGAGGCCCGCCGCGATGGAACTGCCGATGAAACCCGCCGCACCTGTCAAAAACACGTTCATATCTTGCTCCCTGTCTGGTTAGATTGCTGTCAATCACACCAGGCCAGTATGCCCGCTTTCGTCTTTCGCAAAAAGCGGCCACACAGCAAAAGATCTATGACTTGGGCGCAACAATCTTTTGCTTGAGCTGCAGGGCGGCGATGTAGCGGCTCTGCCAGGCAGGGTCTTCCGGCGTCAGCAGGGTCAGCCTGTCGCGCGCGCGTGTGGCGGCCACATAGAACCGGTTTTCCTCTTCCAGCGGGTCGGTCTTGCTGCGCGGGAATTCGTCGACCGCCAGGTAGGGCAGAATCACGTGGTTGTATTCGAGGCCCTTGATCTGGTCGATGCAGGCGATCACCAGTTTGGCCTTGCCGGTCGAGACCGTCACGGCGTCTTCCATCTCGCCCAGCCAGCCGGCAAAGCCCCCCAGCGCCACGCCCGCTTCGCGGCACACGGCAATGAAGCCGTGCAGGGAACGGGCCACCACCCTGGCCTGGGCCGGGTCCACATAGATGCGGCGCGCCGTCTGTTCCAGCTGCATCAGGCCAAAGATGTGTTGCAGCGCGTCGCCGGCCAGGGCATCGGGAGGCAGCGCGCGCAGGTAGTCGACGGCGGCCAGGGTCAGCGCCGCCTTGTCCTGGTTGTGCGACTTGGCCAGCTGGTTGGTCAGGAAGCCTTCCAGCAAGTCCGGATAATTGGCCACGTCGGCCTTGGCTTGCTGCAGCTCCGCGCGCGTAAACGGGATTTCCGCGAACGCCACCAGCGCTTCGAGGATCTCGCCCCGGCGCGGGCCGCTCTTGATGGCGTGCAAGTCCTTGCGGGCGATGGCGACCATACCGCGCAGCATCAGCACTTCCAGACTCAGCAGATAGCTGTTCATGTCTACCAGGCCATACGCGATACCGCTCTGGAACAGTGCCGTTTCCACGCGAATCGCCTGGTCGCGGTCGCGCAGCAAGATGGCCGTCGTGCCCGCATGCGCGTGTTCGAGCGCGGCGATCAGCTGGGCGCTGCACGCCTGCGGCTGCGCATGGTCGTACTGCAGCACGTCGATGTGCGTGGCGCGCGACAGGGCCGACACGCTGGCCTTGTTTTTCAGCACGCCCACGGCGTGCGCCAGTTGCGGGCCGTAGCGGTACGATGCCGTCAGCGGCAGACGCTGCAAGGCGGGGAATTCCTGTTCGAAGCGCTGGCGCAGGAAGCGGTGGTCGGCGCCCGACCATGTGTAGATGACCTGGTCCTTGTCGCCCGCACCGCAGAAAAACGCGTTGCCGCGGCGTATCAGCATAGTCAGCAGCCGGAACGACGCTTCGTTCAAATCGTGCAATTCATCGGCCACGATGATCTGGAAGGCCGGCAATTGCTGGCGCAGCGGCTCGTCGCCGTCGAGCATGCGCACCAGGTCGTAGGTGGCGTCGAATGGGGCGCGGAACTGGATATCGCCCGTGTCGGCGCCGCGCAAGCCTTCATATTCGCGCAGCCACAGATAATGCGTGCGCGACATGCCCAGCAGCTCCAGATTATCTTCCAGGGAATTGCTCTCGAAGTCGGGATTCTGGAAATCCAGGCGCGCCTTGGTGCGCAGCTGCAATTTCAGGAATTCGGCAATCGCCCCGTTCGTCGTATTGATTTCCAGCGGATAACGGTGGGCGTATTTCTCGAATACCACTTCCAGCGCTTCCCAGGCAATCGGGCGCAGCTCTTCATCGCTGCGCATGAACGCCACCTGCATGTTTTCCAGCTGCGACAGCACCTTGGCGGCAAAAGCGTCGAAGGTGTCGATGGTCAGGCGCTTGACGACGCCCAGCGGCACGCCCACTTCCAGCAGGCGCTGGCGCAGGGCCACGCGCGCCGCTTCCGTGAAGACCAGCGCCAGCATGCGTTCGGGCGCGCGGCCCCGATGCAGCGCTTCGGCCAGGCGCAGGGCCAGAGTCGTCGTCTTGGCCGCGCCCGCATTGGCGTCGATCAGCACGACTTTCTTTTGCGCCGTCTGGATGGCCACTTGCTCCGGCGTGGGCGTGATGCGTTTGGGAATGAACTGCGGGGCGTTATCTGTACTCAAAAGAATTCCTGAAATGGTTACTACGCTTTGCGTGCTTACCAGGCGCAGGTGCGCAGGCCGGCAAAGATGTCGCCCCGCTCGGGCGCGTGGAAGGCGCGCATGCGGACCGAATGCAGGCGCGGCGGCGTGGCGAAGGCGGCGCCGCGCAGCACCTGGTGCTGCATGAAATACGGCGCCGAATACTCGCGCCAGGCATCGGGCGCAAAGCCCGGATACGGTTCGAACGGCGTCGCCGTCCATTCCCACACCTGGCCCCAGTGAAAGCGCGGATGGCCGGACAGCGCAGCATACTCCCATTCCGCCTCCGTCGCCAGGCGGCGCCCCGCCCAGGCGCAGTACGCCTGCGCTTCATACAGGTTGATGTGGCGCACCGCTTCATTTGGCGGCAAGGTCGTGCGCTGGCCGAAACGCATGGTGCGCCATTGCGTCGCCTCGCGCAGCCAGTACAGCGGCGACGAGCGCTCCTGCTGCATCAGCCAGGCGCTGCCGGCCGCGCTCCAGAACTGGCGGTTCTGGTAGCCGCCGTCGGCGACAAAGTCGGCAAACTGGGCGTTGGATACGGCGCAGGCATCGATGGAAAACGGCGGCACGTAGCACGCGTGGGGCGGCGATTCATTGTCGAAGGCAAACCCGGCGCCGCGGGGCGAGCCCAGTTCGATGGTCCCGCCGGGGAAAGCAATATCCCCCGCCCCTGGCGGCAAGGCGGGGCTGACGGCCAGCGATGCGGGTGCTTCCAGGCCCAGCCATTGCAAGCCGGCCAGCATTTCCTCGCCACACAAGTCTTCCTGCGCCAAGGCCAGCCGGTACGGGGCCAGGGCGCTGTCGACATTGGCTTCGCGCGACAGTTTATCCAGTACCCTGTCGAGCACTTCGTGGCAATACGTTTTCACGGCGCCCGGGCTGGGCAGGTCCAGCTTCCAGCGCGCGCGGTGTTCCACCATGTTGGCGTCGAACAAATCGTCGCCGCGCGTCAGCAGGGAATTGTAGATGGCGTCGGCCGGATGGCTCGATGCGGCTTCGCGCAGGATGTACCACTCGGCAAACCAGGCGATATGTGCAAGTTGCCATAAGGGCGGATTGAGGCGCGGATGGCGGGGCAGGCCCGCCACCACGTCCAGGCCGGCAGTGACATAACAGTCGAACAGGGACAGGGTATCCTGGCGCGCGGCCTGCAGCGACTGGGCCAGTTGCTGCGCGCCGGCGTGGCGAAAAGAGGCGTTGATTAAAGTCATGGCCAGATTGTAACGACTTATGCCAACCTTGCACTAGTCGCACCACGATACCGGGAGGAGCATCCTCCCTTTGGCCTACTTGACCAGCAACTCGCCCTGCAGCGGCGTGACGACGGACTTGGGCATGCTGACGATAAAACTGCTGCCCTTGTCGGCCACGGACTGGATGGCCAGCGTTCCCCCGTGGCGCAGCAGCACGTGCTTGACGATGGCCAGGCCCAGGCCCGTACCCTGGGTTTCGCG
This sequence comes from Janthinobacterium violaceinigrum, assembly GCF_009208555.1. GTDB lineage: Bacteria > Pseudomonadota > Gammaproteobacteria > Burkholderiales > Burkholderiaceae_D > Janthinobacterium > Janthinobacterium violaceinigrum. The sequence goes on along the minus strand of NZ_WFLI01000035.1, from coordinate 37,039 downwards.
CGAGCGGCTCTTGTCGACGCGGTAGAAACGTTCCGTCAGGCGCGAGATATGCTCGGGGCTGATGCCGATGCCCGTATCCTGCGCGATGAATTGCGGTCCCGTCGCCCCATCCTGCCAGCGCAGGGTGATGGTGCCGCCGGCCGGCGTGTAGCGCACGGCGTTCGAAGCCAGGTTGCCGAACGCGCTGTACAGCTCGTCGTAGCTGCCCAGCACGTCGGGGCCATTGCATTCCATCTTGACGTCATGCTTGCCAGCAGACAAGCCCTTGGCGTCGCGCAAGACCTGCTGCATCAGCTTCCTGACATCCACGGGCTCGGGGCGCAGCGGGTAGTCGACCGATTCCAGGCGCGACAGGGTCAGCATGTCCTCGATCAGGTGCTGCATGCGGTGGCCCTGCTCCGTCATCAGCTTGAGGTGGGCGGCGCGCGTGGCGGCGTCCAGGTCCAGCTCGGCGGAAGCGATTTCCAGGAAGCCCACGATGACGGTGAGCGGCGTGCGCAGCTCGTGCGAGGCATTGGCGATGAAGTCGCGGCGCATCATTTCAATGCGTTCCGTTTCCGTCACATCGTGCGTGACGAGAATCTGGCGGCGGTTTTCAAACGGGATGATCTGCACGATCAGCTTGCGGTTGCGGAAAGTGATCGTCAGCGGCTGGTCGTAGCGGCCCAGGATGATGTAATCCATGAACTCGGGGCTGCGGATCAGGTTGGTGACGCGCATGCCCTTGTCGCGCTCGTGCGTGAGGCCCAGGTGTTTCTCGGCGGCGGGATTGCACCATTCGAGGAACAGCACGTCGTCCATGATGACGACGCCGTCGGGCAGGAGATGCATGGCCTGGCGGAAACGCGCCAGCCATTCCGTCAGCTCGGCCTGGTTTTTCTCGTCGTCGCGGCGCATGCGGTACAGGCGCGCGAAGATGCTGGTCCAGGCGCCCCAGCCATCGGGCAGCTTGGCGCTTTGCGGATTGTCCAGCCAGTTACTCAGCTGGAACAGGTAGGACAGCTGCACGAACACCATCATGGCCATCAGCACGAAGGCGATGCCCAGCGCATACGTGGCGCCAAACAGATACCAGACGACGGCCACACCCAGCAGCGCCAGCACCATGCGCAAGGCGGCCGGTACCCAGAACAGCAATTTCGGATTCATAGAGGCTAGCTTTATTTTTCAGACAACATGTAGCCGACGCTGCGCACCGTCTTGATCAGGCTTTCCGCCTCTTTCAAGGCTTTGCGCAAGCGCAATACGTGGACGTCGACCGTGCGTTCCTCGATCACCACATGGTCGCCCCACACCTTGTCGAGCAGCTGGCTGCGCGAAAACACGCGCTCGGGATGGGCCAGCAGGAATTTCAGCAGCTTGTATTCGGCATGGCCGATATCGATCTTCTGTTCATCCATCATCACGGTGCAGCTGACGGGGTCCAGGGCCACGTTGCCGGCGCGCATGGGCGCCTGCGCGTGTTCCGGGCTCTTGCGTCGCAGCAAGGCCTTGGCGCGGGCCAGCAGCTCGCGCGGCGAGAACGGCTTGGTGACGTAGTCGTCGGCCCCGCTGTTCAGGCCAGCCAGCTTGTCTTCTTCCATGCTCTTGGCGGTGAGCATGATGACGGGGATGGCCGCGAAATTGCGGTCGGCGCGGATGCGCGACAGCAGGCGCAAGCCCGTCTGGTCCGGCAGCATCCAGTCCAGCAGGATCAGATGCGGCGTGCGGTGCTGGATGAATTCCCAGGCATCGGCAACGTTTTGTACAGAACAGCAATTCCAGCCGGATTCGCGCAGCGAATAGGTCACCAGTTCAACGATGGCCGGCTCATCTTCAACAATCAATACCGTGGTTTTATCAGATGCCATAAAGCTTACTCAGGGAGCTCCTCGGAAATGGCGGGAGCAGCCACCTTGGTGTGGCGGATGTCCTTGCCTTCAACCACGTAGATCACGTATTCGGCGATGTTTTTCGCATGGTCGCCGATCCGTTCGATGGCCTTGGCCACCCACAGGGTATCGAGCGCCGCCGAAATCGTGCGCGGGTCTTCCATCATAAAGGTTATCAAGTTGCGCATGATAGACCGAAACTCATGGTCGATGATGGCATCTTGTGCAATTAATTGTAAGGCTTGCTTGCCATCGTTGCGCGCGAACGCGTCGAGCGCGTCGTGCAGCATGTCGGTAGCCGTGTTGGCAATGCCGCGCACCATTTCGTAATGGTTGACGACGCCGTTGCCCCGCTTGTGCAGATTCTTCGCCACGCGGGCGATTTTTGTCGCTTCGTCGCCTACGCGCTCGAGGTCGGTAATCACCTTGATGGTGGCCATGATGGTGCGCAAGTCGTTGGCGGCCGGCTGGCGGCGCACGATCAGATGGCTGCAGGCATCGTCCAGCGACACTTCCAGCTGGTTGACGACGTCGTCTTCGCGCATCACGCGGTCGGCGCGTTCCGGATTGCCGATGCGGAAGCACGTCATCGCGTCGAGGAACTGGGTTTCAACGATGCCGCCCATCAGGAGCACTTTCGAGCGGATCGCTTCGAGTTCGTTGTCGTACTGCTTGGATGAATGTTCGCCTATCATGCTGTCTCTCCGTATTCAGTTGTCTTGTATATAGCGGTGCGCGGTGGATCAGCCGAAGCGGCCCGTGATGTAATCCTGCGTTTCCTTGCGGGCCGGATTCATGAAGATCTGGTCCGTTTCGCCGAATTCCACCAGCTCGCCCAGATACATATAGGCCGTGTAATCGGAGCAGCGCGCCGCCTGCTGCATATTGTGCGTCACGATGGCGATCGTGTAATCCTGTTTCAGTTCGCTGATCAGCTCTTCCACCTTCGACGTGGAGATCGGGTCCAGCGCCGAGGTCGGCTCATCGAGCAGCAAGACATCGGGCTTCACGGCCACGCCGCGCGCGATGCACAGGCGCTGTTGCTGGCCGCCCGACAGCGACAGGCCGCTCTTGCTCAGCTTATCCTTGACTTCGCCCCACAGCGCAGCCTTTTTCAGGGCCCACTCGACGCGCTCGTCCATCTCGCCCTTCGACAGGTCTTCATACAGGCGCACGCCGAAGGCGATGTTGTCGTACACCGACATGGGGAACGGCGTCGGCTTCTGGAACACCATGCCGACCTTGGCGCGCAGCATGTTGACGTCCTGGTCCGCGTCGAGCACGTTGCGGCCGCGGTACAGGATAGAGCCTTCCGCGCGCTGGCCCGGATACAGGTCGTACATGCGGTTCAGCGTGCGCAGCAGGGTCGACTTGCCGCAACCGGACGGGCCGATGAAGGCCGTGACCTTTTTCTCGTGGATGTCCAGGTTGACGTTATGCAAGCTTTGCGTTTTGCCGTAAAAAAAGTTCAGGCCCGAAATCTCGATGGTTTTTTTCTTTGGTGCCAGGTCTTGTGCTGGATTCATTTGCGTATTCATTTGGGTTCGCTTCGCTCGATATCTGTTTAATTAGGGACTTTTTGGCTGAACACGGTGCGCGACAGGATATTTAAGGCCAGCACGCTGAAGGTGATCAGCAGTGCGCCGCCCCAGGCCAGCGAGCGCCAGTTGTCGTACGGGCTCATCGCAAACGATGCGATGACGGACGGCAAGTTGGCCATCGGCGCATTCATGTTGAAGCTTTGGAACTGGTTATTCAGGGCCGTGAACAGCAGCGGTGCCGTTTCGCCGGCGATGCGGGCCAATGCCAGCAGTACGCCGGTGATGACGCCAGCCTTGACGGCGCGCAAGCGCACCAGGGTGGCGACCTTCCAGCGCGGCGCGCCCAGGGCAAACGCGGCTTCCAGCAGGCTGTTCGGCACCAGGCGCAGCATATTGTCCGTCGTGCGCACCACCACCGGCACGGCGATCAGCGACAGGGCGATGGCGCCCGCGTAACCGGAAAAGTGTTTCACGTGCGCCACGTACAGCGCATACACGAACAGGCCGATGACGATCGATGGGGCCGACAGCATGATGTCCGTGACGAAACGCGTCACTTGCGCCAGCTTGTTTTCTTCGCCGTATTCGGCCAGGTAGATGCCGGCCAGGATGCCGATCGGGGTGCTGACGACCGTTGCCAGGCCCACCATCAGGGCGCTGCCGACGATGGCATTGATCAGGCCGCCGCCTTCGCTGCCGGGAGCGGGCGTCGTTTGCGTGAACAGGTCGACGGACAGGGCGCCAAAGCCCTTGATCACCAGGGTGAACAGGATCCACACGAGCACGGCCAGGCCCAGGGCCATGGCGGCCACCGACAGGGCGATGCCGACGCGGTGCATCAGCAGGCGCTTGCGGTAGACGGGGTTCATGGCCGGCTTGGCCGGAACGTCGAGAGTGCTTACTTGGCTCATTTCGTGCCTTCCTTGCGGGACATGCCAGCCAGCATCAGCTTGGCGGCGGATAAGACGATAAAGGTGATGACAAACAGGATCAGTGCCAGCGAGAACAGCGAGGATACGTGCAGCGCCGATTGCGCTTCGCCGAATTCGTTTGCCAGCAAGGAGGTGATGCTGTTACCGGCAGCAAACAGCGACCACGACAGCTTGTTCGCGTTACCGATCACAAAGGTGACGGCCATGGTCTCGCCCAGCGCGCGGCCCAGGCCCAGCATGACGCCGCCGACGACGCCGGTCTTGGTGTAAGGCAAGACAATCTTGCGCACCACTTCCCAGCGCGTGCAGCCCAGGCCGTATGCGGATTCCTTCAGCACGGCAGGGACGATCTCGAACACGTCGCGCATCACGGAAGCGATGAAGGGAATGATCATGATTGCCAGCACCAGGCCGGCCGTCAGCAGGCCGATGCCCATCATGGGACCGCTGAACAGCTGGCCGATGACGGGGACGTTGCCCAGGGTGGCTTTCAGCAGCGGCTGGACGTGGTCGGCAAACAGGGGCGCGAAGACAAACAGGCCCCAGATGCCGTAGATGATCGATGGCACGCCGGCCAGCAGCTCGACAGCCGTGCCCAGCGGGCGACGCAGCCAGGCCGGGCAGATTTCCGTGAGGAACAGGGCGATGCCGAAGCTGACGGGAAAGGCGATCAGCAAGGCGATGATCGACGTCACCAGGGTGCCGATGATGGGGATCAGGGCGCCGTACTGGTCATTGACGGGGTCCCACTCGGCCGAGACGATGAAGTGCAGGCCGAAGGTCTGGAAGGCCGGTATCGATTCCATGATCAGCGAAATGATGATGCCGACGAGGACGACCAGCACCGACAGGGCGAACAGCATCGTCACCTTGTGGAACAGGAAATCCTGGATGCGCTGCTTGCGCATGGTCGATAGCATTTGCGCGTGACTGATGGAATCGGTCATGGTGCCGCCTGGCATGGGGATCGTGGAGGAGGTAGATTGTGCGCTCATATTGTGCCAGATGTGGGTGGTACTGCCGGTGTTGCTGTTTGCAGATACTGCTGTTGTGTTAACTCTTGTTTTATTTTTGCTTCTTTAGCCAGGACCGTCTGCAAGGGCTTGCGGGCGGTCCTGGCTAACTCCCTGCCCCGCCGTGCTGCTGGCGGGACAAGGATCGGTACTTATCTGGTCAAACTATCGAATTAGTAGATGGCTTTGCCCGATGCGTCTTTCAGGTTGGCTTTCCACGATTCCTGCACCAGTTTCACGACCGATGCCGGCATTGGCACGTAGTCCAGTTCGACGGCAGCAGGGCCGCCGTTTTTGTAGGCCCAGTCGAAGAATTTCAGGACTTCTTTAGCCTTGCCTGCGTCAGCCTGGACTTTGTGCATCAGGATGAACGACACGCCCGTGATAGGCCAGCTGTTCTTGCCAGCCTGGTCGGTCAGGACCACGCCGAAGCCTGGGGTTTGCGTCCAAGGTGCCGAAGCGGCTGCTGCCTTGAAGTTTTCGTCGTCAGGCTGCAGGAAGTTGCCGTCCTTGTTTTGCAGCTGGGTGTGCGACATATTGTTTTTCTTGGCGTAAGCCCACTCGACGTAGCCGATCGAACCTTTGATACGCTGCACGTTGGCGGCGACGCCTTCGTTACCCTTGCCGCCCACGCCCACGGCCCATTTCACAGCCGAGCCAGCGCCGATTTTCGATTTGAATTCCGGGTTGGTTTTCGACAGGAAGTCGGTGAACAGGAACGAGGTACCCGAACCGTCGGCGCGGTGCACCACGGTGATTTCCGTGTCCGGCAGCTTGACGCCGCTGTTCAGGGCGGCGATTTCCGGCGCGCTCCATTTGGTGATCTTGCCCAGGTAGATGTCGGCAACGACTTTGCCCGTCATCTTCAGCTGGCCTGGCTTGATGCCGTCCAGGTTGACGATGGTGACAACGCCGCCCATGATGGCAGGGAACTGCATCAGGCCTGCTTCTTCCAGCTCTTCTGCCTTCAAAGGCATGTCCGAAGCGCCGAATTCAACAGTTTTGGCCTTGATTTGCTTGATGCCGGCGCCGGAACCGACGGACTGGTAGTTCAGGCCGTTGCCCGTGTTGGCTTTGTAAGTCTCAGCCCATTTGGCGTAGATCGGGTACGGGAAGGTTGCACCAGCACCTGTCATATCTGCCGCCATGACGGAAGCGGAAGAAAATGCCATCGCTGCCGAAGCACCCACGACGATAAATTTGAACATTTGCTTCATTTGCATATCAAGTCCTCAGGGTTGTTAGGGCTCAAAGTCCCGGTTGAATGCTGCGCAGTCTAGCAAGCGAATATGACAGCTTTATGACATGCGCCAAATTTCATGAAATATTTGCCTACGCCCCGAGAAATGCCATTTCCGGCACGAAAAATGACAGGTCGGGCGACGCTTTATGACAGCTTATGTCACGCTTACGTCATATTTCATGATTACACTCACAGCGCGTCATACATGATGAAATACGGCTAGAATTAACTATCTGCAAAGACAAAAGAATATGAAACCTGAACTGCACATGGAAGTGACCAAATCGGGCATCCTGCTTGACCGCGAACTGTCGCAACTGACTTTCAACCGGCGCGTGATGGCCCAGGCGGAAGATCCGAACATTCCGCTGCTCGAGCGCCTGCGCTACCTGTGCATCGTCAGCAGTAACATGGATGAGTTCTTCGAGGTGCGCGTGGCCAGCCTGCTGGCGGCCGGCAGCATCGGCGGCTCCCTGGCGGGCCACCCTGCCCTGGCGGCCAACCTGGAGCGCATCGGCAAGGAATGCCATGCCCTGGTGGAACGCCAGTACGAGATATTAAATAGCGAAGTCCTGCCGGCCCTGCGCGAAGCGGGCGTGCATTTGCTGCGCGACAGCGACCGCAACGAGGCGCAGCGCGCGTGGGTCAAGGAATATTTCGACCGCGAAGTGCGTCCCCTGCTCACCCCCATCGGCCTGGACCCGGCCCACCCGTTCCCGCAGGTGGTCAACAAGAGTCTCAATTTCATCGTCTCGCTGAGCGGCAAGGATGCGTTCGGCCGCGGCACGGCGATCGCCATCGTCAAGGCGCCCCGTGTCTTGCCACGCGTCATCAAGCTGCCGGACGAGATATCGGGCGACGGCGTGTCCTTCTGTTTATTGTCTTCCGTCATCCATGCGCACATCTCGGACCTGTTTGCCGGGCGTGAAGTAATTGCCTATTCGCAATTCCGCGTCACGCGCGACAGCGACCTGTGGGTCGATGAAGACGAAGTCAAGAACCTGCGCCAGGCCCTGAAGGGGGAGCTGGTGGGACGCCAGTTCGGCACCTCCGTGCGCCTGGAAGTGGCGCGCAATTGCCCGCCAGAACTGTCGCAGTTCCTGCTCGACCAGTTCAATCTCGATCAAAGCCGTTTGTACCGCGTCAACGGCCCCGTGAACCTGGTGCGCCTGTCGGAAATGATCGACCACGTCAAGCAGCCCGAACTGCGCTTTACGCCGTTCTTCCCCGGCCTTGCGCACAAAGCCATCGGCAACGACATCTTTGCCGCGCTGAACAAGCACGACATCCTGCTGCACCACCCCTACCAGTCGTTCCAGACGGTCATCGACTTCATCCGCAGCGCCGCCTACGATCCGTCCGTCGTGGCCATCAAGCAGACGATCTACCGCACGGGCATGAACTCGGACCTGATGGAGTCGCTCATTACGGCGGCGAAGATGGGCAAGGAAGTGACCGTCATCGTGGAATTGATGGCGCGTTTCGACGAAGAAGCCAATATCAACTGGGCTGACAAGCTGGAGCAGGCAGGCGCGCAAGTCGTGTATGGCGTGGTGGGCCTGAAAACCCACGCCAAGGTGGCGCTCGTCATCCGCCGCGAAGACGGCGCGCTGCGCTTCTACGCTCACTTGGGTACCGGCAACTATCACCCCACGACCACCAAGCTGTACACGGACTTCGGCTTGCTGACGGCCAACCAGGACCTGGCCGTGGAAGTGAACGAAGTCTTCATCCATCTGACCAGCCTGACCAAGCCGCACAACCTGAATCACCTGTGGCTGGCGCCGTTCGGCCTGCAAAGCGAGATCATCAAGGCCATCCGCAACGAGGCGAAGATCGCCCGTTCCGGCCGGCGCGGGCGCATCATCGTGAAAGTCAACGCGCTGGTGGACGAATCCGTGATCCGCGCCCTGTATGCGGCCTCGACCGATGGCGTGAAGATCGACCTGATCGTGCGCGGCGCCTGCACCCTGAAGCCGGGCGTGCCTGGCCTGTCGGAAAATATCAAGGTGCGCTCCGTGATCGGCCGTTTCCTCGAACACAGCCGCATTTACTATTTCCGCAATGACCTGGCGCACGATGTCTACCTGGCCAGCGCCGACTGGATGAGCCGCAACCTGTTCCGCCGCGTGGAAGTGGCCTTCCCCGTGCTGGACCGGGCACTGAAGCGGCGCGTGATCGCCGAGGGCCTGAATCCGTATTTGAAGGATAATACAAATGCATGGGAACTGGAGCCGACGGGCCACTACGCGCGCCGCAAGCCGCGCGGCAAGCAAACGCCATTCAGTGCCCAGCAATACTTGATGCACGCACTGGGCACGCCGGGCGCGGAGGTCGGCGAATAGGCGGCTATCGACTTTCTACACAGAGGAGCACAGCATGGATCTCATCTTGTGGCGACACGCAGAAGCGGAACCGGGCGTCCCCGACCTCGAACGCGCCCTGACCGTCAAAGGTCAGAAACAGGCGCGCCGCATGGGGGAATGGCTAGGCTCGCAACTGCCGGAAAACTGCCGTATCCTCGTCAGCCCCGCCCTGCGCACCCTGCAAACGGCAGAAGCGCTGGGCCGCAAGTTCAAGCTGATGCCGGAACTGGCGCCCGGCGCCGAGGCGGAAGACATCCTGAAGGCGGCCAACTGGCCCGGCGGCAAGGAAACCGTGCTCATCGTCGGCCACCAGCCCACCCTGGGCCAGGCGGCCGCCCTGCTGCTGACGGGCGAAGAGCAGGAGTGGGAAATGCGCAAGGCCAGCGCGTGGTGGTTCTCGCAGCGCGAACCAGGCGACCCGATCAGTGTTTATCTGAAGGCCGTGATGGCGCATGACCTCGTGGTGAAATAGGGGAAATGCGCAAGGCCAACGCAAGGATGGACAGGTTCTCGCAACGCGAACCAGGCGGCCCGATCAGTGTTTATCTGAAGGCCGTGATGGCGCATGACCTGGTGGTCCAATGAGGGTGGTCAAGCAGGGAAATGCGCAAAAAGTGCGCTGGGACAAATTCTGGTGGAAATTACAACTCAGCAGCCTTGCAAAGCGCTGCCGATCTGCTAGAGTTTAATTGCATCAACTACGTGTTGGAGCGCTGCTCTGGCACATTGAGCAACCCAGCGGACAGCCGTCCAACGGCGGCTGAAAGACCATGTTAACCTTCCTCGTTTTTCTCTTCATCGCCATCTTCGCCGCCATCATCGGCTTCGTCGCCTTTGAACTGATCGAAGAAATGCGCGGCAGTCACCACAAGCTGTTGGACCGCTACCACGAGTAGTGTTCACCTCGGCAATATCGCATGGCGCCAGCGACGGCCACAAGTCCGTCTCTCGCGCCATCCTTGTTTTTACACTCCCGTCTTGAACTTCGTATAGATGCGCGTCATCAGGCGGCGGATATCGGCCGTGGTCGCTTCCGGCGCAGCCATACGTTGCTTGTCGGCATCCGACAGGAAGATGGCCTTGTTCTCGCCGATGTCCTTGCGCACATATTTGATGCTGGCCGGATTCGGATTCGCGTAGAACACCTTATTGCTCAGGCTGGCATGCACTTGCGGGCGCAGGATGTAGTTGATGAACAGGTGCGCATTGGTCGGATGGGGCGCGTCGGCGGGGATGGCCATGGTATCGAACATCAGGGCGGCCGTCTTCGGCACCAGCACCTGGATCACATTGCCGTTTTTCGCATCGATGGCGCGCTGGCGCGCGATGTTGATGTCGCCCGACCAGCCCAGCGCTACGCAGACGGAACCGTTGGCCATGTCATTGATGTAGCCTGACGAGCTGAACAGGGTCACGTAGGGGCGGATCGCTTGTAGCACCTTGCCCGCTTCCTGGTAGTCGCCAGCGGTTTTCGAGTAGGCGGGCTTGCCCAGGTATTGCAGAGCGGCCGGCAGCACTTCCGACGGCGAATCGAGGAAGGATACGCCGCACGATTTCAGCTTCGCCGCATATTTCGGATCGAAGACGAGGTCCCAGGCATTGTCGGGCATGGGCATGCCGCCCAGCGCGGCCTTGACCTTGTTGACGTTGATGCCCACCGTCGTGTAGCCCCACAGCCAGTCGACCAGGTAGTCGTTGTTCGGGTCGATCTTCGACAGCTTGGCCTGCAGGCTGGGGTCCAGGTTGCCCAGGTTCGTCAGCTTGCTCTTGTCGAGTTTGCGCAGCAAGCCCGCATCGATCTGCAGGCGCGCCCACTGGGCCGTCGGCACGACGATGTCGTAGCCGGACTTGCCCGCCACCAGTTTCGCATTGAGGATTTCGTTGTTGTCGAAAACATCATAGCGCACCTTGATGCCCGTTTCCTTTTCAAAATTCTTGATCGTATCGTCGCCGATATAGTCGGACCAGTTATAGATGTTCAAGACCTTCTCTTCCTGGGCGTGAGCAGGCAATGCCAGCACGGCCGCCGCCAAGGTCAATCCCACTCCAATGCGCCGCCCTGCTTGCCATGTGTTTGCCATCGTACCGCCTCCGGAATTAGTCAGAAAATAGTACCGATCATAACAAGAAGGGCGGCATCAGGTCTAGCCTGATACCGCCCCGCTTTAGATTATGCCGATGTTAGCTTGCGCCAACACCCCACAGCGTAGAACTGGGGTCAGACCCGGCGGGTCTGACCCCGGCTTTTGTTCGCCTTTGGGGTAAATTACACCTTGTCCAGCCCCACCTGCGCGCCCGTGAATACGAGGTTGCCGTTCTGGGCATCGATGCGGATCTCGTCTTTCGGGCCAAAGCGGCCTTCCAGGATCAGCTTGGACAGCGGATTTTCGATCTGCTGCTGGATCGCCCGCTTCAGCGGACGGGCGCCATACACCGGGTCGTAGCCCGCTTCGGCAATCTGCTGCAAGGCTGCGTCAGTCAGGCTCAGCTGCATGTCCATGCGCGCCAGGCGTTCTTCGAGGATCTTCAGCTGGATCTTCGCGATCGCGCCGATGTTTTTCTCGTCGAGGCCGTGGAACACCACGATTTCGTCGATACGGTTGACGAACTCGGGACGGAAGTGCGAGCGTACCTCGGCCATCACGGCCAGCTTCACGACACCGGGATCATCGCTTTCCATGGCCTGGATCTTATGCGAACCCAGGTTCGAGGTCATGATGATGACGGTATTCTTGAAGTCCACCGTGCGGCCCTGGCCGTCCGTCATGCGTCCATCGTCGAGCACTTGCAGCAGCACGTTGAAGACGTCGGCATGCGCCTTTTCCACTTCGTCGAGCAGGATCACGCTGTACGGCTTGCGGCGCACGGCTTCCGTCAGGTAGCCGCCCTCGTCGTAGCCCACATAGCCGGGCGGCGCGCCGATCAGGCGGGCCACGGAATGCTTCTCCATGAACTCGCTCATGTCGATGCGGATCATCGATTCTTCCGTATCGAACAGGAAGGTCGCCAGCGCCTTGCTCAGCTCGGTCTTGCCCACGCCCGTCGGTCCCAGGAACATGAAGGAACCATAGGGACGGTTCGGGTCGGACAGGCCGGCGCGCGAGCGGCGGATGGCGTCAGCCACGGCCGTGATCGCTTCATCCTGGCCCACGACGCGCTCATGCAGCTTCTCTTCGATGTGCAGCAGCTTGTCGCGTTCGCCCTGCATCATGCGCGACACGGGGATACCCGTCGCGCGCGACACCACTTCGGCGATTTCCTCGGCGCCCACTTCCGTGCGCAGCAGCTTCGGCTGGTCGGGATCGAGTTTCGGGATGCCGCTGTCAGCCTGCTTGAGCTGGGCTTCCAGCTGCGGCAGTTTGCCATACTGCAGTTCCGATACTTTCTGCCAGTTGCTCTCGCGCGTGGCTTGCTCCATCTGCAGCTTGACTTGCTCGATCTCTTCCTTGATGTGCGTACTGCCTTGCACCACGGCTTTTTCCGCTTTCAGGATTTCCTCGAAGTCATTGTATTCGCGCTGCAGCTTGACGATTTCTTCCTCGATCAAGGCCAGGCGGCGCAATGACGCTTCGTCCTTTTCCTTCTTGACGGCTTCGCGCTCGATCTTCAGCTGGATCAGACGTCGCTCCAGCTTGTCCATCACTTCCGGCTTGGAATCGATCTCGATCTTGATCTTCGCCGCCGCTTCATCGATCAGGTCGATGGCCTTGTCGGGCAGGAAGCGGTCCGTGATGTAGCGGTGCGACAATTCCGCCGCGGCGATGATGGCCGCGTCCGTGATTTCCACCTTGTGGTGCAGCGCATATTTGTCCTGCAAGCCGCGCAGGATGGCGATCGTCGCTTCCACGGTCGGTTCGTCGACGAGCACTTTCTGGAAGCGGCGTTCCAGCGCCGCATCCTTCTCGATGTACTTGCGGTACTCATCCAGGGTGGTAGCGCCCACGCAATGGAGTTCGCCGCGCGCCAGCGCCGGTTTCAGCATATTGCCCGCATCCATCGCGCCTTCGGCCTTGCCCGCGCCCACCATGGTGTGCATCTCGTCGATGAAGACGATGGTTTGTCCTTCATCCATGGCCAGTTCCTTCAGCACGGATTTCAGGCGTTCCTCGAATTCGCCGCGGAATTTCGCGCCCGCCAGCAAGGCCGCCATGTCCAGCGACAGTACGCGCTTGCCTTTCAGCGATTCGGGCACTTCGCCATTGACGATGCGCTGCGCCAGGCCTTCGACGATGGCCGTCTTGCCCACGCCCGGCTCGCCGATCAGCACGGGATTGTTCTTGCTGCGACGCTGCAGGATCTGGATGGTGCGGCGGATTTCATCGTCGCGGCCGATCACGGGGTCGAGCTTGCCCTTGCGCGCCCGTTCCGTCAGGTCCAAGGTGTATTTTTTCAGGGCTTCGCGCTGGCCTTCGGCCTCCTGCGAATCGACCTTGTTGCCGCCGCGTACAGCCTCGATGGCCGCTTCCAGGGCCTTGCGGGTCAGGCCGTTTTCGCGCGCCAGCTTGCCGCAGTCGGACTTGTCGTCCGTCATGGCCAGCAAGACCATTTCGCTGGACACGAACTGGTCGCCCGCCTTCTGCGATTCCTTGTCGGCCAGGTTCAAGAGACCCACGAATTCGCGGCTGACCTGCACGTCGCCGCCTGTGCCCGATACCTTCGGCAAGCGTTCGATGGAGGCGCCCAGGGCCTTGGACAGGCCGCCCACGTTGACGCCGGCCCGCTGCAACAGCGAGCGGGCGCCGCCGTCGTCCTGGTTCAACAGGGCCGTCAGCAGGTGGACTGGTTCGATATAGGGATTGTCGTTGCCCACAGCCAAGCTTTGCGCATCGGCCAGGGCTTCCTGTAATTTGGTAGTGAGTTTGTCTTGTCGCATGAAAAGCGCTCCCGGTTAATTAGTTGTTAACCAAATTGGGGTGAGGCAGTACTTTTCAAGCATACACAAAGCAGAAAACCGCTGCATTTGGGCAAATGCTAGCGTGCGCGGCAGACACGATTCAAATGGTGCTTGCTTTTGTCGCCCATTTGTCCAGGGCCGTCTCGTCGCTGTCGCGCGCATCGACCCAGCGCGCCCCTTCGGGCGTGTCTTCCTTCTTCCAGAACGGCGCCTCCGTCTTCAGGTAGTCGATGATGAACTCGCAGGCGGCAAACGCCTCGCCCCGGTGGGCGGACGAGACGGCCACCAGCACGATCTGTTCCTGCGGCAGCAAGGGACCCACGCGGTGGATCACCAACGCGCCCGACAGGGGCCAGCGGCCCCGCGCCTGCTCCACGATGGCTTCGATGGACTTTTCCGTCATGCCCGGATAGTGCTCGAGCTCCATGGCCGCCACGTCCAGCCCCTCGTTCATGTCGCGCACCGTGCCGACGAAGCCGACGACGGCGCCTACCTTGGGGTTGCCTGCACGCAATTGTGCGATTTCTTGACTGAGGTCAAAATCGGCGTGCTGGACGCGGACGGAAGTGCTCATTTGACGTTGCCTCCGATGCGGCGCAGCAGGGTTTCGATGCGGCTGGCCGTGCGCGTGTCGGTGGCAGCGGCAATAGCGCACAGCTGCATCAGCTGCGACACTTGCGTGAGCGGCTTCTGGCCCGATTTCAGCGACGATTGCAGCACTTCCACCTGCATTTTCAGGCGGTCGCGGGCAAATTCGGCGCCGCTGTCGACGCCGGCGACGATTTCCAGGCGCAAGACTTCATCGAGCAAGCGGGCCTGGCCGGCCTGCAACTGCTGCACGTAGGCGGCAGCGCCCTCGCCCAGCGCGGCCTGGGCGGCGGCAAAGCGCTGCTGCAGGCTGCGTTCGTATTGGGCGTCCAGCGGCGGCAAGGCGCTCCAGCGCTCGGACCAGGTGGCCCCATCCGTGCCGGCATCGCCTTCGATCAGGGCCGTTTCCAGCGCCTGCGTCAGGCGCAGCTTGTCGCGCAGGGCGTTGGCCTGGGCCGCGCCCGCACGTTCGGCGATGGCGTCCGCCTGCGCCTGCAGGCCGGCGACAGCCGCCTGGTAGCGCTGCTCGATATTCGCTTCGCTGGCGCGCGGCACGGGCCCCGTGGCATTCCAGGCGGCGCGCGTGTCGCGCAGCAAGTGATTGATAAAGGCCGTGCGCGCCTTGTCGTCGCCCTCGGGCACGACGGCCGTTTCCAGGCTGGCGCACAGCGCCACGCGCGCGTGCAGGTGTTCGCGGCGCTCGTGGTCGGCCGCATGGGCCGTTTCCTTGCGCTTGGCGAAGATATCGTCGCAGGCGGCGCGGAAACGCTGCCACAGCGCCTGTTCCGCGCGGCGCTCGAGCGGCAGGGCCTTCGCCAGTTCCTGCCATTTATCCTGCAAGGCTTTCAGCATGTCGACCGTGTTGCGCTCGGACGGCTTGAGCAAGCCCACTTCGACGATCAATTGTTCGCGGCGCGCCGTCTCGATCTGGCGCTGCGTTTCCAGCGGCTTCGACAAGGCGTCGAGGGCGGCGCCAAATTCCGTATCCAGGCGTTTCTTTTCCTTGCGGTCAATGGTGCCCAGGCGCGTCCACGCCTGGCGCAAACGCTGCGAGGCGGAAGCGATATGCTTCCAGTCGGTACTTTCTTCCGCTGCCAGGGCGGCCGTTTCCGCGATCAGTTCCTGGGCCTTGGCCGCGTTGCCGTGGCGCTCTTCGGCCAGCTGCTTGAAATGCTGGGCCGCCGGCGCATACGCGAGGCTGCAGGCGGCGTCGAAACGCTCCCACAGGGACTTGGGCGCGGGGCCGGACAAGGTGTCGAGCGACTTCCAGCGCTCGCGCAGGCTGCCCACCTTTTTGGCCAGCTCTGCCATCGGTAATTGTTGCGCCGGCAACTCTTCGCCGGCCTTGACCAATTCCTCGCGCGAGACGTTGCCGCCCCAGCGCGCCCAGTCGGCCAGTTGCTTGAATTGCGCGCGCACGTGGGCCAGGCGGTCGGACTGGGCCGGCGTCAAACGGCCGTGCTTGCTATCGCGCAAGGTCTTGTCGTGTTCGGACGCTACGTGCAGCAAGCCGTCCTGCAAGGCTGCTTCCATGGCGTCCAGCGTCTTGACGAACTGTTCCGTCTCTTCCTTCGACACGGGCGCGTGTTCCTGGCGCGGCTTGCGCGGCGCAGTCTCCGCCGCACCCGGCGCGGCGGCCGGCGCTGCCGCCTGCACGGGCGCCGGTGCGCTGGCCAGCACGGCCGCAAATTGCTGCTGCAGGCTGTCGGACAGCGGTGACTCGGGCAGGCGCGGCAGGGCTTGCCATGCGCGTTTCAGGGTGTCCACGTCGAGCGTGGCGGCGTCCTGCGCCTGCCAGTCGGCCAGCGCTGCCTGGCGCGCGTCGAACACGGCCTGGTGCTGCTGCAGCGCCTGCAAGGCGGACTGGGCCTGCTCGCGCGCCTGCGTAAAATCGCTTTCCAGGTGTTTCGGCAACGATGCGCGCTCGGGCGATTGCGCATGCTGCGCATGGTCCGCGTCCAGGCGGGCCAGCGCCTGCGCCAACTCCCCGGCGCCCTGGCCGCTGGCCGCCAGTGCGCGGGCGGCAGCGACGGCGTCGATCACGGCGCGCTGCAGCAGCACCTGCGCTTCCAGGCGGGCAGCCAGCGCGGCGCGTGCGGCGGCAAAGGCCGTGGCCAGTTCCGGCGTGGCCTTGATGACCTGCCATTGGCGATCCAGCTCGGCGACCTGGTTGGGGCTCAGTTTGTCATCGTTCAGCAGGCGCTGGGCCGTGTCGATGCTGGCCTGGGCGCGCTGGGTTTCCGCCGCCTGGTGGCGGATCAGGTCGATACGGCCCTGCATCAGCTTGGCGACGCGGCGGTCCGTGTTGCGCATGGCCTGGTGGACTTTTTCCAGCAGGGGCAAGGCATGGACGTGTTCAGCCGCGATCAGGCGGGCATCGGCAAATTCGCTGGCAACGATAAAATCGGCGGCGGCGGCTTCGTCGCCCGCCACGGCATGGGCACGCGCAACCTGTTCGGCGCGGCGCGATGCGCTCTGCGCCGAGGCGGCGGCCTGTTCTGCCACGACAGGGTCTGGTGCGGAAGGCTTGCTGGCAGAACGCTTGAAAAGAAATTCGAACATGACGGGTTTCGCGTGGATCAAAACCACCATCATAACAAAGCCCGGGGTATTGCATCGGACAGGTATGTACAAGTTACCAAATGACTAATACAACATTTCTCCCATGAAGACGCCAGCGCAAAACCAGGGCGGCAGCCCCGGCGCGAACGGGCGAACGGGGTGTGCGCTCGCTCCCGTTCAAGCCTGCGCGCGCAGGGGCTGCGCCACGGCAGGCACGGCGGTCCCGCCGGCAGCAGCGGCGCTGCCCGTGGTTTCAGCGGCGCCGTCAGGCGTGCCCGGCGCCGGAAGGACAAACGGCAGCACCTGCGCCTTGCCGCGGCGCGCTTCCTGCGCGCGCGCATCGTGGGCGAGGAATTGGTAGGCGATGGCAAACCACGCTTCGCCCACGATGACCTTGCGCGCCAGCGCGAACAGTTCGCGCTCTTCTTTTTCCAGGCGCTGCAGCAAGGCCCCGCAAAAGGCGTCGATGGCCGCGCACAGCTGCTCGGCCTGCAATTCGGAATGCTCGATGGCGGCGCCGGCGCGCTGCTGCACGACATTGATGCTTTCCAGCGCCGCATGGTTCAAGCCATTGATTTCGTCCAGCAAACCATCAGCATGCGGCGTGGCCTGGCGTATGGCGGGAATCAGATACATCTCCACCTTGCGCCAGTAGCCGCCCTGGTACAGCCGGCTCAGCCAGTCGCCCGCGTACTGCAGCTGCGTCAGGCTCAGGCTGCTCTGCTGGCGCAACTGCACATGCATGTATTTTTGAAATGCCAACAAACTCAGGCGGATGCTTGCCTGTTCCACCGACAGGGAAACCAATATATATGTTGCAGTAAGCATGCACTCACTCCCGTAAACGCGCTGGATATATCATCCTGGAAGTGAAAGTGTAAAGACTACCGACAGGGATGGGTTTGATCCTGCACAAACCCGCGGCATGCCCCCGGCGTTTTTTCAGGGCGCGCGCAGCCCGATATGCAGGTTGACGACGCCCGGCTCTTCCGACGGCGTGACCTCGCCGCCAAAGCTTTTCACCAGCCGCTGCATGCCCTTGTTGCGCGCCATCGCTTCGCCCACCAGCGCTTCCGTGCCCCGGCTGCGGAAATAATCGACCAGCTTTTCAAACAGGATGTGGCCCAGGCCCTTGCCTTTCAGGGCCGAGCGCACGGCGATGGCGAAGTCGGCGTGGATATTGTCCGGGTCCGCCACGGCGCGCACCACGCCCAGGGTTTCCGGCTTGCCGTCCGGCCCCGTGTGCGTGGCGATGAAGGCCATGGCGCGGTCGTAATCGATCTGCGTCAGGCGCGCCAGCTGCGACACGGGCAGCTCGCGCATGGACGTGAAAAAGCGCAGGCGCACGTCGTCCGGGTCCAGCGCGTGGAACAGGTCCATGTGCTGCGGCGCATCCTCGGGGCGGATGGGGCGCAGCAGGATGGATTGCCCCATCCACGTCACCTGCTCTTCCAGCTCCTGCGGATACGGCCGGATGGCCAGGCGGTCGCTCTTCTGGCCCGGCTGCAGGCGGATGCGCGCGTCGAGGGCGATCACGCCATCGGCGTCGGCCACCAGCGGATTGATGTCGAGTTCGGCCAGCTCGCCGATGTCGGCCACCAGCTCGGCCACCTGGATCAGGGTGTAGCAGATGGCGTCGATGTCGGCCGGCGGCTGGTTGCGGTAGCCGGCCAGCAGTTTCGATACACGCGTGCGCGCCAGCATGTCGCGCGCCAGCACCATGTTCAGGGGCGGCAGGCCGATGGCATGGTCGGCCGTCACTTCCACGGCGATGCCGCCCTGCCCCACCAATATCACGGGACCAAACGCGGCGTCCGTCGTCACGCCGACGATCAGTTCATGCGACTGCGGCCGGCGCGCCATCTGCTGCACCGTGAAGCCGTCGATCAGCGCGTCGGGACGCATGCGGCGCACGCGCTTGAGCATGGCCGCAGCGGCTGTGCGCAGGATGTCGGGCGTGTCCAGGTCCAGCGCCACACCGCCCACGTCGGACTTGTGGGCGATGTCGGGCGAATGGATTTTCAGCGCCACCGGGTAACCGATGTCCGCCGCCACGGCCAGCGCCTCTTCCACGTCGGCCGCCATGCGCGTGGTGGCCACGGGGATGCCGTAGGCGGCCAGGATTTCCTTCGAGCGGCATTCGCCCAGCACCGTCTGGCCGGCGGCCAGCGCGGCGGCGACGATTTCGCGCACGCGCGCGCGGCGCGGCGTGGCCGACATGGGCAGCTGCGCCGGCACCTGCATCAGGGTTTCCTGGTTGCGCCGGTATTGCACGATCTGCATGAAGCCATGCACGGCCTTTTCCGGCGTGTCGTAGGTGGGAATGCCGGCCCGGTTGAACACCTGGCGCGCGGGCGCCACGGTGGTGCCGCCCAGGAGGCACGACAGCACCGTGCGCGAGGTGGCCTTGATCAGCGGCGTGACGGCTTCCGCGATATCGATCGACGAAACCATGGCCGTGGGCGCGTGCAGCAGCAGCAAGGCGTCCGCCTGCGGCTCGTCGAGCAGCGGCACGATGGCGTCGGCATAGCGCTGCACGGCCGCGTCGCCGGGCAGGCCGACGGGGTTGTCGTGCGACCAGCCGCGCGGCAAGGCTTTTTCCAGCGCAATCACGGTATCGGGCGACAGTTCGGCCAGCTTGCCGCCGCTGCCCACCAGCGCATCGGTGGCCATCACGCCCAGGCCGCCGCCGTTGCACAAGATCGCCAGGCGCTCGCCCCGCTGCGAGCGGATGTGCGTGAGGGTTTCCACGGCGTCGAACAGTTCCTCGGCTGAGTACACGCGCAGCATGCCGGCGCGGCGGATGGCCGCGTCGTACACGGCGTCGGAACCGGCCAGCGCGCCCGTATGCCAGGCCGCCACGGCCGCGCCTTCGGGCGCGCGCCCCGCTTTCAGCACGATGACGGGCTTGCTGCGCGCGGCCGCCCGCGCCGCCGACATGAATTTGCGCGCCGCCTGGATGTCTTCCATGTACAGCAGGATGGCGGCCGTGTCGACGTCGCCCGCCAGGTAGTCGAGCAGGTCGCCGAAATCGATGTCGTAGCTGGCGCCCAGCGAAATGAACTTGGAAAAGCCCACGCCATGCGCATTTGCCCAGTCGAGCACGCCCGACACGAGCGCGCCCGACTGCGACACGAAGGCGATCTTGCCGCTGGTCGCCCCCACGTGGGCGAAGCTGGCGTTCAGCCCCAGTTTCGGCACGAGCAGCCCCATGCTGTTGGGGCCCAGGATGCGCAGCAGGTGGGGCTTGGCCGCCTTCAGCATGGCCAGGCGCAGCGACTGTTCGCGCACGGGATCGAGGCCGGACGTCATGACGATGGCGGCGCGCGTGCCCAGTGCGCCCAGTTCGCGGATCAGGGCCGTGATGGTGGCGGGCGGCGTGCAGATGATGGCCAGGTCCGGCGCTTTCGGCAGCTGCGCCAGCTTGCGGTAGCATTTCAGGCCCATCAGCTCGTCGTACTTGGGATTGACGGGCCAGATGTCACCCTGGTAGCCGCCGCCGAGCAGGTTGTACAGGGCGATGGCGCCCAGCTTGCGTTCGCGCGCCGTGGCGCCGATCAGGGCCACCGAGGCTGGCTTGAACAGCTTGTCGAGATTACGGATACTCATGTTCTGGCCTCATGGATTGCCGGAGCGGGATTGCCGGAGCGACTAGGCGCCAGTGTATAGGATGCGTTGCCAAAAAAATTTGACCTTGTCGTGCATTTCACGAAAAATCCGCGCACCCCTACCAGCGCGAACGGTGGCTTTCCGTCACCCCCGCCAGCTGCGCCACGATGCGCTTGGGGCTGTCCGCGCTGGCGCGCACCCAGCCGCTGAAAGTGCCGATGGGCTGGATGTAGCGGCTGGCCGCGATCCACAGGTTCTTGTCTTCGCGCCGCGCGCCCTCGGGCTTGAAATGCAGGTCGAGCAGATCGTCATCCGTCCACACATGCCACGGCGCCAGCGGGTTGTCAGGATTGAAGTCGAAATGCGCGCGGCCCAGCGCATACAGCTGGCCGTCGAGCCACAGCGCGTTTTCATGCGCGCCGAAATAGCCGGCCTGCAGGTTGAACCCCAGGTCCAGGCTGTGCGCCGACGCCCAACGCCATTCCGTCTCGCGCGCCAGCAAGCCGTTCGAATAGTCGAAGCTGGCCACGCCGTCGTCCAAGCTGTAGCCCATGGCGCCGCAGCGCACGGTGCCCCACAGGGGCAGGCCGCCCGACTTTTGCGTGGCGTGCGCGCTGCCGCCCTCGCCCACGGGTCCCACGGCCAGCAGGGTGGGCGCCACGGGCGGGCCAAATTCCGCATCGATGCCGAAATGGCCGCAATCGAGGCGCAGGCGGTAGCGCTGCTGCGGCTGCGCTTCGATGGCGATCACTTGCGAGAGGAAGCGGAAACGGCTGCTGGCCCCCGCATGCGGCGCCACCGTGGCGCTCAAGCCGGGGACGCCATCCTGCGAAAAGGCGGCCACGATCTTGCCCTTGTGGCGGTCGAAGGCATACGCGAACGCCGTGCTGGTCCAGCCCAGGTCGACGATGGCCACGCCGCAGAACAGCGTGGGCGTGGACAGCGCCACGTAATGCCAGCGTTTATGGTGGAACAATCGCCAGACGGCGCCGCGCGCGTGCGGCGGCGCCAGCGCAGACCAGTCGAAGGCGTCCAGCTGCCCCGTGTAGCGGCCGAAATGAGGGACGCCATCGGCGTCGAGCAGGCGGGAAGGAGCCGGCGGCAGCATCATGCGGCCCGCCTTTCCCCGGGGCCGCCGTCATGCAGGGCCTCGGCCAGCTGCTGACCGAACGGCGCCGGCTGCGCCTGCACGATATCGATGTGCGGACAGCCATGCCAGAGCGCCAGGCGCTGCACGGCGCCGGCCACGTCCTGCACCAGGCGCGAGCTGAGGCGCACGCCGTCTTCCAGCGCCAGCGACTTGATCTCGAAGCGCCCCTGCGCGCGGTGCGCCTTGGCGTCCAGCCGTCCCACCAGCGCGCCGCGGCGCAAGATCGGCAAGGTGAAATAGCCATAGCGGCGCTTCTCGGCCGGCGTATAGCATTCGAGCCGGTAGTCAAAGCCGAACAATTCGAGCGCGCGGCGCCGGTCCCAGACGACGGGGTCGAACGGCGACAAGATCGTCGTCAGGGTGGGCGCCAGCTTGCCGGCGGCCGCACTGCGCGCCAGTGCTTCATGCTCGGCATGCACGTACACGGCGTCATCCCAGCCGGCCACCGTGCAGCGCAGCAGCGCGCCCTCGTCCACCAGCGTCTGCAGATCGTGCGCCAGGCTGGCGCGCGATTGCTTCGTACGGAAGTAATCGCTGATCCAGCCGGCCCGCGCCAGGCCCAGCGCCTTCACGCTGGCCAGCAGCAGCTGGCGCCGCACCTGCGCTTCTGGCGGCAGCAAGCCATCGTGCCAGCCGGGCAGCACGCGCTCGGCCAGGTCGTAATAGCGCTGGAAATTGTGGCGTTTGGCGATCATCAGCACGCCCGAGGTAAACAGCACTTCCAGCGAGCGCTTTTCCGGCTTCCAGCTCCACCAGCCGCCCGCCTGGCCATCCGTGCGCTCGAAGTCGGCCGAACGGGCGGCGCCGTTGGCGCGGATGTGCTCGAGCACGGCCGCCACGGCTTCGCCCTGCTCCGCCATCCATTTGGTCGAGTATTTCCAGCCCATGGCCGCGGGATCGAGCATGCGGTGGCGGTACAGGCCATAGTCTTCGATGGGCACGAAGCAGGCTTCATGCGCCCAGTATTCGAACAGCGCGCCCTCGGCCAGTAATTGCTCCAGCCACGGCTGCGGATAGTCGCCCAGCCGGCTCCACAGCACCAGGTAGGGGCTGCGCGCCACCACGTGGATGGTGTCGATCTGCAGCACGCCCATCTGGCGCACGGCGGCCAGCACGTCGGCCTTCACGGCCTTCCTGCGGCGCGCCTGCAGCAAGCCCTGCGCGGCCAGGTGCAGCGTGCGCGCGGCAGCCAGGGACAGGGACGGAAGTATCGGTGCGGCGGGCGGGGTCGGCAAGGTCGGTTCTTCCTCAAAAAAGGGGCGCGCTTCGTCGGCAGGCATTTCAGGAAGATACCGCATTCCCGTCCCGCGCCCGGCATTTTTTCCTGAATTTTTTTCATGCTGTCGCATCTTTTTTTTCATGTTCCGCACCGCCATAGTGCAAAAACCGGCTGCCGCATGACCAGTTGATGACAACTGCATGCGGCCTCTTGACATGCCCTAAGCGCTTCTATAAGTTAGGGAAAATATTGCCACTCGGCAATTAAATCACCTCCCAGCCCGCATCCCGTCACACCGCCGCTGCCGCCGTCCGGCCGCAAGGTGTGCAACGGTGGTGGCGCCCCATGCAGCGGGGAGGCGGAGACGGCGGGCCTGGCCAGTTTGACCAATCTGACATTAATCAATAAAAACAAGGAAGAGAACATGCATACATCCCCGCTTCGGCACCGGCCACAACGGCCCCGCCTCGCGCGCTTTTCAAGACAGGGCCTGCCGCTGGCCCTGGCCATGCTGCTGGCCGCATGCGGCGGCGGCGGTGGAGAGGCCGCCAGCGCGCCGCCCATGGCCCAGCGCCTGCTGGCGCAAACCGCATCGGAAACGGCGCTCACGCCCGTCGCCGCCACGGCCAGCTCGGCGGAACGGGGCGACCTGTCGGCCAGCGCCGCCATCGACCGCAACGACGGCACGCGCTGGGGCAGCGCCTTTACGGACAACGAATACCTGACGCTCGATTTCGGCGCCCCGCAAACCATCACGCGCGTGCGCATCGCCTGGGAAAACGCGCACGCCAGCGCCTACCTGCTGCAGGTGTCGGACGACAATGCGCACTGGACCACCGTCCAGCGCGTCGACGACAGCAAGGGCGGCATCGAGGACATCACGGGCTTTAGCGCGCAGGGACGCTACCTGCGCATGCAGGGCGTGAAACGCGCGGGCCAGTACGGCTATTCGATCTTTGAAATCCAGGCCTTCTCGGGCACGCCCGTGCTGCCGCCCGACACGCCGCCCGTCACCGAACCGCCCGTGACGGGCGACCCGAACCAGCCCGGCTTGGAGATCCGCCCCGTGGCGGCCACCTCCTCGCCCGTGGAAAACAACGGCATGTCGGCCGCCATGGCGATCGACGGCAAGACGACCACCCGCTGGGCCAGCAAGTTCGAGGACGGCGCCTGGATCCAGTTCGACTTCGGCGCGAAGACGCCCGTCGGCTACATGAAGCTGCTGTGGGAAAACGCGTACGGCAAGCAGTACGCGCTGCAAGTATCCGACGACGGCCAGCAATGGTCGCAGATCCGCTACGTGACGAATGGCCGCGGCGGCACCGAGGAATTCTTCAACCTGGGCGTGCATGCGCGCTACATCCGTCTGCAGGGCGTGGCGCGCGCCACGCAGTACGGCTACTCGCTGCTGGAAGTGAGCTTCAAGTCGCCGGGCAGCGACAACAGCCTGCCGTCCACCGCCACCTCGGCGCTGAAATTTCCCGCCGATGGCACGGCAATGACGCCGCTGCCGGCCGCCGCGCAGCCGCTGGAAAGCCTGCAATTCACCCTGGCCGACGGCACGCTGGTGACGCGTTTCGGCGCGCGGGGCCTGGCGCGCCATGGCCGCGAACGGGGCGAGGAATGGAACGAGATCGGCTACGGCCCGAATGAAACGGTCGATCCCGTCACGGGACTGCCGCAGGACAAGGGACCGGGCAACTACCTGACGTTCGTGCCGCAGTATTTCAAGAACCGCACCTGGGGCGTGGAAATCATCGACAACAGCAAGGTGCGCGGCGTCACCAAGCCCACCCTGATCGTCAACCAGTACACCACCGTCGACTTCCTCTCCGGCGGCGTGGCCTTCTTCCGCGGCTTCGACCGTCCAGGCGTGACGGGCTATGGCTGGATGTCGCCGGGCGAGCTGGTGGACCGCAATGTCCCCGTCTGCAAGCCCATGGCCTACCCCGCGAACGACAGGCTGACGAACGCCAACGGCATCAACGGCGCCTGCACCCTCCTGATCAAGGAATACCCGGGCCATGGCGGCCTCGATGCGGCCGGCATGCCGAACGGCACGGACGTCAAGGCGCGCGCGCTGACGGCGGGCGACATCATCGAAGTGTCGCCATCGATGTTTTCCACCACCGCCTCGATGGCGTCGAAAGGCGACGACGGCGGCATCCGCTACTACTCGTATGAATGGACCTACGTGGTGGGCGCGGGATTGCGGCCATGGTACGGCGTGCAGCCGCGCCTCAATTCCGTGCCGCTGCCGGAAGAGACGCTGTCGGGCGGCCTCGGCTCCGTGTCGTATAACTACTCGGACAATGCCCTGTTCATGTTCCAGCAGCCGCACAACCATATCGGCATGCAGAACATGCAGCGCTTCGTCGAAGGCCGCCGCCTGGTGCACACGAATTTCACCACCGGCGAGCACAATGAGGGCGGCAACGACCGCTACGCGCCCGCCGTCAAGCTGCAGGGACAGCGCTACGGACAGTCGGCCTGCATCGCCTGCCACGTCAACAACGGCCGCAGCCCCGCGCCCGTGGCCCTGAACCAGCGCCTCGACACCATGGCCGTGCGCGTCGCCAGCCTCAACGCGGCGGGCCAGCAGGTGCCGCACCCGCAGTACGGCACGGCGATCCAGATGAATGCCGTGTCGCCTGCCGGCGCGCCGCAGAACTGGGGCAACAGCGTCAGCGTGGGCGGTTTTACGGCCCGCAAGACGACCCTGGCCGACGGCACGGTGGTGGAACTGCGCAAGCCGACGCTGGCCTTCGAAGGTCCCGTGCCGGCCATCGTCTCGCTGCGCGCGGCGCCGCCGATGATCGGCACGGGCTTGCTGGAAGCCGTGCCGGAAGCCGATATCGTGGCGCGCGCCCGCGGCACGCCGGACGCCGATGGCGTCAAGGGGCAGCCCAACTATGTGTATGACCCGGAAACGGGCGCAGTGCGCCTGGGCCGCTTCGGCTGGAAGGCATCGAAGGCCACCCTGCGCCACCAGGCCGCCGACGCGCTGCTGCTGGACATGGCCGTCACCTCGCCCGTCTACCGCAACCGCGCCTGCATGGCCGGACCCGCAGCCTGCGCGGCGGGCGGCGCGCAGCCCGGCATCTCGGAAGCAGACCTGCAGTCGATCACGCAATACCTGGCCCTGGTGGCCGTGCCGGCCCAGCGCAGCATCGCCAGCGGTTTCCCGAAAGGCGTGGCGCCGATCGAGGAACTCAAGGTCGACCCGCAGCAGGTTGGCGCCGGTGCGAAACTGTTCCAGGGCATGCGCTGCGCTGCCTGCCATACGGTAGAAATGAAGACGGGTGCGGGACACCTGTTTGCGGAATTGCGCAACCAGACCATCCGCCCGTACACCGACCTGCTGCTGCACGACATGGGTCCCGAGCTGGCCGACAAGTTCAGCGAAGGCCAGGCGCAGGGCCAGATGTGGCGCACGGCGCCCCTGTGGGGCATCGGCTACACGGAAAAGGTCATGGGCAATGGCGGTCAGGCCGGCTATTTGCACGACGGCCGCGCGCGCAGCCTGACGGAAGCGATCCTGTGGCACGGCGGTGAAGGGACGAAGGCGCGCCAGCGTTTCGAGCAGCTGTCGAAGACGGAGCGCGACGCGCTGCTGGCTTTCCTGAAGTCGCTGTAAGCGCTTGACGCATTGGCGGTGCCGTCATGGAAAGATGACGGTCACCGCCAGCCCCCGGCCCTGCAGGCCGGTCCCCAGCACGATCTGCGCGCCATGCCGTTCGGCGATGCGGCGCACGATCGACAATCCCAGCCCGCTGCCGGGCAACTGTCCTCCGCCCAGGCGCACGAAGCGCTCGAACACGCGCTCGCGCATGTCTTCGGCGATGCCCGGCCCCGTATCGACCACGCGCAGGAAACTGCGCCCCCCTTCCACGCCGCAGCTGACGACGACGACACCCGGCGCCGGCGTGTAGCGCAGCGCATTGTCGACCAGGTTACGCAGCAGCATCTGCAGGCTGTCGTCATGCAGCGCGCACGGCGCCGGCGCCGCGTTCACCGCCAGCGACAACCCGTACGGCGCGGCCAGCGCCTGCCACGCTTCTTCCTGCCGCGCCAGCAGCGGCGCCAGGTCGCCCGGCGCCAGCGCCGTCCCGGCCTGCACCTGCGGGTCGAGCTGCGCCAGCGCCAGCAACTGGTTGACGAGGCGCGTGGCGCGCTCCACGCTGGCGCTCAGGCCGGCGATGAATTCGTCGCGTTCGGCCGCGCTGCGGGCCCGCTGCAGCACTTGCAGATTGGTCTTGATGGCGGCCAGCGGCGTGCGCAGTTCATGCGCCGCATCGGCCGTGAAGCGCTGCTCGTTGTCGCGGCTGTGCCGCACGCGTCCGAACAGGCGGTTAATTTCCAGCAGCAGCGGATGCAGTTCGGTGGGCGCGCCGCGCACCTGCACGTCGGCCAGCTCGTCGGGCGTGCGCGCCGACACTTCATCGGCGGACGCCTGCAGCACGCGAAACACGCGGTGGATGCTCCACCAGATGGCGACGGTGGCCAGCGCCACCAGCAGCAGGCCGAACAGCGCGATGCGGTAAAAGAAGCCGCGGCTGATGTCGTCGCGGTGGCTGGTCGGCTCGGCCACCAGCAGCTGCAGGCTGCGCTGCTGGTCCCACAGCGAATACAGGCGCCAGCGCTGGCCGGCGATCGTCGTCCACGACAGGCCGTCGGGCGCGCTGCGCGACAGGGCGATGTCGGACGCCGCGTCATTGCGGTACAGCACGCGCTGCTGCGCGTCGCGCACCTTGAACAGCAAATAATGGTGGGGGTTCGGATGGCCGCGCAGGGGCAGGTCGATGGGCCCCGTCAAGCCATGTTCGCGCACGTCCTTTTCCACCAGCGACAGCAGCAAATGGCCCGTCTCGATCAGCGACTGATCGAACAATTCCTGGCTTTCGCGGCGCGCTTCCACGTACACGATGGCGGCGCTGCCCACCCACAGGGCCAGGGTCAGGCCCAGCAGCACGGCCAGCAAGGTGCGCCGCAGCGACCAGGTGTTCAAGGCACGGCCGCTCATGCGCCAGCCATGACGGCGTCGGCAGGCATCGGGTGGGCGCGAACGAGCGATTGCACGCCGGCGCCGGCAGTTAAGAATCTCTTAAGAACTTCTGCGCAAGATCCGGAGCGAAATATTTTTTGGGAAGCCATGCCGGCAATTGTAAATGATTCTTATTGCTTTCATGATTCCCATTACCTCAACAATACAGACCAATAATTAATTCACCCTCAGGAGTTTGCATGCCCAACAGCACCCGCCGCGCGCGCCTGCCGCGTCCCACCACCCTGGCCCTGGCCTTGGCCGCCCTGTCCTGCCTGCCGGCACACGCCCAGACGGCGCCGGCCAGCATGCCGGAAGTGGTGGTTTCCGCCTCCGGCTTCGAGCAGGATATCAAGCAGGCGCCCGCCTCGATCACCGTGCTGACGCGCCAGGAGCTGTCGAAGGAACGCTTCGGCAACCTGACGCAGGCGCTGGAAAGCGTGGAAGGCATCGACGTGGGCGCGGCGGGCGACAAGACGGGCGGCATGAACATCAGCATCCGCGGCATGCCCAGCGACTACACCCTGATCCTGATCGATGGCCGCCGCCAGAACGCGGCCGGCAACGTCACGCCGAACGGCTTCGGTGGCACGCAGACGAGCTTCATGCCGCCGCTGGCCGCCATCGAACGCATCGAGATCATCCGCGGCCCCATGTCGACCCTGTACGGCTCGGACGCCATGGGCGGCGTGATCAACATCATCACGCGCAAGGTGGGCAAGCAGTGGATGGGTTCCGTCTCGGCCGACTACACCGTGCAGCAAGAATCGGACTTCGGCGACGTCAAGGCAGGCCGCTTCTACCTGAGCGGCCCCATCGCCACCGACCTGCTGGGCCTGTCCCTGCGCGGCAGCAAGCAGCGCCGCGACGCGGCCGATATCAGCATCCCCAATGCGGTCGGCGCGCAAGTGCCCGCCAGCATGGGTGCCAACCCCGTGCGCTCGGACGTGGACAACTTCGGCGCGCGCCTGGCGTTCACGCCGAACCGTTTCCATACCGTCATCCTCGACGCGGACGCGGGACGCCAGACCTATGACAATTCGCGCGGCCAGCTGGGCACGCAGTCGGTGCAGGGCGGCTACGGCCCCGAGCAGAAATACAAGCGCGACCAGTGGACCCTGTCGCACACGGGCCGCTTCGGCTTCGGCACCCTGGACAGCAGCTACATGGTGAACAAGACGGAAACCCTGGGCCGCACGATTCCGCCGGGCACGCCGGGCGCCGTGGCCGGCAGCGCGCGTACCCTGGAAGTGGAAAGCCAGGTCTTCGATACCAAATTGGTATTACCTTTGGGCAAGCACATGACCACCGTCGGCGCGCAGTGGTGGAAAGCGGAAATGACGGACGGGGTGGCGCCGAAAAAATTCGAGTTCACGCAAAAAGCCCTGTTCCTCGAAGACGAATGGCAAGTGCTGGACAATGTTGCCCTGACGGTGGGTGCACGCTACGACGATCACAGCATCTTTGGCGGCCAGACCAGTCCGCGCGCCTATGCCGTGTGGAACGCTACCCCGAGCTGGACCATCAAGGGCGGCGTCAGCAAGGGCTACAAGACGCCGCGCGTGGAGCAGCTGTCGCCGGGCATCAACGGTTTCGGCGGCCAGGGCACGATACCCCTCGTCGGCAGCCCGAACCTGAAGCCGGAAACGAGCACGACAACGGAAATCGGCGCGTACTTCGACAATCTGGCCGGCTGGACCGCCAGCGGCTCCCTGTTCAATAACGAATTCAAGGACAAGATCACGACGGGCACGGGATTGCTCAACTGCAGCTATCGTCCATCGCCGAACCGTCCCGGCTGCGTCAGCTTCGGCAACTGGCCCAATGTGGACGCGTTCGGCCAGTCGATCAACGTGGACGAGGCCGTCACGCGCGGCGTCGAGCTGAACACCCGTTTCCCGCTGGGCAAGACCCTGTCGGCCAGCGCCAACTACACGTACACGGAAAGCGAACAGAAGAGCGGCAGCAACGCGGGCATGCCGCTCAGCGATACGCCCAAGCACGCCGTCAACGCGCGCCTGAGCTGGGACATTTCGCCTGTGTGGAACAGCTGGCTGCGCGGTGAATACCGCAGCGAGCGCTTCCGCGATCCGGGCACCTCGGCGACCACGCGCGCCGCCAAGGCCGCGCTGGGCGACTACAAGGGCTACACCATGCTGCACCTGGGCAGCAGCTACCAGTTGAACAAGCGCGTCACGCTGAACGCAGCCGTGTACAACCTGCTCAACAAGGACTTCATCGACTACCAGCCGTACCGCGCACCGGCATTGAATTACGCCAACCGCTATGTCAACAGCCTGGACGGACGCCGTTTGTGGCTGTCGGCCACCGTCGATTTCTGATGCCGTGACGACGCGTTAAGCATCGCCGCAACGGGCTGCCGCAGGGCGGCCCGTTTTCTATTGTCACGCCGCTTTCGGCTTGTCGATGCAATAGCCGATCGCATGCACGGTGCGTATCAGTTCGCGCCCCAGCTTCTTGCGCAGGTGGTGGATATGCACTTGCACGGCATTGCTTTCCACTTCATCGCCCCAGCTGTACAGGTTTTTCTCCAGCTGTTCCCGGCTCAGCACCCGGCCGCCGTGTTCCAGCAGTAATTGCAGGATGCGGAACTCCTTCACCGTCAAGCTCACGGGCACGCCCCCCTGCGTCACCTGCCGGTCCGCGATATCGAGCACCAGCTCGCCGTGCACGAGATTTTCGCGCAGGCGCCCGCTGGCGCGCCGGCAGGCGCTGCGGATGCGTGCGGCCAGCTCGTCGAGGTCGAACGGCTTGACGAGAAAATCGTCGGCACCCGCGTCGAGGCCCGCGATGCGCTCGCCCACCTGGTCGCGCGCCGTGACGACCAGCACGGCGCCGCTGTAGCCATTGTCGCGCAGCACGCCCAGCGCCTGCATGCCATCCTGCCCCGGCAAGCCCAGGTCCAGCAGGATGCAGCCATAGTCGTGCAGGCGCACGGCCGTGTGCGCGTGTTCGGCGCTCGTGACCCAGTCGACGGCGTAGCCGTCCTGTTCCAGGCCGATCTGCATGGCGCGGCCCAGCTGCGGGTCGTCTTCGGTCAGCAAGATGCGCATGGGGTCAGGCGGGATGGGCCGCTCAGTCCTTTTTCTTGATCAGGCCCGCCAGCGCGGCGAAGGGATTGTGCGTGGCCGGCGCCACGTCGGCCGACAGCAGGCCGGCGCCGCGGTCCGCTTCCAGGTAGCGCGAGTGCTCATTGTCGTGGCAATACAGGCATAGCAGTTCCCAGTTGCTGCCATCGGGCGGATTGTTGTCGTGGTTATGGTCGCGGTGGTGCACCGTCAGCTGCTGCACGTTGGCACGCGTGAATTCGCGCATGCAGCGGCCGCACACCCACGGATACATCTTCAGCGAGCGTTCGCGGTAGCCGCTCTCGCGCTGGTCGGCGGCGCGGCGCGCTTCGGCCACGATCTTGTCCAGTCTTGCCGCGTCGGGCTTTTTACTCTGCATGACAACTTTCGATATGGGAGGAAGAAGCATCCATTTTAAAGAGGATGGGGGCGCAATTGTACTTTTTCTGCCACGGCGCCCGCCCGTATGGGGGGCGGCGTGCTTTTTTTAACGTGCGCGGCACCACAGCTACCTGATTTAACGCAGAATAAGGCCAGCGACAGACCACGAACAGACGATGGGAGCGACAGCACCGGGTTCAGCGCAGGACCGCCGATTTCGGCTATCATGCGCGCCACGCCGCCCCTCCCCTTTTCCATGACTCTAGCCTGCAAGCGCCCGTGATAGCGATAACAAGACCCCTGCAACGCCTTGCCAGCCGCCTTTACAGCATCAGCCTGGTGCCCCTGTTCGCGCTCCTGCTGCTGCTCGTGATGTGGGGCGCCGTCATCTATCAGGTGGGCCAGGAACAGGCCGGGGCCGTGCGCGACGCCGTCGCCGGCAGCCAGACCCTGGCGCGCACACTGGCCGACCATACCAGCTACATCCTGCGCCAGACCGACCACGCCACGCAGCTGTTCAAGCTCAAATACGAGGAGTCTGGCGGCGAGCTGCGCCTCAACGAATTCACGCGCCGCCAGGGACTGCTCGACAGCGTGCTGCCGTCGAAGCTGGAATTGCCCATCGCCCTGGTCGACGCGCATGGCAACGTGACCGACAGCGCCAACGCGTATTTCCCGGAAAAGCTGGCGCACCAGGCCTTCTTCCGCGCGCTGGCCGCCAATCCGGCCGACACGGCCCTGGTCGACACGCCCATGCTCGACGCGGCCAGCAAGCACTGGACCATCCGCCTGGCGCGCCGCCTGAACGATGGCCAGGGCCGCTTCGCCGGCGCCATCATCATCCACGTCGATCCCACGTATTTCGTCGACGACTACGACCGCCTGAACCTCGACGAACACGGCGCCCTGATGCTGGTGGCGCGCGACAGCGGCCTGACGGTGGGACGCATCGGCGAGCAATTGATCATCAGCGACCGCATCGATTTCCGCATGCCCGGCGCGCCGGATCACGCGCCGGAAGAACTGGTGATCGAGCCGCCCGTCGACGCCACCTCGCGCATCTACAGCTACCGCGAGCTGCCCCGCTACCCGCTGCTGGCCGTGGTGGGTGTGAGCCGTGCCGCTGCCCTGGCCCGTTTCGAACACCGCCGCAAGATATACCTGGGCGCGCTGATCGCCGCCAGCCTGCTGATCGCCGGCTTCACGGCGCTGCTGACGCGCCAGAGCGCGCGCCTGCGCCGCAGCATCCGCCAGGCCAAGGAAACGCAAGCGCTGCTGCGCGCGGCGCACCAGGGCAGCCTCGACGCCGTGCTGCTGCTGAAAGCCTGGCGCCCCGCGCCGGGCAAGCCCGTGGAAGACTTCATTTTCGCCGACGTCAACGAGCGGGCCGCCGACATGCTGGGCAAGCCGCGCTCGGAACTGCTAGGCCAGCGCGTGCTGCCGCAGGTGCCGCTGCTGCGCGGCGAGCGCTTCTTCAAGCGCTTTTTGCTGGTGATGGAAACGGGCCAGCCGCTGGAAGATGAATTCGAGCTGACCTTGGCCTCGGGCGGCACGCGCTGGCTGCGCCACCAGGTCGTGCCCATCGCCGACGGCGTGGCCGTCACCTCGCGCGACATCAGCGCGCGCAAGCACGACGAACTGGCGCTGCAGGACAACCGCAGCTTCCTGCAGTCGCTGATCGACCATTTGCCCGTGCTGGTCTACGTGAAAAGCGCGCGGCCGGAAAATTTCGGCCAGATGGAAGTGTGGAACAAGGCGGCCGAGGACATCACCGGCCACCTGGCCGCCGACGTCATCGGCAAGACCGACTGCGAGGCCTTCCCGCCCGACTTCGGCCTGCACGATGCCGAGGACGACCGCGCCATCCTGGCCGAACGGGGCGTCATCGACCATACGGAAAAGCCGCTGCGCCTGTCTGACGGCAGCCTGCGCTACCTGCACGCCGTCTCCGTGCCCGTGTTCGACGAGCGCCAGCAGGTCGAGCATATCCTGTGCATCGCCGAGGATATCTCGCAGCGCCGCCAGCAGGAACTGGAACTGCGCCAGAAACAGGCCGAACTGGCCGCCGTCAACGACGCCTCGCCGCTGGGGCTGGTGCGCCTGGACCGCCAGCGCCGCTGCACCTACGTCAACCGCACCTTCGAATCGATCACGGGCCTGCCGCGCGCCGCCGCCCTGGGCGCCGGCTGGACCAGCGCGCTGCACCCGGAAGACTATCCGCTGATGCACGTGGCGCTGGAGCAGCTCACACGCAGCCACGCGCCGTTCCAGTCCACCCTGCGCTGCCTGCAGCGCGACGGCAGGCTGGTGTGGGTCTCCGTAAAGATCGCCCCCATCCTCATCGACGGCCAGATCGAAGGCTACGTGGGCAGCCTGGACGACATCACCACCTTGCGCGAATCGGAAGTGGCGCTGCTGGAAAGCGAAGCGCGCCTGCGCACCATCGCCGACACCCTGCCGGCCATGATCGCCTACATCGATGCCGACCAGGTCTACCGCTTCCTGAACATCGCGTATGAACGCGAATTCGGCCTGACGGGCCGGCAGGCGCTGGGCAGCAGCGTGCGCGCCACCGTGGGCGAGGCGCGCTACCGCACGGTGGCGCCGTACATCGAGCGCGTGCTGGCCGGCGAGACCCTGAGCTTCGAGGAAGAAGACGACAAGGAAGGCATCGAGCGCTGCATGGAAGTGATCTATATCCCGCAGATCGGCGAAGACAAGCTGCAGGTGGTGGGCTTTCACGTGATGCGCCAGGATATCACCGTGCAAAAGCGCGAGAAACAGCGCCTGCTGAAGCTGGCCCAGGTCGATGCCCTGACGGGCTTGTCGAACCGCGCGGGCTTCCAGCAAAAACTCAGCGACGCCATGCACGCCAGCCGCCAGCAGCAGCACCTGATGGCCGTCATGTACATGGATATCGACCGCTTCAAGCCCGTCAACGACACGCACGGCCACGGCACGGGCGACGCCCTGCTGCGCGCCTTCGCCCAGCGCCTGACGCAGACCATGCGCGCCACCGACATCATCGCCCGCCTGGGCGGCGACGAATTCACCATCATCATGGAGCAGATCGCCCGGCCCGACGACGCGGCCGTGCTGGCGGAAAAAATCGTCGCCGCCATGCGGCAGCCGTTCGAACTCGATGGCATCAGCGTGCACATTTCCGCCAGCATCGGCCTGGCCTTCTACCGCGACGAAGACATTTCCCCCGCCATGCTGCTGCAGCGGGCCGACGTGCTGCTGTACCAGGCCAAGCAGGATGGCCGCAATACCTATCGCGCCGGCGCGACTATCGATTGAAGGCTGGCTCTGACCCCGGTCATTCCTGCTATATTGGCGCCTGTCTTCCCTACCCTTGCCCCACCATGCGCCTGCTGCACACTTCCGACTGGCATCTGGGCCAGACCCTGCACAATTACGAGCGGGGCTACGAACACCAGCGCTTCCTCGACTGGCTGCTCGACACCCTCGTGGCCGAACGGGCCGACGTGCTGCTCGTCGCGGGCGACGTATTCGACAACGCCAACCCATCGGCCGCCTCGCAAAAGCAGCTGTACGTGTTCCTGCAGCAGGCGCGCGCGCGCCTGCCCGCGCTGCAGCTGGTCGTCGTCGCGGGCAACCACGATTCGGCCGGCCGGCTGGAAGCGCCCGGCCCCCTGCTGGCCGCGCACGGCACGCACGTGATCGGCCATTTGCTGCGCGATGCGGCGGGCGATATCGACCTGGAACGCCTGCTGCTGCCGCTGGCCGGCAGCGATGGCCAGGTGCAGGCCTGGTGCCTGGCCGTGCCTTTCCTGCGTCCCGGCGACGTGCCGAAACTGCCGGCCGGCGACACGCAGGACGCCTACCTGGGCGGCATCGCCCTGCTGTACCGCCAGTTGACTGACCTGGCGCTGGCGCGCCGCCAGCCGGGGCAAGCCATCGTCGCCATGGGCCACTGCCATATGGTGGGCGGCGAAATGTCCAACGATTCCGAGCGGCGCATCGTCATCGGCGGCACCGAGATGCTGCCGTCGGGGATTTTTGACGCCGCCATCGCGTATGCGGCGCTGGGCCATCTGCACAAGGCGCAAGCCGTGGGCGGACAGGAACATATCCGCTATTGCGGCAGCCCCATTCCCCTGTCGTTCGCCGAAGTCAATTATCGCCACCAGGTGCTGTGCCTGGACATCGACGGCGAGCAGCTGCGCGAAGTGCGCGCCATCGAAGTGCCGCGCGCCGTGCCCCTCTTGCGCGTGCCAGCGGCGCCGGCGCCCATCGGCGAAGTGCTGGCGCAGCTGGCCGCCCTCGACGTGCCCGAAGCGCCACCGGAAGCGCAGCCCTTTCTGGAAGTGCGCGTGCGCCTGGACGCGCCCGAACCGGGCCTGCGCATGCGCATCGAAACGGCGCTGGACGGCAAACCCGTGCGCCTGGCGAAGATCGAAACGTCGAGCGCCGCGCGCAGCAGCGCCCCCGACAACATGACGCTCGACCAGCTGGGCCAGCTGCAACCCGACGACATCTTCCGCCGCCTGTACCTGCAGAAATACGACAAGGAAGCGCCGCCCGAACAACTGTCGGCGCTGGCCGAGCTGCTGCTGCCCGGCGCATGACTGCTCCAGAACAACCATGAAAATACTGAAAATCAGTGGCAAGAACCTGGCCTCGCTGGCCGGCGAATTTGAAGTCGACTTCCAGCAGGAACCGCTGGCGTCCGCGGGCCTGTTTGCCATCAGCGGCCCCACGGGCGCGGGCAAGAGTACCCTGCTCGACGCCCTGTGCCTGGCCCTGTACGACGCCACGCCGCGCCTGTTGAAGGTGCTGGGCCGGGGCAGCGCCCTGCCCGACGTGGGCAAGGAAACCGTCAACGCCCAGGATACGCGCACCCTGCTGCGCCGCGGCACGCCGGACGGGTACGCGCAAGTCGATTTCGTCGGCAACGACGGTGCCAGCTACCGCGCGCGCTGGAGCGTGCGCCGCTCGCGCACCCGGGCCGAAGGGGCGCTGCAGGCGACCGCCATGAGCTTGCACCAGCTGCCCGCGCTGCAGCCCATCGGCGGCACCAAGACGGAAGTCAAGGACGAGATCGAAAAACGCATCGGCCTGTCGTTCGACCAGTTCACGCGCGCCGTGCTGCTGGCGCAGAACGAGTTTTCCACCTTCCTCAAGACGGAAGACAATGAACGGGGCGAATTGCTGGAAACCCTGACGGGCAGCAGCATCTATACCGATATTTCCATGCGCGCCTTCGAACGGGCGAAAAAGGAAAAGCAGATCCTCGAACGCCTGGGCGAAAAACTGGCCGACCAGCGGCCCTTGTCGCCGGAAGAACGGGCCGAGACCGAAACGCTGTGCGGCGCGGCCGAGACCACGCTGCAGCACATCGACCTGCGCAAGGCCGTGCTGGAACTGCAGCAGCGCTGGCACCAGGAGACGCACAAGCTGCAAAGCCAGGCGACGGCCGCGCAGCAGGCGCTCGACAGCGCGGCCGCCGACAGCGCCGCAGCGGCCGGGCGCCACGCGGCGCTGGCGCAATGGGAATTGCTGCAGCCGGCGCG
>NZ_WFLI01000034.1 GCF_009208555.1 Janthinobacterium violaceinigrum | reverse complement strand
CGCAGGGCGCCGCTGCCGTGGGCGCCGGCCTCTCCGCGGCGCAGGCCGGCATCACGGTGGCGGCCTACAACAGCGGCTCGCCGGCCGCCGCCGCGCAAGTGATCGCCTTCGGCTGGATCAAGCCCGACGTGCAGGCCAAGGGCGCGGCCTCGGCCTTTGTCGCCGCTTCCGGCCAGCAGGCGGCGCTGGCGCCGTTCTTCACGCGTTTCCTGCTCAATTGCGACCAGTGGGATGGCTACAACAGCGAACGCAAGAACCTGATGGCGCACCTGAAGACGAATGCCATCGGCAACGTGGTGGCGATCACGGGCGATATCCACTCCTTCTTTGCCGGCACGGTCAGCGACGATTTCGATGCGGCCGGCGGCGGCACGCCCGTCATGGTCGACCTGGTGTCGGCCGGCGTCAGTTCCGACTCCTTCTTCAGCTACCTGAAGTCGGCGGCCGGCACGATGGGCGATATCGGCACCCTCGTCAGCTATCCGCTGGCCATCCCCGTCACGGGCGTGGGCACGGTCAATCTCGACGTCAACCTGCTCGACTACACCATGGGCAAGGCCGTGCCGACCGTCGACAGCCTGCTCGAGCAGTTGCGCGTGCAGCTGCGCGGCGCGCTGGCCGCCAAGGGCGTGCCGGAAGCGCAGCTCGATGCCACGGTCGCGGCCGTGCAGGCTGGCTTGAAAGCGAGCACTGACTTCAGCGTAACCCTGCTGGGCCTGGCACAGCAATTGTCCGGCCTGGGCAACAATCCGTGGATCAAGCATCTGAACACGGATGCACAGGGCTATACTGTGGTCACCTTGACGCCCGGCAAGCTGGTGGCGCAGTTCAAGCAGGTGAACAAGCTGGTCGGCACGGCGGCGCCATCGAACGTGATTGCGCGCGTGACGACGGCCACCGTGACGGCGGGCGCGGCGGCGGTGGTGGTGTCCTAAAGGCCGGCCTGCTGGGGGCAGACCCTCAATACGGCTAGCTCTGAGGCTTGCGCTGCCGCCCGAGGGGGTCTGACCCCGGCTTTTGCCTTACAATCTGGAGATGAGCTCCAGTTCCCCGCAAGCATCTCCTCCTTCGATTCCCCGTTCCGTCTACCTCGGTGGCCTGGCCATCGCCGTGGGCGGGGCGGTGCTGTTTTCCACCAAGGCCATCGTTGCCAAGCTGCTGTACCGCTACCAGATCGATGCCGTCACCCTGATCGCCTTCAGGATGATCTTCTCGCTGCCCGTGTTTGCCGTCATCGCCTGGTGGAAGATGCGCACGGAGCCGCCCCTGTCGGTCAGCGACCGCTGGCGCCTGGTGGGGCTGGGACTGGTCGGCTATTACCTGTCCAGCTATCTGGACTTCCTCGGGCTGCAATACATTTCCGTGGGCCTGGAGCGGCTGATTCTGTTCCTCACGCCCACCTTCGTGCTCCTGATTACCACCGTCTACTTCAAGCAGCGCATCAGCCGCATGCAGTGGCTGGCCTTGCTGACCTCGTATTGCGGCATCGTGCTGGTCTTCGTGCACGACTTGCAGGGCGGCGCCAACAATGTGGCGCTGGGCTCCACCCTGGTGCTGGGCTCGGCCTGTTCCTACGCCGTGTACCTGCTGGGCTCGGGAGAATTGGTGAAGCGCATCGGCTCGATGCGGCTCGTTTCCTACGCCATGTGCGTGGCCAGCTTTGCCTGCATCGCTCAATTTTTCATCCTGCGCCCCGTCGAATTGTTGATTCAGCCCATGCCCGTGTATGGTTTGTCTTTGCTGAACGGCATCTTTTGCACGGTGATGCCCGTCTTCATGACGATGATCGCCGTCGAGCGCATCGGCGCGCCCGTTGCTTCGCAGGCGGGCATGATCGGCCCCGTGTCGACCCTGTTCCTGGGCGCCATGATCCTCGATGAACCGATCACCAACTGGCAACTGGCCGGTACCAGCCTGGTCTTGGCCGGTATTTATTTGCTGTCGAAAAAGAAATAATTCCTCCACCCACTGAAAACGTCCCCACCATGAAAACACGCATCGCCCTGATTGCCCACGACAAGAAAAAAGATGACATGATTACCCTGGCGGGCGAATACCTGGACTTTCTCAAGGGCTGCGAACTGTCGGCCACGGGCACCACGGGCGGCCGCCTGATCAACGAACTGGGCCTGGCCGTCGAGCGCAAGCATTCGGGCCCGTTCGGCGGCGACTTGCAGATCGGCTCCCTGCTGGTGGAAGGCTTGATCGATTGCGTGATCTTCCTGCGCGACCCGATGACGCCGCAGCCGCACGAGCCGGACATCAACGCCCTGGTGCGCGCCTGCGACGTGCACAACGTGGCGTGCGCAACGAATCTGTCGTCGGCGCACCTGGTGCTGTCGCAGCTGCAGGCGCGCGCCCAGGCCGCCGCCTGACGTTTTTTCCGATTCTTCTTCAAGGAGCATATTGTGAACGCAACGATTACCACCAAAGCCATCCGCGTACAGCGCGTGGGCGGCCCGGACGTGATGGAATATGTGGACGTGGAACTGCCGCCGCCCGGTCCCGGCGAAGCGCGCGTGAAACACGAGGCCATCGGTCTCAATTTCATCGACGTGTATTTCCGCACGGGCCTGTATCCGCAGCCGCTGCCCAATGGCCTGGGCGTCGAGGGCGCGGGCATCGTCGAGGCGGTGGGCGAGGGCGTCACGGAAGTCAAGGTGGGCGACCGCGTGGCCTACGCGGCGCGCATCAACGGCGCGTATGCGCAACAGCGCAACTTGCCGGCGGCCCTGCTGCTGGTGCTGCCCGAGCGCATCGGTTTCGATACGGCCGCCGCCATGATGCTGCAGGGCTTGACGGTGCAATACCTGTTCCACCGCACGGTGGCCCTGAAGGCGGGCGACACGGTGCTGTTCCATGCGGCCGCGGGCGGCGTGGGCCTGATTGCCTGCCAGTGGGCGAAGGTGCTGGGCGTGAACCTGATCGGCACGGCCGGTTCCGATGAAAAGGCGGCGCTGGCCAAGGCGCATGGCGCCGCCCACGTCATCAACTACAACACGGAAAACTTCGTCGAGCGCGTGCGCGAGATCACGGGCGGCAAGGGCGTCTCCGTGGTGTACGACTCCATCGGCAAGGATACGTTTACGGGCTCGCTCGACTGCCTGGCGCCGCTGGGCATGATGGTCAGCTTCGGCAACGCTTCCGGTCCCGTGCCGGCCATCACCCTCGGCGAGCTGGCGTCGCGCGGTTCGCTCTTCATCACGCGTCCGGCCCTGTTCAGCTATGCCTCGAACCGCGCGAACCTGGAAGAGATGGCCGCCTCGCTGTTCGGCGTCGTCAGCAGCGGCGAAGTCAAAATCGAGATCAACCAGCGCTACAGCCTGGCCCATATCGCCCAGGCGCACACGGACCTGGAAGGACGCAAGACCACGGGTTCGACCATCATCGTGCCATGAGCGGCGCGGGCGAAAAAGACGGCGCGCCGAAGTTCGGCCGCCTGCTGATCGTGCTGTTATTGGCCGTGGCCCTGATCGGCGTGCTCACTTTTGCCGCCGAGGCCTATTATTCTTAGGTGAGAAAAACCGGCTTGCGCATCGCTGCACAAGCCGGTTTTTTTTAACGCACCGGATACTGGCCGCGCGCTTCCTTATTCCACCTTGACTTCCACCTTGCGCGGCACGCCGCTCTGGCCGGGGAAGTCGGCAAAGGCGCTGGCCACCATGGCGGGCATCACGTGCGACGTGGCGCGCTTGTTGCTGGTCGATTGCACGGTCACGTCGTACAGTTTCTTGCCGTTGCGGTCATTGATCGTCACGCGCAATTCGCGTTCGTATTTATGGCGCACGCTTTCTTCCATTTCCATCGGGCCATACCAGTAAGGGTTGTAGCCGAAGCGGCCATAGCCTGGCCATGCGCCGTAGCGGTAGCCGTAGCGGCCAGGCCAGTAGCCGGGGCCATACCAGAATGGGTCGGTGGCCTGCAGCACGCGTTCAGGGTAGTCGACGGTCGAAAAATTCATGGACACGCGCAAGTTGGCGGCCGCAGGGCCGGAAGCTTCGCCGAAGCCGTGTTTTGCCAGTTCCGCGCGCACCAGATTCTGGTAGCTGCGGTATTCGAGCGTATCGTTTTCCGCCACGGGCGCTTCAAAGACATACGATTTGTCCTGCAATTGCGCAGGCCATTCATGGAAGACGGTGACGTCGCTGCGTATGGTAGTGGCGCATCCGGTCAGCAACACGGTCAATGCGGCCATCATGATGGTGAGATATCGTTTCATTGCCTGATCTCCTGATATTCGCTGCAATTCATTGTTGGTAGACGCAATTCATCGCCTAGTATTATAAGAATAGTTCTATTTGTTTCCATACATTATTACAGAATGTTACCTGGCGTGTCGGCGTGTAAGGGAATCCAACATTCCTGGCGCGAATCGGCGCAAATGGCGGGCGAATCGGTCCTTTCCCTGCCTGGTGTTGGTAAAATAGGCTTTTGCCTCCGCTCCCACCCAAATCCCTATGCGCACAGACAGCCCTCAGACGATTTACCGCAAAGATTACACGCCGCCCAGCTTCCTGGTCGACAGCGTCGAACTTGGTTTCGATCTCGATCCCGCCCGCACAGTGGTGGCGAGCCGGATGCGCATGCGCCACAACCCGGCCAGCACCAGCCGCAACATTGAATTGCATGGCGAACACATTGAACTGGTGCAAGTACGCCTGAACGGCAAGCTGCTCAAGCCGTCGCAGTACACGCTGACGGCCGGCATGCTGACCATTCCGAAAGCGCCGGACGACGTGCTGCTCGATATCGAGACCGTGCTGGCGCCGCAGGACAATACCTCGCTGTCCGGCCTGTACGTGTCGAACCATAACTTCTTCACGCAGTGCGAAGCGGAGGGCTTCCGCCGCATCACCTTCTTCCCGGACCGCCCGGACGTGATGGCCAAATACACGGTCATGCTGCGCGCCGACAAGCAGCAATATCCGGTGCTGCTGTCGAACGGCAACCTGATCGAAGAGGGCGACCTGGGCGACGGGCGCCATTACGCCAAGTGGGAAGACCCGTTCAAGAAACCGTCGTACCTGTTTGCCCTGGTGGCGGCGCGCCTGGTGTGCCAGGAAGAGCGCTACACGCTCAAGTCCGGCCGCGAAGTGCTGCTGCAGGTGTGGGTGGAAGACGGCAACCTCGACAAGACCGACTACGCCATGCAGTCGCTGAAAAACTCGATCCGCTGGGACGAGGAGCGCTTTGGCCTGGAGCTGGACCTGGACCGCTTCATGATCGTCGCCGTGGGCGACTTCAACATGGGCGCCATGGAAAACAAGGGCTTGAACATCTTTAATACGAAGTACGTGCTGGCCAATCCGCGCGTGGCAACGGACGTCGATTACGCGGGCATCGAGGCGGTGGTGGGGCACGAATACTTCCATAACTGGACGGGCAACCGCGTGACGTGCCGCGACTGGTTCCAGCTGTCGCTGAAGGAAGGCTTGACGGTCTTCCGCGACCAGGAATTCTCGGCCGACATGAT
Organism: Janthinobacterium violaceinigrum; assembly: GCF_009208555.1. Taxonomy (GTDB): domain Bacteria; phylum Pseudomonadota; class Gammaproteobacteria; order Burkholderiales; family Burkholderiaceae_D; genus Janthinobacterium; species Janthinobacterium violaceinigrum. The sequence continues at coordinate 62,481 of NZ_WFLI01000034.1, read as the reverse complement.
CGGCACGGACACGGGCCGCGCCGTCACGCGCATCGACCAGGTGCGCACCTTGCGCCAGGCCCAGTTCCCGGAAGACGCGGGCCCGATGGCGCATCCCGTGCGTCCCGATTCCTTCGTCGAGATCAATAACTTTTATACGGTCACGATCTACGAAAAGGGCGCCGAAGTGGTGCGCATGTACCAGACCCTCGTGGGCCGCGACGGCTTCCGCAAGGGCATGGACCTGTACTTCGAACGCCACGATGGCCAGGCCGTGCAGTGCGACGACTTCCGCGCCGCCATGGCCGATGCGAATGGCCGCGATTTCACGCAATTCGAGCGCTGGTACAGCCAGGCCGGCACGCCGGTGGTGAAAGCGTCCACGCGCTACGATGCGGCCAGCCAGACGTTCGAGCTGACCCTGGCGCAAAGCTGCCCCGCCACGCCGGGCCAGCCGAAGAAACTGCCTTTCCACATTCCCGTCACCGTCGGCCTGCTGGCAGCCGATGGCCGCGACATGCCGCTGCACGTCGATGGCGTCGTGTCGAACGGCGCCACCAGCGTCGTGCTGGAACTGACGCAAGCGGCGCAGACCTTCCGCTTCACGCACGTGACGCAAATGCCCGTGCCGTCGCTGCTGCGCGATTTTTCCGCGCCCGTGGTGCTGGAATACGACTACAGCGACGATCAACTGCTGCACCTGTTCCGCCATGACAGCGACCCCGTCAACCGCTGGGAAGCGGGCCAGCGCCTGGCCATGGAGCGCCTGCTGAAACTCACCGCTGCCGTCGCCGCCGGCGAGACCCTGGCGCTGGACGATACCTTCATCGCCGCGCAGCGCGCCCTGCTGGCCGATGACACGCTCGATGCCGCCTTCCGTGAACTGGCCTTGATCCTGCCGTCGGAAACCATCATCGCCGAGCGCATGGCGCAAGTCGATCCGCAGGCGATCCATGCGGCGCGCCAGTTCATGCGCCGCACGATCGCGGCAGCCCTGAAGCCTGAATTGCTGGTGCAGTACCGCGCCAACCAGACGCCGGGCGAGTACAGCCCCGACGCCCTGTCGGCCGGCAAGCGGGCGCTGAAGAACCTGGCCCTGTCCTATCTGCTGATCGCGCCGGGCGAGCAGGAGCTGGCCCTGGCGCAGCAGCAGTTCGACAGCGCCGGCAACATGACGGACCGCGCGGCCGCCCTGGGCGCCCTGATCCATTCGGGTTCTGCCGTGCACGCGCAGGCCGCGCTGGCCAGTTTCTATGCCGACTTCGAGAACGAGGCGCTGGTGGTCGACAAGTGGTTTGCCATGCAGGCGGCCGCCCCCGCGACCGATGTGCAGGCCGTGCGCCAGCTGATGACGCATCCCGCCTTCACCCTGAAAAACCCGAACCGCGCGCGCAGCCTGATCTTCAATTTCACGAACGGTAATCCGTCGCAGTTCCATGCAGCTGACGGCAGCGGCTACGCCTTCTGGGCCGAGCAGGTCATCGCGCTCGACGCCTTGAACCCGCAAGTGGCGGCGCGTCTGGCGCGCTCCATGGACCGCTGGCGCCGTTACGTGCCCGCGCTGCAAAGCCACATGCGCGACGCGCTGGAAAAGGTCGCCGGCCAGGCCAGCTTGTCGAATGACGTGATGGAAGTGGTCAGCAAGGCGCTGGCCAACTAGACGCAGATTATTTACACCCCCAGGCAGAGACTGGGGTAATGGTTAGTCATTACAACAAAAGGGAATCATGAAACGCATCAGTCTTACGCAATACCTTGTTGAAGAGCAGCGCTCGAACAACAGCATTCCGGCCGAACTGCGCCTGCTGATCGAAGTCGTCGCGCGCGCTTGCAAGACCATCAGCCACGCCGTCAGCAAGGGCGCGCTGGGTGAGGTGCTGGGCACGGCCGACACGGAAAACGTGCAGGGTGAAGTACAGAAGAAGCTCGACATCATCTCCAACGAGATCCTGCTGGAAGCGAATGAATGGGGCGGCCACCTGGCGGCCATGGCGTCGGAAGAGATGGAATCGATCCACCCGATCCCGAACCGCTATCCGAAGGGCGAATACATGCTGCTGTTCGATCCACTGGATGGCTCGTCGAACATCGACGTCAACGTTTCGATCGGCACCATCTTCTCCGTGCTGAAGGCGCCGGAAGGCATGGGCGAGCCGACGGAGCAGGACTTCATGCAGGCGGGCAGCAAGCAAGTGGCGGCCGGCTACGCCGTGTACGGCCCGCAAACCATGCTGGTGCTGACCTTCGGCAATGGCGTGAACTGCTTCACCCTGGACCGCGAGATGGGTTCGTGGGTCCTCACGCAAAGCAATATGCAGATTCCGCCGACGACCAAGGAATTTGCCATCAATATGTCGAACGCGCGCCACTGGCATCCGCCCGTCAAGCGTTATGTCGACGAACTGCTGGCCGGCGACACGGGCCCGCGCGGCACCAATTTCAACATGCGCTGGATCGCCTCTATGGTGGCCGACGTGCACCGCATCCTGAACCGTGGCGGCATCTTCATGTATCCGGCCGACCTGCGCGACACGTCGATGCCGGGCAAGCTGCGCCTGATGTACGAAGCGAACCCGATGGCCTTCATCGTCGAACAGGCCGGCGGCGCCGCCACCGACGGCCAGCAGCGCATCATGGACATCGCCCCGCACAAGCTGCACCAGCGCGTGCCCGTGTTCCTCGGCTCGAAAGACGAAGTGGCCCGCGTGACGGCCTACCACGCGGAGTAAAAACCGCACTTTTTCCACGATTTTCAGCGGCCCGCAGCCGGGCCGCTAAAAAAAATGAAAAAAGATCGCGTTGACACTAGCAAATTTTGTGCATTGTTTGTAGAATGTGGGTCTTCGCCGTTGTAGCTCAGTTGGTAGAGCAGCACATTCGTAATGTGAAGGTCGCCAGTTCGATTCCGGCCAACGGCACCAAGTATTCGCAGTAGAGAAAAACCCACCGCTCAAACGGTGGGTTTTTTTTCGCCTGATGGTTTTGCCCGCCGCCGCCAATATGCCGCCAATATGTTTTCGCCGGGACGGTTGAGCGTCAACATCAGCGCCGCGTGAGGCAGGGCAGTTCCTGCAATTGCAATAATTGCAGGAGGCGGCACACTCGCTGAAATAGTCCGGCGGCAACTGGCCCGCCTGGCGTGCCATCGCGCTTCGCGCCCCATCCACCCCGCCAGGCCGGCGGGGACGTTATTTCCGACAGGCATTTAAGTCTGGCCTACAAGGTGTGGCAGCGCACGGTGGCGCGGGGCGGGCGCGGTTAAGGTGGTGCTAACAGCTTGCTGCTGATCCAGAGTTTGATATGGCTCAGCCCGGCAGCGTTTAGCCGCTTCTTTTTCCCGGAAGCGAGGAGAATCATGATTCGATCACGGCATCGAGCATGGTTGAAATTATTCACTGTTAAAGGAAACCATCATGAACGCGATTGAAAAAGCCAGCTCCGATTTGAACGGCACGGTCCAGGATACCCGCCAGGATTTGCACCGCACCATCGACAAGGTGGCTAGCCAGGCTCAGCCCCTGGCCGACAAGGTAGCCACGCGCGCCCATGACGGCGTGGACGTGGTGGGCGACCGCATCGACCAGGTCAGCGATACCGTCAGCAAGGCTTCCGAACGCCTGGTGGCGCGCGGCAAGCAATTGGGCGCCGCCTGCCAGCGCGCCGGCGAGACGGGCCGCGGCTACGTGCGCGAGCGCCCTGCCGTATCGCTGCTGGTGGCCGTCGCTGCCGGTTATGGCCTGTCGAAATTGCTGGGTTCGCGTAAATCGTAACTAGCCGTCGTTTTACGCATTCCTGTCGAGTATTTGTCGTGGGCGCCTGCCCGTTTCGCCATCCTGGCGAACGGAGCCGGCGCCCACGCGCACGAGGTAGTCGTAGCAAGCGGTAAGGGGGAAGACTTACGCGTTGTCGCACCTGACGGGCGTACCTGTTCCCATCATTATTTCATTGCCCTGTTCGTGCGCTGAATGAGGGAGCTATAGCGTTCTCCCGGGGCAAACTACTCACAGGAGACGTCATGGCTAGCAACAAGAAAACGCCGTCCACGGACGGTGCGGGTTCCGTATTGAGCAGCATGTCCGGTCCATCCGAAACGGATCCGCCGCAAAGCCTGGGCAGCGACCACGCCGCAGCCCAGGCGCTGCTGAAAAAAGCCGCCGCAGGCCAGGCGCTGTCGGCCGGCATGCCCGACAATCCGAATCTCGCCGGCCAGTACGGCGAGGCGGCGCGTGCGCCGGCCGAAGGCGTGCACGTGGCGTCGCACGAAGCGCTGGCCACGGCCAGCACGACGGGCGAAACGCTGGCTTCGCCGAAGGTGGGCGACGGCCAGCCGGCCCTGGGCGAGAATGCGCGCAACGCGACGCTCGATGGCGCCCGCGCCGACGACAGCGGCTGCGTGCTGACGACGAACCAGGGCGTGCCCGTGGGCGACAACCAGAATTCGCTGAAGGCGGGCTTGCGCGGCCCCACCCTGATGGAAGATTTTATTTTGCGTGAAAAGCTCACGCATTTCGACCATGAGCGCATTCCCGAGCGCGTCGTGCATGCGCGCGGCTCGGCCGCGCACGGCTACTTCGAATGCTACAAGGAGCAAAGCAAGCACACGCGCGCCGCGCCGTTCGCCAAGGCGGGCAAGCGCACGCCCGTCTTCGTGCGCTTTTCCACGGTGGCCGGCGAACGGGGTTCGACCGATACGGCGCGCGACGTGCGCGGCTTCGCCGTCAAGTTTTATACGGATGAAGGCAACTGGGATTTGGTCGGCAATAACATTCCCGTCTTCTTCATCCAGGATGCGATGAAGTTCCCCGACCTGATCCACGCCGTCAAGCCCGAGCCGAACAACGGCATCCCGCAGGCGGCCAGCGCGCATGACACCTTCTGGGACTTTGCCTCGCTGTCGCCGGAAATCACGCACATGCTGATGTGGGTGATGTCGGACCGCGCCATCCCGCGCAGCTTTCGCATGATGCAGGGCTTTGGCGTGCACACCTTCCGCCTCGTGAACGCCAAGGGCCAGTCCGTCTTCTGCAAATTCCACTGGTCGCCCATGGCCGGCACGCATTCGCTCGTGTGGGATGAAGCCGTCAAGCTCAGCGGCGCCGATTCCGATTTCCACCGGCGCGACCTGTGGGAAGCCATCGAGTGCGGCGAATACCCCGAATACGAGCTGGCCTTCCAGGTCTTCACGGAAGCGCAGGCGGAGGCATTCCCCTTCGACGTGCTCGACCCCACCAAGCTGATACCCGAGGAACTCGTGCCGTTGATCCCCGTCGGGAAAATGGTCTTGAACCGTAACCCGGACAATTTTTTCGCCGAGACGGAGCAGGTGGCCTTCTGTACGGCGCACATCGTGCCCGGCATCGATTTCAGCAACGATCCGCTGCTGCAGGGCCGCATCCACTCGTACGTGGACACGCAGATCACGCGCCTGGGCGGCGCCAATTTCCATGAAATTCCCATCAACTCTCCGCTGGCGCCGCTGCACAACAACCAGCGCGACGGCATCCACCGCCAGGCCATCAACCGGGGGCGGGTAGCGTATGAACCCAATTCACTGGCGGGCGGCTGTCCGTTCCAGGCGGGGGCCAAAGGTTTCAACAGCTTTCCCGCCTCCGTCGAGGGCGACAAGGTGCGCGGCAAGCCCGAGAAATTTGCCGAGCATTTTGCGCAGGGGCGGCTGTTCTGGATCAGCCAGACGCCGGTCGAGCAAGAGCATATCGTGCATGCGTTCCGCTTTGAGCTGAGCAAGGTGCAGACGGTGGCCATCCGCCAGCGCGTCGTCGCCATGCTGCGCAATGTCGATGAAACCCTGGCGCAGCGCCTGGCCGACGGCCTGGGCCTGGCCTTGCCGCCGGCCATGCCGCTCGTCTCCATGCTGCCCATGCCCACGTATCCGCCGTCGCCGGAACTGTCGCTCTTTTTCCGGCCCGGCAAGACGGGCATCCATACCCTGCGCGTGGCCATCCTCGTGGGGCCGGGCAGCGATGGCGCGCAGGCGCGCAGCATCTACGCGTCCCTGCTGGCCGACGGCGCCGTGCCGCGCCTGGTGGGCAGCCACCTGGGCAAGGTCGACACGAGCGGCGGCGCGCCGCTGGCCGTGGAAGTGTCGCTGGAAACGGGGCCGTCCGTGCTGTTCGATGCCGTCGTAATCCCGGACGGCCAGGGCGCCGTGCAGCAGTTGGGCAGCGACGCCAACGCGCTCGATTTCCTGCGCCTGCAATACCGCCACTGCAAGCCGATGCTGGCCGTTGGCGCCGGCAAGAGCTTGCTGGACAAGGCCGGCATACCGGCGACCCTGCCCGATGGCAAACCCGATCCCGCCATCTTCATCGTGGCCTCCGGCGAGGTGGTGAAAGCCGTGGCCGCCTTTAAGAAGGCGCTGGCGGCGCACCGGGCGTTCGCGCGCGAGACGGATCCGCCGCGCGTGTGATCGGCGGCTACGGCGCAGGCGAAGGAGCGGGGCGGATCCGTCGGGTCCGGCCCCGCCGGTCCGGCCGCCTATCCTGTTTGCCCTGTCTGCGCAACGCCGCCCAACAATGTAAACAATAAAAATGTCCTGCGGTGATATGCTGCTGACTAGAACTGTTCATTTGCAACTGTTTGCTTAATAGCAGTAGAGCTGCAGCAAAGAACGGTTTCAGCAAACTAGATCGCGATTGCCGCATGGACAAGTACACACCACGGACCTGGGGGCCGGGCGAACGCCCGAACCTGCCCGGGTCGCCATCGACGCCCGAACATTCGACGCCCAAGCGCGTCGCGTATTTCATCGTCGGCCTGATCGTCGCGCTGACGGGCGGGCTGGGCAACGGCCTGGTGACGGCCAATTTGCTGAACCTGCAGGGTTCGCTGGGCGCGTATGCCTACCAGATGCAGTGGCTGCCGGCTGCCTACGTGATGACCATCGTCTCCATGAATCTGCTGCTGGTGAAATTCCGCCAGCAGTTCGGCCTGCGCCTGTTTACCGAATTCTTCCTCGTGCTGTACGCGCTGGTCACCTTCGCCCACCTGTATGCGAATACCCTGCCGTCGGCCATCGCCGTGCGCGCCGCGCATGGTATGGTGGGCGGCGCGCTGGGGGTGCTGGGCCTGTACTACACCTTGCAGGCGTTTCCCGCGCGGCACCGGCTCAAGGGCGTGGTGCTGGGCCTGGGCTTTGCCCAGCTGGCGCTGCCGCTGGCGCGCATTTTCACGTCCGAGCTGCTGCAGATCGGCGAATGGCACGGCCTGTACCTGTTCGAACTGGGCCTGACCCTGCTGGCGCTGGGCTGCGTGCTGGCCCTGAAACTGCCGCCCGGCGACCGCGTGCAAACCTTCGAGCTCCTCGATTTCCTCACCTTCATCTTGTTCGCGCCCGGCGTGGCCCTGCTGTGCGCCGTGCTGGCGCAGGGACGCACGGCCTGGTGGATGGAAGCCGAATGGGTGGGCGTGTGCCTGGCGTGTTCCATCGTGCTGATCGCCGCATCGCTGGCCATCGAGCATAACCGCGCGCGCCCGCTGCTCAACACGCGCTGGCTCACCACGGGCAAGATCGCCAAGCTGTTTTTATCCGTGCTGCTGTTTCGCGTCGTGCTGTCCGAATCGACGGGGGCCGTTGGCTTCCTGCAGGCGCTGGGCTTGAACACGGACCAGATGCAGAACCTGTTCATCGTGGTGCTCCTGGGCAGCGTGGCGGGCCTGGTGGTCAGCGCGCTGACCATCAATCCCGCCACCATCCACCGCTCGCTGATGTTCGCGCTGCTGCTGATCGCCCTTGGCGCGCTGATCGACGCGCACGCCACCAGCCAGACGCGCCCCGTCAATATGTACCTGAGCCAGTTCCTGCTGGCCTTTGGCGGCACGTATTTCCTGGGCCCCACCATGGTGGCCGGCATGGGCGCCGTCATCGCCGAGCCGCGCAACCTGGTCAGCTTTTCCGTGATGTTTACCATGACGCAGAACCTGGGCGGCCTGCTCGGTTCGGCCATCGTCGGCACCATCCAGACGGCGCGCGAGAAATACCATTCCAGCTACCTGGTCGAGCACCTGACCATGCTCGATCCGCAGGTGGCCGCGCGCGTGCAGTCGGGCGCAGCAAGCTATGGCAGCGTGCTGGGCGACCCGGTGCTGCGCAGCGCCCAGGGCGTGGCGCGGCTGGGCGCCATCGCCACGCGCGAAGCCAATGTGCTGGCCTACAACGATGTTTTTCTGATGATCGCCGGCGTCGCCATCGCCACCTTGCTGTGGATGCTGGTCAGCCAGTCCTGGACCCGCATCACCACCGGCGCGCGGCGCCTGGTCGGCCCCGTGCGCGATGCACAGACGGCCATGGCCATCGTCCCCATTACCAATTCGGAACCGAGCAATGACAGACAATAAGAATCCACCGCCACCTCCCGCATCCGCACCCGCACCGGCACCGGCACCGGCAGCGCCTGCCGCCGCGCCTGCCGCCTCGTCCACGGCGCAGCCGGACCGGCGCCACCAGTGGCTGTCCGCGCTGGCCTTTGCCGCCGTGGCGCTGGTGGGCGTGCTGATCGTGCTGTACGCGTGGCGCCTGCCGCCCTTCACCAGCCCCATCGTGACGACGGAAAACGCCACCGTACGGGGGCAGGTGACGATCATCGGCACGCAGCTGTCCGGCTATGTGGTGGAAGTGACGGTGCAGGATTTCATGGATGTGAAGGAAGGCCAGCTGCTGGTGCGTATCGACGACCGCATCTACCAGCAGCGCTACGAGCAGGCGCAGGCCCAGCTGGCGGCGCAGCAGGCGGCGCTGTCGAACTGGGCGCAGCAGAAGGCCAGCGCGCAGGCGGGCATTTCCGTCAGCGAGGCGGCGCTGGCCAATGCGGAAGCGCAGGCGCGCAAGGCCAGCGCCGACCTCAATCGCGTGGAGCAGCTGGTGGCCGACGGTTCCCTGTCGCAGCGCGAACACGACCAGTCGCGCGCCGCACAGGCGCAGATGGCTGCCGCGCTGGCGCAGGCGCGGGCCAATCTCGACATTGCCCAGCAAAGCGTGCATAGCGTGGTGGTCAACAAGCAGGCGCTGGAAGCGGCCGTGGCGAATGCGCAGGCAGCCGTCAAGGCAGCGAAGATCGACCTCGACAACACGCGCATCGTGGCCCCTTCCGACGGCCAGCTGGGCCAGGTGACGGTGCGCCAGGGCGCGTACGTGAATTCGGGCGCGCAGCTGATGGCGCTGGTGCCGCGCCAGATGTGGGTGATCGCCAATTTCAAGGAAACGCAGATGAACGGCGTGCAGGAAGGGCAGAGCGCCACCTTCCACGTCGATGCGCTCGACGGCGCCGTGCTGACGGGCCAGGTGGAACGCATCTCGCCGGCCACCGGTTCCGAATTTTCCGTGCTGCCGGCCGATAACGCGACGGGCAATTACCTCAAGATTGCCCAGCGCATTCCCGTGCGCATCCGCATCGATCCGGGCCAGGCGAATGCGCGCCGGCTCGTGCCCGGCATGTCGGTGGTGGTCAGCGTCGACACGTCCGCCGTGCTGAACGACTCGGAGGACAATCCCGCCCCTCCGCCGGCGCCGCCGAAAAAGGCAGCCGCAAAGGCCAAGCCATGAGACGCCGCGCCTTGTTGATGGCGGGTGCGCTGGCGCTGGCCGGCTGTGCCGCCAACGCGCCTTTGCCGCCCCCGTCGGCTTTGCAGCTGCCGTCCGGCTGGCGCGCGCACGCGGCCGGCGCGCCTGCCGCGACTGGCGCGCAGGTGGAGCAGCTGTGGTGGCAGGCCTTCGGCGACTCCGTGCTGAGCGATCTGGTGGGCGAAGCGCTGGCGCGCAATGGCGACTTGCGCGTGGCGCGCGCCCGCGTGCAGGAATACCGCGCGCGGCTGGCGCAGGCCGATGCGAACCGCGCGCCGAACCTGGCCTTCGACGGTTCGCCCACGCGCACGCGCACCCTGGCCTCCAGCGGCAAGCCGTATGTGACGAATGTCTTCCAGGCCGAACTGCAGGCCAGCTATGAAATCGACGTGTGGGGCCGGCTGGCCAGCCTGAGCGACGCGGCGGGCGAGAGCTACCGCGCCGAACAGGCTAGCCTCGATGCGGCCGCCCTGTCGATCGCCGCCAGCGTGGCCACGGCGTACCTGAATCTGCGGGGCCTGGACGCGCAGCTGGCGCTGACGCAATCGACCCTGCAGCTGCGCGAACAATCGCGCGAGCTGGCGCGCAAGCAGTTCGAGGTGGGCTACAGCTCGCGGCTGGAATGGCTGCAGGCACAATCGGAATACCATGCGGCAGCCGAGCAGGTGCCGCAGCTGCAGCGGCAGATCTTTGAACAGGAAAATGCGCTGGCTATCCTCGTCGGCGGCAATCCCGGCCCCATCGCGCGCGGCTTGCCGCTGGCCGACCTGGCGGCGCCTGGCGTGCCTGCCGGCCTGCCGTCGGAATTGCTGCGCCGGCGGCCCGACATCGCGCGCGCGGAACACAACCTGGCGGCCGCCAATGCCAGCCTGGCCGCCACGCGCGACCAGCTGCTGCCCTCGTTCAAGCTGACGGCTGTGGGCGGCGGGCAAGCCACGACGCTGACGGATTTCCTGCATGCGCCGACGGCCCTGTGGCGGTTGACGGCGCTGGCGGCCGGTCCCCTGTTCGACGGCGGGCGCGTGCAGGCGCAGACCGATGCGGCCGGTGCGCAGCGCGACCAGCTCGCGTACACGTATGAAAACGTGGTGCGCAACGCCTTCGCGGAAACGGAGAACAGCCTGGGCGCCATCTACCGGCTCAAGCAGCAAGCGGTGGAAAACGACGCGCGCCGCGCTACGGCGGAAGATACCCTGCGCATCGCGCATAACCGCTACCGCAATGGCTACGCCTCCTACCTGGAAGAGCTGGATGCCCAGCGCACCCTGTACAGCGCCGACGTGGGCTTGCTGCAGCTGAAGACGCGCATCCTCGTCGCCTCGGTGGACCTGTATCGGGCCATGGGCGGTGGCTGGTCCGCAGGAGCCCGCCCTTAGCGTTGGCTCCGGCAGCGGATGTCCTGCATCGGCCGGGACTAGCGCCCGGTCCCCGTCGCGGCAGGCAGCCTGCCGCTGCCCGCCGGTTGCCGCCGCATCCGCGGTGTTGGCCTGGATGCCGGCGGGGCAGTCTCCCCCGTGCCGTTTTTTTTGACACATCCCCGTTTTTCCCCTGTCCGCGGCGGTGCGCTGCCGATCTTCTTGTTGTATTTTTACAACTCCCTTTTCACGTTGCCGCGCATAAAAAATTTCCAAATAGAAATTTTCTGCGATTTCTGCCGTGCAGCGCCTGTGATACCAATAAACATTGTCATTTCAATTATTTTTAGTATCACATGGCTAACACTTTCTTTTCTGGTATGTACTGTATCGTACATAGTGGCATATAGGCCGAAATTGGCGTCTTTCCCCTCTTTTTCTCCCATCCTCCGGGCGCAAAGCCAAAAAACCAGGCTTAGTACCAATTTTTAAAAATAACAAAATAGACATATTAATTGACATGAAAGCAAGTGCCTTTGAAGGATTTTTGTTTTTACTTGATAATTTCAATTAATTAATTATTTAATATTTTTATTGCTTGTAATGCATTAAAAAATGCACCAGAATGTCGCAAATTCTCAATGTTGTCATAAATTACACATTGAATATTTGTTGACTTTCGTGCCGCCTTGCCATGTCCGCAGGGTGAAAAAACAGGCCGTTCGCTGTTTTTTCTGGGCCGGAAGTGCCGTTGCAGCACACCGCACAACCCCCTGACGACTGCCATGCCTATGTCCTCCTTTTTGCGCACTATCTTTTCCTGTCTGATCTCCTGCAAGCGGGGAGGGCCGCGCGGTCTCCTGCAGCGCCTGCTATGGCTGATCGCCTGTTGCTGGACCCTTGGCGCGGCGGGAGCGGCGTCGGCGGCGACAATCGACTTGTCCGTTTCCGCCTACTTGCAAGCGCCGGACCCCGTGCCGCGCGGCGGCAAGGCCAGCTTTTCGGTGGTGGTGACGAACAATGAGGACCTGGTCGATGCAACGGGCACTGTGCGCCTGGCGGTGGAACTGCCTGCCAATGTGAATTTTGCATCGGGCACGGCGCCGGCCGGCTGCGCCTACAATCTGGCCGCCAGTCCGCAATTGCTCACTTGCACGCGCAACGGACTGGGCAAGACCGCGAACTGGACGGTCAATTTCAGCGGCACGGGCTCGGCGGCGTCTGCCGTGGTGACCAAGGCCAGCGTGTCCTTTGTCAACGTGGACACGGACGGCAACAGCTTCAACAACGATTCGATCAAGACGGTCACCGTCATCAAGGGCGCGGACCTGAGCGTCGCCGCCAGCGGCACGACGGGCTTGAGCGGCTGCCCCGCCGCTTGTACGGCAGCGGCCGGCGCAACGGTGGGCTACCGGGTGGACGTGGCAAATGCCGGTCCGGACAGCGCATCGCAATTCAAGGTCACGTATAACCTGCCGGCCAGCGCAGACTTTACCTACGCGTCGGCGTCAGGCACGGGCTGGGCGTGCGCCCGTTCGGGCACCGTGCTGACCTGTACCTACAGCGGCGCGGCCATCGGCGTCGGGCAGCAAGCTCCCCCCATCACGATCGGCGGGCGCATCGTCAAGAGCATCGCCGGCACCATCACCAATGGCGCGTCGGTGGCATCGAGCGACTTGCAGACGGGCGATCCGGAAGACGGCAACAACGGACCCAGCCAGGTCATCGTCACGGTCAAGCCGGGCACCGACCTCGATGCCCGGCAAACCCTCGTGTCGAACGCCAGCGGCCTGAGCTCGTTGACGCAGGGCGAGGCGGTCAGCCTGAACCTGTGGGCCGTCAATAGCGGCACGCAGGACGCCAGCGGCGTCACCGTGAAGACGACGGTGTCCAGCGATTTCACCATCGGCACCTTGCCGGCCGGCTGCGCCAGGGCTGGCCAGACTATCACCTGCAATGTCGGCGCGCTGGCGCTGGGCGCCACCTCTTCCAAGTTCCTGATTCCGCTGACCGTCGCCTCGGGCGCGACGGGCGGCGCCAACGTGGTGGACGTGGCACGCAGCGCCCCGCTCGACGGCTTGAACAATCCCGCCTCGGCCACCTACACCATCGTCGCGCCATTCGCCCACCTGACCCTGACCAAGAGCAAGTCGCCAGGACTCGTCGCGGCCAATGGCCTGATCACCAATACCATCACGGTCACCAATGCGAGCACCTCCACCAGTGCCGCCAGCGGCACCGTGACCGTCACCGATACCTTGTCGCCGCAAGAAAGCTATGTGGGCGCCAGCGGCGCCGGCTGGACGTGCAGCGCGGCGGGCCAGCTGGTGACCTGTACCTACACGATCTCCGGCAGCCTGGCGCGCGGCGCGAAACTGCCTGCCCTGGTGCTGACCACGCGCGCGCAAGCGGGTTTTTCCGGCACCTTGAGCAATACCGCCTGTACCGGCATGGCCGCCGGGTCGGCGCACCAGCCGCCGGACAATGCGAGCACGGGCAATTGCGCCACCGCCAGCGTCACGTCGACGCCGTTGAACGTCGACCTGGCCATCGTCAAGACGGCGTCCCTGGCCAGCTTGCCGGCCGCCTCGAATACCTTCAGTTATACCCTGGTGGTCAGCAATGCGGGTCCGGACAGCGCGCCGACCGTCAAGGTGGTCGATGCCTTGCCGCACTGGTACAACGGCAGCGGCGGCACTACGGGCGGCAGCGTCGTGCTGGCCGGCAGCGGCGCCGGCGAAAGCTGCAGCTTTGCATCGACCATCACGTGCACGCTGCTGAATCTGGGCAATGGCGCGTCGCGCAGCATCACCATCACGCTCAACCGTCCGTTGAAGGACGGCGCCTTGCTCAATACCGCCACGGTATCGAGCCCCGATGCCATCGACACCGATGCGGCCAACAACAGCTCCGGTGCCACCGTCACCGTGGTGCCGCTGGCCGACGTCGGCGTCACGGCGATGTCCGGTGCGCCTAACCCCGTGCGCGTCGGCGTGCAGCTGGTGTTCACCACCTCGATCCGCAACAATGGTCCCAGCAGCGCGGCCAACGTGGTGCTGCGCCAGGTCATCGATCCGGATCGCATGGCGTATGTGGCCGGCTCGGCCAGCATCGCGGGCAGCGCCGCGCAATGCACGCTGGTGCCCGCCTTCAGCGGTGCGCCCTATGCGGGACAATCCGGCATCGAATGCCGGACCTTTGGACTCGCCGATGGCGAGACGCGCCAGCTGATCTTCTCGGTCATTCCCGTGTTCCCGTATCCCGATGCGCTCGACGCGGCCTATGCCAGCAGCGCCACCATCAGCACGACGACCGACGACAGCAATGCGGCCAACAACAGCAACAGCACCACCGTCACCGTGATCAGCAAGGAGCTGGACCTGAGCGTGTCGGCCGTCGATACGGGCTACGAACAGAGCCCGTTCGGCGATGCGCTTGTGTACCGGGTCACCGTGCAAAATAACGGGCCGTCGCTGGCCACGGGCCTGAAGCTGGTCGTCACGCCCATGCCGCCGCCGCAAAATGGCGCGGCCATGCCGTATACCATGCTGTGGAATGCCGCCGGCAGCACCTTGCCGACCGGTGCCGCGTGCAGCCAGCCGGGCGGCGCGGGCACGAACGTGGTGTGCTACCTGGCCAGCGTGCCCGGCGACAGCACGCTGTCCAGTGGCGCCAGCCGCGTGTTCGGCCTGAAATTCGATACGGGTCCCGTCAGCAATGCACCGCTGGGATCGATCACCTACAAGATCAACGCCAGCGTCGAATCGCTGGAAACGGGCGCGGCGCCGTTTGCCGGCGACAAGCTGGCGACGAACAACGTGGTGGAAGAAACCACCACCGTGCTGCCGAAGACCGATCTGATGCTGGTGTCGAAAACCGTCTCGCCCGCATCGCCGTTCAGCATCAACCAGCCCTTCAGCTACACCCTGGTGGTGGGCAATCTGGGGCCCGCCCTGGCGGCCAGCACGGTCGTCACCGACGTGCTGCCGGCCGGTTTCGTGCTGACGGGCGCACCGACGGCGCGTCTCGGCTCGGGCGCTGCGCTGGCCTTGAACAACTGCGTCAGCAGCGGTTCGCCGGTCACCGTGACGTGCACGCTGGGCGTGCTGCCGATTGCCTCGGGCGCCGCCGACACGGCCAACCTGGTCGCCATCACCATCCCGGTGAAGGCGCCATACCCGGCCTATGCGGGACCGTTCGCCAGCAACATCACGAATACCGCCAGCATCGTGCCGACGCCGGGCACCTCGCGCGATCCGAACGCCGGCAACAACAGTGCCAGCGTCGACGTGCAGATCGTCAAGTCGAGCATCGCCGGCTCCGTGTATAACGATGCGAACCGCAGCAACGGCATGGATGCCGGTGAAAAAATCACCAGCAGCGTGACGTTCTCGCTGTACGGCCAGGATTTCTGGGGCAACGATATCGGCACGGCGGGCGCGCCGCTGACCCTCAGCACCAGCAGCGGCGACTTCCTGTTCGACCGCCTGCCGCGCTCCGCAGCCGGCGGCTACACCCTCGTCGAGACACAGCCGGCCAGCTACGCCGACCTGTTTGAAGTCGCGGGCACGGCCGGTGGCACGCCGCCGCCGGCCAGCTGCGACAACGGCGCCAACTGCTCCGCCAGCGCGGCGCACAACACCATCGGCCAGATCGTGCTGGCGCCGAATACGGCGGCGACGGGCTACCTGTTCCAGGAATACGCGCATGCGGCCATCAGCGGCTACGTGTACGCCGACAGGAACAACAACGGCTTGCGCGAGGCGGGCGAAAATGGCATCGCTGGCGTGCAGGTGAAGCTCTCCGGACTGACATTCTGGGGCGCCGACGTGTGCGTGGCGATGGGCAGCGCATGTACGGCCACCACCGACGCCAATGGCAAATACAGCTTCACCAATGTCCCGCCTAGCCGTCTGGGAGAATCCTACACGGTGACCGAACTGGCCCAGCCTGCCGGCCATGCGGATGGCAAGGAGCAGAACGGCGCCGGCAATGTCGTGGCAAACAGCGCGGGACGCGCGGCGCCGGAAGGCATCGTCATCGGCAGCATCGAACCGGGCCTGAGCTACACCGAGCGCAATTTCGGCGAACTGGCGCTGGCGTCGATTGCCGGCAGCGTCTACATGGACAGCAACCGCGATGCGGTGCGCCAGGGTGGCGAAAGCACGGGCGTGGCCGGCGTCACGCTGACCTTGAGCGGCAATGACCATCTCGGTCGTCCCGTCTGTCCGGGCAATGCCATGCCGAGCTGCACCTTCCAGACGGGCGCCGATGGCAGCTACCTGATTGCGGGCCTGGCGCCGAGCGATGCTGCCGGCTATGCCGTGACAGTCACGCCGCCGGCCAGCCTGTATCACACGGGTGCGCAGGCTGGCAGTCTCGGTGGCCTGATCGACGGCGCCGTGCGCGTGCCTGGCACGGGCGTGCCCGGTGCGGCGATCCGCACTGCCGGCGCCATCGTGCTGCTGCCCGGCGCCACGGCGACGGGCTACCATTTCGGCCAGGCGCCAGGCGCGTCGGGCGGCGTGGCGCAGTCGCTGTCCGGCTACGTGTATATCGATGCGAACCGCAACGGCCGCAAGGATGGGGGCGAGACGGGCATCGCGGGCGTGACGCTCACCCTGTCGGGCACCACGGCGGACGGCTTCGATGTCTGCAGCGTGATCGTGCCTGCCGTGTGCACGCTGCAAACGGCGGCCGACGGCGGCTACAGCTTCACGGGCCTGCCGCAAAGCGACGGCAACGGCTATGCCGTGGCTGAAACCCAGCCTGCCGCCTACCTCGATGGCGCGGAAAGCGTGGGCACGGTCAATGGCGTCGCGACAGGCCGCATCGGCGGCAGCGCGCCCCGTTTCGACCAGTTCAGTGGCATCGTGCTGCCGAACGGCGGCAGCGCGCGCGACTACAATTTCGGCGAACTGACGGGCAGCATTGCCGGCAAGGTGTATCTCGACGTGGATGGCAATGGCGCGGCCGGCAGCGGCGACACGCCGCTGGCGGGCGTGACCTTGACGCTGACGGGTGGCGCAGGCGGTCCCGTGACGGTGCTGACCGATGCCAGCGGCGCCTATCGTTTCGACGGCCTGCTTGCCGGTACCTATACCGTGACGCAAACGCAGCCGGTCAATTACGCCGATGCGGCGCAGGCGGCCGGCAATGGCGGCGGCAATACCGGCGTGGCCAACGTGGTCAGCGCCATCACGCTCGCGCCGGGCGCGCAATTGACGGGCTACGATTTCGGCGAGAAGACGGGCGCCATCAGCGGCGCCGTCTACGTCGACGCCAACGACAATGGCGTACGCGATGCGGGTGAAACCACGGGCATCGCCGGCGTTACCGTCAGCCTGTCCGGCATCGCCCGCGACGGCGTCACGCCGGTCAACCGCACGGCCATCACGGCCGCCGACGGCAGCTACAGCTTCCGGGACCTGCCGCACGCGAATGCGGCTGGCTATACCTTGGTGGAAACGCAGCCGGCCGCCTATCTGGACGGACGCCAGCGCAAGGGCCTGATCGACGGCGCCGCTTCCTGCGCCAATCCGGCCTGCGACATCGGCACGGCCAATACCATCGCGCGCATTCCATTCGATGCGGCGAAGAGCCATACGCTTTTTGACTTCGGCGAATTGCAGGCGGCGAGCATTGCCGGCCGCGTGTACGGCGATGCCAACGACAGCGGCAGCTACGAGAAGGGCGAGGGCCTGCCGGGCGTGAGCCTGACGCTGAGCGGCATCGACAGCCACGGCAGGCCGGTCAATGTCACCGTCGTCACGGACGCCGATGGCAGCTACACGTTCCCTGGCCTGTATCCATCGGGTCCGGCCGGCTACACGGTCACTGAAACGCAGCCGGCCGGCCTGGGCAACTATCCGGGGGCGACGGGGACCTTTGTCGGCAGCATCAACGGCAAGCCGGTCGGTACCGGCGCGGTCGATGCCATCAGTGGCATCGTCCTGCCGCCCCAGGGCAATGGCAGCGGCTATGATTTCCGCGAACAGGTGTCGTCGTTGCGCGGTTTCGTGTATCGCGACCTGAACGACAACGGCGCCATGGACGCGGGCGAAGCGGGCATCGCCGACATTGAAATCACGGTGCGCGGTGCGAACGGCTTGAGCCGTACGGCGGTGACGGGAAGCGACGGCAGCTACCGCTTCGACGGCCTGCCGGCCGGTACCTACAGCCTGCTGGAAAACCAGCCTGCCGTGTATCTCGACGGCCGCGAAACGGCCGGCAGCGCCGGCGGCAAGGTCAACAACGCCAGCTTCGGCGCGGCGCCGGAACACAACACGATCAGCGACATCGTGCTGCCGGTGGCGACGCAGGCGAGCGGCTACCTGTTTGGCGAACGCCATATGCTGGGCAAGCTCGGTGGCGTGGTGTATGCGGACCTGAATAACGACGGCATCCGCAACGATGGCGAGCCAGGCATTGCCGGCGTGACGGTGACCCTGAGCGGCACGTCCGTCGATGGCAAGCCCGTCAAGCTGAGCGTGGTGACGGGCGCCGACGGCAATTACCTGTTCGATACGGTGCCGGTCAGCGACGCTACCGGCTACACCGTGACGGAAACGCAGCCGGCCGGCTATGTGGACGGCAAGACGTCCGTGCTGCCAGGATCGGTGGGCACGGCCAATGCCAGCAAGCCTGTCGGCGTGGGCAACAAGGACACGATCACGGGCATCCGGCTGGCGGCGGGCGACGACATGCGCGGCTATCTGTTCGGCGAGAAGGGCATCCCGCAATTGAAGCCGCCCATCATCAACGGCTACGTATGGCTGAACCGCGACGGCAGCCGCGTGCGTCCGCTCGACGGCAGCCAGGCTGGCGTGGCCGGCTGGACGGCCGAGCTGCACCAGGAAGGCAAATTGATCTGCCGCGCCATCACGGACGAGAAAGGCTTCTACCAGTTCGACAACCTGCAT
The DNA here is from genome assembly GCF_009208555.1 of Janthinobacterium violaceinigrum. Lineage (GTDB taxonomy): Bacteria > Pseudomonadota > Gammaproteobacteria > Burkholderiales > Burkholderiaceae_D > Janthinobacterium > Janthinobacterium violaceinigrum. The sequence goes on along the minus strand of NZ_WFLI01000034.1, from coordinate 43,648 downwards.
TGCCCCGGCTACGAGGCGAGCGGCTTGCCGACGGGTTCCGGCTACGCGATCACCTTCCTCAAGGATGGCAACAACATGCCGAATGTGCCCGTGTCGACGGGAGGCGAAGGCGTGGTGCTGCCAGGTGGCAGCCGCATCAGCGACCTGACCTTGCGCGACGGCGACCGTGTCGTCGAACAGAATCTGCCGCTCGATCCGGCCGGCGTGGTGTACGACTCCGTCACGCGCAAGCCGGTGTCCGGCGCCGTGGTGTCGATCAGCGGCCCCGCCGGTTTCGACAGCGCCACGCACCTGGTCGGTGGCGTTGCCGAGCAGACGCAAACCGTGGGCAGCGACGGCATGTACCAGTTCCTGCTGCAGAACGGCTTCCCCAGCGGCGTGTATACGCTGAGCGTGGTGGCGCCGGCGAACTACCTGCTGGCGCCGTCCGGCAGCCTGCCGGCCTGCAAGGGACCGCTGACGGTGGGCCTGGTGCCGGATCCGGCCTTTATCCAGGCCAGCGATTCGGCGCCGGTATTGTCGACGAAGATGGAGCTCGATCCGAACAACTGCACGGGACTGGTCGCCGGAGGCGCCAGGACCACGCAGTACTACCTGAGCTTTGTCATCACGAATGGCGGTTCGGCGCCGATCCTGAACAACCACATTCCGCTCGACCCGCTGGGCAGCGACAGCATCATGGTGACGAAGACGACGCCGATGCTGAACGTCACGCGCGGCGACCTGGTGCCGTACACGATCACGGCCAGCAATCCGCAGGCGGCAACCCTGGGCGCGATGGAAGTGCGCGACCTGATACCGGCCGGCTTCAAGTACCGCGTCGGCAGCGCGACCCGCAATGGCGTGCCGGTGGAGCCGCTCGTCGATGGCCGCAGCTTGCGCTGGAAGGAAAGCGGTTTCGCGCCGAAGGAGAAGAAGACCTACAAGCTGATGCTGATGGTGGGCAGCGGCGTTGGCGATGGCGAATACGTCAACCAGGCCTGGGCAGCGACGGGCGATACGCGTATTTCCAACCTGGCCACTGCCACGGTGCGGGTGGTGCCGGATGCCACTTTCGATTGTCCCGACATCATCGGCAAGGTCTTCGATGACCGGAATGCGAACGGCTACCAGGACGAAGGCGAGGCGGGCATTGCCGGCGTGCGCATGGCGACGGCGCGCGGCTTGCTGGTGACGACGGATGCGGAAGGACGCTTCCACGTGGCTTGTCCGGCGATTCCGAATGCGGACCGCGGCTCGAACTTCGTCATGAAGCTCGATGACCGTACCCTGCCGAGCGGCTACCGCGTCACGACGGAAAATCCGCGCGATGTGCGCTTGACCCGCGGCAAGGTGGTCAAGCTGAACTTCGGCGCCACCATCCACCGTGTCGTGCGTCTTGAGCTGAGCGACGCCGCATTCCTTGCGGGCGAAACGGCCTTGCAGCCGGAATGGGCAGCACGCATCGAAGGACTGGTGGCCAGCCTGCGCGCCAAGCCATCGGTACTGCGCATCGCGTATGCCGCTGGCGGCGATGCCGCGCTGGCGCAGCGCCGCAGCAAGGCGATCGAAAGCGAGATGCAGGCGCGCTGGCAGGCACTGCAAAACGAATATCCCCTCGTCATCGAGATCGAGGGCGCACAATGAAACCGAAAATGACCATGAACGTTAGCAATCAAGGCACCTTCAAAGCGGCGGCCAGGCCGGCCCCCAAGCGGCTCGTGTATTTGCTCGGCAGCATAGGCTTTGTCTGCCTGGGCGCGCATGCGCAAATGGCAGACGAACACGCGCTGCGGGGAAAAATGCTGGACCGCGGTCAAAGCATGGGGGCGCAGCAGCCCGCGAGCGGGGAACAGGAGTCGCCCGCTTTCAGCGGCCTGGCGCCGTCCGGCCTGAGCCGCGCCGAGCGCCGCGTGATCCTGGAAGCGGTGCCGCCGGCCACGCCGGCCCAGCAGAGCGTGACCTTCGACGACCTGCTGTCGGGCACCAATTTCGAGTCCGGCCGCGATGTGCTGCTGCCGGCCGCCACGGCCCGGCTTGACGCGCTGGCCGCACGTTTGCGCGGCAAGCAGAAGGTGCGCGTGCAGGTGATCGGGCATACGGACAACCAGCGCATCGCCGCCTGGCTCAAGCCGACTTTCCCCTCGAACCAGCATCTGTCGGAGGCGCGCGCACTGGCCGTCACGGCCTATCTGATGCGTGCACTGGACTTGCCGGCGTCGGCTTTTGCCGCCAGCGGCAAGGGCGAGAGCGAAGCGATCGCGTCGAACGCCACGCCGCAAGGCATGGCGCAGAACCGCCGCACGGAAATCCGTGCCTGGTACGAGGAAACCGCCGAACTGCCAGCCGTGGCCAGCGCGCCCGCCAGGCGCGTCGAGACGGTGGTGCTGGTCGACGACTGCGCCGTCGCCAGCCAGCTGGCCAACCGCGATGCGGCCTTCTCCATCAGCATAGACGGCGTGGTGCAGGACACCGATACGCCGCAGCAGGAAGCGGACCGCCAGCGCTGCGTCGACGTGGCGCTCGAGCGCTCCGACATCCAGGTCAAGTACGATCCCCTGAATGTCGCGCCGGCCCTGAATGTCTGGCTGGCGGCGCCCTATGCGCAGCGCCAGGCGCCCGTGCGTTTTGGCACGTACACCAACTACGCTTTTTTCCAGCAGCGCGCCGAGATCCGCATCTTCGCCAAGGGACAGAGCACGCAGGAGCAGCCATTTGCCATCGTGCCCGCGACGATGGGTGTAGCGACGGCCTGGCAGGCGCCGGCCGACGCGCCGGAGCAGATCGGCTACCTGCTGCGCGTCTACGACGCAGACGGCAAGTTCGACGAGACGCGTTTGCAGCCATTGCGCCTGCTCGATGCGGCGCCACCCGACGCGCCGGGCAAGAAGGCCGGCGGCGACGCCCTGGCCGACTGGGGCGAGTCGAGCCTGATCCTGCGCAATATCGATGCAGCGGGCGGCAGCGTTACCATCAGCGGCGAGAAGATCAAGCCTGGCCAGCAGGTGACGGCGCTGGGCATGGTCGTGCCCGTCGACGCCAGCGGCAAGTTCGCCATGCGCCAGATCATGCGCCCCGGCCCGCATACGGTGGAAGTGGCCGTGAAGGATGACAGCGGAGCCGGCATGACCTTCCGCCGCAACCTGAACATCGCCGACAGCGACTGGTTCTATGTGGCGCTGGCCGACCTGACCATTGGCCGCGACCGCACCAAGGGGCCGGCCGAACTGGTCACGGGCGACACGCAGCACTACAGGAACGAGACCTGGGCCGACGGCCGCGGCGCGTTTTACCTGAAGGGCAAGATCAAGGGCGACTACCTGCTGACGGCCAGCGCCGACACGCGCGAGCAGCCGCTGCGCGACCTGTTCCACAACTTCCAGAGCAAGGATCCGAACTACCTGCTGCGCCGCATCGATCCGGACAAATACTATCCCGTGTACGGCGACGACAGCACCACCGTCGACGATGCGCCTACCCAGGGGCGCTTCTACGTGCGCCTGGAAAAAGGCGATTCCTCCGTCATGTGGGGGAATTTCCAGACCACCTGGAGCGGCTCGGAACTGGCCCAGTACAGCCGCGGCCTGTATGGCGCCAATCTGCTGTGGAATGGCGCCGCCAGCACCAGCCATGGCGAAAAGGCCAGCACGGTCAACGCCTTTGCCGCTTCGCCGGGCACGCTGCAGTCGCGCGAGGAATTTCGCGGCACGGGCGGTTCGCAATACTATCTGCGCCACCTGGACCTGACGCAGGGGTCGGAACGCCTGTGGGTGGAAGTGCGCGACAAGGATTCGGGCCTGGTGATCGAGCGCATCCAGCTGACGCCCTCGCAGGACTATGAGATCAACTACCTGCAGGGCCGCCTGACCTTGCGCTCGCCGCTGTCCTCCGTGGCCGACGGCGGCGCGCTGGTGCAAAGCGCCAGCTTGAGCGGCAACCCCGTGTACCTGGTGGCGACGTATGAATATGTGCCGGGCCTGAGCGCCATTTCCGGCACCTCGGTGGGCGTGCGCGCCAGCCACTGGTTCAACGACCATGTGCGCATCGGCGCCAGCAATTACCACCAGGGCGAGCAAGGTTCGGACCAGACACTCAAGGAGCTGGACCTGACCCTGCGCTACAGGCCGGGCACCTGGATCAAGGCCGAGGCAGCCCGTTCCAGCGGCGACGCCAGCAGCGTGCTCAGTTCATCGAGCGGCGGCTTCGATTTCAACCAGACGACGGCGGGCGGCCGCCCCGCCAACGCGAAGCGCTTCGACGGCGCGCTGGACCTGGCCGACCTGGGCGGCGCGGCGCGCGGCCGCATCGCCGCCTACTGGCAGGACCGCGAAGCCGGTTACGCGGGACCGGGCATGCAGACCCTGAACGGCGAAGCGGTGCGGCAAACGGGCCTGGCGGCGACCGTGCCGCTGGGCGAGCGCACGGAAGTGTCGCTGAAGGCGGATGACCGCACGGCCACCAGCCAGGATGCGCGCGCCGTGGAAGCGGCGCTGCGCCACAAGCTCGATGCCGAGTGGGGCGTGTCGGCTGGCATGCGGCACGACCGCCGCGACAATGCGATCGGCAGGGACAATGCCAGCGCCATCCTGAGCCAGGATGGCGGGCGCAGCGACGCCGTGCTGCGCGTCGACTATCGGCCGCTGCAGCAGGGCCAGCAAGCCCGGGACGGCGCGCTGGAAAGGGTGCCGGCATCGAACGCCGTGCCGCAGCCGGGACTGCAAGGCGGCATCACGGGCCAGCTGGTGACGCAGGGCCGCGAGGCGGGCATGGCCGGCGGTCCGCAGTACGGCCCCGACACCACGCTCGCTTCCGGTGTGGCTTCGGCGCGCGTGGCAGGATTGCTGTACGCGCCGTGGGACATGTACGGCTTCGTGCAGCATACCTTGTCGCGCAGCGGCAACCGCGCCCTGAATGACCGCGCGGGACTGGGCGGCACCTACCAGGTGAGCGAGCGCCTGCGCCTGGGGGCGGAAGCGTCGGGCGGCAGCGGCGGCGCGGGCGGCCAGCTGTTCGGCAACCTGCAGATGGATGAGCGCAGCAGCGTCTACCTGAACTACCGCATGGAGACGGAAACGCCGGATGTGAACTACAGCGGCCGCCAGTCTACCTTGACGGCGGGCAGCCGCTATCGCCTGAACGACAGGGCGGGCCTGTTTGCGGAAAGCCGCTGGGGCAATGGCGCGGGGCCGCAAAGCCTGACGCACGCGTTCGGCGTGGACCTGGCGCCCACCGAACGCTGGACCACGGGCATCAAGTTCGAGACGGGCACCCTGTCGAATCCCCTGTCCGGCGACTTGAAGCGCGACGCCATCGGCCTGACGGCGGCGTATGCCTACGAGCGGCTGAAATTTTCCAGTGCGCTGGAGTTTCGCACGGACCGCACCAAGTCGCTGGGAACCGTGGAGGGCAGTTGCGCCACCGTGCCGGCCGACGGCGGCTGCGCCACGGACGCAAACAGCGAACACCGCAAGGTGTGGCTGACGCGCAATGCGCTGAGCTACCAGCTGGACCGCGATTGGCGATTGCTGGGCAAGTTCAACCTGTCGCGCAGCAGTTCCACGCGGGGCGCCTTCTACGATGGCGACTACACGGAAGTGGTGACGGGAGCGGCCTACCGTCCCGTCGACAACGACCGCTGGAATACCCTGTTCAAGTACACGTACTTTTACAACCTGCCATCGCCAGGCCAGGTGGACGGCGTCACGGGCGGGGTGCTCGACTACACGCAGAAAAGCCATATCCTGAATGTCGATACGACCTATGACGTGCGGCCGTGGCTGTCCGTGGGCGGCAAGTTCGGCGTGCGCACGGGCCAGTTGCGGGCGTCGAAGACGCAAGGCGAGTGGTTCTCCAGCCGCGCGGAATTGCTGGTGCTGCGCGCCGACTTCCACATCGTCAAGGAGTGGGACGCCCTGATCGAGGCGCGCCGGCTGAAGGCGCGCGAGGCGGGCGATGCGCGCGCCGGCGCCCTGATCGGCGTCTACCGGCATGTGGCAAAGCACGCCAAGATCGGCATCGGCTACAACTTCACGACCTTCTCGGACGACTTGACGGATCTGTCGTATCGCAGCCGGGGCTGGTTCCTGAACGCCATCAGCACGTTCTGACGCCGATAGGCGCAGCAGGGAAGCAGGGCGGTCTCGCGGCTGTCCTGCTTTTTTTTTCGCCGTTCGCGCGTCTCCCCGGCGGGCTTGCCGGGGCGGCCGGTGTAATATTGAGCCAGGGAAAGCTGCGGCATGGTGCCAGCGGCTCCCGTCACGAACGAGGTTGCAACATGACGATTTTTGGCATAGGCATCCACATCCTGATCGCGCTGTTTTTTGCGATTCACGTGGTGCGCAACGGGCAGCAGCTGTACTGGCTGCTCATTTTATTCATGTTCCCGCTGCTGGGCAGCGTGGTGTATTTCTTCGCCATCTACCTGCCCAATTCGCGCCTGCCGCAAGGCGCGCGCAAGGTCGCGTCGGTGGCCGTGCAGGTGCTCGATCCGAACCGCGAATTGCGCGAGGCGAAGGCCGCCTTCGAGTACACGCCGACGGCGCAGAACCAGATGCGCCTGGCCAGCGCGCTGCTGGAAGCGGGCGATGCGCAGGAAGCGGCCTCGACGTATGAAGCCTGCCTGCAGGGCGCCTTTTCCTCGGACCTGGAAATTCGCCTGGGCGCGGCACGCGCCTACCTGGAATGCGGGCGCGGCGCCCAGGCCTTGACGCACCTGGAATTCATCCGCCGCAGCGACATCCATTTCCGTCCCGAGATGGTATCCCTGCTGACGGCGCGCGCGCTGGCGCAAAGCGGGCGCCAGCCGGAGGCGAAGGGGGAATTCGACGATGCACTGACCCGTTACGGCAGTTTCGACTGCCGCGCCGAGTATGCGATCTGGGCCCTGCAGCAGGGCGACAAGGTGCTGGCCGAGCGCCTGTGCGCCGATATCGACAGCGCCATGGCCCGCTGGAGCAGCCATACGCGCTCGATGTATGCGCCGCTGCTGGCGCGCCTGGAGGCGGCGCGCCGGTAGTTGCCGGCGCCCCAAGACGGTGGCTGGCTCGCTTATACGCCAGGCACCGTGTTCTTCCCTTCGACTAATTTATACCCCTTGCCATCGAAGGCGTAGCGCGCGTGGCCGTTCAGGGGCGTGGCGATGCGCGGCGGGTCCTGGTCCGGCTTGACCGTGACACCGGGCTTGATCTTCTCGGACGCGCCCTTGAAATCGATCAGCAGGTCATCGTAGCTGCCGCCATTGCGCGCCGGCGCAAAGCGCCAGCTGCCTGCCACCATCCAGCATTCATCCATGTCCGGCGTGCAGGCGCCCATATTGTCCGAGTACAGGTCGATGCCGCCATCGAGCGCCGTCACCTTGCCGTCGCCGATTTCAAACAGGGCCAGTTGCGTGATGGTGTAGCCCTGGCCCGTATAGCCATGGCGGATCGCCAGTCCCGGCTTGTTCGCACCCAGCATGACCCAGTGGACTTCGCCCAGCTGCCCCGATGACCCCAGGGCGGCGATGTTTTCCAGCCGTTTCACCACTTGCCATTGGCCGTCTTCCGGCTGGCCCTTGGGCGCGAGGAAAAATACGTTCAACAGCCCGGACGAGGCGTGCGCCGATTCCGCCGTGCCTTCCGTGTTGGCCGTTTCCGCATTCGCCACCAGGATGGCGCGGCCATCGGGCAGCAGCTTGTGGCTGACGGCGCTGACGACATAACTGAGCTTGTCGACATGGTTGTCCGGATCGGAGAGGTCGGCCAGCGCATCGTCGCTGTCGCTGCGGTAGTCGTCGCCGAAGACGGCGCGCATCATGCCCGCTTCCCGCTTGCGCGCCTGCGGCGTGTTCATTTCGTCCGTCTTGGGCGCGGTGGCGGCCGGCGGCGGCACGTGCTCGGTCGGTGCCGCATCGGCAGCGCTGGCGGGGACGTCGGCTGCCACGTCGGCTGCCACGTCGGCGCTGGCGGGGGCGGTCTTGTCCGAGCAGGCGCCGAGCAGTGCGGATGCCAGCAGCAGGGCGAGCGGGGTGCGGTAATTCATAGGCAGGGCAGATTGCGTTCATTGAGAATGGGCGCAGTATGCCAGATAGATGGAAGCGAGGGAGCGCGGCCTGCCGGCCGGTCCTTCGCTTCCTTGCCCGCAGGGGGCGATTTTGCCATCCGCGGTGGCGCTATTTTTCCAGCGCCACCTGCTCATCGCGCCGCAGGGGCGCCTTGTGGCGGCGCAGTTTCGCCATGCCGCGCTTGAGCAGGTGCTCGAGGTCGTCGATGTAGGTGAACACGGCCGGCACCACCAGCAGGCTGAGCAAGGTCGACGTGATCAGGCCGCCGATGACGGTGATGGCCATCGGCGAACGGAAGCTGGGGTCGGCGCCCCAGCCCAGCGCCAGCGGCATCATGCCGGCGCCCATGGCGATCGTCGTCATCAGGATGGGGCGGCTGCGCTTGTGGCAGGCGTCGACCAGCGCATCGAAGCGGTTCATGCCGGCCTGGCGCGCCAGGATCGCATAGTCGACCAGCAGGATCGAGTTCTTGGTGACGATCCCCATCAGCATGATCAGGCCGATCATCGACGGCATCGACAGGGCGCTGCCCGTGATCAGGAGGGCCACGAAGGCGCCGCCGATCGACAGCGGCAGCGCCGCCAGGATGGTCACCGGCTGCATGAAGTCCTTGAACAGCAGCACCAGCACGCAATAGATGCACAGCACGCCGATCAGCATGGCCAGGCCAAAGCTGGCGAACAGCGAGGCCATCTCCTGCGCGTCGCCCAGTTCGGCGATCTTCACGGACGGCGGCAGATTCTTCATCGACGGCAGCGCGCGCGCTTCCTCGTTCAATTCGCCCAGGGTGCGCGAACCGAGTTCCACGTCGAGGGTCACGTTGCGGCTGCGGTTCAGGCGGTCGATCTGCGCGGGACCGCTTTCCATCGTCACGCTCGCTACGTTCGCCAGGCGCACGGGGCCATTCTTGCCCGGCACGGTCAGGCGCTCGATGGCGGCCAGGTCGGCGCGCACGCTGTTGGGCAGCTTGACGCGGATCGGCACCTGCCGCTCGGGCAGGTTCATCTTCGTCAGGTCCGTGTCGTAGTCGCCGGCCGTGGCCACGCGCACCGTCTCGCCGATGGCTGCCGCCGTCACGCCCAGGTCTGCCGCCTTGGCAAAATCAGGGCGCACGATGATCTCCGGGCGTACCAGCGAAGCGCTGGAATTGACGTTGCCGATGCCTTTCAGGCCGCGCAGCTCGCGCTCGACCTTCTGTGCCGCCGCCATCAGTGCCACGGGATCTTCCGAGCGCAGCACCAGCTGCATCTTGACGCCCGTGTCGGGCGGCCCCACCGTGAAGCGCGCGCCCGGTATCGTATCGAGCTTGTGGCGCAGCTGCGTTTCCAGGCCCGCCATCGATTCCTTGCGCTCCGTGCGGTGCACGGTGGTCAGGGTCAGCACGGCGCGGCGCGCCTCGGCCGCTGCGCCGGGAGCGAAGGCGTCGCCGCTGGAACCGCCGCCAATCGAACTGAAGACGCCCTTGATGCCTGGCGTGCGCATGGCCGCATCGCGTGCCATGGCCGCCACGGCCTGCGTTTCGGCCAGGGTGGAGCCGGGCGGCAGTTCCAGGTTGATCTGCGTCTGCGCGCGGTCGGCGGCCGGCACGAAACCCGTCGGCAGCAGCGGCACGAGCGCGATGGCGCCGACAAAGAACAGGGCTGCGGCGATGGCCGTGGTGCCGCGGTGGTTCAGGCACCAGCGCATGACCTTCAGGTAGCGCGTCATCAGCCAGCCATCCTGTTGTTCCTTGTGCGGCAGCGGTTTCAGGATGTAGGCGGCCATCATCGGCGTGAGCAGGCGCGCCACCACCAGCGAGGCCAGCACGGCCAGCACGGCCGTCCAGCCGAACTGCTTGAAGAACAGGCCGGGAATGCCGCTCATGAAGGCCGTCGGCAGGAACACGGCCACCAGCGCAAAGGTGGTGGCGATCACCGCCATGCCGATTTCGTCGGCCGCTTCCATGGCCGCTTCCATGGGCGACTTGCCCATGCGCAGATGGCGCTCGATGTTTTCGATTTCCACGATGGCGTCGTCGACCAGCACGCCGACCACCAGCGCCAGCGACAGCAGGGTGACGGTATTGAGCGTGTAGCCGAACCAGTAGATGCCGAGGAAGGCCGGCATCACGGACAGGGGCAGGGCGGCCGCGGCGACCAGGGTGGCGCGCCAGTCGCGCAGGAACCACCACACCACCAGCACGGCCAGCAGTGCGCCTTCGTACAGCAGCTCCATCGAGCCGTCGAAGTTTTCCTCGACGGGGAAGGCATTGTCGATCGATTGCTGCAGCACGACGCTGGGGTTTTCCTTCTGCAGGTCGGCGATGGCCTCGCGCGCGCCCTTGGCGACGGCCACTTCGCTGGCCCCCTTGGTGCGGAAGACCTCGAACGCGACCACGGTCTTGCCATCCTGCTCGGCCAGCGCGCGCGGTTCGGCGATGGTGTCGCGCACGGTGGCCACCTGGTCCAGGCGCACGTGGCGTCCGTCCGGCAGCGGTACTTCCACGCGCGACAGTTCATCGGCTGTCTTGACGGTGGCGATGGTGCGCACCGATTGCTCGGCGCCGCTGATGTCGCCCCGCCCGCCGGGCGCTTCGCGCTGCACCAGGCGCAGCTGGCGCGAGACGTCGAGCGCCGACACTTTCAGCGCCGCCATGCGCGCTTCGTCGAGCTCCACCTGGATTTCGCGGTAGACGCCGCCCACGCGGGTGACGGCGCCCACGCCGGGCACCGTCAAGAGGCGCTTGGCCACCGTGTTGTCGACGAACCAGGACAGGTCGGGCGCGTCGAGCGGATTGTCGACGCCCCCTTTCGCCGTGGCGATGAAGGTCAGCACCACGCGCCCGGCCGTGGACGCCTTGGTGACGGTGGGGTCGCGCAGTTCGGCCGGCATGTCCGCCTTGACGCGGGCGACGGCGTCGCGCACATCGTTGACGGCTTCGGCGATCTGCTTTTCCAGGATGAATTCGACGGTCACCGTGACGACGCCGTCGAGCACCTTGGTATAGATGTTTTTCACGCCTTGCAGGGTGGCTACGGAGTCTTCGATCTTGCGCGCCACTTCCGTTTCCAGCTGGGCCGGCGCGGCGCCGGGCAGCACCGCGCTGACGGTGACGATGGGCAGTTCGATGTCGGGGAAATCCTGCACCGGATTGGCCTTGTAGGCCAGCAAGCCGGCCAGGGTCAGCAGCGCGAACAGCATGATGGCCGGGATCGGATTCTTGATCGAGAGGGAGGAGAAATTCATGGCTGGCCTTACTTTTTCGCGGCCACGGTGGCCGGTGCAGCGGGCTTGGCCGCCGTTGGCGTGGCCACATTGCGCACCAGGTCGCCGTCATTGAGGAAGCCGGCGCCGCTGACGACGATGGTGGTATCGGCCGTGATGCCTTGCGTGATCTCGATGCGGTCGCTCAGGCGCCGCCCGGCCTGCACCTTGATCTGGCTGACGCGCTGGTCGGCATTCAGGCGGAAGACGTAGCTGAAGCCGTCGCGCACGGCAATCGCCTGCTGCGGAACCGTCAGCGCGCCCGACGTGCCCAGTTCAAATTCGCCGCTGGCGTACATGCCGGCCTTGAATGGCGCATTGTTGCCGCTGCTGGCCGGCAGGTCCACGTACACGAGGGCGGAGCGGGTTTGCGGATCGACGGTCGGGGCGATCATGCGCACCTTGCCCGTCAAAACGCTACCGTTGGATGCCTTGACCTGCGCCAGGGTGCCCGGTTTCAGGTTCAGCAGCTCGGTGGCCGTCACTTCGGCGCGCCATTCGAGGCGGCCCTGGCGGATCATGCGGAACAGTTCCGTGCCGGCGCCCACGACGGAGCCGACAGTGGCCGAGCGCGCAGAGATGATGCCGCTGTCGGGCGCCACCACCTGCGTGTATTTCAGGCGCAGCTGCTGCGACGCCAACTGCGCCTTGGCGGACGCGATGCGCGCGTTGGCCGTCTGTTCGGCCGTCAGGTACTGGCTGATCTGCTGCGCGCTGATGGCGCCCGTGCTTTGCAGCGAGCGGGCGCGCTGCGCGTTGGCCGCCGCCTCAAGGGCATTTGCTTCCGCTTCCAGCACGGCCGCTTTCGCCTGCGCCACGTCGGCATTGACCGTGTCGTTCGAGAACACGGCCAGCACCTGGCCGGCGCGCACCACGTCGCCGACATTCACGCGTACCTCGGTGAGGCGCAAGCCGTTCGATTCGCTGCCGATGACGGCTTCCTGCCAGGCGGCCACGTTGCCGTTGGCGTTGAGCTTGATGGGCAGGCTGGCCGTCTGGGGCTTGGCCGTGGTGACGGTCAGGGCCGGTTTCTGCGCCGCGTGCTTGTCTTTGGCATCGTCGGCCGCCGTGGAGGCCGAAGGGTACAGGGCCACGCCCGCGCCCAGCACCACGCACAGGGCGGCAAGGGCGAGCGCCATGGGTTTCAAGGTCATTTTTTTCATGTTGTCGTATCCGTCAGGGGGCGTTATGGGCGATGGCGTTGGCGCTGCTGCTGTTCCAGCCGCCGCCGGCGGCGCGGTACAGCGCTACCCAGGCGACGCTGCGTTCGCGCTCCAGGTTCACCACGGTGTTTTCGGCGGCCAGGCGCGTGCGGCGCGCGTCTTCCAGTTCGATCAGGCTGGCCAGGCCATTCTTGTAGCGGTCCTCGGTGGCGACAAACGACACGCGGTAGCCTTCCAGCGCCGTTTTCGCGTGGCCGCTGCGCTCGTCCGTGCTGGCCAGGTTGACCAGTGCTTCTTCCACTTCGCGCACGGCCTGGCGCACGCCGGCACGGTATTTGACCACGGCTTCGTCGTAGCGCGCCGTGGCCGCATCGACCTGGGCGCGGCGGGTGCCGCCGTCGAAGATGGGCAGGCTGACGGCCAGCGGGCCGATGCTCCAGGTGCTGGCCGTGATGCTGGTGCCGCCGGAGCGGATATTGCCCTTGCCGATGGAACCGGCCAGGCTCAGGCGCGGATAGCGCTGCGCCTGCGCGCCGCGCACTTCGAAGCTGGCGGCCGCCACTTCGCGTTCGGCGCTGTAGATGTCGGGACGCTGGCCCAGGGTTTGCGCCGGCAGTTCGGCAATCGCCACGGGCGAGGGCAGGATGGCGGGGCTGGCCGCCAGCTTCTGGCGCAGCGACGCTTCCGGCATGGCCGACAGGGCCACCAGCGCCTTGACGTTCACGTCGCAGGCGGCGCGCTGCTCGATGGCGCGGCTGGCGCCTTCCGCGGCGCTGGCGCGGGCCAGGGCCGCGTTGGCGGGCGGCTGGAAGCCGGCGCCGGCGCTCAGTTCCGTCAGGCGTGCCGAGTCGCGGCGCGAGACGGCATCCTGTTCGGCCACTGCCTGCAATTGCTGGCAGGTGCGCAAGGCGTAGTACTGGTTCGCCACTTCGGCCGCCACGGAAACGCGGGCGTCATGCCAGCCCGCGCGCGCGCTGTCGTAGCGCTCCTGCGCCGCATCGCGCGTGGCGCGGTTGGCGCCAAACACGTCGATTTCCCACGACGCCTGCAGCGCCGCCTGCGAGGTGGTGCCGCCGGGCTGCGCCGACTGCTGGCTGGTGCGCACCACGCTGCCTGTGGCATCCAGCTTGGGCGCCAGCGCGGCGCCGCTGGCGACCCGGTCCGCGCGCGCCTGCACGATGCGCGTGCTGGCGGCGGCGATGGTGGGGCTGACCTGCTGCGCGTCGGCGATCAGTTCCACCAGCAGGCCGTCGCCCTGGTGCTGCCACCAGCTGGCCAGGTCCGTCAGGCTGCCGTTATGCGGCAGCGGCGCCTGCCACTGCGCGGGCGCGCTGGCCGCCACCGCCGCGGGCGGCCCCTGCAGGGCGCAGCCACCCAGCGCCAGCACGATGCTGGCGGCCAGGGCGCGTTGAACGGTGCATCGAATAGTCGTCATGCTTGTCCTTCTGCTTGTCGTTGAGCGGTAGAGGGGGAAAGGGCCAGGCGCTGGCGTTCCACGTCGGCCATGGCCAGCGCATAGTCGGTCATGCGCGCCAGCCAGGTGTCGATGGCGCGCGGCGTTTCCAGCAGCTGCGGGCGCAGGGTGTGCAGTACCTCGGCGCCGACCATATGCTGCAGGGCCAGCGAGGCGATGGAGAAGGCCAGGCGGTGCATGTCGTCGCTGTCGTCGGGCGCGCCCAGGTGGCGCGCCAGCACGCGCGTGAGCGCTTCGTGCTCGGGACGGATGTTCTGGTCGATCTCGCGTGCCCACAGGCCCGTCGGCTCGAGCATCTCGCGGCACCACAGGCGCATGCAGTCGCGCGCGATCTCGCCCTGCTGCATGGGGGCGAGCAGCTGCGCATAAAAGCCTTCCAGGCTTTGGCGCAGGGTGAAATGCGGTTGCTCGTACAGGGCGATATTGTCTTGCGGGTTGGCCGACTGCTGGGCGAAGGCGGCGCGGTACAGGCCCGCCTTGTCGCCAAAATAGTAGCTGATGGCGGCCGCGTTCGTGCCGGCCGCCTGCGCCAGTTCGCGCGTGGAGGTCTTGGCGTAGCCCTGTTCGGCAAACAGGCGGATGGCGCTATGCAGCAGCCGCTCGCGCGATTGCTCGCCATCGGAACGGGGCTTGCGCCCGTCGTCGGCATGTGGTGTGTGGGAAATGTTTTTTTCAATCATGCCGGAGATTTAATCATATATCTCAAACGATTGATATAACTAAATCAGTTGATTTAGTTAAGAAAAGATGAAGATGCGGTAAAACGCGGGCAAAAAAAAGCCCGCGGTTGTATTCGCGGGCGTAATCCAATGTTCGGAGAACGAATTGGAGGAGACAGTTCCACTATAGCGCTAAAAATGGTGCGGTGCAATACAGTAGAACTACGGTATCAGTCTCTCCCAGGCCGTAAAAAAAGCAGACTTCATGTTGCGGTGCACAGAAGATCAGGCTTTGCTGCGCAGGGCCAGCGTGAAGGTGCTGCCCGAGCCGTAGTCGCTGTTGAAGAACAGGGCGCCGCCGATGGCGTTGGCCAGGTTCTGGCACAGGTACAGGCCCAGTCCCGCGCCTTCCACGTGGCGCGTGGAGGTGGAATCGAGCTGCGAGAAGGCCTGGAACAGCTTGGCCTGGTCTTCTTCCTTGATGCCGGCGCCGCTGTCGGCGATGCTCATTTCCGTCACCAGCACGTCGTCTTCCTCGCGCTGGGCAAGGCTGATGCGCACCGTGCCCTGTTCCGTGAACTTGATGGCGTTGTTGAGCAGGTTGATGAGGATCTGCGTCAGCGCGCGGCGGTCCGTGTCGATGATGGCGGGCGGCTGGCCCTCTTCTCCCAGCGCCATTTCCAGGGCCAGGCCCTTTTGCTGGGCCAGGGGGCGCAGGGTGTCGGCCACTTCGGCCATCAGTTCCTGGCAGTGCACGGGCTCGATCGACAGGGTCAGCTTGCCCGCCTCGATCTTGGCCACGTCGAGGATGTCGTTGATCAGCGAGAGCAGATGGCGTGCGCTGGCGCGGATGGTGTTGAGCTGCTTGTCCTGGTCGGACGTCAGGGGGCCAGGCAGTTTCATCAGCAGCGCGCCCGTAAACCCGATGATGGCGTTGAGGGGCGTGCGCAGTTCGTGCGACATGTTCGCGATGAAGGCCGACTTCATGCGGCTGGCCTCGGCCAGCTCCAGGTTTTTCAGGGCGATTTCGCGGTTGATGGTTTCCAGTTCGGCCGCATGGTGCGCCAGGCGCATGTTCAGCTCGATCACCTGGCGTTCGCGCGCCTGCAGTTCGCCGTTGACCTGCACCGCCTGCTCATAGGTGGAGATGAGCAGGTCGAGGATTTGCTGGCGCTCCGCATTGATGAAATGCTTCTGGTCGCCCAGGTACAGGGCGATGCCGATTTCCACATTCTGGTTCTTGCGCAGCTTCTGGTTCATCAGCATGTGGCTGATGCGGTTGAGCAGGTAGTCTTCCGCGTAGGGCTTGCGGATGAAATTGTCGGCGCCGCACTCGATGCCGCGGATGATGTCCTTCGGGTCGTTGAGCGAGGTGACGAGGATCACGGGAATGTCGCGCAGGGTCGGGTCGGACTTGATGGCGCGGCACAGGTCGTAGCCATTCATTTCAGGCATGACGATATCGGACAGCACCAGGTGCGGCTTGCGTTCGCGGATGGCGGCCAGGGCCAGCTGGCCGTTGGCCGCCACGCGCGCATTGTAGTGCAGGGACTGGATTAGGCGGCGCAAGCGCTCCGCCTGGGTCGGGCTATCCTCGACGATCAGGATCTCGATTTCGTCCGGCTTGATTTGGTTGTTGGAGTCCACAGACCTCTCCTAGAATTTCAGTGTGGTGATGCTGGGCGCGGTGAGCGCGCAATATCGACATCCTGTGACTATATCGGATTTAGGTCTGTAAAAGTAACTTCCAAGTAACTATTTTGGCCACAGGGAATGCTGTGGCCGCTTGTTAATTCTCGCCCTGGAACTGGCCTGCGCGATAGGTGAGCACGAGCGTGTCGCGGTGGCCATGTTCGCCGATGGGCTGGATCGGCGTCGATTCATGGATCACGGCGGCATCGTCGAGCAGCAGCAGCGACCACGGTTCCGTCAGGGTAAAGCGCTTGCCGTTGGGGCCGTTGGCTTCGAAGATGCGCGTCTCGCCGCCCTTGATCTGCTCGCGCCCGATCAGCAGCACGGCGACGAAATCGACGCCGTCGCGGTGCGCGCCTTCCGGCGTGGGGCGGCCGATGCCATCGGTCGTATCGATGCGGAACTGGTGCGCCTCGATGAACCACGGCTGCTGTCCCTTGACCTGGGAGCAGGCGTCGCCCAGGGCGCGGATCAGCTGCTGCCAGGCCGCCTGCGCGACCACGGACGGCTCGACCGGCTCGAACAGCCGGTGCATGCCGCCGTGCAGGGCGTTGTATTCCACCGGTTGCCAGTGCGGACGGTGCGCCGTCTGCGTCAGGCGCTCGCCATCCTGCACGAAGCACGAGTGGCGCCGGCGGCGGTAGCGGCCGCCATCCTTCAGGTAATTGTCCAGCGCCAGCGCGTTCCAGCTGGGTTCGAGCGCGCGCAGCGCGGCCAGCGGGCAGCCGGCCAGCGCGGCCACGTCCTGCGGGCGCAAGACGGCATAGCCGTCGTCGCGCAAGGCATCCTTGACGCGGGACGGGTCGGTAAAGATCGGTGCGGAAGTGCTCATGGCGGTGCGGGCCGGCATGCGGCCGGTATCAGTTTATCCAGCCTGGCATTCTACGACTTCGCGGCAACTCTTGTGTTGGGTCCGATAGGAATTATTCTTGTTGAGTTAAAAATTCTTTACCAGGGTCAGGCGCAGCGAGCGCGACTCCACCGGATGGAAGTGGATATCGTCGACGGGCTGCGCTTCGCCGGGCAGGCGCGAGGCATAGTAGTAATCGATGGCCGAGTCGCGCCGGTTGGCCAGGTTGTAGCCTTCCAGCTCCACGCGCAAGGTCTTGTCGACCTGGTAGGCGATGCGCCCGTTCAAGCCCACGCTGGCTGCCGAGCGCACGCTGTTGTCTTCAATGAGGGGGCGCGGGCCGAAATAGCGCAGGCGCAGGGAGCCTGACCATGGTCCGGACGGCGTCACCGTCATGGCCAGCTGGGCCACGCCTTCGATGGCGCCCGGGATGTAGTCTCCCGCCGGGTCGCTGCCGCGCGAGCGTGCCCGCGCATAGGCGAGGTCCAGGTCCAGCGACAGCCAGCTGGCCGCCTTGTAGTAGCTGGAAAACTCGATGCCGTAGCGGCGGCTGGGGCGGCCCGCCTCGGTGGCGCCGGCGTCGCCGATGAACAGCAGCTCGGAATCGAAGTCCAGGCGGTACAGCGACAGCGACGTTTGCAGGCCGGCGATGGCGGCGCTGCGTAAACCCAGTTCCAGCCCGCGCGAGCGCACCAGGGGCGTGACCTTGTCGGCCGCCTCGCCCGTCTTCGGGTCGACCGTGATCGTCGTGCCGCGCGCGTCGTTGCTGTGAAAACCATTGCCAATGTTGATATACGCTTCCGTGTCGCGCCATGGACCGGCGATCACGCTCAGGCTGGGGCTGAGCAAATGGTCGCTGGCCTCGCCGGAATTGGCGGCGCGGTCGCTGCGCACGTCGAAGCGGTAGGCGTCCGCGCGCAGGCCGGCCACGGTGCGCAGCCAGCGCGACCAGCGCGTGCTGTTTTCGCCATACACGCCGATGCTGCTTTCAACGATATGGTCTTGCCGCGTGCTCGATACGATCTGCCGCTGCCGCGTGTTGTACAGGCCATTGTGGATATTGTCGTTCTGCAGCTGCAGGCCGATCGTGGTGTCGCTGCTGCCCCTGTCCGTGTGGCGGTGCCAGGTGTGGCTGGCATCGAGGCCGGCCGTCACGCGCCGGTCGGGCTGGGCGAACTGGTCGCCGTTGCCGGGGTCCTCCATCGCATACGTAAAATTCGAGAACAGGGCCAGGCGGTTGGCGATCACGTAGGCGCTGACCCTGGACGAGACGTCGTCCGTCGTCTGGCGCCAGGCGCCGGACAGGCTGTAGCGCTGCGCCTTGCCGCCGTCGCTGGTATCGATGGCGTCGAAGCGGCCCAGCGTGCCGTCCTGCACGGCGCGCAGCGGAATCTGGTCGGTGGCATTCCAGCTGGCGTCGTACGCCATGGCCGTGACGTTGTAGCCGTTGTTGGCATAGCCTTCGCTGTAGCGCAGCACGCCATTGAGCTTGCGGTAGCGGTCCGGCTGCGTGAACGGGCCATCGCTATGCTGCGCTTCGAGCGCGTACAGCAGGCTGCCGTCGCCCGCATCGAACGAATCGGCCAGCAGGGCGCGGCGAAAGCCGTTCTGTCCGATGCCCACGCTGGCGATGCCCTGCGTCAGGCGGTTCGCGTAGATGACGGAGGCCGCTCCGGCCGAGGAGAAATCGCCTTGCGCCGCCGAATACGGCCCTTTTTTGTAATCGAGGCGCATGGCCAGTTCGGGGATCAGGAAATTCAGGTCCGTCCAGCCCTGGCCGTGGCCATGGCTGCGCTGGTTGACGGGCATCTCGTCGACGGTGGTGCGCAAGTCCGTGCCGTGGTCGAGGTTGAAGCCGCGCAGGTAAAACTGGTTGGCCTTGCCTTCGCCGCTATGCTGGCTGACGATCAGGCCCGGCACGGCTTCGAGCAGTTCGCCGGGCCGGTAGCTGGTGCGCGCATCGAGCTGCTTTTGCGTGACGCTGCCCGCGTTGGCCGAATCGGCCACGCCCAGCTGGTTCAGGCGCGAACCGTCGACCAGCACGCGCTGGAAGATGTCGTCGGCGTGGGCGGCAGGTAAAAACAGGGCGGCGAGGAGGAGGGAAAGGTAGCGTGGCGTCATGGGTGTCTGGAAGTGGCGGGGCGGGGCCCCGGCGGGCTGCCTGCCGCTGATTAGCGGATCGGCAGTTCCGTATTCTGGCGGTCGAAGATCAGCGTCTGGATGGTGCCGCTGTCCTGCACGTTCAGGGTGTTGCGCTGGCTGGGCAGGAAATCGATCAGCAACTGGTTGTGGATGCGCGTGGCGGGCGCCAGGCGCGTGCGCTCGATCTCCTGGAAGATCACCACGTTGTCGGCATTGACCTTCATGCCGACCCATGCCAGGCGCAGGCGCTTGCCGTCCGGCGCCACGAGGTAGAACTGTTTGTCGACATAGCGGCGCAGCGCCGCTTCGCTGTCTTCCTGGCCCAGGTCGAACTGGCGCTGGTACAGCTGCGTCAGCAGCGCCTCGACATCATGGCCCGTATAGGTATGCACCACTTCGGTGCTGCCGCTGGCCGCGTTATAGCTGATGTCGGCGATACCCATGTGGAAATTGTGCGCGCCGGCCGCCATGCTGGCGCTGACCAGCAGGCTGGCCGCGAGGAGGCGCCAGCGCATCACGCCTCGTCGCCCTTGTCCGCGCCGCCGCTCCTGCCTTTCAGCGGCGTATTAAAATCGCGCATCAGGTTATCCTTGGGCGATTTTTCGCTCTTGAACAGTTCCAGGCGCGATGGCGTGATCTTGCGCGGCCAGCTATTGTTGCTGGTATCGATATCGGCCGTTTCCCAGTACGGGTCCTGCACCAGGCCCACCATCGGCTCGTCGGTGATGACGACCTTGGTGATCTTTTTCGGCGAATAGCGCCACACTTCGGCCGGCACGCGCTCCACGTATTTCTTGCCGCTTTTCAGTTCGATTTCCAGTATCAGGGGCATGACCATGCCGCCCACGTTCGACAGGTCGACCAGGTACAGGTGCTTGCCCTGTTTCAGCAAATCCTTTTCCCACGGTTCCAGGCCGGCCAGTGCTTCGGCATAGGCGTTGCGGTCCTTGTTGGTGACCGTGAAATCGTCGTGCTGGTTGTAGAAATCCTTCAGCTCCGGATGCGCGTCGACCCGGCGCGGCATGCCCTTGTTGGCGCGGCTCGTGACGGATTCGGGCTGGGCATCCTTCTGCGCCTTCTTCCACGCCTTTTCCGTGTCCGGGTTTTTGGAACTCACGCCATATTCCGTGATGCCGTCGATGCTGATGTCGACCGGGTCGGTGGTGTAGAACCAGCCGCGCCAGAACCAGTCCAGGTCCGTGCCGGAGGCGTCTTCCATGGTGCGGAAAAAGTCGGCGGGGGTCGGGCGCTTGAACTTCCAGCGCTGCGCATACTCCTTGAACGCGTAGTCGAACAGCTCGCGCCCGAGGATGGTTTCGCGCAGGATGTTCAGGCCCGCCGCCGGCTTGGCATAGGCGTTGTTGCCGAACTGTAGCAATGACTCGGAATTGGTCATGATGGGCACCTGGTCGCGGCTACGCATGTAGTCGACGATCTCGCGCGGTTCGCCGCGCGAGGCCGGGTAGTTTTCTTCCCACGCCTGCTGCGCCAGGTATTGCACGAAGGTGTTGAGGCCCTCGTCCATCCACGTCCATTGGCGCTCGTCCGAGTTGATGATCATCGGGTAGTAGTTGTGGCCCACCTCGTGGATGATCACGCCGATCAGGCCATATTTTGTGCGCTTGGAGTAGGTCAGCTCGCCCGTCTTCTTGTCCTTGACGGGGCGCGGTCCGTTGAAGGAGATCATCGGATACTCCATGCCGCCCACGGGACCGTTGACGGAAATGGCCGTCGGGTACGGGTAGTCGATGCTGTACTTGTTGTACTGCTCGATCGTGTGCACGATGGCTTGCGTGCTGTACTTTTCCCACAGCGGGTTGCCCTCTTTCGGGTAGTAGGACATGGCCATCAGCTTGCTGCCGCCCTTGTTGTAGCCCTGCGCATCCCAGATGAACTTGCGGCTCGAGGCCCAGGCGAAGTCGCGCACGTTGGCCGCCTTGAAGTGCCAGGTCTTTTGCGCGCGGCTGACGGATTTTTCGGCCGCTTCCGCCTCTTTTTGCGTGACGATGACGACGGGCTTGTCGCTGGTGCGCGCTTTTTCCAGGCGTTCGCGCTGGGCGGAAGACAGCACGTCCTGCGGATTTTGCAGCTCGCCCGTGGCGGCGACGACATGGTCGGCCGGCACCGTCAGCTGCACGTCGTAGTCGCCGAATTCCAGCGTGAATTCGCCGGAGCCGAGGAACTGCTTGTGCTGCCAGCCGGCTGCGTCGTAATAGGCCGCCATGCGGGGAAACCACTGCGCCACTTCGAACAGGGCGTTCTTGTCGTCGAAGACTTCATAGCCGGCGCGTCCGCCCAGCACCTTCTGTTCGTTGATGCGGTAATCCCAGTCGATCTGGAAGACGAAATCCTGGCCCGGCTTCAGCGGCTGCGGCAGGTCGATGCGCATCATGGTGCGGTTGATTACGTACTTCAGGGGCTGGCCATCCGCGCCTGCCAAGCGGCGGATATTGAAGCCGCCCTGGAAGTCGCCGCGCGCGAGGATGCCGCGCAAGCCTTCGAACTTCATCGTGTCTTCGCCTGCCGTCCTGGCCCAGGCCTGGCGCGATGGCGCCGTGGCCACGCGGCGCGCGTCGGAATCGGGCTTGTAGATATTCTGGTCCAGCTGCACCCACAGGTAGCCGAGCGTGTCGGGCGACTGGTTATGGTAGGTGATGGTGCCGCTGCCGGCGATTTCGCGTTTGGCTTCGTCCAGGGTGGCGCGGATCGTGTAGTCGGCGCGCTGCTGCCAGTAGGCGTGGCCCGGCGCGCCGGACGCGGTGCGGTAGGTATTCGGGGTGGGCAGTATCTCTTCGAGCTGGCGGAACTTGTCGTCGAATGGCTCTGCAGCGAAAGCCGAGACGGTAAAGCAGAAAGCCAGCGAGGCTACGGAGCCGAAAGGTATGCGCATGGTCACCCTGATGTTGTTGTAAGGAAATAGTGGCAACTATTCTATACGCAGGGTGGGGCCATCCTTGTATCGATTTGTAATAAAGAAAGGCGGATTTCGCGCCAGCATTTGCCATGCGCAGCCGAAGCACGTGTCTGCCTGATTTTGCTCGGAAAAGCGGGGCGTTTACTCACTTTTCATCAGACTGTCGCGCAACTGGTTCAGTTGTTGTTTCATGTCCACAACTTGTTCCACGCTGCAGTGGCTGGCCGTCAGGATGGCCTCGGGCAGCAGGGCCGCTTCGTGGCGCAGCTGGTCGCCATGTTCTGTCAGGGAAATGATGACCTGGCGTTCGTCGCTGGCCGCGCGCGTGCGCGTCAGCAGGCCCGATTGCTCCATGCGCTTGAGCAGGGGCGTCAGGGTGGCCGAGTCGAGAAACAGGCGCTCGCCCACTTCCGACACGGTCAGGCCGTCGCGTTCCCACAGCACCATCATCACCAGGTATTGCGAATAGGTCAGGCCCAGCTTGCGCAGCAGCTTGCGGTACAGCTTGTTCATGGCGAGCGAAGTCGAGTACAGCGCAAAGCACAGCTGGCTGTCCAGGCGCGGCACCTGGTGCAGCGGGTTGGGGGCGGTGGTGATATCCATGGGCACAGTATATATAGCGCGCTACTTAGTTGCAAGCTACCCCGCCACCCCGTTACTCGGCTGCCTGGTGGCATCACAGGGTATTCAATGCCGCCAGCGCCTGCGCGTCGAGCCTGAGCGCGCCGGCCGCGATGTTTTCGCGCAGGTGCGCCACCGACGAGGTGCCGGGAATGACCAGCATATTCGGCGCGCGCTGCAGCAGCCAGGCCAGCGCCACCTGCATCGGCGTGGCCTGCATGGCGGCCGCCACCTGGTTCAGGGTATCGGACTGCAGCGGCGAAAAGCCGCCCAGGGGGAAGAACGGCACATAGGCGATGCCTTGCGCGGCCAGCGTGTCGATCAGCGCATCTTCCGCGCGGTGCGCCAGATTGTAGTGGTTCTGCACGCAGACGATGGGGCTGATCCGCTGCGCCTCGGCCACCTGGCCGGCATCGACATTGGACAGGCCGATATGGCGCACCAGGCCTGCCCGCTGCAGCTGCACCAGCACGGACAGCGGCTCGGCAAGCGACGAGCCGTCCGGGCCGGCGATGCCCGGTGCGCGCAGGTTGACGACGTCGAGCACGTCCAGGCCCAGGTTGCGCAGGTTGTCGTGCACGGCGTCGCGCAGCTGTTGCGGCGACGCGGCCGGCAGCCAGGACTGGTCGGCGCCGCGCACGAAGCCGATCTTGGTGACGATGGTCAAGCCGCTGCGGTACGGGTGCAGCGCTTCGCGGATGATCTGGTTGGTGATATGCGGGCCGTAAAAGTCCGACGTGTCGATATGGTTGACGCCCAGTTCGACCGCTTCGCGCAGCACGGCGACGGCGGCGGCGCGGTCCTTCGGCGGACCCCAGACGTGCGGGCCGGCCAGCTGCATGGCGCCGTAGCCGGTGCGGTTGAACGCGATGTCGCAATGGGCGGGCGTGAATGGGGCGAGGGCGGGGGAAGAGGTGTGCATGGAAGCTCCGGTGTGATGGTCGAGGACAGGAGCAGCCATCGTAACGGCGATTGCGCTGTATGATAATCGGGTCAATCCGGCACAGGCTGTACTCAATTGCGTACAGTGAATTACGCACAGTGAGAATCCCCATGCATGCAGACAGTCCTTCCATGGCCGATCTGGCCGCCTTTGCCCAGGTGGCCCGCCACCAGGGGTTTCGCCAGGCCGCGCGCGCCAGCGGCCAGTCCGCGTCGGCGCTGAGCGAGGCGCTGCGCCGGCTGGAGCAGCAACTGGGCATCCGCCTGCTGGAGCGCACGACGCGCAGCGTCACGCCGACAGCCGCCGGCGCATTGCTGCTGACGCGCCTGGGTCCCGCGCTCGATGAAGTGAGCAGCGCGCTCGACGTGCTGAACGACTTGCGCGACAGCCCGCGCGGCACCTTGCGCCTGAACGTGCCCGTCATCGCGGCGCGCTTCTTCTTGCAGCCCATGGTCGACCAGTTCCTGCGCGCCTATCCGCAGATCCGGGTCGAGCTGGTGGTCGATAATAATTTTGTCGATGTCGTCGCCAGTGGCTGCGACGCGGGCATTCGCTATGGCGAGCGGCTGGAGCAGGACATGATCGCCATCCCGATCGGCCCCCGCACGCAGCGCTTCGCGGTGGCGGGTGCAGCGTCCTACCTGGCGCAGCGCGGCGTGCCCATGCATCCGCGCGACCTGCTGCAGCACGCCTGCCTGCTGGGGAAATTCCTCAGCGGCGCGATTCCACCGTGGGAGTTCGAGCGCGACGGGCAAAAAGTGAGCGTGGAGCCGGATGGCCCATTGATCGTCACGCCGACGGCGGCCGACCTCGCGGTCAGCATGGCCGTCGCCGGCCATGGACTGGTGTATCTGTTTGAAGAGTGGCTGCAGCCGTATATCGATGCGGGCCAGCTGCAGCCGGTGCTGGAAGACTGGGCGATGCCCTTTCCCGGCCCGTTTTTATACTATGCGGGCCGGCGCCATCTGCCAGCGCCGCTGCGCGCCTTCATCGATTTCGTACAGGCCAATTTTGCGCCGCTTCCGCAGCTTTCTCACTCCGCGGAATAGCGCTGGCGCAGCAGCTGCAGCATGGCGACGTTCTGTTCCCAGGCGTCGGCCACCGGCTGCTGCGTCCAGGGCAGCGTTTGCAAATACGGCGCGGGGCCGAATTCGGGCGTGAACGTCATGCGCTCGGCGCCGGCTGCGCGGCGCAGCGCGACGATGGCATCCCACCACGCCAGGTGGGCGTCGAGCGCCGTTTTCGCTTCCGGCGCGCGGAAGTCGGCCACCTGCGGCCCCTGCGCATGGCCCACGCGCGCATGCACGTGGCGCACCAGCGGCAGCACTTGCGCCAGGGTCTGCGGCTGGTCTTCCAGCAGGGATTCGCAGGCGCAGCACCAGTGCGACAGGTCGGCCGTCAATGGCAACGCGGGATACTGCGCCAGGTAGGGCAGCAGCAGCATCGGATGGCCGGAAAAGCGGCTGCGGTGGATTTCATGCACGATGGGCACGCCGTGCTTTTCCGAGATGGCGGCGGCCAGGTCGAGCAGCTGCGCGTTTTGCGCCGGCGTATAGAAATCCTTGCCCGTGTGCGTGTTGACCAGCACGGGGCGCGCCAAACAGGCGTTCTCCAGCAGTTCGGCCAGAGCCACGCGGTGCAGCTCGAAATCGCTGTGGAACACGGTTTCCCACTGCGCGGCGATCAGCTGCAGTCCCGCACTGGCGATGCGGTCCGTCCATTCCCCGCGCAGGGCTGCGTCCAGCGGCAGCGACATTTCGATGCCGTCGAAGCCGGCCGCCAGTACCTTGTCGATGAAGACCTCGGGCGCCAGCTCGTTATTGCCCCAGTGGGCGGCGTAGACCTCGATGCGCATCAGACAAAGCCCCGCACGGGGAACGCCGCGTCGCGCTGTATCCAGTTGTGGGCCGCGTACTCGGTCTGGCCGTCGGTCGCGTGCAAAGTATAAGCGTGGCGCGAGACGGGCGAGCGGTTCGGCGCGCTGTAATGGGGCAGCAAGCCATGGAAGCAGACGAGGGCGCCGGCCTTGACTTCCAACGGCACGGCCGTGCTGTCGTCGGGCCAGGGCGTGGTGTCGAGTTTTTCCACGCGCACCTGATCGCCGTTGCGGATGAAGCGCTCGCGCAGGGGGCTGCGGTGGCCGCCCGGTTCCGCCCACAGGCAGCCGTTGTCCAGGGTCGCGTCTTCCAGCGCGAACCAGAAGGTGGTCACGCTGATGGGCGTGGTCTCGAAGTACGTGGCGTCCTGATGCCAGCGCACTTCGCCGCCGATGCCGGGCTGCTTGAAGATGTACATCGATTGCCACACCTGCGCGTCCGCCAGGCCCAGGTCGCGCGCCACTTCGGCCAGTTTCGGGTCGCTGGAAAAGCTGCGGAAGACGGGGTCCAGGTCATGCATGGCGTGGCCGATCTTGTTGATCGACAGGGACTTGGCCTGCTTCAGCTGGCCGTCCGCGCCGAACGCTTCTTCCTCGAAGAAGCAGCGGATGGTGTTGTCGGACGCGAGAAAATAATCGTCGGTGTTCTTTGCCTGGTCGCGCGTGGTGAAAATGGATTGACTCTGGCTGGGGTCGAATTCGTTGACAATCTGCTCGGCGCGCGCGCGCAGGGCGGCGATTTCATCCGCCCCCTTGAAGCCGGGCAGGATGATGTAGCCGTCGCGTTGGTATTGTTCTTGTTGTTCGATCGTTAGCATGGCGGCGGCTCCGGAGGTCAATGGAAAGCGCCATTGTAGGATGGGCGGTGGCCGCAAACAATCGCCCAGCGGTTGACAGATTGTCGTCAAAACGAAGACAATCTTTGACATGGATCAATTAAAAGCGATGGAAATCTTTGTCGAAGTGGCGCGCCAGCGCAGCTTTACCGTGGCCGGGCAGCGCCTGGGCCTGACGCGTGCCATGGTCAGCAAGACCATCATGCAACTGGAAGAGCGCCTCGATGCGCGCCTGCTGCACCGCTCCACGCGCGAAGTGAGCCTGACGGACGCGGGCCGCGCCTATCTGGCGCCGTGCATGGCCACCGTCAGCCAGGCGCAGGAAGCGGCGCGCATGGTGGCGCACGTGGCGCAGGCGGGAGCCGGTTTGGCCGGGCCGCTGCGCATCCAGGCGCCATCGAGTTTCGGCAGCGCGTGGCTGGCCGATGCCGTCGCCCGTTTCAGCCTGCTGCACCCGCAGGTGCAGGCCGAACTGTTTGTCGACGATGCCCTGCTCGACCCCATACGCCACGGTTTTGACCTGACCATCCGCGTGGGCGGCATCCCGGACAGCAGCGCGCTGGCCATGCGCCCGCTGGCGCCGTGCCGCGCCGTGCTGTGCGCCAGCCCCGCCTACCTGGCGCAATGGGGCGTGCCGCAGGCGCCGCAGGATTTGTTGAAGCATCAATGCCTGCACTTCAGCCACCTGACCGATGGCACGAACTGGCATTTCCAGAAGGGAGTCGGGGAGCGGCGCGAGGAGGTCAGCGTGCGCGTGCAGGCGGGTTTTACTGCGAACAATGGCCTGGTGCTGCACCAGGCGGCGCAGCGGGGATTGGGCATCGTCTACAGCACCACGTTCCTGGCCTGGCGCAATCTGCTCGATGGCAGCCTGGTGCCCGTGCTGTCCGATTGGGAACTGCCCCTGAATCATTTGAGCGCCCTGTATCCGGCCAGCCGCCAGCCATCGCCCAAGGTGCGCGCGCTGATCGATTTCCTGGTGGCCGAATACCAGCCCGTGCCGCCGTGGGACCGTGAACTGGCAGCGGCCGGGTTTTTCAGCTGAAGGTCAGCCAAGGTTCAATTGAGGCTCAGTTGAGCGCGACGGGTTCCACCGTCCACGCGCCATCGGCATACACGCGCTCGTCGTCCAGGTACACGGCTTCGGTGACGGCGAAGATGTCGACGTGGTAGCGCGCATCCTTGCGCTTGAACTGGGGTTTTGTATAGACGCCGTGCTTGGCGCCCAGCGACAGATGGATGCCGCACATGCGTTCGTACGTGCCGATGTCGTTGACCAGCTGCTCGCGCGAAAAGGCGCGGTTCATGCCGAAGCCCAGTTCGCGCACCCACACTTCGCCTTCGTGGGCGCGGATGATTTCCAGCATGGCGGTAAATTCCGGCGTGGCGTTTTCCGTGCCCGTCACTCTGCCTTTTTCGATGATCAGGGTGATCGGCGTGTCGGGGCGGTTGACCATGAAATGCGTATCGCCAAAGACGAAGATGCGTACGCGCCCGTTCACCGCTTCCAGGTCCTGCGCTTCCGTAAACACTTCGCCCAGCGGGAACTGGCCGCCGATATTGTTCATGCCGCGGTAGTCGCCGATATTGAGCTTGGCCGATTCGAACGGCGAAGCGAAGACCAGCTGTTCGCCGCCGCTGTCGACCATGCCGTGGCGGGCGCTGTCGATGCGCGCCTTCAGTGCATGGCCCACGCCGCGGTAGTAGGCGGGGTCGTAGGCCAGCGAGGCGATGTAGTGCAGTCCCTGCACGCCGGGCATGCGCGACAGGTGCACGTGCTCGATCACTTTCAGGCCCCGCTTGAACAGCTCGATGCGGATGCGGAACGCTTCCAGGCGGAAGCTGGTGGACTGGATCAGCACGACGAGGCTGCCGGCCGGCAGTTCGGCAAACGCGGCCAGCACGGTATCCGGCGTGACCTCGTCGAAATCGATGAAGGTGGCGTCCGGCAAGGCCTGGCGGTACGCTTCCGTCAGCACGACATTGAGCCAGCTGCGTTTGTCGCAGACGATCAGGGCCGGTTCGTCCGGGCCGTGACAGATGGCCATGGCCAGCAGGTCGGCCACGTTTTGCGCGGCCACTTCGGTGGCAGCGGCGCTGATGGCGTCGAGCCGGCTGGTGTCATTCTCGGGAAGCGTCATGGTGCGGAGGTGTCTGGCGTGAAGGAATCGCAGCATTATAAGGCGATTGCCACCGGGCACACCATTCCCCATCCGGCGGAGGACACGGGGCTGCCGCGCCCTCGATTATCTTGTGTAGTGCTTTACGGCAATGTATTATTTGATAAATGGTATGACAGCGGGTATGGCAGCGCGCCTGGAAGCGGCCAGCCGCAGCGGCCAAGGCACGCATGTGCACGGTACGCTTTCAGTGATGCAGGGACAACAAGCCAACAGGCGATGATGAAGAGTGTGATGTGATGAGCATAATCGGACAAGATATTCCCATGGAACGGCCTGATGCGGATGGACGCGCGGCCGTGTTCGTTCCCGTCTCGGGCGTCAAGGAAGATGTCTTGTTGACTATACGCAAGGGAGCGGCCATCGTCGGCTTTGCCAACCACGACCGCACCATTACCGTGTATTTTGAAAGCAACCGCTTTGACGACCCCGTGCTGGCCAAGTGGGAGCACAAGGCGCGCAAGGCTTACGACCGCCTGGTCGACAATGCGCCCACCGTGTCGAAGCTGACCACCAGTCCCGCCAATTTCGAGCAGATCGGCTACATCAACGGCAAGGGCATCACCATCCGCCGCATGGAAAGCCTGCAGCGCTGGCTCGCGTATTCGGATGCGATGGCTTCGTGTCCGGAAAACGACATCATCCCCCGCACGGTGATTGCCAAGGTTGATGCTGTCAAGGTCTAAGAGCGGCCGATAAAACGCCCAGGGCGTTGTTGCCTGCCCCTCGCCGTACTAAAGTACTGTCTTCGGGGTGGCGCCTAGCCCTGAGCATTTTCTCGACCGCTCCTGGCGTGCAGGCGACGCCAACAATATTGTCGGATTAGGCGTTGCGTTGCCCTGCCAATTCGGCCTGTGCCTGCATCCTGGGGCAGTCGCTATACTATCGGAATACGTTCCATCGGGACGCATTTCCCTCGGAGTCTGATCCCCGATCACACCACGACGATATTTGCCTGCGCCTTGAGCGGGCAGGGCAGGCTGTCGTCGAAGGTGATTTCGATGGCACTGGCGACGAACATGCCGCCGATGTGCTGGGCGGCGATTTCCGGCGGCGTGCCAGGCTTGGTCAGGTTGACGTCTTGCGCGAAGACGAAGACTCTCCAGGTGCCGAAGACCTTTTGCCCATATTGCAGCAGGGTCCGGTAAGCCCGCTTCAAGTCCAGGCTGCCTGCGTACACGCCATCGTTGGCGCCCGGGTCGAAGCCCAGGCCGTCGTCGGTCAGCGATTCCACGAAATACAGGCCCTGCGGCGCCTGGAACAGCACAAACGCATACAGCTCCGTGCCGCGGAAGACCACGCCATTGTCGCGCTTGAAGCTGGCGCGTATCCACAGCGGTTCGTAGGCTTGCACGACGGCGGGCGTATCCGTTTCCACGGGACCGGCCACATGGATGTTGACCTGCGTTTCGTTCACCGCATGCTGGTAGGTGGCGCCCGTGGTGTAACGCTCGTATTGCCAGCTGATGTCGGCCGTGTAGGGCAGGCCCGCATTCGGCGCTTCGGGCAAGACCCACTGCGCCACTACGCGTTCGGCCAGGGTCAGTTCCCCTGCGGCGGGCGGTGTGGCTTCCTGGCCACGCCAGAACGGGTCTGCGATATCGGAGCAGGCGACGGCGATGGCGCCCAAGGCGATGGCCGACGCCACACCCGCCACCGTGAACTCGGGCTGGCCCGAGCCGGCCCCTTCCAGCGAGCAGCAGTTCACGTCGGGTTCCGTTTCCTCGAAGCTGCCGCCCACGCTGAAGCTGGCCTTGCCGGAACCGAGCGCGGCGGAAATGATGGCCACCAGCGCGGCGATGATGGCGATGATGATGGCGAGTATCTTCCACCACGGGTCGGAAAACGGCAGTTCGCCATGCGCGCCCGCATAGGCGGGATTCGGCGTCCAGACGAGCGTCATGCCGGTCGGCACGATGGGCCCCAGGCCCGGCGGGCAGCGGCAGTCTTTATCATTGCCGCCCGTGCTGCCCCAGCGCTTGCCGGGCAGGTGGCCCTGCGGCTTGGACAGTTCCAGGGTGCCTTCCTCGACCGTGCAGGTGTAGGTATCGGTGGCGCTGTCAAAGCGCGTCTGCGAGACGAAGATTTGCTGGATCGAGCGGCGCGGCGTGTAGCCATCCGCCTTGGCGACAAAGCTGACCAGGCGCTTGCCGGGCGCCGCATGCTGGAAGTCGGCATCCCACGTCACCAGCATGGCCGCGCCGGCGGGAATGCTGGCAAAGAAAAAGGTGCGCGCCACGGGCACGATGCCGGGGTCGCCCACGCTTTCCAGGTACACGGTGACATTGCTCAATGCGCTGCTGGACATGTTGGTGACGTGGGCGGCGATGCGCAAGCCATAGATGGCATTGTCGAAGATGCCATCGGGCAGCATGATATTGGTGACGGGCTCGATTGCGAACGGCCGCGTCAGCACCTGCATGGGGGTGTCGCTCATGATGCCTGCTCCTCGGGGCTGTGCGCCGCTTGCGCTTGGTCTTTCTCCAGATTAATGACGATATACGTGATGCCGCCCATGACCTTGCCTTCCTGCGTCTCGAGTACGCGCAGCAGCGCATATTGGCGTGGCGGCAAGGCCTCGGCGCGCACGCTCAGGTACGCGGCCTGTGCCTGGCCCCGCGGCACGTCGAGCGCCAGCTTTTGCTCGCCGGGCGCGTCGCCATTGCAGTGCGGCGTGCGCGCCAGCCCCGTTATCAGCCGCGCCTCCTTGGCCGGCTGCCATCGGTCCAGGCCCAGAGTGGCCAGCAGGCGGGCAGGCAGTTCGCCGCCCTGTTCGATGAGCAATTCCACCTTCCTGGCTGCGCGGGGCAGGGCCGCCACCGCGATGGCCAGCAGCTGCGCGCGCCGCGCCGCCAGCACCACGGTGACATTGCGCTGGGCGATCTGTTCGTGCAGGGTGGGCTGGAAGGGAAAGCCGTTGGGCAAGGGATCGGGCAGCGGATTGATGTCGCCGGCGCCGTGCGCCACGGCCAGCAGGCATTCGTGGCCGCCATTGACGATGACGGGCACCCAGGGCACCAGGCACAGCACTTCCTGCGTGGCGCCGGGCGGCAGGTCGGCAAACGCGGAACCGATCTGCGTGGCGGCGCCGACGGCGATCTGGCCGGATGGGTCGGCCCAGTAAAAGTCCACGCGTACGCCGTTCGAGGCGCTGTTGCCCGTGTTGTGGACGCGGCCCCACAGGTAATTGCCGGTGCCGGCAATGGGGGCGCCGGGCGGGCCATTCGGATCATTGCCCGGCACGACCCAGATATCGGCGCTGTCCCACCACCAGGGCTGGCCGTCTTCGATGATCAGGTGGGCTGGCATGGCGATCTCCTTGTCCTTGGCCGGTGCTTGTAGCTTAGGCCGGGGCAGCGAATGCTTTTTGATTGGTATCAAGGCCATGGAACACGGCGCGGGTGCGCCCTGGCTGTGTGCGCGTAAGGTAAGATTGCGGCAGAATGCAGTGGAATGACTCCAGGAAAAGGTTGGAATGTGCTTGAAACAGTGAATGACGTTTGCATCAACGCCGCTTGCGGCCGGACCCTGCTGCTGCGCGTGGCGCATTGCCCGTTTTGCGGCGCGCGCCAGGTGGCTGCCGCACCCGTGCTCGAGAAATTAGCGGCGGCGCCACCACCTCCACCGGTCCCGCGCATGCCGCCGCCGGTGCCCGTCGCCCCACCGATTCCTGCGCCTGCTCCCATTTCCGCGCCGCAGCCCGCGCCGGCTCCCGCACCCGCTCCGCCGCCCGTCCCGCCGCCTGCCGCGCCAGCCAAGGCGCCGCCCGCGAAACCGGCCGCCCGGGGTTCGGTGCCGCCGCCGCGCCCGCCCGTGCGCTTGCGCACCTGGATCGCGGCGGTGCTGGTACTGACGGGCATCTGGTTCTTTAACAAGCCCGCCGACAAGCCGGCCAGCGTGGCGGAACAGGTCGAGGCCGCCACGGCGCTGGCGGCGCAGTGCGACCTGGACGGGGCGCGCAGCGCGCTGGCCGTGCTGAAAAGCGCCAAGGCGCCCGCGGCGCAGATCAAGCGCTTGCAGGCAAGCATCACCAAGTCCGCCGCCGCCTGCGACAAGCAACAGCAGCGGGCGCAGGCGTGGACGGCGCTGCAGGACAGCGTCAGCCAGGCCCTCGATGGGGGCAAGCCGGATCTGGCCGCCGCGCGCCTGGCCGCGTACGTCAAGCGCTGGGGCGACGATCCCGATACCCTGGAACTCGACGCCAAGGTGAAAGTGGCGCAGGCCAGCGCCCAGCTCGATGCGGCCGACGCCTGCCTGACCAGGTCGGACCGGGTGTGCCTGGAAAGCAGCCTGCTCGCCGCCGAGCGTTACAAGCGCCCGGAACTGGCGGCGCGCACGCAGGCGCTGCGCGCGGCCTTGTCGCAATTGCTCGAGCATTCGCTGCTCGATGCGGCCCCGGGAGCGGGCCAATAACACCGGGATAAAAAAACGCCCGCCGCGGCCAGGCCGGGCGGGCGTCGCGTCTGCCGGCGGGCGCGATTACTCTTGCGGCACCAGGGCCAGCGCGGCGCTGAAGTCGCCCATCGGCTTGCCGCCGTTGGCCACCAGCGCCTTGTCGCGCGTGGTCAAGCCATCGAGCACGGGCAGCGCAAAGCGGTGCGTGATGGCGCGCAGGATCGAGGCCGAATCGTATTGCGTGTGGTCGACCAAGCCCTTCTTCACGTAGGGCGAGACGAGGATGGCCGGCACGCGCGTGCCCGGACCCCAGCGGTCGCCCTTCGGCGGCGCCGCGTGGTCGTAGAAGCCGCCGTTTTCATCGTAGGTGACGATGACCAGCATGTTCTTCCACTGCGGACTCTTTTTCAGCTGGGCGATGACGCTGGCGATGTGCGCGTCGCCATCGGCCACGCTGGCATAGCCCGCGTGCTGGTTCAGATTGCCCTGCGGCTTGTAGAAGGCCACGGGCGGCAGCTTGCCGGCGCTGGCATCGGCCAGGAACTGGCTGTCGAAGTCGCGCAAGTGGGCGGCGCGGTAGGCGGGCGCCTTTACCGGGTCCATGTTGGCAAAGTAATTGAACGGCTGGTGGTGGAACTGGAAGTTCGGCGGGCTGGGGAAGCTGCTGCCGCGCGCGCTGGCCGTGGCCAGGGCCGTCGTGTCCTTCCAGGCGCCCGCATACCAGGCCCAGTCGATGTTCTTGCCCGACAACAGGTCGCCGATATTCGTCTGCGTCTGCTGCGGCAGGGTGGTGGCCTTGCTGGTATCCGCATACAGCTTGCTGCTGTCGCCCGAGGCCGGGGCATTGCTGCTGGGCTGGAACGGCGGCTGCATGGTGTTCACGGCATAGAACATGCCCGTGCTGTCGGCCGGCGTCAGCGCGCCGTCGTTGGCATAGCCGGGCGCGCCGTTCAGCACCGTGGCAGGCGCCGTGGCGGACGGCGTCAGGCGCACGAAGTTACCGTTGGCATCGACGTCGATCTTGGCAATCGAGCCCTTGGCTACCGAGGTGTCGGCGTTCGGATAGGTGGGCGCGCAGGCGCAGATCAGGTACTGGTGCGTGAGGAAGGAGCCGCCAAACGCGCCGATGAACAGGTTGTCGGCCAGCGCATACTGCTTGGCGATGTCCCACAGCTGCATCTTGCTGCCGTCGTAATAGCCCATGGTCAGGCCGCCCGCGTCGGAATATGCCGCGAACTTGTCGTTGGCGCCGCCGTTGATCTGCATCTGGTTGTTATAGAAGCGGTGCACCAGGTCGCGCGTGATCACCGATTGCGGCATGTACAGGGGGCTGCTGACGTCGTCGATCTGGAACGGCTTGTTCGGCAGGTTGGCCGACTGCGCCTGCGTGATGACGGTGCTCTGGCCGGCCGCCGCCATGCCGCCCCAGGTGGGCGGCAGAACGGGCAGAGTGCTGCCGTCGATGTCCTTCTGCGCCACATAGGAAGAGGTCGAGGTGGGATTGACGCCCGGCACGCCGTTCGCGCCCGGGAACAGGCCGTACAGAT
Organism: Janthinobacterium violaceinigrum; assembly: GCF_009208555.1. Classification (GTDB taxonomy): domain Bacteria; phylum Pseudomonadota; class Gammaproteobacteria; order Burkholderiales; family Burkholderiaceae_D; genus Janthinobacterium; species Janthinobacterium violaceinigrum. The sequence goes on along the minus strand of NZ_WFLI01000034.1, from coordinate 9,093 downwards.
TGTCGAAGCCGCGGTTTTCCGCGTAGATGACGACGATGGTCTGGATGTTGTTCAGCGCCAGGCTGCCATTCAGGGCGGCCAGGGCATCGGCGGGCGCCGCCTGGGCGCTGGCGCTGGCGATCAATGCCGTCACGCTGGCGTTTTCGGCCTTCAGTTTGGCCAGCTCGTCGCCGGCGGCCTTGTTGAAGTCGGACGCCAGGCCCGCTTCCGACACGCCCAGGCGCGCGGCCAGCTTGCTGCTGGCAGCCGCGAAGTCGCCGCCGTTGCTGTCCATGATCTGCGCCAGTTCCGTCGACAGGGCGCTGACGAACGCGCTGTGGCCGCTGGGGGCGCGCAGCAGCAGTTTTTGCGTGACCTTGCTGCCGGCGTCGCCGATGGCTTCGTGGCGGATGGCGTCCGTGCCGATGGTCACCAGCACGGCGCCCTGGCCGTCGAGCGTGTAGCTGCCGTCGGCGGCCGTGCGCACGGCGGCGGAGGCGCTGTCGCACGTCAGCTTGGTCGTGGCGCTCTCCAGGCACACCTGGGCGTTTTCATAGTAGCTGCCGATGACCTGGCCCTGGGTGCTGGGCGTGATCGCGTAGTCGCTGCCGCAGGCGGCCAGGCCCAGCGACAGTAACAACGGCAGGGGCCGTAACGAGGTTTTTGCGTGCAAGTTCATGTTCATGCCTTCTGGGTGGAAAACGTCGCATGCTAGGCAGGCAATATGTCAGCTGCGTGACATGTCAGCGCCTGTTACATGACGTAATGTACGGACTTGATACATTACTTTTTGCAGGGGCTTGTCACGCAGTTGTCACATACCGTTGCTACGCTGCCAGCCCATGAAGAAACCGATGCCCTCCCTGCTGCTCGCCACGCTCGGCGCGATCAGCGCCGCCTGCCTGCTGGCCGCCTGCCGTCCCGCGCCGCAGAAAGACGCGCCCGCCGCACCGGCCGCCTACCTGGCGGGCGCCTATGCGCCCACCCTGAAACACCAGCCTTCGGTGGCGGCAATGACGGCGATGGGGCGCGCCATGTTTTTCGAGCCCAGCCTGTCCGTGTCGGGCAAGCTGGCCTGCGCCAGCTGCCACAGTCCCGAACATGCGTACGGTCCGCCGAATGCGCTGGCCGTGCAGCTGGGCGGCCCGGAATTGAAGGATGCGGGCACGCGCGCCGCGCCGTCGCTGCGCTACATCCAGAACGCGCCGGCGTTCACCGAGCACTATCACGACGACGATGGCGATGACAGCGTCGACGCGGGCCCCACGGGCGGGCGCAACTGGGATGGCCGCGCCCAGTCCGGCCACGAACAGGCGCTGGCGCCCCTGCTGTCGCCGCGCGAGATGGGCAACCGCGACGGCGCCGCCGTGGTCGCCAAGCTGCGGGCCGGTCCCCTGGCGGCGCAGTTCCGCCAGACGTACGGCGACGATATCTTCGAGCAGCCGGACCAGGCCCTGCGCTGGGCGCTGATGTCGCTGGAAGTGTTCCAGGAAAGCCCTGCCGACTTCTATCCGTACACGAGCAAGTACGACGCCTTCCTGCGCAAGCAGGCCAGCTTGAGTCCGCAGGAAACGCGCGGCCTGGCCCTGTTCAACGATGAAAACAAGGGCAATTGCGCGTCCTGCCACATCAGCCGGATCAGCCCCGGCGGCGCCTTCCCCCAATTTACCGACTACGGCCTGATCAATATCGGCGTGCCGCGCAATGCCTCGCTGCCGGCGAATGGGGACCCTGCGTACTTCGACCTGGGACTGTGCGGCCCGGACCGCACCGACTTGACGGAGCACAAGGAATACTGCGGCAGTTTCAAGACGCCGTCCTTGCGCAACGTGGCCCTGCGCAAGGTGTTTTTCCACAACGGCAGCTTCGACAGCCTGGAGCAGGTGTTGCGCTTTTACGTGCAGCGCGATACGGCGCCGCAGAAATGGTATCCAAAGGATAAAAATGGCAAGGTGCGCAAATACAACGATATGCCGCCGGGAATGGAAGCAAACGTGAACGTGGAAGCGCCGTTCGACCGCCAGCCGGGCCAGGCGCCCGCCCTGAACGAGCGCGAGATCGCCGACGTGATCGCTTTCCTGCACACGTTGACGGATGGCTATCGGCCGGCCCCTGCCGCACATTGAACGAGACATTGAAAAGATATCAAGATACCATTGCTTACAAATGCGCCGTCAAAGCGTGTTTTTATGTGCGTTAGCGCACGCTGGAAAAATTTAGGCCGGTGTATATTGCGAACTGATCTGTGTCTTTTGATAACAATGAAAGGGAATATCATGAAAGTAAGCAAAAATTGGATGACCGTGTGCGCCGCCGGGATGATGGTTGTGGCACTGGCTGCCTGCCATAAGAAGGACGATGTCGCTGCCGGTCCAGCCGAGCAAGCGGGCCAGAAGATCGATGCGGCCGCCGCCAAGGCTGAAGCCGACATCAAGGCTGCCGCCACCAAGGCCGACGCTGCCGTGAGCCAGGCCGCTTCCGATACGGGCGCCAAGATGGACCAGGTCGCCGCTGACGCCGACAAGAAAATGAGCGAAGCGGCCGATGCCGTGGGCAAGAAAGTGGAAAAAGCGGGCGAAAAGATGCAGGACGCCGCGCACAAGTAATCATCGCACTGACCGCGCCAGGGCCGGTTGCTGCCGGTCCGGCCGCCGCAGCGGCCGTCAGCTGACGGCAGCTGCGGCCACGCCGCCGCTGGCGCCAGCCTGGCTGCCATGCGCCGCCGTCGCCGTACTTGTACTGTCAAGCCCGTCCGTTCCCCCCAGCACCACGCTCAAATCGACAAAGCCGTCGCGCCACGCGCGTTCCAGGTCTTGCTCCACCGCTTCCAGGGTCGTTCTTTCCACCTGCTGAAAACCACGCAAGCCATAGGCCCGGTTGCGCCCGTGCGCCTTGGCCAGGTACAGCGCCATGTCGATGAGGTTGACGCTGCGTTCCCACGTGAGCGGCCGTCCCAGCGGCGCCAGCGGATAGGGCGCAAATCCCACGGACACGTGCACCTTGATGGCCTGTCCCTGGTAGTGGACGTCCTGCGCGGCCATGCCGTTGAGGATGCGCCGCGCGATATCGTCGAGTCCGTCGCGCGCGACGGCAGGCAGGAAGGCGAGGAATTCCTCGCCGCCCCAGCGCACGATCATGTCCGTTTCGCGCAGCACGTCATGCAGGGTTTCGGCGATGGTGGTGAGCACCAGGTCGCCCGCCGCATGGCCGTAGCGGTCGTTGATGTGCTTGAAATGGTCGACATCGAGCAGGAACAGCGCGCCCACGACATCGGCGCCGCCGTAGGCCTGCTGGGGCTTGCCTGCGTGGCTGCGCATGAATTCCTGGAAGTGGCGGCGGTTGTACAGGGCCGTCAGCGGGTCGCGCGAGCTTTGGCGCTTGAGTTCCTGGTTCTTGACTTTCAGCTGCACGTTCGCATGGCGCACCTTGCGGTACAGCAAGCCGACGATGACGGACGCCATGGCCAGTACCAGCGCCAGCAGCCACCATACGCGCTGCTGCAGGCGGCGGTTGTCGATCTCCGTGCTCTTGAGCTGGTTTTCGCGGCTCAGCAGCTCGATCTGTCGCTGCTTCTTCTCCGCCTCATATTTTTCCTGCAATTCGTACACGGCCTTCTGCCGCTGCTTCTCGAACAGCTGGTTGGAAATGTCGCGCTCGCGGTGGTACGCGGTGACGGCGCCGCGCAGGTCGCCCGCCTTTTCCAGCGCCGTGCCGTATTCCAGCAGCACGGCCTGCATGTCCGGCTGGTTGGCCGTACGTTCGTAGTAGGCCAGGCCCGTGGCCACGCTTTGCTTGCCCTCCTGCAGGCGGCCCTGGCCGATCAGCGCCTGGCCGATGTTCAGGCGCGCCGTCGCTTCCACCTGCTCGTTGTTGACGAGGCGCCCCGCCGTGATGGCTTCATTCGCATAGCGCAGCGCGCGCGCGTAGTCGCCTTCCTTCAGGTAGCTGTCCGACAGGTTGACGAGGGTAACGGCCACCATGCCGCGGGCGTCCAGCTGGCGTTCCAGCGCCAGGGCCGCCAGCAGGGCGCGCTGGCCCCGCTGCGGCTGCTGCGCGTCGAGCGCCAGCCCGTATTCCGTATTCTTCGCCTGCGCCATGCGGCCCGGCGATGCCAGGGTGCTGGACACGGCCAGCAATTCATCGAGCACCTCGAAACCCTTGTCGTATTCGCGCATCTGCGTGTACAGCAAGGTAAGGGCATTCAGGGCCGCTGCCAGGCTGGTGGGGGAGCTGCTCTGGCGCGCCAGGTCGACGGCCGCCTGCAGCTTGGCCAGTGCAAACGGGAAATTGCCTTCCTCGGCCCACGACTGGCCCGCGCTGATGGTCGCCTGCACGCGCACGGGCAGGTCGTCCGTGCGGTTGGCGATGCGTTCCGCTTCAAAGGCCAGCAGGTGCGAGGCGCGGCGCTCGTTCAGGGCAAACGTGATGTAGGCCTTGCACAGCATGCCTTTCGCCAGCGCCACGTCGTTCTTGTTCAGGCGGGCGTAGGCGATCAGCTCCTCGGCCAGCTGCATGGCGAGGTCGTTCTGTCCCAGGCGCATGCGGACGGTGCTCAGCTGGGTAAGGAATTCCGCGCGCACGGGCAGGGGCGCGCTGCGCGCCTGCGTTTCCACCTCTTGCAGGCGCTGCAGGGCGCGCGCGGGCACGAAGCGGCCATCCTCGCGCACGGCGGCGATCTGCTGTTCAAGGTTGCCCACCTGGGCATGGATGGCAGGCGGCAGCAGGCAGGCCAGTACCAGCAGCCAATGCGCCTTTCGCCACGATGCCCGTCTCTGTCTGCCTGCCAACTTCCCGCCCCCGCAATGACCCACTGTCTGCAACTGATTATATTCTGTTGCAATCAAGAAATATCATGCGGGGCGCAGAAATTTGCGAAAGTGCACACTGCCGGCATTGACAGAACAATATTATTGCGCCAGCTGCTGCAGCAGATACAGGCGCTGGTACAGGCCGCCTTCGATCTGCATCAGCGCGTCGTGCGGCCCCGCTTCCGTGATGCGGCCGTGGTTGAGCACGATGATCCGGTCGGCTTCGCGGATGGTCGACAGGCGGTGGGCGATGGCGATGATGGTCACCTTGCCGCGCAATTCATTGAGGGCCAGCTGCACGATCTGCTCCGTCTGGCTATCGATGCGCGACGTCGCTTCGTCCAGCAGCAGGATGCGCGGCTGGCCGGCCAGCGCGCGGGCGATGGCGATCAGCTGCTTCTGCCCCGACGACAGGCGCGAGCCGCCTTCGCCCAGCGGCGTGTCGTAGCCGTGCTCCAGCGCGGCGATGAAGTCGTGCGCATGCGCGGCGCGCGCGGCCGCCTCGATCTGCGCCTGCGTGTAGCCGCGGCCCATGTCGATGTTTTCGCGCGCCGAGGCGGCCAGCAGGAAGGGGTCTTGCGGCACCAGGCCCACGTCGGCGCGGAAGCGCTCGTTGTCGATGCTGTCGAGGGCGACGCCGTTGATGGCGATGCTGCCCTGGGCGACGGGATAAAAGCGCAGCAGCAGGGACAGCAAGGTCGACTTGCCGCTGCCCGTGTGGCCGACGATGCCGAAGAACGCGCCCTGCGGGATGGTCAGCGACAGGTCGTGCAGCACGGGCTGGTTTTCCACGTAGGCAAAGGTCAGGTGCGCGATGTCCACGGCGGGCGTGCTGCCGTCGCTGGCGCCATGCCGGGTGCCGGAAGCGGCCTTGCCCGGCGCGTGTTCGAGCGCCTGCGCTTCGTCCAGCAGGGCCGAGACGCGGGCCGTGGCCACCACCGATTGCTGCAGCTGGCTGAACTGCATGGTGATCTGGATCAGCGGCTCGATCACGCGCGCGATGTAGCTGATGAACGCATACAGCACGCCCACTTCCACGGCGCCCATTTCGCGCCGGCCGAAGCTGAAGATGACGACGGCCAGCAGCACGATGTTGAGCATGTCGAGCGCGGGGCGCAGCAGCCAGGCGTTGGCGCGCAATTCCTGCATGCGCGCCGTATAGTGGTCCTGGTTGATGCCCGTGAAGCGCGCGCCGAAGCGCTTTTCCGCATTATTCGCCTGCAGCACGCTCATGCCGCCGATCGATTCGGCGATCTGCCCGTTGATTTCGCTGCGCAGGGCGCGCGCGCGCGTGACGGCCGGCGCGCTCCAGCGCTGGTACAGGAAGACGATGACCAGCACGGCCGGCAGCAGGGCCAGCACGATCAGCATCAGCCGCCAGTCGAGGAAGGCCATGGCGGCCATGGTGCCGACCAGCACGATGGAGCTGTCGAGGATGACGAACAGCACCTGCACGTACAGCGATTTCACCGCTTCCGTGTCGTTCGTGACGCGGCTGACCAGCTGGCCCGTGATGGCGCGGTCGAAGAAGGCCATGGGCAGGCGCAGCACGTGCTGGTAGACGGTTTCGCGCAGGCGCTGCACCGAGCGCATGGCCAGGCCGGACAGGCGCACCAGCTGCAGATAGCGCAGGCCGGAAGCGACCCAGCCCGTCAGCAGGCAGCCGCCCAGCAGCAGGGACATGCGCGTCCAGTCCAGGTTGCGCGGCAGCAGATGCTGGTCGATCAGGGCCTTGCCCAGGATTGGTCCCGTCACTTCCAGGGCGGCGGCGAGGATCAGCCAGAACGTGGCCCAGTACAGGTGGCGCAGGTCGGGCGCGGCGGCGCGGCGCAGCAGGCCGATCGCTTGCGCGGCCTGGCGGCGCACGGATTGCGTGGCGGTGGCGGCTTGTTCGTTCTTCTTAGATGGCATCGAGGCTGGCCTCCAGTTGTTGATAGCGCCACTGGCTGGCGTACCAGCCGTCGCGCTGCATCAGCGCGTCGTGGTTGCCCGTTTCCGTCACGTGGCCGTCGCGCAGCACCAGGATCAGGTCTGCGTTGACGACGGCGCTCAGGCGGTGGCTGGCGATGATGGCGCTGCGCTCGGGGCGCTTGCGGCGCAATTCTTCCAGGTGCTGCAGGATGCGCGTTTCCGTGCCCGTGTCGACGGCGGACAGCGCATCGTCGAGCAGCAGCAAGCCGTTGTCGGCCAGCAGGGCGCGGGCAATGGCCACGCGCTGGCGCTGGCCGCCGGACAGGGTGATGCCCTTTTCGCCCACGTGGGTCTGGTAGCCGTCGGGGAATTGCAGGATGTCCGCATGGATGTCGGCCAGCTGCGCCGCCCGTTCCACTTCCTCGCGCGTGGCGCCGGGACGGGCCAGCGCGATATTGTCGGCGATGGTGGCGGAGAACAGGAAGGACTCCTGCGGCACCCAGCTGATGGCCGCGCGCAGCGCGTGCAGGGTGTAGGCGTCGAGCGGCTGGCCATTCCACGTGGCCGTGCCCGATTGCGGCGTGACCTGGCGCAGCAGCACGCGCAGCAGGGTCGACTTGCCGCTGCCCGTGGGACCCACCAGGCCCAGGGTCTGGCCCGGCTGCAGGCGCAGCGAGATGCCGGACAGCGCGGGCGCCGTCTGGCCTGCGTAGGCAAAGCCGATGTCCTGCAATTGCAAGGGGCCGGGCGTGATGGTGTCGATGCTGCCATGGTCGTCGATGGCCAGGGGCGCGTCGAGCATCGGCTGCAGGCGCTGCCAGGCGGCGCGGCCCCGTTCGATCAGGGACAGCACCCAGCCGGCGGCGAACATGGGCCAGATCAGCTGGCCCAGGTACATGGAAAAGCTCGTCAGCGCGCCGATGGTCAGCTGGTCTTGCCACACGAGGTAGCCGCCCAGGCCCAGGGTCAGTGCCGTGGCGGCCGTCAGGGTCAGGCCGACGGCCGGTTCGTACGCCGCTTCCCAGCGCTGCGCCGTCAGGCTGGCATTGGCCGCGTGGCCGGCCAGGGTGGAAAACTGCTTGCTGCTGCGCTCTTCCAGGCCCAGCGCGCGCAGGGTGCGCACGCCCGACAGCGATTCCTGCACATGGTCGTTCAGCGCGGAAAAGCGTTTCAGCGAATCCGTCGACGCCGTGTGGATATGGCTGGAGATGCGCCAGAAGGCCAGTCCCATCAGGGGGAAGGGCAGGAGGGCGATGCAGGCCAGGCGCCAGTCCACGCCCAGCAGCATGATGCCCAGCACCATCAGCAGGGTCAGGGTGCCGTCGAAGCCGGCCAGCATGGCTTCGCCGGCGGCCATTTCGATGGCGTCGATGTCGTTCGTCGCCAGCGCCATCAGGTCGCCCGTGCGCTGGTTCTGGTAAAACGACGCGCCCTGCTGCGACATGCGCGTGTAGAAGCGCGTGCGCAGCATCACGCCCAGCTGGTAGGCGGCCTTGAACAGCGTGATGCGCCAGCCCACGCGCAGGAAGTAGATGACGACGCCCACGGCGAGCAGGGTCAGCAGCTCCAGCCATAGTTCGGCGGCCGTCATGCGGTGCGCGGCCAGCGCGTCGATGATGGCGCCCACGCGGCGCGGGATCCAGACGGTCAGTGTTGCCACGCCTGTCAGCATGACGGCAGCGGCGGCATACGCCGGCCAATGCTGACGCACGAAGCCGGCGATGAGCCTCGATAAACTCATGGTTACCTTTTGTTTTGAATAATGGGGTGTCGCGGGGCGGAAGGACGGGCACGCGGACGGAAAGTACGCGTAGGATACAACAAGGCGGAAAAGCGCGCTGTGGACGGGCACGCAAAAAACGGGCCGTAGCCCGTTGTTTTGCGCGATGCGGCGCCGCTGCCTGGAACTGCAGGCCTGACTGCCGGCTTACTTGCGGCTGCTGCCTTTGCCGCCGCCCAGCATGTCGAGCTGCTTCGATGGTGCGCCCTTGGGCGCTGGCTTGGCTGCTGGCTTCACGGCAACCTTGGCCACGGTCTTGCCGGCGGCGCTGGCCGGCTTGGCAGCTGGTTTGCTCGCAGGAAATGACTTGGCCGGTGCGGGAGCGGCCGCTTTTGCCGGCGCGGCGGCGGGTGCCGGTGCGGGCTTGGCTGCTTCCCCCTTGGCTGCCGGCTTGGCTTCGGCCGCTTTCACGGCGGGCTTGTCGGCCACGGCCTTGCTGGCCACGGCTTTCTCGGCTACCTTGTCGGCGACCTTCTCGGCCGCCTTGACGGGGGCGGCTGCCGGCTTGGCTGCCGGTGCGGCGGCTGGGACGGGCGCTGCCTTGGCCATTTCGGCTGTTGCGGCCGGCTTGGCGGCAGGCGCAGGCGCTGCGGCTACGGGCGCCGGTGCGGGCGC
>NZ_WFLI01000033.1 GCF_009208555.1 Janthinobacterium violaceinigrum | reverse complement strand
TCCTCATCACGGCCCTGATCCTGCTGTATATCTTCATCAAGCTCGTGCGCCCGATGCTGCGCCCCGTGATGCGCAAGATCGACGATTTTGGCCACGCTCCCAGCGGTTGCCGTCCGGATGCTGCGCCTCGGCAGGACGCTCGATGGCGGGGCGCGGCTGCGGCCGCTCGGCACGGGGCCGCTGTTCGCCACGCCAGCCGGGATGCGCCACCTGGTCTTGCACGGGCGGCAAGACCGGCGCCGCCGGCATCACGGGCTGTTGCGGTATCGGCGGCTGTTGCGGTATCGGCGGCCGTTGCGGTATCGGTGGCTGAGGCGGCTGCGGCGGCTGTTGCGGCACGGGCGGCCGGTTCGGCTGCAGGGGCCGCGGCGCCATGTGCGTCTGGCCATCGTCCGTCTGCAAGCGGCCGGGACGGTTGACCCAGTCGCGCCGGAAACCATTGTCGCCGCGCGGCGCATCGGCGGGACGCTGCCAGTTGCCCGCCGGCGCAGGCGCCGTGCTCAAGGGCAAGCTTTGCATGACGGGCGGCGGCATGGTGGTGCGGTTGCGGCGCGGCACGTCGATCGTGCGCTGCTGGCCAAAATGCTCGCCCGGCAACATGGTCATGCCTTCGCGGCGTTCGCGCTCGCCCGCCACGGAACGGCGCCCCTCGGCCACGCGGTTGATGCGGCGTTCATAGTCGGCGCTGGTGCGGTAGCCGGGCACGTAGCGGTCATGCGGCGACAGGGGGAACCAGCCGACGCCGGGCGCGGGCCGCGGGCCATGCTGCTGCCATTGGTTGCCGCCCACCCAGCCCACCAGCGCGGGCGCCCATGGCACGCGGCCACGTTCGCGGCCCGGCGCCCAGCCCCAGCGGTGGCCCAGCAGCACCCAGCGGCCGTAATGCGAGGGCGCATAGCCCCACGGCGCATTGTCGACCCAGGTCCAGCCCCACGGCGCGATCCACGTCCAGCGTCCGTCGCTGTACGGCGCCCAGCCGGCCGGCACGGCGCTGGGCAGCCACAAGGGGCCGTATTCCGCATCGTCCTGCCAGGCGCCGTAGCTGTCCAGCTCTTCATAGCCGGTGGTATCGTCCGTGACGTAGCGCAAGGCCGGCGCAGCGGCGGGCAAGGCTTCAGGCCAGTTGTCGAAAGCCACTCTCTGCAGGGCGCCCGTGCGCAATTCCTCGTCCGTCAGCTCGGCGCGCTTGCCGGCACGCAAGGTGACGCTGCCCGTCGCGCCATCGACATCGGCCGCGCCTTCGAGCACGCTGACGACGCTGGTGCCGGGCTGGCGTCCCGCCTCGATGCGCACCCAGCCCGGCTGGGTGAGGATCACGCGCGCCTGGGCCGTGGTCAGCTCGAAGCCGCGCAGCGCATCGGGATTGCGCACGCGCACGCTGGCCGTGCCGTAGCTGAGGTGCAAGGTAAAACGGTCGTCATCGAGCGCGTTTACTTCCAGCTCGGAATCGCCATCGAGGCGCACGGCGGCCGCACCCACGCGAAATTCCGCCAGCGCGCCGCGCAGGGTGGTCAGGCGGTTGTCCGTGGTGACGGGCCAGTTCAGCAAGGCGTTTTGCGCCTCGCCGTCGCCCGCACGCACCAGCACTTGCCCTTCGACGGTGGAAATGCGCCCCACGCGGGCAGGCGGGTCCTGCGCCAGGGCCAGGGTGCACGCCGACGACAGCAGCACGGCGCACACGGCGTTCAACAGGGGGAAAGACAGGATAGGACGCATGGCAGCGCTCCAGGCAGGACTTACAAGGATGACATGCTATCGATTACATCCGCATCGGGCGGGCATCGCAAGCGGGCTTACAAATGTTTGCATGTTGACCTGGCTCAGGATGCCGCCTGGCCACCCCGCTTGACAAAGAACAGGGCCGCGCCGACGGCCATCAGCAAGCCGCCAAAGAAGCGGTTCTGCTTTTTCACGGCGCTGGCGTCGCGGAAGAAACGCTGCATCGAGGACGCGAGAAAGGCGTAGCTGTGCATGACGATCAGGTCGATCGTGCACATGGTGACGGCCAGGATCAGCAATTGCGGCAGCAGGGGCGATGCAGGGCTGATGAATTGCGGCAATACCGCCACCATGAAAATGATGCCTTTCGGATTCGTCACGTTGGTGAGAAAACCCGTCAGCACGCGCCGGCGGCCCGTCGGCAGCACGGCGGCCGCATGCAGGTCGCCCGTCACGGCCACCCTGGCGCGCCACTGCGACAGGCCCAGGTAGATCAGGTACAGCGCACCCACCGTCTTGACGATATTGAAGGCCACTTCGGAAGCGAGCAGCAGGGAACCCACGCCGGCACCCGCGATGCCCAGCACCACCAGCAGTCCCAGCTGCAGGCCGAGGATGGTGGCGCTGGCCTTTTTCACCCCGTACGACAGGCCATGCGACATCGACAGCACGGCGCCCGAGCCGGGCGAGACGGCGATGATGGAAGCGGCGATGACAAAGGTGATCCAGGTGGCAAAGTGCATGCGGTGTCCAAAAATGGTGACGAGAGGCAATTTTAACCCGCCCCGTGCGGCCCTGCCGGCCTTGCCTGAGGTAAGATCGGGGTCAAGCCTTAGCCACATCGTCCCTTGCCGTACAACCAAGAATAACATCATGAAAAACAACACTTTCCTCGCCCCACTCTTCCCTGCCACCACTGCGGGAGTACGCTGAGATGGCCGGCTCCAGCCTGCTGGCCCTGCTCGACGACATCGCCAGCATCCTCGACGACGTTTCCCTGATGACCAAGGTGGCGGCCAAGAAGACGGCCGGCGTGCTCGGTGACGACCTGGCCCTGAACGCGCAGCAGGTGGCCGGCGTGCGCGCCGAGCGCGAACTGCCCGTCGTCTGGGCCGTCGCCGTCGGCTCGCTGAAGAACAAGGCCATCCTCGTGCCCGCCGCGCTGGCCATCAGCGCGTTCGCGCCGTGGGCCATCACGCCGCTGCTGATGGTGGGCGGCGCCTACCTGTGCTTTGAGGGCTTTGAAAAGATCGCGCACAAATATCTGCACCCGGACGACAGCCACAAGGCCGAGCTGGCGCAGGCGCTGCGCGACCCGCAGGTGGACCTGGTGGCGCTGGAAAAGGACAAGATCAAGGGCGCCATCCGCACCGATTTCATCTTGTCGGCGGAAATCATCGTCATCGCCCTGGGCACGGTGGCCGCGGCCACCTTTGCCGAACAGGTCGCAGTGGTGGTCGGCATCGCCATCATCATGACGGTGGGCGTGTATGGCCTGGTGGCCGGCATCGTCAAGCTCGATGACGCCGGATTTTATCTGTCGGCGCGCAAGGGCGCGGGCGCACTGATGCAGGGCGTGCGGGCGTTGGGCCGCATGCTGGTGTCGGCGGCGCCAAAGCTGATGAAATTCCTGTCCGTGGTGGGCACCCTGGCCATGTTCATGGTGGGCGGCGGCATTTTGACGCACGGCTGGCCCTGGGCCAGCGTCATGCTGCACCACGTCGAGGAAGCGGTGGGCAGCGTGGCCGGCATCGGCCCCGTGCTGGCCGCCGTCACGCCCAGCCTGATCAACGCGGTGGCCGGTGTCATCGCCGGCGGCCTGGTGCTGGCCGGCGTTACGGCCGTGTCGGCTTTGTTGCGCATGGTCAAATCGCGCAAATGAACTTTCTGGTCTGATGGGGCGGCAGGCGCATCCGTGCCTGCCGCCCCGGCCATGCCGGCGGCGCCCGCTGCCCATGGAGACCTTATGCAGACTTCCCCCGCCCCACGCCCCAGCAGCGCCTTTATCGGCGCGTCCTGGGCGGCCTTGCTGATCGGCATCGTCACTTACCTGTCCGGCCTGTGGAATGCCACGATGGCCCTCAACGAAAAGGGCTATTACTTCACCATCCTCATGTACGGCCTGTTCGCCGCCATCTCGCTGCAGAAATCCGTGCGCGACCGCAGCGAGGGCATTGCCGTGACGGGCATCTATTTCGGCCTGTGCTGGATTTCCGTGCTGCTGGCCTTGCTACTGCTGACCGTCGGCCTGTGGCATGCCCCCCTGCAAAACAGCGAAAAGGGCTTCTATGCCATGGCATTCCTGTTGAGTCTATTTGCGGCCGTGGCCGTGCAAAAGAATGTGCGCGACCTGGCGCGCGCCTCGGCCGCCGCACCCGCCGAGCTGCCGGGAACTTACATACCGGCAGCGCATCTATCCCAGTATCCAAGTCGGGAGAGGATGATGGGCGACCAGCAGAAACGTTTACAGATGGCCCTGGAAGCGGCGCACATGGCGATCTGGGATTCGCGCATCGTCGCAGGCCAGGTCATCGACGGCACGGTCAGCTGGTCGGCCAAGGGCGCCACCTTGCTGGGCCTGGAAGAGCGCGCGCTGACGCAGCCGTTCCGCAGCTTTCTCGACTGCGTGCACGCCAGCGACCGCGACAAGGTGGTGGACGTGCTGCAGGACGGCGTGCGCCGGCGCGCCGGCTACGCGCTGCAATACCGCGTCGTCTGGCCCGACGGCAGCGAACACTGGCTGGCGGCCAAGGCGCAGGTCTTCATGGACGGCGGCGGCCATCCCGAACGCACCTTGGGCATCATCTGGGATATCACCGAGCACATGGCGCGCGAGCTCATGATCGCCGAGCGCAAGGAACTGGCCGAAGTGACGCTCAGTTCCATCGGCGACGGCGTCATCACCACCGATCCGCAGGGCAAGACGCGCTACCTGAACCGCGTGGCCGAGCAGTTGACGGGCTGGACCAACGACATGGCGCAGGGCCTGGACATCGGCCAGACCCTGCCGCTGGCCGATGAATGCACGGGCGAAGCACGCGAGCACGTGGCCATGCGCTGCCTGCAACAGCGCCAGGCCATCGGCATTTCGCCCCGCTCGCAGCTGATCACGCGCGAAGGCCGGCGCATCGCCGTCGAGGAGTCCGCCGCGCCCATCTGGTCGCGCGACGGCGATATCCTCGGCGCCGTCGTCGTCTTCCGCGACGTCAGCCACGAACGCAAGCTGAGCCAGCAACTGTCGTGGCAAGCCACGCACGACACCCTGACGGGCCTGATCAACCGGCGCGAATTCGAGCACCTGGTGGCCAACGCCCTGCGCACGGCCAAGCAGGACGGCCACGCGCATGCGCTGCTGTACCTGGACCTGGACCAGTTCAAGGTCATCAACGACACCTGCGGCCACGGCGCCGGCGACGTGCTGCTGCAGCTGCTGGCCAAGATGCTGCAGGGGCAGATGCGCGACAGCGACATCCTGGCGCGCCTCGGCGGCGACGAACTGGGCGTGCTGCTGCCCCACTGTCCCATCGAGCATGCGCGCCTGATCGGCGAACAGCTGCGCCAGTCCGTGCGCGAATTCCATTTCGCCTGGGACGAACGCAGCTTCGAACTGGGCGTGAGCATCGGCATCGTGGAAATCAACCAGGACAGCAAGTCCATGAGCGAGCTGCTGAGCGCCGCCGACCAGGCGTGCTACCTGGCCAAGGAGCAGGGCCGCAACCGCCTGCACGTGTACCAGGAGTCCGACGTCATGCTGGCACAGCGGCATGGCGAAATGCTGTGGATTTCGCGCCTGAACGAAGCGTTCACGCACGATTATTTCCGCCTGTACGCCATGCCCATCGTGCACCTGCACGACAGCCCGGAACACCACGACGAAGTGCTGATCCGCATCCGCAACAGCCAGGGCGACCTGATACTGCCCGGCGCCTTCATCCCGGCCGCCGAACGCTACGACATGATGCTGTCCATCGACCGCTGGGTCATCCGCGCCGTCTGCCACCATATCCAGAGCGTGCGCGACAGCCTGCCGCCATTGGCCGCGCTGGCGGAAAGCCGGCGCCGCGCACCGGCCCTGTATTCCGTCAACCTGTCGGGCATGTCGCTGGCCGACGCGGGCTTGCAGGACTACATCACCGAGCAGTTCGTGCAATACGCGATTGCGCCCGAGCAAATCTGCTTTGAAATCACGGAAACGGCCGTCATCGCCAACCTGCCCAAGGCGCAAGTGTTCGTGCGCCAGCTCAAGGCCCTGGGCTGCCGCTTTTCGCTCGACGACTTCGGCAGCGGCTTTTCCTCGTTCGGCTACCTGAAAGCGCTGCCCGTCGACTACCTGAAAATCGACGGCGTCTTCGTGCGCGACATCGCCAGCAACGCCATCAACCGCGCCATGGTCAAGGCCATCAATGAAGTGGGCCACGTGATGGGCCTGCAAACGGTGGCCGAATACGTGGAAAACGCGGAAACCCTGGCCATCGTCCGCGAGCTGGGCATCGACTATGCGCAAGGCTACGCCGTGGGCAGCTTGCGGCCGCTGACGGCGGGCGTCGATTAGGCATCGCCGGCAACCAATACCTTTAAAACAATGCTGCATTGCTATCGCTAAATGCGTCTAAGCACGACCAATCTGGAGGATTTTGATCTACATCAATAAATTTGCGTAGGCGACTCCTTACACTGATCTCCATTCTTGCAATCGTGCAAGTCTTACTCACCAATTACTTATTTAACCGATCAGGAAGCCGCGACCATGCGCCAAAATTTGCCAGTGACTAACCGTGAAGTCCTCGTCTTGGACGATCAGGCCATCGTGTCGAAAACGGATATGAACGGCAATATCGTGTATGTGAATCCGTACTTCAGCCAGGTCAGCGGCTTCAGCGAGGCAGAGCTGCTCGGTTCGCCCCAGAACATCGTGCGCCACCCGGACATGCCGGCCGAAGCGTTTGCCGACCTGTGGGCCTCGATCCAGGCAGGCACGCCATGGACGGGCCTGGTCAAGAACCGCTGCAAGAACGGCGACTTCTACTGGGTGCGCGCCAACGTCACGCCCATCCGCGAAGCGGGCAAGACCATCGGCTACATGTCCGTGCGCGTCAAGGCCGACAAGGACCAGGTGAAAGCGGCCGAGGAAGCGTATGCGGCCATCCGCAACAAGGAAGGCGGCAACATCGTCATCAAGAACGGGCAGATCGTGCGCCCGGGCCTGGCGCACCTGCTGCACAACCTGACGCACATGTCGCTCAACCTGCGCATCTGGGCAGCCACCTCCATCGTCAACTGCCTGCAGCTGCTGGTGTGCGTCATCAGCCTGTTCGCCAGCGGCGGCCAGATCACCAATTACGCCATCTTCGGCGCCACCCTGTTCGGTTTCCTGATCAACGTCTTCCTCTGGTACACCTTGCGCATGTCCGTGCTCAAGCCCCTGGGCAAGGCCCTGAACGGCGCGCGGGCCATTGCCGCCGGCGACCTGTCGGGCAGTTTTGAAACGGAAAGCACGGATGAAGTGGGGCAATTGCTGCGCGCGCTGCAACAGATGAACAGCAACCTGATCGCCACCATCCGCGACGTGCGCATCAACGTGGAAACCATGGCCGTGGCCACCAAGCAGATCGCCGTCGGCAATATGGACTTGTCCGGCCGCACGGAATCGCAGGCGGCCAGCCTGGAAGAGACAGCCTCGAGCATCGAGGAATTCTCGTCGACCGTCAAACAGAACGCGGACAACTCCGTGCAGGCAAATGAACTGGCCGTGGCCGCCTCGAAAGTGGCCGTGCAGGGCGGCGAGATCGTTTCCGAAGTGATCACCACCATGGACGAAATCAACACCTCGTCGAAGAAAATCGTCGACATCATCGGCTTGATCGAAGGCATCGCCTTCCAGACCAACATCCTGGCCCTGAACGCGGCCGTGGAAGCGGCCCGCGCCGGCGAACAGGGCCGCGGTTTTGCCGTCGTGGCGGGCGAAGTGCGCAACCTGGCGCAGCGCTCGTCCGTGGCAGCCAAGGATATCAAGCAACTGATTGAAATTTCCGTCGGCAAGGTGGGCGCCGGCATGCTGCAGGTGAACCGCGCCGGCGCCACCATGGAACAGGTGGTCAGCTCCGTCAAGCAAGTAACGGCCATCATGCAGGAAATTTCCATCGCTTCGCGCGAACAGAGCATCGGCGTCGACCAGGTCAACCAGGCCATCGCCCACATGGACCAGGTGACGCAGCAGAACGCGGCCCTGGTGGAAGAAGCCGCCGCGGCCGCCACGCGCCTGGCGGAAGAAGCCGCCAGCCTGTCGCAAGCCGTGAGCCTGTTCAATTTCGGCAAGATGCCGCCACCGCGCCGCGTCGCCATGCCTGGCGGCAAGGGCGGCGCCGCGAACGCGGGCAAACCCGCCGGCCTGAAACGCCTGGCCGCCTAAACCTTTCAAGACTTTACACACACCATGCCTACACTACTCAGCAGTGCTTCCGCCGACCTGGACGCCGTCGTCGAATTCGACCCGGTCATCATCGGCAAGATGAGCCAGTCCGGCCCCCGCTACACGTCGTACCCGACCGCCGACCGCTTCAATGGGGAATTTGGCTACGGTAACTTCCTCGAAGCGCTGGCCGCCCTGCGCATGCGCGGCGGCCGCCGTCCCCTGTCGCTGTACGTGCACGTGCCGTTCTGCGACACCCTGTGCTACTACTGCGCCTGCAACAAGATCATCACGAAAGACCGCAGCAAGGCCGCCACTTACCTCAGCTATTTAAAGCAGGAAATCGCCATGCAGGGCAAGCTGTTTGCCGGCATGAACCAGATCGAACAGCTGCATTTCGGCGGCGGCACGCCCACCTACCTGAGCGAAAAGCAGATGGACGAACTGATGGCGCACCTGCGCCAGCATTTCGACTTCGCCTCCGACGAAGACGGCGAATATTCGATCGAGATCGACCCGCGCACCGTGTCGCGCGAACGCGTGTTTTCGCTGCGCGCGCAAGGTTTCAACCGCATCAGCCTGGGCGTGCAGGATTTCGACGCCGACGTGCAGAAGGCCGTCAACCGCATCCAGCCCGAGGCGGAAACGGTGGCCATCATGCAGGCGGCGCGCGACGCGGGCTTCCGCTCGATCAGCATCGACCTGATCTACGGCTTGCCCAAGCAAAGCCTGGAGACCATGACGGAAACCCTGCGCAAGGTGATTTCCGCCAGCCCGGACCGCATCGCCCTGTACCACTACGCGCACATGCCGCACCTGTTCAAGCCGCAGCGCCGCATCCTCGACGCGGACATGCCCGACAGCGCCACCAAGCTGGCCATGCTGGGCCTGTGCATCGCGCGCCTGACGGCGGCCGGCTATGTGTACATCGGCATGGACCATTTCGCCAAGCCGACGGACGACCTGGCCGTGGCGCAGCGCCAGGGCCGTTTGCACCGCAACTTCCAGGGCTACTCCACGCGCGCGGAAGCGGACCTGATCGCCTGCGGCGTGTCGGCCATCAGTTCCGTGGGCGCCGTCTACAGCCAGAATGAAAAGACGCTGGACGCGTACTACGAAAAGCTCGACGAAGGCGTGCTGCCGATCGCGCGCGGCATCAAGCTCGATACGGACGATCTGTTGCGCCGTATCATCATCCAGATGCTGATGTGCAATTTCGAATTGTCGATCGCCACCATCGAACAGGCGCATCCCGTGCAATTCCGCAGCTATTTCGCCGCCGAACTGGAAAAGCTGCGCGAACTGGCGCGCGACGGCTTGCTCGTCATCGAGGAAGACTGGCTGACGGTGACGCCGAAAGGGCGCTTGCTGATCCGCAATATCTGCATGGTCTTCGACCGCTACCTGACCCTGGCGCGCGCCAATACGGCGCCCGATGCCGTGCAGCCGCTGCGCTACTCGAAAACGGTGTAGCGCCGCGCGATGAATGCCCTGAGCCTCGTGCCCATGTTCCTGGTCGGCCTGGCCGGCAGCGTGCACTGCATCGGCATGTGCGGCGGCATCGTGGGCGCCCTGTCGCTGGGCGGCGGCACGCCCGCGCCCGGCCGTCCCGTGATTGCCATCGCCGTGGCGCGCCCGGCGCTGCAGACCACCTTGCCGGCGAACGTGCTGCGCGTGCTGGCCTACAACGGCGGGCGCATCGGCAGCTACATGCTGGCCGGCGCCCTGGCCGGCAGCCTGGCGGGCGCGGGCATGCTGCACCTGGCGTCGCTGCAAGTGGCCGGCTACTGGCTGGCCAACCTGATGCTGGTGGCTTTGGGCCTGTACCTGATGGATGTCTGGCGCGGCCTGGCCCGCCTGGAAGCGGCCGGCAACGTCGTCTGGCGCCGCGTGCGCCCCCTGTTGAAACCGCTGATGCCGATGGATACGTCGCTGAAAGCGCTGGCCGTGGGCGGCCTGTGGGGCTGGGTGCCGTGCGGCATGGTCTACAGCGCGCTGCTGACGGCCATGATGCAAGGTTCGGCCCTGCAGGGCGCGGCCGCCATGGCCGCCTTCGGCCTGGGCACCCTGCCCACCCTGCTGGGCATGGGCTTGCTGGGCACGCGCCTGCGCGCGCAGATGCAGCGCCGTCCCGTGCGCATCGCCAGCGGCTTGCTGGTGCTGGGCTTTGGCTTGCTGGGCCTGCTGCGCGCCGCCAACGGCGTGTCGCTGGGCTGGCTCGACGCCCTGTGCGTCACGGGCCATCCATGAAAAGACGCATGAAAACAAACCCATGAATGCTGTACTAAAACCGTCCGCCTGCTTCCATTGCGGCTTGCCCGTGCCCGCCGGCGCTAGCTGGAGCGTCACCATCGATGACGTGCCGCGCGCCATGTGCTGCCCCGGCTGCGAAGCGGTGGCGCAAACCATCGTCGACATCGGCCAGAGCGCGTATTACCGCGACCGCGACGAATACGCCGTCAATGCATTTGACGCCACCCTGATGCCGCCGGAACTGCGCCTGTACAGCAATGACGATGCGCAATTCGCGCGCGACGCCAGCAGCTGCGAAGCGACCCTGTCCGTCGAGGGCATCCGCTGCGCCGCCTGCGTCTGGCTGATCGAACGCCAGCTGACGCGTTTGCCCGGCGTGCAGGCGGCCAGCCTGAACGTCGCCACGGAACGCCTGTACGTGCGCTGGAGCCGCGCCGAATGCGAGCCGGGCGACATCCTGCAAGCCGTGCGGCAAGTGGGCTACACGGCCTATCCCTACGACGCCGTGCGCCATGGCGAGCGCCTGCAAAAAGCCAGCAAGACGCTGGGCCGCCAGCTGTTCGTGGCGGGCCTGTCGATGATGCAGGTGATGATGTACGTGGCGCCATCCTACCTGGCCGCCGAGGATGGCACCCTGGACGACAGCATGGCCAGCCTGATGCGCTGGGCCAGCCTGCTGCTGACCTTGCCCGCCATCTGCTATTCGGCCATGCCGTTCTTCCAGGGCGCCTGGGCCAGCCTGCGCGCGCGCACCTTGGGCATGGACGTGCCCGTGGCGCTGGGCATCCTGGCGGCCTTCTTCGGCAGCGTGGTGGCGACGTGGACGGGCCGCGGCGAGGTGTATTACGACTCGGCCACGATGTTCATCTTCCTGCTGCTGTGCAGCCGCTATTTCGAGCTGCAGGCGCGCCGCAAGGCCGCCTCCGCGCTCGAGCGCCTGCAGCACGCCTTGCCCGCGTCCGCTTCGCTGATGGCGGGCTTTCCCGACAGCCGCGCCACCACCCTGGTGCCGGCCGGCAGCCTGGCCGTGGGCGACGTAATTCTGGTCAAACCGGGCGAGGCGATTGCCGCCGACAGCGTCATCGTCGAAGGCACGAGCGCGCTCGATTTATCTCTGCTGACGGGCGAGAGCGCGGCGCAGCGCAGAAAAACGGGAGAACGGGTGCCGGGCGGCGCCATCAATGCCAGCGCGGCGATCATCTTGCGCGTGCTCAAACCGGCGCGCGAAAGCACCCTGTCCGATTTATTGAAACTCATCGAGCGGGCCGGCAGCGGCAAGCCGCAGATCGCCCAATGGGCCGATAAAGTGGCGGCCTGGTTCGTGCTGGGCCTGCTGCTGTTTGCCGTCGCCGTGTTCGCCTTCTGGAGCTGGCACGATGCATCGCAGGCCTGGCCCGTGGCCATTGCCGTGCTGGTCGTCTCGTGCCCGTGCGCACTGTCGCTGGCCACGCCGACGGCGCTGGCGGCCGCCACCGACAGCCTGCTGCGGCGCGGCGTGCTGATCGTCCAGCCCCATGTGCTGGAAACCCTGCACCGCGCCACCCACATCGTCTTCGACAAGACGGGCACCCTGACCCTGGGCCGGCCCGTGCTGCAGCAGGTCGAGGGCCTGGGCAGCATGGGCGAGGACGCGTGCCTGCAGGTGGCCGCCGCGCTGGAAGCGGGCAGCGCCCATCCGCTGGCGCAGGCAATCCTGGCGGCGGCAGGCGAACATTCCGGCGCGCATGCGGAACAGTTGCAGGAAGTGCAGGGACAGGGCCTCGAAGGCATCGTCGACGGCGTGCGCTACCGCCTGGGCAATGCCGCGTTCGTGGCCGCCATCGCGGGCCCGCCGCTGGGCGACACGGCCGTCGGCGTGCAGGGCATGACGCCGCTGTACCTGGGCACGCAGGGACGCTGGCTGACGCGTTTCCTGCTCAGCGATGCGCTGCGTCCGGAAGCGGCTGACGTGGTCGCGTATTTCCATAAGCGGGGCAAGCAAGTCGTACTGCTGAGCGGCGACCAGGAAGCGCTGACGCAAAGCGTGGCCGCGCAACTGGGTATCGCCACGGCCTGCGGCGAATGCCTGCCCGATGAAAAACTCGATTTCGTGCAGCAGCTGCAGGCGACGGGTGCCGTGGTGGCGATGGTGGGCGACGGCATCAACGACGCCGCCGTGCTGAGCGCGGCCGACGTCTCGTTCGCCATGGGGTCCGGCGCCGCGCTGGCGCAGGCGCATGCGGACACGGTGCTGCTGTCGAGCCAACTGGTTTCCGTGCTGGACACGGCCAGGACGGCCGCACGCAGCATGCGCATCATCCGCGAGAATCTGGGCTGGGCCACCCTGTACAATCTGACGGCCATCCCGGCCGCCGCGCTGGGCTTCCTGAACCCCTGGCTGTCCGGCGTCGGCATGGCTGCCAGCTCGGCCGTCGTCATCGCCAACGCCCTGCGCCTGCGGAAAGTCTAATGGAAGCTCTCTACCTCCTCATCCCCCTCAGCGTCGTGGTCGTCTTCATCGCCCTGTGGGTGTATTTCACGGCCTCGGACAGCGGCCAGTTCGACGACCTCGTCGGACCTGGCCTGCGCGTACTGCAGGACGACGATACGCCGGCCCAGCCCGCGCCCGACGAACCGCCGGCCTGACTTTTTCCCACGTAATACGCTGGCGCCCGCCAGCGCCGGCCAGCGTCTTTTGACACAGGTCAAGCAGCGCTTGCAGGGATCTTGTCCGGCTTTTTTGATCGAAATATCACTTTATTTCGATGCCAGTTCGCTACGCTTATTTCATCCGGGGAATTTTGATCCACATCAAAGTTTTTTCGCGGTCAAACACTTACTCTCTGGCCACCATCATAAATAGTAATTCCAGGGAGAGTCTTTGTGGATCAATCGCTGAACTATAACTACAAGATCGTGAAGCAATTCGCGGTCGCTACTGTGGTATGGGGCATCATCGGCATGCTGGTTGGCGTTATCATCGCCGCTCAGCTGGCCTGGCCTGCCCTGAACCTCGACATACCATGGCTGACATACGGACGCTTGCGTCCGCTGCACACGAATGCGGTGATTTTCGCCTTCGGCATCTGCGGCCTGTTCGCTACTTCGTACTACGTGGTGCAACGCACCTGCCAGGTACGCCTGTTTTCCGACAAGCTGGCCGCCTTCACGTTCTGGGGCTGGCAAGCGGTGATCCTGTGCGCCGTCGTCACCCTGCCCATGGGCATGACGCGCGGCAAGGAATACGCGGAACTGGAATGGCCTATCGCCATCCTCATCGCCGTCGTCTGGATCGCGTACGCCATCGTGTTCTTCGGCACCCTGATCAAGCGCAAGGTCAAGCACATCTACGTGGCCAACTGGTTCTTCGGCGCCTACATCCTGGCCGTGACGATTTTGCACGTGGTCAATGGCGCCGTCATGCCAGCCTCGTTCACCAAGTCGTATTCCGCGTATGCGGGCGTGCAGGACGCCATGATCCAGTGGTGGTACGGCCATAACGCGGTGGGCTTCATCCTCACCGCCGGCTACCTGGGCATGGTCTACTACTTCATCCCGAAACAGGCCGAGCGCCCCGTGTACTCGTACCGTCTGTCCATCGTCCACTTCTGGGCGCTGATCTTCACCTACATGTGGGCGGGCCCGCATCACCTGCACTACACGGCATTGCCTGACTGGACGCAATCGATCGGCATGGTCTTCTCGCTGGTCCTCCTGGCACCAAGCTGGGGCGGCATGATCAACGGCATCATGACCCTGTCGGGCGCCTGGCACAAGCTGCGCACCGACCCGATCCTGAAATTCATGATCGTCTCGCTGTCGTTCTACGGCATCGCCACCTTCGAAGGTCCGATGATGTCGATCAAGACCATCAACTCGCTGTCGCACTACACGGACTGGACCGTTGCCCACGTGCATGCGGGCGCCCTGGGCTGGGTGGGCTTCATCACCATGGGTTCCATCTACTACCTGCTGCCGCGCCTGGCGGGCCGCACGCAGATGCACAGCACGCGCCTGGTCGACGTGCACTTCTGGGTGGCCACCATCGGCATCGTGCTGTACATCGCGGCAATGTGGATCGCCGGCGTGATGCAGGGCCTGATGTGGCGCGCGGTCAATCCGGACGGCACCCTGACCTACACCTTTGTCGAGAGCGTGAAAGCGACGTATCCGTACTACGTGGTGCGCGTGGCCGGCGGCCTGCTGTACCTGTCGGGTATGTGCATCATGGGCTACAACACCTGGATGACCTTGCGCGGCAGCAAACTCCCCGTCGCCCGCATTCCAGAACTGAACGCGGCGCACGCCTGATAGGAGCGAAAGCAAATGAAATTTTCACATGCATGGATTGAGAAAAACCCCTGGCTGCTGATCGCCCTGGTCACCGTGGTGATCAGCATCGGCGGCGCCGTCGAGATCGTTCCCCTGTTCTTCCAGAAGAGCACGACGGAACCCGTCGCCGGCCTGAAGCCGTACTCGCCGCTGCGCCTGGCGGGCCGCGACATCTACGTGCGCGAAGGCTGCTACAACTGCCACTCGCAGATGGTGCGTCCGCTGCGCGCGGAGACGGAACGCTACGGCCACTATTCGGTCGCCGGCGAGTTCGTCTACGACCGTCCGTTCCAATGGGGTTCCAAGCGCACGGGGCCGGACCTGGCCCGCGTGGGCGCCCGCTACAGCGACGAATGGCACCGCACGCACTTGAACAACCCGCGCGACGTGGTGCCCGAGTCGAACATGCCGGCCTACCCCTGGCTGGCGAAGACCAAGCTGGTGCCTGACGAAATCATGCCGAAGATGCGCGCCCTGAAACGCCTGGGCCAGCCGTACAGCGATGAAGAGATCGCCGCCGGCCCCGCGCAGCTGCAGGACAAGACGGAAGAAGACGCCCTGGTCGCCTATCTGCAAGGCCTCGGTACATTAATCAAAACAAGGAATTAGCATGGCAATCGAAAACCTGTTTGACAGCGCCAGCAGCGTCATGACGGTGGTTTCCTTTACGACGTTCGTGGGTATCCTGTGGTGGACGTTCAGCCGCAGCAATAGCGACTTCGACGCGGCAGCGCGCCTGCCGTTCGCCGACGACGCGCTCGACTATCCGGCCGAGGCCGAGATGAACCTGGCGAAGGAGCATCACCATGGCTGACTTTACCAATGGCTTCTGGAATATCTACATCATCGTGCTGTCCCTGCTGGGCATCATCGGCTGCGGCGTGCTGCTGTACTCGCAGTCGAAAGTGAAAGTGGCCGCCGGCGCCCCCGCCGATGGCACCACGGGCCACGTGTGGGATGAGGACTTGAAGGAACTCAACACGCCGATGCCGCGCTGGTGGATGTGGCTGTTCTACATCACCATCGTCTTCGCCCTCGCTTACCTGTTCCTGTATCCGGGCCTGGGCAACTATGCCGGCAGCCTGGGCTGGAAATCGACGGGCCAGTACGAGGAAGAGCTGAAGAAGGCGGAAGCCGATTACGGTCCCCTGTTCAACAAGTACCTGAGCCAGGACTTGAAGACGGTGGCGGCCGACCCGCAGGCGCAAGCCATCGGCCAGCGCCTGTTCCTGACCTACTGCGCGCAATGCCACGGTTCGGATGCGCGCGGCAACAAGGGCTTCCCCAACCTGACGGACAAGGACTGGCTGTATGGCGGCGATCCCGACATCATCAAGACCACCATCATGCACGGCCGTAACGGCCAGATGCCGCCGATGGGCGCCGCCCTGGGCTCCGAAAAGGATGTCGAGAACGTGGCCCATTATGTGCTGAGCCTGTCCGGTTCCACGTCGGACCCCGTCAAGTCCGTGCTGGGCAAGGCCAAGTTCGGCGCCTGCATGGCCTGTCATGGCGCCGATGCGAAGGGTAACCAGATGCTGGGCGCGCCCAACCTGACGGACAAGATCTGGCTGTACGGCGGCAGCGCCGACACCATCATGGAAACCGTACGCAAGGGTCGCAACAACACCATGCCGGCCTTCAGCGATTTCCTCGGCGAGTCCAAGGTACACGTGCTGTCGGCGTATGTCTGGAGCCTGTCGAATCCCCAGACGCCCGTGAAATGATGTAATGGAACCTCAAGTCATCAAGATGTATGCGGCCCGCGAGCAAATCTACCCTCGCGAGGCCAAAGGACGCTACGCTACCTGGCGATGGGTATGCGTATGGCTTACCCAGCTTGCGTTCTACGGCTTGCCGTGGTTGACCTGGAATGGCAGGCAAGCCCTGCTGTTCGATTTGACCACGCGCAAGTTCTACATTTTCGGCGTCGTGCTGTGGCCCCAGGATTTCATCTACCTGGCGGCCCTGCTGATCATCTGTGCGTATTTGTTGTTCCTCGTCACGGCCATTGCCGGGCGGGTGTGGTGCGGGTTCTCTTGCCCGCAAACGGTATACACGGAAATCTTCCTGTGGGTCGAACGCAAGATCGAGGGCACGCGCAGCGCGCGCATGGCCCTCGACAAGCAGGGCCCGTCCGTGCGCAAGACGGCCAAGAAGACGGCCAAGCACCTGGTATGGGGCGCCATCGCCCTGTGGACGGGCTTTACCTTTGTCGGCTACTTCACGCCGATCAAGGAACTGGCGCAGGCGGTGACCACCCTGAACTTCGGTCCGTGGGAATGGTTCTGGGTCTTGTTCTACAGCCTGGCAACCTACGGCAACGCGGGCTGGCTGCGCGAGCAGGTGTGCAAATACATGTGCCCCTACGCGCGCTTCCAGAGCGCCATGTTCGACCAGGACACGCTGATCATCACCTACGATGCCAAGCGGGGCGAACCCCGTGGCGCCATGAGCAAGAAGGCCGGCAACAACGACAAGCTGGGCGACTGCATCGACTGCACCCTGTGCGTGCAGGTGTGTCCGACCGGCATCGATATCCGCAACGGCCTGCAGTATGAATGCATCGGCTGCGCTGCCTGCGTCGATGCCTGCAACAGCGTGATGGACAAGGTCGACCGGCCACGGGGACTGGTACGCTACAGTACCGACCATGCGATGGAAAACAACTTCAATTCGAAGCAGATACGCCAGCGCGCCATGCGCCCGCGCGTCCTGATCTACACTTCCATCCTGGCCCTGATCATCATCGCCGTATGTACCTCGCTGGCCCTGCGCACGCCCCTGAAAATGGACGTGATCCGCGACCGCGGTTCGATGGGACGCGAAGTGGAAGACGGCATGATCGAGAACGTCTACCGGCTGCAGATCATGAACACCTCGGAGCAAAGCCAGCATTTTAAAATCAGCGTATCCGGCTTGCCGGGCCTGACCTTGCTGACGCGCGATGAAGTGACCCTGCAGCCGACGGAAACCCTGGGCTGGCCCATCCGCCTGCGCGCGCCGCATGGCGTGGGCGAGAAGGGCTCGAACAAGATTGCGATCGAGCTGCAATCGCTGGACGACCCGTCGCTGCACGTGCGTGAAAGCGCGGTCTTCATCGTGCCGCGCTAATGCAGAAAGGCCAATCCCCGCATGGGGATTGGCCGCTTAAACAGGAGAAATATCATGTCCGACAGCCTCAAGCTGCAAGCCCCCGTGGCGCCGTGGTACAAGCATCGCTGGCCATGGCTGCTGATGATCGGCCCCGGCCTGTCCGTCGTCGTCGGCAGCACCATGGGCTACATCGCGTTTACGCAGCCCGACGCGCTGGTGGTGGGCGATTATTACAAGCAGGGCAAGGCGATCAATCAGGACTTGCGGCGCGATACGGTCGCCAGCGACCTGGCCATGTCAAGCAAGCTGTCATACGACGTGGCGGCAGCGCGCCTCAGCGGTTCCGTGCACAGCTTCGGCAAGGCGTATCGGGCGCCGCTGCAGCTGCACCTAGCGCATGCGACCCAGCCGGAAAAAGACATCAAGCTGCTGGTGCAGCCTGATGCGGCCGGCAACTTTTCGGTGGCGCTGCCCATGCTCGAGCGCAGCCGCTGGCAGGTGCTGGTGGAAAACGACAAACGCGAATGGCGCCTGTCCGGCATCTGGACCTGGCCCCTGCAGCGCAGCATCGCGCTGCATGCGGATGAAGAGCTGTAAATCTTACTTGCAGGTGTCCGTGCCGGCCGTAATGGCCTTCAGCTTGGCCGGCTGCAGGATCTCGATCTCGCGGTTCGAGACGCGCAGCCAGCCTTCCTTCTTGAACTTCGACAATAAGCGGCTGACGCTCTCGATGGTCAGGCCCAGGTAGTTGCCGATTTCCTCGCGCGACATGCGCAGCTGGAAATTGCTGCCCGAATAGCCGCGTGCCTCGTAGCGCGACGCCAGGTTGACGATGAAGGCGGCAAAGCGCTGGGTTGCCTGCATATTGCCCAGCAACAGCATGACACTTTGCTCGCGCGTGATTTCCTGGCTCATCATGCGGTGGAAATGGCGCAGCAGGGTCGGCATATTGCCCAGCAATTGTTCCAGGCTGGAAAACGGAATTTCACACACTTCGCTGTCTTCCAGCGCCACGGCATTACAGTGGTGGCGGTCGGCGCTGATGGCGTCCATGCCCAGCAGTTCGCCAGCCATCTGGAAACCCGTCACCTGCTCTTCGCCGCCCGGATTGATCTGGTAGGTCTTGAAGTGCCCCAGGCGGATCGCATACAGGTTCTGGAACGAGTCGCCGATGCGGAACAGCGAGGCGCCGCGCGCGATCTTGCGGCGGCGGCCGATGATCTGGTCGAGCCGGTCCATATCACCCACATCCAGGCCCATCGGCAGGCACAATTGATGCATGCTGCAGGTCGAGCATCGCGCACGCAACGCCTCCACGTTCACTGTGGGCAAGGTTGGAGTGAGTAACGCTTCAGTCATGTCGGTACCTTTTAGAAAATGCAACAACAAGTTTACTGCATACAGGGTTGCCGTGTGCCAATTTCACGGTAATTTCGGCGAATAAACGACGTCCAGCCTTTAATTATATGGCAACATCGTCAAAAGCCCGTATGGGGGTGGGCAATTTGCGCGGCGGCGCTTGCCAAGCTGGGGCATTGATAGGAAAATTCCTGACAGCATTATCTGCCGCTGTGCCGCCCGGTACTGAAAAGGAAATCATGAAGCCTCTCGGCATCAAAGCAAAAGTCGCGCTGGCCACCAGCCTGACCTCGATCGCCATGATCGCGCTCGTCACCATGATCCAGGTGCAGCACATGCGCGCCGACTTCACCAAAGTACTGCTGAGCCAGCAGTCTTCCCTGATCAGCCGCACCGCTGCCGAGCTCGACGACAAGCTGGCCATGCTGCTGCAGATCGTCACCCTGACGGCCCGGCAGCAGCCGCCGGAATTGATCGCCCAGCCCGCCAAGCTGCGCGAATACTATGCGCGCCGCTCGATGCTGGTGCTGTTCGACGACGTGCTGGTGCTCGACGCGCAAGGCGCCGTCGTGGCCGACATGCCGGAGGTAGCGGGACGCGCCGGCATCAACGTTGCGGAACGCGAATATTTCCAGACCGTCCTGCGCACGCGCCAGCCCATGATCACCGAACCGATGCTGGGCAAATCGAGCGGCATGCCCATCGTGCAGATGGTGGCGCCCGTGCTGGCTGCCGATGGCCAGGTAGCTGGCGTGGTGATCGGCGTGCTGCGCCTGTACAAGGACAACCTGCTGGGGCGCCTGCGCTCGGAAAAGATCGGCAAGAGCGGCTATTACTTCATCCTCACGCGCGGCGACGTGCCGCGCTACGTGCTGCACCCCGATACCAGCCGCTTGCTGCAGCCGCGCAAGCCGAATGCCAACCTGACGACCACGCAGCTGCTGAAGGAAGACGGCGAAGGCAGCATGGTCAGCACCAACAGCCGCGGCGTCACGGCCGTCAACAGTTTCAAGCGCCTGAAGTCCGTGAACTGGCTGCTGGCCGCCTCGCTGCCCGTCGAAGACGCCTTCGAACCATTCGATGGCGTGCTGTACCGGCTGGTGCTGTGGAGCATTCTCGCTTCGCTGCTGGCCGCTGCCGTTCTGGGCTGGGTGACCGTGCGCCTGCTGTCGCCGCTGGTGCGCCTGCGCGATACCCTGCTGGCCCTGCGTAGCAGCGGCAGCCGCTTCACGCCCGTGCCGGTGCAGCAGCGCGACGAGATCGGCGAACTGACGGAAGCGTTCAACGGCCTGATGAGCGAACGCGACCGCCTGCAGCAGGAACTCGAAGCGCGCGCGGCAGAGCTGGAACAGGAGCGCGACCGGGCCGAGGCGGCCAACCGCGCGAAAAGCGACTTCGTGGCCAACATGAGCCATGAAATCCGCACGCCCCTCAATGCCGTGCTGGGCATGGTGTATTTGCTGGGCAACACCAGGCTCGACACGGAACAGCGCAAATACCTGACCATGGTGCGCGTGGCGGGCCAGTCGCTGCTGGGCATCCTCAACGACGTGCTCGATTACTCGAAGATCGAGGCGCGCCGCATGGAATTGTCGCCCGTCGAATTCGACCTCGACGAAGTCATGAATACCCTGGCCACGACGATGACCATGAACGCGGGCGAGAAGGAGCTGGAACTGGCCATCGCCGTCGAACCCGACGTGCCGCGCCGCCTCGTGGGCGACGCCCAGCGCCTGCAGCAAATCCTCGTCAACCTGGCCGGCAATGCCATCAAGTTCACGGAGAGCGGCGAAGTGGTGGTGGCCGTCAGCCTGGCCGACAGCCAGCAAGGCAGCGCCTGGCTGCGCTTTGAGGTGCGCGACACGGGCATCGGCATGACGGAGCAGCAGCAACAGCAGCTGTTTGCCGCGTTTTCGCAGGGCGACCAGAGCATCACGCGGCGCTTCGGCGGCACGGGCCTGGGCCTGGCCATCAGCAAGCAGCTGATCCACATGATGGGCGGCGAAATCGCCGTCGCCAGCAGCGAAGGCAAGGGCAGCCGCTTCTGGTTCAGCGTGCCGTTCGAGATGCTGGCGCAGCCGGCCGAAACGCGGCGCACGCCGGCCCTGGGCCAGCTGCGCCTGCTGGTGGCCGACGATAACCGCACCACGCGCGAACTGATCGTCAAACTAATCGAGGCATGGGGCTGGCTGGCCGACGAAGTGGACTCCGGCTTTGCCGCCATCGAACTGTACCGCGAGCGCCTGGCGCAGCAGCAACCGTACGACGTGGTGCTGGCCGACTGGCACATGCCCGTGATGGACGGCCTGGCCACGGCCAAGGCCATCCGCCAGGCCGCCGCTGGCAAGCGCCAGCCCATCGTGGTGATGGTCAACGCGTTTGCCCGCAACCACCTGGAGGAAATCTCCAGCGCGGCCGAGGCCGACGTCGTGCTGATGAAGCCGATCACGGGCTCGAGCCTGTTCGATGCCCTGCACCAGGCGCTGATCGCCAAGGACGACGGCGGCGAGCAGCGCATCCTGCACCAGCCGCTGGGCACGGAACTGGCCGGCGTGCATTTCCTGCTGGTGGAAGACAACCACCTGAACCAGGCCGTGGCGCGCGGCATCCTCGAACACATGGGCGCCACCCTGGACGTGGTGGGCGACGGCTTGCAGGCCGTGGAACGGCTGCGCACGGAAGCGCTGCGCTACGACATCGTGCTGATGGACATGCAGATGCCCGTCATGGACGGTTTCAGCGCCACCCACATCATCCGCACGGAACTGCGCCTGAACCTGCCGGTGATCGCCATGACGGCCGGCGTGCTGGCGTCCGAACGCGAGCGCTGCATGACGGCCGGCATCAGCGATTTCATCGCCAAGCCCGTGGTGGTGGAAGAGATGATGGAAGTCATCCTGCGCCACCTGCCCAAGCGCCCGCAAGTACAGACGGCGGAGCCGGCGCCCGGCGCCGACGAGGAAGTATTTTCCATGGCGCCCCTGATGCGCGTGATGGGGCGCGATGCGAAGGGCCGCGGCGTGCTGCGGCGCATGGTGGAAGATGCGCTGAACAAGGGCATGACGCCCGTGCACGACGCCGAAACGGCATTGCAGGCGGGCCGCCACAGCGACGTGGCGCGCATCCTGCACGGCGTGCGCGGTTCCGTGGGCACGCTGGGCACCAAGCGCCTGATCCGCGCCGCGTTTGCCACCGAGGAAGCCATCGATGCGGGCCGCTTCGATGCCGTGCCGGCGCTGCTGGCGCACACGGCGCAGGAACTGGAACTGGCGCTGGCGGCGGCGGCCGATTGGTTGTCCAGGCTGAAGGATTAAGCTCGTTTGAACCCAAGAGATAAAGGCCGGGGTCGTACCCTCAGGGTACGACCCCAGTCCTTGCTTCGGGTTTAGGCGGGCACGCCCAGAATCACGCTGGACGCCTTGAAGATGGCCGTCACATTGCTGCCAAGCTCGATGGCCAGGTCGGTGCTGCTCTGGTTCGTGATGATGGCGGCTATCGTGCCGCCGCGGGGCAGGTCCAGCACCACTTCCGTGTTGACGGCGCCCGTCTGCACGCGCGTGACGGTGCCGGTTAGCTGGTTGCGGGCGGAAAAGCGCGCCCCTTCGCTATCGGCCACGAGGATGATGGACGACGCCTTGATCAGCGCGAACGCTTCCGCGCCCGGCACCAGGCCCAGGTTTTCGCTGCTGTCGCGCGTGACGATGGCGACGATGTGCTGGCCGCCTGGCAATTCCAGGGTCACTTCGTCGTTGACGGCGCCCTGTTTCAGTTCAGCAACTTTGCCCAGGAATTGATTGCGTGCCGTGGTTTTCATGGCCATTCTCCGTATGAGTAAAAGATCGTCGGCGATGCCTTCCGCCTGGCTGCCCAGCTGGCGCAGATAGCGGGCATGCTCACGCTCGATGATACGGAAATTGTCGACCAGCTGGCGCCCCCGTGGCGTCAGCCGTGTGCCGCCGCCGCCCTTGCCGCCCGTCAGGCGCTCGACCAGCGGCTCGCCGGCCAGGTTGTTCATGGCGTCGATGGCGTCCCAGGCCGCCTTGTAGCTCATCTTCACAAGTTTGGCCGCCTGCGTGATGGAGCCGCATTCGGCGATGGCGCCCAGCAATTCCACCCGGCCGACGCCACCCAGGTGCTCGCCACCCACCGTCATCCATACCGAGCCTTGCAGGCCGATTTCCGCTGCCGTTGATTTATCCAATGCGTTCACCCAATGCCCTATGTTCTTCCATGCTGTCAATTTGTCCGTCACGCAAGTAAAGCACATGTTCACCGAGGATGCGCGCATCTTCCGGATCATGGGTGATCAGGATCATGGGCACGTCCAGGCGCTGTTGCCACTGGCTCAGTTCCAAACGCATTTTGACACGCAGGGCCGGATCGAGGGCGGCAAACGGCTCGTCGAGCAGCAGCGCGCTGGGCTCGGCCACCAGTGCCCTCGCCAGCGCCACCCTTTGGCGCTGGCCACCGGACAACTCGTCGGGAAACTGGTGCGCCAGTTCCTGCAAGTGAAACGCATCGAGCCAATGGTCGACCTTGGCCAGCTTTTCCCGCGCGCGGGGATTGAACCAGCCGCGGCTCAGGCCAAAGCCCACGTTCTGGCGCACCGTCAGGTGCGGGAACAGCGCGTAATCCTGGAACAGATAGGCCACGTTGCGCTGCTGCGGCGGCAGGTTGATGCCGGCGGCGGAATCGAACAGGGTGCGGCCGTTCAGGCGGATATGGCCCGCATCCGGCGTGAAGAGTCCGGCAATGGCTTTCAGGGTCATGCTCTTGCCGGCGCCGGACGGGCCATACAGGGCGATGCGCTGGCTGCCGGACGTGCATTGCACCTGCATGTCGAAACGGCGTTTGCCGGAGCGCAACGTGGCGCGGAGGTCGAGGTCGAGTTGCATGGCGTTATTTGTGAGCGATGCGCCCGGGCGCCAGGCGGCCAGCCGACAGCAGCACCACGATACACACGGCGGAAGTAATCAGGACCAGCGTATTGGCCACGTCGTCCTGGCCCGCCTGCACGGCTTCATACACGGCGACGGACAGCGTCTGCGTCTTGCCGGGAATGCTGCCGGCCACCATCAGGGTGGCGCCAAACTCGCCCAGCGCGCGTACAAAGCCCAGCAGCACGCCGGCCAGGATGCCGCGCCAGGCCAGCGGCAAGGTCACGCGGAAAAAGATGGCCATTTCAGAAATGCCCAGCACGCGGGCCGCCTGCTCCAGCTGGCCGTCGACCGCCTCGAAGGCGGCGCGCGCGGGCTTGAAGACGAGGGGAAAGGCGACCACCGTGGAAGCGATCACGGCGCCCTGCCACGTAAAGATCAGGTTGATGCCGAAGTTGTCCTGCAGCCAGATGCCCATCGTGCCGCGCCGGCCCAGCAGCACCAGCAGGTAATAGCCGAGCACGGTGGGCGGCATCACCATCGGCAGGGTCAGGAGGGCGTCGAGCAGCTCGCGCCCGGGAAAACGCGTGCGCGCCAGCAGATAGCCCGTGCCGATGCCGAGCAACAAATTGAGCGCCGTGGCCCACGCCGCTACCTTGAGCGACAGGGCCAGCGCGGTCCAGGCGATATCCATGCGGGCGCGTACCTGAATTATGGCTTCTTGAAACCGTACTTGGCCAGAATCGCTTGCGCCGGCGCCGTCTGCAGGTAGCTGACGAAGCGCTTCGCTTCGGCCCCATTGCTGCTGCCCTTGATGGTGGCGATCGGGTACAGCACGGGCGCCTCGAGCGGCACGTCCAGCACCACGTTCACTTTATCCTTCATGATGGCCGCGTCGGTGGCGTAGACAAAGCCCGCATCGACTTCGCCGCGCGCCACGTAGTCGAGCGACTGGCGCACGTTCTGCGTGCCGATGGCCTTCGGTTGCACGGCATCCCACAAGTTCGCCTTTTTCAGCGCGCCTTCCGAATAGCGGCCGACGGGCACGCTGGCCGGATTGGCGATGGCCACGCGGGTCACGCCCTTGTGCGTGAGGTCGCTCAAGCTCTTGATGCCCAGCTTGCTATCGTGCGGCACGATCAGCACCAGGCTGTTGCTGACGAAATCCATGCGGTCGGCCGGCAGCACCAGGCCCTGCTTTTGCGCCGCATCCATGGTTTCCTGGTCGGCCGAGGCAAACACGTCCACGGGCGCGCCCTTGACGATCTGTTGCAGCAGCACGCCCGAGGCGGCGAAGTTCAAGGACACCTTGCTGCCCGGATACTGCGCCTCATAGCTTTGCGCCGCATCCTTGAACGCATTCGTCAGGCTGGCCGCGGCCGATACGACCACTTCGCCGGCAAGGGCGGACGAGGCGGCGGTAGCGAGCAGGGCGGTGCCGAGGAGCTTGGCGAGGGAGGTGAGGCGCATGATCGTATCCTTAATGAGAAGAGAACAAGGCCCGTAATATACACCGATATATAACGTTCTGCCATGCATCAGATCAAGGCTGCACAAGGCGGATTCCCTGATATACTGTATATAAACACAGTATATCGAGGCAAGCCATGGAATTAACGGACAAGCTGGAAATCCTGGCCGACGCGGCCAAGTACGACGCGTCCTGCGCCAGCAGCGGCGCGCCCAAACGCGACTCCATCGGCAAGGATGGCTTTGGCGCCACCTCGGGCATGGGCATTTGCCACAGCTATACGCCGGACGGGCGCTGCGTCTCGCTGCTCAAGATCTTGCTGACGAATTACTGCCTGTACGATTGCCAGTATTGCGTCAACCGCCGCACGTCGAACGTGCCGCGCGCGCGGTTTACGGTGGCCGAAGTGGTCAAGCTGACGGCCGATTTTTACCTGCGCAACTACATCGACGGCTTGTTTCTCAGTTCCGGCATCATCCAGTCGGCCGACTACACGATGGAGCAGCTGGTGCAGGTGGCGCGCGAGCTGCGCGAGGTGCACCAGTTCCGCGGCTACATCCACCTGAAAACCATCCCCGACGCCGATCCCGCCCTGGTCGCGCAGGCGGGCCGCTATGCCGACCGCCTCAGCGTCAACATCGAACTGCCGACGCAGGACAGCGTGCAAAAATTGGCGCCGGAAAAGAGCGTGCATACGATCAAACTGGCCATGGGTGCCATCCGCCGCAAGCTCGATGAGAAAGCGGAAGAACCGCGCTCGCCCCGTTTCGCGCCGGCCGGGCAAAGCACGCAGATGATAGTCGGCGCCGATGCCAGCGACGATCAGCAAATCCTCTCCACGGCCGAGACCTTGTATGGCAGCTATAAACTCAAGCGCGTGTACTATTCCGCCTTCAGCCCGATTCCCGACAGCCCGAAAAGCGTGCCGCTGGCGCCGCCGCCCATGCTGCGCGAACACCGGCTGTACCAGGCCGATTTTTTGCTGCGCAGCTACGGTTTCCAGGCCAGCGAACTGCTGCCCGCCACGGGCGGCAACCTGGCGCTCGACATCGATCCCAAGCTGGCCTGGGCGCTGGCGCACCGCGAACATTTTCCGCTGGACTTGAACCGCGCGGCGCAGCACATGATCGCGCGCGTGCCCGGCATTGGTTTGCGCAACGCGCAGCGCATCGTCGACCTGCGCCGCGTGCGGCAGGTGCGCTACGCCGACCTGTCGCGCCTGCGCTGCAGCATGAAAAAGATCGCCCCCTTCATCATCACGGCCGACTACTTTCCCGCGCGCGACACCACGGCATCGGAACACCTGCGCCGCGCCATGGCGGAGGCACCGCAGCAAATGCCTCTGTGGCCGGAGCTGCAGGCAGCATGAACGCCGTCGTCCGGCTGGCGCAATCGTTTGACGAGTGGCGCGCGGCCGCGCGCGAATTGATCGCCCGGCAAGTGCCGCCGGCATGCGTGCAATGGCAGTCCCGGCCCGGCGAGGGCGACCTGTTTTCCGCCACGCCGGACGCGGCCGGTACGGCTGCCCCCATGCTGCGCCTGCCCCGCCAGCTGGTGGAATTGCTGCAGGCCGCCGCCTGTTTCAATGTGCATGACCGCTGGGCCTTCTTGTATCAGGTGCTCTGGCGCTGGCAGCTGGGCCAGCACGACGTGCTGTCCCCGGCCGATGCGGACGGCGCGCGCCTGCATGCCATGGCCAAGGCCGTGCGGCGCGAAGAACACGACATGCATGCGTATGTGCGCTTCCGCGAGCGGATGGAAAGTGAGGGCGCACCCCGCTTCGTCGCCTGGTTCGAACCCACGCACGAGGTGCTGCCGCAAGTGGCGCGCCACTTTGCGCGCCGCATGGGAGCCATCAGCTGGATGATCGCCACGCCATCGGCCAGCATGCTGTGGGACGGCCAGACCCTGCACGCGGGACCGGCCCTGCTGCGTGGCGCGGCCGATATCGACGATGCGGGCGAAGCCCTGTGGCTGACCTACTACCGCAGCATCTTCAACCCGGCCCGCGTGAATGCGGATTTGTTGCACAGCCATATCCCCTCGCGCTTCTGGAAAAACCTGCCCGAAGGCGCCATCGTGCCCGCCATGCTCAGTGGCGCCGCGAACGGCGAACGCCGCACGGGCCAGACGGCCAGCGTGGGCCAGCGCGGCGGCGCCACGATGATCCCGATCTCGGCCGAGCGCGCCCAGCCCGCGCGCGCGGCATCCACCACCTTGGACCAGTGCCGCCGCTGCGCGCTATGGGAAAGCGCCACCCAGGCCGTGCCTAGCGCCGGCCCGCAGACCGCCCGCATTATGCTGGTGGGCGAACAGCCGGGCGACCAGGAAGACCTGGCGGGCTTGCCCTTCGTGGGCCCGGCCGGCGCAGTGCTCGACCAGGCCATGCAGGAAGCAGGCATGGCGCGCGACAGCCTCTATCTGACCAACGCCGTCAAGCATTTCAAGTGGGAAGCACGCGGCAAGCGCCGCCTGCACAAGACCCCGGCCCAGCGCGAAATCCTCGCCTGCCATGGCTGGCTGGAAGAAGAAATCCAGCGCGTAAAACCGCAGGTGATCGTGGCGCTGGGCAGCACGGCATTGAAATCGATATTGCAGGATGGCGCGGTGAGCATGGCGCCGCTGATCGGCACGCCGGTGCAGCATGAGGGGCGCTGGGTGGTAGCCGTGTATCACCCCTCGTACGTGCTGCGCGCACCCGATGCGGCAAGCCGGCGGCAGGCGTATCGGGTGATCGTCGAGGGGTTGCGGCAGGCGTTGACGCTATTGCAGGACTAGCACTATCGCGTGGTCACCAGCACTTCCTGCCCCTCATCCCTGCGCGCATAGCGCTGCGCGATCACGGCGCAGATCATCAATTGGATCTGGTGGAACAGCATCAGCGGCAAAATCACCATGCCCAGCGAGCGGGTGGAGAACAGCACCTTGGCCATGGGCACGCCGCTGGCCAGGCTTTTCTTCGAGCCGCAAAAGACGATGGCGATTTCGTCTTCCTTGTTGAAACCCAGGCGGCGGCTGACAAAGGTGGAAATGCCCAGCACCAGCGCCAGCAGCAAGAGGCTGATCAAGCCCAGGGCCACCAGGGTTTCCACCGAGATCGTGTGCCACAGGCCTTCGCTGACGGCTTCGCTGAAGGCCGTGTAGACCACCAGCAAGATGGAACCCTGGTCGACGAATTTCAGGGTGGCCTTGTGGCGGTCGACCCAGCGGCCGATCCAGCGGCGCAGGAATTGGCCGGCCAGGAACGGCAGCAGCAGCTGCATGACGATGGAGAGCACGGCGTCCACCGACGACTTGCTTTCCGCGCCCTTGGCCACCAGCAAGCCGACCAGGATGGGAGCGAGGAAAATGCCGATGAAATTCGAGGCCGAGGCGCTGCAGATGGCGGCCGGCACGTTGCCGCGCGCCATGGCCGTCATGGCGATCGACGATTGCACGGTGGACGGCAGCGCGCACAGGAACAAAATGCCCATGTACAGGTCGGGCGTGAGAAACGTCAGCGCCAGCGGACGCAGGGCCAGGCCCAGCAGCGGAAACAGGACAAAGGTGCTGGCCAGCACCAGCAAATGCAGGCGCCAGTGCATGGCGCCCGCCACCACGGCTTCGCGTGACAGCTTGGCGCCGTGCAGGAAGAACAAGGCGCCGATGGCAACGGTGGTGATGTTGCCGAAGACCACGGCCGTCGTGCCCGTGCAGGGCAAGAACGTGGCCAGTGCCACGGTGACGAGCAGGGCGATGGTGAAATTATCGGGTTTCAGATTGCGCAGCAGGGCGACGGGAGAAAAAGAAGACATGCGGTAGCCTGGTAACGGCGCAGCCTTGCAACAGCATGCTGTGCCGGAGATGACAAACAGCGCCGGGAGCGGCGCCAGTGCTGGCTATTCTACTTGTATTTCCCTCCTCCTTGCCTGGCGGCATCGGCATGGCTGGCCGGGTAAAACCGCGCGGACAAAAAAATGCCCTGTCCGCAGACAGGGCAACCCGGAGTAAAGTACAGCGCGAGGGGGATTAACCGGCGGCTTTGACTTTCAGCTCGTTCTTGATTTCTTTCACGCCGCTCACGGAAGCGACGATCTGCACGACGCGGTCACCCGCTTCGGCGCTCGGCACGTCGCCCGACAGGACGACCACACCTTGCTGGGTTGCTACCTTGACGGGCAGGGCAGCGGCTTGCGCATCGGCGCTCAGGGCGGCCTTGGCCGAGGAAGTGATGGTTT
This sequence comes from Janthinobacterium violaceinigrum, assembly GCF_009208555.1. GTDB lineage: Bacteria > Pseudomonadota > Gammaproteobacteria > Burkholderiales > Burkholderiaceae_D > Janthinobacterium > Janthinobacterium violaceinigrum. The sequence goes on along the minus strand of NZ_WFLI01000033.1, from coordinate 42,136 downwards.
CATCAGGGACGGCTGCGGCAGCGTTGGCGGCCACGACGGTGTCAGCAGGAGCTTGTGCTTTTGGTGCGGAGTCAGCGGCATGCGAAGCGGTGATCGAGGCGCCCGACAGTACGATAGCGGCAACCAGGGTATTGAACAGTTTCGATGTTTGCATGGTAGTTCCTCTCAATGAAGTTAAAAGCTTCTTACTTGGATAAAGCAACACTTTGAAGCGTCACATCTACCCATACAGCAAGCGCCGTGCCAGCTTTTAAATTTCCATTGAAATCAACGACTTATATTCAAACCTGATTTTTCCGGCGCGTTTTCCGGCTATCTGCCCCGAAAAACTGCGCTTTTTGTCGCCTGACAGCGACAACTTGTGGCAAGACCATCAATGTTTTACGCTAAGTCGCTGATTTTCCACGCTTTATTTTTGTCGCTATTCAGCGACAGGGTCGCCGTCGGCCCGGAACAGGGCCGGCGTCAGCTCATATTTCTGCAATAAACGGTAGAACTCCGTGCGGTTGCGGTCGGCCAGGCGGGCCGCGTCGGCCACGTTGCCGTCCGTCAGGCGCAGCAGTTGGATCAGGTAGTCGCGCTCGAAGCGCTGCTTGGCTTCGTTGTAGCTGAGCGCTTCCAGCGATGGCACGCGCAGCGCGCGCTGCACCAGGCTCAAGGGCACCAGCGGCGCCGTGGCCAGCGCGCACACTTGCTCGACGACATTGACCAGCTGGCGCACATTGCCGGGCCATGGCGCAGCCACCAGGGCCGTCAGGGCGTCGGGCGCGAAGCCGTTCAGGGGTTTCTCGTACTTGGCCGCCAGTTTCTGCAGGAAATGGTTCGCCAGCAAGGCGATGTCTTCGCGGCGCTCGGCCAGCGGCGGCAGGGTCAAGGTCACGACATTGAGCCGGTAATACAGGTCTTCGCGGAATTGCCCTTCCGCCATGGCCACGTCCAGGTCGCGGTGCGTGGCGGACAACAGCCGCACGTCGACGGGACGCGTCTGGTCGGCGCCCACGGGGCGCACGGCCCGTTCCTGCAGCACGCGCAGCAGTTTCACCTGCAGCGGCAGCGGCATGTCGCCGATCTCATCCAGGAACAGGGTGCCGCCGTCGGCCGCCAGGAACAGGCCTTCGCGGTTGCCCACGGCACCCGTAAACGAGCCCTTCACGTGGCCGAACAGTTCCGATTCCAGCAACTGCTCGGGAATGGCGCCGCAGTTGACGGCGATGAACGGCGCCTTGGCGCGGCGGCTGGCGTTGTGCAGGGCCCGCGCCAGCAATTCCTTGCCCGTGCCGCTGGGGCCGCGGATCAGGATGCTGGCGTCGGACCCGGCCACCAGCTTGGCCTCAGCCAGCAGCTCGGCCATCTGCGCGCTACGGCTGATCAACTCGGCGCGCCAGCTCTCGTCGCCGGACGCGGGCGCCGGCATGACGGTGGACAGATTGATCGCATACGCCACCTTTTCCATCAGCAGCTTGCCGTCGAACGGTTTCGTCAGATAGGCAAACGCGCCGCGCGCCGTCGCCTCGACGGCATCGGGAATGGTGCCGTGGGCTGTCAGCAGGATGACGGGCAGGGCCGCATGCTGGCGGCGGATTTCGTCGAACAGGGCCAGACCGTCGCGGCCCGGCAATTGCACGTCGGTAATGACCAGCGATGGCAATTCCACGGCCAGGCGCGCCAGCGCCGCTTCCGCGCTGCCCACGGCCGTCACACGATAGTTGCCCGCCTTCAAGCGGATGGTCAGCAGGCGCAGCAGGTCGGGATCGTCGTCGACCAGGAGGATGTGGGCATGCTCGCTCATTTTGGCGCTCCCGCAGCGGGGCGCACGGACAGGCTGCGCTCGATGTTTTTCAGCGCTTCGAGTTTTTCATTGAGCTGGTCGATGCGGCGCTGGGCGTCGCGCAGCTGCGTGTTGAGCTTGTCGATGCTGTCTTCCTGGCGGCGCAGCTCCCCGTACTGGCTGCTGAGCAATTGCACCAGCGGCGCCAGCAGTTGCGCGTCCTTGCCCGTGGCCGTCAGCAGCGGCTCGAGCAGCGCCTGCGCGCGGGCCAGGTCGCCCGTGCCGCGCACGGTCGCTTGCAGCATGGCGCGGCGGATGGTGTTGGGCGGCGCGTGATCGGCCTTCGACAGGTCCAGCTGCGCTTTGACCAGTTCCGACGGCGTCATCAGGCGCAAGGCGCTTTGATACGCCAGCAGTTCCGTGAGCTGGGGATCGGCCACCACGACCACGCGCGGCGGCGTTTGCACCAGCACGGGCGTCTGGACAGGAGGCTTGGCGGCGCAGGCGCCCAGCAGCAGCGCGCAGGCGGCCATGCCGGCCAGGGGAATTCTCGTCATCATAAGGGCAGTTCTATCCGAAAATGCGCGCCGGCGGAGCGCGGTAAAAGAGTGACGCTGCCATCGTGGGCAGCGATATATTCGCGCACGATGGACAGGCCGATGCCATTGCCGTTGCGCGCGCCGGCCGCCTGGCGCACGCCCTGGTAAAACGGCTCGAAGATGCGCGCGGCATCCTCGGGCGCCACGCCAGCGCCTTCGTCGGTGCAATCGATGCGCACGCGGCCCCCTTCGCTGGACAGGGCAAAGCGCACGGTGCCGCCTTCCGGGCTGAAGCGCACGGCGTTCGACAGCAGGTTCGCCAGGGCCGTGGCCAGCTTGTCGCGGTCGGCCAGCACGGTCAGGGACGCGCCCTGCACCTCGACCGTCAAACGGCGCGCCAGCCATTGCAGGCGCTGCCCGGCCACCACATCTTGCAGCAGGACCAGCAAATCCACCTTGCTGTGCGCCAGATGCTGGGCGTCAAAAGCGGCAGTATTGTAGCGCAGCAAGTCTTCAATCTGGGTTTGCAGGGACGCCGTGTTTTGCTGCAGAATGCCGGCGATTTCGCGTTGGCCATCGCTGAGCTTGCCCGCCACCTCGTCTTCCAGCAAGGCCACGCCTTCGCGCAGGGCCGCCAGCGGGGTTTTCAGCTCATGCGAGATGTGGCGCAGGAAACGTTCCTTGTCGGCATCGAGGTCCGCCAGGCGCTGGCGCAGCCAGTCCAGCTGCTGGCCCAGGCGGCGCGTGTCGGCCGGGCCACCGACGACGATGGACTGGTCGTAGCGCTTGTCGCCCAGGCGCTCGATGGCCGTCTCGATGCGGCGCAGCGGGCGCGACAATAGAAAGCCGAAGCAGGTGGCCAGCACGGCCGCCAGCAGCACGGCGCCGCCCACCAGCATGCCCAGCACGCGGCGCTGGCGTTCCAGCTCGGCCAGCAGGGCATCGTTGCGGCTGCCGATTTCCGTCTTGCTTTCGCGCGCCAGGCTGTCGTTGATCTGCGTCATGCGGGCAAACGCGCGGTACACGACGGCATGGCCATCGCGCTTGCGGCGCTTACCTGCTTGCAAGACTTCCCAGGCCGCTTGCGCCTGCACCGTCCACTCGTCGGCCAGCTGGGACGCGAACTCGGGCGTGGCGCGGTTCAGCACTTGCAGCGCCGCCGTGGCTTCGGCGCGGGCCGCCGCGTAGCGCTCGCGGAACACGGGATCGTCGAGCACGAGGAACTGGCGCGCGCTGCGCTCCATGGCCAGGGTGCGCTCGGACAGGCGCTGCGACTGTTCCGTCAGGGTAATCGCCTGCGCCGCCGTCTCGCGCCCCAGCCGCGCCAGGTGCTCGAGGGTCAGCAAGGCTTGCACGGAGGTGGCCGTCAAAATGCCCGTCGTCAAGATGAAGGCGGCAAATAACAGTTGGCGAAAGGAAAGTCTGGACAAGGTAAGCGCCTTCGGCTCAGTCAGCAAGGGGAAAAGGCGCATGGTACGCTAAGCTTTCATCCGGGGGCGCCACCTGTAAGTGAGCTATCTGGCAACGTTGTTGCTTTTGCGTCCCGTAAGCAAGCCTCGGCGGCGGCGTGCAGATACTCCTAGTACAATAGGGAAAAGCTTCATACAGGCATCAAGCTGGCACCCGCCCTGGCGGGCCAGCTCTGGCATTGCGCCACTTTGGCCCCATATGCCATGTAGCCCTACCGACCATCCGTATCACCTACCGACGAGATCCCATACCGCATGAGCACATTTGAAAAAGTCAGCAGCAACTTCATTCCAGTCTTGCAGGCAACCATCGAGCAATATGTCGAGCCGGCAACGGGCATGCGTCATATCCATATGCATACCGAGCAGGCTGAGATGGTGTTCCTGGTGGCCTTTCCCACTGTGCCGGAAGTGAGCGACGGACGCGCCCACATCCTCGAACACCTGGCCTTGTGCGGCTCGGCCCGCTACCCGGTGCGCGATCCCTTCTTCTCGATGCTGCGCCGCTCGACGGCCACCTTCATGAATGCGATGACCTATCCGGACCGCACCGTGTACCCGTTCGCCAGCACGGACCGCAAGGATTTCTTCAACCTGCTCGACGTCTACCTCGATGCGGCCTTCTTCCCGAATCTCGATTACCTGAACTTCCGCCAGGAAGGCTGGCGCCATGCGTTCGAAGGCGACAAGCTGGTCTACCAAGGCATCGTCTTCAATGAAATGAAGGGCGCCTTCAACAGCCCCATGCGCGCGCTCGACAGCGGCATCGCCAGCGCCTTGCTCAAGGGCACGACGTACGAAGTGGAATCGGGCGGCGATCCGCTGGTGATCCCGGAACTCACGCATGAAATGCTGAAAGAATTCCACGCCAGCCACTACCATCCTTCGCAAGCCGTCATCATGACGTCCGGCAATATCGAAGCGTCGGCCGTGCAGCAGCAAGTCGCTGAACGCGTGCTGTCCAAGCTCAGCGGCTTTAGCCCGCGTCGCCTGCCGCAGCTGGCGCCCGCGTGGACGGCGCCGCAGGAAAACGTGGTGAAAATTCCGTCGCAGGAAGCGCGCGACGATGAATTCGGCCTGCAATTTGCCTGGCTGATGGGCGAGTCCAGCGACCCGATCGCCTACTACCACGCGCATCTGCTGTCGCACGGCTTGCTGGGCGAATCGTCGGCGCCCGTCATGCGCGCCATGGAATCGGCCGGCTATGGCCGCCCATCGGACATGAATGGCCGCGACGCGGGCATCCGCCAGATGGTATTCCACATCGGCATGGAAGGCTTGACGCAGGAACAGATCGCCGATGCGCACCAGCGCATCTGGACGGCGCTGGAAGAAACGGCGCAAGACGGTATTCCCGCCGCCGTGCTGCACGCCGCCTTGCGCGACATCAAATACAGCCAGCGCGAAATCAGCAGCGGCCGCATGCCTTACGGCCTGGGCCGTTTGCTGCACGCCTTGCCGCTGGCCATGTACGACGGCAACGTGATGGATGCGTTCGACAATGCTGCCATCCTGGAAACCCTGGAACAGCAGATCGAAGATCCGGAATTCTTCAAGCAACTGGTGCGCGAGCTGATCGCCAACCCGACCCGCTTGACCACCCACGTGGTGCCCGACAGCGCCTACTTCACGGACCGCGCCGCCCTGGAAGACGCCAGGCTGGCGGCCCTGCAGGCGAAGCTGACGGATGCCGAGCGCGAACACATCGTGGCCGAATCGGCCGCGCTGGAAGCACATCAGCAGCTGCCATCGAATTCGGAAGTCTTGCCCCGCATCCGCCCCGGCGACGTCAGCGCCTTGCCGCGCCCGGCACTGCCGATTCCCCCGGCCGTCGACGGCGCCGTGGCGTTCAGTATTGCCTCGAACGGCATCAGCTATGCCAACGTGCTGTATGACGTGTCGGGCTTGCCGGAAGCGTCGTGGCCATGGCTGCGCCTGTACACGGACCTGGCGCCGGAACTGGGCGTGGGCGACATGTCGTTCGACGACGCCAGCGCCTGGCGCCAGAGCATGGTGCCCTCGTTCCACATCGGCCTGGAAGCCATTCCCCGTCCGCAACAGGCAATGCGCGTGGAATTGTCGTTCTCGGCCAGCGGCTTGCGCGAAGAACACGCGGCCATTGCCGCCGTGCTGTCGGCCTGGATCGCCAAGCCCCGCTTCGATGAAGAAGAGCGTCTGGCTTTCCTGATCGAAAGCCTGGTGCAAGACAAATTGAGCAGCCTGGCCGAATCGGGCAACCGCTACGCCATGCTGGCCTCGGCCGCTCCCCTGTCGCCTACGCGCCGCTTCGACGACATCGTGGGCGGCCCGGCCGCGCTGCCGTTCTACCGCCGTTTGCAGCAACTGAGCAAGACGTCCGAAGGCTTGCAGGAAATCGCCCGCGAACTCGACACCTTGCACGCGCACATCATCGCCCAGCCGCCAACCGTACTGTGCGCGGGCCTGGAACAGGATGGCATCACCCTGGCCCGCTTGCTGGAATTGCCGGCAGCCAACACGGATGCCGCTGCAGCGACTGAAACGCCAGCGCCGGCAGCGTTACCGCTGGCCAATACGGCCCTGCATGCGACGAGCCAGATCAACCATTGCTTCGTATCCTGGGCCGTGCCGGGCGTACACAATCCGGACGCGTCCGCCCTGGCCGTGGCCGCCGAACTGATGACCAACCAGGTGCTGCATACGGCCCTGCGCGAAAAAGGTGGCGCATATGGCGGCAGCGCCAGCTATGCGGCCGGCGCCGGCACGTTTACGCTCAGTTCCTACCGCGATCCACGCCTGGCCGGCACCTTTGCCGACTTCGGCACGACCCTGGACCAGATCCTCGACGGTGATTTCTCGCAGGAACAAGTGGAAGAAGCCATCATCTGCGTCATCAAGGGTCTGGACAAGCCCCATTCGCCGTACGCGGAAGCGCTGACGGCGTGGAATATGCAGCAGCGTGGCACGACGGAAGCCGTGCGCCAGCAATTCCGCACGGGCGTATTGACTTGCACCCTGAGCCAGATCAAGGACGTCACGCGCACCTGGCTTAAAAACGGCCAGCCTAGCCGCGCCGCGTTCGCGGGCAACACGACGCAAGACCTGGCGGGCCTGGAAGTGGTCGATTTACTGTCGCTGGCCAGCTAAGCAGGCGGGCAGGGTGGATTGGCGTGACGTGCCGCACCTCGGCGGCCCCGCTGATCCCACCTGCGATGTTTATTGCGGTACCGAATTAGGTTCCATGTACATCAATTCCCATTGATGGCCATCGGGGTCCTGGAAACTGTGGCCATACATGAAGCCGTAATCGATCGGCTCCTTGTACAGGCTGCCGCCCGCCTGGACGGCCTTCGCCACCAGCGCATCGACTTCGCCCCGGCTCTCGGCCGACAGGCACACCAGTACTTCCGTCGCCACCTTGGTATCGCACAGCTGCTTGGGCGTGAATTGCTTGAATTTGTCATGCGTCAACAGCATCACAAAAATATCATCGGCAACGATCATGCACGTCGCCGTTTCATCCGTGAAATGGGCATTGAAGCTGAAACCCAGCGCCGTGAAAAACGCCACGGAGCGCTCGAGCGAATGGACGGGCAGATTGACAAAAATTTTACGGGCCATCATGTCTCCTTGTAGGTCGAATGAGTAGATCCTGCCCGCCGATTCTACACCGCCTGTTCAGCCCTTCGCGCGCGCCACGGTCTTGGGCGCATAGCCGAAATAGCGGCTGAACGCGGCGCTGAAATTGGCCGGGTGGCGATAGCCCGTTTGCCAGCCCGCCTGCGCCACCTGGCAACCATTTTCCAACAGCAACTTTGCCCGCTGCATGCGCAGCGCCAGCAGGGTGCGCTGGGGGCTGTCGTTGTAGCGGTAGCGCCATCCTTGCTTCAACTTGAACAGGCTCAACCCCACTTGCGCGCACAGGTAGTCGAGCGTGAGCTCCTGCGCCATCTGCTCCTGCATCAGCGCGTAGGCGCGCTCCAGTTTGGCGATGTCGGTATCGGACCAGCGCGGCACATGCGGCGATACGGGCCGCAATCCCCGCAACTGCTCCGCTAGCAGGCTGAGCACGCCGATATGCACGGCCAGCGGGTCCGTCGCGCGCAGCAGCGCCCGCGCGTGCAGGGCGCTGGCCGCCGTGGTGGCGGCATGCGCCAGCTGGCGCGCGCCGCCGTTGGGCAGCAGGGACGTCAAACCCTCGGGCCAGTAGCGCGCCAGCGCATCTTCATCGACCAGCACGCGCAATTGCGCCGCCCGCTGGCCCGCTTCGAAACGGCGCTCGCCGCTCGTGTGGCGAAACACCGTCATGGTCGTATGGCCACCCTGAAAACGCAATTGCTCGCCATCGCGCGTGGCGTAATGGGACGCGCCTTCCAGGCCGATGGTAATGACCAGGCCGCCCGCATCGTCATGCTTCGATTGCTCGGCGAGCGCAAGCCGCGGGCGGTAATCGGAATGCACGAGCAGCACGCCCTGGTCGACCTGGCGCTGGTCGGCGCGGCACTCGCCCATCTGCAGGTCCAGCTGGCGCCGCGTCCAGCCTGCCGCTTCCCTGTCCTGTTCCATCCTCGCTCCTCCCAGTCCCTGCGCAACGCTGCGCATACGAAATGCGCCGTGCCGCATACAAATGCAAATGATAATTATTCTCATTGTTACATAAAATAGCTTCCATGCCCACCTCGCCGAAAGGAAGATCATGCCGTTCACTTCGCAACATGCCTTGCAACCGTATTGGGACCTGGCCGTCGCGCCCGTCCAGGCGGACGGGCTGGCCGCCGCCCTGGAACTGGGCATTCTCGACGTGCTGGTCACGCCGCACACGCCCGCGCAACTGGCCGAGGCCCTGTCGCTGCACGTGCCGCACACGGCCCTGCTGCTGGAATTGCTGTGGAGCATGCAGGTGCTCGAGCGCGGCGTGGCCCCCAGCGCCGGCGACACGGCGGCCAGCTACCGCTGCACGGCCACCACCTTGCAGTATTTCTGCCGCAACGCTGCGTCCTTTTGTGGCGACGCCTGGCTGTACCGGCTGCATGCGCTGCGCCATTTCGCCACGCAACTGACGACCCTCGTGCGCGACGGCGGCAAGGTCAAGCCCTACAGCACGGCCAATGGCATCAACTGGGCCGCCGCCGCGCAGCAGCAAATCGGCCAGGAGCAACGCGCCGTCACCATGCGCGCAGCCCTGTCCGTGATGCAGCGCATCGCCCTGTTTACGGACGGCAGCACGCCGCTGCGCCTGCTCGACGTGGGCGGCGGTCCCGGCTGGGTTGCCATTGCGCTGGCACAAGCCCATACGGGCTTGCGCGGCTGCGTCTTCGACTGGCCGGAAACGGTGGCCGTGGCAGCTGCGAACATCGCCCATGCGCAACTATCGGACCGCCTCGATACCTTGGGCGGCGACCTGGACAGCGACGACATCGGCAGCGGTTATGACCTCATCTGGTGCTCGTCCGTGCTGCATTTCGTGCCCGACCTGGCCGGTGCCTTGCGCAAGATACATGCGGCCCTGAAACCCGGCGGCGTGTTCGTCTGCGTGCAGGCGGAAATCCCCCCCGCGCCCGGCGATGCGGCGCGCGTGCTGCCTTATTATTTGCCGATGCGCATGCTGGGCCGCACGGTGACGCGGCAGGGGGAATTGGCGCAGCTGCTGCGCGACACGGGCTGGCGGCAAGTGGAGCAGTACAGCGCTAGCGATTTCCCCATGGCGCCCGTGCAGGTGCTGATTGCACGCTCATAATAATTATCATTTTTATAGCAAATCAGGGAGCAAATGCGCTAAGCTGTGCCTGCAGCGCGGCCGCTTCCTGGCATGGCGCGCCAGCATTGATCGATGTCAACCGCAGCATTGTGCTGCCCCCACAGGGAATCCATCATGAATCAAGCAATTGCAGGGAAAGTCGTCGTCATCACCGGTGCCAGCAGCGGCTTGGGCGAAGCCACGGCGCGCCATCTGGCCGCGCTGGGCGCCTGCGTCGTGCTCGGTGCGCGGCGCATGGATTTGCTCAACACCATCGCCGAGGAAATCACGGCCGCCGGCGGCAAGGCGGCCATTGCCCGTACCGACGTGACCCAGGCGGGCGACCTGACGCGCCTGGTCGAAACGGCGCTGGCCGTGTTCGGCAAGGTCGACGTGCTGATCAACAATGCGGGGCTGATGGCCATCGCTCCCATCGACGCGCTGAAGGTCGAGGAATGGGAGCGCATGATCGATATCAACATCAAGGGCGTGCTGTACGGCATCGCGGCCGCCTTGCCGTATTTCCGCGCGCAAAACAGCGGCCACTTCATCAATATTTCATCGGTGGCGGGCGCGAAAGTGTTCAGCCCCGGTGGCACCGTCTACAGCGGCACCAAGTTTGCCGTGCGCGCCATCTCGGAAGGCTTGCGCCATGAGCTGGCCGCCAGCGGCGGCACCATCCGCACCACCACCATCCTGCCCGGCGCCGTCGATACGGAACTGGCCGGCGGCAGCAGCCACGCGGAAAGCGCGGCCGGACTGAAGGAGTTCTACAAGCAAGCCATTCCCGCCGATGCCGTGGCGCGCGCCGTGGCGTATGCGATCGAGCAGCCCGATGGCGTGGACATCAATGAAATCGTGCTGCGCCCCACGGTGCAGGAGTTTTAAGCTGCCCCTTGCTGCAGCGACTCGATGATCAGGCCGGCCAGCCGCTCGACGGGCGGCCGGGACACGCTGGAGGCGCGCAGCAATTCCAGCGATAGCGGGGGCAGGGCGGGCAAGCCCGCCGCCGCATGATCGAGCGCGCACACGGACGAAGGCAAGCCCAGGCTGGTGCGCACTGTCACGCCCAGCCCGGCAGCGGCCGCCGCCCACAGGCCGGCCAGGCTGGGACTGGTAAACGCCGTGCGCCAGGCAATGCCGGCCCCGTCCAGCGCCTGCGTGGCGCAGCGCTGGAACAGGCAGTCGCGGTCGAACGTGATCAGCGGCAGGGGCTCGCCCGACTCGGGGCGCCAGTCCAGGCTGGATGAAGCGATCCAGCGCATGGCCGGCTCGGCAATATGCTGGCGCTGCTGCAGCGGATACTCGGCCACGTCGGCGATGCAGGCGCCGCCCCACAGCAGGGCCAGGTCCAGCTGGCCCATGGCGAGCCGTTCCATCAATTCCGTGTTGCGCGCCACGTGCGCCTCGATGCGCACTTTCGGGTGCGCGCGGGCAAAGCGCCCCAGCACGTCGGGCAGCAAGGCTTCGCCAAAATCCTCCTGCAAGCCCAGCTTGATCCAGCCTTCCAGTTCCGCGCCGCGCAAGGCGACGGCCGCCTCGTCGTTCAGTTCCAGCAGGCGGCGCGCATAACCGAGCAGCACTTCGCCCGCCGGCGTCAGCGCCAGGCCCCGCCCATCCTTGCGAAACAGGGGCATGCCCGCCTGCTCCTCGAGTTTTTTCAGCTGCGCGCTGACGGCCGAGGTGGAGCGGCCCACCTTGTCGGCCGCGCGGGCAAAGCTGCCCAGCTCGATGCCAGCCACATAGCTGCGCAAAAAGGCGATGTCAAAATTCAGCAAGCTCATGGCGCAAAGGCAATCGTCCGGTTTTATGGGATGGTTAATCGTAAATTATCTGATATTCAGAATGATCGTAGCGCGCAACACTGTCAGGGTCAACCACTTTCTCCTCCCTGCCATGACCACCAGTTGCCCAGTCGTTCCCGTTCCCGTCGCCGTCCCCTCGCCCGCGCTGGGCGATGCCCACCGCTGGAAAGTGCTGGCCGTGGGCGTGGCCGCCAATGCCAGCTTTTCCGCCGCCGCCAACGGCATGCCCACGACGGCCATCTGGCTGCGCAGCGGCTATCACCTGAGCAATACGCAGCTGGGGGTGGCGCTGGGCGCCATGGGCCTGGGCGTGGCCCTGACCGAATTGCCGTGGGGCATGGCTACCGACCGCTGGGGCGACCGCCCCGTGCTGCTGGCGGGCTTGCTGGGCACCATGCTGGCCTTGCTGGCCCTGCTGCTGTGGATCACGCCCGCTGACGGCGCCGTGCCGCCCTTGTGGGCGCTGGCGGCGGGACTGGCGGCAGTCGGCGTGCTGGGCGGCAGCGTGAATGGTGCCAGCGGCCGCGCCGTGATGCGCTGGTTCGGCACGGGCGAACGGGGTTTTGCGATGAGCATCCGCCAGACGGCCGTGCCCCTCGGTGGCGGCCTCGGCGCCCTCGTCCTGCCCAGCCTGGCGTCACATTATGGCTTTGTGCCCGTGTTTGGCGCCCTGGCCTGCGTATGCGGCCTGTCGGCGTTTTTCACGTGGCGATGGATGCATGAGCCAGATTTCTCTGCCGAGGCCGCCACGGGCCCGCAAAACGCGTCCACGGGCCTGATTGCGGTCACGCCTGCGCCGCCCCTGCCGGGTCCACTCAAAAACCGCAAAGTCTGGCGCATGGTGGCGGCCATCGGCTTGCTGTGCGTGCCCCAGTTTGCCGTGCTCAGCTACGCCACCGTCTTCCTGCACGACCATGGCCACCTGGGCCTGGCTGCCATCACGGCCGTGATGGTGGCCCTGCAGGCGGGCGCCATGGTGATGCGCATCTGGAGCGGACGCCATACGGACCGCCACGCGAACCGGCCCGCCTATCTGCGCGGCTCGGCCCTGGTGGCCTTGGCGTCATTCATTGTGCTGGGATGCATCGCCTGGCTGGCGGCGCCGGGCTGGCTGTTGATGGCCGCGGTGGTGGCCGCCGGCATCGCCGTATCCGCCTGGCATGGCGTGGCCTACACGGAACTGGCCACGGAAGCGGGCGGCGCCAATGCGGGCACGGCCCTGGGTATGGCGAACACGGCCGTCTATGTGGGCCTGTTCCTCACGCCGATCGCCATCCCGCACCTGCGGGCGGCCAGCAACTGGCCCGTCGTGTGGTGGCTGGCGGGGCTGGTGGCGCTGGCCGCCCGGCCCCTGTTTCCGAAAGCCTAGGGCAAAGGAGAAATGCGGTAGATGCAGCGCATCGCGTTCGTGAGCAAATGCTGCTCGCGCACGATGGTCGCGCCCGGCCCCACCACTTCCTGGAACAGCTGCAGTTCGGAGCGGCAAAAGCCCTGGCAGGTGCGCGCGGCAGCGCAGATGGGGCAATGGTCTTCGATCAGCAGCCAGTCCTTGCCATCCGCTTCCACGCGGGCCATATAGCCCTCTTCATCGCGCACGGTGGCCAGCTGCTGCAGCCGCGTGGGCAAGTCCGGCGCCGAGCACGCCAGCGCATACGCGCTGCGGCTTTCCTCTTCGCGCTGCGTGATCAGTTTATCGAGCCCCGCTTCGCCGAACAGCTGGCGCACGGAACCGATCAGCTTGATCGTCAGCTGCGCATGCGTGTCGGGAAAGCGCGCATTGCCTGCTTCCGTCAAGACCCAGTTCTGGCGCGGCCGTCCCGCGCCCGCCTGCGCTTCCTGGCGCCCCTCGATGAGGCCTGCGGCTACCAGCTTCTGCACTTGCTGGCGCGCCGCCTCGCCCGTCATGTCCAGGGTCTTGGCCAGGGTGGCCGTGGAGACGGGTCCCTTGGTCTTGATGAAATACAGGATGCGCTCCGTCGTTTGCGGCGCATCCTGATTATCCAAACGTTTACTTGTGTAATTCATTTCACTCAACTATCATGGGGCCAGTTAACCAACTAATTGCTTGCATAATAGGCCGGTAGTTCCCCGCTGTCGAGGAGTTTCCACGTCCGTATGCCGGCAAGGTACTCTTTTGACAGGATTTTCCCATGCAACTGTCTGACTCGATCTGGCTGTTTCACGCCATCCTCGCCACCGGCCTGGCCATCTGGCTCAGCCTGGCCACCCTCAACAACCTGCACGCCTTCCACGGCTCCGTCTGGGCCATCGGCAACACCATGCGCATGGATCCGCTGCGCCAGGACCCGACCACCCAGACGCCGCTGCTGCGCCGCGCGCTCACCTCGCTGGCCGTGCACCGCATTGCGCTGGGCGTGGTGCTGGCCTTGCAACTGCTGGCCGCCATCGCCGCCTGGACGGGCGTGACCCTGTTCTTGGGCGCGTCGCTGATGGCTGCGCTGCCCTGGCTGAACCTGGCCTTGTGCGCCATGGCCGCCTTCCTGCTGCTGATGCACCTGGGCGGCCTGTGGTTCGGCTACTGGATCGCCCAGGAAGGCTTGCAGACGACGCACCTGGTGCTGCTGCTGTGGAGCATCGGCCTGTTTTTCCTCTTTAACGTTCACTTCTGACGCGCAGCGGACCTGACCAGCCTCCGCTGCGCCCCTTCCTCCCTTTGTCGTTATCCCTTTCTTGCAGTAAAGGACCTCATCATGAATACGAAAATTGTTGGCGCCTCCGCGCTGGCCATCGCCCTGGCCGTCGCGGGCGCCGCGCTCTACCCGCGCGCCGACTCCCATGCGGCCGGTGCCGCCTACCCCACCACCAAGGTGGCGCTGGTGCCCGTCGTGCTGGGCACGCAGGAGCGTTTCTTTGCCGGCGTGGGCGAGCTGGAAGCGGCGCGCCAGGTGCAGGTGGCGGCCGAAACGGGCGGACGCGTCACGCAGATCCGCTTTGAATCGGGGCAGAGCGTGGCGGCCGGCGCCGTCCTCGTGCAGCTCAATGACGCCCAGGAACAGGCGGCCCTGCTGCGCCAGCGCGCACAGCTGAAAAACGCGGAAAGCAGCCATGCCCGCGCGGCGCAGATGGTCAGGGAAAAAGCGGCCACGCAGGAGCAGCTCGATGCGGCGCTGGCCGCGCGCGATGCGGCCCTGGGCGACGTGCGCCAGACGGAAGCGCTGATCGCGCAAAAGACCATCCGCGCGCCGTTCGCGGGGCAGCTGGGCATCCGCAAGGTGCACGCGGGCCAGTACCTGAACGCGGCCGACACGGTGGCCAGCCTGATCGACACAAGGTCGCTGCTGGTGAACTTCGCCCTCGATGAACAGAGCAGCGCGGTACTGGCGCCGGGCCAGGCCGTGCAAGTGCTGGTGGACGCCTATCCGAATCAGGTCTTCACGGCGAAGATCAACGCCATCGACCCATTGATCGCCCGCTCGCGCATGGTGCAGGTGCAGGCGGCGCTGACCGATCCCCGTGGCGCGCTCAAGGCGGGCATGTATGCGAATGTGCGCGTGGCGCGCGAGGCTGGCCGGCAGCTGACGGTGCCGGAAACGGCGGTGACCTACAGCGCATATGGCGACACGGTGTTTGTGGCGCAGCAGGAAGGCAGGCAGCCGCTCACCGTCAAGCGCGTGGGCGTGAAACTGGGCGAGCGGGCAGGGGGCCGCGTGGCCATCCTGGACGGCTTGCGCGAGGGCCAGCGCGTGGTCGCCTCGGGCCAGCTGAAACTGGCCGACGGCATGGCCGTGCAGGCCGTGGCCAATACCCTCGATGAAGTCAAACGCGCCGCGCCCAAAGCCGGTTCTTAAGCGAAGGCCACTACCATGAAATTGACCGATTTATTCGTGCGCCGCCCCGTGCTGGCGCTGGTGATCAGCACCTTGATTCTGATGCTGGGCGTGATCGCCATCAAGCAGCTGCCGATCCGCCAATACCCGATGCTCGAATCGTCCACCATCACGGTGAAGACCACGTATCCGGGCGCCTCGGCGGAACTGATGCAGGGTTTTGTCACGCAGCCGATCGCGCAAGCCGTGTCGTCCGTGGAAGGCATCGATTACCTGACGTCGTCGTCCGTGCAGGGCAGCAGCACGGTCACCGTGCGCATGGAACTGAACCGCGATTCCACGCAGGCGCTGACGGAAGTCATGGCCAAGGTCAACCAGGTGCGCTACAAGCTGCCCGAAGGCGCTTTCGATCCCGTCATCGAGCGCGCGGCCGGCGATTCCTCGGCCGTCGCCTATGTGGGCTTTGCCAGCGAGAGCGTGTCCGCGCCCGCGCTGACGGATTACCTGGCGCGCGTGGTGCAGCCGATGTTCGCCACCATCGACGGCGTGGCCAAGGTCGACGTGTATGGCGGCCAGCAGCTGGCCATGCGTTTGTGGATCGACCCGGCAAAACTGGCCGCGCGGGGCTTGACGGCGGCCGACGTGGCCGATGCCGTGCGGCGCAATAACTACCAGACGGCGCCCGGCAAGGTGAAGGGACAGTTCGTCGTCGCTAACATCAGCGTCAACACGGACCTGACCAGCGTGGCGGAGTTCCGCGACATGGTCATCCGCAAGGGCGGCGATGAAAAGGATAGCGCCGCCCTCGTGCGTTTGAAGGACGTGGGCACGGTGGAACTGGGCGCTGCGGCGACGGAAACAAGCGGCATCATGGACGGCGTGCCGGCCGTGTATCTGGGCCTGTCGCCCACGCCCGGCGGCAACCCTCTGGTGATCGTCGACGGCATCAAGAAGCTGCTGCCCGAGATCCAGAAAACCCTGCCGCCAGGCGTGAAGGTCGAGCTGGCGTTCGAGACGGCGCGCTTCATCCAGTCCTCCATCGACGAAGTGGCGCACACCCTGCTTGAAGCGCTGCTCATCGTCGTCATCGTCATCTACCTGTGCATGGGTTCCCTGCGCTCCGTGCTCATTCCCGTCGTGACGATCCCCCTGTCGATGCTGGGCGCGGCGGCACTGATGCTGGCCTTCGGCTTCAGCATCAATTTGCTCACCCTGCTGGCGATGGTGCTGGCCGTGGGCCTGGTGGTCGATGACGCCATCGTCGTGGTGGAAAACGTGCACCGGCATATCGAGGAAGGCAAGACGCCCGTGGCGGCCGCCCTGGTGGGCGCGCGCGAAGTGGCCGGCCCCGTCGTCGCCATGACCATCACCCTGGCGGCCGTGTATGCGCCCATCGGCATGATGGGGGGGCTCACCGGCGCGCTGTTCAAGGAATTCGCGCTGACCCTGGCCGGCGCCGTGGTGGTGTCGGGCGTGGTGGCGCTGACCTTGTCTCCCGTGATGAGCTCCTTGCTGCTGCAGCCGAAACAATCGGAAGGGCGCATGGCGCGCGCCGCCGAGCGTTTCTTCGACGGCTTGACCACGCGCTACGCGCGCCTGCTAGACCGCTCGCTGCACCACCGCTGGCTCAGTGCCGGTTTCGCCGCGCTGGTGATGGTCAGCTTGCCGTTTCTGTACCTGCTGCCGCAGCGCGAGCTGGCGCCCGCGGAAGACCAGGCCAGCGTGCTGACGGCGATCAAGGCGCCGCAGCATGCCAACCTCGATTACGTGGAACGCTTCTCGTACAAGCTCGATGACATCTACAAGAATGTGCCGGAAACGGCGTCGCGCTGGATCATCAACGGCGGCGAAGGCCCGGCGTCGAGCATCGGCGGCATCAACCTGACGCCGTGGGCCGAACGTTCGCGCAATGCGGCCGTCATCCAGGCCGAATTGCAGCACGCCGTGGGCGACGTGGAAGGCACCAGCATCTTCGCTTTCCAGCTGGCGCCCTTGCCGGGATCGAGCGGCGGCTTGCCCGTGCAGATGGTGCTGCGCAGCGCGCAGGATTACGCCACCCTGTTCCGCACCATGGAAGACGTCAAGCAGCGCGCGCGCGACAGCGGCCTGTTTGCCGTCGTCGACAGCGACCTCGATTACAACAACCCTGTCGTCAAGGTGCGCGTGGACCGCTCGAAGGCGAACAGCCTGGGCATCCGCATGCAGGACATCGGTGTATCGCTGGCCGTGCTGGTGGGCGAGAATTATCTGAACCGCTTCGGCATGGATGGCCGCGCATACGACGTCATCGCGCAAAGCCCGCGCGAGCAGCGCTTGACGGCGCAAGCCCTGACGCAGCAGTACGTGCGCGCCGACGATGGCAGCCTGCTGCCCCTGTCCGCCGTCGTGTCGGTGACGGAACAGATCGAGCCGAACATGCTGACCCAGTTCAACCAGCAAAATGCGGCCACCTTCCAGGGCGTGCCGGCACCGGGCGTGACCCTGGGCGACGCCGTCGCCTTCCTCGATGGCGTGGCGAAAACCCTGCCGCCCGGCTTCAGCTACGACTGGCAATCGGATGCGCGCCAGTTCGCCACGGAAGGCAATGCCCTGCTGCTGGCCTTCCTCGCGGCCGTCGTCGTGATTTACCTCGTGCTGGCGGCGCAGTATGAAAGCCTGACGGACCCGCTGATCATCCTGATCACGGTACCGCTGTCGATCTGCGGCGCCCTGATCCCGCTGGCCCTCGGCTACGCCACCGTCAACATCTACACGCAGATCGGCCTCGTGACCCTGATCGGCTTGATCAGCAAGCACGGGATCCTGATGGTGGAATTTGCCAACGAATTGCAGGTGCATGAACGGCTGGACCGCCTCAGCGCCATCCGCAAGGCGGCGCAGATCCGCCTGCGCCCGATCCTGATGACGACGGCCGCCATGGTGGTGGGCCTGGTGCCGCTGCTGTTCGCGTCCGGCGCCGGCGCCAACAGCCGTTTCGGCCTGGGCGTGGTGATCGTGTCGGGCATGTTGATCGGCACCTTTTTTACCCTGTTCGTGCTGCCCACCGTGTACACCTTCCTGGCCCGCCGTCACGCGGCCGACGATGCCACGCCGCGCGCACGCGATCTGTCGCAGGCGCTGGCGCAAGACGCTGCGCCACACTAAGGAATCCACATGAAAAAACGACTGTTTCCCCTTGCTGTCATTGCTCTGCTGGCCGGCTGCGCCGTCAGCCCCGCCTACATCGCGCCGGGCACGCCCGACATCCATCTGGCCAGCCCGCAGCAAGCGCAGTTTGCGCCTGGCCAGGCCGCTGCCGGCGACACCGCCTGGTGGACGTTTTTCGACGATGCGCGCCTGTCGCAGCTGATCGCCAGCGCCTTGGCGCACAACCTCGATATCGCGCAGGCGCAGGCAAACCTGCTGGCCGCGCGTGCCGTCTTCGACGAGCGCCGCCTCGATGAACTGCCCACCGTCACGGGCCAGGCAGGATGGCGGCGCAGCGTGCAGCAGGATGCGCCAGACAGCCGCGCCGCCAGCGCCAGCACGCGCGCGGGTTTCGATGCGCAATGGGAGATCGACCTGTTCGGCCGCCTCGCGCACGTCACCCGCTCGGCACAGGCGCGCGCCGACGCGGCGCAGGCGGATTTGCGCCAGGTCCAGCTGACGATAGCCGCCGAGGTGGCACGCAATTACTACGAAGCGCTCGGTTACCAGCAAAACCTGGCGCTGACGCAGGCGCAGATACAAAGCTGGCGCGACACGGTGGCGTTGACCGACGCGCGCATCCGCGCCGGCAGCGGCTTGCCGGAAGAGCGCCACAACGCGCTGGCCAACCTGGCGCGCAGCGAGGCGGCCTTGCCGCCGTTGCAGGCGGGCTTGCGCCAGGCGCAGTACCGGCTCGATGTCCTGAGCGGTCAGGCACCGGGCGCCATCGCGCTGGCCACCATGCCGCGGCAACAGGCGCCGCTGGCGGGCCAGCTGCCGCTGGGCGACGTAAACGAGTTGATCAAGCACCGTCCCGACGTGGTGCGCGCCGAACGCCTGCTGGCCGCCTCCAGCGAAGACGTGGGGGCCGCCACGGCAGACCTGTATCCGCGCCTGAGCCTCGGTGGTTTTCTAGGCTTCTTTGCGCTGCGCGGCAGCAGCGTGTTCGACGGCGGCGCGCGCGCCTTCGAGGTGGCGCCCTCCGTCAGCTATCCGGCCTTCCGCCTGGGCAGCGTGAAGGCACGTTTGCGCGGCACGCAGGCCGAGGCGCAAGGCGCGCTGGCCCGCTATGCGCAGACGCTGCTGGTCGCGCAGGAAGACGTGGAAAACGCCGTCACGCAGCTGGCGGAAAACCAGGCGCGCTTGGCCTCCTTGCTGCAGTCGGCACGCCACGGCAATGCGGCGCTCGATATCGCCAGCACGCGCTATCGGGGCGGCGCCGGCAGCTACCAGGCCGTGCTGGAAAACCAGCGCGCCCTGTTCGATATCCGGCGCGAAGCGCTGCTGGCGGAAACGGCGTCCTACATCGACGCGATTGCCCTGTACAAGGCGCTGGGATGGGGGCAAACTATGTGATCTTTTTAGCCCGGAAAGGCACGCGATGTTCACGCAAGGCAGCTGGCTCAATCCACCGGAAAACTGGTCCGCCGACGATGCGCAGCTGCGCGTGACAACGGATGCGGGCACGGATTTCTGGCGCAAGACTCACTATGGCTTTATCCGCGACAGCGGCCACTTTTTCGGCACGGACGTCGACGGCGATTTTACGGCGCAGCTGCACGTGGCGGCGCAGTATGCCGCACTGTACGACCAGGCCGGCTTGATGGTGCGCATCGACGAGCAGAACTGGATCAAATGCGGCGTCGAATTTTCCGACGGCCAGCTGCTGCTCAGCACAGTGCTGACGGTGGAACACTCCGACTGGGCCGTCAGCCTGGCGCCCGCCATACCCGACGGTTTCTGGCTGCGCGTGACGGTGGCACAAGGCGCCATCCGCGTGCAGTATTCGACCGATGGCCAGCGCTGGCCGCTGCTGCGCCTGGCGCCGTTTCCCGCGGCATCGCGCTACCGCGTCGGGCCCATGTGCTGCACGCCGGAACGCGGTGGCCTGGAGGTGGAATTTTCCCGGTTTTCCATCGGCCCGGCGCAGCGCAAGGACTTGCACGACCTCACGTGAGTGCCCGCGTGTGCATGGCGCATCAGACGGCGGAATCGAGCCACTGACTGGCGATGCACCATTGCCGCACATCGGCGATCAGCTGCGCTGAAACGGGCTGGAGCCCCGGAAGTTTTTTCTCGTATTTCCGGATGCTGGCGGCAAAAAAAGTGAAGAAAGCGGTGCCGATCAATTTGCGTTGCCCAGGCGTGTCTTTTTTCACCGGCACGAAGTCTTCCTCTTCCATGGCGATATCGAGGCCGAACATCTTGTCGCTGGCGTAATAGCGGCAGAATGTTTTTCGCTGCAAGTCTTTTGGCACGCAGCGCAGGCAGACAAACAATTCCCAGTCGAGATCAGGATATTTTTCTTCCATCAAGGGACCAAGCTGCCGCAGTTCATGAGCAATGTCAAAGACCTTGGTCCAGCTTGGCGAGTCCGATGTCGTGTCTATGCGCATCTGTGTTTTCTCCGAGTGCAAGAAGCGCATGATACGCGCATCGTGCTTCAGGCAGCGCGCGTGCCACCACGTGGCAAGATCAATCCGCCCGCGCCACCCACGTTTCGTGCAGATGGCGCCACAGCAGGCTACCAGCCGGTGTTTTGTCATACACGACGGTCGACAGCCGCTCGGTGTTTTCTGCGCCGGGCAGCGACTGGAATTCGCGGTAAGACACGGTGGCGCCGGTGGCGCTGTCCTGTATCAATGTCAGGTCGGAAATACGCATGATGAGGCCCGGACGGCTGCCGCCGGCGCCCTGGAAAAACGCCGTCAAGCCAGCATGGTCGAGCGGCTTGCCGCCCGGCGCCACCATCGTGAACCCGGGTGAAAAACGCGCGAGCAAATTGGCGCAATGTTCGGGTGCCGTGGCTGCACCCGAAAGCCACTCGCGGATCAGCACATGCGTGGATAACACGTCGTCAAAACAGGGGTTCATTGTCTTCATTTTTTCGCTACTCCATGGTGATGTAAAAGGTCGAGAATGGCGCGGTTATCGATGCGCGCGCACAGCGCCAACGGCAGCACGCACGAGGCGGCGGCCAGCGCAAAACACCAGTGAAACACCTGCGCCGCGCGCGCATGCTGGGCGGGGTCGTCCAGCGAGCTAATGCCGTGCGCCGCCAGCAGGCTGTTGAGCAGCACGCTGAGCAGCGCCACGCCCAGGCAAAAGCCCAGCTGGCGGTTGATGTTCCACACGGCGCTGGCCTGGCTCAGCTGCCCGTCCGGCATGCGCAGGAACGCCGTGCTTTGCGCCGTGCTGCTGCACAAGCCGCCGCCAAAGCCCATCACGGCATACGCGCCGGCCAGCCAGAACAACTGGCCCGCCGAGTCCACCCGCAGCAGCAGCAGCATGCCCGCCGCCTGCAGCAGCGCACCAGCGATGAACAGCGGTTGCGGCCCCACGCGGCGGTAGCTTTTCCCCGTCAGCGAAATGGCCGCAAACGAGGCCAGCGCCCACGGCAGCATCAGCGCGCCCGCCGTGGACGCGGGCATGCCCAGCACGCCCTGCAGGTACAGCATGGCCAGCAGGCTCACGCCCATGAACACGCCCGGCACCAGCAGGTACATGAGCATGGACACGCGCAGCAGGGGTTCGGTAGCCAGGCGCAGGTTGAGCAGGGGCGTGGATTTGCGCAGCGCGCCGCGCACATAGCCCCACGCGCAGGCGGCGCCCAGCGCCAGCACGCCGGCGCCGGCCAGCCACGCGCCCGGCGTGCCCAGCATGGTCAGGCCCAGCAGCAGCAGCAAAATCGCCGTGCTGCCCGCCAGCAGGCCGCCCGTATCGAGACGGGGAACGGCAGCGCGCGGGGGATCGGGACGCAGCCAGCAGACGGCCAGCAGCAGCGTCAGCACGGCAAACGGCACGTTCAGGTAAAAGATCGCCCGCCACGACAGGCTGTCGACGATCGCACCGCCCAAGGCAGGCGACAGGGCGGGCGCCAGCAAGCCCACCAGCATGATGACGGAGGACAGGCCGGGCCGCTCGGCGGGCTGGTACAGCTGGTAGGTCATGCTTTGCCCCAGCGGGATCAGCAAGCCGCCGCCGAGCCCCTGCACGCAGCGCCAGGCGATCAGCGCCTCGATCGACTGCGCCAGGCCGGCGCCGATGCTGGCGCACAAAAAGATTAGCAAAGAAGACACAAACACCGTTTTGCTGCCATAATAGGCAGCCAGCCAGGCGCTGGCTGGGATGACGATGGTCAGGCCGAGAATGTAGGCGGTGCTGATCCAGGCCAGCTGCGCCACCGAGGCGTGCAAGGCATGGCCGATGTCGGGGTAGGCGACGCTGGTGATGAACATGTTGATCAGGTCGACGAAAAACCCCAGCAGATAGATGGCCGCGACTTTTTTGCGATAGTCCATGGTGCTCCGAATGGCAAACGGCCAGCTTAAGCGCCGCAGGCCATTTGCGTAACGGGCCAGCCCCGATTACACTGTCAAACAAATTTTGACAAACCTCGGAAACCCGCATGTTTACTCATTTTTATTTATGATCAGTCTTGACCGCCTGGGTATTTTCATCGCCATCGTCGACGCCGGTTCGCTGACGGCCGCCGCCGCCGTGCTGGGCCAGAGCAAGGCCGTCGTCAGTTTCAATTTGAAACAGCTGGAAGCGGAGCTGGGTGTGTCGCTGCTCACGCGCAGCACGCGCAGCCTGGCGCTGACGGACGTGGGGCGGCGCTTTTACGAGGATTGCCAGCGCGTGCTCAGCGAAGCGCACGGCGCCATCGAGACGGCGCGCCAGGGCCACCAGGGCTTGCGCGGCACCCTGCGCCTGACCACCACCGTGGAATACGGCAGCCGCACGGTGGTCCCCGCGCTGATCGCCTTTGCCGCCGCCCATCCGCAGCTGCAGATCCAGCATTCCTCGTCGTCCTCGCACGAAGACCTGATTTCGGGCGGCTATGACCTGGCCATCCGCATGGGGTCCCTCAACGATTCGAGCTACCGCGCCGCGCTGATCGAGCCGTACGCGATCTGGCCCGTCGCCTCGCCCGCCTACCTGGCCAGCCTGCCCGGCCGCGACATCGCCACCTTGCCCGACCTGCAGCGCGCGCGCTGGCTGGCGCACAGCCGCCTCGCGTCGCCCCTGCGCTGGGACGTGCAGACGCCGGACGGCCCCGCCGCCTTTGCCGCGCAGGACGATGCCGCCATCCATTCCGATTCCGCCTCGGCCCTGCTGGGCTTTGCCCTGGGTGGCTGCGGCGTGGCCCTGCTGCCCGAATGGCTGGTGGCCGCCGAGGTGCGCGCGGGACGCCTGCGCCGCCTGCTGCCCGACGTCGTCTTCCCGGAGCAGGGCGTGTATGCCGTGTACCCGAACACGCAGCATATTGCGGAAAAAGTGCGCGCCTTTATCGACTTTTTGCGCGCGTTCGTAGGCACGCCCGCCTGAGGTTTCACGTGGCGCCACGGCATCCATATCAGGTCGCCAACACTTGTTGAACACAACGATTTCCAAGGGGCAAACGAGCGCCCCTTTCGTTTTTCACGGCCTACACTGAAAGGACGTTGTTCACCGATTGGAGACCATCATGGCACATACATTGGCAGCAGTTTTCGTCCTGCGCGATATGGCCGAGCGCGCCCGGCACGACCTGATCACGGCGGGCTTTCCCAGCGCCAACATCCGCCTGCACGATGCGGGCGGTGACGATATTTCCGCAGCGGAAAACATCCGCCGCGACGACAGCGACAACCTGCTCGACAACATCAAGCATTTCTTTACGGACCTGTTCGGCAGCCACGCCGACCGCCACATCTATGCGGAAGCCGTGCGGCGCGGACATGTCGTGCTGACCTTGGAAGAGGCGAGCGACGCCGATATCCAGCGCGCCACGGACCTCGTCGAGCGCTACGCGCCGCTCGACATCGATGCGCACGCCGAGCACTGGCGCGCCGGCGGCTGGCAAGGCGCACCCACCAGCGACAGCGCGATGCGCCAGGGCGCCAGCATGCAGTCAGGCGCGCCATCGCAGCAGGGCACGCCGGCCGGCAACGTGAACGCGGCGACATCCACATCGCAGCAATTTGCGGGCGGCATGGCAGCGCCGCCGCCGTCCAGCGCAGGCGCCAACGTGCGCCGCTATCCCGGCGCCGACAACCTGCCCGGCACCAGCTACGACGACGAGCAGTACTACCGCAACCACTGGAGCAGCCAGTACGCGTCCAGCGGCGGGCGCTTCGACGACTACGATCCCGCCTACCGCTATGGCCATTCGATGGCGGGCAGCGACAGCTACCGGGGACAAGGCTGGGAGCAGGTCGAGCCCGAGCTGCGCAGCAACTGGGAACACACGTATCCCCAGTCCGCGTGGGACGACTTCAAGGCGGCCGTCAGGCATGGCTGGGAACGCGTGACGTCCTGACGGGCGGCGAGGGGGAAAGCGCCCTGCGGCGCCCCCTCAGCGCCCCTCGTGCGTGAGCTTGAGGAAGTGGTTCAGGATATGGAAGTGGTCTTCGAAGAACTGCTCTTCCATGGCCGGCAGGGCGCTCACCGGCACCCACTGCGCCAGCGCCGCATCGTCGGCCGCCGTCACGGCAGGCAGCTGGCGCGTCTTCAAGTCAAAATAGTGCGCATGCGTGATGGTGCGCCCCCGCTGGCTGCGGTCCGGGTGGTCGAACACGGCCACGCCGACCAGCGCCTCGACGAGGGTAGGCGCCAGCACGCCCAGCTGGGTTTCTTCCGCCAGCTCGCGCAGGGCGCCCTGCAGCAGCCGTTCGCGCGGTTCCAGGAAGCCGCCGGGCAAGGCCCACAAGTCCTTGCCCGGATAGCCGCCGCGGCGCACGAGCAGCACGTGGCCGCCCGTCTGCACCAGCGCATCCACGGTGCAAAAGATGGGCGCATACGGCGCCGTGCGCCAGCGCGCCTTGTACGCTTCGATGGCGCGGTATTCCTGCACCAGCGGCGCGTACCACGGCAGCAAGGTCCACGCTTTCAGATACTGGCCGATGGCCGCCGGCAGCAGCTGCGCCACGGCGCTCAGCGACACGTCCACGTCCTCGGCTTCGAACAGCACGTTGCGGATGGCCGTCGCGCCGATGGGCGCGCCCGCGTCGATTTCCAGATTCAGCAGCTGCCAGTGGGGGAAGTGGTGCAGATAATAGCTGGTGGCGTCCTTGAAGCAGGCCACCAGGGTCACGCGCTGCGCCGCGGGCAGGGCGCCCGCCACGGCGTGCCGCACGGCGTCGGCCCACAAGCCATCGTCGTAGTAATCGCGCACGGCCACGTAATGCACGCGCGCGCGCTGCGCCTCGGGCAGGGTGGCGGCGATCATGGCGGCCCGTTCCTGCCACGTAAACGGGTTCTTCGGACTGCGCGCATGGAAGGCGGAACCGAGTACCACCACCACGCTGGACGCGGTGGCCAGCGCCTTCTGCAGCAGGCCGGCATGGCCATTGTGAAAAGGCTGGAAGCGGCCGATCAGGATGGCCGCGTCGGCGGGATAGGCGAGGGTCATGCGTCGTCTCCGGTGGGGTAGTAGGCGGCAATCGGCAATTGGCGCCCGCTGCCAAAGGCGCGCGAACGCACGCGGATGATGGGCGCCGCCTGGCGCCGCTTGTATTCGTTGCGGGCGACCATGCCGAGGATGCGCGTCACCAGTGCGCGCCCGTCGTCCGTCTGGCGCAGCTGGCCGACAAAGGCCGACGCTTGCGCGCTTTCGGCCGCCGGCAGGCGCTTGCCCTCGATATGCCACTTCAAAATTTCATCGAGCACGGGATACGGCGGCAAACTGTCCGTGTCGCGCTGGCCCGGCGCCAGTTCCGCCGACGGGGGTTTGTCGAGCACGGCGACGGGAATCAGCTCGCGCCCCGCGCTGGCGTTGACGTGGCGCGACAGGGCGAAGACCTCCGTTTTATACAGGTCGCCGATCAGCCCCAGTCCCCCGTTCGTGTCGCCATACAGGGTGCAGTAGCCCACCGAGATTTCGCTCTTGTTGCCGGTGGTGAGCAGCAGGGCGCCGAACGCGTTCGAGTATTCCATCAGGATCGTGCCGCGCACGCGCGCCTGCAGGTTTTCCAGCGGCAGCCCCTGCAGCTTGCCGTCAAAGGCCCCCGCGTATCCGGCTTCGTACTGCGCCACGATGTCGCGGATCGGATGCGTGTACAGCGCGATGCCCAGGTTGGCGCACAGGGCCACGGAATCGGTGACGGAACCGGCGCTGGAAAACACGGACGGCATGGTGATGGCCACCACGTTGTCCGCGCCCAGCGCCTCGACGGCCAGGGCCAGCGTCAGCGCCGAATCGATGCCGCCCGAGCAGCCGACCACCACTTTCGTGAAGCGGCAGCGGCGCGCGTAATCGCGTAAACCAAGCACGATCTGGCGCCGCGCAAATTCGACGGCGGGAATGCCGTCCGGGTCCGGCACGGGAAAGGGCAGGCCATCGGTGCGCGTAAAACGGCCGCCGGCAAAGCGCAGCAATTGAAAATCCTCGACGAAGCGGGCCGCCTCGAATTGCACGCCGTCGCGCGGGGAGACGGCAAACGAGGCGCCGTCGAACACGAGCTGATCCTGGCCGCCCACCTGGTTGACGAACAGCAAGGGCAAGTTCACGCGCGCGCAGGCGGCGCCAAACACGGCGTGGCGCTGCGCGCGCTTGCCGATATCGGACGGGCTGGCGTTGATGCTGACGATCAGGTCGGGCTCCGCCGCATGCAGGGCGTCGAAGGGGTTGACGGCGTAGGCACGGCCATCGTCGTTCCAGCCATCCTCGCAAATCATGAAACCGACCTTGCAGCCGGCAATCGTCAGGGTGCAGGCGCCGGGCGGGCCCGGTTCGAAATGCCGGCCCTCGTCGAAGATGCCGTAGGTCGGCAGCAGCTGCTTGTAGTATTCGGCCACGATGCGCCCGTCGCGCATCGCCAGCAAGGCGTTATACAGGGGCTTGCCGATGCCGGGATTGGGCCGCGCCGCGCCGATGACGGTGACCAGCGCCGGCCAGCGCGTGGACGCCTGCAGCAAGGTGTCGAGCGCCTGCCGCATGCCGCGCAGGAAGGCGGCATCCTCGAACAGGTCGCCCGGGTAGTACGCGCACAGCGACAGTTCGGGGCACACCAGCAGGTCCGCACCGTCGCTGCTCGCGCGGTCCATGCGCGCGATGAGGGCGGCGACATTGGCGTCGAAATCGCCCACGGTGGGATTCATCTGGGCGAGGGCGATGGTCAGCATGGTGATCCTTCAGAGGGTTGCGCTTGAAACCACTATCCTGCCTGAAAAATTTTCTCAGTGTACTGATGCAATCGTGCAAGCCTGCCGCTCTGGCCCCTATAAGGTCTTGAGCCAGGCCCGCAAACGCGTGCGCGCATTTGCATACGGCGACGCCGTATTGAACTGGATCATGCGTCCCATCGTGTAATGCGTGTACCAGGGCTGGCCATACAGTTGCGCATCGTCATGGCTGTCGATCAGCGCCAGCAGCTGGTTTTTGGCCTGTTCCAGGCGCTGCAGCAAGTCGTCCATACCCAATTCAGCATAGTCCGCATAGAAGCGCTGCGCCAGTTTTCCCAGAGCGTTCCACGTGAAACCTTCGGCGGGAAAGGCGATGTCCTCGATGCGTTGACCATCGCGCAGCTGCGCGTGCCAGTGCAAGACCAGCTCGTTCCAGCCCACCAGGTAGGCGAGCAAGTCGCACACGCTCATGCGCGTGCCCGCCACCTGCCCTTCCAGCACGGGATCGCGCGCCAATGTGGGCGGCACGCGCGCGAGTTCCTGCATCAACTTCGCATACGTGCCGTTGATGGCGTCGACCAGTTCCTGCTTGCTGTTGGGGATAGCCATCACGCCGCCTTGACGACAGGCAAGCCGGCCGCCTGCCAATCGTCGTAGCCGCTGCCGAGACGGCGCGCATGCAAGCCATGCTGGCGCAGCGCCGCCACTGCCTGCACGGACAGCACGCAATACGGGCCGCGGCAGTAGGCGGCAATTTCTGCGTTCGCCGGCAATTCGCCCAGGCGGCGCTGCAAGTCATCAAAAGGGATATTGATCGCGCCGGGCAAGTGGCCGGCCGCAAATTCCTGTGCGGGCCGCACGTCGAGCACGGTGATACTGGCTTCCTGCATGCGCGCCAGCAACTCGTCGCCCGTGATGGCTTCCACGTGGTCACCCCGGCTCAGCGCCTGCAACTCGCTGCGCTGATGCTGCGCATACAGTTCCAATGCGGCCAGCAATTGCACGATGGGTCCGCTGCCCAGCCGGTACAGCACGCGCTTGCCGTCGCGCCGCGCCTGCACGAATCCGGCACGCCGCAACTGCTGCAAATGCTGCGACGTATTGGCCACGGACAGGCCCGTCAACTCCACCAGTTGCTCCACCGCAAACTCGCCCTGCGCGACCTGCTCGAGCAGGCGCAGGCGCGGCGCGCTGCCTAAAATATGGGCAAAGCCGGCGGAACCGGTCAGAAATTCGATATCGGCATTTTTCATTGACACGATGCTAGCACCCTTATAACATTCAAGCAATAAATTGAATGTTAGGGGCAACAATGCACATACTCTGGCTCGATGCGCTGGCGATCGGCGTGGGCGCGACGGCGATAATGGATGTGTGGGCGGTGGCGTTAAAGCGCTTCTGGTGCCTGCCCTCGCTGAACTTTGCGATGGTGGGACGCTGGCTCGGTCATTTGCCGCGCGGCACCTTCAGCCACGCCAACATCGCCCAGGCGGCGCCCGTGCGCGATGAAGCGATCGTGGGCTGGACGTTTCACTATGCGGTCGGCGTGCTGTTTGCGGCCGTGCTGCTGGCGCTGGCGGGGCAGGAATGGGCGCAGCAGCCGACCCTGGTACCGGCCCTGCTGGCGGGCGTGCTGAGCGTGGCCGCGCCGTTTTGCATCTTGCAGCCGGGCATGGGTGCCGGCCTGGCCGCCAGCAAGACGCCCCATCCGAACGCCGCCCGCCTGCGCAGCCTGATGGCCCACACGGCGTTCGGCATCGGCCTGTACCTGGCGGCGCTGCTGTGGTCGACGGTCCGCTGATTAGCTCGTCAGCGGCGGCACGGGCGCGGGTGACGCTGCGGGTGCCGGCGCCACGGCCGACATCACCGGCGTCTCCGGCTGGGCCGGCACCGTGCTCAGCACCATCGTGCTGGGCTTGGCGATGGCGATATGCGCCGCGTCCAGGCGCTTGAGCAGCTCGAACAGCAGGGCGCTGCGAATGCCCGAGCTCAGGCGCGGCGACGCGGCAAAGCCCGTGGCGTTGAACAGCAGATAGCCATTGTCGATGCCATCGAGCTGCACGCTGGGCGCCGGCGTATCGAGCACGTCGGGATTGTCGACAAAGGCGGACAGAATCAGCGCGCGCGCCGCCTGCGCATCCGTGCCCAGCGGCAACGGCAGCTTGACTTGCACCAGGCCCAGCGGATTGGCCAGCGTAACGTTGCGCACCGTTTTCGTGATGAATTCCGAGTTCGGCACGATCACCGTGGAACGGTCGCCCAGCTGAATTTCGGTGGCGCGCACATTGATGCGGCGAATGTCGCCTTCCACGCCGCCCAGGGACACCCAGTCGCCCACCTTGACGGGACGCTCGGCCAATAGAATCAGGCCGGACACGAAGTTCTGCACCACCGCCTGCAAGCCAAAACCGATCCCCACCGACAAGGCCGACGCCACCCACGCGATGCGTTCCAGGCCGATGCCGGCCGCCGACAGGGCCAGCGCCACGGCCAGTACCCCGCCGATATAGCCGAACAGGGTGATGAACGACACTTGCATGCCCGTGTCGAGATTGGTGGTCGGCAAATAACTGTTTTGCAGCCAGCGCTTAAACAGGCCCAGCGCAACAAAGCCCACGACCAGCACCAGCAGGGCCTGGATCAGCGCGGCAGGGCGGATCGCCACTTCGCCGATGGCCAGGCCATCCTGCAGCTTGCCCACCCGCTGGAACAGTTCGCCCGGACCTTCGCCGAACGGCGCCAGCAGCAGCATCAGGGCCAGCAGCACGACGATGGCGCGGCCGATGCCCGACAGCAGCACGGCCGCCTGGTCGCGCGCCTTGGGCGTGGCCAGCACGGGGTGGGCCGCGTCCGGCGGCGGCGGCGCGGAGGCCAGCAGCATGCAGATGTCATCGACCAGCACCGTCAGCAGATAAGTGCTGCCCACCACCACGATGACCCAGGCGATTTGCTTGGCGATAAAACTGCCGAACGCCACATAGCCGACCAGCAAGCTGATGACGCTGGACGCCAGCGCCAGCCACAGCAGCACCGTGACACAGCGCAGCCACAACGGCGTGACCAGGGTGGCGGGATCGGCCTCGCGCAACTGGCGCCAGCAGCGCTCGGCGCGCATCAGGCCGTAGGCGATGGTCGTGCTCATCACCAGGGCGACGATGCAATTGACGGCCACGGCCGTCGACAAGCCCGCATTGATGACGATGGTGACGCGCTCCGTGGCCCACACGAGCACGACGATGAAGGAAAACATCGAGGGAAAATGGCGCAAGCGGTGCGCCAGCGCATCGGGCAGGGGCAGCAGACGCCACGACACGCGCCAGGGCGACAGCAGCGCATGGCCCAGGCCCGCCGTAAAACCGGCAAAACAGATGATGCCGATCAAGCTGCTGAGGAAAGTCGAGGTTTTGTCGGACAGGCCGCCATCCCAGCGCAAGCCCATGGCCAGCAATTCCGCCACCAGCCCCGGCGTGGCAAGCGCCAGCACCAGCACGGCCAGCGCATGCAGCGAACGGCGCAAGCGGCCATGCGGCACGCGCGTGGCCGTGATCACCAGCAGATAGCGCGACGCCCAGACGCTGGCGCCGATCACCAGCACGATACCGGCCAGCAAGCCGCCCCAGGCCGACCATGGCGTGGCGCTTGCCGCGTTGGCCAGCTCCTGCTCCAGCGCCCGCAGGCGCTGCAGATTCTGCGGCAATTCGGCATGCAGCTGTTTCCAGAAAGAACCGGCCAAAATCGAGGCCGTGCGCTCGCCCAGGCGCGCCTGCAGCTGTGCGCGGCGCGCCGTTGACACCTGTTCCGACGCCTGCGTCGCTTCCACGGCCAGCAGGCGCGCCAGCTTCACCTGCGCATCGAGGGCGCTGCTGGTACGGTCCAGCTGGTTGCGCTGCGCCGCCACGTCCGGCGCATCCTTGACGCCCGCTGCCGGCTTGCCCAGCTCGGCCAGCCGCGCCTGCACGCTGGCCAGGGTGGGCGCGAGCGACTCGGCCACCTTGTCCGCCTCGGCGCTGGCGGCCAGCGCATCGGCGCGCATCTGCGACAAAGTTGCGTCATCGAGATCGGCCTCGCCATCGAGCGCCTTCTGAATGGTCGTGATCTGCTTGCGCAAGCCATCGAGGCGCTGGTCGGCCGTGGCCGCGTCATCGACGGGCTGGGACCAGGCCGGCGGCGCCGATAGCGAGCACGCCAGCAGCAGGGTCAAGAGCAGCGGCAGCAGGAAGGGGGGAAGGCGAAGGCGGAAAGAAGTCATGCGGACCTATGGCTGGAAAAATGAGTGCTGTCTGAAAACAAGGTGGTGTCGTAAGCGGCCGCATCCGGCGCAACGGCGACGGTGGCGGCACCACGCGGATGGCGCCGTCCCGGCATATGGCCAGTCAATATAGCTGAAAACGGCGCCAGCCCGCCAGATGGGCGGATCTAAGGTGCGCGCCGAGGGCATCTAGGCATATTGCCCTATGGAAATGTCACATGAAAAGGTCTAGGATCGTCCTCCGCTTGGCGGCGCGGCACCCATCTGCACGCCGCCGACCTTTTCACCATTCCCTCCGTATTGAGACCGCCATGAAGTTTTTATCCCACCTGACCATCGGCACGCGCCTCGCCACAGGCTTTGGCGCCATCGGCGCCATGCTGATCCTCATTTCCTGCCTGGGCATCGCCATGCTGGGCAAGATCAACCAGGGCACCGGCCATATCGTGCATGACAGCATGCCCAAGATCGCACTCGCCAACAGCGTGTCGGCCAACATCAACGACATCGCCATTGCCCTGCGCAACATGATGCTCAGCGCCGATCCCGCCGACCAGCGCAAGCAAACGGACGCCATCCTGGCCGCGCGCCAGGCGGCGGCCAGCAATCTCGGCAAGCTCGCCCCCATGCTCGATTCCGACCGCGAACGCGCGTTGCTGGCCAAGATGAACGACGCCAACACGCGCTACGCGCAGGGGCAGGAAGTGCTGCTGGAACTGATCAGGAGCGGTACGCCGGACGATAGCAGCGCCTACCTGTACGGCCAGCTGCGCCCCGTATTGCTCGTCTACAAGCAATTGATCGCTGAACAGATCAGCTTGCAAAACACCCTGGCCAACGCGGCGGGCGACAACGCCAATGCCACCTATGCCAATACGCGCACCTTGCTGATCGGCATGTCGCTGGCCGCGCTGGCCATCGCGGCGGCCCTGGCATATGGCATCACGCGCTCCATCACCGGTCCCGTCGCCACGGCGCTGCAGCTGGCCAACACGGTGGCCGCAGGCGATTTGCGCAGCCAGATCACCGTGCAGGCGCGCGATGAAATGGGACAGCTGTTGCAGGCACTCAAGCGCATGAACGACAACCTGGCGCAAACGGTGGGCACCGTGCGCGCCGGCACGGAAACGATCGCCTCGGCGTCGTCCGAAGTGGCGGCAGGCAGCCTGGACCTGTCTGCGCGCACGGAGCAGCAAGCCAGCTCGCTGGAAGAGACGGCGTCCTCGATGGAAGAGCTGACGTCGACCGTCAGGCAAAATGCCGACAATGCGCGCCAGGCGCACGTGCTGGCCGACACGGCCTCGGGCGTGGCGCAGCGCGGCGGCGCCGTCATCGCGCAAGTGGTGGCGACCATGCGGCAGATCGACGCCTCGTCGAATAAAATTGCCGACATCATCGGCGTCATCGACGGCATCGCCTTCCAGACCAACATCCTGGCCTTGAACGCGGCCGTGGAAGCGGCGCGCGCGGGAGAACAGGGCCGCGGCTTTGCCGTGGTGGCCACGGAAGTGCGCAGCCTGGCGCACCGTTCGGCGGCGGCGGCAAAGGAAATCAAGACACTGATCGACGACTCGACCCGGAGCGTGGCGGCCGGCAGCGAGCTCGTGCATCAAGCGGGCAGCACCATGAGCGACCTGGTCGACAGCGTGCGCCGCGTCACCGATATCATGGAGGAGATCACCTCGGCCAGCTCGGAACAGACGGCGGGCATCGAGCAAATCAACCAGGCCATCAGCGAGATGGACAACGTCACCCAGCAAAACGCGGCCCTGGTGGAAGAGTCTGCCGCGGCGGCCGCTGCCATGCAGGAGCAGGCGGCTACCCTGGCGCAGGTGGTGAGCGCGTTCAAGCTCGATGCCGGCGCACCGGCAAACAAGCCGCCAGTCGCCGCGACCCCAGCACCGCGCCAGCACGCCATCGCCCTGCGCGTGCCGGCGGCCAGAAAAGCCGCGCCCGCAGCAACGGCTTCTGCCGACTGGGAAGAGTTCTAAGGCCGCATTAAAAACGCCACAGACACCTGCCGGTGTCTGTGGCGTCATGCAGCATAGGCTGCATCCTGTTACGAGATTTCTCTGCGGATGATTTCTGCGCCGGCACTGAGCGCATGCAGTTTGCCTCTGGCGACCCGGCGCGCCAGCGGTGCCATGCCGCAGTTGGTGCTTGGATAAAGCTTGTCGGCATCGACAAACTGCAGCGCTTTGCGCAGGGTGCTGGCCACTTCCTCCGGCGTTTCAATGGTGTTGGAGGCCACGTCGATGGCGCCGACCATCACTTTTTTGCCGCGGATGAGTTCAATCAGGTCCATGGGAACACGCGAGTTCTGGCATTCCAGCGAGATGATGTCGATACTCGATTGCTGCAGCTTGGGGAACGACTCTTCATACTGACGCCACTCGGACCCCAGCGTATTTTTCCAGTCCGTATTGGCCTTGATGCCGTAGCCATAGCAAATATGGACGGCCGTTTCGCACTTGAGGCCTTCGATCGCCCGCTCCAGGGTGGCAATGCCCCAGTCATTCACCTCATCAAAGAAAACATTGAATGCGGGTTCGTCAAACTGGATGATGTCGACGCCGGCAGCCTCCAATTCCCGGGCTTCCTGATTGAGGATCTTGGCGAATTCCCAGGCCAGTTTTTCGCGGCTCTTGTAATGGCTGTCATACAGCGTATCGATCATCGTCATCGGACCTGGCAGCGCCCATTTGATGGGCTGCGTGGTTTGCTGGCGTAAAAACCGGGCGTCTTCGACAAACACGGGCTTGGGGCGACTCACGGCGCCGACGACGGTCGGCACGCTCGCATCGTAGCGGTCGCGGATTCTGACGGTCTCGCGTTTTTCAAAATCCACGCCGCTCAGATGCTCGATAAACGTGGTGACAAAATGCTGACGGGTTTGTTCGCCGTCGCTGACGATATCGATGCCTGCGTGCTGCTGTTCCTGCAGCGACAGACGCAACGCATCCTGTTTTCCCTCAACCAGTTCCTCGTCTTGTAATTTCCAAGGGGACCACAGCTTTTCAGGCTGTGCCAGCCAGGAAGGTTTGGGCAGGCTGCCGGCAGTCGAAGTAGGCAATAATTTTTTCATGATCAGTAATTTCGTGTATGTGGGTTAATGAGAGAGCGTGGTCGCAGCCCATTGTTCAAGAATATTTTTGTATGGCTTGATGAAATGCTCTTCTGTATATTTTCCCTGCTTGACAGCCAGCTGGCTGCGCTCTTCCCGGTCATACACAATTTGCGTCAGCGAGTAATCCTGGTTCTTCAGGCTAGGCTGATACAACTTCCCCGCCGCTGAATTGGCATTGTAAATTTCGGGCCGGTAAATCTTCTGGAATGTCTCCATCGTGCTGATGGTGCCGATCAGCTCCAGATTCGTGTAGTCGCCAAGCAGGTCGCCGACAAAATAAAAGGCCAACGGTGCCAAGCTGTTTGGCGGCATGAAATAGCGCACCTGCAAGCCCATTTTTTCGAAATATTGATCGGTCGAGGACAATTCGTTCTGCTGATACTCCACGCCCAATATCGGGTGATGATTTTCCGTGCGCTGATAGGTCTTGCTGCTCGAGGCGCTGATGCAGATGACGGGCGGCTTGCTGAAGCGCTCCTTGTAAGCATTGGATTGGACAAAGTGTTTGAACAGCTTGCCATGAAAGTCGCCGAAATTCTCCGGAACGCCGAAGGTGGATTTATCATTGTTGTGCTCTGGCAGCACGACGCTGAAGTCGTAATCGCGCACGTAGGAGGAGAAATTATTCCCCGCGATGCCATCGATGCGTTCTCCGGTTTTTTTGTCGATAACGGTCGGTTTCAATATCTCGATCAATGGGATATTGCCGCCTTGGACATCGATATTCAACTCGACGGAAATGATTTCGAGTTCGACAGAGTAGCGGTCCGCCTTCGGGTTGTCCCAATGCGCCAGACTGTTGAAGCGGCTGTCGATCATTTTCAGGGTGTTGCGCAAGTTTTCCTGACGGCTCTTTCCCCTGGCCAGATTGGCAAAGTTGGTCGTCAGGCGCGTATTGTCTGCTGGATGATAATTTTCATCGAAAACAATGCTCTTGATGCTAAATGTAAAGTCTTTGCTCATGGTGATCTGGTGTCCCGATGTCTGCGAAAAAATCTGAATCTGGCGATGGCCGATTCAGTGTTTTAAAATGTTCTGGTCTGCGTATCAGGCCGCGACCGCTTCGTTGGCGGCGGCTGGCCGCGCATGGCGCGTCAATTCGAGCAACGGCAATGCCCGCTGGACCGCCAGTGCGGCCCGCTGGATCAGGGCCTCGTTCTGCAGGCGGTAGTCGGCGAAATCCTTGTCGGTCGCGTACACGCCCAGCGGCAGGGTGCGTGCCTGGAAAAAGCTGAACAGCGGCCGTAACTGGTGGTCGATCATCAGCGCATGGCGCTCGCTGCCGCCGGTGGCCGCCAACAGGACGGGCTTGTCGATCAGGGCATCCTGGTCAATAAAATCGAAGAAGTGCTTGAACAGCCCCGTGTAGGAGCCGCGGAAGACCGGGGTTGCCACCACCAGGATGTCCGCCTGCTCGACCGCCGCAAGTTCCCGCTCCACCGTATGGGGCAGTTGCGATCGCCAGCTCGCGCCGGCCAACTGCGGTGCGAGCTGGCCCAGTTCGACCAGGCGCCGCTCGCACGGGACGGCCTCGGCGATCAGGTCCAGCAGGTGCCCCGCCAGGGCCGCAGCCTTGGACGGGCGTTGCAGCCCGCCGGAAACCGCTACTAAACGCAGTGGACGTGTCATGTTTGCTTTCATATGGATGGATGCGCGAGGGCCGACAACTGCCGGCAGCAAGGGGATCGATGATAGCGGCGGGGATCGATGAAGTATAATGGTCTTATTTCATACATCCATGAACATGGCTCATCTCAATGCTTGAACGCATCCACCTCAGCATCGTCCAGCAGGTCGAAAAACAGGGGTCATTGACGGCCGCCGCGGGCGTGCTGCACCTGACCCAGTCGGCCCTGAGCCACAGCATGAAAAAGCTGGAGCAGCAACTGGGCACCGACGTGTGGCTGCGCGAAGGGCGCAACCTGCGCCTGACGCAGGCCGGCCAGTATCTGCTGGCGGTGGCGAACCGGGTGCTGCCGCAACTGGACCTGGCCGAAGAGCGCCTGGGCCAGTTCGCGCAGGGCGAGCGCGGTGCGCTGCGCATCGGCATGGAATGCCACCCGTGCTATCAGTGGCTGCTGAAGGTGGTGTCGCCCTATCTGACCGCATGGCCCGACGTGGATGTGGACGTCAAGCAGAAGTTCCAGTTCGGCGGGATCGGCGCGCTCTTCGGCTACGAGATCGACCTGCTGGTCACGCCCGACCCGCTGTACAAGCCGGGGCTGACATTTGAACCCGTGTTCGACTACGAGCAGGTGCTCGTCGTGGCCAAGGGCCATGCCCTGGCGTCGGCCGCCTATGTGAAGCCCCAGCAACTGACCCAGGAAGTGCTGATCAGCTACCCCGTGGACATCGAGCGCCTGGACATCTATAACCAGTTCCTGTTGCCGGCCGGTGTCACGCCCAAGCGCCACAAAGCCATCGAAACCACCGACATCATGCTGCAGATGGTGGCCAGCGGCCGCGGCGTAGCCGCCCTGCCGCGCTGGCTGGTCGAGGAATATGCGCTCAAGATGGACGTGGTGCCCGTGCGGCTGGGCGTGCATGGCGTGGCCAAGCAGATCTTCCTGGGGGCGCGCGAAACGGACACCGCCATCGACTACGTGCGGGCCTTCATCGCACTGGCCCGCCAGCCGGCCATCGCCGTCGCGCAAGAAAACGAATAAGGTCAAACCGTTGATGCATCCCGCTCAGTCCAGGCCCTCTGGCAACATCACGCACGCCTATTCCCTGGAAGTCAGTGCGAAGGACATGCCCGCGTTGAGCGCAGCGACGCCCCGCATCGTGCCCGCGTCCACGATTGCCATTCCCTACCTGCCGCGCGAAGACGACGACGCGCGGCTGGCCGCCGTGCGGACCGTGCGCGGGCTGGGCTTCGAGCCCATGCCGCACTTGTCTGCGCGCCGCATCGCCTCGCTCGCCGGGTTTGAGTCGTTCGTCCAGCGTGCCGTCGCGGAAGCGGGCGTCGAGCGCTGCTTTGTGATCGCCGGCGATCCATCCACCCCGCTGGGGCCGTTTACCGACAGTGCCGCGCTGATCGACACAGGCGTGTTCGAGCGCGCGGGCATCAAGGTGATCGGCGTGGGAGGTCACCCGGAAGGCCATCCGGTCATGAGTACGGCCGATCAGTGGAATGTGCTTGAACGCAAGTGCCGCAGCATCGTGCAGCGCGGCATGACGCCCTTGATCGTCACGCAGTTTGCGTTTGATGCCGACGTTGTATTGACGTGGCTCAAAGCGCTGCGCGCGCGCGGCATTGAACACCCGGTGCGCGTGGGCGTGCCGGGCCCCGCGAGCATCGCGGTGCTGGCCCGCTATGCGGCCTTGTGCGGCGTGAGCGCCTGCGCCTCGATGTGGTCCAAGTACGGCGTGTCCATCGGCAAGCTGTTCGGCACGGCGGGGCCGGACCTGTTTGTCGAGCGCCTGGCCGCCGGGCTGACCGAAGCACATGGCAAGGTCAGCCTGCATTTCTTTCCCTTTGGCGGCATCGCCCAGTCCGTGAAGTGGATAGAACAGTACCGTTCCCGCCCCCACCCGGCTTCTGGCTGACGAGCGCCTCGCCGGCGGCAGCGCGCCGCCGGCGACAGGCAACATCCAGCCTGCTTACTCCACCGTCACCGACTTGGCCAGATTGCGTGGCTTGTCCACATCCGTGCCGCGTGCCAGTGCCGTGTGATAGGCCAGCAATTGCAGCGCGACCACGTGCAGGATCGGCGACAGGTCGCCGTAGTGCTCGGGCAGGCGGATCACGTGCAGGCCTTCGCCGGAGCTGATGCGCGAATCGACGTCGGCGAAGACGTACAGCTGGCCGCCGCGGGCACGCACTTCCTGCATGTTCGATTTCAGCTTTTCGATCAGCGCGTCGTTTGGCGCGATGGTGACGACGGGCATTTCATTCGTCACCAGGGCCAGCGGGCCATGCTTCAGTTCGCCGGCCGGATACGCTTCGGCGTGGATGTACGAGATTTCCTTCAGTTTCAAGGCGCCTTCCAGGGCGATCGGGTAGTGCATACCGCGGCCCAGGAAGAGGGCGTTTTCCTTGCGCGCGAATTCCTCGGACCAGGCGATGATCTGCGGCTCCAGCGCCAGCACGGAAGCGATGGCGACGGGCAGGTGGCGCATGGCTTTCAGGTGCGCCGCTTCCTGTGCTTCGTCCAGGCGGCCGTTGACTTGCGCCAGGCACAGGGTCAGCAGGAACAGGCCCGCCAGCTGCGTCGTAAACGCCTTGGTCGAAGCCACGCCCACTTCCACGCCGGCGCGCGTGATGTAGGCCAGCGCGCATTCGCGCACCATGGCGCTGGTGGCCACGTTGCAGATGGTCAAGGTGTGCTGCATGCCCAGGCTGCGCGCATGTTTCAGGGCGGCCAGGGTGTCGGCCGTTTCGCCGCTTTGCGAAATGGTGACGACCAGGGTGTTCGGGTGCGGCACACTGTCGCGGTAGCGGTATTCGCTGGCCACTTCCACGCTGACGGGCACCTTGGCGATCGCTTCGATCCAGTACTTGGCCGTCATGCCCGCATACGAGCTGGTGCCGCAGGCAAGGATCAGCACGCGGTCGATCTGCTTGAAGATGGCATAGGCATTGTCGCCGAACAGTTCCGGCATGATGCCCGTCACGCCTTCGAGCGTGTCGCCAATGGCGCGCGGCTGCTCAAAAATTTCCTTCTGCATGTAGTGGCGGTACGGGCCCAGCTCGGCCGCGCCCGTGTGCGCATGCACGGTTTTCACTTCGCGCTCGACGGGCTTGCCATCGACGTCAACGATCCAGCAGCGCGACAGTTGCAGGTCGACCACGTCGCCTTCTTCCAGGTAGATGATCTGGTCCGTCGTGCCGGCCAAGGCCATGGCGTCGGACGCGACGAAGTTTTCACCGTTGCCCAGGCCGACGATCAGGGGCGAGCCCTGGCGCGCGGCCACCACGCGGTGCGGCTCGTCGCGGCAGAAGACGGCAATCGCATACGCGCCGTCCAGGCGTTTGACGGCCTGCTGCACGGTTTCAAACAGGTCGCCGTTGTACATGTGCTCGACCAGGTGGGCGATCACTTCCGTGTCCGTCTGGCTCTGGAAGACGTAGCCGAGGGCCGTCAGTTCGGCGCGCAGCTCGTCGTGGTTTTCGATGATGCCGTTATGCACCAGCGCCACGCGGGGGCTCTCTTCCGTTGGGGAAAAGTGCGGGTGGGCATTGAACGAGACCGGGGCGCCATGTGTGGCCCAGCGCGTGTGGGCGATGCCCGTAAAGCCGCTCAAGCCTTCTTCGGCGATCTGCTTTTCCAGCTCGGCCACGCGCGCGGTGGAGCGCGAACGCTGCAAACGGCCATCGGCATGCAGGGCGATGCCGCAGGAATCGTAGCCGCGGTATTCCAGGCGCTTCAAGCCTTCGAGCAGGATGGGAGTGATATTACGTTGCGCTACCGCGCCGACGATGCCGCACATGGAAACCTCTGTCTAAAATTTAATCAATGCCAGCATGCTAATGCAGAGTGAATGAAATAAGCTTTCTAAATCATGGTATTTTTGACTGAATATTTCATCATCATTTTACGGTGAAATATTATTTCATTTAGAATCTTTTTATTTTCCAATTCATTATAATCATGAGCGATAGCAACATTACCCTGGACGAGATCGATCGTCGCATCCTGAATGCCTTGCAAGTTGATGCATCGCAAACCAACAGTGAGCTGGCGCGATCCGTGCACGTTTCGGCGCCCACCTGCTTGCGGCGCGTCAAGCATTTGACCGAGAGCGGCGTCATCGAACGGCAGGTGGCCATCGTCGCGCCGCAACTGGTGGGCGCGCGCCTGACGGCCATCGTGGAAATCACGCTCGATGTGCAGGCGGCGGAACGCATGGCGGAATTCGAGCAGCTCGTAGCGGACGAGCCCGCCGTGCTGCAATGCTACCGCGTCTCGCCCGGGCCCGATTTCGTGCTGATGGTGCAGGTGGCCGACATGCCCGCCTACCACGCGCTGGCGCACCGCCTGTTTGCCGCGCACGCGAATGTGCGCAACGTGAAAAGCTATTTCTCCACGTTCCGCAGCAAATTCGAGACGCGCATCGCTGTGTGATTTCCTTGATTTAACTTACCCACCGCTTGCCCACAGATTTATACCGTGCTTTTCCACCGCTTATGCGACGCTTATGCACAAACTTATACACAAGCGCCTGCACAGGCATCACGGATACAGGCAAGGGCAGTACGCCAAGAGATGGCAGGAAACACGCTAGGAACGGCCATCGGCGGCCAGGGCAGGCGCTGCGCCGTCCATGAAGAGCGACAGACAGGCAAGACAAAGTATCCACAGCGAAACTTGTGCACCGCTTGTACACCGCTTGCGCACAGCTTGCCAACAAGTTGCCAACCCACTTATCGACAAGCTTATCCACAGCTGCTCAGCAGCGGCAGACGGGCCGTTCAGGGGCGCACTTCGGCGTCGGCAAAGAAGCGATAGCCGGCATTGCGGGCGGTATTGATGGGCAGGGCCAGGCCCGCCGCCTGTTCGGCCTTGCGGCGCAAGCGGCTGATCTGGGTGTCCAGGCGGCGCTGGTCGTAGGTGAGAAAATCCTCGCCCAGCGATTGCACGATCTGCTGGCGGCTGACGATGCGTTCCGGCTCGGCCATCAGCGCGTGCAGCACGGTGACGTCCTGTTGCGACAGCGCAATGGCGCCGCAGCCGGGCGGCAAGAGGCGGCGCGGTCCCAGTTCCAGCACCCAGGCCGTGGAGGGCGGCGCGGCGGCAGGCGGCGCACCGAGACGGCGCGCCAGCGCGCCCAGGGTGGCGGCCAGCTCGTCGAGGTCGGCGCTCTTGGGCAGGTAGTAGTCGGCACCACCGCCCAGTCCGTTGACCTTGTCCTGCGTGGCCCCGCGCGCCGTAAACACGACGATGCCGACGGGCTGCCCCTGCGCGCGCAAGGCGCGCACCAGCACCATGCCTTCGCCATCGGGCAAGCCCAGGTCGATGATGGCAATGCGGTGCACGGCAGGCGCGTAGCAGGCGTGGAAGGCGGCCAGGTCGGCCACGGCGCTGACGCGGTAGCCGCAATCGCCGAGAAACTCGGTCAACTCGTGGCGCAGCACGGCTTCGTCTTCAAGCAGGATGAGGTTCAACATGGCGCAAGGATAACCGATCGCCGTGGGGCCGGGAAGTTGTCTTTCTGACTGCCCCGCTGACCGTGGTAAGCTGCCTCGCCATGAAAATCCTGCTCGCCATTTGCCTGTTGTTTACCGCCCTGTTTCCCCAGACTGCACTTGCCGCGCCGGCGCCCCTGGTGCTGCCGGCCAGCGGGAAGCCCGTGTCCGCCAGCGGCCACCTGCAGATGCTGCGCGACACGACAGGCCGGCTGGGCCCCGATGCGGCGCTGGCGGCGCCCGGCTGGCGCG
>NZ_WFLI01000032.1 GCF_009208555.1 Janthinobacterium violaceinigrum | reverse complement strand
GGCCAGCGCCACGCGCGCCGCTTCCAGTGCGGCGCGCGCCTGCGAACGGTAGCTGGCGCCATGCGCGGCCGCGTCCGGCAACGCCGGACCCTGTTCCAGGAAGCGCGCATTGTCGCGCGCGATGCCGGCCAGGCGCGAATACGCGGCGCGGATGGCGCGCCTGCTGGGGCCGAACGGATGGATGCGCCAGACGGTAAAGCTGAGCACGGTGGCAAACAGGCAGCCGAACATGTAGAGGCCCAGGAAAGGCGCCGTCTGCGTCATCGATGCCAGCGGATGCGTGACCATCACCACGCAGGCCGTGGCCGCCAGGATGGCCACTTGCGCCGTGGCCGCACCCCAGATGCGCGCCAGCGCGCCTGCCCAGGAAAACAGCAGCACGGCAATGGCGGCCGCTGCCACGCCGTGGCCGGCCGCCAGCGCCGTCAGGCCGCCGGCCACCGTGGACAGCAAGCCGAAGCCCACCATCGAGACGAAACGCATGCGCCGCGTGCCCGCCGCGTCGGCCAGGCAAGTCCAGAAGGCGCCGATGGCGGCCCAGGAAAAATCGGGGTGGTCAAACAGCAAGCCCAGCAGCAGCATGGCGCTCGAGGCGCAGGCGGCCCGCAAGCCTTCGGACAGGTTCGTTTCATCGATGGCCAGGGTGACCATCCACAGGGGGCGGCGCTGCGCCAGGGTATCGGTGTAGGCGTGCATGCCCGCCAGCCAGCGGCCGGCCAGTGCGCGCACACGGCGGTGAAGTTTCCTGAAGTGCAAGGTGAACTTTGAGAAGGTATCAAAGCGTCATCGTAGCATTCCCGGGCAAAAAATGTTGCAGTGCAGCGTAAAATCCACGAGGGCGAAAAAAAAAGCGACACCTCGGTGTCGCTTTTCCGTATGCAAGCCAGCTTAGCTGACAGCTGCCAGGCGCGGCGGCTGCGTGCCGCCAAAGCGCTGCTCGATCGAGGCGGCGATGCCGGCCGCGTCCAGGCCCACGCCTTTCAGCAGCTGCACGGGGTCGCCATGGTCGATGAAGGTGTCGGGCAAGCCCAGCATCAAAATCGGCTTGACGATGCCCTCGGCCGCCAAGGCCTCGGCCACGGCAGAACCGGCGCCGCCCATGATGCAGCCCTCTTCCACCGTCACCAGGTAATCATGCTCGGCAGCCAGCTGTTTTACCAGCGCCACGTCGAGCGGCTTGACGAAGCGCATGTTGGCCACCGTCGCGTCCAGCTTGTCGCCGGCCGCCACACTCGGCGCCACCATCGAACCGAAGGCCAGGATGGCGATGCGCTTGCCCTGGCGCTTGAGTTCGCCCTTGCCGATCTCGATACTGGTCAGTTCCGGCACGATGGCCACGCCGGCACCGGCGCCGCGCGGATAGCGGATGGCGGCCGGACCCGGGTAGTGGTAACCCGTCGTCAGCATCTGCCGGCATTCGTTTTCGTCGGACGCGGCCATGATGACCATGTTCGGGATGCAGCGCAAAAACGCCATGTCGTAGTTGCCCGCGTGCGTGGCGCCATCGGCGCCCACCAGGCCAGCGCGGTCCAGCGCGAAGGTCACGTCCAGGTTTTGCAGGGCCACGTCGTGGATCAGCTGATCGTAGGCGCGCTGCAGGAAGGTCGAATAGATGGCCACGACAGGTTTCAAGCCTTCGCAAGCCAGGCCCGCGCCAAAGGTCACGGAATGCTGTTCGGCAATGCCCACGTCAAAGTAGCGGGCCGGGAACTTCTGTTCGAACTTGACCATGCCCGAACCTTCGCGCATGGCGGGCGTGATGCCCACCAGGCGCTTGTCGTGCGCGGCCATGTCGCACAGCCAGTTGCCGAACACTTCCGTGTACGTCATCTTGGCGGGCGCCGTGGCCGGCTTGATGCCTTCGGCCGGGTTGAACTTGCCCGTGCCGTGGTACAAAATCGGTTCCGCTTCGGCCAGCTTGTAGCCCTGCCCCTTCTTGGTCACCACGTGCAGGAATTGCGGACCCTTCAATTGCTTGATGTTTTGCAAGGTCGGGATCAGCGAATCGAGGTCGTGGCCATCGATGGGGCCGATGTAATTGAAACCGAATTCCTCGAACATGGTGGCGGGCACGACCATGCCTTTGGCGTGCTCTTCAAAACGCTTCGCCAATTCCAGCACGGGGCCGGGCAAGACGGACTTGCCCACGTTTTTCGCGGCCGCATAGAACTGGCCCGACATCAGCCGCGCCAGGTGGCGGTTCAGCGCGCCTACGGGCGGCGAAATCGACATGTCGTTATCGTTCAGGATCACCAGCAGGTTGACGTCTTCCTGCACGCCCGCATTGTTCATCGCCTCGAAGGCCATGCCGGCCGTCATCGAGCCGTCGCCGATCACGGCGATCGCGTGCAGCGGGTCGCCCTTGATCTTGGCGGCCTGCGCCATGCCCAGCGCGGCCGAGATCGATGTCGACGAGTGGGCCGTGCCGAACGTGTCGTATTCGCTCTCGTCGCGCTTGGGGAAGCCGGAAATGCCGTCCTTCTGGCGCAGGGTGTGCATGCGCTCGCGGCGGCCCGTGAGGATCTTGTGCGTATAGGTCTGGTGGCCCACGTCCCACACGATGCGGTCGTGCGGCGTGTTGAACACGTAATGCAGCGCGACGGTCAGCTCGACCGTGCCCAGGTTGGACGACAGGTGGCCGCCCGTCTTGGAAACGGAGTCGAGCAGGAAGCTGCGCAATTCCTGCGCCAGCGGCACCAGTTGCGAGCGGGCCAGCTTGCGCACTTGCGCTGGTTCATTGATGGTTTCTAACAGTTTCATTTATGCCTTCCGCTGCACGACCAGGTCTGCCAGCTCGCGCAGACGGCGTGCCTTGTCCCCGAATGGCGCCA
Organism: Janthinobacterium violaceinigrum; assembly: GCF_009208555.1. Taxonomy (GTDB): domain Bacteria; phylum Pseudomonadota; class Gammaproteobacteria; order Burkholderiales; family Burkholderiaceae_D; genus Janthinobacterium; species Janthinobacterium violaceinigrum. The sequence continues at coordinate 69,230 of NZ_WFLI01000032.1, read as the reverse complement.
GCGCCGCATGGGCGTCGCACCGCAATTGTTCTGCCAGGGCTTTCGATGGTTCCAGCCCCAGTATCGATACGTAGGTGGGCTTGTTGGCGGCCGCATCCTTGCCCGCCGTCTTGCCCAGGGTGGCCGAATCGGCCGTCGCGTCGAGCACGTCGTCGACCACCTGGAACGCCAGCCCGACGGCGCGCGCATACGCGTTCAGCGCCGTCATGTCGTCCGGCGTCAGCTCCTTGCCCGCCAGCGCGCCGAGGATCACGGCCGCGCGCAGCAAGGCGCCCGTTTTCAGCTGATGCATCTGTTCCAGTTGCGGCAGGCTCAAGGCCAGGCCCACACTGTCGAGATCGATTGCCTGGCCGCCGCACATGCCGGCCGAACCGGACGCGTGCGCCAGCAGCTTGATCATGGCCATTTGCCGTGCGGGAGGAATCGCCGCGCCGTCGGCCAGCAGCATGAACGCCTGCGATTGCAGCGCGTCGCCCACCAGCAGGGCCGTCGCTTCATCGTAGGCGATGTGCACGGTGGGTTTGCCACGGCGCAAGGCATCGTCATCCATGCACGGCATGTCGTCATGCACGAGTGAATACACGTGAATCATTTCCAGTGCGCAAGCGGCGCGCGCCAGGGTGTCCTGGTCGGCATCGAACAATTCGCCGGCCGCCATCACCAGCAGCGGGCGCACGCGCTTGCCGCCGCCCAGCAGCGCATAGCGCATGGCTGCGTGCAGCTTGTGTGGCACGGCGTCCGCCGCCGGCAGGAACTGGTCGAGCCGGCTTTCCACGCCGGACTGGGTGCTTTGCATCCAGTCGCCGAAGGTCATGCTGTCTTGTTGCACGCTGGCCATCATTGAGCGGCCTCGCCGGCATCCACGAACGGTTTCAACATGTCGCCTTCCAGTACTTTCACCTGCGCTTCGACACTGTCGAGCTGGGTTGCGCAATACTTGACCAGTTCCGAGCCGCGCTGATACGCCGCGACCGATGCTTCCAGCGGCAACTGGCCCGCTTCCATTTGCGTTACCAGCTGCGCCAGTTCCGCCATTGCCTCTTCAAACGAGGCCGGCGCTGCGGCAGCGGCAGCGGCAGTTAATTTCTTCGACATAGACTCAGATCTCTTCGTGGCACGAGGGGCTTGTAGGGAGACGCCGGGGACTCCCGGCCAGCATAGAAGCGTTATTTTAGAACAAACCACACTATTAAGTGAAAACTAAAGCGCAATCGGCGTGCTCAAAGAGGAAGACGTTGCCAGCTTGGCAGTGAATTTTAGCGCAATCGCCCCCATCGGCCCGAAATTGCACGGTAAATGACAACGTTTCTCATTAAAGTACCGGAATTGCCGAGGGTTTTGGCAATGCCGAGGCCGATACGCGCTATAATCGCCGGTTCTGTCCGAAATACCGTTTCAACAAATTTGAATTCAGGTCTTTGCGGATTCTTTCTCTCTGTAGCGGTTGCCCAGGGAATGGCCTGGGGCACTGCTGACCGTTGTACATTTATGGGGGGTTGGGATGTCCGATCTGGCTACTCACGCCAAGCTGGCGCGCTCAAACGCGCAACTTCCGGTCCACGTCTATTTTGACGAAACGCTGTTGCAGCGTGAAATGCAACAATTGTTCCAAGCCGGCCCGCGCTATGTCGGGCATGAGCTGATGGTGCCGGAAACCGGCGATTTTGCGACCCTGGCGTCTGAGAACGAAGGGCGCATGCTCGTGCGCAACGCCAATGGCATCGAAGTGCTGTCCAACGTGTGCCGCCACCGGCAGGCGCTGATGTTCAACGGCCGCGGCAATGCCAACAATATCGTGTGCCCGCTGCACCGCTGGACCTACGACCTCAAGGGTGAATTGATCGGCGCGCCGCATTTCCCCGAGACGCCGTGCCTGAACCTGTCGAAAACGCCGCTGCAAAGCTGGAATGGCTTGCTGTTCGAGCAGAACGGCTACAACGTGATGGAAAAATTGAAAGATTTGTCCGTCTCGAAAGACCTCGATTTTTCCGGCTACATGTTCGACCACGTGGAAATCCACGAGTGCGACTACAACTGGAAAACCTTCATCGAAGTCTATCTGGAAGACTATCACGTGGAACCGTTCCACCCGGGCCTGGGCAGCTTCGTCAGCTGCGACGACCTGCGCTGGGAATTCGGCAAGGATTACAGCGTACAAACGGTGGGCGTGCACCGGGGCTTGCAGCAAGCGGGTTCGCCTGCCTACAAGAAATGGCAAGAGCAGGTGCTGCAATTCCGCGGCGGCGAAGCGCCGCCGTATGGCGCCATCTGGCTGACCCTGTATCCGAACATCATGGTCGAATGGTATCCGCACGTGCTGATCGTCTCGACCCTGTGGCCCGATGGCCCGCAAAAGACGCGCAACGTGGTGGAGTTCTATTACCCAGAGGAAATCGTGCTGTTCGAGCGCGACTTCGTCGAAGCCGAACGGGCTGCCTACATGGAAACCTGCGTCGAGGACGATGAAATCGCCCAGCGCATGGATGCGGGCCGCAAGGCCCTGATGGCGCGCGGCGTGAGCGAAGTGGGTCCTTACCAGTCGCCGATGGAAGATGGCATGCAGCACTTCCACGAATGGTACCGCAGCAATATCGAACTGTAATTCGCAGAAGGGCCGCATGACGCGGCCCTTTTTTTATCCTCTCATTACCCAGGAATCCAATGCAATCGTTGTGGATGCTGTTTGCCAGTTTTATGTTCGCCATCATGGGCGTGTGCGTCAAGCTGGCGTCGGACATGTATTCGACGTCCGAAATCGTCATGTACCGCGGCATCATCGGCATGATCGTCATGAGCTGCACCATCCTCTACCAGGGCGGCAGCTTTAAAACCACGATGCCGGGTCAGCATCTGTGGCGCGGCGTGGTGGGCGTGATCGCCCTGTGGCTGTGGTTTTATGCGATCGCCATCCTGCCGCTGGCCACGGCCATGACGCTCAATTACATGGCGCCCATCTGGATCGCCGTGATCCTGCTGGCGGGCGGCTGGTGGAAAGGCATGAAACAGGTCGAGTGGCCGCTGGTGGCGGCCATCGCCATGAGCTTTGTCGGCGTGACCCTGCTGCTGCAACCCGTGTTCGAGACGGACCAGGCGGCTGGCGCCATCACGGCCTTGATCTCCGGCATGCTGTCGGCCCTCGCCTACCTGCAAGTACGCAAGCTGGGCTTGCTGGGCGAACCCGAGTACCGGGTCGTGTTCTATTTCTCGGTCGTCAATTTCCTCGCCGGCGTGATCGGCCACGTGGCCAGCGCCGGCGGCGGCCCCGTCGTCTGGCACGCGCACACGAGCGGCTACGGCATCGGCTTGCTGGCCGCCATCGGCCTGTGCGCCACCATGGCGCAGATGGCCATGACGCGCGCCTATCGCCTGGGCAAGACCCTCGTGGTGGCGAATCTGCAGTACACAGGCATCGTCTTTTCCAGCTTCTGGGGCGTGGTGATCTTTGGCGACCTGTTCGACTGGCACGGCTGGGCCGGCATCGGCATCATTCTCGCTTCCGGCATCGCGGCAACCTATTACAATACCCGCAACACGGCCCGTGGCGCCGCCATCGCGCGCACGGATCCCATCGCCAGCGAAGTGTAAGGAGTCATGACCTTGTATACGACCTTGATCAACAGCAATGATTTGTCCAGCTACGTGAATGACAGCAACTGGGTCATCCTCGATTGCCGCCACGACTTGCTCAACCCCACGGCCGGCAGCGACGCCTTTGCCACCGGCCACATCCAGAACGCGCAGTTCGCCGACATCGACACGGCCCTGTCCGGCCCCAAGACGGCGCGCGGCCCGGACTTTACGGGACGGCATCCCCTGCCCGACCGCAATACCCTGCTGGCCACCTTGCGCGGCTGGGGCATCAATGACGACACGCAAGTGGTGGCCTATGACGGCCAGGGCGGCATGTTCGCCGCCCGCCTGTGGTGGCTGCTGCGCTGGGTGGGCCACGGGGCCGTCGCCGTGCTCGACGGCGGCCTGGCCGCCTGGCAGGCGCAAGGCTTGCCCCTGGTCACGCCCGTGGCGCCCCGCGCAGCGGGCAAGCTCACGGAAAAAGCCAGCCTGACGCGCATGGTCACCGTGCAAGACGTCATCGCCAACCTGGAAACACAGGCGCTGACCGTGATCGACGCGCGCGCGCCCGACCGCTACCGGGGCGAAAACGAAACCATCGACCCCGTGGGCGGCCATATTCCCGGCGCGAAAAATCGTTTCTTCAAGGATAATTTACAAGCGGACGGCCGCTTCAAAGGCGCCGACGAACTGCGGCGCGACTTCAGCGCCTTGTTTGATGCACCGCAAGCAGCCATCATGCAGTGCGGCTCCGGCGTGACGGCTTGCCACAACCTGCTGGCCCTGGAAGTGGCCGGCTTGCCTGGCGCGGCACTGTACCCGGGCTCGTGGAGCGAATGGTGCGCCGACCCGGCAAGGCCCGTGGCAACCGGGACAGCATAAGCAGCTGGCACGGCGTCCCGTCGCCGACCTTTGTCATTATCAGGAATTACCGATGCAACGATCCCTCTTGAGCGTACTGGCAGGCTTGTGCCTGGCATTCAGCCTGCCTGCCGCCGCGCAAAAACCACCCGCGGCGTATGACTTGAAGGAAATCATGACCGTCAGGGCGTTCGATCAGCCGGTACTGCTTGAAAAACGCACCAGCTACGATGGCCTGCTGGCGGACAAAGTACAGGAAGGCGCAGCGACGCGCATGGCCGGCTATGCGCAGGCGGACCAGGCCATGACCCAGGCGCGCTATCCGGGCGCGCAACGCCTTGGGGTCGCGGAACTGGCCGACTACAGGCCTGGCGCACACATCACGATGGTCGACCGCTACATGATCGAACACGCCGCGAGCGCCTTGGGCAAAGGCTGGATCTTCGCATTCATGCCGGTGAATTTCATTCAAGCGACGCGTATCAAGGACGAGGCCGCACGCGGCGTCCCATTAGTCTTGCCGGGCACCGGCAAGACACTGAGCTATACCTTTCAGATCAACCTGCCTGACAACGTCAGCGGCTTGCTCGACCCCACCACCACGCGCTACGACGGCGATTTCTTCACCTACAAACAGTCCCAGCAATTTCGCGGGAATGTGGCGCGGATCACGCTGGAACTCTCTTTCCGGGCCGATTCGGTGCCGGTAGGCGAGCTCGACAAATTCCTCGCGCAACTGCAACACATCAGCCAGATGATGGGCGACTCCTTCAGTGTCCCGGAAATGTGGATCAACAGCAACAAACCGGGCACGGCGGCCAATACGCCCGGCCAGCGCATGCGCAGCAGCCTGGAAAAAGACATCGCCGAGCACAGCGCGACCATCGCACGCAAGCCGGAAGACAAGCAGGAAATGGCCCAGGCCTACTGGTTGCGCGGCTCGGCCCATGCGGATCTGCAGCAAGCCGAGTTGGCATGGGCCGACCTGACGCAGGCGCTGGCGCTGCAACCATCGACGGCTGTCTACCATATGACGCTGGCATCGATCCAGGTCCGGCGCGGACAGTTCCAGGCCGCCATCGAGCAGCTGGAACAGGCGCGGCTGCTGGGCTACGATGCCTATGAAGTCGCCTACCAACGCGGCCAGACTTATTACCAGATGGGCCAATACCGGCGCGCGCTCGACGACCTGGAACCGCTGACCATCTCGGCGGCAAACATGGAGGCACAGCCGTATGCCAGGCTGTGGTATCTGTGGACGCTGGGACCTGCCGGGCTAGCCTTGCCGGACGCGCTCAGGCAGGAATTGAATGCCGAGGCCAGCGGCGCCTGGCCGCGTCCCGCCTACGGGCTGTTCACCGGCATCTCGACGCCGGAACAGGTGCTGGCGGCGGCCGACACAATGCAGGGCGACGAGCGCCTGCTGTCCTTATGCGAAGCGTATTTTAATATCGGCCAATACTATCTGCTGAAACAGGACCGGCGCAAAGCCAGGGAGTATTTTGAAAAGACGGTTGCCACCGGCATGGTGATGTATGCCGAATACGGCAACGCACTGTTTGAACTGCAACGGCTGACGCAAACGCCGTCCTGATACCTGCCGCCCTTGCGTTTCATCACGGGGAAGGCGGCTCTGGCCGACGACATGCACCACGCGCAAGGCGCTGCCGCCGCTTGCAGACGCCATCGCCAGCAAGCGTCCATGGGCGACGGCGACCATCGCCCGGACAGCGCCATCTAGGCCGTGATGCCCAAAATGCGATTCAACTGCGCGATCTCGTCCTGCCACGCCTGCTGGCTGGCCGGCTTCTGATGGCGCGGTTTTCTCGCCAGGTCTTGCGCCAGCAACTGCTCCAGTTCGCACAAGCGTTCCAGCTGCACATCGACGTCGGTTTGCGCTGGCGCAAGCGATGTGCTTTCCACGCGCGGCGCGGACGCTGGCGCCTGCCCATCCTCAAGACTGAGCCGCGCATACGCGCTGGCCGCATCAAGCCACTCTTCCAGCCCGCCATCGGCCACCACCCAAAAGCGGTTGCAGGCCGTCTCGATCAGGTCGCGGTCGTGCGATACCAGCAGGCAGCCGCCCGCAAATCCCTGCAACGCTTGTCCCAGTTCCCCCTTGCCCTGCATGTCCAGGTGATTGCTGGGCTCATCGAGCAGCAGCAAGTGGTAGCTGGCCAGCGACAAGCCCAGGAACAGCAGCCGCGCCCGCTCGCCGCCGCTCAGGGTGGCCACCGTCTGGCCATGGCGCGCATACGGGAAACCGGCCGCAATCAGCGCTTGCTTGCGCGCCACCTGACTGCGCGCAGCTTCATTTTGCACGGCAAACGGATACAGGGCGTCGGACAGGTCGGCCGTATCGGCCAGTTGCTTGAGCGACTGGTCGTAATAACCGATGTTTGCCGCCTTGTGGTAGCGCAAGTCCGTCCGCTCTTCCTGCGCCTGGATCGCTTGCCAGCACAAGCGCAGCAACGACGACTTGCCGCTGCCGTTGGCGCCCAGCAAGGCGACCCGGTCGCCCGGTTTCAGCCACAGCTGGCCGACCTGGAACAGCACGGGAGACGCGGGCACGGCGCGCACGTCCAGCCCGTCCAGCGTCAGCAGCTGGTCGGCCGCCAGCGCCTTGCCGCGCAGACTCAAGCGCCAGGGAGCGCCATCGCTGACGAACGATTGCTCATCCTTCAACTTGTCGATGCGCCGCTGCATGGTCTTGGCCTTGCGCGCCAGGTCTTCATTGTCATAAGTGCGGCCCCACAGGGCCAGGCGGGCGCTGCTGGCAGACAGGCGGTCGATTTCCTTTTGTTCCGCCGCATGCCGGGCGGCGGCGGCAATATCGGCCTCGGCCAGCGCCGCCAGCGCAGGGCCGCACGGCAAGTCGAAATCGTAGAGCCGGCGGTCGCGCAAGATCCAGCTGCGCGTGGCCACGTTGTCGAGCAGGCGCTGGTCGTGCGAGACGAGGATGAAGGCGCCGCGCCACGCCAGCAGGAATTGCTCCAGCCACAGCAAGGATGGCAAGTCCAGATGATTGCTCGGTTCATCGAGCAGCAGCACGTTCGGCTCCTGCAGCAGGGCACGCCCCAGCAGCAGTCGCGTGTGCTGGCCGCCCGATAGCGAGTGCACGGGCACTTGCGCCGTATCCAGGTCGAAGCCCAGTTCGGCCAGCAGGCTGTCGACCCGCCAATGCAGTTCGGGCTGTTCCAGCACGGGCGCCAGCAAGGCGTCGTACAGGCTCAGGCTGGCAAGTTCCGGCGGCAAGTGCTGCTCCACGTGCTGCAAGCGGCAGGCACGAGAATAGTGGATGGTGCCGGCAGTGGCTTCGCGCGTGCCGCTGAGCAATCCCAGCAAGGTGGATTTGCCGCAGCCATTGTGGCCGATCAGGCCGATGCGGTCGCCCTGGCGCAAGGTAAAGGCGAGTTCATGGAACAGGAAACCGTCGTGGGTATCCAGTTGTAAAGCTTGTGTCGAGATCAGGGTAGTCATGGCTCTTGTCTTTGTTCGGGATGCAAGCATCCGCGTTAACAGGAGCGCTAACGACAACGGAGTACCAGGAAAGGACTCGTATAGGAGGGTAACTTTGCTCTGGCCAGGTTATCGCAGCGCGATAGAACGTGGGCAAGAGCTGGCAAATGCGCTTAAAGAGCGTGCGCGCCATGCGGCGAGCAACAAGTTTTCTTCCATGATATTTTCCTCCTTTCTGTGCAAGTTAGTCAGAAAGGCAATATAGCACAAGTGACACTGCGGCACCGCCGCGTGTCAACCGCCGTGGCGTTTATGCGTCAGGAACAGCACGATGCACACGCCCAGCGCGATCAGCAGCACTTGCGGGATGGTTTCGCGCAAGGTGGCGCGGCGCTGCATCTGCGGCATCAGGTCCGACAGGGCAATGTAGATGAAGCCGGACGAGGCGAACACGAGTACGTAAGGAATCAGATTGCTGGCGCGGTCCAGGGTGAAATAGCCGAGCAGGCCGCCCGCCACCGCCATCAGGCTGCACAGCAGATTGAAAACGTACGCGCGCAAGCGCGAAAAACCGGCATTGAGCAGCACGATGAAGTCGCCGATTTCCTGCGGGATTTCATGCGCGATGATGGCCAGGCCCGTCACCAGGCCCAGCTTTGGGTCGGCCAGGAAGGCGGCCGCGATCAAAATGCCGTCCGTAAAGTTGTGCATGCCGTCGCCCACGAGGATCATCCAGCCGGCCTTGCCCGCTTCGTGCTTGTCGTGGCCATGCGCGTGGTGGTGGCCGTCGCCTTCATGGTGGTGCGAATGGCGCAAAATCGCGAATTTTTCCAGCATGAAAAAGGCCAGCAAGCCCGCCAGCAGGGTGGCGAACAGGCTGCGCGGGTCCGCCTGCGATTCGAATGCTTCGGGCAAGGCGTGCAGCAAGGACGTCGACAACATGATGCCGACGGACAAGCTGACCATGCGCTCGACCACTTTGGACAAGAATGCAAACGAAAAGATCGCCGCCGCGGTAATGCTGAATACGCCCGCGATCGTGGTCGCGAGCAAAATGGATATAAGGACGGGATCGATGATTTTCTTACCTCAAAATGGCGCCGGCCTACGGGCGCCCGCAATGCTGGCGTCTGGCTTGATCTGTATAGTGTTGCTTATTATTCAATCTTGTGCGCGCTTGGCGGCAGCGTGGCGCAGTGAAGATGCAATTGTACTGCATTGACGCGAACCGGGCATTTTACAGCCCGGTGCGCCTTTCGCGTCAACTGATGGAAAAATTTGCTATTTTTCTGTTGCAGATCACGCTACGCCGTGGCGTTTGAACCAGGCCAGGCAACGCGCATAACCGTCTTTCGCATCGGCCGCCACATAGCTGGGACGGTAATCGGCATTGAAGGCGTGGCCCGCATCGGGGTAGACGACGAATTCCGACTTGTTGCCGCCTTTGGCCAGCGCATCCTTCATCTTGCCGATCGATTCCTGGCTGATGCCCGTATCCTTGCCGCCATACAAGCCCAGCACGGGGACTTTCAGGCTAGCGGCAATATCGATGGGGTTGCTAGGTTGCAAGGGGGTCGGTTCGCCCACCAGGCGGCCATACCAGGCCACGCCCGCCTTGACGGCGGGATTGTGCGCCGCGTACAGCCACGTGATACGGCCGCCCCAGCAGAAACCCGTGATGCCCAGGCGGCTCGTGTCGCCGCCATTCTGCTTGGCCCATGCGACCACGGCATCGAGGTCCGTCATCACTTGCGCATCGGGCGTCTTGGCGATGATGCCCTTCATTAAATCGGCAACGCTGGCCACCTTGGTGGGGTCGCCCTGGCGCACGAACAGGTCGGGCGCCAGCGCCAGATAGCCCTGTTTGGCGAAGCGGCGCGCCATGTCGGCGATATGTTCATGCACGCCAAAGATTTCCGAAATGACCAGCACCACGGGCAAGCCCGTCTTGCCTTCCGGCTGCGCCGCATACACGGGCACGGCCTGGCCATCAACCATCACGGATATGGTGGCAGTGACGAGCCCGGCGGAATCCGTCTTGATGACGTTTTGCGCCGCCACGGGCAGCACGGCCACGGCAAAGCCCGTACCCAGCGCCACCTTCAGGAAACCACGCCGGCCATCTGGCCCGGACAAGCTGCTCTGGCCCAGCAAACTTTCACAATCGGTGATCATGTCGCTCATGCGTTTCTCCTGAAGATATTGCGTTTGGAAATATCGGCTTACGCTGCGCTAAGCCGACCTACGGTCATTGCTCAAGTAAACATGTAGGGCGGCTTAGCGGGGCATGCCCCGCGTAAGCCGACGCAGCATCAATGCGCTTCGTCCCAGTTCCTGCCGACGCCCACCTCGGCCGTCAGCGGCACTTTCAACGCGGCCACGCCGGCCATCAGTTCCGGCAGCTTGCGCTTGACCAGTTCCAGCTCGGCGTCCGGCACTTCCAGCACCAGTTCATCGTGCACCTGCATGATCATCTTCGTCTGCAAGCCATCCGTTTCCAGCCAGCCTTGCACGGCAATCATGGCCAGCTTGATCAGGTCGGCAGCCGTGCCCTGCATGGGCGCGTTGATGGCCGCCCGTTCGGCGCCCTGGCGGCGGGGGCCGTTCGGCGAATTGATTTCCGGCAGCCACAAACGGCGGCCGAACACGGTTTCCACGTAGCCGCGCGCCTTCGCCTGCTGGCGCGTGTCTTCCATATATTGTTTCACGCCCGAGAAACGAGCGAAATAACGGTCGATATAGCTTTGCGCGGCCGTGCGGTCCACGCCCAGGTTACCGGCCAGGCCAAACGCGCTCATGCCGTAGATCAAACCGAAGTTGATGACCTTGGCATAGCGGCGCTGTTCGCTCTGCACTTCCGCGGCCGGCACGCCAAAGATCTCGGCGGCCGTGGCGCGGTGAATGTCGATGCCGTCGGCAAACGCGCGCAGCATGGCTTCATCGCCCGAGATGTGCGCCATGATGCGCAATTCGATCTGCGAATAGTCGGCCGAAACGATGTGGCTGCCCGGCGGCGCAATGAAGGCTTCGCGGATGCGGCGGCCTTCCGCGCTGCGGATGGGAATATTCTGCAGGTTCGGGTCGTTCGACGCCAGGCGGCCCGTGACGGCCACGGCTTGCGCATAGTTCGTGTGCACCCTGCCCGTGGTGACGTTGATCATCTTCGGCAATTTGTCCGTGTACGTCGACTTCAGCTTGGCCATGCCCCGGTATTCGAGCAGCACTTTGGGCAGCGGATAATCCTCGGCCAGCTTTTGCAGCACTTCTTCATCCGTCGATGGCGCGCCCGTCGGCGTCTTCTTGACCACCGGCAGTTTCAGCTTTTCAAAGAAGATTTCGCCGATCTGCTTGGGCGAACCCAGGTTGAATGGCTGCTCGGCCAGTTCATACGCCTTCTTTTCCAGTTCGAGGATTTTGATTGCCAGCTCGGCCGACTGGATGTTGAGCAGCTCGTCGTCGATCAGCACGCCGTTGCGCTCGATCTTTTGCAAGACCACGGCCGTCGGCATCTCGATCTTTTCATAGATGAAAGTCAGCTTCTCATCGTTCGCCACATTGCCCCACATGGCATTGTGCAAACGCAAGGTGACGTCCGCATCCTCGGCCGCGTACTTCGCCGCCTGCTCCACTTCCACCTGGTTGAACGTGATCTGCTTGGCGCCCTTGCCGCACACGTCTTCGAACGGAATCGTCGTGTAGTTCAGGTGGCGCAGGGCCAGGCTGTCCATGTCGTGCTTTTTGTGCGATTCGAACACATACGATTCAAGCAGGGTATCGTGGGCGATGCCGCGCAACGTCACACCATGGTTGGCGAAGATGTGGCTGTCGTATTTCAGGTTCTGCCCCAGCTTGGGCTTGTTTCCATCTTCCAGCCACGGACGCAGTTTCGCCAGCACGTGTTCGCGCGTCAATTGCTCGGGCGCGCCCGCGTAGTCGTGCGCCAGCGGGATGTAGCAGGCCGCGTGCTCGGCCACGGACAGGGAAATGCCGACCATCTGCGCCGTCATCGGTTCCAGCGAGGTGGTTTCCGTGTCGACGGCCGTCAGAGCCGCCGCATCGATCAGGGCGATCCATTTGTCCAGCTGCTCGTCCGTCAGCACGGTTTCATACACGGCTTCCACGGCCGAGGCCGCGTCGGCAAACATGTCGCCCGTCGTGTTGGCGGTGGAAGCACCGGCGCCAGCTGCCGGTGCGCCGACGGGCGACATCGGCGGCGGCGTGGCGCCCAGTTCGCGCAGCAGGGCCTTGAAGCCGTAGCGCTGGAAGAAGGCCAGCAGCGCTTCCTTGTCTTCGTGCTTCGCCACCAGCGAGTCGGCGATCGTCGTCATGTGCTGCGACAGATCGCAATCGGTCTTGACGGTGATCAGGGCGCGCGCCTGCGGCAGCCAAGGCAGGGCCGTGCGCAGGTTTTCGCCCACGGCGCCGCCCACATTGGCCGCATTTTCCATCACGCCTTCCAGGCTGTCGTACAAGGTCAGCCATTTGACGGCCGTTTTCGGGCCGCATTTCGAGACGCCCGGCACATTGTCGACCGTATCGCCGATCAGCGACAGATAATCGATGATGCGGTTGGGCGGCACGCCGAACTTGGCCAGCACGGCCGCTTCATCGAGCTTTTCATTGCTCATGGTATTGATCAGGGTCACCTGGCTGTTGACCAGCTGCGCCAGGTCCTTGTCGCCCGTCGACACCACCACATCCATGCCGGCGGCGGCCGCCTGCACGGCCAGGGTGCCGATCACGTCGTCCGCTTCCACGCCGTCGACCATCAGGATGGGCCAGCCCATGGCCCGCACGGCTTCGTGGATCGGTTCGATCTGCAGGCGCAGGTCGTCCGGCATCGAGGCGCGCGTGGCCTTGTATTCGGGATACATGTCGTCGCGGAAAGTTTTACCCTTGGCATCGAAGACGCAGGCGATGTAGGCGGCCGGGTAGTCTGCACGCAGGCGGCGCAGCATGTTGACCATGCCGTGCATGGCGCCCGTGGGATAGCCATCCGGGCTGCGCAGGTCGGGCAGCGCATGGAAGGCACGATAAAGGTAACTGGAACCGTCGACTAACAGCAGGGTGTTTTGCATAATGCCAATAAAATAAGGTGAGCCGCGTCCGCCGGGGAAAGCGCGGCGGGCGGGCGGAATATCGCCCAATTATCGCAGAGTTTGGGGCCGCGCCACCGGCCGCAATGCGTGCCGTTCCTGGCGTTTTGAGCACCCTGGCGGCCCCGTGCGGGCGCGCGGGCTGCCGCCGCCAGCCATTTCGGCACATTAATCAGCCGTATTAAACAGCATTGCCTACCAGTTTGTTACAATGCCTTATAGATAAATTGACGGCATTACACCACTGCACGCGCTGCAGTCCCACACATGGAAGCGAACCCATCATGATGCGTACATCGACACTCTGGACATTCCTCGCCCTGCCCCTGCTGGCATGTTCGGCCATCGCCAGCGCCCAGACGCCGGCCAAACCGAGCGACGCGCCGCCACAGCTCGAACGTATCGAGGAAATGGGCGAAGCGCCGATCACCGTGGCGCCGGCCGCAGCCAAGCAACAGATCACCGAGAAACGCGAAGCGGGCGTGACGTCCGAAGTGAAAGTCACCACGGGCGGCAGCACCTATTACATGAAGCCGGCCACGGGCGCCGACCAGGCCAACGGCGGCGCCCTGCGCGGCCCCCAATGGAAAGTACTGGAATTCGACCTGGGCAAGAAGAAACAGAAACAACGCGATGAAGAGGCCGCGGAAGCGCCAGCACCGCCCGCAGCAACGAAGTAAGCAGCCACTCTCTTCTGCCCTGCCCCGGCCATCTGCGGGGCAGCCGGCTTTTTTTGACCTTTTAGACCATTCCCCTCTTTCCCATGGCAGTATTTACCGCGCTACACCTGGACGATATCGGCCAGTGGATCACGCAATTTCCACTCGGCAAACCTCTGGCGCTCAAGGGCATCGCATCCGGCATTGAAAACAGCAATTTCTTTCTGAGCACGGAGCGCGGCGAGTACGTGCTGACGATCTTTGAAAACCTCAGCTTCGAGCAATTGCCGTTCTATCTGCAGCTGATGCGCCATTTGGCGGACCGGGGCGTGCTGGTGCCCGCCCCCATCGCCAATGCCGATGGCGAACTGGTGACGGCCCTGCAAGGCAAGCCGGCCGCCATCGTCAGCAAACTCGACGGCAGCTCGCAGATGGCGCCGCAAGCCGTGCATTGCGCGGCCGTGGGCGCCATGCTGGCGAAGATGCACCTGGCAGCGCAGGATTTCCCCCTGCAGCAGCCGAATTTGCGGGGACTGGACTGGTGGAACACCACCACGCCGCTGGTCTTGCCCCACCTCGACGATGCCAAGGCCCATTTGCTGCGCGCGGAAATCCACTTCCAGGATGCCTTTGCTGCCTGCGATACCTATAAAGCCATCCCGCGCGGTCCCGTGCATGCCGACTTGTTCCGTAACAACGTCATGTTTGACGGCGAACAACTGACGGGCTTTTTCGACTTTTACTTTGCCGGCTGCGACACCTGGCTGTTCGACGTGGCCGTCACCGTCAACGACTGGTGCGTGGACCTGGCCACGGGCGTGCTCGACACGGTGCGCGTGCGCGCCCTGCTGGACGCCTACCAGGCCGTGCGCCCGTTCACGCATGAAGAACAGACGGCATGGCAGCCGATGCTGCGCGCCGCCGCGCTGCGCTTCTGGCTGTCGCGCCTGTACGATTATTACCAGCCGCGCGAAGCGGAAATGCTGACCCCGCACGATCCCTCGCATTTCGAACGCATTCTGCGCGAACGTATTGCCACACCTGCACCGGAACTGTTTTAAACATGGAAAAATTACCTGCAAGTACAGGCTGGCTTTGGGTGAAACAAGGATTTGGCCTGTTTCGCAAGCAACCTGGCGGCATGTCGATGCTGTTTCTCGGCTATATGTTCTGCATGCTGGCTGTCAGCATCGTGCCCGTACTGGGCCAGATGCTGCCCGTCATCCTCGTCCCCGTGTTTTCCGTGGCCTTCGTGCAAGGCTGCCTGCATATCGACCAGGGCAAGCGCGTCTTGCCCAGCCTGCTGATCTCGGGCTTCCGCAAACCGGCGTTTCCCGCGCTGTTCGGCCTGGGCGTGCTGTACATCCTGATGGCCATCCTTGCCATCGGCGCGTCCACCCTGGTGGACGACGGCTTGCTGTGGCAGCTGGTCACGGGACAACTGACGGAAGAAGCGGCGCGCGCCGCCATCCCCGAATCGCGCCTGGGCCTCGGCATCCTGCTGGCCATCGTGCTGTACGTGCCGGCCGCCATGGCGTTCTGCTTTGCGGCGCCGCTGATCTACTGGCAAAAAACCGGCCTGGGCAAGTCGCTGTTCTTCAGCTTTTTCGCCGTCTGGCGCTCGCTGTCGGCCTTCATCGTCTTTGCCGCCACGTGGTTCGCCATCAGCATCGTCACCAGCCAGTTGCTGGCCGTCATCTTTGGCCGCACGCCACTGATGATGCAGCTGATGATGCCGCTGTCGATGATACTCACCATCATCATGCATTGCTCGTTCTACGCGGCCTACCGCCAGATCTTCGGCGTGCCTGTCGATGAGAGCAAGACCGTGTCGCTGGACAAGCCGAACGACTGATTTTCACGCCACATACAAAAAGGGCAGCCTGCGCAGGCTGCCCTTTTTTATGGCCGCTCGTGTCTCAACGCCCCAATCGCTCCAGCTTGGCGATGCCCAGGTCCAGCACCTTCATGCCGTGCTGGCCGAAGTTGATCTGCGCGCGCGCATTGCCGCCGCCGCCTTCGATATTGACGATCACGCCTTCGCCGAACTTGGCGTGCGCCACCGATTCGCCGATGCGCCAGCCGCCGCCCGTGGCTTTTTGCGCGATCTTTTGCGCAATCGCATTGTCCGAACCCAGGCTAGCCACCTTGGGCGCCTCGTCCCAGGCCGATTTGCGGTTGCCGAACCAGTTCGCCTGTACTTTCGGCGACAGCCATTTCAAGGATTCTTCCGGCAATTCGTCGAAGAAGCGCGACTTCATGTTGTAGCGCGTCTGGCCATGCAGCATGCGCGTCTGCGAAAAACTCATGTACAGCCGCTTGCGCGCGCGCGTGATGGCCACGTACATCAGCCGGCGTTCCTCTTCCACGCCGTTGTCTTCCTTCGAGCTGCTTTCGTGCGGGAACAGGCCCTCTTCCAGGCCGGTAATAAAGACGTTGTCGAATTCCAGGCCCTTGGCCGAGTGCACGGTCATCATCTGCAGCGCATCCTGGCCCGCCTGCGCCTGGTTGTCGCCCGCTTCCAGCGACGCGTGCGACAAGAACGCGGAGAGCGGCGACATCACGGCCGGCAGCGGCGCGTCCGCGTCCAGGATTTCGATGCCGTCCTGGTTCACCACGGGCGCAGCGGACTGCGCCTGGGCGCTTGGTCCCAGGTGGGCGGGCGCGCCCTGGCCAAAACCTTCCTCGGAAATGAACTGGCTGGCCGCGCTGACCATCTGCTCCAGGTTCTCGATGCGGTCGGCGCCTTCCTTTTCATTCTGGTAATGTTGCAGCAAGGTACTCGCTTCCAGCACCACGCGCACCATTTCCGGCAACGACAATTGCTGCGTTTCAAAACGCACGCCTTCGACCAGCTTGACGAAGCCGGCCAGCACGCTGCCCGCCTTGCCCGCCACATACGGCACGGCCGCGTACAGCGAGATGCCGTACTGCTCCGACGCGGCCTGCAATTGCTCGATCGAGCGCATGCCGATGCCCCGCGTGGGGAAATTGACCACGCGCAAGAAGGCGGAATCGTTGTGCGGATTGTCCATCAATTGCAAATATGCAATTGCGTGCTTGACCTCGGCGCGCTGGAAATAGCGCTGGCCGCCATACACGTGATATGGAATCGCGGCCGAAAACAGCGCATGTTCGATCACGCGCGACTGCGCGTTCGAGCGGTACAAGATGGCGATTTCGCTGCGCGAGGCGCCATCGGCGATCAGGCTTTTCGCCTCTTCGATGATCCACTGCGCTTCCTGCAGGTCGGAACTGGCTTCATACACGCGCACCTGCTCGCCATGGCCCGCGTCCGTGCGCAGATTCTTGCCCAGGCGCTTGCTATTGTTCGCGATCAACACGTTGGCGCTGTCGAGGATGTGGCCGTGCGAACGGTAGTTCTGCTCCAGCTTGATCAAGTTCTTCACCTGGAACTCGTGCTCGAAGGCGCTCATATTGCCCACGTTGGCGCCGCGGAACGCGTAGATGCTCTGGTCATCGTCACCGACGGCAAACAAGGCGCCGCCATCGCGGCTGCCGTGGCCGGCCAGCAATTTCAACCAGTTGTATTGCAGGTTATTCGTATCCTGGAACTCGTCCACGAGAATGTGGCGGAAGCGCGCCTGGTAATGTTCGCGCAAGGGCTGGTTGCGGCTCAGCAATTCGTACGTGCGCAGCAGCAGTTCGGCAAAATCCACGACGCCTTCGCGCTGGCACTGGTCGTCGTACATCTGGTACAGCTCGACCATCTTGCGCTCGTGCGCGTCGTACGCTTCCACGTCCGTGGCGCGCAAGCCCTGGTCCTTGGCATTGTTGATGAAATACATCACCGTCTTCGGCGGGAATTTTTCATCGTCAATATTGTTCGCCTTCAACAAACGCTTGATCACCGACAACTGATCCTGGGAATCGAGGATCTGGAACGTCTGCGGCAAGGCCGCGTCGCGGTAGTGCGTGCGCAGCAAGCGGTTGCACAGGCCGTGGAAGGTGCCGATCCACATGCCGCGCGTATTGATCGGCAGCATGGCCGACAGGCGCGTGAGCATTTCCTTGGCGGCTTTGTTGGTAAACGTCACGGCCAGGATGCCGGGCGGCGATACCTGCTGGGTCTGGATCAGCCACGCGATGCGGGTAGTCAGCACGCGGGTCTTGCCCGAGCCGGCGCCCGCCAGGATCAGCGCATGCTGCGCCGGCAAGGTGACGGCAGCCAATTGTTCGGGATTGAGGTTGTGAAGAAGATTTTGCATGCCGTGATTATACCGGCATGGCTAAAAATACTGTGCATTTGTCCAGCGGTCGCGCCAGTTTCGCCGTGCGCGCTACAATCGGCGTCACGCCATTACTGCAGAAATCGCCTCCATGACACCTCCCAGCCACATCGACGGCGCCCGCGTACTGGCGTGGGCCTGGTCCGACCTGCCTTTCGGCCACGTTGCCACGCAAGATGGCACGGCCCCGCTCGCCATCCACGGCCTGGCCCTGTGCCAGTATGCGGGCGAAGCGTCCGTCTACCGCTTCAGCTGCGATGCGCAGTGGGACACTGTGCAGGATGCGCTCCACGACAGCGTAGACGAAGCCAAGGCACATTTGCCGGCGCAATACCGCGCCGTGGCCGCCGTGTGGCACACGCCATGAGCTACGCCATCCGCGCAGCCAGCGGCGCCGACCTGCCCCTGCTGGCCCAGGTCGAACGCAGCGCCGCCGCCCTGTTTGCCCAGGCCGGCCCCGACCTGGCATGGCTGGCGCAGGGAGAACCCTTGCCATTGAACACCTTGCAAGCGCTGCAGCGGCAGGGCGGCGTGTGGATCGCTGCCGCCGGGCATGCGGCGCCGGTGGGTTTCCTGGCCACCGAAGCGCTCGACGGCCAGCTGTTTATCGTGGAATTGTCCGTCGCCCTGCCCCAGCAACGGCAGGGGCTGGGGGCGCGCCTGCTGGACGCGGCGGCGGACCACGGGAAAACGCTGGGCTGCGCCTCCCTGACGCTGAGCACGTATCGCCACCTGCCGTGGAACGCGCCCTACTATGCGCGCCACGGTTTCAGCGAAATCGGCGCCGCGGCGCTGGGCGCGGGCCATGCGCGCAAGCTGGCGCGCGAGACGCAGGACGGGCACGATCCGGCGCAGCGCTGCCTGATGCGCAAGCTGCTGGGCTGAGCGCTTAACGCACCAGCTTTGCCTTGCCTTCGCTCAGCGATTGCGCAATCGCCTGCCGCGTGGTCTTGTCGGCCGCCTTGGCTGCTTTCTCTTGCTGGCGGCCAAGGTCGCTCATTTGCTTGCCCAGCGTTTCCATGGGCTTGCTGCGCTGTTCCATCTGGCGCGAAATCGCTTCGGTCTGCTGGGCTTCGCTCTCGTGTATGGCGGCGATGCGGTCGTTGGCCTCTTCCATTTTTTCCTGGGCATCTTCCATCTGCTGCTGCAAGCGCTCCACATCGCGCTCGGCCGTACGGCGTGCCGCATCGCTCGTCGCCAGCGCCTGGCGGCGCGACGCCTCGCCCAGCTTGCGGCCCAGTTCCTGCTGCTGGCGGCCCAGGAGACGCAGCTCTTCCGATTCGCGCGTACCGACCTTGCCCTGGCGCGCGCCCATCTTGCTGCCCAATTCACCCATCGCCTTGCCATGCGCACTCATCTGCGTACCCAGGCCAGTCATCTGTTCGCCCAACAGCTGGGATGGCTTCCAGGCTTCGTTGATGCGTGCCAGCAACACGGGATCTTGCACCACATAACTCTTGCCCTGGTCGCGGAACCACAGGAATTGTCCCTTGATGGATTGCTTCAACTGCTTGATCTGCTGGTTGTCGACATCGCTGCCGCTCATGGTGACGCTGTCCTTGCGGCTATCGACGAGGGCATAGCCGTCGCTGCTTTCCACGGTAATACTGATCTGCTTGCTGGGCGCGGCAGGCGGGGCCGGCGGTGCGGGCGGCTGGGGCGGCTGCACGGCCAGCGCGCTGCCGCCAAGCAGGATGCCGGCCAGGCTGAGGATCAAACGGTGGGAAGTGGACATGGCTGCCTCGCGTAGATGGTTGGAGCATCCACTCTAGCCAGGCGCGGCGGGCGGCTCCAGCGCCGTGCGACAGGCTGCACAAATGCTGGCCTGGACGGCAGGCTTGCGCGACGGGCGGCAAAGCACGGGCAAAAAAAAACGGAGGCCGAAGCCTCCGCAAAAACGCCGTGGTACGGCGTATTTCAATCTGTACGGCAGATCAATACAGCACGACGGAACGGATCGACTCGCCGCTCTTCATCAAGTCGAAACCTTGATTGATATCATCGAGCTTCAAGCGGTGCGTGATCAAATCGTCGATATTGAGCTTGCCTTCCATATACCAGTCGACGATCTTCGGCACATCCGTGCGTCCGCGCGCGCCGCCGAAAGCGGAACCCTTCCACACGCGCCCCGTCACCAGCTGGAACGGACGGGTGGAAATTTCCTGGCCGGCCGCGGCCACGCCGATGATGATGGACTGGCCCCAGCCCTTGTGGCAGCACTCGAGCGACTGGCGCATGGTGGTGGTATTGCCGATGCATTCAAAGCTGTAGTCGGCGCCGCCGTCCGTCAGCTGCACGATGGTGTCCACAACGTTTTCCACCTCGTTGGCGTTGACGAAATGCGTCATGCCGAACTTGCGGGCAATTTCCTGGCGCGCGGGGTTGATGTCCACGCCGATGATTTTATCCGCGCCGACCATCTTCGCTGCCTGGATCACGTTCAGGCCGATGCCGCCCAGGCCGAACACGACCACGTTGGCGCCCGCTTCCACCTTGGCCGTGAACAGCACGGCGCCCACGCCCGTCGTCACGCCGCAACCGATGTAGCACACCTTGTCGAACGGCGCGTCTTCGCGGATTTTCGCCAGCGCGATTTCCGGCACGACGATGTAGTTCGAGAACGTGGACGTGCCCATGTAGTGGAAGATGGGCTTGCCGTCGATGGAGAAGCGCGACGTCGCGTCCGGCATCAGGCCGCGGCCCTGCGTGGAGCGGATCGACTGGCACAGGTTGGTCTTTTGCGACAGGCAGAACTTGCACTGGCGGCATTCGGGCGTGTACAGGGGGATGACGTGGTCATCCTTCTTCAGGCTTTTCACGCCCGGGCCCACGTCGACGACGATGCCGGCGCCTTCATGGCCCAGGATCGATGGGAAGATGCCTTCCGGATCGGCGCCCGACAGGGTGTAGTAATCGGTATGGCAAATGCCGGTGGCCTTGATCTCGACCAGTACCTCGCCCTCGCGCGGGCCGGCCAGGTCGACTTCTTCGATCGTCAGCGGGGCGCCCGCCTTCCATGCAATCGCTGCTTTGGTTTTCATGTGTGTCCTGTCAATAGTTGAACCGGGCGCGCGAACGCGCCGTATCCTCACATCATAACAAGCCAGGGCGAAAAGCAGGCGCCTGGGAGATGCCTATCCGGCTTCCCTGCCTTACTTGCTTTTTGCCCGGTTGAGGAAGGCACCGTGCAAGCCGTTCAGGGTTTCTTCGGCCAGCAGCAGCTGGCTGGCGATTTCATTGATCTTGCGGCGGCTGGAACGGGCATGGTCGCGCAGCACTTCGAAGGCCGTGTTGCGGTCCGTCTGGAATTTGCCCATCAGCAAGCCCACGGCCAGGCTCGTTTCGCGGCCCGCAGCCAGCGCGGCGTTCAGGTTCAGCTCGGTGCGGCGCAGCTGGCGGATCTCGTCGGCGCGCGCCAGGCCCGCTTCGAACGCGGGCATCAAACGGCCTTCGTCGACGGGTTTCACCACGTAGCCGACGGCGCCGTAGGCGGCCGCCTGCTTGCCCGATTCGCTGTCGCCGCTGCCGGACAGGAACATGAACGGCACGGCCGTTTCGCCGTGCAGGCGCTTGGCCAGTTCCAGGCCGGACATGCCCGGCATGTGGATGTCGAGCAAGGCCAGGTCCGGCTCGCGCTGGGCGATCAGCTGCAGCGCCACTTCGGCCGAATTGGCCAGGGCCGTCTCGTAACCGGCATGGCGCAGGACTTCGCCGAGGAATTCCAACAGGAGCTGGTCATCGTCAACGATCAGGATAAGGCGTTTCGCGGCGGCTGGCTGACTCATGGGTAAAGGGACCTCGGTAATGAATGATGCCCTTATTATATGCCGATTATTCGCGAAATCCGCCCCCTCACGCGTCCCCCGCCTGCGCAAACAGCAGATTGAATTGCTGCACTGCAATATCCACAGCATCCGCTTGGTGTCCGTTGCCAAATACGCTGCTGATGGCCGCCACCATGTCGGCGCCGCGCGCGACCAGCGGCGCCGCGTTCGCCGGCGTCATGCCGCCAATCACCACGCACGGTAAGCGGATCTCGCGCTTGGCTTGCAGCACGATATCGAGGGGCGTCGTCACCGGGTATTTTTTGACCAGCGAGGGATAGAAGCCGCCGAAGGCCACATAGCTGGCGCCGCCCGCCTCGGCTGTCCGGGCCAGGGCCATGTCGCCATAGCACGAGGCGCCCACGAGCTTGTCCGCGCCCAGGCGCGCGCGCACCTGCGCAACGGACGCATCCGTGCCACCCACGTGCACGCCATCCGCGTCCAGCTCTTCGCACAGCTCGAGAAAATCGTTGATGATGAAAGGCACGCCATATTTGCGGGCCAGGGCCAGCAAGGCGCCCGCCTGCTCGCGCCGCTGGTCCGCCTCGGCGCTCTTGTGGCGGTATTGCAGCAGGGCCACGCCTTCCTGCAAAGCTTGCTCGCTCACGTCGAGCAGGCGGTCGGTGTCATCCCAGTTCGGGGTAACGAGATACAGTCCACGCATGATGTTTTCCTTATTCATACAATCGTTGCGGCATCAATTGACCTGGCGCAATCGCATACGCGCCGGCCAGGGCCGCATGGCAATAACGTTGCGCCCGCTCCAGCGCTTGCGCCAGCGGCTGGTCCAGCGCCAGGCACGCCGCGATGGCGGACGCCAGAGTACAGCCGCTGCCGTGAAATTCGCCAGGCAGGCGCGGCCAGCGCCACGCACGCTCCCCGCCGGCACCGTCAATCCAGCGGTTGATCACGTCCCCGCCATCGCCATGGCCGCCCGTCACCAGCACGTGGCCACAGCCTTGCGCGCGCAGGTTTTCTGCGCCGCCCAAGGCTTGCGCTTCCGGCCCGTTCGGCACGATCACGGTCGTGACCGGCAGCAAGGGCGCCAGCGCCAGCACGGCATCGTCCCGGCTGAGCACATCGCCATGGCCGCTGGCCAGCACGGGATCGAGCACCAAGGGCAAGCTGGGGCGGGCCAGCCGCAATTGCGCGATCAGTTGCGCGATGACGGCCGCATTCGCGGCACTGCCGGGGATGCCGATTTTCACGGCATCGATGGCGATCTTGGCGATCAGCGCCTGCGCCTGTCTGCGCAGCAATTCCGGCGCCACAGGCTCGACAGCAAACACGCGGTCGTTGTCCTGCACCGTCAAGGCCGTGATCACGGGCAAGGCATGCGCGCCCTGCGCCGCTATGGCCACGATATCGGCGGCCAGGCCGGCGCCGCCCGAGGGATCCAGGCCCGCAAACACGAGCACGGTGGGGCGCCGCCGCGCCATCACGCCAGCCGGCCCGCCATCGGCGACGACGGCGAAGCGGCGAATTTACGGGGCATGCGCCCCGCCAGGAACGCTTCACGCCCGGCGCGCACGGCCAGCTTCATGGCGCGCGCCATGCGCACGGGATCGCGCGCGCCCGCAATGGCCGTATTCATCAGCACGCCATCGCAACCGAGCTCCATCGCGATGGCCGCGTCCGACGCCGTGCCCACGCCCGCATCGACGAGCACGGGCACTTTTGCCTGGTCGATGATCAAGGACAAATTCCACGGATTCAAGATGCCCATGCCCGAACCGATCAAGGACGCCAGCGGCATGACGGCCACGCAGCCGATGTCTTCCAGAATCTTCGCCTGGATGGGGTCGTCGCTGCAATAGACCATCACGTCAAAACCATCCTTGACCAGCGCCTCGGCCGCGACCAAGGTTTCCGGCATGTGCGGGAACAGGGTCTTTTCATCGCCCAGCACTTCCAGCTTCACCAGATTGCGCCCGCCCAAGAGTTCCCGCGCCAGTTGCAGGGTGTAGACGGCATCTTTCGCGTTGTAGCAGCCGGCCGTGTTCGGCAAGATCGTGTACTGGTCCGGCGGCACGACATCGAGCAGGCTGGGCGCATTCGGATCCTGTCCGATATTCACCCTGCGGATCGCCACCGTGATGATCTGCGCCTCGGCCGCGTCCGTCGCTTCGCGCGTCTGCGGCAAATCCTTGTACTTGCCGCTACCCACCAGCAGGCGCGATTGATACTGTTTTCCCGCGATGGTCAGCAGGTCGTTGTTTGTTGCGGTATTCATGTGCTTTTCCTTAAGTTTTTAGACGTCCAAAGAAAACCGTAGCGAGCGGCGATGATTTGTGGCCGAGACGCGCAACCGTGCTGAAGCACGGTGAGCATCGCAGGCCGCAAAGCGCGGCGCGCAGTAGGTTTACTTGGACGTTTTCAACCGCCGCCGATGGCGCGGACAATTTCCACCTGGTCCTGCGTCTGCAAAACCTGCTCCGGCCACGCCTTGCGCGGCACCACGTTGCGGTTGACGGCCAGCGCCAGCGCCTGGTTTTCCAGCGACAGCGCGGCGATCAGCTGGTCGAGTGTCTGTCCCGGCGGCACCTGGTGCGGCGCGCCGTTGAGCGTGATATTGATCAATGCCGTCATCACGCCCTCCTTCAGACCTTGCGGTACAGCTCGGCGCCATTCTTGATGAATTCGATGGCCTTGATTTCCATGCCCTGCTTGAGCGCCTTGTCTTCCGCGATGCCCATGCCGGCCGCGTATTCGCGCACTTCCTGCGTGATTTTCATCGAACAGAAATGGGGGCCGCACATGGAGCAGAAATGCGCCACCTTGGCCGAATCCTTGGGCAGGGTTTCATCGTGGAATTCGCGCGCCTTGTCCGGGTCCAGGCCGATGTTGAACTGGTCGTCCCAGCGGAATTCAAAGCGCGCTTTCGACAGGGCGTTGTCGCGGATTTGCGCGCCCGGATGGCCCTTGGCCAGGTCGGCCGCATGCGCCGCGATCTTGTACGTGATGATGCCGTCCTTCACGTCCGCCTTGTTGGGCAAGCCCAGGTGTTCCTTCGGCGTCACGTAGCACAGCATGGCCGTGCCATACCAGCCGATCATGGCCGCGCCGATGCCGGACGTGATGTGGTCGTAGCCGGGCGCGATATCGGTCGTCAGCGGTCCCAAGGTGTAGAACGGCGCTTCGCCGCACTGCTCCAGCTGCAAGTCCATGTTTTCCTTGATCAGCTGCATGGGCACATGGCCCGGGCCTTCGATCATCACTTGCACGTCGTGCTTCCAGGCGATTTGCGTCAGTTCGCCCAGGGTCTTCAGTTCGCCCAGCTGCGCCTCGTCGTTGGCGTCGTAGATGGAGCCGGGACGCAGGCCGTCGCCCAGCGAGAACGACACGTCATACGCCTTCATGATTTCGCAGATCTCTTCGAAATGCGTGTAGAGGAACGATTCCTGGTGGTGCGCCAGACACCATTTCGCCATGATGGAGCCGCCGCGCGACACGATGCCCGTCAGGCGCTTGGCCGTCATCGGCACATAGCGCAGCAGCACGCCCGCGTGGATGGTGAAGTAGTCGACGCCCTGCTCGGCCTGCTCGATCAGGGTGTCGCGGAAGATTTCCCAGGTTAAATCTTCGGCCTTGCCATTGACCTTTTCCAGCGCCTGGTAGATGGGCACGGTGCCGATGGGCACGGGGCTGTTGCGGATGATCCATTCGCGCGTTTCATGGATATGCTTGCCGGTAGACAAATCCATCACATTGTCGCCGCCCCAGCGGATGGCCCAGGTCATCTTTTCCACTTCCTCGCCGATGGAAGACGTCACGGCCGAATTACCGATATTCGCGTTGATTTTCACCAGGAAATTGCGGCCGATAATCATCGGTTCGACTTCCGGATGGTTGATGTTGGCGGGAATGATGGCGCGGCCGCGGGCGATTTCCTCGCGCACGAATTCGGGCGTGATTTCGGCAGGGATGCTGGCGCCGAACGACTGGCCCGGGTGCTGGCGGCCCATCAGCTCGGCCAGGCGCTCGCCCATGGGGCCGGAAGCCTTGAGTTCGCGCAAATACTCCTGGCGGCGCATGTTTTCGCGGATGGCGACGAATTCCATTTCCGGCGTGATGATGCCTTGGCGCGCGTAATGCATTTGCGTCACGTTCTTGCCGGCGATGGCGCGGCGCGGCTTGCGGTGCAAATTAAAGCGCAGCTCGGCCAGCTTGGGGTCCGCCAGGCGGGCGATGCCGTAGTCGGACGTGGGGCCGGCCAGTTCTTCCGTGTCGGCACGCTCGGCGATCCATGGCAGGCGCGGCGTATCGAGACCCGAGCGGATGTCGATCTGCACGTCCGGGTCTGTGTACGGGCCGGACGTATCGTAGACGTAAATGGGGGGATTCTTTTCGCCGCCGAACGACGCTTCCGTGTCGGACTGGCTGATCTCGCGCATGGGCACGCGGATGTCGGGACGGCTGCCTTGCACGTAGATCTTGCGCGAATTGGGCAGCGGCGCGATGGCGGCTTCGTCGACCGTGGCGGTGGCGGAGAGGAATTTCGGATTGGCGTTCATTTTGGCTCCTTGGCTAGACTATTTTTAAGCCTGGAGCCAGCTAAGGAGGTTCGGAATTGCGCACGCGGAAAAGCGGGGTGCAGTCATCCTAAAGCTTCCCTTCGCTGGCATTATCCAGATCAGGTTCGGAGGGTATTTCTCACCCGCGCTTGCACCGTGTTTCCACAGCGAAAGGCAGGACCCCTAGCGTTTGCCGCCTTGCGGCAGCGAGCCAATTATACGCGGTTCACGCCGCGTGGCCAGATGATTTCTTGCAGCTGTCGTCTTTGCGCATCTGCTGCAATGCAACAGATGCCATCGCGTTTATTTCTTCTTGCCCCAGCGCCAGCTGGTCGGTTCGCCCTTCAGCTGGCAGATGAAAATGAGCACGGCAACGATGGCCACTTCATAGACGATGTAGCCCACCAGCATGGTTTGCGGCGGAAACAGGAAGGCGCCGCAGGCAAACAGCGCCAGCGCGGCCAGGAACACCAGCCAGCCCTGCCAGGTGATGGGCAAGCCCCAGCCCCAGCCATAGGTCTTGGCGGGGAACCAGTAGGAGGGAGATTTGTCAGTCATGATTTTTCCTGGTCAATATCGATGCACCCAGTATAAATCATGCGAAATCAAACAGCGCGCAAGCGCTCCGTGACGTCGAGACCGATGCCCCGGTAGCCGATGAAGCGGCTGCCATTGTCGAACATCGGTTCACCGCTGACCTGCAGATACTGCGTGCTGCCGTCCAGGTTGGCGCGACTGTAGATGAAGTCGAGGAAGGGTTCGCGCGCGGCAATCTTGGCGTCGAGCAGCGCGCGTTCGGTGGCGTTCCAACGCTGCGGCTCTTCCTCGCTGCCGATGCCCAGCATCTCGGCCACGGGGCCGGAAAAGCGCGTCAGATTGCCCTGCGCATCCTGTTCCCAGTACCAGTCCGACGACAGTTCCGTGAAGCGCTGGAAACGCGCTTCGCTTTCGCGCAACTCCGCCGTGCGCTCTTCCACCATCTGTTCCAGCGACTTGTTGTACTCGGCCAGCTTGCGGTACAGCAATCGCACTTCCAGCATATTGTGGATGCGCGTTTTGACTTCCACCAGGTCGAAGGGCTTGCTGACGAAATCCTTGGCGCCCGCCTGCAGCGCGCGCAGCTTGTGGCCGGGCTGGGCCGTGATCACCAGCACTGGCAGGTAGCTGCCCGCCTCGATGTCGCGCAAGCCTTCCATCACCTCGAAGCCATCCATTTCCGGCATCTGCAAGTCGAGCAGGATCAGGTCGTAGCGGTGCTCCTGGTGCAGGGCGCGCACGGCTTGCGGGTCCATGGTGGACGTGATGCGCGTATAGCCGGCATTGCGCAGCACCTGCTCGAGCAGCATGACATTGGCCTCCTGGTCATCGACGATGAGGATGCTGGCGTTCAGGATCTCGGTGGCTTGAAGCATGGCGGTATTCCTAAAATTGAGTGCTGAATTAGCGTACTGCATGATTGTCGTCGGCCAGGCCGTGCGCGGCCGCATGGTGCAGGGCCACGTCGAGCGCATCCATGAATTCGACGACCTTGATGGGCTTGGTCAGATAGCGGAAGAAGCCCGCCTCCAGGCCTTTCTCGATGTCGCGCGGCACGGCGTTGGCCGACAGGGCCATCACGGGAATGTGGCGGGTCAGCGGATCGTCGTGCAGGATATGCAGGGCGCCGTAGCCGCTGATGCCGGGCAGGTTGATATCCATCAAGATCACGTCCGGTTGATACGTGCGCGCCAGGTCGATGCCCAGGTGCGCATCGATGGCCGTCAGCAGTTTCAGGTCGCTGCGGCGGGCGATCAATTGCTCCACCAGCGCCAGGTTGGCGGGATTGTCTTCCACGTACAGCAGGGTACGCTGGCTTTCCTGCGGCTCTTGCACCTGCGGCAAGGCATTGCCCTCGCCCAGCACCAGCGACGGTGCATTGCTGGCGGCCAGCTCGAACCAGAAGGTCGTGCCCACGCCCACCGTGCTGTCGACGCCAATGGCGCCGCCCATCAGTTCGACCAGCTGCTTGGTGACGACGAGGCCGATACCGGTGCCCTCTTCCGTGCTGTTTCCCTGTCCCAGGCGGTTGAAAGGCTGGAACAATTGACTCATCTGTTCGGCATTCAGGCCGGCGCCGCTGTCGCGCACGCTGACCCGCACCCTGTCGCCGTGCCGGCTGCATTCGACGGTGACGGTGCCGCCGCCCTGGTTGTACTTGATGGCGTTCGACAGCAGGTTGACCATCACCTGCTTCACGCGCGTGCGGTCCGCATGCACATAGAAGGCCTGGCCGCAGCGGGGAAACTGCATGGAGATGCCCCGCTTTTCCGCCTGCGGCGCGATCATCGCCTGGCAATCCTGCAGCACGTCGAGCAGGGACATCGCTTCCTGCGACAGGGTCACCTTGCCCGATTCGATCATGGCCAGGTCGAGGATTTCATTAATCAAACGCAAGAGATACCAGCCGCCCTTGAGGATCTGCTCGATCGAGCGCTGTTGCGGCGGGCTGGGCGGCGGCACGTCGGACGCCATCAGCTGGGCAAAGCCCAGCACGGCATTGAGCGGCGTACGCAATTCATGGCTCATGCTCGACAGGAATTCGGACTTGGCGCGGTTGGCCTTTTCCGCCACCTGGCGCGCCTTTTTCAGCTCGGCATTGTTGGTCTCGACAAGCGAGCGCGTGTACGCCTGCTGCTCCTGCAGGCGCTGGTCCAGCAGCGCCTGTTCCGCCTCGACCTGCTTGCGCGCCGTGTTGTCCGTGCCGATCAGCAGGTAGCCGATGACCTTGTTCTGCGCGTCGCGCAAGGCCGTCACGGAGACGATGGCGGGGAAGCGGCTGCCATCCTTGCGGATGTAGGTCAATTCGTAGATGTCTTCGATGCCGCGCGTGGCCTTGAACACGAGCGCTTCCACGCCGGGCGTGATGACGGTGTCGAGCTCGGCGCTGAGGGCGGCCGCACGCGCGATGATTTCTTGCGCGTCAGAAATTCCCGCCGGCGTCAGCTTGTCGACCACGTCGCTGGCTTCATAGCCGAGCATGCGTTCGGCGCCCACATTGAAAATCTGGATCACGCCCTGTGCATCGGTGGCGATGCACGAGAAATTGGCGCTGTTGAAAATCGCATCCTGCAAGGCGCCCGCCTTGAGCAGCTGGCGCGGCAGGCTGGCCGCCACCGTGCGCCGGTACAGCGCCACCAGCAGCATCAGCAGCAAAAATACCAGCGCGTCGATGACGCACGCCGTTTCAAACGGCGCGCGCCAGGCCAGCAAGCCCACGGCCAGCAGCACGATGGCGCTGAACGAAAACGCCAGCGCCATGGGCCAGCGCGACGGCGCGCGGGAGGGATTTTTTTCGACAGATTGCATGAGCTAGCCTGGGCGGTAAGGACGGAATAGGGGAAGGTGCAGTGTTCAGGACGTTTGGCGCTGGCGCACGTCCGACAGCAGGCGCGCGAATTCCTTTTTGACCACGCCATAGCATTCGCACACATGGCCTTCGAGGCCCGCGCGGTCCAGCACGGAGATATGGCCGCGCCGGTAGCTGATGAAGCCGCGCTGCTGCAAGCGCCCGGCCGCTTCCGTCACGCCTTCGCGGCGCACGCCCAGCATATTGGCGATCAGTTCCTGCGTCATGGTCAGTTCGCGGTTCGGCAAACGGTCCATGGTCAGCAGCAGCCAGCGGCACAGCTGCTGCTCCACCGTATGGTGGCGGTTGCACACGGCCGTCTGCGACATTTGCGTGATCAGCGCTTGCGTATAGCGCAGCAGCAAACGCATGACGGGACCGGCGCGGTCGAATTCCTCCATCAGCAGGTGCGCCTTCAGGCGGTAGCCGACGCCGCCCGTCTGCACGACGGCACGGCTGGGAGTCGAATTGCCGCCCATAAACAGCGACACGCCCACCACGCCTTCATTGCCCACGCCGGCGATCTCGGACGAGCCGCCGTTTTCCAGCAGGTAGTGCAGGGAAACGATGGCCGTGGTGGGGAAATACACATGCTGCAGCTTGTCGCCCGAATCGTAGATCACGTCGCCGAGCAGCATGGAGACTTGCTCCAGATGGGGGGCCAGGCGCGCGAAATCGGCGTCGAGCATGGCGGCGAGCAAATGGTTTTGATTCGGGTTGTGCAGCTGGGCATGCGGACTCGACATGGGCAGGATTCCTGGTTTCCAGTCGTCAGCTAGGGGATAGATGGGAGACGTCCGAACGAGGGCCGCCATGTGCAGCAGCGTAACACAGCGCCAGCACAGTGCCGCCACTATATTTCCTGCTGGCATGGCTGTCCGTTCGGTAGCGAACGGACGCTGCTTTGCCCCGCGCCCTACAGTCCATCACTGCCAGGGCTGCCGGATCACGGATCACGGATCGGCGCGGGCGCTGCCACCGGACGCCATCATGCAATCATTCTTCAAACGCATCTCCATTTCCGTTTCCACCTCGGCCCTGCTCACCCTGGCGTTCGGGCTGTGCCTGACGGCCCTGTGCTACGCCTCGGCACGCCAAATCGAAGCGGAAAGCACGCGGCTGCTGCTGCAATACCACGCCAGCGGGCACACCTTGGGCGCCGCCCTGCTGCCCGCCAACGGCATGGGCCTGGACGCCAACCGCCGCGGCTCGCTGTACGTGCTGCTGGGCGGAATCCTGTCTAGCCTGCTGGCGGCCGCGTATGTGTATCAGCTGGTGTCACGCAACAGCGTGATTGCCCGCATTACGGGCGAACGCACGGCGGCGCTGCAGTTTGCCAATCTGCGCCTGTCCGAAGACATCGCCGCGCGCATGCACAATGAAAAATCGCTGCGCTTGCGCGAACGCATCATCGAAGTGTCGGCCAATGCCATCATCCTGTGCAGCGCCGACGCACCGGGCTACCTGATCGAGTACGTCAATCCCGCCTTCGAGCGCATCACCGGCTATGCGGCCGGCGAAGTGATCGGCCAGCGCCTGGAAGACTTGCAGGGACCGGAGCAAGGCCGGCAAGACATGCACGCCATTGCGGCGGCCCTGCGCGAGCAGCGCGAAGGCAAGGCCATCGTGCGCAATTTCCGCAAGGATGGCAGCTGCTACTGGAGCGAGCTGTTCGTCGCGCCCGTGCGCGACGATGGCGATGGCCCCGTCAGCCACTTTGTCGTGGCGCAATACGACATCAGCACCGTCATGCGCTTCGAACAGGAGATGGAATTCCAGGCCAGGCACGATATCCTCACGGGCCTGGCTAACCGGGCCCTGCTGCGCGAACGGCTGGAGCAGGCGATGGCCGTGACGCGGCGCAGCGGCCTGCCCCTGTGGGTGGTCTTCATCGACCTCGACCGCTTTAAATTCGTCAACGATACCCTGGGCCACGACGCGGGTGACAGCGTGCTGAAAAACGTGGCCGAACGGCTGCGCGACGCCACGCGCGAAGTCGACACGGTGGCGCGCCTGGGCGGCGACGAATTCGTGCTGCTGCTGCCCCAGCATGGCGGCGGCGAACCGGGTGCGGTCACTCTGCAGCGCATCCTCGACGCCGTGGCGCAGCCGCTGCAGCTGGGCGAGTACGAATTCATCCTCAGCTGCTGCATGGGCGTGGCCGTGTATCCCGACGATGGCCAGGATGCCGACACCTTGATCAAGCATGCCGACATCGCCATGTACCGCGCCAAGGAACAGGGACGGGGACACTGGCAATTCTATGCCGCGAGCATGAATGCGGGCACCCTGGAGCGGCTGGGACTGGAAAGCGAGCTGCGCCACGCCCTGGAACGGGGGCAGTTCCACCTCGAGTACCAGCCCCAGCTGGATCTGGCCAGCGGCGCGGTGGTGGGCATGGAAGCGCTGCTGCGCTGGACCCACCCGCAGCTGGGACGGATTCCGCCGGCCAGCTTCATCGGCCTGGCCGAGGAAATGGGCTTGATCATCCCCATCGGCGACTGGGCCCTGCACACGGCATGCGCCCAGGCGCGCGCCTGGCAACTGGCGGGCCATGGCCCGCTGCGCCTGGCTGTCAACCTGTCGGCGCGGCAATTCAAGCAAAAGAACTTGCTGCACGCGGTGGCGCAGGCGCTGGCCGCAACGGGGCTCGCTGCCGCCCATCTGGAATTGGAATTGACTGAAAGCATGGTCATGCATGACGTGGAACAAGCCACATCCATCATGGCCAACCTCAAGGCGCTGGGCGTGCAACTGTCGATCGACGACTTCGGCACCGGCTATTCCAGCCTGGCCTACCTGCGCCATTTCCCCATCGACGTACTGAAAATCGACAAGTCTTTCGTCAGCGACATCGCGCACGGCGACGACGCGGCCATCGTGCGCGCCATCATTTCGCTGGCGCACAGCCTGCGCCTGAAAGTGATTGCGGAAGGCGTGGAAACGGCGCAGCAGTTGGCCTTCCTGCGCGAGCACGGCTGCGACCAGATGCAGGGCTACCTGTTCAGCCGCCCCCTGACCGCCGCCGCCTTCGAAGAACTGCTGCTGGAGAGAAAACTATTGCCGGCTTAGAAGGCGTGGCGCAAGCCGATGTTCAGCGCGCGGTTGCCCGTGCCCACTTCCGTGGCGTTGCCCACCATGTAGGCGGCGTCGTTGCGGTTGCGGATCTGCGCGTAGGCAACATACAGCTTGCTGCGCTTGGACAAGGCATACGTGGCGCCGATGGCCAGCTGCTGCGCGTCGCGGTTGGCCGCATTGCGGTCATCCTTGTGGATGAACGAAGCCAGCAAGGTCGTCGCGCCCAGCGGCACGGACACGCCGACGATGGCGTCGCGGCTGTCGGTGGACTGGGCCGGCGCCTGCGCCGCACCATACGGATTTTCCGCAAAGAACATGGTGCTGCCGTCGCCCGTGTTGCGGCCATAGCCGGCAAACGCCGTGGCCACGCCGAAGTTGTAGTTACCGGCCAGAATGGTGTTGTTGACGTCGGCCTTGCCGACGTCGCCGCCACGGCTCTGGCGCGCCAGGCGCAAGGTCAGGGGGCCGTTGACATAGCCGAGGGCCAGGCCCAGCGAACGCTGATCTGCCGCAACGCCCGTGTGTTCGCCAAAACCGTACATGACGGTGGCCGTGACGCCGCGCAGCTCGGGCGACGTGTAGCGCACGGTATTGTCGATGCGCGTGGCCGAATAGCCGGCCAGGTTGGTCGAGGCACCCGCCATGCCGCCCTCGAAGGGGTCGGCCACGTCCGTCAGCGCCTGGCTTTGCAGATTGTACTGGCGGCCCACGGTGAGCATGCCCAGCGGGCTATTGAGGCCGACAAAGGCCTGGCGGCCGAACAGTTGGCCGGCCTGGTCCGAGCGGCCCGTATCGCCCTGCACGCCCGCTTCCAGGGTGAACACGGCTTGCCAGCCATCGCCCAGCGACTCCGTGCCGCGCAGGCCCAGGCGCGAGCCGGCCGATACGCCACTGGTGAGCTTGCTGATGCCGCGTTCCTGTACCAGGGCCGCGTCCATCAAACCATACATGGTGACTGAAGACGGATCGACGGACGACTGGGCGTGGACGGCGGGCAAGGCGCCCAGGGTGGCGAATGCGAGACAGATTTTTTTCATGATGGTTTTCCTTATGCAGGCAAAACCGGGAAAGCGTGCGGCCATGGCATAGCCACAGGCGACAGGGCGCGCCGTGGATCAATGCCGTATCGAAAGACGACTGGCCAGATAACAACATTCCTGGCTAAGCTGTGGCGGCGCGGCCGGTGAACGATGGCGCGCGCGAGTCCGCCGTGAATGGTGCACCGCTGGCGGTGCGCGTGGCTCAGGCGCCCGGCCCGCAGGGGACGCACTGAATGGCTGGCATCGCAGATGCGCTGGCCTTGTGACGCAGACGGGAGTTGGATAAAACTGCGTCCGCTGGCGCCGTCCGCGAAGATGAGGCAGGAGGCGCCGAGGCCGGCATTATAACATCGTCAGCTGTTTTACCCCCGTTCCCTTGCCCGGCGATGGCCCTGCAAGCCGCCAAAACACTGAAAAATGGCTGTTGCCACGGTGCAGGCGATGCCGCGTCATCTATAATGGTTCCTTTTGCCAATCACACGCCAAATCATGGAATTAGCCAAGTCTTTCGAGCCCGCCGACATTGAACAATTCTGGCGCACCGAGTGGGAACAGCGCGGTTACTTTACCGCCACCCTCGATGCGGGAAAACCTTCCTTCAGCATCCAGTTGCCGCCGCCGAACGTCACCGGCACCCTGCACATGGGCCATGCGTTCAACCAGACCATCATGGATGGCCTGACCCGCTACCATCGCATGCTGGGCCACAACACGGCCTGGATTCCCGGCACCGATCACGCGGGCATCGCCACGCAAATCGTCGTGCAACGCCAGCTGGACGCGCAAAAGATTTCGCGCCATGACCTGGGCCGCGAGAAATTCGTGGAAAAAGTGTGGGAATGGAAAGAAAAATCCGGTTCCATCATCACCGGCCAGATGCGCCGCCTGGGCGCCTCGGCCGACTGGCAGCGCGAATACTTCACGATGGACGAGCCGCGCTCGAAAGTCGTCACCGACGTCTTCGTGCGCCTGTTCGAACAGGGCCTGATCTACCGCGGCAAGCGCCTCGTCAACTGGGACCCCGTGCTGGGCACGGCTGTCTCCGACCTGGAAGTGGTGTCCGAGGAAGAAGACGGTTCCATGTGGTACATCAAGTACCCGCTGGCCGACGGCAGCGGTTTCCTGACGGTGGCTACCACCCGTCCTGAAACCATGCTGGGCGACGTGGCCGTGGCCGTCGATCCGACGGACGAGCGCTACCTGCCGCTGGTGGGCAAGATGCTGAAACTGCCGCTGACGGACCGCGAAATCCCCATCATCGCCGACGAATACGTCGACAAGGAATTCGGCACGGGCTGCGTCAAGATCACCCCAGCGCACGACATGAACGATTACGCCGTGGGCCAGCGCCACAAACTGGCGCAGATCGTCATCCTGACCCTGGACGCGAAGATCACGGACGATGCGCCCGAGGCCTACCGCGGCATGGACCGCTTCGCCGCGCGCAAGCAGATCGTCGCCGACCTGGACGCGCAAGGCTTGCTCGAGCAAGTCAAGCCCCACAAACTGATGGTGCCGCGCGGCGACCGCACGGGCGTCGTCATCGAGCCGATGCTGACGGACCAATGGTTTGTCGCCATGAGCAAGCCGGCCCCGGAAGGCACTTTCTTCCCAGGCAAGTCGATCGCCGAAACGGCGCTGGACAAGGTCGCCAGCGGCGAAATCAAGTTCGTGCCGGAAAACTGGAGCACCACCTACAACCAGTGGCTCAACAACATCCAGGACTGGTGCATCTCGCGCCAACTGTGGTGGGGCCATCAAATCCCCGCCTGGTACGACGACAAGGGCAATATCTTTGTTGCCAAAACGCAAGCCGAAGCGGAAGCGAAAGCCCTGGCTGCCGGCAGCACGGGTCCGCTGAAGCGCGACGACGACGTGCTCGACACGTGGTTCTCGTCGGCGCTGGTGCCGTTCTCGACCATGGGTTGGCCTGAAGAAACGCCGGACATGAAGGCCTTCCTGCCCTCGTCCGTGCTGGTCACCGGTTTCGACATCATCTTCTTCTGGGTCGCGCGCATGGTCATGATGACGGCGCACTTCACGGGCAAGGTGCCGTTTGAAACCGTCTACGTGCACGGCCTCGTGCGCGATTCGACGGGACAGAAGATGTCCAAGTCCAAGGGCAACACGCTGGACCCGATCGACCTGATCGACGGCATCGACCTGGAAGGCTTGATCGTCAAGCGCACGACGGGCCTGATGAACCCGCGCGACGCGGAAAAGATCACCAAGGCGACGCGCAAGGAATTCCCGGAAGGCATTTCCGCCTACGGCACGGACGCCGTGCGCTTCACCATGGCCAGCTATGCGTCGCTGGGCCGCAACATCAATTTCGACCTGGGCCGCTGCGAAGGCTACCGCAACTTCTGCAACAAGATGTGGAACGCCACCCGTTTCGTCATGATGAATACGGAAGGCAAGGATTGCACGCCAAACGACGCCGACCTGTCGCAGGCGGACAAGTGGATCATTTCCTTGTTGCAAAAAGCGGAACTGGACGTGGCCAAGGGCTTTGAAGACTTCCGTTTCGACAATATCGCCGCCACCATCTACAAATTCGTGTGGGACGAGTATTGCGACTGGTACCTGGAAGTAGCCAAGGTGCAAGTGCTACAGGGCACGGAAGGCCAGCAGCGCGCCACCCGCCACACCCTGCTGCGCGTGCTGGAAGTGGTGCTGCGCCTGGCCCATCCGATCATCCCGTTCGTCACGGAAGCGCTGTGGCAGACGGTGGCGCCATTGGCCGGCAAGACACTCAAGGCCGAGGGTGATTCGATCATGATGCAGCCGTATCCGATCGCCAACACCGACAAGATCGACGAGTCGGCCGAAGCGTGGATGCAGCAGCTGAAAGCCTTGACGGACGCCACGCGCAACCTGCGCGGCGAAATGCAGATCTCGCCATCCGTGCGCGTGCCGCTGATCGTCGAGGCAGGCAATGCTAGCGAGAAAGAAGCGCTGGCCTCGTACGCACCGTACATCCAGTCGCTGGGCAAGCTGGCCGACGTGCAGATCGTCGATGCGTTGCCGGACTCGCCAGCGGCCGTCGCCATCGTCGGCACCACCAAGCTGATGCTGAAAGTGGAAATCGACGTGGCTGCCGAACGCGAGCGCCTGGGCAAGGAAATCGCCCGCATCGAAGCGGAAATTGCCAAGGTCAACAGCAAGTTGGGCAATGAAAGCTTCGTCGCGCGCGCCCCGGCCGCCATCGTTGCGCAAGAAAACGAGCGTTTGCTCAGTTTTTCGGCGACAATTGAAAAACTGCGCGAACAGTTTGCTAAACTAGCCAGCGCATAAGGCAAGTTTGGAAGAATTGCGCGGCGTCATCCGTGACGCCGCGCAGCACTGCTGGTCTTGCCTTGGTATATACACTGTTCGTGCCCCGATCAAAAAAAACCATTGGAGACTAGCGATGCATACAATATTCAAAGCAAGCGTATTGGTGGCCACCCTGGCCATCGCCGGCAGCGCCGCCGCGCGCGACGGCAACTACACCCCTGTCGGCACGTGGAAAACCATCGACGACGCCAGCGGCAAGCCGAAATCCCTCGTCGTCATCACGGAAAACAACGGCGTCTTGCAAGGCAAGATCGAAAAGCTGTTCCGCGGCCCGACTGAAGACCAGAATCCCAAGTGCGACAAGTGCACGGGCGCCAACAAGGACCAGCCCATCATCGGCTTGGTGATCCTGTCCGGCCTGAAATATGACGGCAAGGAATGGACGGGCGGCGAAATCACGGACCCGGCCAGCGGCAAGGTCTACAAGAGCAAGGCCGAACTGATCGAAGGCGGCACCAAGCTGCAAGTGCGCGGCTATGTGGGCGTGCCGATGTTCGGCCGTTCGCAGACGTGGGTGCGCGAAGAATAGGCAGCACACGCCCTGCCCACCGAAGCCGGCCCTGCGCCGGCTTTTTTACGTCTCCCCAGCGGCAAACCTGTTGTTATCCAGGCCGAACGCCTCTCCTTTCCGCCTATTTCCACGCCAAGGCAAGCTATGCGCGCCACCGAACATACTTGAAGTTTCCTAAATGAAATAGTGCATGCCTGTGACGCCATCGCCTTGTAGCGAAGGGCGGCATGGCTCTGCCGGATGACCTCATCCGCGGATGCCCGGCAATGATTGCCATGCACAAAGGAACCATATGAATCTCTTCAAGCGATATCTGAACCCGCTGCTCGTCTCGGCAGGTTTGCTGGCCATGGCTGCCCTGGCCGGTTGCGGCGGCGGCGACCAGGGACGCGATCCCATCCTCGGCGTGCCGGCTGCCACCTTGTCCAGCCTGGCCGTCACGCCCGCCACGGCAACGGTCGCCATCGGCGCCGGCCAGCAATTCACGGCCATCGCCACGTATAGCGACGGCTCCGCGCAAGACGTCAGCGCCAAGGCGGCCTGGACGTCGGCCACGCCGGCCAGCGCGACCGTCAATGCCGCCACCGGCCTGAGCACCGGCATTGCTGCCGGCACCTCGACCATCGCTGCCGCGTTCGGCGGCAAGAGCGCGGCGGCCCAGTTGACCGTCTCGCCCGCCACGCTGACGGCGATTGCCATCACGCCGCTCACGCCCTCCATCGCCATCGGCGCAACGCAGCAATTCACGGTGAGCGGCAGCTTCAGCGACGGCGCCACGCGCGACGTCACGGCCGTGTCGGCCTTTGCCTCCGCCAGCCCCGCAACGGCCAGCATCGCCGCCACCGGCCTGGCCTTGGGCAAGGTTGCCGGCAACACGCAGATCACGGCCACCACGGGCACGCTCACGGCCAGCACGGTATTGACCGTCACGCCGGCAACCTTGCTGTCCATCGCCGTCACGCCGCAAAACCCCGTCATTGCCGTCGCCGCCACGCGCCAGCTGGCCGTCCTGGCCACGTATTCGGATGGCAGCACCGTCGACGTCACGACCGGCAGCAGCTTTGTTGCCGCCACGCCCGCTTTCGCCACCGTCGCCAGCGGCGGCCTGGTCACTGGCGTTGCCTTTGGCAGCAGCGTCATGAATGCCAGCTTCAATGGCAAGACGGCCAGCACCACCGTCACCGTGCCTGCCCTCACCCTGGTCAGCATCGCCGTCACGCCCGCCACGGCCAGCGTCGCTGTCGGTGCCCAGCAGCAATTCATTGCCACGGCAACGTACTCGGACAGCTCGAACGCCATCGTCACCAACAGCGCCGCCTGGACGTCGGCTACGGTTGCCAATGCCACCGTGCTGAACACGGGCGTCGCCACGGGGATCGCCGCCGGCACCAGCAACATCACCGCCACGGCTGGCGGCCAGTCGGGCAGCGCGCTGCTGACCGTCACGGCAGTGCTCGTCCCGCCCGTCCTAAACCCGATCGTCCTGGGCCGCGCCGCGCCATTCGGCGTGCTGGCCGGTACGTCCATCACGAACAATTCGGGCGGCACCACTCTGATCACGGGCGACGTGGGCGCGCCATCGCAAACGGTCGATCCGACCCAGGCGGCAGGCTTTACCAACTACAAGTCGGGCGCCATCCTGGCCGGCGCCATGACGGATTTGCAAGCGGCGATCACGGATGGCAATAGCCGGACCTGCGACGTCAGCTTTGCCGGCGGCATCGACCTGGGCGGCCAGACCTTCGGTCCGGGCGTGTATTGCTACGCAGGCGCCATCAGCATCACGGGCACCCTGACCTTGAACGGTCCCGGCGTGTACATCTTCCGCACAGCATTGACGCTCGATTCGACCGTCAATTCGGTGGTGGCCCTGAACAATGGCGCCACGGCCGACAACGTCAGCTGGCTGCCCGTCGGCCCCACCACCCTGGCCGCCAACAGCGTCTTCAAGGGCAATATCCTGGGCCAGTCGGCCGCCATCACGGTGGGCGACAACACGACCCTGCTCAACGGCCGCGTGCTGACGGCCGCTGCCGTCACCCTGCGCAACAACCAGATCACCAAATAACAGGACATGACCATGACTATCGCACACACACTGGGCGCCCTGAGCGTGATGGCCGGCGCCTTGCTGGCAAGCCAGGCGGCGCAGGCGCAGGACAACAGCTTCATCAACCCGGACTGGGCCAACAGCGCCTGGTACCTCGGCGCGGGCGTAGGCCAGTCGCGCGCCACCATCGACGAACCGCGCCTGCGCGCCAGCCTGGCCGCGCATGGCGAAACCGTCACCGCGTTCAACAAGGACCAGCGCGACACGGGCTATAAATTGTTTGTCGGCCGGCAACTGAACCAGTATTTCGCCGTGGAAGCAGGCTACTTTGACCTGGGCAAGTTCGACTTCCGCTCGACCACCAGCGGCAATGGCGTGCTGAACGGACAAGCGGCCTTTCGCGGCGTGAACCTGGACTTGCTGGGCCAGCTGCCGCTGTCGCAGCGCGTATCGTTGCTGGGCCGGGTCGGCATGCACTACACCAAGACGAATACGGAATTCAGCGGCAACCGCCTGCTGGGTTCGGCCAACACGCATGCCAGCGAGCGCAAGCTCAATGCCAAGCTGGGCCTGGGTCTCGAATACAAGTTCAGCGAAGCGCTGGCCCTGCGCGGCGAAGTGGAACGCTACCGCCTGAACGACGCCGTGGGCAACCGCGGCGATGCGGACCTGTATTCCGTCAGCCTCGTGTATAAACTGGGCCGTCCCGCCAGCGCCACGCCCGCCTACCAGCCGGCGCCCGAAGCCGCTCCCGTCGTCGCCATGCCGGCCCCCGTCACCGTCGCCGCACCGGCGCCAGTGCCCGTCGCGGAAAAAGTGTCGTTTGCCTCGGAAGCATTGTTTGATTTCGATCAATCGACGCTGAAGCCACAAGGCAAGGCGGCGCTGGACCAGCTGCTGGCCCAGTTGAACGGCATGGATCTGGAAGTGATCGTCACGGTCGGCCATACGGATGCCGTCGGCTCCGCCGCCTACAACCAGAAACTGTCGCAGCGCCGCGCCGAAGCCGTCAAGGCTTACCTGGTGGCGCAAGGCGTGGAAACGAACCGCGTCTACACGGAAGGCAAGGGAGAGACGCAGCCCGTGGCCGACAACGCGAGCGCCGCCGGCCGCGCCAAGAACCGCCGCGTGACGGTGGAAGTGGTGGGCACGAGAAAAGTTTCACGCTAACTTGTACGCACCTGTAAAAAAACCGGCTTGCGCCGGTTTTTTTTCGCCTGCCGCTTTACGCCGGCTTGCGGTGATGCTTGCTCAAATGCCGGTCCAGGCTGTTGGCAAACTGTTGCCGGTCCGACTGGCTGAAGGCGGCCGGGCCGCCCGTGTCCACGCCGCCGCTGCGCAATTCTTCCATGAAGGCGCGCATCGTCAGTTGCTGGGCGATATTGTCCTGCGTATAGAACTCGCCGCGCGGGTTCAGGGCAAAGCCGCCCTTCTTCAACACGTCGGAAGCCAGCGGGATGTCGCCCGTGATGACCAGGTCGCCCGGATTGAGCAGGCGCACGATTTCCTGGTCCGCCACGTCGGCGCCGGACGGCACTTGCACGGTGCGGATGAAACGCGAGGGCGGCACGCGCAAGCCCTGGTTGGCCACCAGGGTGAGCGGCAGTTCCAGGCGGTCGGCCACCCGGTACAGGATTTCCTTGATGACGACGGGACAGGCATCGGCGTCGATCCAGATCTGCATTCCCGGCACGGTCTGCTGGCTTCCTTCCGCCATCACAATTCCCACGCTTCGCCGCTGGGGCCCATGCGCGGGGCGCTGACGCCGAAGTGCAGATATGCGGCTGGCGTGGCGACCCTGCCGCGCGGCGTGCGCTGTAAAAAGCCTTGCTGGATCAGATACGGTTCCAGCACGTCTTCGATGGTATCGGCCGCTTCGCCGATGGCCGCCGCCAGGTTGCCGATACCGACGGGGCCGCCGCCGAACTTGAACAGTACGGCTTCAAGCAGCTTGCGGTCCATCACGTCGAAGCCCACGGAATCGACGTCGAGCATGGCCAGCGCGCGGTCCGCCACCACCTTGGTGATCTCGCCATTGCTTTTGACTTCCGCGAAATCGCGCACGCGGCGCAGCAGGCGGTTGGCGATGCGGGGCGTGCCGCGCGCGCGCTGGGCGATCTCGTGCGCGCCTTCCGGGTCGATCGGCGCCTTCAGCAAGGCGGCGCTGCGCGTGACGATCTTCGTCAGCTCGCCCGTGTTGTAGAACTCGAGGCGCGCCACGATGCCGAAGCGGTCGCGCAGCGGGTTGGTCAGCATGCCGGCGCGCGTGGTGGCGCCCACCAATGTAAACGGCTGCAGATCGAGTTTTACGGAACGGGCGGCCGGGCCTTCGCCGATCATGATATCTATTTGGTAATCCTCAAGCGCCGGATACAGAATCTCTTCGACGACGGGCGACAGGCGGTGGATTTCATCGATGAACAGGACATCGTTCGCTTCCAGGTTCGTCAGGATCGCCGCCAGGTCGCCCGGACGCTCGAGCACGGGGCCGGACGTCTGGCGCAAATTGACGCCCATTTCGCGCGCGATGATGTGCGCCAGGGTCGTCTTGCCCAAGCCAGGCGGACCGAACAGCAAGGTGTGGTCGAGCGCTTCCTTGCGCTGGCGCGCAGCCGTGATGAAGATCTCGAGCTGGTCGCGGATCTTTTCCTGGCCCACATACTCGTCGAGCTGCTTGGGGCGCAGGGCCCGTTCGATCGCCTCTTCGTTGTGCGAGATGGGCGCCGCGTCGATGATGCGCTGTTCCGTGAAGCTGTCGGTCTGGATGCTCATGCCTTATCAGCCTTTCGACAGCGCTTTCAGCGCCAGTTTGATGCCATCGGACACGCCGCTGCCGGCCGGCACGTTTTTTACGGCCGCCAGCGCTTCCTTGTCCGAATAGCCGAGCGCGACCAGCGCGTTGAGGATATCCGATTGCGCATCGGGCGCCGCGTGCGCGCCGCCGGCACCGATATCGGCGCCCAGCTTGCCCTTCAATTCCAGCAGCAGGCGTTCGGCCGTCTTCTTGCCGATGCCCGGTACTTTCACCAGGCGGCCCGAATCCTGCAGGGTGATCGCTTGCGCCAGGTCGGCAATCGTCATGCCCGAGAGAATCGACAGCGCCATGCGCGCGCCCACGCCCGTGATCTTGATCAACTGGCGGAACACGGCCCGCTCGGCCGCATTGCCGAAACCGAACAGCAGATGCGCATCTTCGCGGATGGCCTGGTGCGTGAACAGCACGACTTTTTCGCCCACGTGGGGCAGGTTGTAAAAGGTGCTCATCGGCACATCGACTTCATAGCCGACGCCCTGGCAATCGACCAGCAATTGTGGCGGATTCTTTTCAAGCAAAATACCGGAGAGACGGCCTATCATCGCGTGTTCCTAATGAAATTAAATTGTAAACAAAA
The DNA here is from genome assembly GCF_009208555.1 of Janthinobacterium violaceinigrum. GTDB lineage: Bacteria > Pseudomonadota > Gammaproteobacteria > Burkholderiales > Burkholderiaceae_D > Janthinobacterium > Janthinobacterium violaceinigrum. Next base: position 26,202 of record NZ_WFLI01000032.1, on the reverse strand, counting down.
GCTTCTGGCGTGTTGCGGCTGTCAGGCCATGTTCAGGGCAAGGCGCACTGCCGAAGACAGTACGAATAGTACGGCAAGGCAGTGCAACGACGCCATGGACGTGGCATGGCAGTCGCAACTATCCGACCAGGCGGCCGCGCTTCATACGCAAGCCCTGCAGCTGGGGCGCCAGCGCGCCGAGCATGGCCAGCGCATCGACGCTGTTGGCGTGGCAAATGGCCACGCCCAGGGCATCGGCCGCATCCGTGCCGGGCAAGCCGGGCAAGGACAGCAGGCGCGACACCATTTCCTGCACCTGTTCCTTGGCCGCCTTGCCATGGCCCGTGACGGCCTGTTTCACCTGCAGCGCCGTATATTCGGCCACCGACAGGTCGGAATTGACCAGCGCGCAAATGGCCGCGCCGCGCGCCTGGCCCAGCAGCAGGGTCGATTGAGGGTTGACGTTGACAAACACTTTTTCGATGGCTGCGCAGTCGGGCCGGTAAGTGCCCACGATTTCGCTCACGCCCTGCAGGATGATCTTCAGGCGCGGCGGCAATTCCCCTTCGGAACCCGTCTTGACGGTACCCGACGCGATATAGCGCAGCTTGTTGCCGTGTTTTTCAATGACCCCAAAGCCGGTCGTGCGCAGGCCAGGATCGATGCCAAGAATAATCATCGCCAGATTCTATAATGAATACGGCAGGCACCGGTGAATAACCGGTGCCTGCCGTTTGGCCACCTTCAAAGAAGGTGGGATAAACCGTAGCGAGCGGCGATGCGGCGTGGCCGAGAAGCGCAACTGTGCTGTAGCACAGTGAGCATCGCAGGCCGCGCCCCACGCCGCGCAGTAGGTTTAGACCGCCTTCTTAATGACGGAAGTGACGCGTACCCGTGTAGAGCATCACGACGCCGCGCTCGTCCGCCGCATCGATCACTTCCTGGTCGCGCATGGAGCCGCCCGGGTGGATGACGCAGGTGGCGCCCGCGTCGACGACGACGTCGAGGCCGTCGCGGAACGGGAAGAAGGCGTCCGACGCCACCACGGAACCTGTCAGGCTCAGGCCTGCGTTCTGTGCCTTGATCGAAGCGATGCGGGCCGAATCGATGCGGCTCATCTGGCCTGCGCCCACGCCCAGGGTCATGTTATTGCCGCAGAAGACGATGGCGTTCGACTTGACGAATTTCGCCACTTTCCAGGCGAACATCAGGTCCGACAATTGCTGCGGCGTTGGCTGCAGTTTGCTGACCACGCGCAAGTCGCCGATGCCCACGTTTTTCGCGTCCGGCGATTGCACCAGCAAGCCGCCACCGACGCGCTTGAAGTCCATGGCGTTGACGCCTGCACCCAGCGGGATTTCCAGCATGCGCACGTTTTGCTTGCTCGACAGAATTTGTTTTGCTTCGGCGGAGAACGACGGCGCGATCAGCACTTCCACGAACAGCTTGGCGATTTCACCAGCGGTGGCGCCATCGAGTTCCGTATTGAAGGCGATGATGCCGCCGAATGCCGAGGTCGGGTCCGTCTGCAGCGCGCGCGCGTACGCTTCGGCCGCATTCTTGCCCAGGGCAACGCCGCACGGGTTCGCGTGCTTGACGATCACGCAGGCAGCGCTTTGCTCGAAGCCGCCCAGGCTCTTCACGCATTCCCAGGCCGCATCGGCGTCGGCGATGTTGTTGTACGACAATTCCTTGCCTTGCAGCTGGCGGTAGTTGGCCAGCGCGCCATCGGTGGTGACCAGGTCGCGGTAGAAGGCGGCGCTCTGGTGCGGGTTTTCACCGTAACGCATGTCTTGCACTTTCTCAAATGCAACGTTCAGGATGTGCGGATAGGCGCCGCGCTCGGCGTGCACCTTCGTCGGGCCCAGGCTGGTCAGGTAGTTGGTGATGGCGCCATCGTATTGCGCCGTGTGCGCAAAGACTTTTTTCGCCAGCATGAATTTGGTGTCGTAGCTCACGTCGCCGGCCTTGCCGTCGGCCGAGCGCATTTCCGCCAGCACGGCGTCATAGTCGGTCGGGTCGCAGATGACGACCACGTCCTTGTGGTTCTTGGCTGCCGAACGCAGCATGGTCGGGCCGCCGATATCGATGTTTTCAATCGCGTCTTCCAGGGTGCAATCCGCCTTGGCCACCGTGCCCTGGAACGGGTACAGGTTGACCACCACCATGTCGATGGTCGGCATGTCGTGCTCGACCAGTTTCGACATATGTTCAGGGAAATCGCGGCGCGCCAGGATACCGCCGTGCACTTTCGGGTGCAGGGTCTTCACACGGCCATCGAGCATCTCCGGGAAACCCGTGTAATCGGCAACTTCCGTGACGGGAACACCGTTATCTGCCAGCAATTTGGCAGTGCCGCCCGTGGACAGGAGGTTGACGCCGAGGGCGGACAGGGCGCGGGCGAATTCGAGAACGCCGGTCTTGTCGGAAACGGAGAGGAGAGCTTGTTTGATCATGGCTGTGGCTAGGTGGTTAAGTGTTCTTGGCGAATGGCGCAAGCCCGTGCGGGGCTGCGGCGGATTCAAATCTTGGCGTCACTTGCATGCCGGCATTACAGCAAACCGTGCTCCTGCAATTTCTTGCGCAGGGTATTGCGGTTGATGCCCAGCATCTGCGCGGCGTGCGACTGGTTGCCATCGGCGCGTGTCATCACGACTTCCAGGATGGGCTTTTCCACGGTCAGCACGACCATGTCGTAGATATTCGATGCTTGCTGTTCGCCCAGGTCATTGAAGTAATCTTCTAGACTTTTCTGTACGACTTCCTGAATGCTTTCTTTGCTCATTTGTATGCTTCAACCGGCTGAACACCTGACAATCCGCTGCCGCGTCGCTCATGCGGGCCGCCTGCTGCCGTCTTGTCTCGGTGTTGTAATTAATATTGCATGACGCTCTGTATAGGCGCTCGCCCTTGTATTGCTTTTCACTTACTGCGTAACTTATACGTAACTTTCTTGCTATCTGCTCATGCTGCCGTGGCCATCGGTTTGATCACATCGATTAGGCCACTTTCACTGGATTCGGCGAGGCGGTATTGTAACCGTTCGCCAAATTTCCATTGCGACTCAAAAAATTGATCGACGGCCAGCAATTGCGCGTCCGTCGACTCCAGCAAATTCATTTGCTGGCGGAACGCTTCGCCGCCTTCCAGGTCTTTCACGTACCAGCCGATGTGCTTGCGCGCCGTGCGCACGCCGAGGAATTCGCCATAAAACGCGTAATGGGCGCGCAAATGCTCATCCATCAGGGTACGCACTTCATCCACGTACGGCGCCGGCAGCAAGGTGCCCGTGCGCAGGAAATGATCGATCTCGCGGCAAATCCATGGCCGGCCCTGCGCCGCGCGGCCGATCATGACGGCATCGGCGCCCGTTTGATCCAGCACAAAGCGGGCTTTTTCCGGGCTGGTAATGTCGCCATTGGCTACCACGGGGATACCCACCGATGCTTTCACAGCGGCAATGGTTTCATATTCAGCATCGCCCTTGTAGCCGTCGGCACGCGTACGGCCGTGCAAGGTCAGCATCTGGATGCCCGCTTGTTCGGCGATGCGGGCAATGGTCAGGGCATTCTTGTTGGAACGGTTCCAGCCCGTGCGGAACTTCAGGGTGACGGGCACGTCGACGGCATTGACGACGGCGTGCAAGATCTTCTCGACCAGGCTTTCATCTTGCAACAGGGCCGAACCGCACCAGCTGTTGCACACCTTCTTCACGGGGCAACCCATGTTGATGTCGATGATCTGCGCGCCCCGGTCCACGTTGAACTTGGCGCAATCGGCCAGGTCTTGCGGATCGGCACCGGCGATCTGCACGGCCTTGGGCTCCATTTCGCCTTCGTGGTCCGTGCGGCGCGAGCTTTTTTCCGTGGCCCACAGGCGCGGATTCGACGCCGCCATCTCCGACACGGCATAGCCGGCACCGAGCTGCTTGCACAACTGGCGGAAAGGCCGATCCGTCACGCCCGCCATGGGAGCGACGAAAACGTTGTTGCGCAGAATGTGAGGGCCGATTTGCACTGAGGAACCTGGAATGGACGGAGGAACCTGCTATTTTAACCGATTCCCTGCCTATTTAATAAGCACTATTTTTTGTACTTCAGTGCGCCTGGAAACCCGTCCCGCTTGTGCAGCACAGCAAAACAGGGGATCGGCGAGCCCGTCCGGCGACTCGCCCGGCTCTTAGCCCAGCTCGTCCATCGCGGGTGCGCTCAGGTGTTCGATATTTCCCCAGTGCACTAAATGCAGCTTGCCATCCGCATACGAAAAGCGGTTGACGCTGGCATTTTTCACCTGGAAGTCACGTGGACTGTCGAGCGTCATGCCGACGGCCTCGCGGTAGGCGCACTCGAGCACGCCGCCGTGCGCCACGATGGCGATCGTCTGGCCATCATATTGCCCCGCCCACCGGGCAATGGCGCCATTTGCCCGCGCATAGAACTGACGGAAACTTTCGGCCTGGCGCTCGCCCGACGGCATCACGGCGTCGATCTGGCGCGATTGCCATTGCGCATATTCGTGCGGATAGCGTGCGGCGATGTCCGCGTACAGCAAGCCTTCGAAGGCGCCATAGCAGCGCTCGCGCAGCAAGGGGTCCGTTTGCACGGGCAAGCCTTTCACGTCGGCCACGGCTTGCGCCGTCTGCTGCGCGCGCTGCAGATCGCTGGCGATGATGGCCGCCAGCGGTTCGTCCGCCAGCGCCTGCCCCAGCGCCCCCGCTTGCGCCAGGCCCGCCTCGTTCAGGGCGATGTCGATATGGCCCTGCAGGCGGCGGTCCGCATTCCAGGCCGTCTCGCCATGGCGTATCAGTAAAATCGTGGTGCTCATGCGTTATTTCTTCAGGGTAAGTGCCAGCTCGGGGTTGAGCGAGTAGGCGACGACGAGCTGGGCTTCGTCGAGGATGTGGCCGTAGAGGGCGGCGTGGGCTTGCTGCCCCGTAAACCGCTCGGGCAATGCCAGGTGCGGCACGTCGAGCGCATACAGGCGGAAAATATAATGATGGATGCGCTCGTCATTCCATGGCGGACACGGACCGTCGTAACCATAGTAATCGCCGCCCATGCCCGCATCGCCGGCAAACCAGGCCGTGTAATCATTGATGCCTTGGCGCAACGCATAGGTGCCGCTGCTGTCCGGCCAGGACACGGTGGGGGCTTGCTTGCCGCGCGCCGTGATGCCGCTGGAAAACTGCCCTGCGGCAATCGAGCGCATGGCAGTCGGCAAATCGAGCAAGCTCCAGTGATAAAAATCGCCGCGCGGCGCCGTCAGCGGCAGGGCCTGGTCTTCAACATTGGCCAGGCTGGCGTCTTGCGGCGCATCGGGGTCGATGCAGAACAGGGCCAGCGACTCGGTGCCGTTCGGCACCTCGTCCCAGGCCAGATGGGGATTGCGGTTGCCGGCGAGGCGCACGCGGCTGGCCGGATCGATCTCGGCAAAGGCATGGTCGGCCGGCATCAGGCCGCCATCACGAAACGTCTCGCTCCACAATCTCATCGCTTGCTCCTCTTTATAATTTTTGCTTTGCGCTCACTTGGCGCTTATTTGGCATTCACTTGCAGCCAGAAGGTGACCGGCCCGTTATTCGTCAGCGACACTTGCATGTCGGCGCCGAACTGCCCTGTCTGCACGCACGCGTGACGGCTGCGCGCCTGCTCCACGAAATGCGTGAACAGGCGCAAGCCATCCTGCGGCGCGGCCGCCGGCGTAAACGAGGGGCGCGTGCCGGACTTGGTGTCGGCCGCCAGGGTAAACTGAGGCACCAGCAGCAAGCCGCCGGCCACGTCCGTCACGCTGCGGTTCATCTTGCCCGCCTCGTCGGCAAACACGCGATAGCCGAGCAGCTTGGCCAGCAGGGCGTCCGCTTCCTTCTCCGTATCGCCCCGCTCGGCGCACACGAGCACCATCAGTCCCGCGTCGATGGCGCCGATGGTGGCGCCCGCCACATCGACTTTCGCCTGCGTGACGCGCTGCAGCAGCGCGATCATGCCGTCAAGGTGACGCGCGCGAAACTGCGCTTGCCAACTTGCAACACGAACTGGCCGGCCGCCACTTGCAGAGCCTTGTCGCTGATGACGGTGCCGTCGATGCGCACGCCGCCCTGGTCGATCTTGCGCATGGCTTCCGACGTCGATGGGCACAGGCCCGCCTGCTTGAGCAATTGCGGGATACCCAGCGGCGCGCCGGCCAAGGCCACTTCCGGGATATCGTCGGGGATGCCGCCCTTCGAGCGGTTGACGAAGTCGGCCAGCGCCTCTTCCGCCGCCTGCTGCGAGTGGAAACGGGCGACGATTTCTTGCGCCAGCGCAACCTTGGCATCGCGCGGATTGCGGCCTTCCTCGACTTCGCGCTTCAGCTGCGCCAGTTCGGCGATCGAGCGCCACGACAGCAGCTCGTAGTAGCGCCACATCATGACGTCGGAAATGCTCATCAGCTTGGCGAACATGGTGTTGCCCGGCTCGGTGATGCCGATGTAGTTATTCTTCGACTTGGACATTTTTTCCACGCCGTCCAAACCTTCCAGCAGAGGCATGGTCAAAATACACTGCTGCTCCTGTCCGTACTGCTTTTGCAGTTCGCGGCCCACCAGCAGGTTGAACTTCTGGTCCGTGCCGCCCAGTTCCAGGTCCGATTTCAGGGCCACCGAGTCGTAGCCTTGCATCAGCGGGTACAGGAATTCATGTACGGAAATAGGAATGCCGCCCTGGAAGCGCTTGGTGAAGTCGTCGCGCTCGATCATGCGCGCCACCGTGTAGTGGGAAGCGAGCTGGATGATGCCGCGCGCGCCCAGCGGATCGCACCACTCGGAGTTATAGCGGATTTCGGTCTTGCTGGCATCCAACACTAAAGATGCTTGCGCGAAATACGTCATCGCGTTAATCTCGATCTGTTCCTTGGTCAGGGGCGGACGCGTGACGTTGCGGCCCGAAGGGTCGCCGATCATGGACGTGAAGTCGCCGATGAGGAAAATGACTTGATGGCCCAGGTTTTGCAGCTGGCGCATCTTGTTCAGTACGACAGTATGGCCCAGATGCAAGTCGGGTGCAGTCGGGTCCAGACCCAGTTTGATGCGCAGTGGAACACCGGTTTTCTCGGAGCGTGCTAATTTTTGCGCAAATTCGCTTTCGATCAAGAGTTCGTCGACGCCACGCTTGGTAATCGCGAGGGCTTCTTGTACTCTGTCCGACAGCGGAAGCGCGGTCTGAGCGGCGTTAGCCTTTGTAGGCGATGCGGTGGTGTTGATTTCCATAAAATTTGACTGTAGATCTCAAAATGGTAGTAGGTTTGCGGAGTTTGCTATAATGCTCGATCCCATCAATCTTGCCGTATGAAAACGAACCAAAATAACAATAACAAAGAGCACTAGTTCACGAATCGTTCAAGGGCAAATTTTAACTGATTGCATGAACCCTATACATAAAATCACAGGCTCACGCTTGTACACACAGCTGACGACGACACGCAAGGCACGCATTATCGGTGCCTCCGCAGTGCTGCTCGCCGTGGCCGCCTTCGGCGCGGTCGCTGTGTCGCCCATGGCGCCCGACGCTTCCGACTTGCCGGTCACGTCCATCGCCCAGAACCTGGAAATGCCGGATCTCGCCTCGCAAATTTCCGCGATGGAACAGGTAGACCAGAACTTCACCCACGAAGAAAAAGTCCGCGCCGGCGATACCCTCGCCACCTTGCTGACCCGTCTCGGCGTGGATGATGCGGCGGCCGCCAATTTCATTAAAACCGACAAGATCGCGCGCGGCGTGATGTTGCTGAAATCGGGCAAGCGCGTACAGGCGCAAACGACCGAAAACGGCGACCTCAACTGGATGCGCGCCACGCTCGTCGACGGTACGGACAAATCGGTCAAGAACATCCTGATCACCCGCAAGGGCGACAAGTTCGTGGCCACGGAAGTGGCAGCCCAGCTGGAACGCCGCGTTGAAATGCACGCGCGCAAGATTACTTCCACCCTGTTCGCCGCCACCGACTCCAGCCTGGACGGCACCCGCCTGCCAGACTCGATTTCCGCGCAAATCGTGGAAATGTTTTCCACCAATATCGACTTCCGCTCCGACCTGAAACGCGGCGACTCGTTCAACGTGGTCTACGAAACGTTCTGGCAAGATGGCGAATTCGTCCGAGCGGGCCGTATCCTGGCCGGTGAATTCACCAACCGCGGCACGACTTACCAGTCCGTTTGGTTCGAAGACCCAGCCAGCAAGCAAGGCGGCGGTTACTACAGTTTCGACGGCAAGTCCCTCAAAAAAGCCTTCCTGAAATCCCCCCTCGAATTTTCCCGCATCTCGTCCGGCTTCTCCATGCGCGTGCACCCGATTTCCGGCAACTGGAAAGCGCACAAGGGCATCGATTTTGCTGCAGCCACCGGTACGCCTATCCGCGCGTCGGGCGACGGCGTGGTCGATTCCGTCGGCATGCAAAATGGCTACGGCAATGTCGTTGTCCTGAAACACTGGGCCAACTACACGACCGCCTATGCACACATGAGCCGCTTCGCTTCCGGTCTGAAAAAAGGTCAAAAAGTGAGCCAGGGCGATGTGATCGGCTACGTCGGCACCACGGGCTGGTCCACGGGCGCCCACTTGCACTATGAATTCCGCGTCGCTGGCGTGGCACAAGACCCAAGCAAGCTGAACGTACAAGCCCAGGCGCCATTGACGGCTGCCGAGCTGAGCCGCTTCCGCATGGTGTCGGCCGACATGATGCACCGCTTCACCCTGCTGCGTCCGAACGACACGGCACTGGCTGCGCGTTAATCGACACTGCCTTCGGGCAACAAACAAAGGCACCGCCCATGCAGTTGGCCGGTGCCTTTGTTTTTTCCCGCGCGCTTTTGTTTTTTCCTGCGCGCTTTTGCGCCCGGCACAAATGCGGCACAATGCACATCATCACTGACGCATTCAAGGAAACACCATGCTGTATATCGGTTTAATGTCGGGCACCAGCCTCGATGGCGTCGACGGCGCGCTGGTCGACTTTTCCGACGAGGGCACGCGCAGCCTGGGCGACGCGTATATCGCCTTTCCCGCCAGTTTGCGCGCCGACCTGATGGCCTTGCAAAGTGCCGGCCAGAATGAAATCGAACGCGAAGCGCTGGCGGCAAACCAGCTCGTGCGCCATTACGCCGATTGCGTTGCCATGCTCCTCAGCAATGCAGGCATCGGCCCGGACGCCATCGCCGCCATCGGCGCGCATGGCCAGACCATCCGCCACCGCCCGGAACTGGGCTTTACGCGCCAGCTGAACAACCCGGCCCTGCTGGCCGAGCTGACGGGCATCGACGTCATCGCCGACCTGCGCAGCCGCGACGTGGCGGCGGGCGGCCAGGGTGCACCGCTGGTACCCGCCTTTCATCAGGCCATTTTCAACCTGCCCGGCCATACGCGCGTGCTGGCCAATATCGGCGGCATCGGCAACATCAGCGTGCTGCACGCGGATGGCACGGTGACGGGCTACGATACGGGGCCCGGCAATGCGCTGATGGATGGCTGGGCCTTGCAGCACCTGGGCCAGCCCTACGACGCCAACGGCGCCTGGGCCGCCACGGGCCAGCCCATCCCTGCCCTGCTGGCCGAGCTGCTGAACGAAGCCTACTTTGCCTTGCCGGCGCCGAAAAGCACGGGCCGCGACCTTTTTCATGCCGACTGGCTGAACAGCAAGCTGGCCAGCCATCCCCATGCCACGCCGGCCGACGTGCAGGCGACATTGACCCAACTGACGGCCGCCAGCCTGGCGCAAGCCATCGTGCGCGACGGGGCGCAGGCGGAGACGGTATATGTGTGCGGCGGCGGCGCGCAGAACGCCAGCCTGATGGCGGCGCTGGCCGCCGAATTGCCGGGCATGGCGGTGGAATCTACCGAAGCGCTGGGCGTGGCGCCCAGCCAGGTCGAAGCCTTGGCATTCGCCTGGCTGGCCTGGCGCTTTACGCAGCGCAAGCCGGGCAACTTGCCGGCGGTGACAGGTGCGCAGGGATTACGGGTGCTGGGCGCGCTGTACCCGCGCTGAGCCGGCGTAGAAACACAAATAGCGGATCATCGATCCGCTATTTTCTTGCTTGCCCAGTTTAGTGCTTAAACGGAGAACGACGAACCGCAACCGCAGGTAGACGTGGCTGTCGGATTCTTGATTACGAACTGCGCGCCTTCCAGGTCATCCTTGTAGTCGATTTCCGCGCCGACCAGGTACTGGTAGCTCATGGAATCGATCAACAGCTGGACGCCGTTCTTGACCATGGTGGTGTCATCTTCGTTGACGATTTCATCGAAGGTGAAGCCGTACTGGAAGCCGGAACAGCCGCCACCCTGCACGAATACGCGCAATTTCAGGTCGGGATTACCTTCTTCCTCGATCAGCTGCGCGACTTTTTCGGCGGCGCTATCGGTAAAGATGATAGGCGATGGGATCACATCTTGCATTTCAGCGACTGCATTCATTTCAGACTCCTCAGAAAACATAGCCTCATTATAGACTGTTGGCACAACTCTCGCTGCGGCGGCCGCTGGCGCGGCTGGCTGGTGTTGTTCCTGCTCACATTTCCGAGACGGCCAGGTGCAGCACGGGGTCGGCGCTGTCGTGCCGGCTGAGCTTGCCTTGCACCAGGGCGCCGCTGTGCATTTCCAGCACCTTGTAGTAGACCTCTCCTACAATGCGGGCTTTCGGCTGGATTTCAAGCATTTCGGACACATACACGGGACCATTGATCTCGCCGCTGACAACCAGGCTCGAGCAGCGCACTTCGCCATCGATGCGCCCTGCCTCGCCCAGCACCACATAGGTGGGGTCGCCCGGCTCGCCCGTGACGTTGCCGCGCACATGGCCATCAATGCGCAAGCCGCCGCAAAACAGCAAGTCGCCTTCGATCCGCGTGGAAGCGCCGATCAAGGTGTCGATGGGGTTTTTCGCATTGCGCTCGAACATGAACGTCATCCTGTCGGTGTACGTGGCAGTCCAATTTATCACAGGTCCGGCAAAAAGGCGCCGGACCTGCGCAAGCCCCCGTGCCTAAATTTACGGCAGCAGGGCGATGTGTTGCAAACCGGCCGTTTCTTTCAGGCCAAACATCAAGTTCATGCACTGTACGGCCTGGCCCGATGCGCCCTTGACCAGGTTGTCCTGTACCACCAGCACGATGACGGTGTTGCCGCCTTCGGGACGGTGCAAGGCCAGGCGCAGCATGTTCGAGCCGCGCGTGGAGCGCGTTTCCGGATGCGAGCCGAATGGCATCACGTCGACGAAAGGCTCATCCTTGTATTGCTCTTCAAACAAGGATTGCAATTCTTCATTGCTGACATCCTTGTTCAGTTGCGCGTACAGGGTCGAATGCATGCCGCGGATCATCGGCACCAGATGCGGCGTGAAGGTCAGCGCCACTTTCTCGTCCGTGAAACGCTGCAATTGCGCCGTCGTTTCCGGCAGGTGGCGGTGACCGGCCACGCCGTAGGCCTTGAAGCTGTCGCTTGCCTCCGAGAACAGGATGCCGATCTCCGCCTTGCGGCCGGCGCCGGACACACCCGACTTGCAGTCGGCGATCAGGCCGCCCGCATTGACGAGGCCCGCCTTAAGCAGCGGGTAAAAGCCCAGCTGCATGGTGGTCGGGTAGCAGCCGGGGTTGGCGATCAGCTTGGCCTGCTTGATATCTTCGCGGTTCAGTTCCGGCAAGCCGTACACGGCCTGGGCTATCAGCTCGGGCGCCGTGTGGGGAATTTTGTACCATTGTTCGAACTTGGCCTGATCTTTCAGGCGGAAGTCGGCGGCCAGGTCGATGACTTTTACGCCGGCGGCCAGCAAGGCTGGGGCTTGTGCCATCGCAACACCATGCGGAGTGGCAAAGAAGACCACGTCGCACTGTTCCAGATTTGCCTTGTCCGGCGAGGAAAACGCCAGTTTCACATGACCACGCAGGGAAGGATACATGTCAGCAACGGGCAAGCCATCTTCCTTGCGCGAGGTAATCGCCGTCAATTCGACATCTGGATGGGTAGCAAGCAAGCGCAGCAATTCCACGCCCGTGTATCCAGTGCCGCCGACGATGCCAACTTTGATCATGTTCTTTCCTTGTATATAGATTGCATAAAGATGAAGGGAAACGCCCCCATGGGGGTTTTCCGCGTATTTTACAGCGCAACGGCGCAAGCCGCTGAAATGCAAAAAAGCCGCGGGACCGAAGTCCAGCGGCTTTTCGTCCAGCACCCGGAAGGTGCTGCAGCGTAAGAATTAACGCTTCGAGAATTGCTTTGCGCGACGTGCTTTGCGCAGACCAACTTTTTTACGCTCGACTTCACGTGCATCGCGGGTCACGAAGCCGGCTTTCGCCAGTTCCGGTTTCAACGCTGCATCGTAGTCGATCAGAGCGCGGGTGATGCCGTGACGAACTGCACCAGCCTGGCCCGACTCACCGCCGCCATGGACGTTGACTTTGATGTCGAAACGCTCGACATTGCCGGTCAGTTCCAGTGGTTGACGGATGACCATCAGACCCGTTTCGCGCGAAAAGTATTCGTTTGCTGGTTTGCCGTTAACAACGATCAAGCCTGTGCCAACTTTGATAAAAACCCGAGCCACTGCACTTTTGCGACGGCCGGTTCCATAATTGTAATTACCGATCATGTCAGTTCCTTAGAGAACAAGTGCTTTAGGTTGCTGAGCAGCGTGCGGATGGGAACCTTCCGCGTACACTTTCAGCTTCTTGATCATTGCGTAGCCGAGTGGGCCTTTAGGCAGCATGCCTTTGACCGCTTTCTCAAGCGCGCGACCTGGAAAACGCTGTTGCATTTTCTGGAAGTTGGTTTCGTAGATGCCGCCTGGATAGCCAGAGTGACGGTAGTAAATTTTCTCAGTAGCTTTGGTACCGGTCACACGCAGTTTGCCTGCGTTGATGACGACGATGAAGTCGCCGGTATCGACGTGAGGAGTAAATTCTGGTTTGTGTTTGCCGCGCAGTCGGAGTGCCACTTCGCTGGCAACACGTCCGAGGACTTTGTCCGTCGCGTCAACCACGAACCAATCGCGCTGGACTTCATGTCCTTTAGCGGAAAATGTTTTCATGTTGACTTCCTAATAGATTACACGCTCAAATGGTGGTTCCGCCGATGTTGCTGTGCGGACTCTGCCTTATTTACTTTTCCTGAGCGAACGGAAAGCCGACAAGTATAAGCGGCTTTGCCGTGCCGCGTCAAGCCGCAATGCAGGCCGGCTGCGGCCCCGCGGGCGGCACATGGACAGGCATTCCTCTATTACAATACAAAACGCTTACAATTTTCGGAGAGTACGATGGAATGCAAAGTCAGCTGGAATGGCCCGTCGGGCATGAGTTTTCGGGCAGAAACGGGTTCCGGCCACCTGGTGACCATGGATGGCGCGCCCGATGGCGGCGGCCACAACCTGGCGCCACGCCCCATGGAAATGGTCTTGCTGGGCACGGGCGGCTGCACCGCCTATGACGTGGTACTGATCCTGAAACGGGGCCGCGAAGCCGTGAGCGGCTGCGAAGTGACCCTGAAGGCCGACCGCGCCGAGACCGACCCGAAAGTGTTTACCAAGATCCACTTTCACTTCACCGTGCGGGGCAAGGCCCTGAAACCGACGGCCGTGGAACGGGCCGTGGCCTTGTCGCATGACAAATATTGCTCGGCGTCGATCATGCTGGCGAAAACGGCGGAGATTACCCATTCCTTCGAGATCATCGAAGAAAGCGCCTGACCAAACCTACTGCGCGTCGGTATAGGCGGCCTGCGATGCTCACCGTGCTCCAGCACGGTTGCGCTTCTCGACCACCTCTCCCTTCCGCTCGCTACGGTTTTGTCAGGCGTTTCACGGCTCGGGCATGCATAAAAAAGGCGCTCTTCAGAGCGCCTTTGTTTTAAATGTAATACGCCGTTTTCGTCATCACTTTCCCCATGATGCCCATCAGCGCCTTCACGGGCGCCGGGGTATCGATGGCGCCCAGTCGCTGGGCGGCGGCGCCGTGTTCCACTTCGTCGATGGCCATCTGCTTGACGATGGCGCGCGATTTCGCGTCCTGCGGCGGCAATTCTTCCAGGTGGCTGGCCAGGTGCGCTTCCACCTGGCGCTCCGTTTCCACCACAAAGCCCAGGCTGCGGCCGTCGCCCATGCGCGCGGCGATGGTGCCCAGCGCAAACGAACCCGCATACCACAGGGGATTGAGCAGGCTCAGACGCGAGCCCAGCTCCGTCAGGCGCTGCGCCGTCCAGGCCAGGTGGTCTTCCTCTTCGCGTCCCGCTTCATCGAACTGGGCGCGGATGGCGGGGCTGTGCGCATAGCGCGCCTGCGAGTTGTACAGGGCTTGCGCGCACACTTCGCCCACATGGTTGACGCGCATCAAGCCGGCGCTATGGCGCTGCTCGGCCGCGCTCAGCTCCGCATCGGGTGCGTGCGCGGCCGGCGACGGGCGCGAAGCGGAAGCCACGCCCGCCATGACGCGCAGGGCCTTGTCGGCGCCAACAATCAAACGGTCCAGGGGATCAAAGTAGCGGTGCGCGGTCATCGTGGCTATTCATGTAGAGGAAAACATGAATTATAGGACGATCGGGGCCAGCCGTACCCACGCCGCGCGCAGGGTGAACGGGGCTTTATTGACTTGTGCGCGCTTTTTCCTGCTCGATCCAGTCCACCACGGGGCCGACGGCGTCCAGGCCGGACAGGCTTTTCGCCACGCCCAGGTTCAGAGAAATCAGGAAGGAAATGCTGTCGACGGGAATGTCCGGGCAGTGTTCGGCAAACGCGGCGCGAAAACGCGGCGATTGCAGCACGCGCAAGACTTTTTCGCCGCTCATGAATTGCAGCACGCTGGCAATGCTGTGCCCGCCGCCTAGCGAATGGTAGATGAAGCGGTTATAGCGGGCGTCGATCTCCTTGAAATCGAGCGTTTCTTCCGTCATCAGGCCCGCCAGGTAGTACAGGCCCAGGCTGACGCGGAAGAAACCGATGGCTTCGGCGCTGGTCATGCCGGCGCGCGCCACGGCCAGTACCTTGTCCTGCATTGCCTGATCGATCGTTTGCATTGCGCTCTCCCGCGCCGTCCGCCGGCGCCCACCGGGCCAGCTTGCATGAAGATGCTGTTTTTTTCAATAGACCAAACGATATTTCCATCTTGCAAGTTACATTTTTTACATGCTACTCTGATTCTTCCTTACGATTGGATCAAACACATGATTGAAGTCAAGCATCTGGCAAAACGATTCCGCATGCCGCCCCACAAGGGCAAGGCCGTGCACGTCAGCGATCCGCGCGAACACGACGGCTGGTTTCACGCCGTGCGCGACGTCAGTTTCAGCTGCGCCCCCGGCGAAGTGCTGGGCCTGCTGGGGCCGAACGGCGCCGGCAAGACCACAACCCTGCGCCTGCTGTCGACGGCCCTGCAGGCGGACGCGGGCAGCGCCCTCGTCAACGGCGTCGACGTGCTGCAGCAGCCCTTGGTGGCGCGCCAGAGCATCGGTTTCCTGTCCGGCTCGACGGGACTGTATGGCCGCCTGACGGCGCGCGAAAACGTGGAATACTTCGGCCGCCTGCACGGCATGCCGGCCGACAAGCTGAAGCGCCGCTGCGACGAACTGTTTGCCCTGCTGCAAATGGAGGAATATGGCGGCAAGCGGGCCGACCAGTTGTCGACGGGCATGAAGCAGAAGTGCGCGATCGCCCGCACCGTCGTGCATGAGCCGCAGGTGGTGATCCTCGACGAACCGACGACGGGCCTCGACGTGATGTCGGCCAAGATCCTGCTCGACTTCATCGCCAGCTACAAGGCGCTGCGCGTGCCGCTGATCTTTTCCACGCACCACCTGCACGAGGTGGAAAAGCTGTGCGACCGCGTCTGCATCATCAACCGCGGCACCACCGCCTTCAACGGCACGGTCAACGAACTGCGCCACCTGGGCGGCAGCGCGGACTTGTACGACGCCTTTGTCAGCGTCATCAACCAGGGAGCCTGAGCCATGTGGACCATTTATCTGAAAGAGTTGCTGGAACTCACGCGCGACCGCAAGACGCTGATTTTCACCATCCTGATCCCCATCTTTGCCATGCCGCTGATCTTTGGCGGCTTCGCTTATGTATCGAGCAATATGTTCAAGAACGCCAAGACGGCGGAAATGCGCTACACCTTGTTCGGCAAGGACCATTCGCCGGGCTTGAGCGCGCGTTTTGCGCAGCAGCACAACTTGCGCGAAGTGCCACTGGCCAGCGAGACGGAGATCCGCCGCGCCATCGGCGACGACACCATCAAGTTTGCCGTCGTCATTCCGCCCCATTTTGAGGATGCATTGCAGCAACATCAACAAGCCAAGGTGACCTTGCACTACAACAGCGCCAGCACGGTCGATGTGACCCAGCAGCGGGTGCGCGAAATCGTCGACACCTACAACGCCAGCCTGCGCGAAGGGGCGCTGTCGGCCCTGAACCTGAGTCCGGCCCAGCTGGCCTTTGCCCTGCACCCCATCGTGCTCGACAAGCAATCGACGGCCAACGAGCGCGAGCAGATGGGCGCCATCGTCGGCGGCATGCTGCCCTACTTGCTGCTGATGGTGTGCCTGACGGCGGCCATGTATCCGGCCATCGACCTGGGCGCGGGCGAAAAGGAGCGGGGCACCCTGGAAACCCTGCTGCTGGCGCCCGTGCCGCGCAGCGCCATCGTGCTGGCCAAGTTCCTCGTGCTGTTTACCGTCGGCATGACCTCGGCCGTGCTGATGGTGGGCAGCATGGGCGCCCTGCTGGCCATCTTCGGCAGTTCGCTGGAAGGCCACATGGCCGTCATGGTGCGCAGCATCGGCTTGCCCGACCTGGCCATGGTGACCCTGATGCTGGTGCCGACGGCGGCCATCTTCGCCTCGCTGCTGCTGTCGATCTCGATCTACGCGAAAAGCTACAAGGAAGCGGCCGGCATGATCACGCCGCTGATGCTGTTCGTCATCCTGCCCACGGTGGCGGCCATGCTGCCGGGCGTCGAGCTGAACTGGATGTGGGCCATGGTGCCGCTGACGAACGTGTCGCTGGCCATGAAGGAATTGGTCAAGGGCACCATGGATTACCGCATGTTTGGCGTGATCCTGGCGTCGACCACGGTGATCGCGGGCGCGCTGCTGATGCTGTGTCGCTGGTGGTTCAACCGGGAATCGGTGCTGTTTCGTAACTGATGGTCACGCGGCGCGCCGGCGGGGCGAAACAGGCCCCCATGCACGGCCCAGACGGGCGCGCCGCCCACCCCGTCCAATTGCACTCTGGGCACACGAAAATGCCGTGTATCGCATGCAACTGCCCAGTACGTCTTAAATTCAATACAATGCCAGCATAGAGAAGCCCTGCACCATCGGGCTGCAACGCATGAGTTAGGAGTTGTATGGAATTGCAGATTCGCAAATTGTCGAAGACCTACGCGAATGGCGTGGTGGCGCTGGATAACGTGTCGCTGACGATACCGCCGGGGATGTTTGGCTTGCTGGGCCCGAATGGCGCCGGCAAGTCGACCCTGATGCGCACCCTGGCCACCTTGCAGGAGTGCGATTCCGGCTCCATCTTCTTCGGCGACTACGACGTGCTCGACGACAAGGACGAGATCCGCCGCATGCTGGGCTACCTGCCGCAAGACTTCGGCCTGTACCCGAAAGTGACGGCCTACGAGCTGCTCGACCACTTTGCCACCTTGAAAGGCCTGTCGCAGCGGGCGCGCCGGCGCGAAGTCGTCGATGGCCTGCTGCAGCAAACCAATCTGTTCGACGTGCGCCACCAGCGCCTGGGCAGCTTTTCCGGCGGCATGCGCCAGCGCTTCGGCATCGCGCAAGCCCTGCTGGGCGACCCGAAACTGATCATCGTCGACGAACCGACGGCCGGCCTGGACCCGCAGGAGCGCGTGCGCTTCCACAACCTGCTGTCCGACATCGGCGAAGACAAGACGGTGATCCTGTCGACCCACATCGTGTCCGACGTGGCCGACCTGTGCGCCAACATGGCCATCATCAACAAGGGCCATTTACTGCTGTGCGGCAAGACCCAGGAACTGATCGACGAAGTCAGCTGCAAGATCTGGGCGCGCTTTGTCGAGAAGAAGGAGCTGGCCAGCTTCCAGCAGCGCCACGCCGTCATTTCCACGCGTTTGCTGTCGGGCCGCACCCTGATCCACGTCTACAGCGACACGGACCCGGGCGACGGCTTCGAGGAAGCCATCGGCGACCTGGAAGACCTGTATTTCGCCACCATTGCCGGGCGCCACCGCGTCGCCCCGCAGTGCGACTGAGGGGGCGGCCATGTTTGCCATCGCCCGCTTTGAAGCGCGACAGCGGCTCAAGCTGCTGTCCACCTGGGTGTACTTCGTCATGTTCCTGGCGCTGGCCATGCTGTGGATGGCCGCCGCCGGCGGCGTCTTCAAGGAAGCGAGCATCAGTTTCGGCGGCAAGTTCCTGATCAACGCGCCCCGCTCGCTGGCGTTTACGTGCAGCCTGCTGGGCTGCTTCGGCGCCGTCGTGGTGGCCGCCATGATGGGCCGCTCGGTGCAGCAGGATTTCGAATACGGCATGCAGCATTTCTTCTTCAGCGCGCCGATCCGGAAATACCAGTATGTTTTCGGCCGCTTCCTGGGCGCCTACCTGGTGCTGGCGGTGGTGTTTTCCAGCATCGTGCTGGGCGCCTGGCTGGGCGCCTGGCTGCCCGGCATCGACCCGGAACGGCTGGGGCCGCAGCGCGCGCTGGCCTACCTGATGCCGTATGTGTTCACCCTGCTGCCCAATCTGTTCATCTTCGGCACCATCTTCTTCGTCATCGCGGCCCTGACGCGGCGCATGCTGCCCGTCTACATCAGCTCCGTGGTGATGCTGATCGGCTACCTGGTGGCCCCGTCGCTGGCGCGCGACCTCGACTACAAGACCCTGGCCGCCCTGATCGACCCCTTCGGCACGACGGCGCTGATACGCCTGACGGAATACTGGCCGAATGCGGAGCGCAACACCCGCCTGGTGAGCCTGGAAGGCGTGTACCTGCTGAACCGCGCCATCTGGTCCGGCTTCGCCCTCGTGGCCTTGCTGCTCGGCTACTGGCGCTTCCAGTTCCACGCCACGACGGACGCGGGCGCCAGCAAGCGCCGCAGCGACGGCGACGTGCCGCTGCGCCTGTCGAACGCCTCGCTGTCCACGCAGGAAGCGCCCGACTTTGCGCAGCGCAGCCTGGCCGCCCTGCTCCTCAAGATGAGCTGGCTGAACCTGCGCGAAACCATCAAGAACATCTATTTTGTCGTCATCGTGCTGGCCGGCGTGCTGACCATGTATGGCGGCGCGCTCGACATGGGCTCCATCTACGGCACGAATACCTATCCGGTCACGGAAAAGGTGCTGGAAATGGTCAGCGCCTCGTTCGCCCTGTTCATGCTGATCATTACCACCTTCTATGCGGGCGAACTGGTGTGGCGCGAACGCGAGGCGGGCACGCACCTGATGCTCGACGCCCTGCCCGTGCCGAACTGGCTGCCCCTGCTGTCGAAGCTGTTTGCGCTGATCGGCCTGCAAGCACTGCTGAGCCTGGTCATCATGCTGTGCGGCATGTCGATCCAGGTCTTCAAGGGCTATTACCGCCTCGACCCTGGCCTGTACCTGGAATCGCTGTTCCTGTCGCACCTGCCGTCCTACGCGCTGATCGCCGTGCTGGCCATCTTCCTGCAGGTAGTGATCAATCACAAATACCTGGCGTATTTCGCCATGATTCTGTACCACATCGCCAGCATCAGCTTTTCCTCGCTGGGCCTGGGCGACCCGCTGCTGCTGTACGGCAACACGCCGGATTTCGTGTATTCGGCCATGAACGGCGCCGGCCACTACCTGCTGCGCGAGCGCTGGTACTTGCTGTACTGGAGCGGCGCGGCCGTCATGCTGACCGTACTGTCGCTGCTGTTCTGGCCCCGCGGCGCGCAGGACAGCTGGCGCATCCGCCTGCGCCTGGCGCGCCACGGTCTGACGCAAGGCGTGCTGGCCAGCTTTGCCGGCGGTGCCGTGGTCTTCGTGGGCGCGGGCGCCGTGCTGTTCTACGTCTTCCATGTGGCCAACGATTACAAGTCCGAATTCGCCCGCGATGCGGACCGCGCCAGTGCCGAGCGCCAGTACCGCAAGTTTGCCGCCACGCCGCAGCCGAAAATCACCGACGTGAAACTCGACGTGGCCATCTATCCGGCGCAGCGCACCCTGGCCGTCACGGGCCGCTATGTGCTGCAAAACAAGACCAGCCTGCCGATCAGCCACATTTTTGTGCAGCAAGATCCCACCGCCACCATGCGGCTGCGCTTCGATGCGCGCGTGCATCCGGGCCTCGATGACGGCAAGCTGGGCTTTTACAGCTACCGCCTGGCCGCGCCGCTGGCGCCGGGCGCCAGCCTGGGCCTCGATTTCGACATTTCCTATGCCCCCCGCGGCATCTTCGGCCTGGGCCAGGACACGCCCGTGGTGGCCAACGGCACCTTCTTCACGAATGCCGTGCTGCCGCACATCGGTTACCAGCCGCAGCTGGAGTTGACGGACCCGCGCGACCGCAAGAAACACGGCTTGCCCGCGCGCGAGCGGGCCTTGCCGCGCGACGATGCGCGGGGGCTGGCCGACAATTACGTCAGCATTGATGCCGACCGCATCAACTTCGACGCCACCGTCAGCACCGTCGACGGCCAGACGGCCATCGCGCCGGGCATGCTGGACAACGACTGGATCGCCAAGGGCCGCCACTACTTCCATTACACGATGGAACAGCCGATCCTGAACTTCTATTCGTTCCAGTCGGCCCGCTACGCCGTCAAGCACGAGCGCTGGCAAGACGTGTCCATCGACGTGTATTACCAGCCCGGGCATGAATACAATCTCGAACGCTTCGTGCGCGGCAGCAAGGAAGCGCTCGAGTACTACACGAAAAACTTCGGCCCCTACCAGCACAAGGTGCTGCGCATCGTCGAGTTCCCCCGCTACGCCACGTATGCGCAATCGTTCCCCAACACCATTCCGTATTCGGAAGGCCTGGGCTTCATCGCCAAGGTGGACGACAAGAATCCGAAAGACCTCGACTATCCGTTCTACATCACGGCGCACGAAGTGGCACACCAGTGGTGGGCGCATCAATTGGTCGGTGGCAACACGCGAGGCGCCACCGTGCTCAGCGAAACCCTGGCCGAATACTCGGCCCTGATGGTGATGAAGAAAACCGTGGGGCCGGCCAAGATGCGCCGCTTCCTGCGCTATGACCTGAATCAATACCTGATGGGGCGCAGCGAAGAGCGCAAGAAGGAATTGCCGCTGGCCGACAATGAAAACCAGCCCTACATCCACTACCACAAGGGCAGCCTGGCCATGTACTTGCTGCAAGACATGATCGGCGAAGACAAGGTCAACGGCGTGCTGCGCGACTTGCTCAAGACCTATGGCCAGAAAGGCCCGCCGTATGCCAGCGTGACGGCGCTGATTGCCGGCTTGCGCCAGGTCACGCCGCCCGAGCAGGCTTACCTGATCGACGATTTGTTCGAGAAAATCGTGCTGTTCGATAACCGCGCCCTGTCGGCCACGGCCGTCAAGCGCAGCGATGGCAAGTACGCCGTCACCCTCAAGGTGCAGGCGAGCAAGTTGACGGCCGGCGAACAGGGCGAGGAACACGACGCGCCCCTGCACGACTGGATAGAGATCGGCGTCGACGACGCGAACGGCCATCCGCTGCTGCGCGAACGCCTGCGCATGACAGCGCGCGAAGCGAGCTATACCGTCATCGTCGGCAGCCGGCCCGGCAAGGCGGGCATCGATCCCGACAACAAGCTGATCGACCGCAAGCCGGACGACAATATGGTCACCGTCGAGCTCGAAGAGCCGTAACGCAAAATGGCCGCCCAACGCATTGTTGGACGGCCATTTTTCGATGTCACACGGGAATCAGGCTGCGGCGCTGCGCGTCACCAGGCTCAGGCTGATGCCCATTTCCGTCAGGTGCTGCATGTCGGCCAGGCTCAGGTCGAGCGGCGCATCGACGGTGTCGTCGCCATTGAGTTCCAGCTGCAGTTCGGCCACGATGCGCGGCATGGTGAACGTGACGCCGCGCGAGCGGCATTCGGCCAGGTAGCTGCGTATGCGCGAAGGCAACACTTGCGATTTGGAGGCTTGCGCGATCAGTACGTCGAAGCCGGAATCGAGATGCACGCGGCCCGCGCCCTTCGCCTCGCCCTTGCGCCATTGCCGCTCCGGATCGGTGGGCAAGACTTCGAGGATGGATTTGAGCGTGGGGTCATCCCCATGCACCGACAGCTTCGCCATATTCATATTGCAAGACTTTCTAGTCAGGACGCCGCCAGGAAGACGACGCGATCATCAGATCGACAAGTCTACGCATGGAAGGCAAATATGTCCATACGGCAATATTTGGTATCCCCTTCTAATTTGTGCTGCATCAAACAGGCGGAACAGGACTGTTCCGCCTGCAACACTCCATTACAGTGCCACGCCACGCGCCTGCAGGGCGGCCCGCACGCCGGCGCCATACGCGGCATCGGCCCGGTCGAAGTGGCCCAACTGGCGCTGCAAGGTTTCCGGCCGCACCTGGCTCAGCGGTCCTGCCAGATTGTCGAACAGGTTTTGCTTTGCCTGGGCGGACATCAGACGGAACAGATTGCCGGCCTGCGTGTAGTCGTCTTCCACGCCGCGGCCATCGAAGCGCGCCGCGCTGCCCGCCAGCGCCAGCGCCCCTTCGCCATGGCCGAGGCCTTGCGGCTGCGTGCCTGCCGCCGCCACGTTCGCATAGTTCTGTGCCGCGCCGCCATTGTGGATGGCCATGCTGCCGTCGCGCTGCTGGTTATGGAAGGGGCAGCGGGCCGCGTTCACGGGCAAGTGCTGGTGGTTCGTGCCGACGCGGTACAGCTGGGCATCGTGGTAGGCGAACAGCCGGCCTTGCAGCATCTTGTCCGGCGAATACCCCATGCCGGGCACGGCGTTGGCGGGCGAGAAGGCCGCTTGCTCGACTTCCGCGTGGTAATTGTCCGGGTTGCGGTTCAGCTCGAAAATCCCCACGGGCAGCAGCGGGAAGTCTGCGTGCGGCCACACTTTCGTCAGGTCGAACGGGTTCCAGCCCGTGCGCTGCTCCCACTGGGCCAGTTGCTCTTCGGTCGCCACCTGCAGCTTGACTTCCCACTGGGGAAAATCGCCGCGTTCGATGGCGCCGAACAGGTCGCGCTGGGCGTAGTCGGGGTCCGCGCCGGCCAGGCGGCCCGCTTCCGCCGCAGGCAAATTCTTGATGCCCTGGCGCGTCTTGAAGTGCCACTTCACGTACACGCGCTGGCCGTCCGCGTTGATCAGGCTATACGTGTGGCTGCCGAAGCCATCCATGTGGCGGTAGCCGTCCGGCGTGCCGCGGTCCGAGAACAGCATAGTGACCTGGTGCAGGCTTTCCGGCGCATGGCTCCAGAAGTCAAACATCATTTCCGCCGATTTCAAATTGCTTTGCGGATCGCGCTTTTGCGTGTGGACAAAGTCGGGGAACTTGATCGGGTCCTTGATGAAGAACATGGGCGTGTTGTTGCCGACCAAATCCCAGTTGCCCTCTTCCGTATAGAAGCGCACGGCAAAGCCGCGCGGATCGCGTTCCGTGTCGGCACTGCCGCGCTCGCCACCGACGGTGGAAAAGCGGGCAAACGTGGCCGTCTGCTTGCCCACTTCACTGAACAGCTTGGCCTTGGTATGGCGCGAGATATCGTGCGTGACGGTAAAGGTGCCGTAGGCGCCCGAACCCTTGGCGTGCACCACGCGCTCGGGAATGCGCTCGCGGTTGAAATGCTGGAGCTTTTCGATCAGGTGGAAGTCTTGCAGCAGCAGGGGGCCGCGGGGACCGGCGCTGATGGAATTCTGGTTGTCGGCGACGGGGATGCCCGACGCGGTGCTGAATGGCGGCTGTTGGCTCATGGCTGCTTTTCCTTCGTTGTTGACTGATGCAAACAGTGTAACGAGTGCAACAACAAAGGAAAAGCTAATTGATTTTATCGAATCGATAGATATTTACAATGCACAGCCATGGGCGTCGCACACGCCGCCCAGCTGCGCCTGCAGCTTCGCCGGCTGGCCCAGGAATTCCCCGATATCGATCACGGACAGCTTGCCGTTGCCATCGTCGAGCACGAAGGTGGGAAAGCCCTGGCCGCCCACGCGCGCCAGCAAGGCGCGGCTGGCATCGATGTGCCGTTGCGTGGCGGCGCCCGCCTGCCGCGCATACGCGGCCTCGAATGCGGCGCCGTCCATGCCCAGTTCCTGCGCCAGCGCCAGCAGCACGGGCAGGTCGGCAATGCGCAAGCCATCCACGTAATGGGCGCGCTGCACGCGCTGCAGCATGTCCAGGCCCTTTCCGGCCAGCACTTCCGCAGCCAGGATGGCCGTGATTGGCGGTTCCGAATCCATCATGGCCGTGGTGTCGTTGAGCAAGCCGTTGACATAGGCGTCGCCGAACGGCTGGCCGGACAATTGCTCGATGCGCCGGTCGTGCGGCAGCACATAGCCGCGCCAGGCGGGCGTGATCTGGCGGCGATTGCTGCCCGTCATCATGCCGCCGCCGTGGAAGGCCACCGTCAGTCCGGGCACGGCGCGCGCCGCCTCGACCAGCGGCGCGGCGCCGTAGCACCAGCCGCACAGGGGATCGAAAATGTAATGCAGTGTAGGGTACGCCATGCTGGCTCCTTGATGCTTGAATGCGTTTCAGTCCAGGCGGCGCGGCCCGTGCAGGCGCCGCGCCACGGTGTTTACTACCGATTTACCACTTCATCTCGCCCTTGGCCACTTTCGCGCTCGTTTCCAGCGCGCCATCGAGGCCCAGGTTCGGGTAGTGCTGCTTCATGGCCTCGATCAGGGCGGCGGAATTGGCCGCCTTCGCCGTTTCCCCTTCGAACGTCACCAGGTAGTCGCGGGTAAAGCCGATGCTGTCAGGCGTCATGCTGGAACCCACCTTGAAGTGGCCGGGCACGACGGTGACAGGCTTCAGGGCGGCGATGCCGTCCAGCGTCTTGAGCCAGTCCTGACGCGATTGCAGGCTTTGCGTATCGGCCGTCCACACGTGCAAGTTACCAAACAGCACCACGCCACCGACGACGGCCTTGATCGACGGAATCCACACATAGGTGCGCGATGGCGTCGGGCCGGCGATGTCCAGCGACTGGCCTTCCAGGCTGATGCGCTTGCCTTTCAACGCGTCCGGAATGACGATGCCGTGCGGCGCATTGTCTTTCAGGATGGGGCCCCAGTACGCGACCTTGGCGTCGGCCTTGCGGCGGATCTCGGCCACGGTTTCCGGCGTGGCGACGATTTTTGCCTGCGGGAACGCTGCCTTGATCACGTCGAGGCCAAAGTAAAAATCGGGATCGCTGTGGCTGATGTACACCGTCGTCAGCTTCTTGCCGCTGGCGCGGATCTTTT
Organism: Janthinobacterium violaceinigrum; assembly: GCF_009208555.1. Classification (GTDB taxonomy): domain Bacteria; phylum Pseudomonadota; class Gammaproteobacteria; order Burkholderiales; family Burkholderiaceae_D; genus Janthinobacterium; species Janthinobacterium violaceinigrum. The sequence continues at coordinate 811 of NZ_WFLI01000032.1, read as the reverse complement.
CCACCAGTTTTTGCGCTTCGGTGCGCGAAAATTGCGCATCGATCAGCACGGCGTCATGCTTGCCCGCGACCAGCACGGAAGCGACGGGGAAGATGGCCGCTTCACCCGGGTTGAAGACTTCCAGGGTCAGGGGAGCGCTGGCGGCGGCCGAGGCGGCGCCGGCGGCAAACACGGTGGAAACAAGAATGCTGGCAATGGATTTGGAGAACATGATGTGCCTTCACAAGATGATTGGGATGCATGCATCTTACGTTGCTTAATCCGGCAGAAAAACCCAATAAACCGCAATAGTTTGTTGCTTAATTCGATGCAATCGTCAAAGCAAGCGGCAACTGCCGCGCCATTTCGCACAGCCATTGCCCCGCCAGCGCGCCATCCCACACGAGCAGCACCTGCTCTCTGCAATCGACGCTGCCGGCCAGTTCGAGCTGCAGCAGACCGTGCGCGCGCACGGCGAAGTCGGGCAGGTAGGCCAGTGCCCGTCCCGATTGCACATAGCCGAGCAGCAACTGCGCATCGTCGCTCCAGTAGCGGATGGTCCGCCCGGCCGCGCCGCGCCAGCCATCGGCATGGCGGCCCCGCTCTTCGCCGCACAGCAGCGAATGCGTGGGACTGGCAAACGCATGCGGCAAGACGTCCTGCATGCGGCAAGGCACGGAAGCGGACGCTGCCGGCACGCCGCGCGCCAGCGCATGCGCACGCCCAGCCGCCAGCAGCATGCGCATGCTGCCCAGCGCCGTGCATTGCCAGGCGGCAGGCCAGTCGGCGCCGCGCTGGGCGACGGCTTCCTGCGTCACCAGCGCCGCGTGGC
>NZ_WFLI01000031.1 GCF_009208555.1 Janthinobacterium violaceinigrum | reverse complement strand
CGCGTGAGGCCCGCGTGACGCCATCAGGAGGCACGCCTGGACGTCAGCGCCGCCGCCGTGCCCCGAGGCCGGCCAGCGCCGCCAGGCCCGCCGCCAGCAGGGACAAGGTGCCCGGCAGCGCCATGGGCGTGACGCCGGGCACGTAGGCCAGTTCGGAGCTGTTCAGCATGTTCAACACCAGCGTATAGCTGCCTGCCACGAGGTTGTCCGTGACGGCGCCGTACTGCCCACCGCAGTTCTTGCCGATGCCCGTGCCCGTGGGGGCGCCGCAGCCGCTGGGGTCGTAGGTGAACACGCTGCCGCTGGTGAGCGGCGTTTGCGCGTAGCCCGTATTCAGGCTGGCGGCGTCGGCCAGTTCGGTGCCGCCCAGGATGCCCGAGCCGAGGTTGCCGTCGGGTGCCCAGTTGAAGACGATCTGGCCATTTTCATCGATGATGGTAAACGTCATGGCCATGTTGGTGGTGGCCGCCGAGCCCGTGCCGGCCAGGGCATCGAGGTACAGCTGCATGAAGGGCAGGGCCTGGAACTGGAAGGCCAGGGTGGCGCCCGGTTCGCCGACGACGAAATTGACGGCCATCGCCGTGCTGGAACCATTGCGGCCCGAGGCGTCGGCACTGCCGCCGCCCGTCAGGAAAGTTTCCGCCGCATTCACGGTATGCGTGCTGGTCGAGCCGGGCGGGAACGGGGGAATTTGCGAGCTGACGATTTGCGCGTCGCCGCGCGCATACGAGGCATTGCCCATGCCTTGCTGCGTAAAATCATTCTGTCCCTTGCTGACGGCGCCCCGTGCCGCCTGCAGCGCATCGATTTCATTGCTGCCGCCATGGATGACGCTGCTGCCGTTGAGCGTGGCGGTGGTGCGCGATAGGTCGACATTGCTGATGAGCGTGGTGGAGCCGACGGGATTGCTGATGACCAGGCCAAAGACACTGGTGTATGAATAACCGTAGGCGGCTGCGCTGGCGCCGCCGTGACCGGCCAGCAACAGCAGGGCGAGCAGGGCGGCGGGAAATCGGGTGCGGGAAAAAGTACTCATGTAAATCCTTTGGAAATCCTTTCTGCTCGGACGCCAGCACGGCGGCCACTTGCTGCATGGCCGCCGCGCTGTAAGGAAAACCGACAGGGTTCAGCATGAAAAAGGCGAGGTCAGCCCCTCGCCTTTGCATTCCCCCGTCGCCGGGTTCAGGCGGCAACCTTGCGGCGGCGGGCATAGCCCAGGCCTGCAAGTCCCAGGCCCAGCAAGGCCAGGGTGCCTGGTTCCGGTGTCGCTTGCTGTTTCACCAGGTCCACGCTTTCCACGGCATTCAGGGTCAGGGTGTAGTTGCCTGCCGTTAAAGCATTGCTGACGGCGCTGAAGTTGCTGCCGCAGCCCGTGCCCACGCCCGTGCCCGTGGGCGTGCCGCAGCCGGAAGGGTCGTAGGTGAACAGATTGCCGCGCGTGAGGAAGTTGGTCGCCAGGCTGGTGTTCAGGTTGGCGCCATCGGCGCTCTCCGTGCCGCCCGAGATGCCCGAGCCGACCACGCCGTCGGGCGTCCAGTTGAAGACCGTTGCGCCCGTCGAATCGGTGATGGTGAAGGTGACCACCAGGTTGGCCGTCGCCGTGGACAGGGAGCCGACATTGCTTTGCAAGAACACCTGCATGAATGGCGATGACAGGAAATCAAAGCTCAGCGTTGCCGTGGGCGAGCCCACTACGAAGTTGACGGAAAAGCCCGTGGTCGAGCCATTGCGTCCGGACGCATCGGCCGTGCCCGCAGGGTCAGCCAGGTGGACTTCGGCCACGTTGACGGCTTGCGTGGAAGTCGAGCCGGGCGGGAACGAGGGGAATTGTGTGCTGACGATCTGCGCGTCGCCGCGCGAGAAATTGCCAATAGGACCTTGTTGCGTAAAGTCGTTCTCGCCCTTGGTGACGGCGCCGACGGCGGCGCGCGGCGAATCGAGTATGCCGGGCCCGCCCTGGATGACGCTCACGCCGTTCAGGGTGGCCGTGCTGCGCGAGATGGTGGTGCTGTTCAGGGCCGTGATCGAACCCGTCGCGGCGGCGATCTGCAGGCCGAAGATGTTGTTGTAGGAATAGCCGTAGCCGCCCGCCTGCGCGCTACCGGCGGCGCACAGCATGGCCAGTGCCGCTGCGGCCGGGATCAGTTTTAAATGAGACCGTTTCATTTGGGTTACCTCACGTCATGGGGTTGAGTGGATTTCGTGCTTGAGTCCTGTCGGCAGGTGCTCATGGCCAGTACCTAGCGACTTCCATGCCAACGCATGAGGCTCTTTTGAAATCAATGACTTGGCGTGCTTTTATTGACGTAGTGCAGGCCCTGCCGCACGCGCTGTAAGAAAAACCGACGCTGCCCGTCAAGGCTGGCCGTCAGGCGGCAACGTGCCCAGCAGCGCATGCAGATGGGGCAGCAGGCGCTGCCCGGGCACATAGTTGCGCAATGCCGTGGCCAGCTGGCGCGCCGCCAGCCTGGCCCCGCCATCGTCGAGCATGCGCGTGGCGGCATGGCGCAGGGCGGTTTCCTGAAAGCGGTCGGCGCGCAGCAGCAGGCCGGCGCCGGCGGCCACGATGCCGTGCATATTGAGGAACTGGTCGAGATTGCCGGCGATGCCGATGACGGGCACGCCGGCCGTCAGCGCCTGCTGGCTGGTGGGGCTGCCGCCGTTGCAGATCACCAGGCTGGCGCGCCGGGCGGCCGCATCGCCCGGCAAGAAGGGCGCGACATAGGCGTTCGGCGGCACGGCATCGATGCGGATGGTGCCGGCCGTGGCCGCCAATACGGTGACGGGCAGCGGCGCCAGCGCGCGCAACACGCGCGGCAGCAATTGTCCCTGTCCGGAACTGCCCAGGGTGACGTAGATGATGGGCCGTCCGCTGCTCAGTTCCGCGTGCTGCCACCAGTCCGGCAAGTCGAGCGGCGGCGCCCAGATGATGGCGCCCAGGTAATCGTGCGTGGGCGGCATGGCGTGCGGCGGGAACAGTTGCGGAATATCCGCGTACAGGGTGCGGTCGGCATCCGTATAGATGCGCCGCAGGTCGCTGCCCAGCGACGGCAGGCCGTGGTGGCGGCGCACGCGGTTCAGGGGCACGGCGTGCGAGGCGAAGGCCAGCGGACGGATCAGGCGGAACAGGGGGGCGGCCAGCCAGATGGGCAGCATGCCGGTCAGGGGCAGGCTGGGCACCGTGTAGTGCGGGCGCACATAGGGGCTCCAGTAGGCATTGCTGACGGTGAGGTAGGGAATGCGCTGCAGGCGCGCGCTGACGGACAGCGACAGGCGGAAGTCGCCGATCACGAGATCGGGCTGGACGGCATTGAGCAGGCGCAGGTCGTCTTCCACATACGCGTGCAAGGTACTTTCCGTGTAGACGGGCTTGCCGTGGGCCAGCGCCTGCAGGAATTGCAGCGATGAAATACTGTCGATGCGCCAGCGCCGGAACGGGGTTTGCTTGAAACAAAAGTCATACCCATCGGCGCAGGCAAAATGCACCTCGTACACATCCTCGTCCAAGCCCTGAGCCAGGCTCAGGGGACGGCCGACATGGGCCAGGGTCACGGCCTCGGCCATAAAGAGGATTTTTTTGCGCGCCATCGCTGAGCTATCGCTTGCACTCGTGCCGGTGGGGATACGGTCAAGTTGGAGTGCCGCCGCGCCGATAAGTTCCCGTTGCCGCTTGCCCCTTGCGGGCGCCAGGATTTGGCCGCATCGGCTACAGTGGGGCAAAGGAGGCCACCATGCAGCCACATTTCCGTCAGACCCCGCTGCGTGCGCACAGCACGCCCGAACCCGATATGCCGCCATCGCCGGAAGGCGACCCCGTCACGCCGCCGCCGGAAACGCCGCCGCACATCGAGCCGGTGCCCGTCGAGGAGCCCACGCCGCCGCCACCGCCCGTCAAGATGCATTGAGCGCTTGTTGCGCTGCGGTGATGCTGCGCGGCGCCTGGCGCGCCGCGAGGTGCGTGCGCCTCAGTTATTTCCGATTGGAAATGAAAGGCGGGGGCGCCGTTCTCGCCACGCCATTTAAACAACAAAAAAGCCAATAAATGTTGCCGAGTGGATACAAATCAAGCTCTGACTGCCGAGTGTCATGCGGCCGTCACGATTCTGTTCTTATAATGAGACATCATAAAAATTCTTGTACAGGAGACCATCATGGGCAATTCCTTGCATAACAAAATCTACCTGGGCCGGCGCCCTGCGATCACCAGCAAAAACCTCGTGGCGCTGGCCCTGGCGGGCGCCGTGGCCGGTTGCGGACTGGCCTGGCTGCTGCTGCGCAGCTACAAATAAGGGCTGCTGCGCCCGCGTTTGCGCCGCCTGTCCGCGTGGCGGGCGGCGTTAGATTTGCGTTGCCTGTTGCCGATGCGCAGCGGGGCGCGTACCATGGGGGCCGAACACCTGGCCTTTTATGGAAAAGTAATGAAGAACGAGAAATTAACAACCGATGAATATGACGCGCTGGAGCAAGTTGCACGCGGCATCAAGACCGAGCGCCCCAGCGCTTGCGTTGCCCGCAATGCCAAGCGCCTGTCGGGCCTGAAGCTGCTCAGCTATGCACGCGATGGCCGCCTGTCCATCACCGAGAAAGCACAGCAGCTGCTGTTCCTGCGCCGTTGCATCATGGGCTTGCGCGCCGTGGCCGTCGATCCGCTGACCAAGCTGGACTCGGACGTGGCCTATTTCCTGGGCAAGAAAGCCCACATCGTGGCGCGCGCCGAAGGCGAGGGCCACGACATTTCCGACAAGGGCCGCGACTCGCTGGCCGACATCGACACCCTGGGCCTGTAAGGTCTGCAGCCGGCCCCTGGGGCCGGTTTTCACATCCCCCTCACTTTTATTTCCCCCTTGGAGAACACTTTGGACAGCGCGATGAACTGGTCGGCCCACGAACTGACGATGACGGTCCTGATGACGCCCGATATGGCCAATTTTTCCGGTAACGTGCACGGCGGCACCATCCTGAAATACCTCGACAGCGTCGCCTATGCCTGCGCCAGCCGCTATTCGGGCAGCTATGTGGTGACCCTGTCGGTGGACCAGGTGATGTTCCTGCAGCCTATCCACGTGGGCGAGCTGGTGACGTTCCTGGCTTCGATCAATTACACGGGCACGACGTCGATGGAAGTGGGCATCCGCGTGGTGACGGAAAACATCCAGCAGCGCCTGGTGCGCCACGCCAACAGCTGCTATTTCACGATGGTGGCCGTGGACGCCAACCGCAAGCCCGTGGCCGTGCCGCCGCTGGTGCTGGAGACGCCGGAGCAGCACGCGCGCTTCGAGCAAGCCAAGCTGCGCAAGCTGTCGCGCCAGAAGGTGTCGAAGAAGTAAATATGCGGGCATAAAAAAACGGCCACCAGAGCGATCTGGTGGCCGTTTTTTATTGCATGCCTAGCGGCAGCGGGAACCGTGATTAACGGTCGCCGTAGCTGCGGCGCGCGCCGTCGGTGCTGCGCGGGTTGGAACCCTTGTAGCCGCCGCCGGTGCTAGGAGCGCCGTCCTTGCGTGGTGCGCCCGGCTTGCTGAACGTGCGTTGGCCTGGCTTCGCGCCGCCACGGTTGTCGCCTGGTTTCCAGCCGCCTGGACGGGCGCTCGAACGTGGTGCCGATGCCGTTTTCTTCGGTTCGAAACCTTCGATGACATTGACCGGGATCAATTGCTTGGTGAAGCGTTCGATGCGCTTGACGTTCATGCCTTCAGCGTGGTTCACCAGCGAGATGGCCAGGCCATTGCGGCCAGCGCGGCCGGTACGGCCGATGCGGTGGACGTAGTCTTCCGGGAACTTCGGCAGATCGTAGTTGAACACGTGGGTGATGGTAGGCACGTCGATGCCGCGGGCGGCAACGTCGGTGGCGACCAGCACTTTGACCTGGCCGCGGCGCATGCCGTCCAGGGTGCGGTTACGCGCGCCCTGGTGCATGTCGCCGTGCAAGGCGGCAGCCGAGAAACCGGCGATGTTCAGACGGTCGGCGATGGTGTCGGCATCACGCTTGGTGGCGGTGAACACAACAGCCTGGTCCAGGGTTTCGTCGCGCAGCAGGTGGTCCAGCAGGCGATTCTTGTGCGACAGGTCGTCGACGAAGTGCACGCGCTGCGTGATGTTTTCGTGCTTGTTGCTCGAGCTTGCCACTTGGATGACCAGCGGGTTTTTCGTGATGCGGCGGGCCATATTGCCCACGACGCCGTCCAGGGTTGCCGAGAACAGCATCGTTTGACGGCCTTCCGGCGTCGCTTCCACGATCTTTTCGATGTCGTCGATGAAACCCATGTCCAGCATGCGGTCGGCTTCGTCCAGCACCAGGATTTCCAGTTGCGAGAAGTCGATCTTGCCCGAGTCCATGTGGTCGATCAGACGGCCAGGCGTGGCGACCAGGATCTCGGGATTCTTGGCCAGCAATTGCATCTGTTTAGGGTAAGGCATGCCGCCCAGGATCGACACAGCCTTGATGCGGCGGATGCCGGTGCTGTACTTGTCGGTGTTGGTGGTTACTTGCAGGGCCAGTTCGCGCGTTGGCGTCAGCACCAGCATTTTTGGCTGGGCAGCCTTGAAGCGTGGACGCTCGCCGCGGGCGCGCGATGCTTGCATTTCCTGGTTTGGCGTCTTGCCGGCGGCGCTTTGTTCGGCGCTGGCCAGTTTGTGCAGCGACGGCAGCATGAACGCTGCGGTCTTGCCCGAACCGGTTTGCGACGAGACCAGCAGGTCACGGCCTTCGATCGCGGCAGGAATCGCTTGCGACTGTACCGCGGTTGGCGCGGTGTAGCCCGATTCGGTCAGAGCGGCGAGGATGGACGGATGCAGGCCTAAGGATTCAAATGTCATTCTTTTTCTTTCGTGAAAATCAGCGTTCTTGCAAAAAGCAGAACGCAAAATAGCAACGCCAACCAAAACGAAATGACTCAACTAGAAAGAAATTTCGGCACAAAAGCTTTGCGCCGGGACGGTGTCAGGTGCGACACACAAGGCGGGAGGGCTTTATAAGCGGCATCCTGTGGATGCGCTAAGGCTTGCGAAGCTGCTAAGTTTGTAGTGCTTGACTGCGGTGTTGCCATCGCTTCAAAGGAACATATTGCAGCGCACAACGACACTATACCGTATTTGCTGCCGTTTTGCACGGTCTAAATGGGAAGAAACGCAAGTCCTACCACGTTTTGAACATGTTTCCTATGTGAAATCAGTAAGAATACGTAGTTTTTCACCGGTCAGGCAAGCATGGCGGCGATGTCGGCGGGCAGTGGTGGCGCCTGCGCCGCTTCCCTGGCCAGGTTGATGTGCCGGGCCGCCTGCGCCACGTCGATCAGGCTGCGTTCCAGCCGGTACGTGCCCTTGGCATGGAGCCACGCCAGCACGTCGGCCAGGTGCCAGATGGTGGTGCTGCCTTCATGCACGGGTGCGGGGAAACTGTGGCGGTGTTTGTTCATCAGCTTGTGCAGGTTTTGCCGGGACAGGCCCAGCACTTGCGCCACGTCCGTCAGGCCCACGAAGTCCGGCGCGGCCTCGATCAGGCGGGCGTGGGGCACGATGGCTTTCACGTCGGCCAGGGCGCTCAGCAGCGCTTCGCTGGCCGAGCTTGCGTCGCGCGTGAATTCCAGCGCCAGACGGCCCGCCTGGCCGATGCCGGCCAGTGCGTCATCGCAGCCGCCGCTGCCCAGGCGCTCGGCCAGCGCATCGAGGTCGGTTTCGTCGTCGGGCAGGCGGTATTTGAGGGTGAAGATGTAATCCATGATGGCTACCCCGTGGATTTGCGTTGCATGCAGTCGTGCATCAGCTTATTGAAAGTGCAATTGTCGACCACCCGCCGTATGGCCCGCGCGTGGTTGCCGGGATTTTTTGGCGTGCTCCAGATGCAGGCGATGCCGAATTCGCCGCAGCGGCAGCCGGCATCGTTGTACGGGCAACAGATCTTGCCCCAGGCATGGCTGCCGCCCACTTCCACGCGCCAGCCCTGGCTTTCCGCGTGGCGCAATGCCGCTTCGTTGTCTATCCTCGGGTGCGGGGAGCGCGCCATGCGATGCCTCCAATGTAGGTCGATATTCTGCGGTTGTCAAGTGACAACCGCAGAATATCGGCCATCACCGCCTCACTCTACTTCGGGATTGACGGCCATCACTTGCGAAAAACCGCCATCGACGTAGGTAATCTCGCCCGTGATGCCCGAAGCCAGGTCGGACAGCAAAAAGGCGGCCGTGTTGCCCACTTCCTCGATGGTGACGTTGCGGCGCAGGGGGGCGTGCTCGGCCACAAAGCCCAGCAGTTTGCTGAAATCCTTGATGCCGGAAGCGGCCAAAGTCTTGATGGGGCCGGCGGAGATGCCGTTGGCGCGGATGCCGCGCGGGCCCAGCGATTCGGCCAGGTAGCGCACGGACGCTTCCAGCGACGCCTTGGCTAGGCCCATGGTGTTGTAGTAGGGCACGGCGCGCACGGCACCCAGATAGGTCAGGGTCAGCACGCAGGCACCCGGGTGCAGCAGGGGCAGGGCGGCCTTGGCCATGGCGGGAAAGCTGTAGGCGGAAATATCGTGCGCGATGCGGAAGCTGTCGCGCGACAGGCCGTCGAGGAAGTCGCCGGCAATCGCTTCGCGCGGGGCAAAGCCGATGGCGTGCACGAGGCCATCGAGGTGTTCCCAGTGGTGCGCCAGGTCGCTGAAGACGGCGCTGATCTGTTCATCGCTGGAAACGTCGCAGTCGAACACCAGTTCGCTGCCGAATTCCGCCGCAAATTCCGTGATGCGTTCCTTGAAGCGTTCGCCCACATACGTGAAGGCCAGCGTGGCGCCTTCGCGGTGGCAGGCCTTGGCGATGCCATAGGCGATGGAGCGGTTGGACAGCAAGCCCGTGATGAGGATTTTTTTGCCTTGCAAGAAAGCCATGACGACTCCTGTCTGGGTAGGTGGGCGGATGTGCAACCGGCCGCGACAGCAAAGCTGTGGCGGCCGGTGAGGTGCGTCAATGCAGAGCAGGCGATCAGTGGCGGGCTTTTGCGCGATTTCCGCCGCCGCGCTGGATCCGCGGTTTCACCAGGGAAATCGGCGCAGCCTGCACCTTGCCGCCCTTGGCGACGCGGCGCACGGCCTTGGCGGCACGTTCCGGGCGGTCCGCTTCCAGCAGCATGGTGGCGCTGTCGGCGATTTCCTGGGTGATATCGTTGTTCATCGTGGCCGAGGTCTTCGGCACGAGAATGGTGGAGCCGGCGCGCAGGCGCGTGCGCTGGGGAATGTTGTTGGCCTGGCGCAGCACATCGGCCGTGGTGCCGAATTTCGACGCCAGGGTTTCGATGCGTTCGCGCGCATTGGTGATCTTGTGCGTGGTCCAGCTCGACAAGGCATGGCCCCATTGGGCCAGGTTGGTGGTGAACTTGGCGGCGTTTTCCTGTGGCAACAGAATCTTGGTCTTTTCGCCGCCGATGATGACGGGGCGGTTAAATTGCGGATTCAAGGCCTTGAATTCATCCATCGACAGTTCGGCCAGCTGGGCGGCGACGGTGATGTCGATGTCGCTGGTCTTGTCGATGGCCGTGAAGTAGGGCTGGTTGTCGACCACGGGCAGGGTCAGGCCGAACTGCGCCGGATTGGCGATGATGTTTTTCACCGCTTGCAGCTTGGGCACGTAGTTGCGCGTTTCGGCCGGCATCAGGTCGGCCAGGCTTTCGAAATCGGTGGGCTTGCCCAGCGCCTGGTTTTTCTTGATGGCGCGCTGCACCGAGCCTTCGCCCCAGTTGTAGGCGGCCAGCGCCAGTTGCCAGTCGCCAAACATGTCATACAGGCGCTGCAGATACGTCAGGGCCGCATCGGTCGAGGCCAGCACGCCGCGGCGCTCGTCTTTGAACATGTTTTGCTTGAGGTTGAAATCGCGTCCGGTGGCGGGCACGAATTGCCACATGCCGGCCGCATTGGCGCTGGAGAACGCTTGCGGGTTGAAGGCGGACTCGATGAACGGCAGCAAGGCCAGTTCCGTCGGCATGCCGCGCTTTTCCAGTTCCTGCACCACGTGGAAGATGTAGCGCGAAGCGCGCGCCGTCGTGCGGGCGATGTAGTCGGGGCGGGTGGCGTACCAGTTGACGTGGTTGGCCACCAGTTGGTTGTTGATGTCGGGAATCGCATAGCCGCTGCGGATGCGGCCCCAGACGTCGGCTTCGCGCAGCGGATCGGAATTGTCGCTGAGGTTTTTCAGCAGGCGGTCGGTCTTTTGCAGGCGGTTGTCGAGGGTGGGGAGTTTTGCCGTGACCTGGGCGGTCATCGGGATCAGGGCAGGTGCGGTGGCGGCGACTGGCGCGTTATCGCTCTCAACACCGGCTTCGTACGCCTGGCTGAGGGCGGGCGCAAGCGCCAGGGCCAACGCCGCCAGGACGGTAGATTTAAAGGAGTTTTCGTGCATAGTGTTCCATTGTTGTCGTCGGAGAAACATCGGACAGACCCATGATCAAGCTGCGAGTGTACGTATATCCACATGCAGGAGTCAAGAATTATGTCAGCATGATGACAGGAAATAAGCGGCAATAAGTGGGAAACGGCTGAGTTTCCATTCGCAAATGCTGTCATTATTACAAATTTAATTTGCCCAATGCGTGATTCGGCCGCTGTTATAGCATACATGGGGAAGAGGCTGGCGCAAGCCTGGCAGCCGTCGAGTATGAGACTGCGCAAAGAGTGCGTACAATTTGGCTTTGGCCGGCCATTCGGCTGCCGGCCGCCATATTGATAGAGAGTTAAGTATATGAACACCCCGCCGCGCCACGACGACGACAACGCCGTCATCATCGCCAATACCGTTGCCTGGCTGGAAAAGGCCGTGATCGGCCTGAACCTGTGCCCGTTCGCCAAGGCCGTGCACGTCAAGAAGCAGATCCGCTATGTGGTGTGCGAATCGAGCAATCCCGAAGATTTGCTGGCGATGCTGATGGACGAGCTGCAAACCCTGGCCGACACGGACCCCGAGCAGATCGACACGACCTTGCTGATCCACCCGTACACCCTCAACGATTTCCTCGACTACAACGAGTTTCTCGATGTGGCCGATGCGGCCGTGGAAGACATGCATCTGGCGGGCGAATTGCAGGTGGCCAGTTTCCACCCGAACTACCAGTTTGCCGAGACGTTCGAGGACGACATCAGCAACTACACCAACCGCTCGCCGTACCCGACTCTGCACCTGCTGCGCGAAGACAGCATCGAGCGCGCCGTCGAGGCATTCCCGGAAGCGTCCGAGATTTTCGACAAGAATATCGCTACCCTGGAAAAGCTGGGCATCGAAGGCTGGGAAAAGCTCGGCCTGGCGAAGGTCGGCTGAGATGGCGGACAAGGAACTGCCGCTGCGCCCCGATACGCCCTGCGTGGCCGTGTGCTCGACGACTTTCGATGAAATCTGCCGCGGCTGCGGCCGCACCGTGGTGGAAGTGGCCCACTGGGTGTCGATGACGGATGAAGAGAAGGAAGTGGTGTGGGTGCGCATCCTGGCGCAGGGGTATCCGCGCAGGAATACTTGACGTGTTTGTGTTGCCGAACCCAACGGCAAATGCTGGGGTCAGAACCGACGGGTCTGACCCCATATTTCAGCGCTAACGATTAATAACTACCAATGAAATCCTTCTTGCCCACTTCGATGCCGTTGTGGCGCAGGATGTCGTACGCCGTCGTCGCGTGGAAGAAGAAGTGCGGCAGCGCGTAGTGGAACAGATACGTCTGGCCCGTGAAGTGCTTGGTCTTTTCTCCGCTGCCCGTGGTGATGGCGCGCGTTTCGCTGCCGTCGATGTCCGCTTGCGGCAGGCTTTCCAGGAAGGCGATGGTTTTCACGATGCGCGCCTTCAGTTCAGCAAAGCTCTGTTCGCTGTCTTCATATGGCGGCACGGCCACGCCGGCCAGGCGCGCGCCGCAGCCCTTGGCGAAGTCGGTGGCGATCTGGATCTGGCGCACGAACGGCAGCATGTCCGGGAACAGGCGGAACTGCAGCAGGGCGTTCGGGTCGATTTTCTTGTCTTGCGCGTGCGTTTCCGCCTTGTCCAGGATGGCGGCCAGGCTGCCCAGGATCTGTTTGAAGACGGGGATCGATGCGGAGTAGATGGAGAAGGTCATGGTGGTTCCTCTAGGTAAAGTGGCGCGATGATAGCAAGCTGCGCGCTTTTCTGCTGGCGCTGGCCTGGCGCGCCAGCCCGCGTGTGGTTTTTCAGCCCTGTCTATATGACATGAGGTCGCTGCCGGCACGTGTTTATTGGTGACTTTTCCCGCTTTTTCCATGCATAATTGCTCCTGAAAAAGTTTCTTCCCGCCTTATCACCCGAATTCCCCTGTAAAGTTCGATGATCGCCCGCCTGATCCCTGTTGCCCTGTTGCCGCATGTTTAATTCGCCCTATCAGCGCTTGCGCGCCAGCCTGCGTGTGCTGTATGGCTCGTCGATCTATGGCGCCTTGCTGCTGGTGGTATTTGGCGGCCTCGTCGTTCCCGCCATCTTCGGCAGCTATCTGCTGGTCGGCGTGCATGAACGCCAGTCGGCGCGCACCAGCCTGAACGAGGCCTTGCAGCGCAATGCCGATATCCTGGCCCTGGGTATGCAGGAATCGCTGTGGAACATGAATGCGGAATCGGCCCATTCGCTGGTCGAGTCGGTGATGCGCGACCGCTCGCTGCTGCTGGTGAAGGTGCTGGGGCAGGGCGACACGGAATTCATCAGCCTGCGGGCGCCGCAGCGCCCCGTGGGCAATCTGTACCGCGCCGAGCGCGACATCCTCGTGCGGGGCGAACGCATCGGCCACGTCGTCGTCGAGATGGACGATGCGCGCAGCCAGCAGGAGCTGCGCGAAAAGCAGATGTCCTATATTTTCGTGCTCGGTGCGCAGCTGGCCGTGTCGATGGCGCTGATCGTGCTGTTCCTGAACCGCCGCCTGCTCAAGCCCCTGCGTCGCCTGACGCGCTTTTCCGACCGCCTGTCGCACGGCGATTTCGACACGCCCCTGGCTTCGCACAGCAATGACGAACTGGGGCGCCTGACGGCCCAGCTCGAGCAAATGCGCGCAGCCATCCGCCAGCTGTTCGAGGACGTGGGCCAGCGCGAAGAGCGTTTCCGCACCATCGTCACGCAGGTGCCGGGCGCCGTGTTCCGCTACCGGCCCGACGGCCCCATCGATTTCGTCAGCGATGCGATCGAGGATATCGCCGGCTATTCGGCGCGCCAGTTCATGCGCGGCACCACGCACGCCTGGGCCGACCTGATCTGCCCGGAAGACCGCCGCGCGCACCGCCGCGCCGTCAAGCAGGCGGTGCTGGAAGTGCAGCCGTATGCGCTGGAATACCGCATCATCGACGCATTCGGCATCGAGCGCTGGGTGGCCGAGAATGGCCAGCCGCAGGCGGGCGAGCATGGCGTCACCTGGGTCGACGGCATCATTGCCGACATCAGCCAGCGCAAGCACCACGAGATGCGCATCGAAGCGCTGCTGACGGAGCAGAGCGCGATCCTCGACAACGTGATGTTCGGCGTGATGTTCGTGCGCCACCGCCGCATCATTTCCGTCAATCGCCGCTGCGAGGAGCTGTTCGGCTACGGCCATGCCGAGATGACGGGCAGTTCCACTTCCATCGTCTTCATGACCTCGTATGATTTCGAGGAGGCGGGCGAGCGCCAGTATCCGGCGCTGGCCACGGGCGGCGATTTCAGCGAGGAGCGCCAGTACAAGCGCCGCGACGGCAGCCTGTTCTGGGCGCTGGTCAGCGGCTGCGCGCTCGATCCGCTGCGTCCCAACGAAGGCAGCATCTGGGTGTATGCCGACATCACGGCGCGCAAGGAGGCGGAGGAAAAGCTGCGCCTGTCGGCCACCGTGCTCGAACACATCGCCGATGGGGTGATGGTGGTCGACGCCGAGGGCATCATCGTCACCGTCAATCCCGCGTTCACGCAGATCACGGGCTACAGCGAAGCGGAGGCGCTGGGCCGGCATTCCTCGCTGACCCGCTCGACGCGCCACGATGCGGCGTTCTACCAGGCCATGTGGGATGAATTGACGGCCACGGGTTTCTGGCGCGGCGAGATCTGGCACCAGCGCAAGAACGGCGAACTGTATCTGGAATGGCTGACCATCAGCGCCGTGCGCGACGCGCGCGCCGGCACCACGCATTACGTGGGCGTGTTCAGCGACATCACCTTGATCAAGGAGTCGCAGGAAAAGCTCGACCACATGGCGCACCATGACCCGCTGACGGCGCTGCCGAACCGCCTGCTGTTCCACGACCGCCTGCAGCACGCGCTGCTGCGCGCCGCGCGCGACCAGGAGCAGTTGGCCGTGCTGTTCATCGACCTGGATCGCTTCAAGAACGTCAACGACACCCTGGGCCACCACGTGGGCGACGAACTGCTGCAAAAGGTGGCCGGCCAGCTGGCTGCGCGCCTGCGCGAAGGCGACACCCTGGCGCGCCTGGGCGGCGATGAATTCATCGTGCTGCTCGAACGCGTGGACGGCGAGTACGGCGCGACGCAGGTGGCGGAAAAGCTGATGACCATGTTCGACCAGCCGTTCACGGTGGCCGACCACGAATTGTTCGTCACCTGCAGCGTGGGCATCAGCCTGTTCCCGGACGATGCGCTGGACTTGAACATGTTGATCCGTAACGCTGACGTGGCCATGTACCAGGCCAAGGCGCGCGGGCGCAACGGCTACCGCTTCTATGCGCCGTCGATGACGGGCGAGGGCGTCGAACGCCTGCGCCTGGAAACCTTTCTGCGCCGCTCGCTGGAAAAGAACGAGATGTTCCTCAATTACCAGCCGCAGGTGGAAATCGACACGGGCCGCCTGGTGGGCGTCGAGGCGCTGGTGCGCTGGAACCACCCGGAACTGGGCCTGGTGCCGCCGGCCCGTTTCATCCCGCTGGCCGAGGACAGCGGTTTCATCAACCAGCTGGGCAAATGGGTGCTCGACGAGGCCTGCCGCCAGATGATGCGCTGGCAGGCCCAGGGCTTGCGCGTGCCGAAGATGGCCGTCAACCTGTCGGTGAAGCAGTTCGAGCGGGGCAGCATTGCCGGCATGGTGGCCGACATCCTGAAGGAAACGGGCCTAGAGCCGCAGCGGCTGCAGCTGGAAGTGACGGAATCGGTGATCATGAACACGGGCGACGCGCTCGGTTTCATCAACGACCTGCATGCCATCGGCGTGGGCCTGGCCATCGACGATTTCGGCACCGGCTATTCCTCGCTGGCCTATTTGAAACAGCTGCCCGTGCAAACGCTGAAGATCGACCGCTCCTTCATCAAGGATATCTCGACGGACGTGAACGACGAAGCCATTGCGATTGCCATCATCCAGCTGGGCAAGAGCATGCAATTGTCCGTGATTGCCGAAGGCGTGGAGACGGAAGAACAGGCCGCCTTCCTGCTGCGCCATGGCTGCAAGCTGGCGCAAGGCTATTTTTATAGCCGCCCGGTGCTGGCACAGGATATGCTGGAGCGCTGGATCGACCACTCACCACTGTAAAGGACTCACCATGGCCACAGAATCCTCCCCGTCGCGCCGCCGTTTCCTGCTTGGCGGCCTGGGCCTTGGCGTGGCTGGCGTGGGTGCCCTGGTGCTGGGCTGGGGCGTGCTGCCGCCGCGCCAGCGCCTGCAGGGCAGCACGCCGCTGCCGCTCCAGGATGGCGCCGTGGCCTTGAATGGCTGGCTGGCGATCCAGGCCGATGGCACGGTGGTCCTGGCCATGCCGCGCAGCGAAATGGGGCAGGGCGTGCACACGGCCTTGCCCATGCTGGTGGCCGAGGAGCTCGACGTGCCCTTGAGCAGCGTCAAGCTGATCCAGGCGCCCATGGATAAGATCTTCGGCAACGTGGCCATGCTCACGGATGGCCTGCCGTTCCACCCGGACGACCAGGGCCGCCTGAAGGCGCTGGCCCAGTGGACGGTGGCCAAGGCGGCGCGCGAACTGGGCGTGATCGTCACGGGCGGCTCGTCCAGCGTGAAGGATGGCTGGGGTCCCATGCGCGAAGCGGGGGCGTCCGCGCGCGCCATGCTGGTAGGCGCCGCTGCCGCGCAGTGGCAAGTGCCGGCCGCCCAATGCCGTACGCAGGATGGCGAAGTCGTTCACGCGGACGGCCGGCGCGCCAGCTATGCCAGCCTGGCGCAGCGCGCCGCCGCCATCGACCCGGGCACGCCCGTGCTCAAGTCCCCCAGGGATTTCAAGCTGATCGGCCAGCCGGCGCCGCGCCGCGACACGCCGTCGAAAGTCGATGGCAGCGCGCGTTTCGGCATCGATGCGCGCCCGCCCGGCATGCTGTACGCGGCCCTGCATCTGCCGCCGCGCCTGGGAGATGTCCTGGCCGCGTTCGATGCGGCGCCCATCCTCGCCATGCCCGGCGTAAAAAAAGTGCTGGACCTGGCGCCGCACCTGCCCCAGCGCGGCACCTCGGCCACCTCGTGCGCGGCCGTGGTGGCCGATACCTGGTGGCGGGCGAAGCAGGCGGCGGCCGCCTTGCCGACGCAGTGGAAGGCCGGTCCGCAAGCGAACTTGTCCAGCGCCGGCGTGTATGCGGAGTTTGCGCGCCTGCTCGACAGCGAAGCGGGCCATGCGTACCACGCCAGCGGCGAAGTGGAAGGCAAGTCCGTGCAGGGTTTGCGCAGCGTCAAGGCCGAATACCGCGCGCCATTTCTCGCGCACGCCACCATGGAACCCGTCAACTGCACCGCGCAAGTCAAGGATGGCAAGGTGATGCTGTGGGTATCGACGCAGGCGCCCGGCATCGCCGTCGACGTGGCGGCGAAAGTGGCCGGCGTCGATGCGCAGGATGTGGCGATCGAAGTGCTGCTGCTCGGCGGCGGTTTCGGCCGCCGGCTGGAAGTGGACATGGTGGCGCAAGCCGTGGCCATCGCGCTGCAGTGCGATGGCGCGCCCGTGCAGCTGGTGTGGACGCGCGAGCAGGATACCCGGCACGATATGTACCGTCCCGCCGCGCTGGCCCGCTTTGCGGCGCGCCTCGACGAGCATGGCCGCATCGCTTCCTGGGACAACAAGTCCGTCAGCGCTTCCATCACGCACCAGTTTTTGCAGCGCAATTTCGGCTTGCCGGGAGCGGGGCCGGACAAGACCACGGCCGAAGGCGAATTCGACATGCCGTATGAAATCGCCAACCAGCGCATCGCCCATGTGATCGCCGACAGTGCCGTGCCCGTCGGCTATTGGCGCTCCGTGGGGCATTCGCACAATGCATTCTTTAAAGAAAGTTTTATCGACGAACTGGCGCATGCGGCGGGGCAGGACGGCGTCGCCTTCCGCCGCGCCATGCTGGCGCAGCATCCGCGCCACCTGGCCGTGCTCGATGCGGCCGTTGCGAAGGCGGGCAGCGCGCCGCCCGGTCATGCGCATGGCGTGGCCCTGCACCAGTCGTTCGGCAGCATCGTGGCGCAAGTGGCGCAGGTGTCCGTGGAAAACGGCGAAATCCGCGTGCAGCGCGTGGTGTGCGCCATCGATTGCGGCATTGCCGTCAATCCGAACATCATTGCCCAGCAGATGGAGTCGGCCGTGCTGTTCGGCCTGTCGGCGGCGCTGGGCGGAGACATCACGTTCAACGATGGCAAAGTGGAGCAAAGCAATTTCCACGACTACCCCGTGCTGCGCATGGGGCAAACGCCAGAAGTGGAAACCATCATCATCGCCAGCGCGGAACACCCCGAAGGCGTGGGCGAACCCGGTACGCCGCCCATTGCGCCGGCCGTGGCCAACGCGGTCTTCCTATTGACGGGGAAACGCCTGCGCAGCCTGCCGCTGCGCCTGGTTTGACGGCGCTCAGGCCAGGGTGGCGGCCAGCAAGTGGCGCAGATTGCAGTCGCGCTGCCAGTCGCGCCGCTCCTGCGTGCTGGTCGACAAGGCCGCCAGCTCTTCCCCGCTGAGGGCCTGCTGCGCCTGCACCATGCGGTGCGCCAGGCCGCCGTCGGGCAGCACGGTGCCGAAGAAGGCGACATTGTCGTCGTGCTGGATCAGCAGGGTGGGGAAGTTGTCGATGTCGAGGTCGCCCACCACGTCGGCCTGGTCTTCGATGTCGACCCAGACGAACACGGTATCGGGGTGGCGCGCGGCCAGTTCCTCGAACGTGGCGCGGTAGCTGCCGCAGGTGCCGCACCACAGCGCGCACAGACAGGCCACCGTCCAGCGCGGGCCGGCCAGGGCTGCCGCGACGTCGGCGCGGTTATCGGACGTGAGGGTCAGGCTGTGCATGGTCGTATCTATTCAGTAGGGCGATGGGCGCGGGGCGCCCGATGCGCGTATTCTACCGCGCCCGGCCACGCCAGTCGCGGGAATGCATGAGCTTGTTTATCCGTGTTTTTTGATGCAACGCACCTTTCTGGTGGATAATGCTGGTAATTGCGCGCTGATTACGCTGGTCCATGCTGTTTCCTGGCCCCGCAGCCTGACCCCTCCAGTCTGTTTTCATGCCCTGCCCGGTGTCAGCGCTCCCGCCTTTATTTATTTTTATTATGGAATTAGCCAGCTTATGTTGAGTTACCGCCACGCCTTTCACGCGGGTAATCACGCCGATGTGTTGAAACATTATGTGCAGATTCAGTTGTTGCAATATCTGAATCAAAAAGATACCGCCTACAGTTATATCGATACCCACTCCGGCGCGGGCGTGTATGCGCTCGACGGCGGTTATGCGTCGAAAAATGCCGAGTACGAAACGGGCATCGCGCCCCTGTGGGACCGTACGGACCTGCCGGCCTCGCTGGCCGAGTACATGAAGCTAATCAAGGAAATGAATCCGAGCGGCAAGATGCGCTATTACCCGGGTTCGCCTTATTGCGCCGACAAGGTCAGCCGCGAGCAAGACCGTCTGCGCCTCTTCGAGCTGCATCCCGCCGATGCCAAGATTCTGGCCGACAACTTCCGCAAGGTCGAGGCCCATGCGCTGGCCCAGGGCGAGCGTCCTACCGTGCGCGGCAAGCGCGTCATCATCACCAAGGCGGACGGTTTCCAGAGCCTGAAAGCCCTGCTGCCGCCCCCATCGCGCCGCGCGCTGGTGCTGATCGACCCGCCGTATGAAGACAAGATGGATTACCGCAAGGTCAAGGACACCCTGGCCGACGCGCTCGTGCGCT
The DNA here is from genome assembly GCF_009208555.1 of Janthinobacterium violaceinigrum. GTDB lineage: Bacteria > Pseudomonadota > Gammaproteobacteria > Burkholderiales > Burkholderiaceae_D > Janthinobacterium > Janthinobacterium violaceinigrum. The sequence goes on along the minus strand of NZ_WFLI01000031.1, from coordinate 55,546 downwards.
TCCCGTCGGGCATGTATGCCGTCTGGTACCCGGTGCTGCAGCGCATGGAATCGCGCCAGTTCGCCGACAAGCTCAAGCAGTTGCCCTGCGCGGACTGGCTGCACGTGACCCTGACGGTCAACACCCCGTCGCCGGATGGCTTCGGTCTGCACAGCAGCGGCATGTTCATCCTGAACCCGCCGTACACGCTGGAGCCGATGTTGCGCGAAGTCATGCCGTACCTGGTCAAGGTGCTGGGCCGTGACGATGGCGCCAAATTCGTGCTGGAAACAGGCAAGGGCGGACAGAAGAATACGGGCACTAGAAGAGTGTAATCATACTTGTGCTGGTCGTGCTGCAATAAAGAAACGCCACGGGTGATGTGCCCGTGGCGTTTTTTTATGGATGGGGGATTACTGTCCCAGCAGCAAGAACACGGTGGGCTTCTTGTGGAAGTCCGGCGCCTTGCCTGCGGCCAGCTGTTTCTTCCACTGTCCGCCATTCCACGTCTGCACGCTTTCCGTGTCCAGGCTCAGGTCCGTGGCGACGCAGATCAGGGTCGATGGCGCGCATTGCGCCACGAGCGCTTCGAGCATGGCGGCGTTGCGGTATGGCGTTTCGATGAACAGCTGGGTCTGCTTTTCATTGCGCGAACGGCTTTCCAGTTCCTTGATGCGCTTGGCGCGCAGGGCCGCATCCGTGGGCAGGTAGCCGTTGAAGGCGAAGCTCTGGCCGTTCAAGCCGCTGGCCATCACGGCCAGCAGGATCGACGACGGGCCCACCAGCGGACGCACCTTGATACCGTGCTGATGCGCCAGGCGGACCAGGTCGGCGCCGGGGTCGGCCACGGCGGGCACGCCCGCTTCCGACACGAGGCCCGCGTCGCGTCCCGCCAGCAACGGCGCCAGCAAGCCGGCCAGCGCTTGCGCCGGGGTATTGACGTTCAGTTCGGAAATCGTGATTTCCTGCAAGGGCTTGGCCAGTGGATGCTCGCTGCCGATCAGTTTCAGGAAGGCGCGCGCCGTCTTGGCATTTTCCGCGACGAAATAATCGAGTTGCGACGTAATCTGCCGCACTTGGCTTGGAATGATGTGGGCCAGCGGGTCGCTTGCGCCATCGGACAGGCCGAGGTGGTTGGGGATCAGGTACAGGGTGCCGGTCATATTCTTATTGTCGGTAAATTTAAAGGGTGAAAAACGCCACGCCCGCCTTGCGCAGCATGCCCGTCAGGGCGATCAGCGGCAAGCCGGTGAGGGCGGTGGGGTCGGTGGTGGCGATGCGTTCGAGCAGGGCGATGCCCAGGCCCTCGTTCTTGGCGCTGCCGGCGCAGTCGTATGGTTGCTCGATGCGCAGGTAGGCGTCCAGCTCGGCATCGGGCAAGTCGCGCACGGTGACGAGGGTCTGGATATCTTCCACCTGCGCCACGGCGGGCGACTGGCGTCCGTCGAGCAGGCACAGGGCCGTGTGAAACACGGTCTGGCGCCCGCGCATGGTTTGCAGCTGGCGCAGGGCGTTGGCGTGATTGCCGGGCTTGCCGATCTGCGCGCCATCGAGGGTGGCGACCTGGTCGGAGCCGATGACGAGGCTGCCAGGGTGGCGGTCGAGCACGGCCTGTGCCTTGGCCTGGGCCAGGCGCAGGGCCGTGGCGCTGGGGCTTTCGCCTGGCAGGGGGCTTTCGTCGAGATCGGGCACGGCTACCTCGAAAGGCAGGCGCAGGCGTTCCAGCAGTTCCTTGCGGTAGGTCGAACTCGATGCAAGAATCAAGCGCAATGGGGCGGAAGTTGGTATCATTCGGTAGTGGATGGCGGCCGGCATGGCCGCGCTGGTCGATGTCAGTGGAATTTCACGCAAATTCCAGGGCGCAGAGCCTCTAACTGAGGCTCCATGCGGCATGACGGTGTTGATGAATTTGTCACGAATGCGGCAATCATTGCGTCAAAAAAGATGCTTAGTCTTTGACTCGGTGCTAAAAACCCTGTTATTATCGCAGGTTTTCCGGGGAAATTTTCTACCAATGAATGCTTTTGTGATCGACGCCTTTGATTTTTGTCGTATCAGCGGGAGCCGCGAGGGTGTAACTCCTGTCGCTGAAATGACCCGGTTGACCAAGGATTGTGCAGATAATTCCGGCGAGATCGCCTGGAAGATCGTCGGCGGCACCAGCAAGCTGGGCTACCCACAACTGACCTTGTCGGTCAACGGCACCGTTCAGCTGGTTTGCCAGCGCTGCCTGACTCCGTATGCTTACGCAATTGATTCGACGACCACTCTGATGCTGGGCAAGGATGACGAGCACGCGGACGAGATCGAAGAAATCATCAACGATGAAACGATCGACGTGATCGTCGGCAGCCGCAGCATGGATGCCTCGGCCCTGATCGAAGATGAAGCCTTGCTGGCCCTGCCGCAGGTACCCAAACACGACGTCTGCCCCGATACGGCGCAGCTCGATGCTCTCAAGACTGAAAAGAAGTCGCCGTTCGCGGCCCTGAAAGACTTGAAGCCAGAATAAAGTAGTGTAAGAAGGAAGCTTTAAAAAACCGTAGCGAGCGGCCCGATATCGTCTTGAGTAGCGCAAGCGTACGAAGGTACGCTGAGCAACGCCAAGGCGATAGCGGGAGGCGCAGTAGGTTTTTTATGCTTCCTGTAAAGAACGTGTCAAACGCGTGTAGTAATCGAGTATGGCAAGTGTAGTGAAATGTAATTGTAATAAACGATGTCGGTCCGGGCTATTTTCGGGTAGTCTTTGCCGCTGGGATACTCGATTCGCATGTATTTGCTAATCGATTGTGCTAAAATTTTAGAACTTATGTATTAGGAGTCATCATGGCAGTTCAACAGAACAAGAAAACCCCTTCCAAGCGCGGCATGCACCGTTCGCACGACTTCCTGGTCGCGCCGCAATTGAGCGTCGAGCCAGTTACCGGCGAAACACACATGCGTCACCATATCAGCCCTAACGGCTTCTATCGTGGCCGTAAAGTGTTGAAGACCAAAAACGACGAGTAATCGACGTTTTTGTTGGGTAAGATGAAAGCGGTGTTGCGTGGTTATTCGGCGTGGCGCCGCTTCTTCTTTTTTATCGGCTGCAATTCATCTTGCACACCCGTCATTTTGAATCACGCTGTCCAGGTCTGTGCATGACATGCTGCGCCCTGCATATGCTCCAGTCCGATTCACATCTTGCCGCACGCCCGCAGCGGTATTGAATCAACACAAATGACAATCAAAATTTCTATCGACTGCATGGGCGGAGATCACGGTCCCTCAGTCACTATCCCCGCAGCAATTTCCTTCGTAAAACATGAGCCTGAAGCTGAACTGATCCTTGTTGGATTGGAAGATGTGATCCGTGCCGAACTGAAGAAACATAAAGCCGACACGCATCCGCGCCTGTCGGTATTGCATGCCTCCGAACAAGTTACCATGGACGATCCCCTGGAAGTGGCCCTGCGCCGCAAGAAGGATTCCTCCATGCGCGTGGCCATCGAACAGGTCAAGAGCGGCGTGGCGCAAGCCTCCGTTTCCGCCGGTAATACGGCAGCCCTGATGGCCGTGTCGCGCTATGTATTGAAAACCATGTCCGGCGTCGACCGCCCGGCCATCTGCAGCATCTTGCCGAACCAAAAGAACGGCCCCACCTACATGCTGGACCTGGGCGCCAACGTTGATTGCGAACCGCATCACCTGCACCAGTTCGCCATCATGGGCTCCGTGCTCGTGTCCGCCATGGAAGGCATAGCACGCCCCACGATCGGCTTGCTGAACGTGGGCACGGAAGATATCAAGGGCAATGAAGTGGTGAAACTCACCTCGAAGCTGCTGCAGGCCGACCACGAGCGTGGCGCGCTGAACTTCTACGGCAACGTGGAAGGCAACGACATCTTCAAGGGCACGACCGATATCGTCGTCTGCGACGGCTTTGTCGGCAACGTCACCCTGAAAGCCATCGAGGGCCTGGCGCGCTTCATGAAAGACGTGCTCACTTCCGAATTCAAGCGCAATCCGATCACGATGCTGGGCGCGCTGATCGCCCGCGGTGCCCTGAAAGCCATCGGCAACCGCCTGAATCCCTCGCGTTACAACGGCGCCAGCCTGCTGGGCTTGCGTGGTCTCGTCTTCAAGAGCCATGGCAGCGCCGATGCCTATTCCTTCGAATGGGCCTTGCGCCGCGCCTTTGATGCGGCAAAAAATGACGTGCAAGCACACCTGGCCAGCCTGATCGCCGAGCTGATGCCGCGCACGCCAGTACCGGACGAACCTACATCAACAAGCTCTACCATTTAGTGGACGGGTACTTGCATGACTGTTTTTAGCAAAATCTACAGCAAAATTATCGGTACCGGCAGCTACCTGCCGGAGAAGCGTGTCACTAACCAGGATTTGACCGAACAGCTCGCCGCCAAGGGCATCGAGACGTCGGATGAATGGATCGTGTCGCGCAGCGGCATTTCGGCGCGCCATTACGCGGCGCCGACGCAGAATTCCTCGGACCTGGGCGTGGAAGCGGCCAGGAAGGCCCTGGAAATGGCCGACCTGAACGGCAATGACCTCGACCTGATCATCGTCGCCAGCTCGACCCCCGATTTCTTCGGCAGCTTCCCCAGCACCGCCTGCATCGTGCAAAACAAGCTGGGCATCACCAACAACTGCGCCGCCGTCGACGTGCAGGCCGTGTGCAGCGGCTTCGTGTATGCGGTGGCCACGGCCGACAGCTTCATCCAGTCGGGCATGCACAAGAACGTGCTGGTGATCGGCGCCGAAGTGTTTTCGCGCATCCTCAATTTCGATGACCGCGGCACCTGCGTGCTGTTCGGCGACGGCGCCGGCGCCATCGTCATGACGGCGTCAAAAGAGCCGGGCATCCTGGCCACCAAGCTGCACGCGGACGGCCGCCACTCGAACATCCTCAGCGTGCCGGGCAGCCTGGCTGGCGGCGCGCTCGACGGCAGCGCCTTCCTGTACATGGATGGTCCGGCCGTGTTCAAGCTGGCCGTGTCCGTACTGGAAAAAGTCGCGCACGAAGCGCTGGAACATGCCAACATGACCTCGGACCAGATCGACTGGCTGATCCCGCACCAGGCGAACATCCGCATCATGAACAGCACGGCCAAGAAACTCGGCTTGCCACTGGACAAGATGGTCGTCACCGTCGACCAGCATGGCAACACCTCGGCCGCCTCGATTCCGCTGGCGCTCGACATCGCCGTGCGCGACGGCCGCGTCAAGAAGGGCGACAACGTCATGATGGAAGGCGTGGGCGGCGGCTTTACCTGGGGCGCCGTGCTGGCGCGCATGTAATCCCGCAATACTATTAAAAAAACGGAGTCACCATGACACAATTTGCATTTGTTTTCCCAGGCCAAGGCTCGCAAGCGATCGCGATGCTCGACGGTTTCGCCGGCAACCCCGTGGTTGCGCAGACCGTGGCCGAAGCGTCGGACGCCCTGCAATTCGACCTGGGCAAGCTGATCGCCGAAGGTCCGAAGGAAGAGCTGGACCTGACCACCAACACGCAACCCGTGATGCTGACGGCGGCCGTGGCCTTCTACCGCGCCTGGCTGGCAGCGGGCGGCCCCGTGCCGACGGTCGTCGCCGGCCATAGCCTGGGTGAATACTCGGCGCTGGTTGCCGCCGGCGTCATTTCCTTCAAGGATGCCGTGCCGCTCGTGCGTTTCCGCGCGCAAGCCATGCAGGAAGCCGTGCCCGTCGGGCAAGGTACGATGGCTGTCGTGCTGGGCCTGTCGGACGACGACGTGCGCGCCGCCTGTGCGGAAGCGGCGGCGGAAGCCCCGGCCCTGGTGGTCGAGCCCGTCAATTTCAATGCGCCAGCGCAAGTCGTCATCGCCGGCCATACGGCTGCGGTCGAGCGCGCCTGCGAACTGGCCAAGGCCAAGGGCGCCAAGCGCGCCATGAAGCTGCCCGTCTCCGCGCCCTTCCACTCGTCGCTGCTCAAACCCGCATCGGACCGCTTGCGCGAATACATGGCCGGCCTGACGTTCTCGGCGCCGCAAATCGCCCTGATCAATAACGTCGACGTGGCCATCGTCAACGACGTCGCCGGCATCAAGGATGCGCTGGTGCGCCAGGCAGCCAGCCCCGTGCGCTGGGTGGAAACCATGCAGAAGGTCGCTGCCGACGGCATCACGCAAGTGATCGAATGCGGTCCGGGCAAGGTCCTGATGGGCCTGGCCAAGCGCATCGATCCCGTGCTGGTGGGCGACGCCATCGTCGACCAGGCTTCGCTGGAACGTATTTTGACGCAGCTCAAATAAACATCAGACCGCGGCAGCCTGGTTGCCGCGGTTGCACTTAAGGATACTCATGAATTTAGCAAATCAAGTCGTGCTGGTCACGGGCGCTTCGCGCGGCATCGGCCGCGCCATCGCCACCGAACTGGGCAAGCAGGGTGCCACCGTGGTCGGCACCGCCACCTCGGAAAGCGGCGCGCAGGCGATCACCGATTACCTGGCCGCCGAAGGCGTGGCGGGCAAGGGCGTGGTCCTGAACGTGACCGATGCGGCGCGCTGCGCGGCCGTCGTCGACGAAGTGCAGAAAACCTACGGCAGCCTGTCGATCCTGGTCAACAATGCGGGCATCACGCAAGACCAGCTGGCCATGCGCATGAAGGATGAGGAGTGGGACAGCGTCATTTCCACCAACCTGTCGGCCGTCGGTCGCCTGTCGCGCGCCGTACTGCGCGGCATGATGAAAGCCAAAACTGGGCGTATCATTAATATCACCTCGGTAGTGGCTTCGTCGGGCAATCCGGGGCAAATGAACTACGCGGCGGCCAAAGCCGGCGTGGAAGGCATGAGCCGCGCGCTGGCGCGTGAAATCGGCAGCCGCAACATTACCGTGAACTGTATCGCCCCGGGCTTCATCGATACCGACATGACGAAGGCGCTGAGCGAAGAGCAGCACGCGGCCCTGTTGACGCAAATTCCCCTGTCCCGCCTGGGCAAACCGGAAGACGTGGCAGCGGCCGTGGCCTTTCTGGCCTCGCCGCAAGCGGCGTATATCACGGGCACGACCCTGCACGTGAACGGCGGAATGTACATGAATTGATGTGAAAGGTAGACAGGGCGGGCGTTTGTGGCATGATTCAACGGCCGTTTTTGTCTATAATCGCATCTTTTAGCAGCAGCTTCGGTCGAATTAGCAGCAGACACCGAAATTAGTATTCGGACGCGCAAACCTGATAAAATGCGCGCACTTTCCGTAACACACACTTTGGAGCCATAACATGTCGGATATCGAACAACGCGTTAAGAAAATCGTCGCTGAGCAACTGGGCGTTGCAGAAGCAGACATCAAAATCGGATCCTCCTTCGTCGACGACCTGGGCGCCGATTCCCTGGACACCGTGGAGCTGGTGATGGCCCTGGAAGACGAATTCGAAATGGAAATTCCTGACGAACAAGCTGAGAAAATCACCACCGTGCAACAGGCGATCGACTACGCCACTGCACACGTCAAGGCCTAAGCCTGTCTGACCGACTTCAGGAGAATCGCTTGAGCCGTTCTAAAAACCGTCGTGTTGTTGTAACCGGCCTGGGCTGCGTTTCACCTGTCGGCAATACTATTGCCGAGGCGTGGGGCGCAATCGTCGAAGGTAAATCCGGCATTGCCACGATTACCAAATTTGATGCACAGCCATTCACCACGCATTTTGCCGGTGAAGTCAAAGGCTTCAATATCGAAGAGTACATCTCCGGTAAAGAAGCCCGCCATATGGATACCTTTATCCATTTCGGCATGGCTGCAGGCATCCAGGCGATCCAGGACTCCGGCCTGGAAGTGACCGAAGAAAACGCCGAGCGTATCGGCGTGATCATCGGTTCCGGTATCGGCGGCTTGCCGCTGATCGAAGAAACCAAGTCCGAGTACGAAAAGCGCGGTCCGCGCCGTATCTCGCCATTTTTCGTGCCTGCCTCGATCATTAACATGATCTCTGGCAACCTTTCGATCAAATATGGTCTGAAGGGCCCGAACCTGGCGATCGTTACGGCGTGTACCACCGGTTTGCACAGCATCGGCGCTGCCGCGCGCATGATCGAGTACGGCGATGCCGACGTCATGATCGCCGGCGGTGCTGAATCGACCGTGTCGCCACTGGGCCTGGGCGGTTTCGCTTCGGCGCGTGCCTTGTCGACCCGCAACGACGATCCGGCAACGGCATCGCGTCCGTGGGATACCGACCGCGACGGTTTCGTGCTGGGCGAGGGCGCTGGCGTCATGGTGCTGGAAGAGTACGAGCACGCGGTGGCCCGTGGTGCCAAGATCTATGCCGAAGTGCATGGTTTCGGGATGAGCGCAGATGCTTATCACATGACCTCGCCGCTGGAAGATGGTAGCGGCGGCAGCAAATCGGTGATCGCGGCCCTCAACAACGCCGGCTTGAACGCGGATCAGATCCAGTACCTGAACGCGCACGGCACGTCGACCCCGCAAGGCGACGTGGCGGAAGTGATGGGTATCAAGCGCACCTTCGGTGACCATGTCAAGAATCTGGTCGTCAACTCGACCAAGTCGATGACGGGCCATTTGCTGGGCGGCGCGGGCGGTCTGGAAGCGGTGTTTACGGTCCTGGCATTGCACCATCAGGTGTCGCCACCGACCATCAACATCTTCAACCAGGATCCCGCTTGCGATCTCGATTTCTGTGCCAACACGGCGCGTGATATGAAGATCGATTATGCAGTGAAGAATTCGTTCGGCTTCGGCGGAACGAATGGCACGCTGATTTTCGGTAAAGCGAAATAAGCAGGAACTTTCAAGCGCTCGCTACGGTCAAACCGTAGTGAGCGCTGATTCGGCGCCAACGTTCGTTGGCGCCTGAATTTGCCCGGCATGGTGCTGGCGCGCCTGATGTTTTTCCCATTGAGTTTGTAATATGTCGATCGCGGTAGCGGCTGTCATTCGCTCGCCTGTCTGTTTGCGCCTGCTGCAAGCGGTGCTGGGCCTAGGTGCGGTGTTCGCTGCCTGGCCCTTGAGCGGCACGTGGCGCGCTGCGGCCGTGCCTGGCCAGCTGGTAGGCGGCTATGCGCTGGGCTGCAGCGGTGCCTTGCTGAGTGCGGCTGGAGGCGTGTTTTTGCTGGCTTTGCTGCGTTGGCGCAGAAAGCTGCAGGCGCTTGATATTTCGCCGGTTGGCCAGCTGCGGCTGGCGGTATATCTGGAACGTGGCGGGGTGCCGGCGGCGGGCGCCAGCGGACCGGCGGAGCGGGCCGGGCCGCTGTCCCTGGTGCGGCCGGGACAGCGTCTGTTGCCGGGCTCGACCTTGTGGCCGTCGTTGCTGGTGCTGTGCCTGGCTGATGCCGCCGGGCGGCGCACGCAGGTGCTGGTGCAGCGTGGCAGCAGTTGCGCCGCCTTCCACCCGCTGGCCGTGGCTTGCCGGGCCATCGCGGCACGGAGTGGGGAAGAATAAAAGTGGGATGAACACTGAACTTCTTGCAGCGGGCCAACTCTATATCCATACAGGCGCCCACGCTGCATGCCAACAGGGACATTGGGCGTGAGGACAGAGCGCGAGTATGATCAGTTACTGGTCGAGCGGGTGCAGGCTGGCGACAAACGGGCATTCGATGTGCTGGTATCGAAATATCAGCGCCGCTTGATGCGCCTGGTGTCGCGCCTCGTGCATGATCCGGCGGAGGCCGAAGATGTAGTGCAGGAAACCTTTATCAAGGCATACCGGGCGCTGCGCCATTTTCGCGGCGATGCCGCCTTTTATACCTGGTTGTATCGCATCGGCATCAATACGGCCAAGAATTATCTCGTCACGCAGGGGCGGCGTGCCGCCACGTCCAGCGATGCCGATGCCGAGCAGGCGGAATCCTTCGATGACGGCAATAAATTGCGCGACAACAATACTCCCGAATCGGTGCTGGCCAGCAAGCAGATTGCGGCCACCGTCAATGCGGCCATGGATGTGCTGCCCATCGAGCTGCGCACGGCCATCGTGCTGCGCGAGATCGAGGGCCTGAGCTATGAAGAGATATCGGAAATCATGGCGTGCCCCATCGGTACCGTGCGCAGCCGTATTTTCCGCGCGCGCGAAGTGATTGCGGAGAAATTGAAACCTTTGCTGGACATGCCGATTGACAAGCGCTGGTAATCTGGAGAGTATGAGGTTGGCATGGCTGCGTCCGGTTTCCGCACCGATCTTCTTGAAATGGCAGGGCCCATCATGGATACGCACACACGATTGCACGAGATTATTTCCGCCCTGGCCGATGGCGAGCTGGCGGCGGGCGAACTCGAACTGGCGTTTGCCGCCCTCGATACGCCATCGGGACGGCAAGCCTGGGATGCCTATCGCCATATCGGCGACGTGCTGCGCTCGGAGCAATGCGGCCATGCGCTGAGCGCGCAATTCGATGCGCGCCTGGCCAGCCGCCTGGCCGCGGAGGCGGCGCCCGAAGAGCCCGCTGCCCATGCGGAAGCGCTGCCACCGCTTGCCGCCGGCATCGTGCCGCCGGGCGCCACCGAACCGCTGGAGGCGGGACCGCTGGCGCAGCGCTAGCTGGCGCCTTGTCCATCTTATGCCTGGCTTAACCTCCGCCTCGCCCCCTTGACACTGGCCTTCGGTACGATTGACACTGTGCGCAGGCAATATCTTGCTTTTGCGATATATTGTTGCATTGTTTGCCATGCGCGCCGTCAGGTGGGTTTGCCCCTGAGGCTACGTCATGACGGCCAATCATGCGCGCAGGCAATCGCCTGATCCGTGTTTTGATCCGTTTATATACTCGAAAAGATCCTTTCCATGAAAAAAAACATGTGTGTCGCCAGCAAGTCGTTTTCAGTGAAGACGCTTTCCGCTTTATTGTTCGGTACGGCTGGCGTCTTTTTCGCACCGACCATGCTGGGCTTGGCGCCACAGGCGCAGGCCGCCGTGGCGGCCGTGAAGCTGCCTGATTTTTCCGACCTGGTCGATGCCGTGGGCCCGGCCGTGGTAAATATCCGCACCACCGAGCGCCTGAAGATGGGCGGCGCCGGCGCGGGCAGCCAGGACGAGCAGGAAATGCAGGAATTCCTGCGCCGCTTCTTTGGCGGTGCCATGCCGACGCCGCGCCAGCAGGCGCCGCGCGGCGGCCGTCGCGCCGTGCCGCAAGAGCAGGAAGTGCAGCGCGGCGTGGGCTCCGGCTTCATCATCTCGGCCGACGGTTACGTGCTGAGCAATGCCCACGTGGTCGATGGCGCCGACGAGGTGTATGTGACCCTGACGGACAAGCGCGAATTCAAGGCCAAGGTGATCGGCGCCGATGCGCGCACGGACGTGGCGCTGCTGAAGATCGAGGGCGGCAACCTGCCGCGCCTGACCATCGGCGACTCGGACAAGATACGCGTGGGCGAGTGGGTGATCGCCATCGGCTCGCCATTCAACCTGGAAAACACGGTGACGGCCGGCATCATTTCCGCCAAGTCCCGCGATACGGGCGACTACCTGCCGTTGATCCAGAGCGACGTGGCCGTCAACCCGGGCAACTCGGGCGGTCCGCTGATCAATATGCGCGGTGAAGTGATCGGCATCAATTCGCAAATCGCCACCTTGTCCGGCGCCTACAATGGCATCTCGTTTGCCGTGCCCATCGATGAAGCCATGCGCGTGGGCGAGCAGTTGAAAAAGACGGGCAAGGTCGTGCGCGGGCGTATCGGCGTGCAGATCGGCGAAGTGAGCAAGGACGTGGCGGAATCGCTGGGCTTGCCGAATGCCAAGGGCGCGCAAGTGTCGATGGTGGAGCCGGGCGGTCCGGCCGACAAGGCGGGCATCAAGCCGGGCGACATCATCCTGAAATTCAACGGCGCGGCCATCGAGCGTTCCTCCGACCTGCCGCGCCTGGTCGGCGGCGCCGCCGTCAACGGCAAGTCCACCGTCACCGTGTGGCGCAAGGGTGCGCAGCAGGACATCCCCGTCACCGTGGTCGAGCTGGAAGGCGAGAAGACGGCCAAGAAGGGCGCCAAGGAGCCGGAAGCGCAAGCCGTCAATGCGCTGGGCCTGAAGGTCAGCGACGTGCCGGCCGCGAAGAAACAGGAATTGAAGATCGACGCGGGCGTGCTGGTCGACGATGCCGATGGCGTGGCGGCCCTGGCCGGCCTGCAGCCTGGCGACGTGATCTTGCAGTTGAATAACGTTGCCGTCAAAGATGCCAAGCAGTTCAACGCGCTGGTGGCCAAGCTCGATCCGAAGAAATCGTCGGCCGTGCTGGTGCGCCGTGGCGATACGGCGCAATTCGTTTCGCTGCGTCCATCGGCCAAGTAAGTTTTTGATGTCATCTGCATCCCGGCGTCGGCCGGGATGCTTTTTCCCCTTTCTTCATGCACTTCACCCTCTATTCCCGCAGTTATTGCCACCTTTGCCAGGATATGCTCGACGCCTTGCTCCTGCTGCAGCCGCCTGACAAGCCGTTCACGGTGGAGGTGATCGATATCGACGATTCCGCCGATGCGACCTTGCTGGCCCGTTTCGACGAACTGGTGCCCGTGCTGTTTGGCGACCTGGCGCAGCCGGAGCTCTGCCATTATTTCCTGGACGAGGCTGCCGTACGGCGCTGCCTGGCGTAGCTTAAATGCCAATATTGACACTGCATTGCACCATTCTGGTGCTGAAAACAGCTGAAAATGTCGCCTTGCCCCCGTGCCACCCTCATAAGACGGGCTTTCCGCTCTGAAATCCGGTAAAATGGGGAGGTCGAAAAAGCTACTGTCCGAGGCAGCAGCTTCTGTCGCTTCAAAAGCGCTCGCCTGGGCATGCAGATGTCCTGCTCGGAGCGCTTTTTTCATCATGAGTGGGGCGCCCCGTTTTGGCCCTGTTTGGCCCGGACATGATCCCCTTGATTCCTGTTAAAGCAGTGTTGTCACTCGCACATATATTAGTTAATGAATAACATACGCAACTTCTCCATCATCGCCCATATTGACCACGGTAAATCGACCCTGGCTGACCGCATCATTCAATTGTGCGGCGGCTTGTCCGACCGCGAGATGGAGGCGCAGGTGCTCGATTCGATGGATCTGGAGCGCGAGCGCGGCATCACCATCAAGGCGCAAACGGCGGCCCTGCACTACAAGGCGCGCGACGGCCAGATCTACAACCTGAACCTGATCGATACACCGGGCCACGTCGACTTCAGCTATGAAGTGTCGCGCTCGCTGTCCGCCTGCGAAGGCGCGCTGCTGGTAGTTGACGCGTCGCAAGGCGTGGAAGCGCAAACGGTCGCCAACTGCTACACGGCGCTGGACCTGGGCGTGGAAGTGGTGCCCGTCCTGAACAAGATCGACTTGCCGAATGCGGACCCGCCGACGGCCATCGCCGAGATCGAAGACGTGATCGGCATCGATGCGGCCGACGCCGTGCATTGCTCGGCCAAGACGGGCTTTGGCGTGCTGGACGTGCTCGAGCAACTGATCGTCAAGGTACCGCCGCCGAAGGGCGACCCCGATGCGCCGCTGCAGGCGCTGATCGTCGACTCCTGGTATGACGCCTATGTGGGCGTGGTCATGCTGGTGCGCGTGGTCAACGGTACCCTGAAACCGAAAGACAAGATCCGCCTGATGGCCACCGATTCGGTGCAGCTGGTGGAAGACATCGGCGTGTTCTCGCCCCGTTCGCAATCGCTGCCGCAATTGTCGGCAGGCCAGGTGGGCTTCATCATCGCCGGCATCAAGGAATTGAAGGCAGCGAAAGTGGGCGACACGGTCACCCTGGCCAACCGTCCAGCCGCCGCGCCATTGCCTGGCTTCAAGGAAGTGCAGCCGCAAGTGTTTGCGGGCCTGTTCCCCGTGGAAGCGAACCAGTACGACGCGCTGCGCGACTCGCTGGAAAAACTGAAACTGAACGACGCGGCGCTGATGTACGAGCCGGAAGTGTCGCAGGCGCTGGGCTTCGGCTTCCGCTGCGGCTTCCTGGGCTTGCTGCACATGGAAATCGTGCAGGAACGCCTCGAGCGCGAATTCGACATGGACCTGATCACGACGGCGCCAACCGTGGTGTACGAAGTGATCCAGCGCGACGGCACCATGATCAACGTCGACAATCCATCGAAGATGCCCGATCCGTCGCGCATCGAGGAAGTGCGCGAGCCTATCGTCACGGTCAATCTGTACATGCCGCAGGAATACGTGGGCTCCGTGATCACCCTGTGTATCGGCAAGCGCGGTATCCAGATGGACATGAGCTACCACGGCCGCCAGGTCAAGCTGGTGTACGAAATGCCGATGGCCGAGATCGTGCTGGACTTCTTCGACCGCCTGAAATCGACGTCGCGCGGCTATGCCTCGATGGATTACGAGTTCAAGGAATACCGCGCGGCCGACGTGGTCAAGGTCGACATGCTGATCAACAGCGAAAAAGTCGATGCGCTGGCCATCATCGTCCACCGTTCGAACAGCCAGTACCGTGGCCGCCAGGTGGCTGCCAAGATGCGTGAACTGATCCCGCGCCAGATGTTCGACGTGGCCATCCAGGCCACGATCGGCGCCAACATCATTTCGCGCGAGAACGTGAAAGCCTTGCGCAAGAACGTGCTGGCCAAGTGCTATGGCGGCGACATCAGCCGCAAGAAGAAATTGCTGGAAAAACAAAAAGCGGGTAAGAAACGCATGAAGCAAGTGGGTTCCGTGGAGATCCCGCAAGAAGCATTCCTGGCAATTTTACAAGTGGATGGTTAATACATGAACCTGCAAGTGATTTTAGGAAATTTCGCTTTAATCCTGTTCGTGCTGATGGTGTTGACGGGCCTGGTCTGGTGCCTGGATGTGTTCTATCTGTCCAAGCAGCGCCGCAAGGCGGCCGACCGCGCCCTGGCCGAATTCGATGCGCGCCAGTCCAAGCTGGCCGCCGAGGGCATCAAGTCCGATGCGGGCGGCAGCCGCGCGACCATCGAGGCGGCCCTGTTGCGCCAGCCGACCTGGGTCGAGTATTCGGGCAGTTTCTTCCCCGTCATCGCCCTCGTGTTCTGCCTGCGCTCGTTCCTGTACGAGCCATTCAAGATCCCGTCGAGCTCGATGGTGCCGACCTTGCTGGTGGGCGATTTGATCCTGGTCAACAAGTTCACCTATGGCATTCGTTTGCCGATCGTCAACAAGCGCATCATTGAAGTCAACGATCCGCAGCGTGGCGACGTGATGGTGTTCAAGTACCCGAAAGATATGTCGCAAGACTATATCAAGCGCGTGATCGGCGTGCCCGGTGATAAAATCACCTATGAAAACAAGCGCTTGACGGTGAATGGCAAGGAAGTGCAGTACACCCCGCTGGACGACTACCTCGATGACGAAAGCACCATCTATCACAAGCAGCTGGAAGAAAACCTGACGGGCGTGAGCCACCGCATCCTCAACGACGAGCCTGCTCCCACGTTGAACTTGCGCGAAGTGAAGGATTTCCCGCACAAGGATGCGTGCAACTACAACGAAGACGGTTTCACGTGTGTGGTGCCAGAAGGCAATTACTTCATGATGGGCGACAACCGCGACAACAGCGCGGACAGCCGCTACTGGGGTTTCGTGCCGAACGAGAACATCGTCGGCAAGGCTTTCCTGGTGTGGATGAACTTCAGCAATCCGAAACGCGTGGGCGGCATACACTAAGCCGCCCTATGGCTGCCGCGCCGATTCCCCGCGCGGCGGCCAGCCGAATTACTCAGATGATACAGAAACAACAATGAATCTTCAGCTATTGCAAACCCGTCTAGGCTATACGTTCCAGGATGCTGGCCTGTTGCAGCAAGCCTTGACGCATCGTAGCCACAGCAGTTTGCATAATGAGCGGCTGGAATTCCTGGGCGACTCCATCCTCAACTGCGTGGTCGCCTCCATCCTGTACGAACGCTTCAAGTCCATCGACGAGGGTGACCTGTCGCGCCTGCGCGCCAACCTGGTCAAGCAGCAGTCGCTGTATGAAATCGCGCAAAAGCTGGAATTGTCGCAATT
This sequence comes from Janthinobacterium violaceinigrum, assembly GCF_009208555.1. Classification (GTDB taxonomy): domain Bacteria; phylum Pseudomonadota; class Gammaproteobacteria; order Burkholderiales; family Burkholderiaceae_D; genus Janthinobacterium; species Janthinobacterium violaceinigrum. Next base: position 39,631 of record NZ_WFLI01000031.1, on the reverse strand, counting down.
CCTGCGCCTGGGCGAAGGCGAACTGAAGTCGGGCGGTTTCCGCCGTCCGTCCATCCTTGCCGATACCCTGGAAGCCCTGCTGGGCGCGATTTTCCTCGACACGGGCTTCGATGCGGCCAGCACGGTGATCCGCGCCTTCTACATTCCCATCCTCGACTCGGTCGACCCGCAAACCCTGGGCAAGGATGCCAAGACCCTGCTGCAGGAGTTTTTGCAAAGCAAGAAAATCTCGCTGCCACAATACAACGTGGTGGCCACCCACGGCGCCGCCCACAGCCAGGAATTCGAGATCGAATGCCTGGTGCCGAAATTGAACATCCAGGTTTACGGCCGTGGCGGAAGCCGCCGCGCCGGTGAGCAAGCCGCCGCCAAACTGGCGCTGGACGTGGCCGAGCAGGCACTGTTGAAGTCGCCTGCCGCCAGCCGCAAGCCCAAACCGCGCGCCGCCCAGCTCAAGCTGGCCGGCATTGCCACCATCCAGAGCGACGACGCGCAAGCCCCGGCTGCCCCGGCGATCGCCGCTCACACTAAACAGAATCGACACTAGCATGACCACCACCAAAATGCCCGACAACTTCCGCTGTGGCTATATCGCCATCGTGGGCCGCCCCAACGTGGGCAAATCGACCCTGATGAACGTGCTGATCGGCGCGAAGGTCAGCATCACTTCGCGCAAGGCGCAAACGACGCGCCACCGCATCACGGGCATCCAGACGGTGCCGGACGCGCAGTTCATCTATGTCGACACGCCTGGCTTCCAGACGCGCCACTCGAACGCACTGAACAAGACGCTGAACAAGACCGTCACCAACACCCTGATTTCCTCGGACGTCATCCTGTACGTGATCGAGGCGGGCACCTTCGGCCCGGCCGACCAGCAAGTGATGGACCTGCTGCCGAAGGAAGTGCCGTGCATCCTCGTCATCAATAAGTCCGACCGCGTGAAGGACAAGGCGGTCTTGCTGCCGTTCGCGCAAAAGATCGCCGCCATGCGCGACTTCGCCGCCATCGTGCCCGTCTCGGCCAAGCTGCACTTCCAGCTGGAAGGCTTGCAGAACGAGATCAAGCGCTTCTTGCCGGAAAACCAGCCCATCTTCGGGCCGGACGACATCACGGACCGCAGCGAGAAATTCCTCGCCTCGGAAATCGTGCGCGAAAAACTGTTCCGCTTTGTCGGTGACGAACTGCCGTACACGAGCACCGTGCTGATCGAGAAATTCGAGCAGGAAGGCGATCTGCGCCGCGTGTTTGCCGCCATCCTGGTCGAGCGCGATACGCATAAATCCATGATTATCGGCAACAAGGGCGCGCGCCTGAAGGAAGTCTCCACCCAGGCCCGCCTGGACATGGAAAAGCTGTTCGGCGGTCCTGTGTACCTGGAAATCTGGGTCAAGGTCAAATCGGGCTGGGCCGACAACGAGGCGGGCTTGCGCGCCTACGGCTACGAGTAATCCGCAACCCGGGGGCGACACCACACGCATGAGCACCACCACGCCAGCGCTGCACGATCCTGCGCCAGCCTCCATCGTCGTTCCCGCACCGGCGGCCATCGCGCCGCCGGCCGCCCCCTCTGTCGCGCCTGCCGCGCCCCGGCGCAGCCGTCCGCCCGCGCGCGACGGCAAGATCACGGGCCAGCCCGCCTTCGTGCTGCACAGCTATCCCCATAAAGAAACCAGCCTCATCGTCGACGTGTTTACACGCGAATACGGCCGCATCGCGCTCGTCGCCAAGGGCGCCAAGCGGCCCCATTCGCAGTTGCGCGGCGTGCTGCAGACCTTCCAGCCCCTGCAGGCGGGCTGGACTGGGAAATCCGAACTGCGCATCCTGACGGGCGCGGAATGGGTGGGCGGCATGTTGCCGCTGGAAAAGACGGCGCTGCTGTGCGGCTTTTACCTGAATGAACTGCTGGTGAAACTGCTGGCGCGCGACGACCCGCACCCCGTCCTGTTCGACCACTACGTTGCCACCTTGAATCAACTGGCGCACAATGAGCCGCCGCCCATCGTGCTGCGCAAGTTCGAGCGCGCGCTGCTCAAGGAAACGGGCGTGGCGGCCGACCTCACGCGCTGCACGGCCACGCGCCAGGCCGTCGATGCGGGGCAGGTGTACGTGGTCGACCCGGAACGGGGACCGCGTCCGGCGCGCGCTGCCGACGCCTGGCCCAGGATCACGGGCAAGACCCTGCTCGACATGGAGCGCGAAGATTATCTTGACGGGGCCACGCAGGCGCAAAGCAAGCTGCTGATGCGTTTTTTGCTGGCCCATCAACTGGGCGGCGCCACCTTGAATACGCGCCAGATACTGATCGATTTAATGCAGCTGTAGCGGCCTTGTGGCCCTGCGGCACTTTACGGATACCATCACTATGAGCTTTTTGCAGCCTTCCGGCCCCGTCATCGACCTGGGCGTCAATATCGACCACGTGGCCACCTTGCGCAACGCGCGCGGCACCGCGTACCCGGACCCGATCCGCGCTGCCCTGCTGGCCGAACAGGCGGGTGCCGACGCCATCACCCTGCATTTGCGCGAAGACCGCCGCCACATCAAGGATGCGGACGTGATCGCCATCGCGCCGCAATTGCTCACGCGTATGAACCTGGAAGCGGCCGTGACGGCCGAGATGATCGATTTCGCCTGCCGCATCCGCCCCGCGGACGTGTGCCTGGTGCCTGAAAAACGCACGGAAGTGACGACCGAGGGTGGCCTGGACGTGGTGCGCTACTTCAAGGAAGTGCAGGCGGCCGTGCAGCAGTTGCAAGGCGAGGGCATCCGCGTGAGCCTGTTCATCGATGCGGACGAGCAGCAGATCGCCGCCGCGGCCGAGCTTGGCGCGCCCGTGATCGAGCTGCACACGGGCCGTTATGCCGATACGCAAGGTGCCGAGCAATTGGCCGAACTGGAACGCATCAAGGCGGGCGTGCTGTTCGGCGTGGGCCGCGGCTTGAAAGTCAATGCGGGCCACGGCTTGCATTACACCAATGTACAGGCGATTGCCGCCATTCCCGATATTACCGAATTGAACATTGGCCACGCCATCGTCGCGCATGCCGTGTTTGTCGGCTGGGAAAACGCCGTGCGCGAAATGAAGGCCATCATGGTGGCCACGCGCCTGGCCCGTACGGCATAAACGCGCGCGAAGGAGGCAGCATGATCTACGGCATCGGTACCGATATCTGCAAGATTCCCCGCATCGAGGCGGCGCTGGCCCGGCATGGCGAGCGTTTCGCGCAAAAGATACTGGGGCCGCAGGAGATGGAAAAATTCCGCGCCCGCAGTGCCAAGAATGCCGTGCGCGGCGTGCGCTTCCTCGCCACGCGCTTTGCGGCAAAAGAGGCGTTTTCCAAGGCCATCGGCCTGGGCTTGCGCATGCCGATGACCTGGCCCGCCGCGCAGATGCTGAACCACCCCAGCGGCAAGCCGATGATCGTCTGCAGCGGCGTGCTGGCCGAATTCATGGAAAAGCACCGGCTGAGCGCGCAGGTGACGATCAGCGATGAAGAAGAGTATGCGGTCGCGTTCGTGATCGTGGAGCAGGCGGAGTAGCAATGAGATGCCGGGGGCAGTCTTTTCGATCGGAATGCGTCCCATTGGGACGTATTCCCCCGGCGGGTCTGACCCCATTTAAGAGCCAGCAATGACTGAAGCAATATCCGACCTTAATTCTGCGGAAACGCAACCCGACCCGCGCGCGCAGGTGCTGGCCACCGTCGCCAAGCTGCCGAATTTGCCCGGCGTGTACCGCTATTTCGACGCCGCCGACAAGGTGCTTTACGTCGGCAAGGCGCGCGACCTGAAAAAGCGCGTGTCCAGTTACTTCCAGAAAAACCTGGCCAGCCCCCGCATCGCCATGATGGTCGAGCGCATCGCGCGCCTGGAAACGACCGTCACGCACAGCGAGGCGGAAGCGCTGATCCTGGAAAACAACCTGATCAAGGCGCTGCAGCCCCGCTACAACATTCTGTTCCGCGACGACAAGTCGTATCCGTATCTGAAAATCACGAACGGCGATGCGCCGCGCATGGTGTATTACCGGGGTGCGGTGGACAAGAAAAACCAGTATTTCGGGCCGTTTCCCAGTTCCTGGGCCGTCAAGGAATCGATGCAGATCCTGCAAAAGGTGTTTTTGATCCGCACCTGCGAGGATAGCGTGTACGCCAACCGCACGCGGCCGTGCCTGCTGCACCAGATCGGCCGCTGCAGCGCGCCCTGCGTGGACCTGATCAGCAAGGAAGACTACAAGAACGACGTGGAAAACGCGGCGCGCTTCCTGCGCGGGCGCCAGAGCGAAGTGCTGGCGGACCTGGAAAAGAAGATGCACGCGTTTGCCGCCGAGCTGAAATTCGAGCAGGCCGTCGTGGTGCGCAATCAGATCGCTTCGCTGTCGCGCGTGCTGCACCAGCAGAGCATGGAAACGACGGGCGACGCGGACGTGGACATCCTCGCCGTGCTGGTGCAGGGCGGACGCGCCTGCGTCAACCTGGCCATGGTGCGCGGCGGGCGCCACCTGGGCGACCGCGCCTACTTCCCCAGCCAGCTCAGCGATGCGGCGGCCATCGCCGAAGAACCCATCGAGGTGGAAGTGCTGGCCGCCTTCCTGGCCCAGCACTACACGGAAAAATTCATCCCCGGCACCCTGATCCTGAATATCGAGTTCGACCAGCCAGCCCTGATGGTGGCGCTGATGGAGCAGTGCGGCCACCGCATCAATCTGATCTTCCAGCCGCAGGGGCAGCGCCGCCAGTGGCTGGAAATGGCGCAGAAGGGCGCCGAGATTTCGCTGGCGCGCCTGCTGTCGGAGCAGGGTTCGCAGCAGTCGCGCACGCGTGCGCTGGCCGAAGCGCTGCGCCTGGAAACGGAAGACCTCGACGGCCTGCGCGTGGAATGCTTCGACATCAGCCACACGCAGGGCGAGGCGACGCAGGCGTCGTGCGTGGTATTCCACCACCACGCCATGCAGAACGGCGAATACCGGCGCTACAACATCAACGACATCACGCCCGGCGACGATTACGCGGCCATGCGCCAGGTCCTGATGCGCCGCTATGAAAAAGTGGCGAATGGCGACGGCGTGATGCCCGACGTGGTCTTGATCGACGGCGGCAAGGGACAGATCGAAATGGCGCGCCAGGTGTTTGCCGAGCTGGGACTCGATATCAGCTTGATTGTCGGCGTGGCCAAGGGGGAGGGGCGCAAGGTGGGCCTGGAAACCCTGCTGTTCGTCGATGGCCGCGCGGCGCAGGAGCTGGGCAAGGAATCGGCGGCGCTGATGCTGATCGCGCAAATCCGCGACGAGGCGCACCGCTTTGCCATTACGGGCATGCGGGCCAAGCGCGCCAAGACGCGCCAGACGTCGCGGCTGGAGGAAATCGAAGGCATCGGCGCCAAGCGCCGCCAGAAACTGCTGTCGCGCTTTGGCGGCTTGCGGGGCGTGGTCGACGCCAGCGTCGAGGATCTGATGTCGGTGGAGGGGATTTCCACGCAGCTGGCCGAAGAGATTTACAAGCAGTTGCATTAATGCTCGAACGGGTGCGCCATACCGCGCGCCTGGAAGAAATCGAGAGGGGGCACAATGCGGCGCCAAGCGCCGCCAGAAGCTGCTGTCGCGCTTTGGTGGCTTGCGCGGTGTTGTCGATGCCAGTGTCGAAGACCTGATGTCGGTGGAGGGGATGTCGACCCAGCTGGCCGAAGAGATTTACAAGCAGTTGCACTGATGAATCGATGGCCTGGTCCGGCGCTGCCGCAACCGGACTAGGCTAATACCCCTGGGCCATGTAGACTAGTGGCGCTTTCTTCACGCTTTCTTCATGTTCAATTTACCCGTCGGCCGATTGCTTCCTTATGCCTTTTAATATTCCCATCCTTCTGACCTGGCTGCGCGTGGCCCTGATCCCGCTCGTCGTCGGCGTGTTTTACCTGCCGCCGTCGATGCTGCTGCATGGCGACCAGAACCTGGTCGCCACCCTGGTCTTCATCGTTGCCGCCGTCACCGACTGGTTCGATGGTTTCCTCGCGCGGCGCTGGAACCAGACGTCGGCCTTCGGCGCCTTCCTCGACCCCGTGGCCGACAAGCTGATGGTGGCGGGCGCCTTGCTGGTGCTGGTGCAGCTGGACCGTGTCAATGCCGTGCTGGCCTTCATCATCATCGGCCGCGAAATCACGATTTCCGCATTGCGCGAATGGATGGCGCAGATCGGCGCATCGAAATCGGTGGCCGTCAGTTCGATCGGCAAGATCAAGACGGCCGCGCAAATGACGGCCATTCCCTTGCTGCTGTACCACGAAGTGGTCTTCGGCGCGATCGATACCCATGTGTGGGGCGAAAAGCTGCTGTGGATAGCCTGCGTGCTGACGGTGTGGTCGATGTTCTATTACCTGCGTCTGGCGTGGCCTCTCATCAAGGAAAAAGCGGGCAACTTGCATTGAGGTGGTGGACGCCGATAGCATTGGTCTGGCGTCTTTTTAACCCAAACGCAAGAGCTGGGGTCAGACCCAAAGGAACTCGGCGTCCCCGTCTGACCGAAATATTTTGCAAAAGACCAGATATTGCCCGTTGACAGCCCCTGTAATCCATCTATAATGCTGGCCTGTTGTTGATGACGCGGGAGTAGCTCAGTTGGTAGAGCGCAACCTTGCCAAGGTTGAGGTCGAGAGTTCGAGACTCTTCTCCCGCTCCAGTTTTCTGGATCGTGTCATAGGTGAAAACAGCAAATGCAGTAAAAAGTAGTACTGGCGATGTAGTAGAGCTTCTGATACAATGTTGTCCACTGCGGGAGTAGCTCAGTTGGTAGAGCGCAACCTTGCCAAGGTTGAGGTCGAGAGTTCGAGACTCTTCTCCCGCTCCAGTGAATACTGGATCAGCAGTAAAGTAGCACTGGTAAACGGTAGTAAAAGGCAGTAAAATAGCGGTTCGAAATGCGGGAGTAGCTCAGTTGGTAGAGCGCAACCTTGCCAAGGTTGAGGTCGAGAGTTCGAGACTCTTCTCCCGCTCCAGCGCAAGCTGGCAGCAGTCAAGCAAGATGGCAGTAGCAGAAAATAGAAGCTCCAATGCGGGAGTAGCTCAGTTGGTAGAGCGCAACCTTGCCAAGGTTGAGGTCGAGAGTTCGAGACTCTTCTCCCGCTCCAGAATTCTAAAGGGAAGCTAAGCTGGCTTCCTTTTTTTATCCGCCGCGGTACGTGGCGCGATTAAGCAGCAACCAAGCTCCAATGCGGGAGTAGCTCAGTTGGTAGAGCGCAACCTTGCCAAGGTTGAGGTCGAGAGTTCGAGACTCTTCTCCCGCTCCAGTTTTCAAGGTGGGCCGCAAGGCGCATCCAAGCAGTTCCTCTGGCGAGGTAGCAAAGAGGTTATGCAGCGGCCTGCAAAGCCGTTTAGACGGGTTCGATTCCCGTCCTCGCCTCCAGATGAAAAAAATAGCCCGCTCTCGAGTGGGCTATTTTTTTGTCCGCGTTTTCGCCGGCCGTGCATCTTGTATAATGCCCGCAGGCTCAGCCGCGTTACCCGGTGCGCTGATCGATCTTCCCCTTTCCGCCATCCCCATGTAGTCATTGCCGAGTTTCACTCTCCGTCAGACACGCGCGGCCTTCCTTTGGCGTCCGCCGGCATGGCTGCGCCTGATGCTGCTCGCGCAGGCCTGCATTTTTCCGTTCCGAACCTGGATTTGACTCAATGATCAACACAACTTTTCGAGAAGAGTGGTACTCGAACCTGCAAAAAAATGTCCTGGCGGGATTGACCACCTCATTTGCCCTGGTGCCCGAGTGCATCGCCTTCGCCCTGGTGGCGCAACTCAATCCCCTGATGGGCCTGTATGGCGCCTTCATCATCTGTGCGCTGACGGCCATCTTTGGCGGGCGTCCCGGCATGATTTCGGGCGCCGCCGGCTCCATGGCCGTCGTCATCGTGGCGCTGGTGGCCCAACATGGCGTGCAGTACCTGCTGGCCACCGTGGTGCTCAGCGGCATGCTGATGGCGCTGTTCGGCATCTTGCGCCTGGGAAAACTGATCCGCATGGTGCCCCATCCCGTGATGCTGGGTTTTGTGAATGGCCTGGCCATCGTCATCGCCATGGCCCAGCTGGAGCATTTCCGCCAGGCTACGCCGCAAGGCGAGACCTGGCTGCAAGGCACGCCCTTGCTCGTGATGGGCGCACTGGTGCTTCTCACCATGGCCATCGTCTACGTGCTGCCGCGCATCACGCGGGCCGTGCCGCCCGCGCTGGTGGCCATCCTCGGCGTGGGCGTGCTCAGCCATTTCCTGCAGCTGCCCACGCGCACCCTGGGCGACCTCGCGCACATCGCGGGCGGCTTGCCGTCGCTGCATTTTCCCACCGTGCCGCTGGACATGGCCACCTTGCACATCATCTTCCCGTACGCGGCGCTGATGGCCATGGTGGGGCTGCTGGAAACCTTGCTCACCTTTAATCTCACGGACGAGATGACGGAAACGCGGGGCCAGCCGAACCGCGAATGCCTTGCGCTGGGCGCGGCCAACGTCGTCTCGGGCCTGTTTGGCGGCATGGGCGGCTGCGCCATGATCGGGCAGACCATGATCAACCTGAGCTCGGGCGGGCGCTCGCGCCTGTCCGGCGTGACGGCGGGCGTGATGATTTTATTGTTCATCCTGTTCCTGTCGCCGCTGATCGAGCGCATTCCCCTGGCCGCCCTCGTGGGCGTGATGTTCGTGGTGGCGCAGCAGACGTTTGCCTGGGGTTCCCTGCGCGTGCTGGGCAAGGTGCCGCTGCAGGATGCGCTGGTGATCGTTGCCGTGACGGTGATCACGGTGTTTACGGACCTGGCGATGGCCGTGCTGTGCGGCATCGTCATCGCTGCCTTGAATTTTGCCTGGCAACATGCGCGCGACATGCGCGCCGAGACGGACGACGGCACGCCGGGCGTGCGCGTCTACCTGCCGCACGGCACCCTGTTCTTCGCGTCGGCCGCGCATTTCCAGGAACTGTTCCAGCCGGCTGCCGACCCGGCCCGCGTCATCCTCGATTGCCGCCACCTGCATCTGGCCGATCACTCGGCCATCGCCGCCATCGAGGCGCTGTATGACCGCTATGCAAGGGCCGGCAAGCATCTGCAGGTGATGCATCTGTCCGGCCGCAGCCAGGCCCTGCTGCAGCGCGCGGGCGTGGACGTGCGCGTGGCGTAAAATATGCAATGGTCTGATCCCCGCAATTCCCCGGGATGGGCGGGATTGTTGAATGTCTGTGGAGTGTGAATGCTGTCGAACGAACAAGAACAATTGTTGCAACAAAGCCAGGCGGGTTTCGATGCCTACTATGACGCGCTTGGCGCCTCGCTGGTGAATTTTGTCGAGCGCCTGGGCATCCAGCCCGCGCACGAAGTGTTGACGAACGCGGCCGAATACCTGCCGTACATCGATGCGGCCATGCGCACCATCGCCATCCGCGATGAAAGCTGGCAATGGGTGAAAACCATGCTCGGCTACTTCATCGGCGAATACTTCGTGCAAGGCCACGCGGGCTGCTGGTACGTGGAAACGCGGGCGGAATCGCCGTACTTCTGCCGCTACATGGTGGGCGGCTTCGAGCATGGCTTGCCGGCCGATGCCGCCATCGACCCCGATGCACTGGCGCTGGAATTTCTGGGACAATCCGTGCCGCGCGAGCTGGCGACATTAATTGGCGATGCACAGGCCGCGCTGGCTTGAAGCAAGCACAAGCAGAGAAAATGGAAGCGGAGCTGCACCTGGCGGAAATCCCGTACGACACGGGCGAATTGCGTTTCCGTTACACGCGCATGCTGTCGGACGACGGCACGCGCTGGATACGCCATGGCCTGTTCTGCGAATACCATCGCAACGGCACGGTGATTTCAGAGGGACATTACGAGCATGGCCGCGAGAACGGCTTGTGGCGCGACTTCCATGAAACGGGCGCGCCAGCCGCCGAAGGACACTATCGCGACGGCGTCGAAACGGACGACTGGCGCTATTGGGATGCAGCGGGCAAGCAGGTGGTGCGCGCCTGAGCGGCGCTTGCGCTGATTGCCGCTCATCCGGCCAGGCGCGGCAGCTACTGCCACGCCGGACCGTCATACTTTAAAACTCTTCCCACTCGCCTTCGGCCGGTGCGCTTGCCTTGCTGCCGGCGCGCGTCGCTGGCAGGCGCAGGGCAGGGGCCGTAGCCTTGCGGGCCGGCGCGGCTGCCGGTGCTGCGGGCGCGCTGCGCTGCGCCGCTTTCACGCTGAAACGGTCGCTGGCCACCGCGTTGGCGTCCAGGCGGAAGACGCTGACCACTTGCGCCAGTTCGCTCGCCTGTTCCTGCATCGCTTCGGCTGCGGCCGAGGCTTCTTCCACCAGAGCTGCATTCTGCTGCGTTACCTGGTCCATTTCGGAAATGGCCTGGTTGACTTGCTCGATGCCTGCGCTCTGTTCTTCGCTGGCATTGCTGATCTCGCTCATGATGGAGGTGACGAAGCCGATGCTTTGCACGATTTCTTCCATCGTCTTGCCCGCCTTGTCGACCAGGTCCGTGCCCACGTCGACCTTTTGCACGGAGTCGTCGATCAATCCCTTGATCTCTTTTGCTGCCGCGGCCGAGCGCTGTGCCAGGTTGCGCACCTCTGTTGCCACCACGGCGAAGCCGCGGCCCTGTTCGCCGGCGCGTGCCGCTTCTACGGCCGCGTTCAAGGCCAGGATGTTGGTCTGGAAGGCGATGCCGTCGATGACCGAGATAATGTCGACGATTTTCTTCGACGAGGTGTTGATCTCGCTCATGGTGGCGACCACTTCGGCCACCACGGCGCCGCCGCGGCTGGCGATGCCGGCCGCGTCGCCGGCCAGTTTATTTGCCTGGCGCGCATTGTCCGCGTTCTGCTTGACCGTCGAAGTCAGCTCTTCCATCGACGACGCCGTTTCTTCCAGCGAGCTGGCCTGCTGTTCCGTGCGCGACGACAGGTCCTGGTTGCCGGCGGCGATTTCCGCGGAGGCCGTGGCGATGGTGTCGGTGCCGCTGCGCACCTGGCCCACGATGCCCACCAGGCTGTCGTTCATGGTTTTCAGGGCGTGCATCAGCTGGCCCGTTTCATCGCGGCCTTGCGCCGTGATGGTGCTGCTCAGGTCGCCCGCTGCCACGGTTTCCGCCACCTTCACGGCGTCGCGGATGGGGCCCGTGATGGAACGCGTGATCCACCACGCGAAACCGATGCCCATCAGCACGGCCAGCACGCCCATGGTGATCAGGAAGATGCGGGTGCTGCTGTAGGCTTCGATGATGCTGGCGCCGACGCCGTCGGCCGCCTTGATCTGCATGTTGGCAAAGCGCTTCACTTCGGCCAGGTAAGCCACGGTGATGGGCGTCACTTCCTTGTCGAACACTTCCTTGGCGCCCGCCACGTCGCCGTCCGCCTTCATCTTGAACGCGCGTCCCCGCGTCGTCACATAGTCGGTGCGTACCTTGCGCACCACCTTGAACTGCTCGATCACGGCCGGGTTGAGCAGGGACGCGACGATGTCGTCCTGCAGCTTGCTGGAACGCTCCGCATCGACTTTCAAGTCTTCCTCGATCTTGGCGCGCACGACCGGGTCGGTGATCTCGAACGAGGCCACGCCGCGCACGCTGTTGAGCTCGATGATCTTCGACCATTCGGCCACCATGCGCTGGTTCTTGATGCTGGTATTGATGAGGCGATAGGTCAGGTCGCTGGCCGTTTGCATGCGCACGAGGGCGGTGATGGTCAGGGCGGCAAGCAACAGCAATACGACAGCAAAGCCGACGCCAAGGCGGCTGCCGATGTTCAGGTTTTTCATGTAATTCCTAACAGTTTAATAGTCATGATCGCCGCCGCCAGCAGGGGCGGACAGGCGCCGCAAGGCGCAGGGGATCGGGGTCTTCGGGTGCCGCGTGATGGCTGTGCGGCGCGCCGCGCTGAGCGTGGCGTAGAGGTAAAGCAAGGGGTGCAGCGGCCTGGGGTGCCGCTAACCAGCAAACCGCAAGTATAGCATTGACGCACGGAAATAGTTTCTGGCGGCAATTTTAATTGTTTTTTGATATTGATTTCCTGTTGCTTTTTTACATCAAGTTGCGTGTATATAAGTACTATCACTTACATTCCGCCTTACTTTTTCCCCCATCGGCTGATAAAATACTAATGATAATCATTCGTATTAAAACATCGACCAGGGAATTGTATGCAGCAACCGCGCAAGCCAGGAATCAAACCGATCACCATCGCCGTACTGGGCGCCTTGACCTTTGGCGCCACGCCATTGGCAGCCTGGGCGCAGGAAAGCCTGCCCGCCGTGACCGTGACGGCATCGAAGGACAAGGATGGCTATGTGGCCGGCAGCTCCGCCAGCGGCACCAAGACGGAAATGGCCTTGCGCGATGTGCCGCAGACGATCAACGTGGTGCCGGCCGCCGTCATCCGCGATCAGCACGCCATGTCGATCCAGGACATCATGAAAAACATCCCTGGCGTGGGCCTGTCCACGGGCGACGGCCAGCGCGACCAGGTGTTCATCCGCGGCTTCACGGCCATCGGCGACCAGTTCGTTGACGGCTTCCGCGATGACGCCCTGTATTTCCGCGACCTGTCGAACGTGGAGCGCCTGGAAGTGATCAAGGGACCGGCCGCCGTGCTGTACGGCCGCGGTTCCTCGGGCGGCCTGGTCAACCGCATCACCAAGAAGCCGGGCGTGGATATCACGGACGTGGCGCTGAGCTTGACGAACACGGCTGGCCGCCGCGGCGAAGTCGACGTGGGCCGCGTGGGCGAGACGGTGGACTGGCGTTTCACGGGCGCGCGCGAATTGTCGGACAGCTACCGCGACCAGCAATTCATCAACCGCACGGCACTGGCGCCATCGGCGGCCATCCGCCTGTCGAGCGCGACGAAACTGCTGCTGCAGGGCGAATACCTGGAAGACCGCCGCCTGACGGACTTCGGCATCCCGTCCTACCAGGGCCGTCCCGTGGCCGTCGATGCGGGCACGTATTACGGCGCCGCCAACGCCCGCGATGCCGATTTCAGCCAGTCGCGCGTGGTGTCCACGGCCGCCACCCTGACGCACAAGTTCAGCGATACCTTGTCGCTGCGTAATGCCTTCCGCTATTACGATTACCACCTGGACCGCAACAACACGAATATTTCCGGCAACGTCAACGAAGTCAAAGGCACGATGAACTTTGGCCACGCCAAGCTGAACCGAGACGAGAGCGGCTGGTTCAACCAGACGGAACTGACGCAAAAACTGCTCACGGGTTCCATGCGCCATGAAGTGCTGTACGGCGCCGAGTTCGGCAAGCAGAACAAGGATGCCAGCAGCTGGGCTTCGACCGTGGTGGCGACGAATGTCTCGATCTTCAACCCCGTGCTGCCCGTCGTCGACCGCAGCAAGCTGGGCGCGCGCAGCGATACTTTCGGTACCTACGACACGGCCGCCGCCTACGTGCAGGATGCCATCAGTTTCAGCGACGAGTGGAAGGCGCTGGCCGGCCTGCGCTACGACCGCTACAAGCAGCAGTCGCGCCTGGCCAATGCGGCGGGCGTGACGACGGCAGACCTGTCGCGCACGGATTCGGCCTACAGCCCCCGCGCCGGCCTCGTCTGGCAGCCGAGCGCGGCGCAATCGTATTACGCGTCGTGGAGCCGTTCGTTCCAGCCCAGCGGCGAGAACTTCGCCCTGGCCGCCAACAATGCGGACCTGGCGCCGGAAACCACGCGCAACACGGAAGTGGGCGCGAAGTACGACTTGTGGGGTGGCCGCGCCAACGCCACCGTGTCGCTGTTCCGCCTCGAGCGCGACAACATCAAGACCAGCGACCCGATCACGAACCGCATCGTGCCTGTGGGCACGCAGCGCACGGATGGCCTGGAACTGACCTTCAATGCAGACTTGCACGACGGCTGGAAAATGATGGCCGGCTATGCCTGGCTGGACGCCACCATCACCGATTCCATCGCCGTCGACAGGAGCGTGAATACGCCGGGCACGACGACGGCCAGTTCCGTCGCCGTCAAGGGCAAGCGCGCCACCCTGACCTCGCGCAATACGGCCAATCTGTGGCTGACGAAAGACCTGGGCCACGGCTTCACGGTGGGCGGCGGCGCGAACGCCGTCGGCAGCCGCTTCGCCAATCCGGGTAACACGGTGGTGCTGCCGGGCTACGTGACGGCCGACGCCATGGCCGCGTACCGCACGGGCCGCTATGAAGTGCAGCTGAACGTCAACAATATCGGCGACACGCGCTACATCGTCTCGGGCCACGGTTCCAGCCCGAACCTGAGCTTGCCGGGTGCGCCGCGCAATGTGGCGCTGACCTTGCGCTACAGCCTGTAAGTCGAGCCCGATCTTCGGGCAGACAGCAAAAACCCGCTCGCGAGCGGGTTTTTTTTCGTCGGTGGGTAGCGAAGTGCAAGCGTGCGGGCAGGTTGGCATTGTTTAGAGGGAATGTTCGGTATCGTCAAATTAATGTTGACTAAAGGCAATTTTTTCCAGCGGACTAAGCCTTGTCTGAGTTTGAGGGGTAAAATGGTGTCATACGGTACAGGCATGGTGCTTATATCTTGGTGATATGACACCACCACGACGCCGTATGACTTTTTATTTACTCACATCATAGAGGCCTGAATATGGTTCAGATGTCCAGGCGCCAGTTCCTTCGGGTTACTGGCGCGACCATTGCTGGTTCCAGCCTCGCCCTGCTCGGTTTCGCACCGGGCCAGGCGATGGCGGAAGTGCGGCAATACAAGCTGTCTCGCACGACCGAGACACGCAATACCTGTCCTTACTGTTCGGTAGGATGCGGCGTTCTGCTGTATGGACTGGGCGATGGCGCGAAAAACGCCGTCTCCAGCATCATCCACGTGGAAGGCGATGCCGATCACCCGGTGAACCGCGGCACCCTGTGCCCGAAGGGCGCCAGTCTGGTCGACTTCATTCACAGCCCGAACCGCCTGAAAGTGCCCGAGTACCGCGCACCGGGCGGCACGGAATGGCAACCGATCTCCTGGGATGTGGCGCTCGACAAGATCGCGCGCCTGATGAAGGATGACCGCGATGCCAACCTGATCGAAAAGAATGCCGACGGCAAGACCGTCAACCGCTGGCTCTCCACCGGCATGCTGGCCGCGTCCGCCGGCAGCAACGAGGTGGGGTATCTGACCCATAAGACAGTGCGCAGCATGGGGATGCTGACCTTTGATAATCAGGCGCGTGTATGACACGGACCGACGGTGGCAGGTCTTGCCCCGACGTTTGGCCGTGGCGCGATGACGAATCATTGGGTCGATATCAAGAATGCCGATGTGATTCTGGTCATGGGCGGCAATGCAGCAGAAGCACATCCTTGCGGATTCAAATGGGTAACGGAAGCGAAGGCGCATAACAAGGCCAAGCTGATCGTTGTCGATCCGCGCTTTACCCGTACCGCATCCGTGGCAGATTACTACTGCGCCACGCGTACCGGCACGGACATCGTCTTCCTCGGCGCGATCATCAATTATCTGCTGACGAACGACAAGATCCAGCATGAGTACGTGCGCAACTACACGGACATGCCCTTCATCGTGCGCGAAGACTATGCGTTCGAAGACGGCCTGTTCTCGGGTTTCGACAAGGAAAAAGGCAAGTACACCAACAAGAGCACCTGGGATTACGAGATCGGCGACGATGGCTATGCCAAGGTCGACCCGACCATGGAACACCCGCGCTGCGTCTACCAGATGATGAAGAAGCACTACGCGCGCTACACGACCGAGATGGTCGAGCGCACGTGCGGCGTGTCGCCCGACAAGTTCCACAAGGTGGCGGAGGCACTGGCCTCGACGGCCGTGCCGGGACGCGCCGGTACCATCCTGTACGCACTGGGCTGGACGCACCACTCGACGGGCGCGCAGACCATCCGCACGGGTGCCATGGTGCAGCTGTTGCTGGGCAATATGGGTATCGCGGGCGGCGGCATGAACGCCTTGCGCGGCCACTCGAACATCCAGGGCTTGACCGACCTGGGCCTGATGTCGAACTTGTTGCCGGGCTATATGACCCTGCCGAACGAGGGCGAGCAGGACTTCGACGCCTACATCGCCGCGCGCGCCACCAAGCCGCTGCGGCCGAACCAGCTCAGCTACTGGAGCAATTACCGCAAGTTCCACGTCAGTTTCATGAAGACGTGGTGGGGTGATTTCGCCACGGCCGAGAACAACTACGCGTTCGACTACCTGCCCAAGCTGGACAAGCCGTATGACTTGATGCAAGCGATCGAGAACATGCACCAAGGCAAGATGACGGGCTATATCTGCCAGGGCTTCAACGTCATCGCGTCCGCGCCGAACAAGCAGAAGGTCACGGAAGCGCTGTCGAAGCTGAAGTTCCTCGTCATCATGGACCCGCTGGCCGTGGAAACGGGCGAATTCTGGCGTCCGCACGGCGAGTTCCACGAAGTCGATCCCACCAAGATCATGACGGAAGTGTTCCGCCTGCCGACCAGCTGCTTCGCCGAAGAGCGCGGTTCGCTGGTCAGTTCCTCGCGCGTGCTGCAGTGGCACTGGCAGGCGGCCGAACCGCCGGGCCAGGCGCGCAGCGACCTGGAGATCATGTCGGGCCTGTTCCTGCGCATGCGCACCATGTACCAGAAAGAGGGCGGCAAGTTCCCCGATCCGATCGTCAACCTGACGTGGAATTATGCGCAGCCGCATAATCCGCAGCCGGAAGAGATCGCCCGTGAATTCAACGGCAAGGCGCTGGCCGACTTGTACGATCCCAAGGATCCGACCAAGCTGCTGGTCAAGAAGGGTGAACAGCTGGCGTCGTTTGCGCAATTGCGCGACGATGGCACGACCACCAGCGGCTGCTGGATCTTTGCCGGCAGCTGGACGCAGGCAGGCAACCAGATGGGGCGCCGCGACAACAGCGACCCGACGGGCATCGGCCAGACCCTGGGCTGGGCCTGGGCATGGCCGGCCAACCGCCGCGTGCTGTATAACCGTGCCTCGTGCGACTTGAAGGGCAAGCCTTTCGATCCCACCCGCAAGCTGATCGAGTGGAATGGCACGAACTGGACGGGCGCCGACATTCCCGACTTCAAGGTCGACGAACCGCCGGAAAACGGCATGGGGCCGTTCATCATGCTGGGCGAGGGCGTGGCGCGCTTCTTTGCGCGCGGTGCCATGGCCGAAGGGCCGTTCCCCGAGCACTACGAGCCGTTTGAAAATCCGCTCGGCTACAACCCCATGCATCCGAAAAACCCGCAGGCGACCAGCAATCCGGGCGCGCGCGTGTTTGCCGATGACCGCAAGCTGTTCGGCACGCATGAGGAATACCCGCATGTGGCCACCAGCTACCGCTTGACCGAGCATTTCCATTACTGGACCAAGCATGCGCGCCTGAATGCCATCATCCAGCCGGAGCAATTCGTTGAAATCGGCGAAGAGCTGGCGGCCAGCATCGGCGTGGTAGCCGGCGGCAAGGTCAGGGTCAGTTCCAAGCGGGGCCACATCATCGCCAAGGCCGTCGTCACCAAGCGCATCAAGGCCTTGAAGATCGAAGGCAAGCAGGTGCATACCGTGGGCCTGCCATTGCACTGGGGCTTCACGGGGGTGGCCAAGCCGGGGTATCTGATCAACTCCCTGACACCGGGCGTGGGGGATGCGAATTCGCAGACACCGGAATTCAAGTCCTTCCTCGTGAAGGTGGAAAAAGCATGATGGGAGATCGATAATGGCACTGCAATCCTTAGATATCCGGCGCCTGTCCGCCACCACGGTGACGCCGCCGCAGGCGCGTACCCCGGTGACGGGCACCGTGGCCAAGCTGATCGACGTGTCGAAATGCATCGGCTGCAAGGCTTGCCAGACGGCGTGCATGGAATGGAACGACCTGCGTGACGAGGTCGGCGAAAACCATGGCACCTACGACAACCCGACGGACCTGACGCCGCAATCGTGGACGGTGATGCGTTTTGCCGAACACGAAAGCAACGATGGCAACCTCGAGTGGCTGATCCGCAAGGATGGCTGCATGCACTGCGAGGACCCGGGCTGCCTGAAAGCCTGCCCGGCGCCGGGCGCCATCGTGCAATACACGAACGGCATCGTCGATTTCCACCAGGAAAACTGCATCGGCTGCGGCTACTGCGTGGCCGGCTGTCCTTTCGACGTGCCCCGCATCTCGAAGAAGGATGACCGCGCCTACAAGTGCACCTTGTGCTCGGACCGCGTGGCCGTGGGCCAGGAACCGGCCTGCGTGAAGACGTGTCCGACGGGCGCCATCGTGTTCGGCACCAAGGAAGACATGAAGGTGCATGCGGAAGAGCGCATCGTCGACCTGAAGTCGCGCGGTTTCGAGAACGCGGGCCTGTACGACCCGCTGGGCGTGGGCGGCACGCACGTGATGTACGTGCTGCACCATGCCGACAAGCCGCGCCTGTATTCCAACCTGCCCGACAAGCCGAGCATCAGCCTGATGGTGGGCTTCTGGAAGGGCTGGGCCAAGCCGCTGGCCGTGGCAGGCATGGCGGCCACGGCGCTGGCGGGCCTGTTCCACTACACGCGTGTCGGTCCGAACGAAGTGAGCAAGGATGAAGAACGCGAAGCCCTGGACGAGGCCAAGCGCATCAAGGAGGGGCAGCATGAATCATCATGAACAGCACAGTGAACTGCACAATGGCAAGCTGTACGACAAGGATGGCAATCCGCTGATCCAGCGCTACAACCCCAACGAGCGCACGAATCACTGGGTGACCGCCATTACCTTCGTCATGCTGGCCCTGTCCGGCCTGGCCATGTTCCATCCGTCGATGGCGTGGCTGGCCAACCTGTTCGGCGGCGGGCAATGGACGCGCATCCTGCATCCGTTTGCCGGCCTGGTGATGTTTGTTTCGTTCGCAATCCTCGTGGTGCGCTTCTGGCACCACAACAAGTTCGAGGACGGCGACAAGCAGTGGCTGAAACAGATGGATGACGTGCTCAACAACCGCGAAGAAAAGCTGCCGAAGATCGGCAAGTACAATGCGGGCCAGAAGATGCTGTTCTTCGCCTTGCTGGCATGCATGTGCGGTTTGCTGTTGTCGGGCATCGTGATCTGGCGCGCGTATTTCGCGTTCTATTTCCCGATCCCCGTCATCCGCGCGGCCGCCTTGCTGCATGCCGTGTGCGCGTTCGGCATCATCTGCGCCATCATCGTGCACATCTACGCGGCCCTGTGGGTCAAGGGCTCGATCGGCGCCATGGTGCGCGGCACCGTCACCTACGGCTGGGCGCGCAAGCACCATCCGAAGTGGTTTGAGGCGGAGATGCGCAATACGGAAAAGTAGGCCGTAGGGTAGGTCGGCTTAGCTTTGCGTAAGCCGACATGCTTCGCCGGCGGATTTTTTGCATGCCAGCGACAGCCGGGGCCGGTCCCACAGGATCGGCCCCTTTCTCTTTATCGATTAAAATAGTTTCGAAACACAGCCGCATCCGTCGGATGGGCTCGCCGAATGTACTCGGCCTTTTTTGATGGGAAAACTCCATTGGTACAACGCATACTCCAGCCAGGCGAAATCGAAGGCCTGGACCATAACGCGATTCCGCGCCTGCTGCTGCCGCAGCCTGACAGCCTGTTTACGGCGCGCGCCTTGCGCTTGCGCGAACTGGCGCAGGGCAAGATCAAGGGCATCCCCGTCGATGCGGGCATGCAGGGCTACCTGGTGCTGATGGCCGCGCTGGCCGATGCGCAGGCCGCTGTCGTCGCCAGGCTGCCGCCCGGCACCGTGCCCGTGGCCGACGCCGAAGTGCTGCGCCGCGCCATGGCCCACCGCATGCCCGTGCTGCCCGTCAACGGCGCCCGGCCACCCGTGTGGCGCGCTATTTTCGCCAGCCTGCTCGATGAACTGGCCGCCACGGCAGCCCGCCAGCCGGCCCTGTCCGGCGGCTTGAACCAGGTGCTGGCGCAGCTGCGCGCGCTCGATGACACGGCGCTCGATGCCTGCGCCGATGCCGTGCTCGACGAGAACGGCGACAACCTCAATCCCATGCATGCGCCGTTCGTCGCCGCCGCCCTGCAAGTGCTGTGGTCGACGTCGGCCAGCCAGCTGCGCGCCACGCGCGTGCCGGACCTGGAAACGGGCACCCTGTGCCCCGTCTGCGGCTCGCACCCCGTCGCCAGCGTGATCCGCATCGGCGGCGGCTCGCAGGGCTACCGCTATCTGCACTGCGGCATCTGCGAAAGCGAATGGCATATGGTGCGCGTGAAGTGCTCGACGTGCGAACAGAATGGCAAGATCGCCTACCAGGGCCTGGACGCAGCCGACGCGGCGCCGTTCGACCCCGTGACGGCGAAGGACGACAAATTGCCGAACAAGGCCAACGATCCGAAGAAGGTGGCGCGCGCGGAAACCTGCGACGACTGCCACACCTACCGCAAGGTCTTCAACCAGGAGCACGATTACAACGTCGAGCCGCTGGCCGACGACCTGGCCAGCCTGATGCTCGACCTGCTGGTGGGCGAGGCGGGCTACCAGCGCGCCAGCGGCAATCCGCTGCTGTGGCTGGGGAAGAGCGAAAGCAGCGAGGGCCAGCCAGCATGACGGCCGGGCAAACCGTGCGCCTGCCGTCGGTGGATCGCATCCTGGGCGACGCGGTTTGCCTTGATTTGATCGTCCGGCATGGACGCGTGCAGACGCTGGCCTGCGCGCGCGCCGTGCTGGCCGAACTGCGCACGGCCATGCTGGCGGGCGCAGTGTGCGAGGAGGGCGCATCGATTGCCGCCATCGCCGCGCAGATGGACGAACGCCTGCAGGCGCAATCGCGCTCGCCGCTGCGCGCCGTCTTCAACCTGACGGGCACGGTGCTGCACACGAACCTGGGCCGGGCGTTGCTGCCCGACGCCGCCGTGCAAGCCGTGGTGGAAGCGCTGCAATGGCCGATGAACCTGGAATTCGACCTGGAGACGGGCAAGCGGGGCGACCGCGACGACCTGGTCGAGGAACTGCTGCGCGAACTGACGGGGGCCGAAGCGGCCACCATCGTCAACAACAACGCGGCCGCCGTGCTGCTGATGCTCAATACCCTGGCGCAGGGCAGGGAAGTGATCGTCTCGCGCGGGGAACTGGTGGAAATCGGCGGCGCCTTCCGCATCCCCGACGTGATGACGCGCGCCGGGGCCGTGCTGCGCGAAGTGGGCAGCACCAACCGCACGCACCTGGCCGATTACGCGAACGGCGTGAATGCAGATACGGCCCTCTTGATGAAGGTCCATTGCAGCAATTACGCGATCACCGGTTTCACGAAAAGCGTGGAGCTGGACGAACTGGTGCCGCTGGCGGCGCAACACGGCGTGCCCACGGCCGTGGACCTGGGCAGCGGCACCCTCGTCGACCTGGCGCAATACGGTCTGCCGCATGAAACGACGGTACGCGAAACCATCGAAGCGGGCGCCGACCTGGTGACGTTCAGCGGCGACAAGCTGCTGGGCGGCCCCCAATGCGGCGTCATCGTCGGGCGCGCCGACCTGATCGCGAAGATCAAGCGCAATCCCCTGAAACGCGCGCTGCGCGTGGGCAAGCTGACGCTGGCCGCCCTGGAGCCCGTGCTGCGGCTGTACCGCGCGCCGGACTTGCTGGCCGAGCGGCTGACCACCTTGCGCCTGCTGACCCGTCCCGCCGCCGCCATGCGCGCGCAGGCGGAGATCCTGCTGCCGCTGCTGCAGGGCGCGCTGGGCGCCTCCTACGTGGTGACGGCCGAAGCGATGCGCAGCCAGATCGGTAGCGGCGCCTTGCCCGTCGACCAGCTGCCCAGCTTTGGCCTGGCCATCCGCAGCGCCCCCGCGTCGCGCGTGAGCAATCCGCTGGGCGCGCTGGAACAGCGGCTGCGTGCCTTGCCGTGCCCCGTGATCGGGCGCATTGGCCAGGACACCCTGTGGCTGGACCTGCGCTGCCTGGAAGCGGCGCACGAGGCGGCCTTCATCGGGCAGCTCGGCGAGTTGCGCGCATGATCGTCGGCACCGCAGGCCATATCGACCATGGCAAGACGACCTTGACGCGCGCGCTCACGGGCGTGCACACGGACCGCCTGAAGGAAGAGCAGGCGCGCGGCATCTCGATAGAACTGGGCTATGCCTACCTGCCGCTGCTTGACGGCACGGTGCTGGGCGTGATCGACGTGCCCGGCCACGAAAAATTCATCCGCACCATGGCTTCCGGCGTGACGGGCATCGACTTCGCCCTGCTGGTGGTGGCAGCCGACGACGGCATCATGCCGCAGACGCACGAGCACCTGGCGATCTTGCAGCTGCTGGGCGTGGCGCGGGGCGCCGTGGCGTTGACCAAGGTCGACCGCGCCGATGGCGCCCGCGTGGCGCAGGTGGAAGCCGATATCGAGGCGCTGCTGGCCGGCACGCCGCTGGCGGGCAGTCCCATCTTCCCCACGGCCGCCAGCCAGGAGCATGACCCGGGCGTGGCGGCCCTGCTCGCGCATTTGACGCAGGTGGCGCGCAGCTTGCCGCGGCGCGACGAGCGGCGCCTGTTCCGCCTGGGCGTGGACCGCGTATTCACCTTGTCGGGGCAGGGCACCATCGTCACCGGCACGGCGCTGGCCGGCATGGCCACAGTGGGCGCTACCTTGCAGCTGGCGCCCGGCGGCGCGCAAGCGCGCGTGCGCAGCATCCATGCGCAGAACCGCGCGGCCGAGACGGGCATGGCGGGCCAGCGCCTGGCGCTGAACCTGGCCGGCATCGACCGCGAACGCATCGAGCGGGGCAACTGGATCGTCGCGCCGGAACTGGCGCAGTGTTCCGAGCGTCTCGACGTGGAACTGACCCTGCTGCCCGACGCGGGCGTGCAATTAAAAGCCTGGTCGCCGCTGCACGTGCACCTGGGCGCGGCGCACCAGCTGGCGCGCGCCGTCATGCTCGATGGCGAGACCCTGTCGCCGGGGCAGACGGGCAGGGTGCAACTGGTGTTCGATGCGCCCATGCACGGCGTGCCGGGCGACCGCTTCGTCGTGCGCAATGCGCAAGCCACGCAGACGGTGGGCGGCGGCATGGTGCTCGATCCGTTCGGCCCCGCGCGCAAGCGGCGCAGCCCCGTGCGCCTGGCCTGGCTGGACGCGCTGGCGGTGTTCGTCGCGCACGGCGATTATGCGGCCCTGCTGGCGCAAAGCCCGCTGGGCCTGCGCGAGTCGCTGCTCGTGCGTTTGTCGCTGCTGCCGGCCGCTGCCATCGCGCTGCCGCCCGACACGCAACGCATCGGCTTGCGTGCCGGCGACGCCCTGCTGCTGGCACCGGCGGCGCGGGCCGTGCTGGAAGAGCGGATGCTGGCCGCGCTGGCCCAGTTCCACGCGCGCGCGCCGGATGAAGCGGGGCCGGAGCTGTGGCGCCTGAAGCGCATCGTCGACGCGGAAATGGAAGACGCCTTGTGGAGCCACCTGGTCGAAGGCTTGCTGGCGCAGGACAAGGTGCAGGCGCGCGGCGCCAGCCTGCACTTGCCCACCCACAGCGTGGAACTGACGCCGCAGGAACAGGCCATGGCCGAGCCCTTGCTGGCAGCCCTGGTGCAAGGGCGCTTCGATCCGCCCTGGACGCGCGACCTGGCGCGCCACTTCGGCCTGGCCGAGGATGAAACGCGCCGGCTGCTGCGCAAACTGGCCAAGGCAGGCCAGATCAGCCAGGTGGTGCACGACCTGTTTTATCACCAGGCGGCGCTGGCCGAGCTGGCGCAGCTGGTGCGGGAACTGGCGCAAAAGGCCGAAGACGATGGCGGCTTGCCAGCCGGCAGCGGCGCCGTCGGGGCGGCCACCTTCCGCGACGCAAGCGGCCTGGGCCGCAAGCGGGCGATCCAGGTTCTGGAGTTCTTCGACCGCGTCGGTTATACTCGACGTGTTGGCAATGGGCATCTATTACGCCCGCAGGCGCTGTGGTCCTACGCTGCAGCCTTGCCCAGCAGCTAGCTCAGGCACCGCGGAAAGCACACTCATCCGGTGATGTGGCCGGGCTTCAAACCCGGTGGAGGGCGTCAGACGTTCTCCCGTAGGTTCGACTCCTACTGTTTTCCGCCACTTGCTCCTCTCTTCCTTTCCCCCGCAAGCAGACCGTCCCGGCGTTGGCCTGTTGCCACGTTGCGGAAAATAAATGGTTTAATTGGCAATATGCTGCGATGCCGGCGCGGGCCGATGGTAACATCGGCTTGAATCCTCCGTAGCAGATGAAAGCAAGCATGAAACAAGCAAGCATGGCACGGCTGCTGGCAGTGGTGGCGCTGATGCCGGCGCTGGCCGCGGCGGCGGACGTGCGCGTCGTCGGCGAGCACTTGCCGCCATCGAGCATGATGGAAGGCAATGTCGTCGTCGGACGTGAAACGCTCAAGGTGCGCGAGATCATGGCGCGCGCGGGCCTTTCCTACGGTATCGAACTGCTGCCGTGGAAGCGCGCGTATGCGCAGGCGCTGCGCGAAGCGGACACCTGCATCTTTTCCACCACGCGCACGCAGGAGCGCGAAGCGCAGTTTCGCTGGATCGGCCCGCTGAACGAAGCGGAATGGGTGTTGTACGGCCTGGCCGAACGGCACCTGGCGCTGCGCACGCTCGACGATGCGCGCGGACTGGTGATCGGCACGGTGCTGGGCGACGCGCGCGACGACTACCTGCGCCAGCGGGGCCTGAGCGTGGCGCCCGTCACGCAGGAATGGCTCAATCCGCAAAAGCTGCTGCTCGGGCGCATCGACCTGTGGGCCGTGGGCATGGCGGTGGGCAGCAAGCCGTTTGCCGGCAAGCAGTGGGAGGGCAAGGTGGTGCCGCTGCTGACCTTTAACCGCGTGCAGACCTATCTGGCCTGCAACAAGCAATTGCCCGAGGCGCAGGTGGCGGCCATGCAGCGCGCCGCTGCCGCCATGCGCCGCGACGGCAGCATGGCGCGCGAACAGCTGCGCTGATCCGCTGCGCCGGTTCAGCTCTCCAGCCACTGGCGCACGCAGTTGCGCCCTTCGCGCTTGGCCTGGTACAGGGCCTGGTCGGCATGGCTGTAGGCCGTCTCGAACGCCGTGCCGGCGCGGTTCCAGCTCAGGCCCACGCTGACGGTGATGGCGCGCGTGATGGGCGCCGCATGGCGCTGGCGGCCGACGGTGTCGCAGATGCGCTGCGCGATAGCGGCCGCGTCGTCGCGCGAGGACGTGGGCCAGACCACGGAAAATTCTTCGCCGCCCACGCGGCCGATGGCCGTTTCCTGTCCCAGCAACTCCTTCAGGCAGTCGACCACGGCCTGGATCACGCCGTCGCCGGCCGGGTGGCCGAAGTCGTCGTTGACCTGCTTGAACAGATCGATGTCGAGCACGATCAAGGCCATGTCGCCCTGCGCCAGGCAGCGCGAGGCGTGGTCGATCACGGCGCCGCGGTTCAGGGCGCCCGTCAGCGGGTCGTGCGTGGCGCGGTATTCGAGCTGGCCGGCCAGGGTCTGCAATTGCCGGTTCAGCAAATGCATGTCGCGCTCGGCGCGGTCGCTGCGGCCGATCAGGCGCCGCGTCTCGCGCATCAGCCGCTCGTAGTGGACAATCAGTTCGCCGAGCACGCGGCGCTGCGCCTCGCCGCTGGCATGGCCGTCGGCGTGCATGCGGCGCGCGGCGGCCAGCGCGGCCGCTTCCACGGTGAACAGGTCGGGCTCCAGTTCGGCCTCGGAGATGGCGGCGCGCATGCTCTAGCTGCCCTGCACGGGATGGTCGCGGAAATCGAGCGCCGTGAAATCCTGCTGCAGCTCCTGGCCGAATTCCAGGATGGTGTCATCGTCCTCGTCGTGATACCAGTTCAGGCGCACCTGGTTGCCGTCCATGGCCGCCTGGTTCAGGGTGTCGAACAGGGTAAACAGCATCTTCGTGCTGGAGCTGTTGAAGTAGGCCAGCGAGACGTTGACGGTGATGGCGCTCTCGCGGCAGCCTTCCAGGTAGGCGCGTACGGCGGCGATCAGCGGGCCGTAGAAGGCGGCCGCGTTTTCCGGATACGACTCGCCCTTGATCGACAGGGTGTGCTGCTCGAAACGGAAGTCGATTTCGGGCGAACTCGGGGTCGCGGCGATGAACAGTGGTGACGGTAATTGCATATGCTTTCCTGAGTCGGCTCTTTCAAATGATGGCTTTGATGCAGAAGATGGTGTGCCCCGGCTCCTGGGGATCCTGGACGAATTCGAATTCCAGCGGTTCGCTGGCGTCGCGCGCCATGGTGAGGAAGCCCAGGCCCGCGCCCTTGCTGTCGGCCGGCGTTTCCTCGCGCAGGGCCTTCTTGTAGGCGAGCCGGATTTCCTCCATCGTCATGGTGTGCAGCGGTTCCAGCCGGGCGCGGATCTGCGCCACGTTGTCCGTCGAGACGGGGTTGGCGCACAGCAGGAAAAAGCTGTCGCCGCGCGTGCCGATGCAGAACGAGCCGCGCCGCATCTGCTGGTCCAGCTGCGCATCGGGCGTCAGGCTGTCCGCCGAATAGTGCATGATGTTTTGCGACATCTCGATGAACGAGGAAAAGATGCGCCGCCGCGTGGGGCCGGCCGCTCCCGCCGTATCGAGGCGCGCCTTGATGGTTTCGGAAATGGCGCTGACCACGTGCTGCGAGAAATAGCCCACGTAAAAAAAGATGATGTTGCGCTTGCGCGCCACATCCCAAAACTCGTTGAATTCTTCGTACAGCACGTCCGTGCTCCTGGCTAGCCGGTGACCCGGTTTCTTGTTGATAAGGTGGCTCGATGGCGTCAAAACTACAGGCGGAAACAGAAAAAGGTCAGGTCGTCGCGGCGCGGCTGCTTGCCTTGCCAGGCGGCGCTGTCCTGCAGCAGCGCCGCCGCCACGTCGCTGGCGGGTGCGTCGCGCTGCGCCAGCAGCTGTTCGCGCATGCGCCGCTTGCCGTAGGCGATGTCGCGCGCGCCGCCGATCTGGTCGAGCAAGCCGTCCGTGGTGATGAACAGCAGGCTGCCGGCGGGAATGTCGAGCGTTTCGTTGTGCCAGCAGTAGCCGGCCGGCGTGTCGACATAGCCCACGCCCATGCGCGCGCCGTCGATGGCGCGCACGGCGTCTTCGCCTGGCGCGACCACATGCAGCGCCAGTTTCGCGCCCGCGAAGCGCAGGCTGGCGCTGGCCGCGTCATGGCACAGGAAGGCGCAATCCATGCCGTCGTTCGAGCCGGCGTGGCCCGTGGCTTCGCCGCTGCCCGCATCCTGGCCCAGCAAGGTCTTGATGGCGCGGCTGACGGCGCCGATCAGGGCGGCCGGATCGCGCGGGCCCAGTTCGCGCAAGGCCTGGCTCAGGGCCGACGAGGCGATCAGGGTCATGAAGGCGCCCGGCACGCCGTGGCCCGTGCAGTCGGCGATGGCGGCGAACCAGCCGCCTTCGTAGCGTTCGAAAAAATAGAAGTCGCCGCCGACCACGTCGCGCGGCTGCCATTCCAGGTGCGCGTCGGGCAGGGTGGCGCGCAATTCCGCGTCCGAGGTGCGCAGCAGCGCGCGCTGGATCACGCTGGCGTAATCGATGCTGTGCATGATCTGCCGGTTCTTTTCCGCCTGCATGGTGGCCACCACGTTCATCAGCTGCAAGCCGAAGCCCACGCCAGCCAGCGCGCCATCCTCGGTGATGATGAAGCCGTCGGCCAGCGCCTTTTCGCCCGCTTCCACGGCGCGGAAGGTCAGGTCTTCGATGCTCATGGCGCCGTCGACGATCAGCGGTTCCTTGTCCATGAAGGCGATGCAGCTCTTCTTGCCGTACACCTCGTGATAGAAGGGCTTGGACATCTGCGACATGAAGATGTTGCGGCTGATTAAGCCGATGGGGCGCTGCTGTTCCGTGACGGGCAGGCTCATCATGTCGCGCCGTTCCGTGAACAGTTCCAGCACGGCGAAATTGCTGGCGTCGGCCTGCACCGATTCCGTGGGAATGCACAGGTCAAGCGCCACGGACGTGCGATAACGGGGAAGATGCAATCGAGAAGCGTTGAACTCCACAGCGGCTACCTTTACATGACGATCGGACCCTTGTTGTCGCGGCGGCAAGGCGACTGACAAACAGGCAATATCATCATGGTAGCTGCCGAATATGACGGCTTGATTACCAGCTTGTCAAAACCGTATGCAAGATGGCTGCATGGCAAGCACCTCACGGGCGCCGGGCCAGCCTCTGCGCCTGTGCCAGCCAGCGCTGTCTTTGTGCTTCTGTGGAATCGATGAGGGGGCCGAAACTGGCCACCCTGACGGGCTTGACGCCGCAAAATTCCAGCGTCGTCTTGCGCAGCTGGTGGATGCCGGGCATGCGGTAGATCCAGCGGAAATACCACGGCGGCGTGTCCATCGCCACCAGCAGCTGCGCCGTGCGGCCCGTCAGCAGCTGCGCCGGGAACGCCTTGCCGGGGCGGTACTTGAAGGCGTAGCCGGGCAGGAAGACGCGGTCGACAAAGCCTTTCAGCAGGGCCGGCGCGCCGCCCCACCAGATCGGATAGGCAAACACCAGGTGTTCGGCCCAGCGGATGGCTTCCTGCGCGGCCAGCAAGTCCGGTTCCAGCGGCTGCACCTGGCGGTAGCCTTCATGCAGGACGGGGTCGAAGTCCAGCTGGCCCAGGCGCAGTTCGCGCACCGCGTGGCCCTGCGCGCGGGCCGATTCGGCATAGGCCTCGGCGAGGGCGGCGCAGAAACTGTCGCTGGACGGGTGGCCGAGGAGGATGAGAATGCGCTTGGGTGTCGTCTTGCTCATGATGCAGGCTTTCCATTAAAGAAGAGCTTGCATGCTAAAGCCTGCCCCTGGGGGCAGAGTCAAGCGCGTCGTGTTACGCTGCCTGCGGCTGCTGGCGCGCCAGGCAATCGCGGATTTCCGTATCGATGCCGGCCAGTTCCGCGTCGAGCTGGCGCAGGCGGGCGATATCCTGCTGCACCTGCGCGCGCTTGGCGGCGATGTGCCGCGACAGGGCGGCCCAGTCGGTATCGTCGCCGGCCAGGATGGGGAGCAGTTCGGCCAGGCGGAAGCCCAGGGTCTGCGCCTGGCGTATCAGCCTCACTTGCGCCAGGTCCTGCTGCGTATAGACGCGGTAGGCGCCGGAACGGCGCACGTCGCCCAGCAAGCCCAGGGTCTCATAGTGGCGCAAGGCCTTGGGCGAGGTGCCCGTCAGGCGGGCGATTTCTCCGATGTACATGGCTGTCCTTTCTTGAGCATGGGCGGGCGCAGTGTAGCGCAAGACGGGGCAGGGCGGAACGCCGCGCCGCCCCGGCGCGCTCAGGCCCGGCGCGGCGGGATTTTCTTGGCCGTGCACTCTGCGCAGGTGCCGTACAGCGACAGCGCGTGTTCGTGCAGCACGAAGCCCCGTTCGGCGGCGATCTCGTTCTGGCGCAGTTCGATGCCTTCGTCGACGAATTCATCGACCTTGCCGCAACCCGTGCAGACCAGGTGGTCGTGGTGCTGGCCTTCGTTCAATTCAAAGACGGCGTGGCCCGATTCGAAATGCCGGCGAAACAGGATGCCCGCTTCGGCAAACTGCATCAGCACGCGGTAGATGGTGGCCAGGCCCACGTCGATCTTTTCAGCCAGCAAGAGTTTGTAGACATCGTCCGCACTCAGGTGCTTGATCGTGCCTTCTTGAAACAGCTGCAGAATCCGCAAGCGGGGGATGGTCACTTTCAAGCCCGATTCACGCAGTTCCCTCAATATATCCATGTCTCCCATTCCTTTTTGTAGTCGCCTGAGCGAGGTAGTGCATTATATCGCAAATGATAATCATTACTATTCTCATTTGTATTGTGCGTAGTGGAAATATTATGCTGGCTAGCTGGCCTGGCAACCAGTGACATCGGCGCAAGTGGCGCTTGCGCCAGGAGCAACTTGTGCCTGCGCTATGGCTGAGGATAAAAAATCGCGCTCGAATCGCTATACTGTGCAGCAAGCAATAACAATGGAGCGGGGCATGGACCGATTTGATGCGATGCGCATTTTTACGCGCATCGTCGAACTGCGCAGTTTCACGCAGGCGGCGCATGACCTCGGTTATCCGAAGGCCACCGTCACGCATGCCATCAAGCAACTCGAAGCGCGCCTGCTGCAGCGGACCACGCGGCAAGTGACGCCCACGCCCGATGGCGACGCGTACTACCAGCGCTGCGTGCGCCTGCTGGCGGACCTGGAAGAAACGGAAGCCGTGTTTTCCTCGGCGGCGCAGCAGCCGGCCGGCAAGCTGCGCGTCGACTTGCACGCCACCCTCGCCATGCATTTCGTGATGCCCGTGCTGGACCGTTTCTGCGCCCGCTATCCACTGATCGAACTGGAAATCGGCATGGGCGACCGCCTCGTCGATTTGGTGCGCGAAGGCGTCGATTGCGTGCTGCGCGTGGGCGAACTGGGCGACTCGTCCATGGTGGCGCGCCGCGTGGCGCTGCTCGAGCAGGTGACGTGCGCCAGCCCCGCCTACCTGGCCGCGCACGGCACGCCGGAGCATCTGGCGCAGCTGGACGGCCACCGCGCCGTCAATTTCTTTTCCGCCCAGACGGGCAAGGTCTGGCCCTTCGATTTCAAGGTGGCGGGGCAGCGCCACAGCGTGGCCTTGGGGGGCACGGTGTCTGTCAACAATGCCGACGCGTATCACGCCTGCTGCCGCGCGGGCATGGGCTTGATCCAGGCGCCCCGCTATCACCTGGAGCAGGCGCTGGCGGCCGGCGAACTGGTGGAAGTGCTGCGCGACTTGCGGCCCGACCCGCTGCCCGTGTCCGTGCTGTATCCCCATCACCGGCAATTGTCGCCGCGCGTGCGCGTGTTTGCCGACTGGGTCGCCAGCCTGTTTATCGCAGCGAACTAATTTTGCAATGCGGCATTTCTTGACCTGTGCAAAGGAAAAAATCCCTCTTTCCAGCCCTTCTGGCCCTATTTGATGTGGATCAAAGTTTTTGTTGCGCTGCACTCTTAGACTTCGCAGCGTTACTTAACGACAAAAAGAGGGAACTAGAATGAAGAAGTCCGCAACTGCAGCAGCAATCGTCCTGGCCGCCATTGGCGCATTCGCCGGTAACGCAATGGCACAGGAAGGCCCATGGCTGGTTCGTGCACGCGCCGTGCACCTCGACCCGGCCGACAAATCTGCTCCGATCGGCGGCGTGGGCGCATCCGACCGTTTGCATGTCAGCAGCAAGACGATTCCTGAAATCGATATCTCGTATTTCTTTACCCCCAATATCGCTGCCGAACTGATCCTGACGTATCCGCAAAAGCATGACGTCAAGCTCGACGGTAACAATATCGGCACGTTCAAGCACCTGCCGCCGACCCTGTCGCTGCAATATCACTTCATGCCTGAAAAACAGTTCAGCCCTTACGTGGGCGCAGGCGTGAACTACACGAATATTTCCGATGTGAAATTGCTGAACGGCGCCGGCCGCCTGGAACACGACAGCTGGGGCTTCGCGCTGCAAGCTGGCGTCGACTACAAGCTCGATAAAAACTGGTCGCTGAACTTCGACATCAAGAAAGTGCAGATCCGCAGCGACGTCTTCATCGGCGGCGCCAAGGCCAGCGAAGTCAAGGTGGATCCGCTGCTGATCGGCGTCGGCGTCGGCTACCGCTTCTAAGCATGGCATGACTGCGCCCGCGCGGTGCGGACAATAAAAAAGGACGGCCTTGGCCGTCCTTTTTGCATGGCATGCAGCGGTTTATTTTTTCAGCGTCTTTTCCAGTGCCAGCTGGTAGTCCGTCTTTTCGTAGCCGGGCAGGTATTTGTTCGTCGCGTCGAGGAAGGCGCGCGAGCGGTAGGCCGCTTCCAGGTCCTTGACCCATGGCTTGGCCTTGTCGGCCGTGCGGATGGCCACCAGGTTGATGTAGCTGTCCGAGATCTTTTCCACGCTCAGGGCGGACGTCAGCTTCATGCCGGCGGCCAGGGCGAAGTTACCGTTCACAAAAGCGTAGTCGGCGTCGGCCAGCGAACGTGGCAGCTGCGCCGCTTCCAGCGGCACCAGTTTCAGCTTCTTCGGGTTTTCCAGCACGTCGCGCTCGGATGCGCGCAGCGGGTCGACGTTCGGTTTCAGCTTGATCCAGCCCATCTTGCCCAGCATCACCAGCGCGCGCGCCTGGTTGGTGGGATCGTTTGGCATGGTGATTGTGGCGCCGTTCTTGACGTCCGCCAGCGTTTTCTGCTTGCCGCCGTACAGGCCGATCGGCATGGTCGGCACGGTGATCAAGGAGCTCAATGGCAGCTTGTTATCGGTGGCGAACTTGGTCAGATACACGATGTGCTGGAACACGTTGGCGTCCAGCGAACCTTCGGCCAGCGCGTAGTTCGGCTGCACATAGTCGTTGAATTCCACGATCTTGACCTTGTAGCCCTGTTTTTCCAGGATAGGCTTGATGCCCAGCTTCAGCTGGTCGGAATACGGACCGGAGCTGGTGCCGATGACGAGTTCTTTCTGGTCCTTGGCATGGGCGGCGGTGGCGAAGGCCAGGCTGGCGGCGGCCAGGAGCAGGTTGCGGCGTATGTGGTTCATGTATGTCCTTGTTTCTGAATGGGGATTAACGTTTGTCGAGGCGCTTGGCGATGCGCGTGCCGGCGAACTGGATGGTTTGCACCAGCACGATCAGGATGGCCACGGTGGCGACCATGATGTCCGTCTCGAAGCGGTAGTAGCCGTAGCGGATGGCCAGGTCGCCGATGCCGCCGCCGCCCACCACGCCGGCCACGGCCGAATACGACAGGAAGCTGATCGACAGCACGGTCAGGGCCAGCACGAGGCCGGAGCGCGCTTCCACCAGCAGCACGCGGAAGATGATCTGCATCTCCGACGCGCCCATGGCATGCGCCGCCTCGATCACGCCGCGCGGCACTTCGCGCAGGTTCTGTTCCACCAGGCGCGCCAGGTAGGGAATGGCGGCAAACGACAGCGGCACGCTGGCTGCCAGCGGGCCGATCGAAGTGCCCGCGATGATGCGTGTAAACGGCGTCAGGGCGACGAGCAGGATGATGAAGGGGAAGCTGCGCACGGTATTGACCAGCCAGCCCAGGATCGTCGACAGGGGGCGGTTTTCCAGCGACTGGCCTTCCGAGACGAGGAACAGCAGGATGCCCAGCGGGCCGCCGATCAGGATGGCGGCCGTCAGGCCGATGCCCAGCATGGTCATGGTCTGGCCCAGGGCCACCCAGATTTCCGGCAGCAGGTTGATGACGTTATTGATCGATTCTTCAAACATGTGTTGCATCCTTCCATGCGGTGGCTTCAAACGCCTCGGTGCCGTAGTAAGCCAGCTCGCGTCCCAGCGCCGTCTTGCGCGGGGTGGCCGTGTCGCTCAGGTCGAATTGTTCGGCGATGGCGCCGTTTTCCACGACGGCCACGCGGTTGCAGATGGCGCCCAGCACCGATAGCTCATGGCTGACGATGACGATGGTCACGCCCAGACGCGCGTTGATGTCGCGCAGGGTGTCGAGCAGGGCGCGCGTCGTTTCCGCGTCCAGCGCGGACGTCGGTTCGTCGCACAGCAGCACGTCCGGGTGGCTGGCCAGCGCGCGGGCGATGGCCACGCGCTGCTTTTGCCCGCCCGATAATTGCGCGGGATAGCTGTGCAGCTTGTCGGACAGGCCCACCAGCGCCAGGCATTCCTCGACCCTGGCGGCGATCTGCTCGCCCTTGGCCGTGCCATGGATTTTCAATGGGAAGGCGACGTTGTCGAAGACGCTGGCGTTTTGCAGCAGATTGAATTGCTGGAAAATCATGCCGATATTCTGGCGCGCGTCGCGCAAGGCGCTTTTGCTCAGGCTTGTCAGTTCGCGCCCGGCCACGGTAATGGTGCCGCTGTCGGGGCGTTCGAGCAGGTTAATCAGGCGCAGCAAAGTCGATTTGCCGGCGCCGCTCTTGCCGATCAGGCCGAAAATATCACCGGGATAGACTTCCAGCGTGACCGATTTGACCGCGTGGAATTGTTCGCCTTTGGGCAGCGCGAAGGTCTTGTTTGCGCCATCGATGCGAATCACCGGCGTACGGTGTGGTGTGGTCATGCAGTGTTTCCTTTTTTATTGGACCGTGACAGGCGGGTAAAGGGGCCGGATCGGGATGGATCGGGCCGGCCTGAAACGTCGGTTGCGTAGTATACCTCCGATCGTGTTATTACTCCTACGACAGAATCTTGCTTTGAATATGCAAATAATGTCTATACGGATGTTTTGCAAGAGCAAAAGCGGATTTTTGGCGCTCAGCCGATAGAAAATTCGACGGGGATCGACAATTCGAGCGGATCCGGCCGTTCCTTGGGGATGCGCGGCAGCGGCGCGGCGCGCTGCAAGGTGTCCAGCGCGGCCTGGTCCAGCGCCGCGGAACCGGAACTGTGCTCGATGGCGGCGGCCAGCACCTGGCCATCGCGGTCTATGCGGCAGCGCAGATACACCACGCCCTGTTCCTGTCTTGCGCGCGAGGCGGTCGGATAGCGGCGGAAGCGTTCCATGCGCGCCAGTACCTTGCCTTCCCAGCTGGAAACGCCGCTGTGCTGCTCCTGCGGCGCGGGCGGCAGGGCGGGCGAAGGGGGCGCCGCCGCCACGGAAAGCGCCGCGGCCGGCGCCGGCGTCACGGGCGCATGGCGCACCTCGGCGACGGCGGCGAGGCTCTCCGCTTGCGGCGGCATGGGCGCCGCCTCGGGCTGCGGCAGCACGAATTGGCGGATGGCTGGTGCTATTTTTTTGACAATGGCGGCGGACGGTGTCGCGGCCGCGCTGACCTGTTCAGCAAGATTCTGCTCCAAAGGCCGGGGCGGGGCGGCGGGCAGCAACAGCAGCATGGCCGGCTGCGCGGCGTCGGGCACGATGGCCAGCACGGGCGTGGCGGGTGCGCGCTGGTACAGCGCCCAGCCCAGCAGGGCGCCGTGCATGGCGAAGACGGCGGCAACCGTCAGCGGACGGCGCCAGTCCGTGGGCGGCGCCGGTGTTGCGCCGGCCGCTGGCGGCGGTCCGTTCGGGCGGCGCAGCAGATAGATGATGACGGCGATTTCCATCGCGCCCACCATGGCGATCACCCACCATGGCGGATGGCCCAGGCACATGGCGACAAAGCCGATGGCCATGCCCAGACAGGCCATGGCCTTGCCGCGCCGCGACACGGCGCGGTGTTCGCGCCACTGGCGCAGCGGCGCGCCGAAGCGCGGATGGTGCAGCAGCCAGTGCTCCAGGCGCGGCGAGGCGCGGCTGAAACAGGCCAGCGCCAGGATCAGGAAGATCGTCGTCGGCATGACGGGCAGCAGGGCGCCGATCACGCCCAGCGCCACCATCAGCATGCCGGCGGCCGTCCACGCCCAGCGGCGCAGGCGTGCCGTGTGGGCTTCCGCGCCTGCCCGGGTCACTGGCTCTTCCATCAGGCGCAGGCCTCCACGTGGCCATGCATGAGCAGGAAGGCGGCGCGCGCGCCGTCGATCATGCGCGCTTCGCCGGCGCTGTCGAGGGTGGCCGTGTCGAGCACGGACGTGAACTCGCGCCAGTGACGCGCGCGCCCGTCCGGATGGCCGGCCAGGTGGCGCGCGCCGTGATGCTCGTCCAGGCCTATCTTGCCGGCCAGCTTGTACAGGATGGCCGCGCCCAGCTTCGAGCCTTCGCTTACATACAGCCAGCCCAGCGCCGTGGCCAGGTCCAGCTGCGCGTCGAATGGCGGCGTGGCCGCATCGGCCGGCAGGGCCGTGTCCAGGTCGTGCAGGTCGGCCGCGATGCTGGCGTAGCGGCGGCGCTGTTCCAGGTCCGGCAGCAGGGCGGCCAGCTGCGCGTTGTCGTACAGCGCATCGACGTCGCGCAAGAACGCGTACTGCGCCTGCAGGAAGCGCGCGTAGCTGGCGCGGCTGGAGAACGGGGCGCTGGCCATGATGCGCTGGTCCAGCAGGTCGTGGGTGGCCATGGTGTCGGCTTTCAGGCGCTGGCTGCGGGTCGGCGCAGGGTTGGTCGGGATGGCGTTATGGGTGATGCTGGTATCGCTTGCTGCATTCATGATGGGTCGTTTCTGCTCTCTATTATAAGGATGAATCACATTAAAATCGCATGCCGAAGGTGACGCGTGCCGTGCGGCCCGGTCCCGGCATCAGGCTCAGGGTCAGCGGATCGAGGTAGTAGCGGTCCGTCAGGTTGTCCACCGCCACGTCGAGGGTGGCGTTGGGCGTGATCTTGTAGCTGGCGAACAGGTCGGCCAGGGTGTAGGCCTGCGTCAGCACCTGCGGCGAGGTGCCCGTCCACGTCTGCCATACGGCCTTGTCGTCCTGGCGCGCCAGCGGATGGCCCACGTGCGTCAGGCGCGTGCCCACCGTGAGCTTTTCCTGCAGCCAGCGCGTGCCCAGGGTCAGGTTGGCGCTCAGCTTGGGCTGGATGTGGTTGCTCACGTAGGAACTGGTAAAGCCGATGGGCGAGCAGTCTGGCGTGTTCCAGATATCGGATTTCCAGCTGCTGGCCTTGCGCAGATAGGCTGCCGTGGCCGCGTCGCAGATCATCGTCTTGCGGTTCCAGGTGCCGGAAAAATCGGCGAACACCGTGCCGCGGTCATATGCCGATTGCAGCTCGACGCCCGAGACGCTGTATTTGTCCGTGTTCGCCATCGAGAAGTTTTGCGCATAGGCCGGCAGGTCCGGGATCGGGCGGCGCGTGATGTAGCCGTGCGTGACGTTGTCGAAGTAGGACACGCGCAGGCGCAGCTTGTCGCTGGCGCTCCACACGCCGTCCTTGACCACGCTGACGCCGATTTCGCGGTTGTGGCTGCGCTCGGGCTTGAGCGGCGACGAATAGGTGGCCGAAAAGCCCATCGTCGATTCGTACAGGCTGGGCATGCGCAAGCCGCGCGCGTCGCGCAGGAACAGGCTGACGCTGTCGGACAGGCGCGCCGTCAGCGCGACGGTGGGCGAGAAGCCGTGGTCCTTGCGGCGGATCGGCGTGCTGTACTTGAACTGGCCGGGGATGGCGTCGCGGAAGACATAGCCGTTGCCGCTCCAGTCGTCGACGCGCGCGACGTCCAGCGGCACGGGGTCGGTGCCATAGTTTTCCACCATGCCGCCCACCAGCGCGGGATTGGTGGCGGGCGTGAACTGGCCCTGCGCATCCTGGTACCACTTCGCCGCGCCGATCTGCTCGCCGTCCTTGTCCCACATGGTGACCCATTGCCAGCCCTGCGGGTGGTATTGCTGTTCCGCGCGACGGTTGCGGTCGCGCGTCTCGAAGCGCTGGAAGCGGCCGCCCGCGTCGACGGTCAGCCAGTCGCGCGCCTGCCACTGCAGCGAGGCGAACACGCTCTGTTCCTGGCGCTTGCCGTTGCGCAGCGTGTGATTGGCGTTCAGGTCTTCATCGAGGATGCGCACGCTGTCGGCCGGGCCGATATCTTCATTTTGCAGGGACAGGCCGTAGTCGAGCTTGAGCGCGCCGATGCCGGTGGCGAAGCGCGAGGTATTCGTCAGGTCCGCGCCCACGCGGCGCGCCTGGTTCTTCGCCAGGTACAGCACTTCCACACATTCCTTGCATTCGTGGTCGCCCGGATTGGGCTTGCCTTCCAGCGGATTGCTGAAGATGTCGCCGTTGCGCGACTTGCTCTGCATGTCCGTCAGCCACAGGTTGGCCTTCAGGTCGATCAGGTTCTGGCCTTCGGGTTTCCATTCGTAGCGCGCCGTCAGCGCGTTCGTGCGCACCTGGCTGGGGTCCCATTGGGGAATGCTGCCGGTGCTGTTGCGGTAGATTTGCGAGGGCATGATTTCGCCGTAGCTGCTGTCGAAATAGCGGTAGCCCAGCTCCAGTTTCTGTTCGTGCGGCAGGCGCAGGTTGGCCTTCAGCAGGGCCGAGGTGGTGCGGTTGGCCGTGTTCAGCACTTCGTCGCCCTTCTTGAAGAACTGCGTCACGCCATCGTCGCCGCCCCATGCATTGGGCAGCTGGTAGCGTTCGAAGCCCTGCGTGCCGGAAAAGTAATTGCCGATGCTGCGGTGGCTGACGGCGGCCACCAGGTCGTAGTCGTCCTGGCGCGTGGCCACGGCGATGCTGCCAAAGCCGCTGCGCGGGTCGCCCAGCTTGTTGCGGTGCGTGCGCGGCGCGCTGCCGAAATCCGTGGGCGCCGTGACGCTGTTGTCCTGGATGCCGCCGCGCAGGCGCACGCCCGTGCGCTGGCCCGCCAGCAAAATATCTTCCGGGCGCAGGGTCTGCATGCTGACCATGCCGCCGATGGCGCCCGCGCCCTGCGCCGACAGGTTCGGGCCCTTGTCGATGCGGATGGCACTGATCAGGTCCGGGTCGATGTAGCTGCGGTCGGCGATGCCCGCGTAGCCGCGGTAGACGGTCGACGATTGCAGGCTGCCGTCGATCAGCACGGGCACGCGGCCCTGGCCCTGCATGCCGCGCACGTTGACGTCGACGGCGCCGCTGTTGCGGCTGTCGCCCACCTGCACGCCGGCCACGCCCTTGAAGATGTCGGCCGGCGAGGTACCGCGGAAGCGCTCGATCTGCTCGCGGCCGATGTACACGGAGGCGGCCGGCGTCAGGTAGGGCAGGTCGGCCGGGTCCGTGTCATCGGCCTCGAACGTGCCGCTGCCGCCCTGGCCATTCACGCGCAGGGTGCCGATCTGTACGGCGCCGGCAGCGACGGGCGCGGCGGCGCTGATGATGATGGTCGTGCCGCCCTGCAGCTGCGCCTGCAGGCCGCTGCCGGCCAGCAGCTGGCGCAGCGCATCGGGCAGCGAATGGCGGCCCTGCAGCGGCGCGCTGTGCCGGCCTTCCGTCAGGCGCGCATCGGCCAGCAGCACCATGCCGGCCTGGCGCGCCAGTTCATTCAGGGCGCGGCTCAAAGGCTGCGCGGGGATGCGCCATTCCACCTGCGGCGCCGGCGCGGCGGCGGCATGCAGGGCGGGCGTGGCGAAGGCCAGGCCGATGGCCAGGAACAGGGGAGAGAGGCGGGCGTGCAAGCGATGGCGCGGTAAAGTCATGTGCATGTTTTTCCTATGGTGATGTGGTGATCATTCATAGTTAAAACGAATGAGTATCATTTACCCTGACGTGCGGATTGATTTTATTTCCTTGCATATTCAAAAAATCAGCGGGCGAGGATATGCAGCTTGCCGTCCTGGCGCAGCAGGCGCACGGGCAGGGCCAGCGGCAGGGCGGCGGCAAATTGCGCGGGCAGCCTGGCGTCGAAGCTGCCGTTCAGGCGCAGGCCCGCCAGCGCGGGATCGCCGAGCACGAGGCCCGTGTCGCCATAGCGCTCGAATTCGGCCAGCGCCTCGGCCAGGGTGGCATCCTCGAAATCGAGGCGCCCTGTGCGCCAGTTGCCCACGGCTTGCGCATTGACCCTGGCCGGCGCTTGCATGCCGTGCGGCGTGACGGTGACGGTGTCGCCGGCCTGCAGCATGGCGGCTGGCGCGCCGCTGGCACCTTCCACGCGCACCGTGCCTTGCGCCACGCTGACTTGCGTGGCGCTGTCCACATGGCGCACGGAAAAATGCGTGCCCAGCACCGTCGCCGTCGCCGCTCCCGCCACGACCTCGAATGGCCGCTCGGCATCGGCGTGCACATGGAACATGGCCTGGCCGCGCAGCAGGCGCACGCTGCGCCGGTCGCGGTACAGGGCCACGTCGACGGCGCTGCCGCTATCGAGGTCGATGCGGCTGCCATCGGGCAGGATCTGCGTGGCGAACTGGCCGCGCGCCGTGCTGTAGTCGTGCTGGAAGCCGGGCTGGCGCAGGTGGCCGGCCAGCGGCCAGGCCAGCAGGCCGCACAGCAGCAGGCA
>NZ_WFLI01000030.1 GCF_009208555.1 Janthinobacterium violaceinigrum | reverse complement strand
CCCGGCAGCGCGGCCAGCGGCGGGGCCGGCGGCGACGGCAGCAGGGTGCCGGGCGCCAGCGCCAGCAGTTCCGTGCGCGCATAGCCGAGCAGGCGGCAAGCGCCGTCGTTGGCGTCGACCAGGGTCATGCCCAGCACGTCGACGAGGAAGATGGCGTCGGTGGTGGCGTCCATGGCGCCGCGAAAGCGCTGCAGTTCGGCCGTGCGCTGGCCCACCGTGCGTTCGAGCAGGGTGTTGTAGTGGCGCGCGGCGCGGTGCAGCAGCCGCACTTCGAGCATGTTGCGGATGCGCGTGAGCACTTCGAGCGCGTCGAAGGGCTTGCTGATGAAGTCGCGCGCGCCCGCTTCCAGCGCCGCCAGCTTGGCGTCCGGATCGGCGGCGATCACCAGCACGGGCAGATAGCCCTCCAGCTCCAGCGGGCGCAGCGCATCCATCACGGCATAGCCGTTCATGCCCGGCATCACCAGGTCGAGGATGATCAGGTCGAACTGGTGGCGCTGGTGCAGGCCGGCCACGGCGCGCGCGTCGAGGGTGCTGGTGATGGCCGTGTAGCCGCCGCTTTGCAGCAAATGCTCGAGCAGGCGCAAATTGACTTCCTGGTCATCGACGATGAGGATTTTCGCCGCATAGATATCGGCCTGGCTGATCATGGCGCACCCGTTCCCTTCTGCCGGCGCTGCTGCGCCACATAGGCCAGGGTGCTGTTGATCGCCTCGGTAAATTCATCGAGGTTGATCGGCTTGGTGAGATAGCGGTAAAAGCCCAGCGCCATGCTGCGCTCCACGTCGCCCGGCATGGCGTTGGCCGTCAGGGCGATGACGGGAATGTGCGCCGTGCGGGGATCGGCGCGCAGCAGTTTCAGCGCGTCCGTGCCGTTCACGTGCGGCAGGTTGATGTCCATCAGGATCAGCTGCGGCAAATGCGTGCGCGCCATCTCCACGCCCAGGCGGCCATCCGTTGCCGTCAGCAGCTGCAATTGGGGGCAGTAGCGCACGATTTCCTCGACCAGGGTCAGGTTGGCGGGATTGTCTTCCACGTACAGCAAGGTCACGGGCGCGCTGTGCTCGAGCAGCGCGCCGGCCAGGTCCGGCCGCGGCAAGGCCGGGTCGGCGGGCACGGGCAAGGCGTCGACCACGCGCAGCTCGATCCAGAACGTGCTGCCCTCGCCGGGCGCGCTGGCCACGCCGATGCTGCCATCCATCAGCTCCACCAGGCGCTTGGTGACCACCAGGCCGATGCCGCTGCCCTCTTCCGTGCCGCCTTCCTGCCCCAGCCGGT
The DNA here is from genome assembly GCF_009208555.1 of Janthinobacterium violaceinigrum. GTDB lineage: Bacteria > Pseudomonadota > Gammaproteobacteria > Burkholderiales > Burkholderiaceae_D > Janthinobacterium > Janthinobacterium violaceinigrum. The sequence goes on along the minus strand of NZ_WFLI01000030.1, from coordinate 76,342 downwards.
TGAAGGGCTGGAACAGCAGCGCCACCTGTTCGGCATCGAGGCCCACGCCCGTGTCGCGCACGCTGATGCGCACGCGCCCGCCCGCCTGCGGCGCGCAAGCGATGCTCACTTCGCCATGCTCGCGGTTGTACTTGAGCGCATTCGACAGCAGGTTCAACAGGATCTGCTTGAGGCGCGTGCGGTCGGCCAGCACGTTGAGGGGACAGGCATCGGGAAAGGCCATGGCGATGCCGCGCTGGCTGGCCAGCGGCGCGATCATGTCGCGGCATTCCTGCAGGATGGCGTCCAGGCCCACCGGTTCGAGCGACAGGCTGACCGTGCCCGACTCCACCTTTGCCAGGTCGAGGATTTCATTGATCAAGGTCAGCAGGTGGCGCCCCGATTTCAGGATATGGCCCGCGAACTCCTTCTTTTGCGCCAGGGTCGACGGCAGGCGGTCGGAACTGAGGATTTGCGCAAAGCCCAGGATGGCGTTGAGCGGCGTGCGCAATTCATGGCTCATCGACGACAGGAAGGCCGACTTGGCATAGTTGGCGCTGCGCGCCTCTTCCATCGCCATGGCCAGTTCGCCATTCGTCATTTCCAGCTGCATCGTGCGTTCATGCACGCGCACTTCCAGCTCCTGGTTCAGGCGCATGACTTCCTGCTGCGCCTGGGTGCGCTGCTCGCCTTCGCGCGCCAGCTCGCCGTTCGAACGTTCCAGCGCCTGCGTGCGCAGCTCGATCTCGGCCAGCATCTTGTTGAAGGAATCGACCAGCTGCGCCACTTCGTCGACGCTGAGCTTGCGCGCACGGCGCGAGTAGTCGCCCGTCTCGATCACTTCGCGCGCCACGTCGGCGATGTCGAGGATGGGCTGCGTGATGACGAAATCGAGGCGGCGCAGCAGCAGCAAGGCCACCAGCAGCGCCAGCACCGTCACGCCCAGCGCGATGGCCAGGTAGTCGGCCGTGCGGCCCGCCAGCTCGTAATCGGCGCGCAGGTAGACGGTGCCCAGCAGTTCGCCATTGTCGACGATGGGCTTGAACAATTCCACGGACCTGCCCTGGATGGTTTCGCCTTCCTTGCCCACCTTTGCCGGCAGCTCGCCCACATCCTGGTTTGCGCGGTAGCTGGCAAACAGGCTGCCATCGGCCTTGTACAGGGCGCCGGCCGTCACGCGGGGGCGGATGCGCATCAGGTTGAGGTTTTCCAGCGCCAGGCGTTCGTCGTCGAAGGCCAGCGCGGCCGAACTCATGTGCCCCAGCAGCTCGGCCTGGGTACTGATATCGGCCACCAGGTTGCGGTGGTAGGCGCGCAAGTCGTAGACGACGATGGTACCCAGCGAAATGACGAGCGCCACCAGGGTGGTCAGCAAGACCACCGACATCAGTTTGCGGCGGATGGAACGCAGTCGTATCATGGTCAGGCGCCCCCCGTCTGCACGCGATAGGCGGCCAGCAGCATGCGCGCACTGATGCGGATATGCGCCTGCGCCACGGGTTTCAGGGCCACGTCGAAGCGGACCTTGTCCTCGGCCATCACAAAATTGATCATGCTGCCCATCGCATAGACCTCATCCGAATCGGACACCGTCAACAACGCCAGGCCACGGCTGGCGGCCAGCATCTCCTGCAACGCCGTTTTTTCCAGCGCGCCCAGGTACAGCACGTGCAGCCCGGCCAGCGCGTCGCCGCGGCGCACTTTTTTCACCTGCACGGCGCGGCCGTTGACGCTGTGCCCGGCCACGCTCTGTTCCAGCTGGTCGGCCAGCGCATCGGCACCGGCCACGCCGATCACCAGCGGCGCATCGGGCCGGGCAAAGCTGCCATCGGGCCACTCGACAAAACCGGCAAACTTGTACAGATAGGCGGCCTTGACCTGGCGTTCCAGCTCTCCCGGCACCTGCGCCCGCGCATCGGTGCACAACGCGCCCAGGACCAGCAATAACCAGCCCCAGCCGAGGCAGCCGCGGCCAGCGCCGCGCAAGGGGCTGCGCAGGGAGCCAGGATGACGCCACCAGGTCCAGTTCAGAATTGCCATGACAACCGAGTAAAGATAATGCATACGAAGGCGCGGCACCATGCCGCCTGCCTATTCGGGCGATGCGCACCAGGGTGGCGCAGCGGCAGCCCGCCTGCCGGCCCGGAGTGGTAGCAAATGTATAAAAGAGTGTACGCATTTTCGCTGGTACCGGGGAAAGTTTCTTTTACCGTCCGCCATGCTACAGTCTTGCCACCACCGCCACCGCACGCAGGAGTCCTCCATGAGCAACGCCCTCTTTTCCCTTTCCACCGAACTCGGCCTAGCCTTGCAGGCAAAGGGCCTGCTGCTGGCCACAGCCGAATCGTGCACGGGCGGCGGCGTGGCGCAGGCCGTTACCGATGTTTCGGGTTCAAGCGCCTGGTTCGAACGGGGCTTCGTCACCTATTCGAACGGGGCCAAGAGCAGCATGCTGGGCGTGCCCGCCGAACTGATCGCGGCACACGGCGCCGTCAGCGAGGAAGTGGCCGCCGCCATGGCGCAGGGCACCCTGGCCCACAGTGCGGCCCAGGTAGCCGTCTCGACCACGGGCATCGCCGGTCCCACGGGCGGCGTGCCCGGCAAGCCGGTGGGCACCGTCTGCTTCGGCTGGGCCCGCGCCGGCCACGTGCAGACGGAACGGCGGGTGTTTGCGGGCGACCGGCAAGCCGTGCGCGAACAGGCCGTCATCCATGCGCTGCAGGGGCTGGTGCGATTTATCAACTGATCTCGGCGATGCAGGCGCGGTCGCGGCCCGCCTGCTTGGCGGCATACAGGGCGCTGTCGGCGCGCATCAGCAATTCGTGGCGGCCCGCGCCGTGGCGCGGATACTCGGCGATGCCCGCCGAAAAGGTACAGCCGGACAGGCTGTGCGGCGCCTGCCGGATCAGCAGCTGGCGGTAGCGCGCGGCGATATCGTCGATCTTGTGCGCGGCGATGACGCTGTCGGCTTCGCGCAACAGCAGGCAGAATTCCTCGCCGCCATAACGGCACACCATGTCGCTGCCGCGCAGCTGGCTTTCCACCAGGCGCGCAAACTGGATCAGCACTTCATCGCCAAAATTATGCCCGTACGTGTCGTTGACGCGCTTGAAGAAGTCCAGGTCGATGATGGCGATGGCCACGGGCGCATCCGCATCGGCCGCGTGCAGGATGGCATTGAGGCAGGTTTCAAAATGGCGGCGGTTGTACAGGCCCGTCAGGTGGTCGCGCATGGCCTGTTCCTTCAGGCTGTCCTGCAGCGAGTTGACATGCAGGATCTGGTGCGCCAGTTCGCGGTTCAGGTGCTCGAGCTTGACGTTTTCCGATTCGCGCGCCGCCTGCAGCTCCAGCGCCTTGTCGCGCTCGGCCTTCAGGCTGTGCATTTCCTTTTCCAGGTTGCGCATCAGGCTGCGCGAGGCGCGCGCCGACTTGCTGCTGGCCTCGAACGCGGCCTGGTATTGCTGCAGGAAACCGTACGCGGCCTGCCATTCGCCCAGCTGGGCGTTGATGTCGGCCAGTCCCCGCAGAATCTGCTGCTGGTGAAACGGATTGCGCGTCCAGCTCAGCAGGCTGTGCGCCTGCGTCAGCGACGCCAGCGCCTGCGCCGTCTGGCCCGCGTGCAAGTCCAGCTTGCCGCGCACCAGCCACGCATGCATTTGCTCTTCCAGGTCCTGGCCCCGGCGCGCATACTCTTCGGCCCGCAGCAGCAAGTGCAGCGCGCTGGCGGGCTGCTGCAGCAGGATGGCGGCGTGGGCGGCGATGCAGAACAAAAAGGCGCGGATGGCCAGGTCTTCTTCCGGCCACTCGTAAAACGGTTCCACCAGCGCCAGCGCCTCGGCCGGCTTGCCCGTAGCCAATAAACACATGGCCAGGTTGGCCGAGACGATGGTTTGCTGGTATTTGAGCTTTTGCGTGCCGATGATGTCGAGCGCCTCGACCAGCAGGGGGATGGCGTCTTCATCGTTGCCCAGGTCGTGCTGCGACGACGCCAGGTTCGACAGGCTGTTGACGCGGTGCGCGGGGCTGCCGAAGCGTTCGGCGATATCGAGCGCCAGCAGAAAATTGCGCGGACCGTCCTGCGTATCGCCGCGGTTCAGGGCATCGACGCCCAGGCGCGCGTACAGCATGAACTTGTGCAGCGAATCGGGGATCTGCGCGGCCTGGCTGCGCGCCTGCAGGAAATGCTGCTCGGCATCGGCAAAATCGCCGCGCCGGCTCGCATACGCGCCCTGCAGGGCCGCCACTTCCATGCCCCCTTCCAGGTCGCCGCTCTGCTGGAAATATGCGCGCAGGCGCTCGCACGACGGTTCGGCCTCGCCGCCGTAATACGCGAGCCAGCAATGATTGAGTTCCGCATACGCGTCGCCGCGCGCATACTGTTGCCGTTGCGCCGCCGCCAGCGCCATCTGCGCCAGCCGCCGCGCCTGGCGGCGGTTGCCGACCAGGCAGGACAGGGCCTGCTGATTCAGACGGTCAATGTCGGCTTTATCGAGACTGGAGATCGGCACTGCGTCCTCGTTCACACTCTGGGGTGGATTTTTCACACAAAACTTGCTCTGCATCAATGGTATCCTGATTAACATCATAACCAGATTCGCTCTTGCGCATGGCATATTTGCAAAGGATTGTGGTAAAAATGCCAGTCGTGGCCTGGCCGGGCGCCCGCGCCCCTGCCACGTATCTTTGATTGTCACTGACGCAACAACTTGGAGTAGTCGCAATGCAAAACACGGTACATTTCATCCTGCAGGGCAAGGGCGGCATCGGCAAGACCCTGGTTTCGACCCTGCTGGCCCAATGGATAGGCGGCAAGGACGACACGCCCTTGCGCTGCTATGACACCGATCAGGAAAACGCCACTTTTTCGCGCTACAAGGCAATGCAGGTCAAGCATGTGCCCGTGATGACGGATGCGCGCAACATCGACCCGAAACGCTTCGACGCCCTGATGATCGACATCCTCGAAGCGGACGGCAACTGCGTGATCGACAATGGCGCCAATACCTTTTCGCCGCTGATGGGCTATCTGCTGGAAAACGACTGCTTTTCGCTGCTGGAAGAATCGGGCCGCAAAGTGTATATCCACACCATCGTCGGCGGCGGCGACACCCTGCACGACACGGCCACGGGCTTTGTCGCCACGGCGCAATCGACGAAAGTGCCGCTGGTACTGTGGCAAAACGAACATTTCGGCCTGCTGCAGTCGGCGTCCGGCAAGCAGTTTGTCGAATCGCAGTCGTACAGCGACAACCGCGCGCGCGTGAAAGGCAGCATTACATTGAGCCAGCGCAATCCCGACACCTTCGGCGCGGACGTCAAGAAAATGAACACGGCGCGCCTGACGATGCAGGAAGTGCTGCAGAACGACAAGTTCAACATCATGGAAAAACAGCGCATCAAGGTCGTCTACCGCGACATCTTCGAACAACTCGACAAGGTGCAATGGTAGATGGACCAGCACAAACTGCGCAGCCACGTGTTCGACAAGACGGGCATCAAGATCGACGTCGACGACCCGATATTCGCCCTGGTGGCGCTGAACGAAGCGGTGCTGGCGGAAACCGTCGAGCGCCAGCTGGCCCTGCTGGACGCCGCCACGCAAGCGCTGGCGTCGCAGGCGCGCGCGGCGGGCGGCTTGCCTGAGCTGCCGCCAGCCGCCCTGGCCAGCCCTGCCGATCATGCGACTGCGCCAGCCGTCTGGTTTACGCCGCGCGAATGGCGCTTGCTGGGCGCGGCCGCCATCGTCTCCATCGCCTGCGCACTGCTGGTGCTGGGCGGCGCAGCCCTGCTGTATAAACCGTAGCACCGACCGTAGCACCGTCGCGCTGCGCCAGCCACGAGCGGGCAGCAGCGTCTTTTTCCCCCTAGCCTGGAAGCATGCATGAAACCGATCAAACTGCTGGCCCTCCCCGCCCTGCTGCTGTCGCTGTACGGCGCCCCCTTGAGCCTGACCCACGCCGCCGATGCGGCCGCGACGGCGCCCATGGGCGCGACGGCCGTGCCCAATATTGCCTACGAAAAATACACCTTGCCGAACGGCCTCGACGTCATTCTCGTGGAAGACCATAAATTGCCCGTCACGGCCGTCAATATCTGGTACCACGTGGGACCGGCCAATGAAGCGCCGGGGCTGACGGGCTTTGCCCACCTGTTCGAGCACATGATGTTTGCCGCCACCAAGCACGTGCCGCGCGGCATGGCCGACCAGCTGCTGGAAGGCGCGGGCGCCACCGATTCGAACGGCAGCACGGATTTCGACCGCACCAATTACTTCGACACGGTGCCGTCGAACCAGCTGGAACTGGCCCTGTGGACGCATTCCGACCGCATGGGCTACCTGCTGGACGTGCTCGACCAGACGGCGCTGACGAACCAGCAGGACGTGGTGCGCAACGAGCGCCGCCAGAGCGTGGAAAACGCGCCCTACGGCATCGTGCAGGAAGCGCTGTACCACCAGCTGTTTCCCAAGACCCACCCGTATTACGCCAGCGTCATCGGTTCGCACGCGGACATCCAGAACGCGAAACTGGCCGACATCAAGGAATTCTTCACCAAATACTACGGCCCCAACAATGCCAGCCTGGTGATTGCCGGCGACATCGACAAGGCCAAGACCAAGGAGCTGGTGAATAAATACTTCGGCAGCTTCAAGAGCGGCCCGGCCGTGCCGAAGCCCGACGTCGTGACGCCGCCCATCACGCAGGAACGCCGTGTCGTGGTGCAGGACCGGGTGGAATTGCCGCGCGTCTTCATGGCCTGGCTGACGCCATCGGCCTATACGAGGGATGATGCGGAACTGTCGATGGCTGCGCACATCCTGGCCGGCGGCAAGTCCAGCCGTCTGTATAAATCCCTCGTGTACGACAAGCAGATCGCCCAGGACGTGGGCGCCAGCCAGGGTTCCAATGCGCTCACTTCCGTCTTCACCATCGACGCGACGGCGCGCCCCGGCCACAAGCCCGAGGAAATCGAGCAAGCCCTGCAGGCGGAGCTGGAACAGCTGCGCGCCAAGGGCCCCACCGAGAAGGAACTGGAGCGCGCGCGCAACAGCATCGAAACGAGCATGCTGAGCCAGGTGGAAAAAATGGGTGGCCACGGCGTGGCCAACTTGCTCAACGAATACAACCAGTACCTGGGCGACCCCGGCTACCTGGCCAAGGATATCGAACGCTACCGCCAGGTGACGGCGGCCGGCGTGCAGCGCGCCGTCGACACCTACCTGAAGAACCAATCGCGCGTGGTCGTGTATGGCGTGCCCGGCACGCCGGACCTGGGCGCGGAAGTGCCGACGCCGGCGCCGGGCAAGGTCAAGCCTGCGCCTGGCACGGCCATCAATGCCGACGAGCCATGGCGCAATGCCGTGCCGAAGGCCGGTCCCGCACCGAAGATCGTGCTACCGCAAGGAAAATCGTTCACGCTGGCGAACGGCCTGACCGTGATCCACCACTACAACCCTGCCGTGCCCCTCGTTTCCAGCCAACTGGTGATCAAAAGCGGCTCGGGCGCCAATCCGCTGGCGCAGCCGGGCTTGTCCAGCTTTACGGCGCAATTGCTGCAGGAAGGCACTGCCACGCGCAGCGCGCCGCAAATCGCCGACGACGTGGCGCAGCTGGGCGCCCTGCTCAGCACCGGCTCCGGCGCGGATGCCTCGTTTGCCCAGCTGACGTCGCTCAAATCGACCTTCCCGCAGGCGCTCGACGTGCTGGCCGACGTGGTGCTGCACCCGCAATTCCCGCAAGAAGAGGTGGAGCGCCAGCGCGCCAGCCGCATCGGGCAACTGGCCCAGCAGCGCGAAAATGCGGGCGCCGTGGCGGCCCGCGTGGAAGCGGCTGCCCTGTATGGCCCGCAGCATCCGTATGGCTACATCCAGCTGGGTACGGAAGCGGCGCTGAAGGCGGCCAGCCGCGCCGACCTGCACGGTTTCTGGCAGCAGCACTACCTGCCGAACAATGCGGCGCTGATCGTCTCGGGCGATATCGGCGAGGCGGAATTGAAGGCGCTGGCCGAAGCGAAGTTCGGCGCCTGGAAGGCCGGTACCGTGGCGCCGGCCGTGGCGGCCGCCCCGCACACGACGAAGGCCAGGCTGATCCTCGTCGACAAGCCGGGCGCGCCGCAAACGGCCGTGCGCCTGGCCAACATCGCCGTGCCGCGCGCCACGCCCGACTACGCGCCGCTGCAAGTGATGAATGCGGCGCTGGGCGGCTTGTTTACCAGCCGCCTGAACACCAACTTGCGCGAGGAAAAGGGGTATACGTATGGCGTGCGCTCGCAATTCCAGTACCGTAGCCAGCCTGGTCCATTCTCGATTGCCGCCAGCGTGCGCACCGATGTAACGGGCCCGGCCGTGTCGGAAACCTTCAAGGAAATCCGCGCCATGATCGCCAAGCCCTTGAGCGGCAAGGAATTGGCGAATGCGCGCAATGCGCAAGTGCTGTCCTTGCCCGGCCAGTTCGAGACGAATGCCAGCATCAGCGCCAGCATGGCCAACGCGTATATCTACGGCCTGGGTCTCGACTATTACACGACCTTGCCGCAGCGCTTTGCCAGCGTGACGGACAAGCAGGTGCAGCAGGTGGCGAAAAAATACCTGCAGCCGGACACGCTGGTCGTCATCGGCGTGGGCGACAAGGCAAAGATCGCCCCGCAGTTGGGCAAGCTGAAACTGGCGCCCGTGGAATCGCGCGATGCGGAGGGTAACGTGAAGTAAGCGGGTTCAGCGGCGCTTGAACAGCGCCGCTGCATCGGCCAGCGCCGCCATCGCCACGCCCGCCGTGTAGGCGAGCAGGTCGGTCCAGCCAAAGGTGGACCCCAGCACCAGGTGCCCCAGCGGATGGGCACGCAGTTCGACAAGCCACGGCGTCTGGACCAGCTGTCCGAATTCCACGGCAAAGCAGATCAGCAAGGCCGTCAACGCCAGTTGCCACGTGCGCATGCGCGTGGCGAAGGCACCCAGCGCAAAGACGATCATCATGGCCCACAGGGCATCGCCAGGATATTTCCCCAGCGCGGCGGGAAGGAATTGGGGATAGGCGCGCGAGGCCAGGCCCAGCGCGATGACAGCCACGGTCGCGCCCACCTGCAGCAGGCGGCGGCGTTCAGGTTTTACCAGGAACATATTTCCATTCAGAGACACGATACGGGCCGAACCATTGCGGACCGTATTTGTTGTATGCCGATATTGTACTGCGCGGCCGTGTCCGCCTGTAGCCTGTCGCATCACCCCAGGTCGACATGCTGCGCCAGGAAATCGAGAAAGACGCGCACGCGCAGCGGCACATGCCCGCCCTGTCCCACGAACACGGCATGCACGTCTTCGCTGTCGCCCGGATTGCACTCTTCCAGCAGCGCCCGCAAACGGCCAGCCGCGATATCGGCGCGCACCTGGAAGGCGGCCAGGCGTGCCAGTCCCAGTCCCGCCAGCGCCAGTTGCCGCAAGGCTTCGCCATCGCTGGCCTGCGCATTGCCCGTGACCGGCACGACGATATCGCCTTCGGGCAGGCGCAGCGGCCAGCCCGAGCGGGCGCGCGCATAATTGGCGTCGAGCAAGTTGTGCGCTGCCAGCTCGGCCGCCAGCAGCGGCGTGCCGCGCCGCGCCAGATAGCTTGGCGATGCCACGATCACCATGCCCGTCTGGCCCAGCTTGCGCGCCAGCAAGCCGGAACTTTTCAGGGGACCGGCCCGCACGGCCACGTCCGTGCGCTGTTCCAGGATATCGACCACGGTATCCGTGAGCACGATGTCGAGCGTCACGTCCGGATAGCGCTCCAGGAACAGCGGCGCCAGCGGCAACAAAAAATGCTGGCCGAACGGCACGTTCGCATTGACTCGTATTTTGCCGCGCGGCACATCCTGCGCGCCCGCGCAGCGCTCGGCCTCGTCCAGGGCCGCCAGCACCTGCGTGCCCCGCTCGTACAGGCCGCAGCCCTCGGCCGTCAGCTGCAGCTGGCGCGTGGAGCGGTTCAGCAGGCGCGCGCCCAGGCGCTCTTCCAGCCGCGACACGAGCTTGCTGACGGCCGACGGCGTCATGCCGCAGGCGCGCGCGGCGGCGGAAAAACCGCCCAGCTCGACCACGCGCACGAATACTTCCAGCTCACCGGAGCGGTTGACATCCAGTCTGGCCATTGTGAATTCAACTCATAAATGTTCTGCGATAAGATAGTCTAGTGCATAAATGGCTTTGCTTGCATCATGCGCACATTCCCCTTGATGAAGCGAGCCGCCATGCAACGATTTTCCATCCTCCCCGCCGCCCTGCTGAGCCTGGCACTCGGCACAAGCCCTGTCCAGGCCGCCAATGCGGACACCGCCTGGCTGGCCAGCTGGACGGCCAGCCCGCAAGCCGTGTGGGGCGCCGATTTCCTGTTCCCCGGCAACGTGCCGGCCGTGTTGCGCGACCAGACCGTGCGCCAGGTGGCGCGCCTCAGCGTGGGCGGCCCCCGCGTACGCATCGTGCTGTCGAATGCGTATGGCAAGGTGCCGCTGCGCATCGGCGCGGCCACCGTGGCCCTGGCCGCTTCCAGTTCAACCATCGAAGCGGGCAGCCTGCGCACGCTGACGTTTTCCGGCCAACCCTCGGCCAGCGTGGCGCCGGGCGCGCCCCTCGTCAGCGACCCCGTCGAGCTGTCCGTGCCGGACCTGGCCCGGCTGACGGTGAGCGTCCACCTGCCGCAAGCCAGCCCGGCATCCACGTTTCACTGGGATGGCCGCGAGACGGCGTGGATCGCGCCGCGCGACCAGACGCGGGCCGCCCGCATCGATGCCGCGCAGCCCGGCGTGCAGACCACCACGGCGCGCCTGCTGCTGAGCGCCATCGAGGTCGAAGCGGCGCCGGCCGCGCAAGCCGTGGCCATCCTGGGAGACTCGATCACGGACGGCGCCAGCGCCAGCCTGGGGCAGGACACCCGCTGGCCCGATTTCCTCGCCGAACGCCTGGCGCCGCATGGCGTGGCCGTGATCAATGCGGGCATTTCCGGCGGGAGGCTGTTGTCCGACGGCATGGGCGAGAGCGCCCTGGCCCGCTTCGAGCGCGATGTGCTGGCGCAGCCGGGCGTGCGCTCGGTGGTCGTCTTGTTGGGGATCAATGACATCAGCTGGCCCGGCACGGCGTTTGCGCCACAGGGACAAAGGCCCACGCTGGAAGAGTTGACTAACGGCTACGCCCGGCTGGTCGCCCAGGCACGCCGCCGCGGCGTGCGCGTGGTCGGCGCCACCCTGACGCCGTTCGCGGGCGCCCTGCCCGGCACGCCCCTGGACGACTATTACCAGCCTGATAAAGATGCGCTGCGCCAGCAGCTGAACGCGTGGATACGCGCCAGCGGCACATTCGACGCCGTGCTCGACTTCGATGCGTGGACGCGCGACCCGGCCCAGCCGCTGCGCCTGCTGCCCGCCTACGATTCGGGCGACCACCTGCACCCGGGCGACGCGGGCAACCGGGCGCTGGCGGAAAAGATAGACCTGTCGCTACTGTTTGATCAAGATCAGTCGCCCAGGCCCGCGTACAGGGCCGTGCTCAGGTAGCGCTCGCCAAACGACGGAATGATGGTGACGATGGTCTTGCCCGCGTTTTCCGGACGGTGCGCCACTTGCAGGGCGGCCCACAGGGCGGCACCCGACGAGATGCCGACCAACAAGCCTTCGTCGCTGGCGGCCAGGCGCGCCGTGGCGAACGCATCGTCGTTCTTCACGCAGATGATTTCATCGTAGATGGTCGTGTTCAGGATCTGCGGCACGAAGCCGGCGCCGATGCCCTGGATCGGGTGCGGTCCTTTCGTGCCCTTCGACAGCATCGGCGACGCTTCCGGTTCCACGGCAATCACTTGCAGGCCAGGCTTGCGCTCCTTGAGCACTTCGCCGATGCCCGTGATCGTGCCGCCCGTGCCCACGCCGGCCACGACGATGTCCACTTGCCCATCCGTATCGCGCCAGATTTCCTCGGCCGTCGTGGCGCGGTGGATGGCGGGATTGGCGGGGTTATTGAATTGCTGCAGCATCAGGTAGCGGGGGTCGGCCGCCACCAGTTCCTCGGCCTTGCGGATGGCGCCCAGCATGCCTTCGCTGCCGGGCGTGAGCACCAGTTCGGCGCCATAGGCGCGCAGCAGGATGCGCCGCTCGCGGCTCATGGTGTCGGGCATGACGAGGGTGCAGCGGTAGCCGCGCGCGGCGCACACCATGGCCAGCGCGATGCCCGTGTTGCCGCTGGTGGGCTCGACGATGACGGTGTCGGGATGGATCTTGCCTGCCGCTTCGGCGGCAACGATCATCGACAGGCCGATACGGTCCTTGACGCTGTGGGCGGGATTGTAGAATTCGAGTTTGGCCAGGATGGTGGCCACACTGCCGGCAGCGATGCGGTTGATGCGCACCAGGGGGGTGTTGCCGATCAGTTCAGTGACGTCGTTGGCGATGTTCATGGGTGTGGTCTCCACAGCAATTACAGAAGAACCCAGTCTACCGCGTTTCAAGACACTCAACAAAAAGTTCATGGCGTTGTTGCCATGCCTGGCCTGAACATTTTGCTACGTGCCGATGGCGGCGGCGCGAACATGCGCCGCCGCCAAACGGAACAATTACTTAACGTCCAGCAGTTCCACGTCGAAGATCAGTGCCGAGTTCGGCGGAATGTCGCCATTGCCGGCGCCGCGCGGGCCGTAGGCCAGTTCGCCAGGAATGATCAGGGTGCGCTTGCCGCCCACTTTCATGCCGGCCACGCCCTGGTCCCAGCCCTTGATGACCATGCCCTTGCCGAGCGGGAAGTCAAACGGGCCGCGGCCCACGGAGCTGTCGAACTTCTTGCCGCGCGAATCTTTCGCCAGGGGACGGTACAGCCAGCCCGTGTAATGCACGGTGACGTTGTTGCCGGCGGACGCTTCCTTGCCCGTGCCGACCTTGTTGTCGATCAGAATCAATTTATCGGCGGCAGGGCCAGGGCTCAGCGATACGGCGGAGGCGGGAACAGGCGCTGGCGCCTGTGCCTGCGCCAGCGACGCGGCGACGGAGCAGATCAGGGCAAACAAAACGGAGCTACGCGTCATGATGTATTCTTTCAGTGAGTTTCGGTGAGATCCCTGCGCCAGCGAACCGGCAGGGAACGCCAATAATAGCAAACCGCCGCAACGATATGAAAAACTTGTCGCCCGATACACACACTCCCCGCCTGTTTTACGCCCTCTGGCCCGACGACGCCACGCGCGCGGCGCTGGCGGCCTGGCAGACGCAATTGCAAGGCCAGCCCGTGCGCCCGGAAAAACTGCACCTGACCCTGGCTTTCCTGGGACAGCGCCCGGCCAGCGACTTGCCGGCCCTGCTCGCTATCCTGGCGCAGATGCCGGCGCGCGCCATGCCCCTGCTGTTCGATCACGCCAGCCACTTCACGAAGCTGGCGCTGGCCTGGGCAGCCCTGGCGCAGCCATCGCCTGCCCTGCTGGACTTGCGCGCGGCCTGCATGCGCGCCCTGGCGCAGCAGGCGCTGGCGCCCCGCTTCGAGCACGACCGTTTCACGCCGCACGTGACCTTGGCGCGCCAGGCGCCGCCGCCGGCCAGCCAGGACTTCGCGCCCATCGCCTGGCAGGCCAGGGAACTGGTGCTGGTGGAATCGCTGAAAAGCAGCGGCGACTACCGCATCCTGGCCAGCCGGCAACTGGCTTAGGCGGCGTCCGGCACTGGCGCGGGTACTGGCGCGGGTATTGGCGCTGCGGCAAGCTGATCCTGGCGCAAGCTTTTCAGTGCATGCGCGGCCGCCACCATGCCGAAGCTGGCCGTCACCACCACGCTGGAGCCGAAGCCGGCGCAGTTCAGGCCCGTCACACCGGCGGGCGCGCTGCCGTCGATGGCGCACGCTTCGGCGCTCTCGGGCGTGCTCAACGGCTCCATGGAAAACACGGCGTCGACATTGAATTTGTTTTTCACGCCACGGGGGAAACCATATTCCGTGCGCAACAGTTTTCGTACCCGCTTGAGCAGCGGTTCCTGTTCCGTCTTCGACAGGTCGCGCACGGCGATCAGGGTCGGGTCCGTCTGCCCGCCCGCGCTGCCGATGGTCAGCATGGGCACATTGCGCGCGCGGCAATACGCGATCACGGCGGCCTTGGCCTTGGCATTGTCGATGGCGTCGACCAGATAGTCGAAATCGCGCCCGCCCAGCAATTGCTCCAGGTTATCGGGGGTAATGAAATCTTCGATCTGCGTGACCTGGCAAAACGGGTTGATCAGCTCGATGCGTTCGGCCAGGGCCGTGATCTTGGCCTTGCCGATGGTGTCGCTCATGGCCTGGATCTGGCGGTTGATGTTCGATTCTGCAACATTGTCGAGGTCGATCAAGGTCAGGCGGCCGACGGCGCTGCGCGCCAGCGCTTCGACGATCCAGGAACCGACGCCGCCCACGCCGATCACACACACATGGGCAGCGCGGAAGCGTGCCAGCGCGGGCGCGCCGTACAGGCGGGCAATGCCGCCGAAGCGCCGTTCAAAATCGATCTCGGTCAAGTCCATGGAAATTAGTTCATTGGTGGAGGTATGCATGGCGCCATTTTAACGGACACTGCGCTGGCGGATATTCTAAAATAGCCGGATTGACACAGCGACAAGCCACAATGTCGCCGCGCCCCCACACCGCCCACCACGAGAACTCGCCATGACCTCACCCCTGTTCGACTCCGTTCCCGGCTTTGACCAGCCCATCGCCGTGCTCAAGCATTGCCACGACAAGATCCGCAAGCAACTGACGACCCTGCAAAACCTGCTGGGCCATCTGGCACAGCACGGCAACACGGCGGACGCGCAGCAGGCAGCCAGGGCGGTGTTGCAATACTTCAATAAAGCCGCCCATCTGCACCATGACGATGAAGAGCAGGATCTGATGCCCATGCTGCAAGCCACGGCCACGGGCGAAGATGCGGCCCTGCTGGCCACCCTGGTGCCGGAGATCCTGGCCGACCACCAGCGCATGGACCAGGCCTGGCTGACCCTGCGCCCGGAACTGGACGCCATTGCCGCCGGCACGGGCACGCAGCTGTCTGCCGACGGCGTGCGCGACTATGTCGCCGCCTACCAGGCCCACATGGCCAAGGAAGAGAGCCAGCTGGCGCCCATGGCCAAGCGCCTGTTCAGCGCACAGCAGATGGAGCAGCTGGGCACGGCCATGCAGCGCCGCCGCGGCATCGCGCCGGAAGAAACCGCCGCCCCAGCAGCGTCCGCCGTGCCCGTGCACGACGCAGCCACCCTGGCCGCCATGCGCATCGACTATGTGCAAAGGCTGTTATCCGAGGAAGACGTGCAGCGCGACCCGATTGCGCAATTTGAAAAGTGGTTCGACGAGGCGCTCAAGTCCCAGGTCAGCGAGCCGAACGCCATGAGCCTGTCCACCGTCAGTCCCGACGGCAAGCCCAGCTCGCGCATCGTGCTGATCAAGCAGTTCGACGAACGGGGTTTCACCTGGTACACGAATTACAACAGCGACAAGGGCCAGCAGCTGGAGCACAACCCGCACGCGGCCCTGCTGTTCTTCTGGCGCGAGCTGGAGCGGCAAGTGCGCATCGAAGGTACGGTGGTGAAAACCACGGCAGCCGAGAGCGACGAGTATTTCAATGTGCGCCCCCTGCAAAGCCGCTTGTCGGCGATTGCCTCGCAGCAAAGTACACCGATCGCCAGCCGCGCCGCGCTGGAAAGCAATTACGAAGCCGTGGCCGCCGCCCTCGGCGATGCCCAGCCGCCCCGCCCCGCCCACTGGGGCGGCTACCGCCTGCAGCCGGAACGCATCGAATTCTGGCAAGGCCGCCGCTCGCGCTTCCACGACCGTATCGTGTTTACGCGCGGTGCTGACGGGCAATGGAGCATGCAGCGCTTGCAACCGTAAGCGCGCCGTGAAGGCGGCGCAAAGCAAGCTGTTCAATATAGGTGTAGGCTATGAGGGTAGAAGTTACTAAATAACATTGTTTCTCAATTTGCGGCCGCAACAGCGGCCGCTTCGTTGGAGGCCATCTTGTTTGTACAAAACCAACTCAAGTCCTGGATCGCCGGCATCCGCAGTAAGACCGCCTTGCCGCTGCGCATAGAATTGTGGAACGGCCAGCATGTCGACCTGTCCAGCGAAACGCCGCGCGTCACCATCCGCCTGCCGACAGCCGCCTCGGCCCGCTACTTGCTCAATCCCTCGCTGGCCAATCTGGGCTCGGCCTATGTGGAAGGCAATATCGAGGTGAAGGGCACGGCGATGGACATGATTTCCATCTGCAATGCGCTGGCGCGCAATACCTTGAAACCGGAAGGCAAGCTGGCCCGCATCGTGCGCAGCTTTACGCACGACAAGAGCAAGGATGCGGAAGCCATCCGCTACCACTACGACGTGTCGAATGCCTTTTATGAGCAGTTTCTCGACCCCGCCCTCGTGTATTCCTGCGCCTATTTCGAACACGGCGATGAAACCCTGGCGCAGGCGCAGGTCAAGAAGATCGACCACATCCTGAAGAAGATCCAGCTGCAGCCGGGCCAGACCCTGCTCGACATCGGCTGTGGCTGGGGCGCGCTCGTCATTCGTGCGGCACAGCAATATGGCGCCCGCTGCGTGGGCGTGACCCTGTCGGAAAACCAGTACGCGCTGGCGCGCGAGCGCGTGGCGGCGGCCGGCCTCGCCCACCTGATCGACATCCGCCTGCAAGACTACCGCGACGTGACGGGCCAGTTCGACCGCATCACCAGCGTGGGCATGTTCGAGCACGTGGGCCTCAAGCATTTTCCCGAGTATTTCAGCATCATCAACAAGCTGCTGGCGCCGGACGGCATGGCAATGAACCACGGCATCACCTCCACGGATCCGGACAATGGCGAAACGCCGTATGGCGGCGGCGAATTCATCGAAAAATATGTGTTTCCGCACGGCGAGCTGGCGCACATCGGCAATGTGCTCAAGACCATGCAGCAAGGCGGGCTGGAAGTGCTCGATGTGGAAAACCTGCGGCGCCACTATGCGCGCACCTGCGCCCTGTGGACGGAGAATTTCGAAGCCCATGCCGAGCAGATCCGCCCGTTGGCGGGCGAACGGCGCTTCCGCATCTGGCACGTCTACCTGGCCGGCTGCGCCTATGCCTTCGAACAGGATTTGATCAGCCTGTACCAGATCGTCTGCGTGAAGGCGGGCCGGCGCTCCTCCACCCTGCCCTGGTCGCGCAACTACATGTATGCGCAGGACACCAGCCCGGCGCCCGTGCTCGCCAGCTGACAGGCGCGCGGGGCGCTCACTTCAGGCGCCCCGCATACATGGCGCGGAATTTCTCCACCTTGGGCGCGACGACCAGCGCGCAGTAACCCTGCAAGGGGTGCTGCTCGACATAATTCTGGTGGTATTGCTCGGCCTTGTAAAAGGCGGGCGCCGGCGCCAGCTGCGTGACGAGGGGCGCATCCCACACGCCAGCCATCTCGGCGAGCACCTTGCGCGCCACCTTTTCCTGCTCGGCCGACTGGTAATAGATGACGGAGCGGTACTGCGTGCCGACATCGTTGCCTTGCCGGTTCAAGGTGGTGGGATCGTGCAGCGTAAAAAAGATTTCCAGCAAGTCGTGGTAGCTGATGACGGCGGGATCGAATTCCAGGCGCACCACTTCCGCGTGGCCCGTGTCGCCCGCGCACACCTGTTCATATGTGGGATCGGGCACGCCGCCCCCCGCGTAGCCGGACTCGACGCGCGCCACGCCCCGCACTTCCCCGTACACGGCAGCCAGGCACCAGAAACAGCCACCGCCCAGTACCGCCACTTCCGTTTGTTGATTCATGATGTCCTCCCGCAACGCCACCGCGACTTATCATTTCACCACTGTAACGCAAAGCGCCACGGCCTGCAGCGCCGCTTGAAACGGCGCGTGGCGCACCGCACATAGAGGCATGCGGGCCACGATTGCGCTGGCGCGCCCGATTTTTGGCATAATGTCAGCAAATAGACAGGTCACCCATGAACACACGCTCTCCCCGCGCGCCAGCGCAAGAATTCGATACGACGCATTTCCGCCAAGCACTGTCGCAGTTTGCCACCGGCGTGACGGTCATTACCACGCGCCTGGCCGATGGCAGTTTCCGCGGCTTGACGGCCAGTTCCTTCAATTCCGTTTCGCTGTCGCCGCCCCTGGTGCTGTGGAGCCTGGGCTCCGTGGCCAACAGCATGCCGATTTTCAGCGGCAACTCGCATTACGTGATCAATGTGCTGGGCGCCGACCAGGCGGAACTGGCGCAGCGTTTTTCGCGCCGCACCCCGAATCCGTTCGACGACGTGGAATACGAGCTGTCGCGCACGGGCCAGCCCATCCTGAAAGGCGCATCGGCCTGGTTCGAATGCCACAACCGCAGCCGCTATCCCGAAGGCGACCACGTCATTTTCGTGGGCGAAGTGGAACAATGCGCGTTTGCCGCGCAACCGCCCTTGATCTTCCACAATGGGAAGTTCAATACACCGCTAGCCTGATGGGCGAGACGAAAAAAAATCCGCCGAGGCGGATTTTTTTGCATTACAGGGTAAAGTTATACCCGATGCTGACACTCACGGCGAGCGGGTCGAGCTTGATGTCCTGCGTCTGCCCCGTCGAGAATTTCGCCTTGGTTTTCAGGAACGTCTTGACCACGGCCACATCGGCAAACCAGCGCTCGTTGATGGCCAGGGTGCTGCCGACCACCAGGCTGCCTGCCAGCTTGTTGTCCAGGCGGTAGGTGACGGGCGATCCACCCGGATCCAGCAAGGCCGTCATCTGGCCCGAGCCTTTTTCCTTCTGGAAATAGGCATACGTGAGGCCCGCGCCCACGTAAGGACGGATCTTCGTCGTTGGCTGGAAGAAACGATACTGGATGAAGGCCGTCGGCGGCAAGGCTTCCGCCGTCCCCAGCTTGCCCGTGCCCTTGATCGATCCGTCGCCGATCAGGTCATGCTTGTACGGCACGCCCAGGATCATTTCAGCGGAAATATTATCCGTGATCATGTAGGCAAAGGTCAGGATGGGCTTGGTATCCGCCTTGACGTCCGCTTTCGTGCCTGGCAGGGCCGGCGCGGAAATGTCGCCGCTGTCCACATGCGGCGTGATCTTGTTGAGGCCGACCTTGGCCATCCAGGTGCCTGCGCTTTGCGCCGAAGCGCCCGTCGCCATGGCCATCGCGGCGGCCGCGGCCAGCACGCGTACAGCGGTATTCAAACGATTCTTCATCTTGTCTCCTGATTCATTATGTGCGGATAGCCCCGCTATCCAGTCTTGTCGCTGCCAGCGCCAGCCACATCGCGGGGATGCAGCTGGCGCGGCCCTCCCTTACAGCCAGCCCCGCACGACCATGTCCTTGGCCACATAGCGGGCCAGCAACAGGTTGTTGAACGGCGTAGGGTGCACATCGTCGGCATACGCGTAGTGGCTGACGTCGCCCGCTTTCAGGTTCGTGCCATTGCACACCAGCGAGCTGCCCAGGAAATTCTTCGCTGGCGTCAGGTCGCACGCCGTCTCGCTGACATTGGTCAAACCATATGGGCCTGGGTTGGTGCCCTGGTCATGGCTGACGGCAAACACGTCGACCAGCAAGACTTTCGCGTTGCCGTTCAAGCCTCCGCTCAGCTCTCCGTTGAAGGCGCTGACCATGGCATTGATGAGCGCCTTGGTATTGGCATCCTTGCTCAAGCCCGATGGCGTACCGGCCACGTCAGGCAGGTTGTTGACCACCACATAGTTGGCGCCCTTGGCAATGATCTGGTCCTTGACCAGTGCCACCAGCTCGGTGCCAGCCTGTTTCATGGCACCAACCAGTGCAGGACCATTCGCCGCGGCGTAGTCGGCACCGGCCTTGGCGCCGGCAGCGGCACCGGCGGCGTTGCCGGTGACCGTCGCATCGGCTTGCGCCTTGGTCACCAGCGGGCCATACACGGCTGGCGAAGCGATCGCCGTATCGCCGGCGGTGGCGGCAGCGGTCACGGCAGCGCCCACGATCGATGCTGACGTGGCGCCAGGCGCTGCAGCGGCGGCCGCCACGGCCGCGCCGATGGCTTGCGCCGCCGTGGCAGGGTTGGCGGCGCGCGCTGCCAGGGCAGCAACCAGATTGGAGGCAAAGGCTTTCGCGCCAGCATCGGCACCGGCAGCCGCGCCAGCCGCCTGGCCAGCAGCGGTGGCCTTCGCTTGCAAGTCGCCCAGCAGGAACAGCACGTCGTTACCGCCGGCCATCACGAAGACGGCTTCCGTGCCGCTGAACTTGCCGCCGGAAACGGCCAGGTGGTTCGCAATCTGCGTCACCACGGGCACGGTCAGGGCGCCCAGCGCACTGCCCGTCAACTTGTTATTCGGACCGACGGGGTTGGTGACGCGCGAGCCGCCCATGGCGTAGCCGAAGCAGCCGGCATGCTTGACGCGCGGGGCCTGCAGGGTGGGAATGCTGCCTTCCAGGCCCGTTTCTGCAGCGCATGGCGCCGGCAAGCCGAATTGCGCGGCCAGGTGCTCGGTCCAGTTCTTGCCCGTCAGTTCAGGATTGATCTTGGTATTGTCGCCATTGATGGTGAATTTGCCGCCACCGCTCGCCGCCACGCCTGCGACCGCATACGAACCGACATCGGACAGGCTGTCGCCGAACGACACCTGCGCCGTGTATTTGACTTTCAAGGCTTGATCGCCGCCGCTGGCGCCACCGCAACCTGCCAGGACAGCCGCAGCCAGCACGGCCAGCGCGAATTTTGTTTGATGCATTTTGTCTCCTCGGTCTTTTTTCTGGTTTCTAAACGAACGGGCGTGCTATTCGCTACCCAACTAATATGCCATCGTTCCTCAGGCTTGTATAGAAAATATGTTTTAAAAATCAACGAAATAACAACACTGCCAGCACCCTGCCGCGACAGGGCGATCGCATGAATTATGGAGGATTTAAGATGTTTCGTGGCAAGCATCTCTATTGCGCTGCATCAAGAAAAAGCCCCTTGCGGGGCTCTTTTTATGCGGATAGAAATTGCTGCAAGATACCACTTGAGCCGAACGCGGCACGCCGCAAACGGTCATTCACGCCCAGCCATGCGGGGCCGGTGGGCGGTGCTTCGACAAGTATCAGCTCGGCGCCGACCTGGTCCATCGTGCGCAGCGAGGCGTACAGCGCGTGTGCGTAGTTTTCCGGGCTGGCGGCCAGGCGCACGCTGGCGCTGGCCGGCGGCAGATCCGAGTAGTGGATCAGGGCCACGCGGCGGCCGTCATTGAGCAGGCGGTTCAAGGTGGCGCGCACGTCGTCGCTGTGCTGCATCGCAACAGGCGTGTGTGGCGCGTAATGCGATTCCAGGGTGCCCGAGGCGCGCGGCGCGGCCGCGTCCGCCACGGCCGGTGCGCGGCCGATGACGGCGGCAATCTGCTCGCTGCTGATATGGCCGGGACGCAGCAGCACGGGACCGTGCGTGGCCAGGCGCGACAGGTCGACGATGGTCGATTCGATGCCCACGTCGCTCTGCCCGCCGTCAAGGACCTGGCCCAGCAAGCCGCTGTCCAATTCCGCCGCGAACTCGTCGCGCACGTGCTGCGCCGTGGTGGGGCTGACATTGCCGAACTTGTTCGCCGACGGCGCCGCCAGGCCGCCCTTGCCGCCCTTGAAAGTGCGTAGCAATGCGATAGCCACCGGATGCGACGGGCAGCGCAGCCCCACCGTATCCTGGCCGCCGGACACGGCGTCGGGAATGTGCGCGGCGCGCTTGACGATCAGGGTCAGCGGACCGGGCCAGAAGGCGGCTACCAGCTGCTGCGCTTCGGGCGGGATATCGTCGGACCAGTGTGCCAAGTCGGTACCGGGCGCCACGTGCACGATCACGGGGTGGTCCGATGGCCGGCCCTTGGCTTCGTAGATGCGCGCCACGGCGGCGGGGTTTTCCGCATCGGCGCCCAGGCCGTACACCGTTTCCGTCGGAAACGCGACGAGGCCGCCCGCTTCCAGCACGGCGGCCGCGGCCGCGATGGCGGCCTGGTCCAGGTCTTGTGCGGGCACGCTCACGGCGCGATTCCCAGGATCAGGCAAGCATCGCGCAGGCGCTGCTGCGCTTGCGCCAGGGTGGACGCCACCAGGGTCAGATGGCCCATCTTGCGGCCGCGGCGCGGATCGTCCTTGCCATACAGGTGCAGGCAGGCGCCCGGCAGCGCCAGGATATGGTCCCACGCCGGTTCGATGGCCACATCGCTGTCGCCGGCAAACCAGGCGTCGCCCAGGATGTTAAGCATGACGGCCGGCGAATGCTGGCGCACGTCACCCAGCGGCAAGCGCGCCATGGCGCGTACCTGCTGCGCGAACTGGCTGGTGACGCAGGCATCCATCGTGTAGTGGCCGCTGTTGTGGGGACGGGGCGCCATTTCATTGACCACCAGGCTGCCGTCTTCCAGCACGAAGAATTCGATGCACAGCACGCCGACATAACCCAGTTCGGCGACCATGGCTTGCGCCGCCCGCTGCGCCCTGGCGGCGCAATCGTCCGACACGTTCGGGCCCGGCACCGTGGTGGTAAACAGCACGCCGTCGCGGTGCACGTTCTCGGCGATCGGGTACACGACCGACTGGCCGTCCACGCCGCGCGCCGTCAGCACGGACACTTCATAGGCCAGCGGCAGCATTTTTTCCAACAAGCAAGTCACCTCGCCCATTTCCGCAAACGCGGCACGCACGTCGTCGCGCGTGCGCACGCGGAACTGGCCCTTGCCGTCATAGCCCATGCGCACGGTTTTCAGTATGCCGGGCAGCAAGTCGTCGCCGATGGCATCGATGTCGTCCTGCGTGGCGATGACCATGTGCGGCGCCGGCAGCACGCCCGATTTCGGGGCGCAGTCGACAAAGAAACGCTTTTCCGCGATGCGGTCCTGCGCCACCGATACGCCGTGCGCGTCGGGCGCCACGAACACGTGCTTGGCCAGGCGCGACAGGCTGTCGGCCGGCACGTTCTCAAATTCCGTGGTGACGGCCAGACATTGCGCGGCCAGCGCGTCCAGGCCGGCCGCATCATCGTAGCCGGCATTGACCAGGCGCTGCGCCACCTGCCCCGCAGGGCAGGCGTCCGACGGTTCCAGGACGGCCACCTGATAGCCCATGCTCTGGGCGGCCTGGGCAAACATGCGGCCGAGCTGGCCGCCGCCCATCACGCCCAGCCACGCCGGTGGGTTGGCGGCAGGCAGCAATGGGGAAGTCGATTTACTATTCATTATTTTTCAAACACATTAGTCAGGCAAGACCATGGCCTTGGCGGCGGCCGTTTGCGTGGCGCGGAAGGCTTCCAGCTGGTCGGCCAGGGCATCGTCGTTGGCGGCAAGCATTGCCACGGCCGTCAGCGCCGCATTCGCGGCGCCCGCTTCGCCGATGGCGAAGGTGGCCACCGGCACGCCCTTGGGCATTTGCAGGATGGACAGCATGGAGTCTTCGCCGCGCAGGTATTTCGACGGCACGGGCACGCCCAGCACGGGCACGATGGTCATCGCCGCCACCATGCCAGGCAGGTGGGCGGCGCCGCCGGCGCCGGCGATGATGGCGCGCAAGCCGCGCGCGCGCGCGCTTTTCGCGTAGGCATACATCTCGTCGGGCATGCGGTGCGCGGAAATGACTTGCGCTTCGTACGGCACGCCAAACTGTTTCAGGATGGCCACTGCATTCTGCATCACGTCCCAGTCCGAGGACGAGCCCATGATGACGCCGACCAGCGGCTTATTGTGCTCGCTCATCTCAGGCCTTCAGCTTCTCGCCCGTCAGGCGTTCGATGGCTTCAAAGTACTTGGCCTGGGTTTTTTCGATGACGTCGGCCGGCAGCGCAGGCGCCGGTGCGGTCTTGCCCCAGGTCAGCGTTTCCAGGTAGTCGCGCACGAATTGCTTGTCGAACGATGGCGGCGAGATGCCAGGCCGGTACGAATCCGCAGGCCAGAAGCGCGACGAGTCGGCCGTCAGCACTTCATCCATCAGGTGCATGACGCCATTGTCGTCCAGGCCGAATTCGAATTTGGTGTCGGCGATGATGATGCCGCGCGTGGCCGCGTATTCGGCGGCCGTCTTGTACAGGGCGATGGCCACGTCGCGCATCTTGGCGGCCAGGTCGGCACCGATGCGTTCTTCCATTTCAGCAAAGCTGATGTTTTCGTCATGCTCGCCCAGCTCGGCCTTGGCTGCCGGGGTGAAGATCGGTTCCGGCAGTTTTTCCGCCTGTTGCAGGCCCGCTGGCAGCGCGATGCCGCAGATGCTGCCCGTATCCTGGTAGTCTTTCCAGCCCGAACCGATGATGTAGCCGCGCACGACCGCCTCGACCATGATGGGTTTCAGACGCTTGGCCACGACGGCGCGGCCTTGCACTTGTTCCACTTCCTCGGGCGCCACCACGGATTCCGGCGCCACGCCGGTCAGGTGGTTCGGCACGATATGGCCCAGTTTCTCGAACCAGAAGTCGCTCATCTGGTTGAGGACCTTGCCCTTGCCGGGGATAGGCTCGTTCATGACGACATCGAAGGCCGACAGGCGGTCCGTGGTGACGATCAGGATCTTGTCGTCGCCAACGGCGTAATTGTCGCGGACCTTGCCGTGGCCCAGCAATGGCAGGGAGTGGATGGAAGTCTGATAGAGGCTGTTCATAGCGGGGGAATAGTTGGATGAAACGAAACCGGCAGGCAGGGGGTGCCCGCCGGTCGAGAAAATCGGGCGCAGGGATACGCTGTCTGCGGATGCCTGCTGCCCGTTCCAGACAGAATTTTACTTCACAATTTGCGACAGCTCGCCGGCCTTGTAGCGCTCGGCCATTTTTTCCATCGTGATGACCTTGATTTTCGACGCCTGGCCTTCGCAGCCGAACGCCTGCATGCGGGCGCGCACGATCTGCTCGGCAGCGGTGCGCGCTGGCTTCAGGAAGTCGCGCGGGTCGAATTTCGACGGGTTCTCGAACAGGTACTTGCGGATCGCGGCCGTCATCGCCAGGCGGATGTCCGTGTCGATGTTGATCTTGCGCACGCCGTGACGGATGCCTTCCTGGATTTCCTCGACGGGCACGCCATAGGTTTCCTTCATGTCGCCGCCGAATTCACGGATGATGGCCAGCAATTCCTGCGGCACCGACGACGAACCGTGCATCACCAGATGGGTGTTCGGGATGCGCGCGTGGATTTCCTTGATGCGGTCGATGGCCAGGATGTCGCCCGTTGGCTTGCGCGTGAATTTGTAGGCGCCGTGCGAGGTGCCGATGGCGATGGCCAGGGCGTCGCACTGCGTGCGCTGCACGAAGTCGGCCGCTTGCGCCACGTCCGTCAACAGTTGTTCGCGGGTCATGGTGCCGTCGGCGCCATGGCCGTCTTCCTTGTCGCCCTTCATGGTTTCCAGCGAACCGAGCACGCCCAGTTCCGCTTCCACCGTCACGCCGATGGCGTGCGAGAATTTCACCACTTCACGCGACACTTCCACGTTGTATTCGTAGGAAGCCACCGACTTGCCGTCCGCTTCCAGCGAACCGTCCATCATCACGGAAGTAAAACCCGAGCGGATGGCGGCCATGCAGACGGCCGGCGACTGGCCGTGGTCCTGGTGCATGACGACGGGAATGTGCGGGTACGCTTCGACGGCGGCGTCGATCAGGTGGCGCAGGAACGCTTCACCGGCGTACTTGCGCGCGCCAGCGGACGCCTGCATGATCACCGGCGAGTTCAGGGCATCGGCGGCGGCCATGATGGCTTGCACTTGCTCCAGGTTATTGACGTTGAAAGCAGGAATGCCATAACCGTTTTCGGCGGCATGGTCCAGCAGTTGACGCATGGATACGAGAGACATGGTAATACTCCAGATAACAATAGAAACCGTTGCGGCGCTGCGCGGCTCGTGGCGGATGGCCGCGCCGGCGCCTGAATTCTTTACATCAGATCAGCACTGATTCAAGGTCGCCCACCTTGACAATCTTCAGGGCGTTCGTGCCGCCCACCTGGCCCATGGGCTCGCCCCAGGTGACGACGATCATGTCGCCCTTCCGGACGATGCCCTGCTCCACCAGCAAGTCTTCCGCCTGTTTCAGCACCTGCGCGCTGGGGGCGTTCTGCATCAGATGATACGCCCGAACATTGCGGTACAGCGCGGCTTTGCGCAAAGTCGTCACGCTGGGCGTGAGCGCGTAGATCGGCGTGTCGATGCTGTGGCGGCTCATCCACAAAGCGGTGGAGCCGGACTCCGTCAGGGCCACGATGGCTTTCACGCGCAAATGGTGGGCCGTAAACAGGGCGCCGTAGGCGATCGACTGGTCGATGCGGGTGAACGTGACGTTGAGGAAATCGGCGTCCAGCTTGTTGTATTCGGACTGTTCCGCCTCGACGCAGATGGCGGCCATCATTTCCACCGTTTCGATCGGGTACTTGCCCGACGCCGTCTCGGCCGACGTCATGACGGCGTCGGTGCCGTCCAGCACGGCGTTGGCCACGTCCGATACTTCGGCACGGGTCGGCACGGCGTTGACGATCATCGATTCCATCATCTGCGTGGCCGTGATCGCCAGTTTATTTGACGCGCGCGCCATCTTGATCATGCGCTTTTGCAAGGCCGGCACGGCCGCATTGCCCACCTCGACCGCCAGGTCGCCGCGCGCCACCATGATGCCGTCGGACGCGTCGAGGATTTCCTGCAGGGCAGGAATGGCTTCCGCCCGCTCGATCTTGGCGATCATCATCGGCTTGTGGTGGTACGGTTCGCCCGCGATATTGGCCAGCTGGCGCGCCATTTCCATGTCGGTCGCGCATTTCGGGAAGGAAATCGCCAGATAGTCGGCCTGGAAACTCATGGCCGTCTTGATATCTTCCATATCCTTGGCCGTCAGCGCAGGCGCGGACAAGCCGCCGCCCTGGCGGTTGATGCCCTTGTTGTTCGACAACTCGCCGCCGATTTTCACGGTGGTGTGGATCTCGCTGCCGTGGATGCGCTCGACGATCAGCACGATGAGGCCATCGTTGAGCAGCAGCACGTCGTGCTTGTGCAGGTCGCGCGGCAGGGCCTTGTAGTCGAGGCCGACTCTTTCCTGGTTGCCCAGTTCGCCGTTCTCGCCCCACTTGGCGTCGAGGATGAACTTGTCGCCCGCCTCGAGCTGGATGCGGGAATTTTCAAACTTGCCGACGCGAATCTTCGGCCCCTGCATGTCGGCCATGATGGCCACTTCGCGGCCGCACTCGAGCGCAGCCAGGCGTACCAGCGCCGCGCGGTCGATATGGTCTTGCGCCTTGCCGTGGGAAAAATTCAAACGCACCACGTCGACGCCCGCCCGTATCATCTTGACCAGGATATCGAGGTCAGTGGAGGCGGGGCCGATTGTTGCTACGATTTTTGTACCGCGTGGCATAGGAATCCTTGTGCGCGAGCGAAGGTGAGCAAGGCCGGTTGATCAGGCATCCGGCAAGGTAAAAGCGCAGCGGTCAGGCTGCGCTTGGTATTGCACTACAGTCAGGCTGTATCAGCCAGCACGTTGCATGAGAATTTCCACGGCGGGCAAAGTCTTGCCTTCCAGGAACTCCAGGAAAGCGCCGCCGCCCGTCGAGATATAGCTGATTTGATCGGTAATGTCGTATTTGGCAATTGCCGCCAGGGTGTCGCCACCGCCGGCAATCGAAAAGGCTTTCGATTCAGCAATGGCCAGCGCCAGGGTCTTGGTGCCGTTGCCGAACTGGTCGAATTCGAACACGCCCACGGGGCCGTTCCACACGATGGTGCCGGCGGCGGCGATCTGCTGCGCCAGCAGGGCGGCCGTTTTCGGGCCGATATCGAGGATCATGTCATCGTCGGCCACGTCGGCCACGTCCTTGACGGTGGCGGCGGCCGTGGGCGAAAACTCCTTGGCGCACACGACATCGACAGGAATCGGCACTTGCGCGCCGCGCTTGGCCATGATCTCGATGATGGCTTTTGCTTCCTCGACGAGTTCCGCTTCCACCAGCGACTTGCCCACGTTCAAGCCAACGGCTTTCATGAAGGTGTTGGCGATGCCGCCGCCGACGATCAGGTTATCGACCTTGTCGGACAGGGCTTTCAAGATGGTCAGCTTGCTCGATACTTTCGAACCAGCAACGATGGCCAGCAATGGGCGGGCCGGCGCGTGCAAGGCCTTGCCCAGCGCGTCCAGTTCGGCGGCCAGCAGCGGGCCGGCGCAGGCGACGGGGGCAAACTTGGCGATGCCGTGCGTGGACGCTTCGGCGCGGTGGGCCGTGCCAAACGCGTCATTGACGTAGATATCGCACAATTTGGCCATTTTTTGCGCCAGCTCATCGCTGTTTTTCTTTTCGCCCTTGTTCACGCGCACGTTTTCCAGCAAGACGACCTGGCCGGCAGCCAGATTGTCCAGGCCGGCGCCATCGATCCAGTTTTGTTTCAGTGCCACTTCCTGGCCCAGCAGCTCGGACAGGCGTGCCGCCACGGGCGCCAGGCTGTCGGCCGGCTTGAATTCGCCTTCCGTCGGACGGCCCAGGTGCGACGTCACCATGACGGCAGCGCCAGCGTCGAGGGCGGCGCGGATGGCCGGCACCGAGGCGCGGATGCGCGTGTCTTCGGTAATCTTGCCACTGTCATCTTGCGGGACGTTCAGGTCGGCGCGGATAAACACGCGCTTGCCTTGCAGTGCATTTTGGGCGATCAAATCTTGCAGACGGATGAAGTTGAGAACAGCTGACATGGCGATCCAGATGACGAGTGGAAGGAAGTGCGCTATTTTACCGCAATGACCAGAGCAAATCGCCGATTTGTCCTGCTTTACTGAAAAACGTGCAACAGTCGCAAGCCCGTGAAAACCAGCATGCCAAACACGATGGTTTGCAGCATATTGCGCCGAATCACAAAAAAGATCGTGGCGGCAATACCCGACAAGAGTTTCAAATTAGATAATTCGAAGTGCACCTGCTGCCCCTCCATCAGCATGTCGGGCGCGATGATGGCCGCCAGCGCGCACGCCGGCGCATAGCGCAGCATCTCGCCCACGCGGCGCGGAATGGTGATGTGATGGCCGATCAGCCAGAACGTGCTGCGCGTGGCGGCCGTGGCCACCGTCAGCACGGCGATGGCGATCCATACGTCGGTCCTGCCCCAGTCGATACCGTCAAACATGGCGTTTTGTCCATTTTTCTGTCAATTCTTCCACGGCCATGGCGCTGACCATGCCCACCAGCACCGCCACCAGCAAGCCCAGCTTGTATGGCAAGCCATACGCCAGCACGGCCACCGTCCCCGCCACCAGCACGCCGCACAGGGCTGCGCGGCTGAGGATCAGGGGCACGGTCACGCACAGGATCGCCAGGGTGCCGGCAAAACCCAGTCCCCATTCGGCCGGCACGACGGCACCCAGCACGATGCCGATGAAGGAACCGATTTGCCAGGCCATCCAGTTGGGGTAGATCAGGCCCTTGAGGAAGGGCAGCTTGGCCGGGTCCGGCGTTTCATGGGGATAGCGCTGCAGGAACAGGCCCACCGTGATATCGCCAGACACATAACCGAGCGCAAAGCGCTGGCGCCACGGCAGATGGGCGAAATGGGGGGCCAGCAGCACGGAAAAGATAACAAAACGCAAATTGACGACGAGGGCCGTGGCAAAGATCACCCACACGGGCGCGTGCGCCGCCAGCAGAGGCAGCGAAGCGAGCTGGGCCGAACCGGCAAAGACAAACAGGGTCATCGCCCCTGCCTGCGCCACCGTCAGGCCGCTTTTCACCATGGCCACGCCCACCACCATGCCCCAGGCGGCAATGCCCAGCAGGCTGGGTGCGCCCAGTTTCAATCCCGCGCGCCAGGCGTCTTTCAGCAGGGCGTCATCGCGGGCGGCCGCGATGGCGTTCATGCGGCGCTCCGGCTGGCTGAGTGTGGTAACTGCACAACAATGGTGCGTGGCGACAAGGGCGACAACGGCGATACCGGCAAGGCAAATCCAGTCAGTGTGGCGCTGCAGGCGCCATATTTTCGCAAAAAAACGCGCCGCAGCCGAAGAGGGTCGAGCCGCCATTTTAGCCATGATTTTTGCTGTCTGCCTGAATCCGTTAAAATCGTGCTTTTGGCAGCAGCCGACTTCCTTCCATACAGCCTCACGGAGCATGACAAGATGACAAAAACCACCCAGCCAGCGGTCGAACTCGACAGTAAAGACCTGCCAGCCCACTGCCCTAACCCGGCCATGCCGCTGTGGTCGTCGCATCCGCGTGTCTTCCTGGAATTCAACAAGGACGGTATCGCCAAGTGCCCGTACTGCGGCACGGCCTACACCCTGAAGGAAGGCGCCAGCGCCGGCCATCATTAAACTGCCCAGCGGCGCGCCTCCGGCGCGCCGTTTTCATTTACACAGCTAGCTGTACCGCTCAAGCCGGAGTCGTCATGAAACGTCTGAAAGAACTCAATGGCAGCGCCGCGGAAATCGAGGCGGCCTTCTACGATGCCTTGCACCGCGCCGACCTCGAAGCGCTGATGGCGCTCTGGGCCGACGATGAAGAGATCGTCTGCATCCACCCGGGCGGCGCCCGCCTGATCGGCCATGCCGCCATCCGCGCTTCGTGGGAAACCATCTTGGCGGGCGGCGGCCTGCATATCGTGCCGGCCCAGCTGCATGAAACGCACAATTTGATGAGTTCGGTACACACGGTGATCGAAGGCGTCACCAATGAAGATGGCGCTCCCGCCCACCTGCTGGCCACGAACGTGTATGTGAAAACGCCGCGCGGCTGGCGCATCGTGCTGCACCACGCCTCCATCGCCCCCGGTGGCGCGCCGGCCGACGCCACGGGAGCGCAGATCCTGCACTGATGGCTTTATCTCTTTCCTACACCGCCCCGCTCTGGCTGCCTGGCGGCCATGCGCAGACGATTTATCCCGCCGTGTGCCTCGCCAAGCCGGCCGTGGCCTTCCGCCGCGAACGCTGGCAAGCGCCCGATGGCGATTTCGTCGACGTCGACCTGGTCGACGGCCAGCCGGGCCAGCCCTTCGTGGTGCTGTTCCACGGCCTGGAAGGCTCGTCCAACAGCCACTACGCGCGCGCCCTGATGGCCGAGGTGGCCGCGCGCGGCTGGTCGGGCGCCGTGCCGCATTTTCGCGGGTGCTCGGGCGAAGCCAACCTGGCGCCCCGCTTCTACCATTCGGGCGATGCACAGGAAGTGGACTGGATCGTGCAGCGCCTGCGCCCGCGCGCGACGGGCAAGTTTTACGCGGCCGGCGTGTCGCTGGGCGGCAACGCCCTGCTGTGCTGGCTGGGCCAGTCGCAGCACCAGGCCGATTTCATCGATGCGGCCGCAGCCGTGTCGGCCCCGCTGGACCTGGCGCAGGGGGGCAAAGCCCTGTCTTCCGGCGCCAACCGGCTCTATACGCGCATGTTCCTGAACACGCTCAAGCCCAAATGCCTGGCCAAGCTGGAACAGTTTCCCGGCCTGTTCGCGCGCGACGCCATGCTGGCCGCGCGCGATTTGCACGCCTTCGACAATGTCGTCACGGCGCCCCTGCACGGCTACCGCGACGCCGACGATTACTGGCACCGCGCCAGCGCCAAGCACGTCTTGCCGGATATCACCGTGCCCACCCTGGTGCTGAATGCGCAAAATGATCCTTTCCTGCCCGGACGCTTCCTGCCCCGCAGCGCCGCGCCCAGGGTCACGCTCGAGTATCCGCGCCACGGCGGCCACGTCGGCTTTGCCGCGGGCAAGTTGCCGGGAAGCACACGCTGGCTGCCGCAGCGCCTGATTCATTTTTTTGAAGGCGGCAACACGGCGCCACCGGCGCCGCAAAGCTGTCACGCTGGCGATGCGCGCACTCACACGGAAAACGCTACACATGGATGAACTCGTCAAACAGGCCCTGGCCAAATGGCCGAACGTGCCCCACTGCTACGGCTGGCTGGGCCTGGACGCGCGCGGCAACTGGCGCATGCGCGACCAGCATGCGCAACAGCAAAAACTGCCCGGAGACAAGATCGCCCACGTAGCCCTGCTGAACTTTATCAACCGCAATTACGACCATGACGAACGGGGCTGCTGGTTTTTCCAGAATGGCCCGCAACGCGTCTACCTGAACCTGGAAGCGACGCCGTACATCGCGCGCAGCGACCCGCAGCACGGCTTCGTGCTGCAGACGGGCGCGCCGCTGGAACAGATCGCACAAGCGTATTTGTGCGACAACGGCGCGCTGATCTTGCGCGAGGGCGACATCGTCGCGCAAGTCGACGACCGCGACATGGCGCAGGTGCTGCCGGCGCTGCGCCTGGACGGCCAGGCCCTGAGCGACGACGCGCTGCTGGCCTGGCTGGAAAATGGCCAGGGAAACTTGGTGTTATTGCATAACGGCAAGGAGATTGCCGTGCAGCCCCTGAGCTACGATGCCGTGCCGCGCACCTTCGGCTTCCAGCGCGCGCCGCAAGCGGAGAAGGGCTAGCCCTTCTGGTCCTTGAGCTGTTCGCGGCGTTTTTCCTGCAATTCCCGCTCACGCGCATCGATCACGGCCTGGTCATAGAAAGTCGCGTCCGTCGACTTGCGGGCGATCGTCAGCTGGTCCAGCGCGGCCATCGTGGCGCCCTGCAGCACGTAGGATTCGGCCAGCGCCATGTGCTGCAAGGTCATCTTGCCCTGGTCCGCATACGCTTTCGCCAGCAAGTCATACAGTTCCGGCTCTTCCTTGTACAGCTGCACCTGGTCGCGCAAGTACAAGGTCGATTGCTCCAGTTTGCCGGCTGCCATCAGCGCTTCCGCATACTGGTGGGCAATGCCGCGCGACAGGGGGAATTGCTGGCGCGCCGCATCGGCCGCCTTCAGCGCCTGCTGCGCCACTTCCTTCTTTTGCACCGGCATCAACAACACTTCCAGCCCCATCGCCGCCAGCAGCGAATTGGGGCCCTGCGTGCCGCCCGAGGTAAACACATTCGGTCCGGCAGGCTGGTGCAGGGCGGCATTGGCCGCATCGAGTTCCTTTTGCGCCTCGGCGGGCTTACCCTGCTTGACGGCAACGAAAGACAAGCCGTAATGGGCGGCCGTCACCTGAAAGCGGCTTTGCTGTTCCAGCTGCGTCTTGAACACGGCCTTGGCATTCAACAAGCCTTGCATGCTCTCATCCTGCAGCACGCGGGCACGCGCGCGGGCCAGGTGGAAACTCAGGCTGTCCGGGCGCTGCTTGTACGGCTGCTCGCGGATGCGCGCCTGGATGTCGGCGATACGTTCCGTCGTCAGCGGGTGCGTCTGCAGATAGGCGGGCATCAGGTCGCTGTACGAACGGCTGGCCGCCTGCATGCGGCCGAAGAAGGCCACCATGCCGGTGGTATCGAAACCGGCCTCGCCCATGATCTGGAAACCGATGCGGTCCGCCTCGCGTTCGGCATCGCGGCCGAAATTGAGCTGGCGCTGGATGGCCAGCCCCTGGCCGGCGGCAAACACGCCCAGGGCCACGTCGCCGCCCGCGCGCGAAGCCAGCGCCGCCAGCAGCATGGCTGCCAGCGGCATCAGGGCATCCTGGCGCTGCTGGCCCAGCATGCGCGCGATATGGCGCTGCGCCACGTGGCCGATCTCGTGCGACAGCACGGAAGCCAGTTCCGCCTCCGTTTGCGCCGCCAGCACCAGGGCCGAGTGGACACCGATGAAGCCGCCAGGCAAGGCAAACGCGTTCAATTGCGGGTCGCGCACGGCAAAAAAGAAATAATCGTAATTCGTTTCGCCGCGCACGCTGGGGCGCGCCGCCACGAGGGCGTTGCCGAAGGTATTCAGGTATTCGAGCAGGGGCGCGTCGTCGAGGTAGTCGCGGTCGCCGCGGATGCCCCGCATGACTTCCTCGCCGATCTTGCGCTCCATCGCCGGCGACAGGTCTTCGCGCGAGGTATCGCCCAGGTTGGGCAGGTTCGGCGCCGGCGGCACGGCCAGCGGTGTCCAGTTGCCTGCCGGCTTGGCTGCCGCGCCTGCAGCTGGCGCCGCCGGCGCGGACGTATAGGTTTGTGCCGGCGCGCATGGCGCAGCCAGGCAGAGGGCCGCGAGCACGGACACGCGCCAGGGGCTGCGCAGCAATGCCGCACGGGCGTTTTCAAGTACGATCGGAAGGGTAGTTTTTGAATTCACGGGTGCTATCATACCTTGTTCGCAGCGCCCATTCCCACGCAACAAGCATGCGCCATGCCAGTGGCATGACGCGGTGGCACGGCGCGCCGCGCCCCCACTTCTCACCTATTTTGACGCCATGACAACAGCAGACAAGCAAGCCCCCGCCGGGGAACTGACCCATTTCGACGCCACGGGCCAGGCCCATATGGTCGACGTGGGCAGCAAGGAAGACACGCGCCGCAGCGCCGTGGCCGCCGGCACCATCCGCATGCAGCCCGCCACCCTGGCATTGATTATTTCCGGCAACGCCAAGAAAGGCGACGTGCTGGGCATCGCCCGCATCGCCGCCATCATGGGCGCCAAGCGCACCAGCGACCTGATTCCCCTGTGCCACCCGCTGGCCCTCACGCGCGTCACCGTCGACTTCGAAGTGGACGCCGCGGCCAACAGCGTGCACTGCCGCGCCCAGGTCGACACCACGGGCAAGACGGGCGTGGAAATGGAAGCGCTCACGTCCGTGCAGATCGGTTTGCTGACCATCTACGACATGTGCAAGGCCGTCGACCGGGGCATGGTCATGACGAATGTGCGCGTGCTGGAAAAGCATGGCGGCAAATCGGGCGATTGGACGGCGACGGTCTAATCGAGTCAGGCACCTGACCTGATCGCCTCCCTGAACACTGGCATCGTCGGCCCTCCCTAGTGACGGGAGATCCCTCACTAGGCGGCTTGACGCGTGAAAAGGGTGGCTTGGCCGCTTTACAGCTTGAAGTAATAAAGCAAGGACTCTTTCTGATACTGCAGACTCTCCGCGCTGGCGTCTTGCATCGAGCTCAACCACAGTTGTGCCAGCTTTCTTTTTCCAAGCAAATTGAAATTGCCGTCATCAGACAGGTAAGCGTCCCCGAGTCCACTCAGATCTGGTCCAGCAAATCGGCCAACCAAGGGATCCCAGGGATGCATGACGTTACGTGATAATTTATCCTTCCTCACACTGATACTTTTTGAAATGATAAATTTATCAACAACGGCATTCATCTTCACCACTTTGAGTATTCTTTGTACATGACTCTGATAATTAGATGCAGAAATCATCCCATCAAGCAAAGCACCTTGCCAAAGCACATATTCAAAACGTACATTGCTGGAAACCGCTTCATGCAAAGCGAGTTTCAATTTCTCCTGCGCCCGTCCGCCAGCGAGCCAATCTTCGATGTGGCTGCCCTCGACACCCACTGGCATGAAAATCACCCGATCAGCCATACCTGAACGCAGGATATCCTGCCCCAAGGACGTCAAAAGTGTTCCGTCCGCACACTCATCCCACGCGAAAGGTGACTGAAATGGACGCTCGCTGCCATCCAAACCAATCTGATAGACGCCCGGGACGCTGGCAAAATTTTTCACCTCACATTTTGATGAAGATACTTCGTTCAATACCAAGATACGAACATCGCGTGCGCTAGCGGCAGCAAAAAAAATTAAAGAGAAAATCAACGCAAATGTTTTAACAACCAATAACATAACGACTCCGCTTCCCCAACACCACCTTGATCAAAAAAACAACAGCTATAGAAACAAAAACGACTATTGCCACTTCCGAAAAAAACCTTGCATAAGCGCTGCCAAAATCCACATCGCGAGAAATTCTTGAAAAAATCAGAATCATAAATCCATGAATAAAAAACAATCCAAAACTTATCTTTGCAAGATAACCGAGGATATTATTTTTACGCTCAAGGTAACGCTCGAAAATAAAAAATATGGCCACCAAAAAAGCCAGCTTCCCGACATTCAGGAAATTCAATGAGCCTAGCGAACTTAAAAATCCAACAGGCTCGCTTTCAATGCCAGGATAAAGGAAACCAAAAAGCAAAAATATCGCAACTGAACCAAAGATAATTCTTGACTTCCATGCATAACTCAAGGAATCCAAAACCGCAACGTTCTTTGCTGCAACCATTCCAAGCAAATAAAAACCTGCAAAATTTAAAAAAGAAAAGAATGCATTCGTATTATTTACCGAACGGGATGAGAAGATACTAAGAACAAGACCACAGACGACAAAAACGTAAATTATTTTATTTTTTGATAAAAAATTGAAAACCGGCGTCAGCAAGAAAAAAATGACAATCATCGGAATGAACCACATCGGCGGAACAACTGTTCCCCCTGTAACCAAAGACCACGCGATATACTGATCTGAAGTCAGTCCATACAGAACATGACGCGAAAAATATAAGCCTGCAATAATCGCTGGAACAGAAAGAATCAAATATGGAAGAACCACATACTTGAGCTTCTTGATTAAATATTTTCCATATTCGAATTTTTCAGATTCAAGATAATAAAAAAGATATCCAGAAATAAAAACAAACCAGGCAGTCGCATTTGTCAGCAAATAAAACAAATAATCTCCACCTTTGTCGAAGGAATAAATTGAAGAAATATGTGAAAGCATGACAAAAATTATTGCGACACCTCTGAAATTCTCCAGCGAATACCTGAACCTTCCCTTCATCTACAATCCAATCTTTTATTTGAGAGCCGACTTTACTGAGTCAAGCCACATTGATGCCATTTTCTCCTGCCCCTTTTCATTCAAGTGGCAAGTATCAATCCTATATTCATCGCCTAATAAATTATTATTAGGTCCACTATAGCGCCTTAAATCAGGGCGATTCCCCACGAGTAACTGAGCCGCTTCAATATCGCGATCATATACACCATTGCAACGGGAATGTATTGCAATCAGCCAGCGAGTAATCGTTACTTTGGCATCTACGTAATCAAGAACAGCACCCAACTTCTGCGTGTAGACAGCCTTCCCCGTACCCGCATCTGAAGAGCCCTGATGCCAAAAGGCAAAATCAAAATTAATGCCCTTGGCCTTGATCAAACTGATCGCGCTATTCAGCTTTGCAAATGCCCGGCCACCTTCCTGCCAGTCCTCCACTTTTGTCCCACCGACGCCAATAGGCATAAACACGACTTTTTTCGCGATACCCGCGTCAATCAACTGTTTCCCAAGCGGCATCCACATTGCCCCCTTGCCACAATCAGCCCATTCGAAAGGATCCGCTGCCGCTTTAATTTCACCATTTTTCCCCACTTGAAATACGTTATTCGCAGGCCCGTAAACATGCTCATTACAATTCGATGAGATAGACTGGCCTATGACCAGAATTTTCATTTCAGGCAGTGGGTAGATGCTTATCGGCGGACTGACGGGCTGCGGTACAGGGTTGTCGCCACCACCACCACCACCACCGCATGACGCCACGTTAAATCCAAAGAACAGCATGGTCAGATACTTAATTACGCGGGTATTTTTCATAATTTATGCCAGTAATATTTTATGGAAGTCCCAGAATTTTCCCTGCATGCAATTCAGCAAAGAATGTGCTTCATGAGACACGTTCACGTGTTCAAAACAGCCAGTGCGGCATATTTACTCCATACACGCCTGCCATAAAAATATAGTTGCTAGTTACCATGCTGGTATTGCGCTAAAGACATAGATGATCTTTCTGGGCCATGACATCTCCACTCAACTCGCATACCTGCGCAAAATTCTGTCGAAAATACGTAAATTGTAACCTATTTGCTGAAGAATACCTTTCAGAACGAGGAAAACTGGGGGTTTTGCTCACTGGAAAGATACATTTGTTACATTTTGATACATTACAGGACGGATTTTCATCGCACGCCCGGCCTCCCCCAACAGCCAGCGCATGAAAAAAGTTTGACTCACATATATATTCATGTGCGCAGCTTTCCAACGCATTTTGCACAATGGAAGGCCTGCTGCAGCACGTCGGTATGAGGACGACTAGTCGGTCTGCAACGCTTGACGACACCTGTAAAGGTTTTACACATGTTTCAGCCCTGACTGGATTGCCGGGCAGGCAGCGGAAAGACCATCCCGGCCAGAAACGGCGGCGTTAGCGCATGCTGCAGCCAGACGCGCAATTTCCGCGACGCCATTTTTCGTGCCAAACAAGAGAGGCAGACAAGAGCCTTGATGCAGATGGAATGACCAGCATGGGGAGGCGGAAAACACTGGAAGACGCTGCGGCCTAACGCTCAGGCCAGCGGACATGCTGGCCTGAATATGCGGGGAGAAAGGCAACGCAACTGCCGTCCCATATTGCTTATCAAAATAAGCTTACTTGCAAGGCTTCGCCTCGTCGCCGCACGCGACGTCTCGCCCATTAGCGGACTATTGCGAGCGGCCATCGCATGACGTGCATCGTGGATTTCCGGCCTTCCACGCGATGGAGTTATTGCTTAGAAGACTGAATGCATGTGATCGTTAGCCACAGGCCGCTGCCCAGGCACAGTACGATGATGGCGATCGACAGGGGCAAATGAAATTGCGCCAATCCCGCCAGCGCAAAGCCAGCATGGATTGCAAAGGTGCCCATGCCCAGCGCGGCGCACACTGCCGCATAGCGGCGCGCTTGCCTGGTGCCCAGCAATACATGCCGATAACCGGCGAGCACCACGGCAATGGCTGCCATATTGAAGACCAGGAAGCCCTGCACGCCACCCGGCAAATAAAACATTTCCCATTCTTTCCAATAGGCTGCATCGATTTGATGCAGGATCAGGAACAACAGGGTCCAGAAGTAGCTGCGCGCCATGACATTTTTATTCGTTAATATTGACGCAATTGTAAAGCTTTCGCTGGCTCCCGGCACCGTCGCGGCAAAATTTCCATGTCAATTTGCCATTTTATTGATATAAATGCTTTTTCATTAAGAAATCATGCATACTGCGAGTCGACCATATCAAGATGAGCATCGCATGACTAGCAACAAGCCCGCCGCGGAAACCAAGCTCCAGGACTTCGAATTTGAGGCGATGAATCTGCAGGTAGGCGGACGCATCCAGTTCATCACGCATCGCACCATCAAACCCATCCAGCATTTCTCGACCCTGATCGGCTACGTCAAAGACGAGTACCTGATCGTCAAGATTCCCATGGAGAACGGCGCCGCCATCGTGCTCAACGAAGGCGACAAGCTGACCATCCGCGTGTTTTCCGGCGTCACCGTCTGTTCGTTTGCCTGCAGCGTGCTGCGCATCTTTGGCCGCCCGCTCAATTATGTCCACCTGAGTTTTCCCGACGCCATCCAGGGCACCAGCCTGCGCACGGCCATGCGCGTGAAAGTGGAAATCCCCGCGCAGCTCAGCTATCGCGACGTGGCGCCCGTGCCCGTGTTTATCGTCAACCTCAGCGTCTCGGGCGCGCTGATCGAAGCGCCCAGCATGCTCACGCCGGACGACGAGGGCGTGGCACTGAGCTTTACCTTGCTGGTGCAGCCGAACAAGCATCAGATGCGCGTCAACACGCGCGCACGCATCCAGAACGTCAGCGTAGGCAAGCCGTCGAATGGCCATGCCGCCCAGGTGGCCGAAGTCTATACGTATGGCGTGCAATTCATCGACCTGGAACCGACCCACTACACCCTGCTGCAAAACCTCACCTATGAAGCGCTGATCGCGGACCGGCAAAAAATCGTGTAATGCCCTGCTGGCAAACCCCGCTTACTGGGTCGGGGTCACATCGGGAATATTGTTTTTGGTAATCGCTTCCTTTGCCGCCAGATTCGTCACGGTGGTGCTGTTGAACCAGCTCAGACTGCTGGTGCCCGGCTTCATGGTCATCGTCACGCTTTGTCCGCCGATCCCCGTGCCCAGGTCGGCAGCGAGGGTCAGTACGATATTGCCCTTGTCCACAGTGGCGCCCGCCACTTCGCGAGTGGCACTGAAGACGGGAATGGAACTTGGCACGGCCGGGGTGGGCGTGCTGCAGGCAGTCGCCTCGCCTCCGTTTTCCTGCACGCACAGGGCCACGGCCGTTTTCAAGGGCGCGGCGGCCGCCAGCACATTGCTGACCTTGGCCCGCATCGTATAGTCGCCGTACTGGGGAATGGCCACGGCCGCCAGGATGCCGGCGATGGCCACCACGATCATCAGTTCTATCAGGGTAAATCCGCTTTGCGCGCGCATCGTCTCCTCCCATTGTGCATTGCTCACGCCGTGCATGGTGCAAGCGCCATGCCAGCGGCACGCCCGGGCAGCGGCGGCACACATGGAAAGAAAAGCGACACTTTTGGGCAGCTTCGGACCAGTTGCGTCGGCCCGGGCCGGGATGCGGCCTGTCTTGCAGACAAAAAAAAGGAGCCGAAGCTCCTTTTTTGTACTGCGGCAAGCCGGCTGAAATTACAGCATGGCTTTCAGCAGACGCGCCATTTCCGACGGGTTTTTGGTCACGGTGATGCCGCAAGCTTCCATGATTTCCAGCTTGGCTTGTGCCGTATCGGCACCGCCCGAGATCAGCGCGCCGGCGTGGCCCATGCGCTTGCCTGGAGGAGCGGTCACGCCGGCGATGAAGCCGACGACCGGTTTTTTCATGTTGTCTTTGATCCAATAAGCCGCGTTGGCTTCGTCCGGACCGCCGATTTCGCCGATCATGATGACCGCGTCGGTATCTGGATCGTCATTGAACATCTTCATGATGTCGATGTGCTTCAGACCGTTGATCGGGTCGCCGCCGATGCCGACTGCCGACGATTGGCCCAGGCCCAGTGCGGTCAGCTGACCCACTGCTTCATAGGTCAGGGTACCCGAACGCGATACCACGCCGATGCGGCCTTTTTTATGGATGTGGCCTGGCATGATGCCGATCTTGATTTCGTCTGGCGTGATCAAGCCTGGGCAGTTAGGGCCCAGCAGCAAGGTCTTGCTGTTGGCTTTGGCCATGCGATCTTTCAGGGCCATCATGTCGCGGACAGGAATGCCTTCGGTAATGCAAATGGCCAGATCCATTTCAGCTTCGACAGCTTCCCAGATCGCCGCTGCCGCGCCTGCTGGCGGCACGTAGATCACGGAAACGTTGGCGCCGGTTTCTTTTTTCGCTTCGGTAACGTTAGCGAAAATTGGAATGCCTTCGAAATCTTCGCCGGCTTTCTTCGGGTTCACGCCTGCCACGAAGGCAGCTTTGCCGTTCGCGTAGTCGCGGCAACCGCGGGTGTGGAACTGGCCGGTCTTGCCGGTGATCCCTTGGGTTACGACTTTGGTATCTTTATTGATCAGAATGGACATGTTGATTCCTTAATTAAGCTTGACCAGCAGCGGCGGCAACGACGCTCTTTGCTGCATCTTCCATGGTGTCGGCTGCGATGATAGGCAGACCGGAATCGGCCAGCATCTTTTTGCCCAGGTCTTCGTTGGTGCCCTTCATGCGCACCACCAGCGGTACGTTCAGCGAAACGGCTTTCACCGCGGCGATGACGCCTTCGGCGATCACGTCGCAACGCATGATGCCGCCGAAAATGTTCACCAGGATGGCTTTCAGGCCTGGGTTTTTCAGCATGATCTTGAACGCTTCGGTTACTTTTTCTGCCGTGGCGCCGCCGCCGACGTCCAGGAAGTTGGCTGGCTCGCCGCCGAACAGTTTGATCGTGTCCATGGTGGCCATGGCCAGGCCGGCACCGTTCACCAGGCAACCGATGTTGCCGTCGAGCGAGATGTAAGCCAGGTCGAATTTCGACGCTTCGATTTCCGCTGGATCTTCTTCGTCCAGATCGCGCAGGGCGACGATTTCCGGGTGACGGAACAGGGCATTCGGGTCAAAGTTGAACTTGGCGTCCAGGGCGATGACTTTGCCGCTGCCGGTGACGATCAGCGGATTGATCTCGGCCAGCGAGCAATCGGTTTCCCAGTACGCTTTGTACAGGCCTTGCAGGTTGACGCGTGCGTCGACGATGGAACCGGCAGGCACGCCGATTTTGGTCGCGATGTCGTCTGCCTGGGCATCGGTCAGGCCGACGCTTGGCTCGATGGTGACGTGGTGGATCTTCTCTGGGTGGCTCTCGGCCACTTCTTCGATGTCCATGCCGCCTTCGGACGAAGCCATCAGGACGATCTTCTGGGTAACGCGGTCGGTGACCAGCGAAACGTACAGTTCTTGCTTGATGTCGGCGCCTTCTTCCACCAGCAGGCGGTTGACTTTCTGGCCTTCGGCGCTGGTCTGGTGCGTGATCAGCTGCATGCCCATGATCTGGTCAGCGTATTCCTTGACCTGTTCGATCGATTTTGCCACTTTCACGCCGCCGCCCTTGCCGCGGCCACCTGCGTGGATCTGCGCCTTGACTACCCACACCGGGCCGCCCAGGGTTTCCGCAGCCTTGACTGCCTCGTCGACGGACATGCACGGAATACCGCGTGGTACCGTCACTCCGAATTGCCGGAGGATTTCTTTGGCTTGATACTCATGGATTTTCATGCTGGCTTCCCTTCTGATACTGATTTGTAAAAATACGGTTAGTGGTGCAAAAAAAACAGGAAAAACAGAGCGCCGGGGTCACGCTTTGGCTACCCAGCGCGGGTAATACCGTGCAACTGCCCCGCCATCGGTGCGCAGGGCGTGGCATTTGTCGAGTTGAAACGGCTTTTCATGCGACAAGTCAGCATTCGCACCGTCACGGGTCGACCAGACATCGCCGGCAAATGCCTGAACCGTCGCAGTCGGCAAGACTTGCGCCAGTTCCGTCAAATGGGTACAGCCGGCGATTCCCGCCAGGCGCTGTTTCAAGTCGCGGCGGAAATTCTTCAATAAATTCAAACCGATCAGCGCCCTGTAAGCGGGGCCGATGGTATCGCAAAAACCGGGATAGGGCACGGCATCGGAGGCGGCTTCGGCCTCGACGATGGTCAGTTCGCGATCGACGGTAATGCGGAGATGGAGGTCGTGCAGAGGGGTGCCGGCGGGACGGGGGCCCGAGGCCAGGGTCGCGTCGTAGCTTTTGATATCGGTAATACGGGCGTCAATATCCCACAGGCCGTCGTCGCGCAGATACGCTTGGACGTCGATAACGCGGGAGTGCCGTAGGGCGCGCCGGGATACGGGAGTTGACAGGGGCATAAGACCGATGCCGCTTGCGCGGCCATAATTAGTAAGCAGCCATGTGCATAAAGCACGCCGTTCGCAGCTTCTACGAACAGCAACCGCACCTGCGGCGCCGCAAAAACCCTAAAAGTGTAGCACATTGGGCGCTGGTTGCGCCGCAACATAATTTTTCACCGGCCTGATCGCCCGCCTGCGATTATTGATGCAAATCGCAAAATCAATGACGATCATTCGCAATTCGCATAACTTCTGGCATGGCGCGGACACGCCAACACCGTGCCTCAGTCGGCCACGCCCAGCGCGCGCAAAACTGGCAAGGTACGCTCGGCAAAATGGCGGGCATGCTCCCACAGCTCGGCCAGGTTCTCTTCTTCCGTCAGCAAGGGCTGCCCATCCTTCGACAGCAACTGCTTCAGGCGTATCAGCACAGGCCATGTCTCGCGCACCCAATCCTGCGGCTCTTGCCATCCTTGCATTTTCGCCCACAGGAACAGCTGTTGTAAATGCGGTACAAACACGCCACCGCCCGTCATCGGGCTGGCAAGGCTGTACAGGTCGGACCTTGCCAGCGCCTGCTCCAGCAAATACGCATTCAGGCGCGCCGTCTGCGGCTGTGCCACGGCAATGTCGGCTTCGTCCTGGACGGCGTAGACACTGCCCTTGCTGATCAGAATCAGCATGATCTGCAACAAGGCGGCCAGGCTGGCTTCGGTGCCAGCCAATTGCTGCTCCAGTTCCCCGATCGTGTGCACGCGGTGATCGGCAAGCGCATCGAGCACGGGCGCATATACGCGCTCATCCATATCGGCATCGCCCAGCACGCCATGCACGCTCAATACCACCGTATCGCGCGGCACCGCCAGCATCACGCGCACGGCCCGCAAGGCCGTGGCCTGAGCGAACGGCGTCAGCGTGCGCGCACCCTTGATCCAGTAATCCCTGCGAAATTGCTGGTTGATCAGGAACGCCCGCGTCGTTTCGCGGAAGATGGGGTCAGGAATCTCGGCCAGGAATTGCTGGTGCTCGGCCGTGAGATTGAGCATGTCGACATGCTCGGTGTAGGTGGCGGAAGCGGCGAACTCCAGCTTGGCTTCGCTCAACATGGCAGCCACCTGGGAAAAAGCCATCGGCTGCCAGTCCGCATTGAAATACTCGTGCGCAACATAATGACGTTCAAACGATTTCAGCTTCTCGAAGCGGTCGGCCAGCAGGGGATTGGCCTCGAGATAGCGCGGCTTCGTGGCGATCATCCTGTCGACGAAATCGATGGCGCCGTCGATACGCGCCAGCAC
Source organism: Janthinobacterium violaceinigrum (assembly GCF_009208555.1). Classification (GTDB taxonomy): domain Bacteria; phylum Pseudomonadota; class Gammaproteobacteria; order Burkholderiales; family Burkholderiaceae_D; genus Janthinobacterium; species Janthinobacterium violaceinigrum. The sequence goes on along the minus strand of NZ_WFLI01000030.1, from coordinate 32,165 downwards.
GCCTTGCCCCGGCGCCCCCATGACGCGGCTATGTTCGGTCAGCAAGTCGCGCATCGGCATCATGGCGGCCCAGCCTGGCTGCGTGTTGTAGCTGAGGTAGGCGACGCCGCCCACTTTCAGCTTGCGCTGCAGGAAGTCCACGATCAATGCACGGTTTTCCGCCGAAATCCAGCTCCAGATACCGTGCAGGCAGATGAAATCGAAATCGGGCAAGTCGTCGCGGCGGCAAAACTGTTCGAACGATTCGTCCGTGAACTGCGCCCCGGCGCCAGCGGCGCTGGCCAGTTCCTGGGCATAGGCCGCCTGGGCCGGATTGAAATCATTGCCATACCAGCGCGTGGCGGACGCCGCGGCATGGAAGTTGGCACTGACGCCCTGGCCGAAGCCCAATTCGCAAGCCGTGCCATTGGCAGGCAGGACCAGGCCGGCGGCCAGCAGGGGCAGGCGCAGGCGCAGGGGATTCAATTCTTCGTAATAGCCATAGGTATAGGCGACCTCGGCCATATAGCCGGCATTCCAGTTGCTCATTGCGCTTCCTGTCTCGATCAGTGGCGGTGCGCGCAGCGCACCAGGTTCGAGCGCCAGAATACCCGATATCGCGGGCGCCCAGTAGCGCGAACAGAGGGCATTTGAAAGCGCAGTTCACGGCCGCGCGGCGTGGCGCGGCGCGGCGCGGCGGCAGCATCATGGCCAGGGTGCAAAGCTGACGGCAGGAGCGGCAGAGCGACCTTGCCTGGCGGCAAATGGGAGCGCCAGTGCGCGCGACGGCCTTAGTCCTCGTCGGGCTCGAGTCCCTTCAACGCCACCTGCACGGCGCGCTGGGAAAAGCCGCGCTGCATCAGGAAGCGCATCTGCTTACTGCGCTGTTCGGCATCCTGCGCCACTTGCCCGAACTTGCGGCGCCACACTTCGCAGGCGCGCTCGGTCTCGCCTTCGGCCAGGCCCGCCTTGAGTTCCTGCAGCGCCTCGCCGGCGATGCCATGGCTTTGCAATTCCGCCATGATGCGGCTATTGCCGAAGCGGGCCGAGCGGCGGTGGATCAGCGACTCGGAAAAACGCTCCTGCGACAGCCAGTTGGCCTGCTCCAGGCTGTCGAGCAAGGCTTCCACATCGTCGCCCTCCTGCGCATGCCGCTGCAGCTTGCGCCGCAATTCCATGCGGCTGTGCTCGCGCATCGACAAAAAGCGTAGCGCCCTGCCCTTCAGGCTCAGTTGTACCGCTGCCATCATTCCACCCTATCGTTCAACACATCAAGACAACTCAAATCAAATACAACATCAACTCACGACAATTCAAACACGACATCGCCGCGACAGATCTGCCGCCCGACATGCCGTTAACAATGCCGCCGGTAATCCCGTCGATATTGCCGTCAACAATGCCGTCAAAAACACAAATGCCGCCGGGCGCACAGGCGCGAGGCGGCATTCATTGTAGATCTTTTAGGCGGCAAACCACGGCGCAAGGGGCCGTCATGTGTCGCAGCGTGTCGCTGGCAAGACCAACCGCAGCTGGCCACGCCAGCGCAGCCGACCTGCGCCACCTTATTACTCGGCTGCTTTCGCTTCTGCAGCCTTGGCAGCCTTGTCGGCAGCCTTATCCGCTTTTTCCGGCTTTTCAGCAGCCAGCGGCGGCAGTTCGCGCACGCCCAGCGAAGCGCGGACCTTGTTTTCGATTTCGCGGGCCAGCGCCGGACGCTCTTGCAGGAAGGCGCGGGCGTTGTCCTTGCCCTGGCCGATGCGTTCGCCGTTGTAGCTGTACCACGAACCGGATTTTTCCACGATCTTGGCATCCGAACCCAGGTCCAGGATTTCGCCTTCGCGCGACGTGCCGGCGCCGTACAGGATATCGAAGTGCGCTTCCTTGAACGGCGGCGCGATCTTGTTCTTGACGACCTTGACCTTGGTTTCGTTGCCGATCACTTCATCGCCGGACTTGATCGAGCCGGTGCGGCGGATATCCAGGCGCACGGACGCGTAGAATTTCAGCGCGTTACCACCGGTGGTGGTTTCCGGGCTGCCGAACATCACGCCGATCTTCATGCGGATCTGGTTGATGAAGATGACCAGGGTATTCGTGCGGTTGATGGAACCGGTCAGCTTGCGCAGGGCTTGCGACATCAGGCGCGCTTGCAGACCTGGCAGGGAGTCGCCCATGTCGCCTTCGATCTCGGCGCGTGGCGTCAGTGCGGCCACGGAGTCGATGACGACGAGGTCGACGCTGCCCGAACGCACGAGGGCGTCGCAGATTTCCAGTGCCTGCTCGCCCGTATCCGGTTGCGAGATCAGCAGTTCATGCAGGTTCACGCCCAGCTTTTGCGCGTAACCGACGTCGAGTGCATGCTCGGCATCGATAAAGGCACAGGTGCCGCCCAGTTTTTGCATTTCAGCAATGGTTTGCAGGGTCAGGGTGGTTTTACCCGACGATTCCGGACCGTAGATTTCCACCACGCGGCCGCGCGGCAAGCCGCCTACGCCCAGCGCGATATCGAGGCCGAGCGAACCGGTCGACACGACTTGCACTTCTTCGATCGGTGCGCTGGCATCCATGCGCATGACCGAACCTTTGCCAAACTGCTTCTCGATCTGCGCCAGTGCGGCGGCGAGCGCCTTGGCTTTTTCCGATGCGGGTACTACAGCTTTTTTATCGTCCATATGTTCTTTCAGCCGTTCTACAGTCGACGATTCACGTGAATCGGTCGGCCTGCGATAGCGCCAGTGGGTTAAATTCTTTACACAGACAGTACTGTATAAAAAAACAGTGATCAATGCAAGCGGAACGTGGATTTGTTTTGAAACAGATCAATACAACCCTGTTTTTCACAAAAATTCGCCACCTTGCGGAAAATGAAACACAATACAAGCTTCTACCGCCGCAAGCATAGGAAGTGCACCATGCGTATTTTACTTGCCGAAGATGACAGCGTGCTGGCCGATGGCCTGACCCGCTCGCTGCGCCAGTCCGGTTATGCGATCGACTACGTCAAGACGGGGCAAGAGGCCGATACGGCCTTGTCCACCCAGGAATTCGACTTGCTGATCCTCGACCTGGGCCTGCCGAAGATGTCCGGCCTGGAAGTGCTGCGCCGCCTGCGCGCGCGCGCCTCGCTGCTGCCCGTACTGATCCTGACGGCAGCCGATTCCATCGAACAACGCGTCAATGGCCTCGACCTCGGTGCCGATGATTATATGGCCAAGCCGTTCGCGCTGTCGGAACTGGAGGCAAGAGTGCGCGCCCTGACGCGCCGCGGCGCCGGCGGCGGCGCCACCATCATCAAGCACGGTCCCCTCAGCTACGACCAGGTGGGGCGCAGCGCCTACATCAACGACCAGATGCTCGACCTGTCCGCGCGCGAACTGGGCTTGCTGGAAATCCTGCTGGGCCGCACGGGCCGTCTCGTCTCGAAAGAGCAGCTGGTCGACCACCTGTGCGAATGGGGCGAGGAAGTGTCGAACAACGCCATCGAAGTGTATGTGCACCGCCTGCGCAAGAAGATCGAGGTGGGCGGCGTGCGCATCGCCACCGTGCGCGGCCTCGGCTATTGCCTGGAAAAATACTCGGAAGCAGCGCGCCTGAACGCTGAAGCGGGCGAGTCGGCAGGCCTGGCCAACGGACCCGCCAGCAAGTGAAGCCGCGCGAGGCGCCAGCGGACGAGGCGGACGACGACTGGTTCGAGCCGCCCACCACGGAGCAGGATGACACCATCGAGCATTCGCTGTTCGGCGAAATCCTCGACTGGATGCTGGCGCCCCTGTTGCTGCTGTGGCCGATGAGCATCGCCATCACCTATCTGGTGGCCAAGAGCATCGCCAATCAGCCATTCGACCATGCGCTGGAAGACAGCGTGACGGTGCTCACGCAGCAGGTCAAGCAAGCCGATGGCGCCGTGCTGCGCCACGTGCCGGAAAAAAACGGCAAGGGCCGCGACTTCCTGCGCGGCGACGATGTCGACACCCTGTATTACCTGGTGGTGGGCGCGCGCGGCGAATACCTGGACGGCGACCGCGACTTGCCGCCGCCCCAGGACCCCGACAAATACCGCAGCGGCATGGTGCTGTTTCGCAACGACACCATCCACGGCACGCCCGTGCGCGTGGCGTTCACCTATCTCGACATGCCGTCCAGCAGCGACGACGAACCGCGCCGCGCGCTGGTGCAGGTGGCCGAAACGCTGGAAAAACGGGCCCAGCTGGCCAATGAAATCATCAAGGGCGTGATTTTGCCGCAGTTCATCATCCTGCCCGTGATCCTGGCCCTGGTCTGGTTTGCCCTGGCGCGCGGCCTGTCGCCGCTGGCGCAATTGCAGGAGCGCATACGCGCCCGGCCGCCCGACGATTTATCGCCCATCGAATCGGGCCAGGTGCCCGAGGAAATCACGCCACTGGTCGGTTCGCTCAACGAGATGCTGGCCCGCTTGTCGCTGTCGATCGACATGCAGAAACGCTTCATCGCCGATGCCGCGCACCAGATGAAGACGCCGCTGGCCGGCATGCGCATGCAGTCGGAGCTGGCCCTGCGCCAGACCGACCACGACGAAATACACCGCTCGCTGCTGCAGCTGGCGAAAAGCTCGGAAGCGGCCACGCGGCTGGTGAACCAGCTGCTGGCCCTGGCGCGCGCGGAAAACCAGCCGCAGGCGGGCACGGCGTTCGAACCGATCGAGCTGAGCGAACTGGCGCGCGGCGTGGTGCAGGACTGGGTGCAAGCCTCGTTTGCCCAGCATATCGACCTGGGCTTCGAACAACCTGCGTATTCGATCATGATTTCCGGCAATGCCATGATGCTGCGTGAACTGCTGAGCAATCTGATCGACAATGCCCTGCGCTACACGCCGGCCGGGGGCAGCGTCACGGTGCGCGTGCGCAGCACCCTGGAACTGGCCATCCTGGAAGTGGAAGATACGGGTCCCGGCATCCCGCCGGCCGAGCGGGCGCACGTGTTCGAACGCTTTTACCGTATTCTCGGCAGCAATGTCGACGGTAGCGGACTGGGCCTGGCCATCGTGCGCGAAATCGCCCAGCAGCATGGCGCCGAAGTCGATATTTTCAATAATCCCCGCGCGCACTCGCCGAAGCTGCCGGGCACCCTGCTGCGCCTGAGCATCGCCCTGCTGCTGCCGGACGCGCCAGAAGAGGATGACATCACGTATGGATAAGCCCAGCCCTCCCGCGCCGCCGCTGCGGCCCGCGCGCACGCCCGGCCCTGAGTTGCAGGCGCGCCTCGATACGCACTGGCGCAAGACGCGGCGCCTGACGGCCATCCTGCTGCTGGTCTGGCTGCTGACGGGCTTCCTGACCGTGTTTTATGCGCGCGAACTGCTGCACCTGAACCTGTTCGGCTGGCCCCTGCCCTTCTATATGGCGGCCCAGGGCGCCTCGCTGGTCTACCTGGCCATCATCGCCTTCTACGCCTGGCGCATGCGGCGCCTGGACCGGGCCTTTCATGTCGAGGAGAAAACATGAGCGGCCAGCGCAGCTTCTTTGCCCGGCTGAGCCGCTACTACCTGCTGTTTACGGGCGGATTTGCCGCCTTCCTGCTGGCCCTGGCCGTGCTGGAACAGGAAGGCATGCCGCGCGCGTGGATCGGCTACCTGTTCATGCTGGTCACCATCACCCTGTACGCCACCATCGGCGTCATCAGCCGCACCTCGAACGTCACCGAATACTATGTGGCGGGGCGCCGGGTGCCGGCCATGTTCAACGGCATGGCCACGGCCGCCGACTGGATTTCGGCCGCCAGCTTCATCAGCCTGGCCGGCGGCCTGTACCTGAACGGCTTCGACGGCCTGGCCTTCATCATGGGCTGGACGGGCGGCTATTGCCTGGTGGCGTTGTTGATCGCCCCCTACCTGCGCAAGTTCGGCCAGTACACGATTCCCGATTTCCTCGCCGCCCGCTACGGCAGCGGCGCGGACGGCCGCGGCGCCAGCGTGCGCGTGGTGGCCGTGGCCGCCACCATCATCGTGTCGTTCACCTATGTGGTGGCGCAGATCTACGCCGTTGGCCTGATCGCCTCGCGCTTCACGGGCGTGGATTTTTCCGTCGGCATCTTCCTGGGCCTGGCCAGCATCCTCGTCTGCTCCTTTCTGGGCGGCATGCGCGCCATCACCTGGACGCAGGTGGCGCAGTACATCATCATCCTCGTCGCCTTCCTGATTCCCGCCATGTGGCTGTCGGTCAAGCATGCGGACAATCCCGTGCCGCAGATCGCCTACGGCAAGGTGCTGCCGCAGCTGAGCGCGCGCGAACACGTGCTGGAAACGGACCCGAAGGAAAACGAGGTGCGCGCCATCTTCCGCCAGCGCGCGCAAAGCTACCAGGCGCGCATCGACGGCTTGCCCGGCTCGTGGGAGCAAGGCCGCCTGGCGGCCCAGCGCCAGCTCGACAGTTTGCGCCAGCGCAATACCTCGCTGTTCGACATCCGCAACGCGGAGCGCTATCTGATCGCCTATCCGAAAAGCCCGGATGAGGCGCGCGTGCTGTGGCAGGCGGCGCAGGCGCAGAACCAGAAACGCGCCGAGCCGATCATTCCGCACGCGCAGCCGTTTCCCGCTGCGGACCGCGCGCAGTCCGACATCAAGCGCAACAATTTCCTCGCCCTCGTGTTTTGCATGATGCTGGGCACGGCTGCCCTGCCCCATATCCTGATGCGATCCTACACCACACCGTCCGTGCACGAAACGCGCGTGTCCGTCTTCTGGACCCTGTTCTTCATCTTGTTGATCTACCTCACGATTCCCGCGCTGGCCGTGCTGGTCAAGTACGATATTTACTCAGCACTGGTGGGCACGCAATACGCGAACCTGCCCACCTGGGTATCGTACTGGGCCAACGTGGACAAGCTCAGTCCCCTGATCAGCATCGTCGACGTCAACCGCGACGGCATCGTGCAACTGGCGGAAATTTCCATCGACGCCGACGTGCTGGTGCTGGCCACGCCCGAGATCGCCGGCCTGCCCTATGTGATTTCCGGCCTGGTGGCGGCGGGCGGCCTGGCGGCCGCCCTGTCGACGGCCGACGGCTTGCTGCTGGCCATTTCAAACGCCTTGTCGCACGACATTTACTACAAGGTGGTCGATCCCAGCGCCTCGACGCAAAAGCGCGTGACGATTTCCAAATTGCTGCTGCTGGCCGTGGCCTTCATCGCCGCCTATGCCGCCTCGCAAAAGCCGGCCGACATCCTGTCGCTGGTGGGCGTGGCGTTTTCCCTGGCCGCCTCGACCCTGTTCCCGCCGCTGGTGCTGGGCGTGTTCTGGCAACGCACCAATTACCAGGGCGCACTGGCCGGCATGTTCACGGGCTTTGGCGTGTGCCTGTATTACATGCTGCACACGAGCACTATGCTGGGAGGCAATGCCAGCGGTCAATGGTTTCATATCGCGCCCATTTCCGCCGGCATCTTCGGCGTGCCGGCCGGCCTGGCCGCCGCCGTGCTGGTCAGCTGGCTGACACCGGCGCCGGGACGCCGCAGCACGGGGCTGGTCGAACATATCCGGGCGCCGGAATGAAGACCTGAAAAATAAGGTACAGAAACATCCTGAGCGACTGCATCGATGTTAATCTTGTGAAAATGGTGCTTAAATGACTACCACATTTCGCAACGCCACATGGAGCATGGATGCGGTCCAGTCTTGCCAGTCGTCTCTGCGCTATCGGCGCCCCGCTTTTCCTGCTGCTGTCTGCCGCCAGCCACGCGAACGACGACCGGGCAACCGTCACCGTCACGGCAGCCTTGCCCACGGAGCAGTTTTTCGAGAATGCCGCGCTGAGCGGCGTGCTGCTGGCGCATGGACAGCTCGACCGTCGAATTGCCGCCAGCGACGCCGCCAGCGACGCCGCCAGCCTGTACCAGGCCATCCGGCAAGGCAACCCGAACGCGGAATGGCTGCGCTATGACGATGAAGGCCAGGGCTTGACACTGCCCGGCAACCGCATCGACTTCTGGCGCAAAGTCGAGCAATTCCTGGCCCGCCACAATGCCCCCCCGCTAACCCCCGATCCCGCTCAGCCATGACCCTATTGCATTTCCTGCGCGCCGCCCTGGCGGCCGTTTTCCTCGTCGCCACGAACGCCGGTGCGCAAGCCGCGCCGCCTGTGTCGGCCTTCTTTTCCAATCCCGAATTCAGCGGCGCCCTGCTGTCGCCCGACGCGCGCCACCTCGCCGTCAAAGTCAACGGTCCGAACAAGCGCGAACGGCTGGCCGTCGTCAACCTGCTCGATAACAGCATCAAGGTCGTGGCGCAATTCAGCGACGTCGATGTGGGCGACGTCGAATGGGTCAACGACGAGCGCCTGATACTGAACACGCGCGACCTCCAGACCGCGCCCGGCGACCTGCGCTACGGGCCGGGCCTGTTTGCCGTCAACCGCGACGGCAGCGATTTCCGCCTGCTGGCGGCACGCAGCGCGGAACTGATCCGCTCCACCTCGATCTACAAGCTGCTGCCCTGGCATACCTATCTGACGGGCCAGCGCGGCGCGCAACATTCCAGTGCCGTCTATGTCCGCAGCACGGTGTACACACCGACCGGCGAAGCGGATTATGAAAGCCTGCGCCTGCTGGACACGCTCACGGGCCGCAGCACGAGCGTCAAGCCGCCGGGCAAGGTGCGGCGCTGGCTGCTGGACCAGAACGGCGAACCGCGCCTGGCGGTCACCCGCGAACGCAATATCGAAAGCGTGCAGTACCTTGATCCGGACAGCGGCGGATGGCGCCAGCTGGCCCAGTTCGACGCCTACCTCGGCGGCCCCGATGCCTTCACGCCCCTGTCCTTCGGCCCCGATGGCACCTTGTATGTGAGTGCCCGCATGGGCAACGACACGCTGTCCGTGCATGCCTACGACCTGGCCGGCAACCGCATCGTACCCACGCCCTTCGTCTCGCTCGATGGGTATGACTTCAGCGGCAATCTGATCGTCCGGCAAGGCAAGCTGCTGGGCGTGCGGCATCTGAGCGACGCGCTCGCCACACGCTGGTTCGACCCGGCCATGGCGGCCACGCAGGCGCGCATCGATGCCCTATTACCCAATACCATCAACCTGGTATCGCTGGCGGCGCGGCCCGCCACGCCCTTCATGCTGGTGACGTCCTATTCAGACCGGCAGCCCGGCAAATTCACGCTGTTTAACAGCGACACGGGCAAGCTGAGCATCATCGGCGAAACGCAGCCGCTCATCCAGCCAGGGCAGATGAGCGAACAGCAGCTGGTGCGCTACAAGGTGCGCGACGGCCTGGATATTCCAGCCTGGCTCACGGTGCCCAACGGCGGCAGCGGCAAGCCATTGCCGCTGGTCGTGCTCGTGCATGGCGGCCCGTACCTGCGCGGCAGTTCCTGGCAATGGGATGCCCAGGTGCAATTTCTTGCCTCGCGCGGCTATGCCGTACTGCAACCGGAATTTCGCGGCAGCACAGGCTTCGGCAGCAGGCATTTCCGCGCCGGCTGGAAGCAATGGGGCTTGAAGATGCAAGACGATATCGCCGACGGCGCGCGCTGGGCCATCGGGCAGGGCATCGCCGATCCGCGCCGCATCTGCATCGCGGGCGCCAGCTATGGCGGCTATGCCGCCCTGATGGGCCTGGTCAACGATCCCGACCTGTTCCGCTGCGCCATCGACTGGGTGGGCGTGACCGATATCAACCTGTTGTACAGCGGCCATTGGAGCTTCAAATCCGACCTTGGCGACGACTGGAAACAGTACGGCATGCCCGAGCTGATCGGCGACCGGACGGCCAACGCCGCCCAGTTCCAGGCCACCTCGCCCATCGCCCAGGCGGCGCGCATCACCCAGCCCCTGCTGCTGGCGTATGGCGCGGCCGACCGGCGCGTGCCGCTGTATCACGGCAAGCAGTTTTATGCGGCCGTCAAACAGCATAACCGCGATGTCGAATGGGTGGTGTACGAGGAAGAGGGGCATGGCTGGACGCTGCCGCAGAACCGCATCGATTTCTGGGGCCGCGTGGAGAAATTTCTCGACAGGAATATCGGAAAAGACAGCACCCCGGCAAAAAAGGAGTAGGCTGGAGGGCCGTTCCATTTACGAGGAAATCCCATGCCGTCTGGAAAAATTCTTGTCGCCCAGGGAGGCGGTCCCACCGCCGTCATCAACCAGTCGCTGGTGGGCGTGGTGCTCGAATCGCGGCGCTTCCAGCACGTCACGCGCGTGTATGGCGCGCTGCACGGCGTGCGCGGCATCATCAATGAAGAGTTCGTCGACCTGACGCAGGAAACCAGCCACAACCTGGAGCTGGTGGCCGCCACGCCGTCCTCGGCGCTGGGCTCCACGCGCGACAAGCCGGACATCGCCTACTGCCAGCAAATCTTCGAAGTGCTGCGCGCGCACGAGATCGAACACTTCTTTTACATCGGCGGCAATGACTCGTCCGACACGGTGCGCATCGTCAGCGAGGAAGCGCACAAGGCCGGCTATCCGCTGCGCTGCATCCACATCCCGAAAACCATCGACAACGACCTGGTGGGCAGCGACCACACGCCGGGCTTTCCCTCGGCCGCGCGCTTCGTCGCGCAGGCGTTCGCGGGCGCCAACCTCGACAACGCGGCGTTGCCTGGCGTCTACGTGGGCGTGGTGATGGGCCGCCACGCGGGCTTTCTGACGGCCGCCTCGGCGCTGGGCAAGAAGTTCCCCGACGACGGCCCACATTTGATCTACCTGCCCGAGCGCGTCTTCGTGTTGGAGAACTTCCTCGCCGACGTACAAGCCACGTATGCAAAATATGGCCGCTGCGTGATCGCCGTGTCGGAAGGCATCCACGATGCGTCGGGCGAACCGATCGCCAGCCTGCTGGCCAAACAGGTAGGCAATGAGGTGGAACGCGATGCGCACGGCAACGTGCAGTTGTCGGGCACGGGCGCGCTGGCCGACCTGCTGTGCGACGAGATCAAGGCCAAGCTGGGCATCAAGCGCGTGCGCGGCGATACCTTCGGCTATCTGCAGCGCTCCTTCATCGGCTGCGTCTCCGACGTGGACCAGCGCGAAGCGAGGGAAGTGGGCGAAAAGGCCGTGCAGTTCGCCATGTGGGGCGAGCGCGACGGTTCCGTCGCCATCAAGCGCACGGGCTTTTATTCCGTCGATTACGAGTTGCTGCCCCTTTCCGATGTGGCGGGCAAGACGCGCACCATGGAAGATGAGTTCATCAGCGCCAGCGGCACGGATGTGACGGATGCCTTCCGCCTGTATCTGCGTCCGCTGCTCGGTTCCGGCATGCCGGACGCCTTCCGCCTGCGCGCCGCCAAGGTAGCGAAAGTCTTGAAGCCTTAGTGGCTTTCCGCCAGCAATAGCGGCCGCAGTTTCACGGCCGCCTCCTTCAGCTGCGGCACGTGCTGCAGCAACTGTTCCACGGATTTGCGCGCCACGGGCGCGTGGCAGGCCACGGCCGCCACGATGCGCCCGTCGGCCGCGCAGATGGGCACGGCCACGGCCACCATGCCGTGCACGAATTCCTCGTCATCGATGCCGATGCCCAGGCGGGCGATGCGCACGATCTCGCGCTCGAGCAGCACGGGGTCCGTGATGCTTTTCGGCGTGCGCGCCTGCAGGGTCAGCATGGCCAGCAATTCGCGCCGCTCCAGTAACGTCATGTGCGCCAGGAAGAGCTTGCCGCTGGCCGTGCAATGCATGGGCGCGCGCGTGCCCAGCACCAGGTGCAATCGCAGCGGTTCCTGGGTTTCCACCCGGTCCACGTACACGATCGCATTGCCCTCGGGAATGGCGAGATTGCACGTCTCGCCCGTGGCCGCCACCAGGGTGCCCAGGATGCTGCGGCTCACGCGGATCAGGGCATTGTTGCGCAGGGTGGCCAGCGCGAGGTTGGTGGACGCGGCGCCGGGCACATAGCCGCGTCCCACGGGCGTGCGCAGCACATAGCCATGCTGTTCCAGGGTATCGAGCAAACGCATCATGCTGGCCTTGGGCACCTGCATGCGCGCGGCCAGCTGCGACAGGGTCAGGGGCTGGCTGGCGCTGGCCAGGTGCTCGATCAGGCGCAGCACGCGCAAGCCCCGCGCCTCGTCGCCATGACTGGCCGCGGCAGCGGCGCCTGCCTGTCCACCCGCCGCACCACTCTCTTCGGCCTCGGCCGGCCGTTTTTGAAACGCATCATGCATGTTCTGTTTCACCTCTCGCGTATGCGGTGGTTTCCGCTTGTCCCGGTGCTGCACGTCTTTTATAAATGGAACCAGATGTTCCAAAAATAATCAATAAAGACCAGTGTATCGCAAAAAACGCCCGCCGAGGCGGCTCGATACCGCAACGCAGGAGACAAGAGCAATGTTGCAAACACACTACGATTACATCGTTGTCGGTGCCGGTTCGGCCGGCTGCGTGCTGGCCAACCGCCTGTCGCACGACAGCGGCAACCAGGTGCTGCTGCTGGAAGCGGGCGGCAAGGACAACAATCCCTGGATACACGTGCCGGTCGGCTATTTCAAGACCATGCACGACCCGAACCTGGACTGGTGCTACCGCACGGAGGCGGACGCCGGCATCGCCGGACGCCAGTTGCAATGGCCGCGCGGCAAGGTGCTGGGCGGCTCCAGCTCGCTCAACGGCTTGCTGTACGTGCGGGGCCAGAAAGAGGATTACGACCGCTGGGCCGAGCTGGGCAATGCAGGCTGGAGCTATGCCGAGGTGCTGCCCTATTTCAAGAAATCGGAAGACCAGGAACGGGGCGCCAGCGATTACCACGGCGTGGGCGGTCCATTGAAAGTGTCGGACCTGCGCCTGCGCCGTCCCATCGCCGAACATTTTATTGCGGGCGCCACGGAAAGCGGCATCCCCTTCAATGCCGATTACAACGGCGCCACGCAGGAAGGCGTGGGCTACTTCCAGCAGACGGCCAGCAAGGGCTTGCGCTGGAGCACAGCGAAAGCCTTCTTGCGTCCGGCCCGCAAGCGCGCCAACCTGCGCGTGGAAGTGCGCGCGCAGATCACGCGCGTGCTGTTCGAGGGCAAGCGCGCCGTCGGCATCGAGTACAGGCAGGATGGCCAGCTGCGCCAGGCGCGTGCCGGCGGCGAAGTGATTTTATGCGCGGGCGCCATCGGCTCGCCGCAGATCCTGCAATGCTCGGGCGTGGGCCCGCGCGCCCTGCTGGCGGACGTGGGCGTGCCGCTCGTGCACGACTTGCCCGGCGTGGGGCAGAACCTGCAAGACCACCTGCAGATCCGCCTGGTCTTCAAGACGCGCCTGAAAACCCTGAACGATGAAGTCAACAGCCTGTGGGGCAAGCTGTGGGTGGGCATCCAATATGTGTTTTCCCGCTCCGGCCCCCTCACCTTGGCAGCGAGCCAGGTGACGGTATTTACCAGGTCTTCGCCCGAAGTCACGCGGCCCGACATCCAGTTCCACATGCAGCCGCTGAGCGCCGACAAGCCGGGCGAAGGCGCGCATCCGTTTTCCGCGTTCACCTCGTCCGTGTGCCAGCTGCGCCCGCACAGCCGCGGCCACGTGTCGATCAAATCCAGCGATCCCCTCGCCTACCCGGGCATCTACCCGAACTACCTGTCCGATCCCCGCGACCAGCAGACGGCGATTGCCGCCCTGCGCGTGGCGCGCCGCATCGCCGCCGCGCCATCGCTGGCGCCGCACATCATTTCCGAGTTCGTGCCCGGCCCGCAGTTCGAGACGGATGCGCAGCTGCTGGACGCGGCGCGCCGTTTCAGCCAGTCCATCTACCACCCCAGCGGCACCTGCAAGATGGGCCACGACGCCATGGCCGTCGTCGACGACCGCCTGCGCGTGCATGGCTTGCAGAACCTGCGCGTGGTCGATGCGTCGATCATGCCGGAAATCGTCTCGGGCAATACGAATGCGCCCACCATCATGATCGCCGAAAAAGCGGCCGACATGATCCTGGCGGACGCCGTGCGCCTGCCGCAGGCGGCCTGACCCACCCGTTCCATTCCCAGCAAGGAGGATGCCAACGGCGGGCAGAGCGGCCCGCCTCCAATGACTCGGCAAGCAGCCCAGCATCAAAAAACACATAATCGATATCGATTGGAGACTAGATATTATGGATAACAATCCGCGCAATCCGAAAAAGGCCAAAGAGCTACGGAAAGTCGTGATGGCCAGCGTGATCGGCGCCACCATCGAGTGGTACGACTTCTTTTTATACGGCGTGGTGGCCGGCATCGTGTTCAGCAAACTGTATTTCCCGGGCGGCGATCCGCTCGTTTCGACCATGCTGGCCTATGGCACCTTTGCCGTGGGCTTCTTGTCGCGTCCCATCGGCGGCGTGATCTTCGGCCACTTCGGCGACAAGATCGGCCGCAAGAGCATGCTGGTCATGACCCTGATGATCATGGGCATTTCCACCTTCCTGATCGGCGTGCTGCCCACCTACGACCATATCGGCTACTGGGCGCCAGGCTTGCTGCTGTTCCTGCGCGTGCTGCAGGGCATCGGCCTGGGCGGCGAATGGGGCGGCGCCGTGCTGATGGCGTATGAATATGCGCCGCCGAAGGAGCGCGGCTTCTATGCGAGCCTGCCGCAGATCGGCCTGGCCATCGGCCTGTGCCTCGCTTCCGGCGTGGTAGCGATCCTGTCGTACAGCCTGACGGACGCGCAGTTCCTGTCCTGGGGCTGGCGCGTGGCCTTCATCCTGTCGGCGGCCCTCGTCTTCATCGGCATGTGGATACGTTTGAACGTGATGGAAACGCCGGAATTCCAGGCCGTCAAGGAAAAGAACGCGGAGACGCAGATCCCGTTCTTCGACCTCTTGAAACGCTATCCGGGCAACGTCTTGAAAGGCATGGGCGCGCGCTATATCGACGGCGTGTTCTTCAATATCTTCGGCGTGTTTTCCATCACCTACCTGACCAACACCATCAAGATCGCCCGCACGGAAGCGCTGATGGGCGTGATGGCGTCGGCCGTCGTGATGTGCTTCTGCATCCCGTTCTTCGGCCGCCTGTCGGACCGCATCGGCCGCAGCAAGGTATTTTTCTGGGGTTCGCTGATCACGGGCGTGTCGTCGATTCCCGCCTTCTGGATCATGCTGAACCACGCCGACAATCCGCTGCTGCTGTGGTGTTCCGTGATCATCCCCCTGGGCGTGCTGTATTCGGCCGTGTACGGCCCGGAAGCGGCCCTGTTCTGCGACCTGTTCGACGCCAAGGTGCGCTACACGGGCATCTCCTTCGTGTACCAGTTCTCCGGCATCTTCGCCAGCGGCCTGACGCCCATCATCGCCACCTACCTGCTGAAGACGGGCAATGGCGAACCGTGGCACATCGTCGGCTACATCCTGTTCGCGTCCCTTGTCTCGGCCGTCAGCGTGGCCATGATCGGCAAAGGCGGCGCGCAACCGGAAGGAGGCATGAAGCCGGCGCACGCAAGGTAGGCGCAGGCACGTAAAAAAAGGCAGGCCTCTTGCGAGTGCCTGCCTTTTTCATGCGAACGACAACTTAGATGACGATGGTCTGGTGCTCGTCGCCCACGCGGGCGCGGATGGTGCCGATGCGCGAGACGGTTTCGCCCGCCGCTTGCAGCTGGGCGATGGCGGCGTCCGCATTTTCCTGCGAGACGATGACGGTCATGCCGATGCCGCAGTTGAAGACGCGGTGCATTTCGGCGTCAGCCACGCCGCCATGCTGTTGCAGCCACGTGAACAGCGGCGGCATGGTCCATGCCTTCGAGTCCAGCTCGGCCACCAGGCCTGGCTGCAGCACGCGCGGGATGTTTTCCACCAGGCCGCCGCCGGTGATGTGCACCATGCCCTTGACTTCCATGGCATCCATCAGCGCCAGCAGCGGCTTGACGTAGATGCGCGTCGGCTGCATCAGCACGTCGGCCAGCTTGCGGCCGTGGAAGTCGCCTTCCAGGTCCGGCTTGGCCACTTCGATGATCTTGCGCACCAGCGAATAGCCGTTCGAGTGCACGCCCGACGAGGCCAGGCCCAGCACCACATCGCCCGGGGCGATCTTGGTGCCGTCGATGATTTTCGATTTTTCCACGGCACCCACGGCAAAACCTGCCAAGTCGTATTCGCCGGCCGGGTACATGCTCGGCATTTCCGCCGTTTCGCCGCCGATCAGCGCGCAACCGGCTTGTTCGCAACCCTGGGCAATGCCCTTGATGACGTCGGTGGCGATGGCCACGTCCAGCTTGCCGCAAGCGAAGTAGTCGAGGAAGAACAGGGGCTCGGCGCCTTGCACCAGGATGTCGTTGACGCTCATGGCGACCAGGTCGATGCCGACCGTGTCATGGCGGTTCAGTTCGAACGCCAGGCGCAATTTGGTGCCCACGCCGTCGGTGCCCGAGACCAGCACCGGCTCCTTGTACTTCTTGCTGATTTCAAACATGGCGCCAAAACCGCCCAGGCCGCCCATCACGCCTTCGCGCAGGGTGCGCTTGGCAAACGGCTTGATTGCTTCGACTAAAGCGTCGCCTGCGTCGATATCGACGCCAGCGTCACGGTAGGAAAGGGAAACATTAGAAGTCTGGTTCATGGTGTGGTGGCAGCGGAGGCGGTAAAATAGAAGGCGGATACCCGCCAGCACGCGCGCGCACGGATGTTTTTGACATCCTGCGACAGGCGGCCAGCCGGTGAATTCGGTCGATCAAGACGCTATTTTATCAAACTGCCCCCGCGATTTCGTAATTAACTGCCTTTTTTTAACGCAACAACACAACTCCATGCCATTTCCGATCACCGCCGAACAGAAGCAAACAGCATTTTGGATCGCGGTCTGGCTGGCATTTTTGCTGTTGCTCGTCAGCCTGGGCCCCATCCTGACGCCCTTCCTGGCCGCCGCCATCCTCGCCTACGTGCTCAATCCCGGCGTGGACCGCCTGCAGCGGCTGCACTACAAACGTTTTTACCTGCCCCGCCCCCTGGCCGTGCTCATCGTCGTAGTGTTGTTTTTCCTCTCGATTACGGCGCTGGTGCTGATCGTCGTGCCCGTGCTGCAGAAGGAAATCCCCCTGCTGCAGGCGCAGATTCCCCAGTTTCTCAGCAAGGCCAACGAATTCCTGGCGCCCAAACTGCGCGACCTGGGCATCCGCGTGCGCCTGGACGGCACGGGCATCAAGCGCATGCTGAGCCAGCAGATGGCCACCAGCGGCGATGAAATCTGGAGCACCGTGCTGGCCTCGGCCCGCATCGGCGGCACGGCCGTGCTGGGCTGGCTGGCCACCGTCGTGCTGATCCCCGTGGTGCTGTTCTACCTGTTGCTGGACTGGCACCCGATGCTGGCGCGCATCGCCGGCGCCGTGCCGCGCCGCTGGGTGGGCCGCACGGTGGGCATGGCGCAGGAAGTCGACACCCTGCTGGCGCAATACCTGCGCGGCCAGCTGCTCGTCATGCTGGTGCTGGCCACGTACTACTCGGTGGCGCTGGCCATCGCCGGCTTCGAAGTGGCATTGCCTGTGGGCATCATCACGGGCTTGCTGGTGTTTATTCCCTACCTGGGCTTCGGCCTGGGACTGATGCTGGCGCTGATCGCCGCCCTGCTGCAGTTTGCCGACTGGAGCGGCGTGATCGCCGTGGCCGTCATCTATGGCTGCGGCCAGGTCATCGAGGGCTTTTTCCTCACGCCGCGCCTGGTGGGCGAGCGCATCGGCTTGAATCCGCTGGCCGTGATCTTCGCCTTATTGGCCTTCGGACAACTGTTTGGTTTCGTCGGCGTTCTGCTGGCTTTGCCTGCTTCTGCCGTCCTGATGGTCGCTTTTAAGCATCTAAGACGCCACTACCTCTCCAGCAGCTTCTATAATACCTAATAAAAGCGGATATCATATCAACCTAGCAATACCACGATGCACATGCAGTAATGAAAAACAGGACAAGGCGTACGCCATGAAACAACTGGTGCTCGATTTAGGCACAGACCAGGCGCACAGCCTCGATACCTTCGAGGTGGGACAGAATGCCGAAGTGGCGCAGCTGATGCGCCAGTTCGCCGCGCGTACCTCGCGCGAACATTTTGCCTACCTGTGGGGCGAACTGGCTGCCGGCAAGAGCCATCTGCTCAAGGCCCTGGCCAGCACCGAGCGCGCGCGCTACATTTCGCCATTCTCGATCGAGTCCGAATTCGTGTATTCGCCTGACGTGGATCTGTACCTGCTCGACGACTGCGAAAAGCTGTCGCCGCTGGCGCAGATCGACGCCTTTGCCCTGTTCAATGAAATCCGCGCCAACAAGGCGTTCATGGTGTGCAGCGGCGCCGTGCCGCCGGCCGTGCTGCCCGTGCGCGAAGACTTGCGCACGCGCATGGGCTGGGGCCTGATCTATCAAATCCACGGCTTGACGGACGATGAAAAAATCGCCGCCCTGACCCAGGCGGCCACCACCCGCGGCTTGACCTTATCGCCGGGCGTGTTACCCTATCTGCTGTCCCATTTCCGGCGCGACATGCGTTCGCTGTCGACGATGCTGGACTCTCTCGACCTCTACTCCCTGGAAACCCAACGCCCGATCACCTTGCCTTTATTGCGCGAGTTGCTGCAGGCGGAAGCGAAAGAATGATGAATCTGGCCCTGTTTGACCTCGACCACACCCTGCTGCCCATCGACTCGGATCACGAGTGGGGCGAATTCCTGGTACGCATCGGTGCCGTGGACGCCGCCGAATTCACCCGCCGCAACGACGAATTTTTCGCGCAATACCAGGCCGGCACCCTGGACCCCGTGGAATACCTGGAGTTTTCCCTGGGCACCCTGGCGCAGTTCCCGCGCGAACGCCTGGAAGCGCTGCACAAGCAATTCATGGCCGAAGTGGTCTTGCCGGCCATCCGCCCCGAAGTCGTGGCCCTGCTGAAACAGCACCAGGACGCGGGCGACCTGCTGGCCATCGTCACGGCCACCAACCA
This sequence comes from Janthinobacterium violaceinigrum, assembly GCF_009208555.1. Taxonomy (GTDB): domain Bacteria; phylum Pseudomonadota; class Gammaproteobacteria; order Burkholderiales; family Burkholderiaceae_D; genus Janthinobacterium; species Janthinobacterium violaceinigrum. Next base: position 13,342 of record NZ_WFLI01000030.1, on the reverse strand, counting down.
TTTCATCACCAAGCCCATCGCCGATGCGCTGGGCGTCGAGCACCTGCTGGCCGCCATGCCCGAATATGACGCCGAGGGCAATGTCACGGGCAAGCTGCTGGGCACGCCGACCCTGGGCGCGGGCAAGCTGACCCACACCCATGCCTGGCTGGAAAAGATGGGCAAGGAGCTGGGACAGTTCGAGCGCAGCTATTTTTACAGCGATTCACACAACGATATTCCCTTGCTGTCCGTCGTTACCCACCCTGTCGCGACCAATCCCAACACCGCTTTGAGCGCACACGCATCCCTCCACGGCTGGCCATCACTCCACTTATTCAATGATTAAAAAATTCATCCGCAAGATCCTCGGCGTTAAAAAAGAGGCAGCGCGCGACACCACGGCACCCGTGGTGCTCGGTCCTGCGCAACACGGAATCGACCCGAAACTGGTGTCGTCGAATGCCATCCGCGTCACCAGCAGCCTGCAGGAAGCGGGCTTCGAAGCCTTCGTCGTCGGCGGCGCCGTGCGCGACCTGCTGCTGGGCGTCAAACCCAAGGACTTCGACATCGCCACCAACGCCACGCCGGAACAGGTCAAGCGACTGTTTCGCCGCGCCTTCATCATCGGCAAGCGCTTCCAGATCGTGCACGTGATGTTCGGCCAGGATCTGCTGGAAGTGACGACCTTCCGCGGCGCCGGCGCCGACTCGGCGCCCAAGGATGAACATGGCCGCGTCCTGCGCGACAATACCTTCGGCTTGCAGCACGAGGATGCCCTGCGCCGCGACTTCACCATCAACGCCATGTACTACAACCCGGCCACGCAGGAAGTGCTGGACTACCATGGCGGCGTGGAAGACATCCGCGCCCAGACCTTGCGCATGATCGGCAAGCCCGAAGAGCGCTACCGCGAAGACCCCGTGCGCATGCTGCGCGTGGTGCGCTTTGCCGCCAAGCTGAAATTCACCATCGAGCCGGCCACCGCCGCGCCGATCCCCGTCATGGCGCCGCTGATCAACAACGTGCCCGCGCCGCGCGTGTTCGACGAAATGCTGAAACTGCTGATGAGCGGCCACGCGCTGGCCTGCCTGCAGCAGCTGCGCAAGGAAGGCTTGCATCACGGCCTGCTGCCGCTGCTCGACGTGGTGCTGGAGCAGCCGCTGGGCGCGAAATTCGTCACCCTGGCGCTGGACGCCACGGATGCCCGCATCGCCGCCGGCAAGACCGTCTCGCCGGGCTTTTTGTTTGCCTCGCTGCTGTGGCACCAGGTGCTGGAAAAATGGACGGCCTACCGCGCCGCCGGCGAGTCGACCATCCCCGCGCTGCACCTGGCGGCCGACGACGTGCTCGATTCGCAGACGGAAAAACTGGCCTTGCAGCGCAAGATCGGCTCCGACATGCGCGACATCTGGTCGATGCAGCCGCGCTTCGAGCGCAGGGTCGGCAAGGCCCCGTACAAGCTGCTGGAACACCTGCGCTTCCGCGCCGGCTACGACTTCCTGCTGCTGCGCTGCGCCTCGGGCGAGATCGACATGGACATCGGCGAATGGTGGACGGCCTTCTACGAAGGCGACGAGGAAACGCGCGAAGCGCTGCTCGTCAGCGCCAATGCCGCGCCGGGCGCCGTCAAGAAGAAGCGTCCGCCACGCCGCAGCACGCGCAGCAAGACGGGCACGGGCGGCTCGACCAGCGGCAGCACCAGCGGCGAGTAAACGCAGCCATGCAGACAGCAACGCAAGTTATCGCTTACATCGGCATCGGCGCGAATCTGGGCGACGCGCGCGCCAACGTGCAGGATGCGCTGGCGCGCCTGGCGCGCCTGCCCGGCGCCAGCCTGCTGGAGGCCTCGGCCAGCTACCGCACGGCGCCCATCGATTCGAGCGGCGACGACTACATCAATGCCGTGGCGCGCATCGCGACCACCCTGCCGGCAGAGGAGCTGCTGCAAGCCCTGCACGCCATCGAGGCGGCGCATGGGCGCGAGCGGCCTTACCGCAACGCCCCGCGCACGCTGGACCTGGACTTGCTGCTGTACGGCAACGAGCAGATCGCCAGCGCCACCCTGACGGTGCCGCATCCGCGCCTCACCGAGCGCGCCTTCGTGCTGGTGCCGCTGCTGGCCCTGGCGCCCGCCATCGCCGTGCCCGGCCTGGGGCCCGCGCAGGACTACCTGGCAGCCGTGGCCGGCCAGGCCATCAGCCAGCTCTGAGCCGTTTCGCTCGCATCCTCTACAATGCCGCTCCTGCAGCGCGCCGCATAAAGTACTACACTAGCGGCGTCGCAATCGCATCACCCCCTTTCACTCTAGAGAATACCTATGTCCGCTTATTTGCAAGGAACAGATCTGGCCGCCAAAGACAAGGCCGCCGCACCGGCGCCGGCGCCATCCAAGCCTGTCGCCAACAAGGCCGTGACCATCCATACGCTGGCCACGCTGCGCGCCGCCGGCGAGAAGATCACCATGCTGACCTGCTATGACGCCAGCTTCGCGTCGCTGATGGACCGCTGCGGCGTCGAGATCCTGCTGATCGGTGATTCGCTCGGCATGGTCTGCAACGGCCACAACTCCACCCTGCCCGTCACCGTGGCCGAACTGGCCTACCACACGGCTGCCGTGGCGCGCGGCAGCAAGTCGGCCATGATCCTCGCCGACCTGCCGTTCGGCGCCTATGCCACGCCCGAGACGGCGTACGCGAATGCCGTCATCCTGATGCAGGCTGGCGCGCACATGATCAAGATCGAGGGCGGCGCCTGGCTGGCCGACATCGTCCGCTTCCTCACCGAGCGCGGCATCCCCATCTGCGCCCACATCGGCCTGACGCCGCAATTCGTGCACCAGCTGGGCGGCTATAAAGTGCAGGGCAAGAGCACGGAAAGCGCCACGGAGCTGAAGAACGACGCGCTGACGCTGCAAAACGCGGGCGCCGCCATCGTGCTGATGGAAGCGATGCCCTCGCAGCTGGGCAAGGAAGTGACCGAGATGCTGACGATACCGACCATCGGCATCGGCGCCGGGCCCGACTGCTCGGGCCAGGTGCTCGTCATGCACGACATGCTGGGCGTGTTCCCAGGCCGCAAGGCGCGCTTCGTGCGCAACTTCATGGAAGGCGCAGCCAGCATCGACGACGCCGTCATCGGCTACGTGAAAGCCGTCAAGGATGGCAGCTTCCCGGCGCTGGAACACTGCTTCTGATGGTTTGATCGGGGTTCGCGGCTGCTCGCAGAACCCCGACTGCCGGGGTCAGACCCTCAGGGACTCGGCGTCCCCGTCTGCCCCCGGTCCTCCGCTCCGGCTTACCTACCCCACCTGTATCCACGTCGTCTTCAGCTCCGTGTATTTATCCAGCGCGTGCAGGGACTTGTCGCGCCCGTTGCCCGACTGCTTGTAGCCGCCGAACGGCACGGTGATGTCGTCGCCGTCGTACTGGTTGACGTGCACGGTGCCGGCGCGCAGGGCGCGTGCCGTCTGGATGGCCTTGCTGATGTCGGAGGTCCACACGGCCGCCTGCAAGCCGTACGGCGTGGCATTCGCCTGTTTCACCGCCTCGGCGATGTCCGTAAAGCCCAGCACGGACAAGACGGGCCCGAAGATCTCTTCGCGCGCGATCGTCATGCCGGCGTCCACGCCGAAGACGGTGGGCTGCACATAGTAGCCGCCCGTCTCCGTGCGTACGGCATCGCCGCCGCCCAGCAGCTGCGCGCCCTCGCTCTTGCCCGCCGCGATATAGCCCATGACCGTCTTCATCTGCGTGGCGTCGACGATGGCGCCCATGACGGTGGCTTCGTCGAGCGGGTCGCCCGGCTGGAAGCGGGGCAGCATGGCCAGGGCCTTGGCCAGGAATTCTTCCTTGATCGACTCTTCCACGAACAGGCGCGACGGCGCGTTGCAGCTTTCGCCCTGGTTGAAGAAGATGGCGCCGACGGCGGTGGCCACGGCCTTGTCCAGGTCCGGGCAATCGGCGCAGACGATGTTGGCGGACTTGCCGCCCAGTTCCGTCCAGGCCCGTTTCAGGTTCGACTGGCCCGCCATCTGCACGATCAGTTTCCCCGTGCGCGTGGACCCCGTAAAGCCGATGCAATCGACATCCATGTGCAGCGCCAGCGCGGCGCCCGCCTCGTTGCCGTAGCCGGGCAGCACGTTGAAGACGCCTTTCGGCACGCCCGCTTCCAGCGCGATGTCGGCCAGCCGCAGGGCCGTCAGCGGGGATTTTTCCGACGGTTTCAATATCACGCTGTTGCCGGCCGCGAGCGCGGGCGCGATCTTCCAGGCGGCCATGATCATCGGGTAGTTCCACGGCACGATGGCGGCGACCACGCCCACCGGTTCGCGCGTGATCAGCGCCAGGCTGTTGGCGGGCGTGGGCGCAATTTCATCGTAGATCTTGTCGATCGCCTCGCCATACCAGCGCAGGCAGTTGGCCGTGGCGCCCACATCCACGCTCTGGCTGTATTTGATCGGCTTGCCCATGTCCAGGGTTTCCAGCAGGGCCAGTTCGGGACCGTATTTCTGCACCAGGTCGGCAAACTTGATCAGTATCCGCTTGCGCTGCGCGGGCGACTTGCCCGCCCAGCGGCGGTCGTCAAAGGCGGCGCGGGCCGCCTGCACGGCCGCATCCACGTCCGCGCCATCGCAGCGCGCCACCGGCCCCAGCGAGCGCCCATCGATGGGCGACAGATTGTCGAATGTCTGGCCGGACTTCGCCGCCATCCGTTCGCCATCGATGAAGGCGCGGCCATCGATCTTGATCTCTGCGGCACGTGCATGCCAGCTGGTGTTTTCCGTCATCGCCGTCTCCTGAAAGGTGAAGACGCCAGCTTACTCCTAGTCCGCCGAATACGCCGCAGACATCTGCTTGCGGCGTCTGCGGTCGGCGCGCGCCAGCATCACCGCATACACGATCACGGCGATCGTCACAGCGAGGATGGTCAGCGCGGCGATGGCGTTCACGCGCGGGTCCAGCCCCAGGCGCGCGCGCGAGAAGATCACCAGCGGCATGGTCGTCGAACCGGGGCCGGACAGGAAAGCGGAGAGCACCACGTCGTCGAGCGACAGGGTAAACGTCAGCAGCCAGGCCGAGGCAAGCGCTTGCGTGATGTTCGGCAGGGTCACGAGGAAGAAGACCTGGTGCGCGCGGCAGCCCAGGTCCATGGCCGCTTCGGCCAGCGACTTGCTCATCTCCTGCAGGCGCGACTGTACCACCACGGCCGCATACGCCATGCCCAGCAGCGTGTGGCCCAGCCAGATGGTCAGCACGCCCCGCTCGGGAAAGCCGAAGACCTTTTGCATGGACACGAGCATCAGCAGCAAGGACAAGCCGATGATCACTTCCGGCATCACCAGCGGCGCGCTGACCATGGACGAGAACAGGGTGCGGCCGCGGAAGCGCTGGTAATTGGTCAGCGCAAAGGCGGCAAACGTGCCGAGGATGACGGAAGACGTCGCCGACATGAAGGCGATCTTCAAGGACAGACCGAAGCCCGAGATGATTTCCGTGTCGCTCATCAACTCGCTGTACCAGCGCAGCGAAAAACCGCTCCACACCATGTCCTGGCGCGAGCTGTTGAACGAGAAGACGATCAGTACGATGATGGGCAGGTACAGGAACAGATAGCCCAGCGAAAGCCAGCCCCGCCCGAACCAGCGCTGCAGGAAATTACGTCCGTTCATGCTTGTTTCTCCGCGTCCTGGTCCGTCTTGTATTTGTTAAAAATCGCCATCGGCACGAGGATCAGCAGGATCACCAGCACCGTCACCGACGAAGCCATGGCCCAGTCGTTGTTCGTGAAGTATTCATCCCACAGCACCCGGCCGATCATCAGGGTTTCCGGGCCGCCCAGCAGCTCGGGAATCACGTATTCGCCCACGGATGGAATGAATACCAGCATGGCGCCGGCGATGATGCCCGACTTCGACAGGGGCACGGTGATGCGCCAGAATGCCTGCAAGGGCGTGGCGCCCAGGTCGGCCGCCGCTTCCAGGTAACGCATGTCCATTTTGACCAGGTTGGCGTACAGGGGCAGGATCATGAACGGCAGGTAGGCGTACACCATGCCGACGACCAGCGAGAACGAGGTATTCATCATGTGCAGCGGTTCGCTCACCACGCCCAGCGCCAGCAGCAGGTCGTTGAGCAGGCCGTGGTTGGCCAGGATGCCCTTCCACGCATACACGCGCAGCAGGAACGAGGTCCAGAAAGGCAGCATCACCAGCATCATCAGCACGGGGCGGATGGACGGCTTGGCGCGCGCCATGAAGTAGGCGAACGGGTAGCCGATAAACAGGCAGATGGCCGTGGTAATGGCCGCGTACTTGATGGAACTGAGATAGGTGAGCAGATACAGTTCATCGGCGGCGATGAACAGGTAATTGGCGACTTTCACCTTCAACACGACGATGCCGTCGACGTACGACAGCAAGCCGCCGAACGGGCTGCCCGCCGTATCCATGTCGGACAGGCTGATGCGCAGCACGATCAGGAACGGCACCAGGAAGGCGACTGCCAGGAACAGCGAAGGCACGGCGATGACGGCATTGCGGCCCGTGAGCCAGCGCAGGGTGACGATGTGGCGCAGCGATTGCAGGAGGGACGTCATGATGGCCTCAGCTGGTCAGCACGACGATGTCGGCGCCATCCCACCATACCCACACGCGCTGCTCGCGCTCGAGGCGCGAGACATCGTGGCGGGCCGCGTTGGTGCGCGAGACTTTCACCACCGTGCCGCTGTCGAGGCGCACGTGGTAGCTGGTTTCATTGCCAAAGTACGCCATGGCGACGATCACGCCCTGGGCGCAGTTGTAGCCATGTTCGGCCGGCGACACGCGCTCTTCCAGGGCGGGGGGGTCGATCTGGATGCCGATTTTCTCGGGGCGCACGGCCACCGAAACATCCATGCCCAGGTTGCCCGTGATGCCGTGCGCGACATACTGGCGGCCGTCGGGCGTGTCGATGATCACGTGATCGGGTTCGTCTTCCGTGATGCGGCCATCGAACAGGTTGACGCTGCCGATGAAGTCGGCGACGAAGCGGCAGTTCGGCGTTTCATAGATTTCGCCGGGCGCGCCCACTTGCAGGATGCGCCCTTCGCTCATGACGGCGATGCGCGTGGCCATGCTCATGGCCTCGTCCTGGTCGTGCGTGACCATCACGCAGGTGACGCCCACCTGTTCGATGATGTTCACCAGTTCCATCTGCGTGCGCTCGCGCAGTTTTTTATCCAGCGCGCCCAGCGGCTCGTCGAGCAGCAGCAATTGCGGCCGCTTGGCCAGGCTGCGCGCCAGCGCCACGCGCTGCTGCTGGCCGCCCGACAGCTGGTGCGGCTTGCGCTTCGCGTATTGGCCCAGCTGCACCAACGCCAGCATCTGCTCGACCCGCGCCGCCACTTCCGCTTTCGGCAAGCCATCGCGGCGCAGGCCGAAGGCGATGTTGTCCCACACGGACAGGTGGGGGAACAGCGCATACGACTGGAACATCATGTTGATGGGGCGCTGGTGCGGCGGCACATCGACGATGCTGTTGCCCGCCAGGGCGATGCGCCCCGACGTCGGCGTCTCGAAGCCGGCCAGCATGCGCAGCAGGGTCGACTTGCCGCAACCGGAACTGCCCAGCAAGGCGAAAATCTCGCCCTTGTTGATCGTCACGGAAATCGCATCGACGGCGCGCACGCCATCGAATTCCTTGACCAGCTGATCAATCAGCAGAAAAGGCGCTTGGGCGTCGCGGGCCGACGCGGCAGGTGTTGCTATCGTCATGTGTGGGTAGCTTCTGGGTAAGAGGGTGTCAAAATGAAAAACTGGCCGCTATAGTAGCGGCCAAGATGGAAGTTTAGCGGAACTGCCGCGATTCTGGTCCAAAAAATGCGCAGATGGCGGCAAAATTGGGCAAAAACCGACACCAGCCCAGGAGCAACCCCCGGGGTCGCACCCTCAGGGTAGGACCCCGGCCCTTGCGTTTGGGTACAACGCTACACCCAGCCCTTCGCCTGCACGTCCGCAAGGGTCTTGTCCAGGCACACCCGGATCAGGCCCACCATCTCGTCGATCTGCGCGCGCGTCATGACCAGCGGCGGGGCGACGATCATGCGCTCGCCCACGGCGCGCATGATGACGCCATTGTCGAACATGTGGCCGCGGCAGATCATGCCCACGCCCTGGTCCTCGTCGAACAGTTCGTTGTCATGCACGGTGGCGCCCTTCCGACGCACCAGGTTCAGGCCCGCGACCAGGCCGCAGCTGTCCGCATAGCCCACCAGCGGATGCTCGCCCAGACTGGCGAAGCACTGCTTCAGGTACGGTCCCGTATCGTCGGCCACCTTGGCCACCAATTGTTCTTCCTCGATGATGCGGATGTTTTCCAGCGCGGCCGCGCAGGCGACGGGGTGGCCGGAATACGTGAAGCCGTGCGTGAATTCGCCGCCCTGTTCGATCAGGACCTTGGCGACGCGGTCGCCCACCAGCACGCCGCCCAGCGGCACGTAGCCCGAGGTGACGCCCTTGGCAAACGTGATCAGGTCGGGCCTGATGCCGAACAGCTCGGAGCCGAACCAGCGCCCCAGGCGACCGAAGCCGCAGATGACTTCATCGGCGATAAGCAAAATGCCGTACTTGTCACAGATGCGCTGGATCTCGGGCCAGTAGGTCGAGGGCGGGATGATCACGCCACCGGCACCCTGCACCGGTTCGCCGATGAAGGCGGCCACCTTGCCGGCGCCGATTTCGAGGATCTTGTCTTCCAGCCAGCAAGCCGCCTTGATACCGAATTCTTCGGGAGTCAATCCGTGGCCAGCCTCCAGATAATTGGGCTGGCCGATATGCGCGATGCCGGGGATGGGCAAGCCGCCCTGCGCATGCATGCCATCCATGCCGCCCAGCGAAGCTCCCGCCACCGTGCTGCCGTGATACGCATTGTGGCGGCTGATGACGGTGTGGCGCTCCTTGTGGCCAAGGATGTCCCAGTAGCGGCGCACCATGCGCAGATTCGTGTCGTTGCCCTCGGAGCCGGAACTGGTGAAGAACACGTGCTGGAACTGCGGCGGAGAGATTTGCGCCAGCTTGGCCGCCAGCTGCGCGGCCGGCACGTTGGTCGTGCCAAAGAAGCTGTTATAGAACGGCAGCGTCTCCATCTGCCGGTACACGGCTTGCGAGATCGACGTGCGGCCATAGCCCACGTTGACGCACCACAGGCCCGACATGCCGTCGACGATCTTCCTGCCCTGGCTATCCCACAGGTAGACGCCGTCTCCGCGCACCATCACGCGCGCACCCTTGCTGGCGAGATCCTGGAAATTGGTGAACGGGTGCAGGTAGTGGGCCGAGTCCATCTGCTGGATGGCGGCCGTGTCGTACACCTGCGGCACCGCGTTTTTCTGCGCCACGGAGGCGACCAGCGCGGCGCTGGGCGCCAGCGGATTGTTTGTTGTGCTCATTGCGATCCTTTCCTAGACGTGGAGCAGCAGATGTTCGCGCTCCCACGGACTGATGACGGTCATGAATTCCTGGTGCTCGAGGTCCTTGATGGCCGCATACACGTCGATGAAGCGCTCGCCCAGCACCGTGCGCAGCTTGTCTTCCGCGCGCAGCAGTTGCAGCGCTTCGGGCAAGCCTTGCGGCAGCTCGAATTTCAGGTCATACGCGCTGCCCACCATCATCGGCGTCGCTTCCAGCTGTTCCGTCATGCCCAGGTAGCCGCAAGCCAGGGTCACGGCCAGGGCCAGGTAGGGATTGGCGTCGGCGCCGATGATGCGGTTTTCCACGCGGCGGTCCTGCACGCCCGACTCGGGCACGCGGAAGCCCACGGTACGGTTATCCAGGCCCCACTGGATGTTGATGGGCGCGGCCGTGTGGCGCACGATGCGGCGGTAGGAATTCACGTAGGGCGCGACGATGGCCATGGCCGACGGCATGTAGCGCTGCAGGCCCGCGATGTAGTGCTTGAAGATGGGCGCAGCCGAGCCGTCCTCGTTGCTGAAGATATTCAGGCCCGTCTTCGCATCGACGACGCTCTGGTGCACGTGCATGGCGGAACCCGGCTCGCCCGCCATGGGCTTGGCCATGAAAGTGGCATACATATCGTGTTTCAGGGCCGCTTCGCGCAGGGTGCGCTTGAAGAAAAACACCTTGTCGGCCAGGCCCAGCGGATCGCCGTGCAGGAAGTTGATTTCCATCTGTCCCGCGCCGATCTCGTGGATCAGGGTATCGACGTCAAGGTTCATCAGTTCGCAGTAATCGTAGATATCCTCGAACAGGGGATCGAACTCGTTGACGGCGTCGATGCTGTACACCTGGCGGCTCGTCTCGGCCCGCCCGCTGCGCCCGATGGGCGGCTTCAAGGGCAGGTCGGGGTCCGTGTTTTTCGCCGTCAGGTAAAACTCCAGTTCCGGCGCCACCACGGGTTTCCAGCCCTTGTCCGCATACAGTTTCAGCACGCGCCGCAGCACGGAGCGGGGAGCGAAATCGACCAGCATGCCGTCGGCGAAATAGCAGTCGTGGATGACTTGCGCGGTGGGGTCCGTGGCCCACGGCACCATGGTGATGGTGGTGGGATCGGCCTTCAAGATCATGTCGCGGTCGGTGCTGGAAATGGCGCGGTCATAGCCGCCGTCGTCGACCGGATAATTGCCCGTCACCGTCATGCCCAGCACCGCTTCCGGGATGCGCATGCCGCGCTCCTGGGTAAATTTCCCGCGCGGCAGGATCTTCCCCCGCGCCACGCCTGTCAGGTCGGGCACCAGGCATTCGATTTCCGTGACGCGCTTTTCATTGAGCCACAAATCCATGTCCGTATAAGTGAAATTTTCGCGTATTGCCATGCTTCCCTCTCGCTGGTCTTGATCAAACGCCGCGTACTGCGTGCGGCGCGCCTGTCATCCTGTCTTCCTGTGCTGCTGCTCCCGGTAATCGCGGCATGCCTGGCCGAAGGCATCGAACAGGCGCATCGACTGCGGGTTGTCTTCCACCTGCCATTCCGGATGCCATTGCACGGCCAGGGTAAAACCGGCGGCGCTGGCCACCGTATAGGCTTCCACCAGGCCGTCGTCGGCCAGGGCTTCCACCAGCAAGCCGTCGGCCAGCCGGGCAATGCCCTGGCCATGCAGGGAATTGACCAGCATTTCGCTCTCGCCGCCCAGCAGCCGTGACAGCAGGCCTTCGGGCATCAGCTTGATGCGGTGCGCGGGCGCGTACTGGCGCGCCAAGGGATCGAGCACGTTTTCGCGGTGGTCCTGCATGCCCGGCACCGCGTGCACGGCCTGGTGCAGGCTGCCGCCCAGCGCCACGTTGACTTCCTGGAAGCCGCGGCAGATGGCCAGCAAGGGCAGCTGGCGCGCCAGCGCGGCGCGGATCAGGGGCAAGGTGGTGGCGTCGCGCGCGGGGTCTTGCGGCAGGTCGGGGTGCAGGATGTCTTCGCCATACAGGCGCGCATCGACGTTCGAGGCGGAACCGGTCAGCATGACACCGTCGGCGATATGCAGCGCCGCTTCCAGGTCCGCCTCCACTCCAAAAGCGGGCAGCAGCAGCGGCATGCAGCCGGCGCCGTGCAGCACGGCGTGCAGGTATTTGTCCTGCGCCATGTGCCAGACGTGGCTGCCGAGCTGGCGCTGGCAGGCGGGGACGAGAACGATGGGACGGCGCATAGAGTGCTACCTCGCTGGCGTGACGATCCAATGACAGCGCATGACGGCGCTGCCGCTCGCTTCACTGTACAGCAGAGCCGCAGGCAGCGGCCACACCGATGGGCGTGGCCAGCGGTGGCACACATCGCCTACACTACGGCTTTGCAGTATTGCCTTTATTAAAATCATCATATGCCCGTCCGGCGCCAAACACCAGCACCGCAGGCAAAGTCGCCCTTTTTCACATGCATCCACACCACTTCCACGCCCTCCAGACCCTGTTTTCTCCCATGCGGAGGCCAGCATGAAGCACATGCCATGGCGCGACTTCTCTGCCCTCGTGGTCAGCATCGGTGTGGTGGGCCTGGGCCTGGGCGCCACCATGCCGCTCACCGCACTGACCCTGCACCAGCGCGGCGTGGGCACGGACATCATCGGCATGATCACGGCCGTCAGCGCCCTGGGCATCCTGGCCGCATCGCCGTTCGTCTCGGGCTGGGTGGGGCGCTTCGGCGCGCGCGCCACCATGCTGGGCGCCGTCTGGGTAGCGTCGCTGGCGACGGTCGCCATGCAGTTCACCGACCACCTGCTGGCGTGGAGCGTGCTGCGTTTCCTGTTCGGCGGCGCCATGGGCGTGCTGTTTACCATCGGCGAGGCGTGGGTCAACCGCCTGGCGCCCGACAATTCGCGGGGCCGCGTGGTGGCCATGTACACCACCAGCTTTACGTTTTTCCAGCTGATCGGCCCTGCCCTCGTGGCCCTGTTCAACGACAAGATCAGCTGGAGCTTCGCCGCCTGCGGCCTGCTGTTCCTGCTGGCCGTGCCGGGCCTGATGCTGATCTCGAACAGCGGCCCGGAAAGGGAGCCGGAAGAGCATGGCGTGAAGTGGACCTTGATCCTGCCGCGCATGCCGATGATCGTGCTGGGCGCCGCCTTCTTCGCCCTGTTCGATACCCTGGCATTGAGCTTGCTGCCCCTGTATGCGATGGAGCACGGCATCGGCACGGACCTGGCCCTGCTGTCGGCCACCGTGGTGCTGGTGGGCGACACGGGCCTGCAGTTTGCGCTGGGCTGGATGGCCGACCGCTTCGGCCGCGCCAGGGTCCATGCCGGCTGCGGCGTGGCCGTCTGCCTGCTGCTGCCGCTGCTGCCGTTCGCCGTCGGCACGCCGTGGCTGTGGTGGACCTTGCTGTTGCTGCTGGGCGCGGCGGCGGGCGGCATCTACATGCTGGCGCTGGTGGCCTGCGGCGAGCGGTTTACGGGCCTGTCGCTGACCAGCGCCAGCGCCATCGTCAATGCCACCTGGGGCATCACCAGCGGCGGCGGTCCCCTGCTGACGGGCGTGCTGATGCAGTCCGTGGGCGTGAATGCCTTGCCGGCCGTGATGTGGGTGTGCGCCGCCATTTTCGTGGGCAGCGCCGTGTGGGAGCGCAGGAAGGGGATCGTGTAGCCTGCGCTATTTCTGGATTTTTTCCAGCCGCTGGCGCAACTCCACGGCCACCGGATAATCGGGATACGCCTGCCTGAACGCGGCCCATTCCTCCTGCGCCAGCGCACCTTCGCCTGCCTTGAGCAAGGCATCGATCTTCACCAGCCACACGGAGGCATCCAGTTTTGCCGGCGGTGGCAGCGAGACGGTACGTGCCGCAACGGGCGCGGGCATGGCCAGCGCCCGTTGCGCGGGCGCCTGGCGCTGCAGGCTCGATTCGGCCTGCATGGGCTGCGCCATCGCCGCGGCAGGCGCCGGCGGGGG
>NZ_WFLI01000002.1 GCF_009208555.1 Janthinobacterium violaceinigrum | reverse complement strand
GACATGGCCACGCAGATCGAAGCGGCACGGCAACTGATCCGCCACGCGGCGGCCAACGCGCGCTGGCGCGAAACTGCGCCACGGCTTGCTGCAGGGCCGCGCGCGAGCCGTCCAGGTGCTGGCGCAGCAGCGGTGTGCTGGCCGCGAACGCTTCCGTGTAGTCGCTGCCGATGCCGCCCATGGTGGCGTCCATGCGGCCTTCCAGGATCAGGAACTGGGTCTGCAGGCGCTGGCGCTGCGCGCCTTCGGCCGTCGCCAGCTGCAGCGCCAGGCCGCGCGTGCTGTTGATCACTTCCAGCAGTTCGGGAAAGCGCAGGATCACCAGCGACATGGTGTAGTAGCTGTCCAGGTCCGGGTCGAGGATCAGGTTGGACTGGTTGCCCACGCGCGTGAGCAGTTCGCGTCCCGCCACAAAGGCGGGCGAGGGCGCCATGCCGCCGTGTGCGGCGGGCGTGCCGCCGGCCTGGCGCAGCAGGGCGGCAAATTCCCCGCTCAATTCCGCGCTGCGCATGCCCGTGCCGAACTGGCGCTCGGCCTGTTCGATGGCGGCGGCCGACCTGGCTGACCTGGCCGCATCGGCGTGTTCGCGCGTCAGGGGCAGCAGCGCGTCGCGGATCGCGGCGATGTAGTCGTTGCCCGCCATCTCCTTGCGCGAGAAATCGATGGCGATGTATTTTTCGTTGATGAGGATGCCGGAAATGAAGATCACGGCAGAAAGATCGAGCAGATAGATCAGCGCCAGTTTGCGCCCTACCGTCAATTTTCCGATCATGCGCGAGATTCTGCCCACCATGCGTGCACCACCTTCTCGTCAGCCAAGTTTGTGTTTTCTTATGAGCAATTTCCATGCCCGAATTTACAAGCTTGCAAGGTGGATATCGGCAGTGCTTGCACCATGCGGGTGCGCGATTGGTCCCGGCGCACGCCAATAAAAAGGGCGGCCCGCAGGCCGCCCTTGTGCGCAATGCTACGACGCTCAGGCTTCGGCGACGCGCTTGGCGATGTGCGCCAGCGCTTCTTCCACCTGGTCGATCAGGATCAGGCACAGGTCGCCGTCGTTCAGGCGCGCCAGGGCCTTGTCGATGGCGACGAATTCGCCGTTGATCTCATCGATATGGCTGGTGCGCTTGGCGCCGTCCAGGCCCTGGCGCAGCAGCGCCACGACTTCGCCGTCCGCGCGGCCGCGCTGGCACTGGTCCTGGTACAGCAGCACGTCGTCGAACGCGGCGCCGAGGATTTCCGTCTGTTGGCGGATGTCTTCGTCGCGGCGGTCGCCGGCGCCGCTGATGACCACCGAACGGCGCTTGGCCGGCATGCTTTCCACGGCCTGCACCAGCGCCAGGATGGCGTCCGGATTGTGGCCGTAGTCGGCGATCAGCGTGGCGCCTTTGTAATCGAAGACGTTGAAGCGGCCCGGCGCATTGTCGGCTTCATTGGCAAAGGTTTTCAGGCCCAGCGCGATGGTTTTCCAGTCCAGGCCCACGGCCCAGGCGGCGGCCAGCGAAGCCATGACGTTGTCGACCTGGAAGCCGATGGTGCCGTTGCGCGTGATCGGCACCTGCGACAGGGCGATTTCGTGGCGTTCCGCGCCCTGCGCCGCGACCAGCTTGCCGTCTTCCACGTACACGACGCGGTTGCCCTGGGCGCGGTGCGTGGCCATCACGGGATGCGTCTTGTCGGCAGCGAAGAAGGTCACCGTGCCGCTGCAATTCTTGGCCATGCGCGCGACGGCGGGGTCGGTGGCGTTCAGCACGGCCACGCCGCTGTCGGCCACGTTCTGCACGATCACGCGTTTCAGTACCGCCAGGTCTTCCACGGTGGTGATGTAGTTCAGGCCCAGGTGGTCGCCCGCGCCGATGTTGGTCACCACGGCGACCTGGCAGCGGTCGAAGGCCAGGCCTTCGCGCAGCATGCCGCCGCGCGCCGTCTCGAACACGGCCGCGTCGACGTCGGGGTGCAGCAGCACGTTGCGCGCGCTGCGCGGGCCGCTGCAGTCGCCGCTGTCGATCTGGCGACCTTCGATGTACACGCCATCCGTATTCGTCATGCCCGTGCGCAGGCCGGAAGCCGTCAGCAGGTGGGCGATCAGGCGCACGGTGGTGGTCTTGCCGTTCGTGCCCGTGACGGCGACGACGGGAATGCGGCCATCGTCGCCTTCGGCGAACATGGCGGCGATGATGGCTTCGCCCACGGGACGGGGCTTGCCGAACGACGGCGCCAGGTGCATGCGCAGGCCCGGCGCGGCGTTCACTTCCACGATGCCGGCGTTCTGTTCTTCCAGCGGTTTCAGGATGCTGTCGGACACCACGTCCACGCCGCAGATGTCCAGGCCCACCATGTGCGCGGCAGCGACGGCGCGCGCCGCCACTTCCGGGTGCACGTCGACGGTGACGTCGGTGGCCGAGCCGCCCGTCGACAGGTTGGCGTTATTGCGCAAGATCACGCGCTGGCCCACGGGCGGCACGGATTCGGCCACGTAGCCCTGCTTGGCCAGGCTGGCCAGGGCGATGTCGTCGAAGCGGATCTTCGTCAGCGAGGTGGCGTGGCCGCTGCCGCGGCGCGGGTCCAGGTTGACCTGGTCGACCAGTTCGCGCACCGTGTGCTGGCCGTCGCCCACCACTTGCGGCGGGTCGCGGCGGGCCGCTGCCACCATCTTGTTGCCGATGACGAGCAGGCGGAAATCGTGGCCAGGCAGGTAGCGTTCGACGAGGATATCGTCGCGGAATTCCTGCGCCGCGATGAAGCCGGCCGTCAGCTGTTCGCGCGTGGTGACATTGACGGTGACGCCCTTGCCCTGGTTGCCGTCCTTCGGCTTGACGACGACGGGCAGGCCGATCTCGCAGGCGGCGGCCCAGGCGTCGTCCACATCGATGGCGACGCGGCCTTGCGGCACGGGCACGCCGGCCGAATCGAGCAGTTTCTTCGTCAGTTCCTTGTCTTGCGCGATGGCTTCGGCAATGGCGCTGGTGCCGTCCATTTCGGCGGCCTGGATCTTGCGCTGCTTGCTGCCCCAGCCGAACGTCACCAGGCTGCCTTCGGTCAGGCGGCGGAACGGGATGTTGCGGGCCACGGCGGCGTTGACGATGGCGCCCGTCGACGGACCGAGGCGCACGTCTTCATCGAGTTCCTGCAACTGGTGCAGGGCGCCGGCCAGGTCGAACGGCGCATCGTCCAGCGCGGCGCGGCACAGCTGCTGCGCCAGTTCCAGGGCCAGGCGGCCCACGGCTTCTTCCGAGTATTCGACGACGACCTGGAAGATGCCCGTTTCCAGGGTCGGCGTGGTGCGGCTGAAGGTGACGGGGCAGCCGGCTTGCGCCTGCAGGCCCAGCGCCGCCAGTTCCAGCACCTGCGCCATCGGCGCCGCGTTGTAGTTGCCCAGCGGTTGCAGCGGGCTCAGTTGCGGGAAGAGCGCGCGCAGGCGGGCTTCGAAGCCGGGCAGTTGGGCGATGTCGAGTTCCTGCGTGGTGCAGGAAACAATGGCTTCCACGGCGGTGTCGTGGCTCCAGAGGTTAGGGCCCCGCAAGGCCCGTACGCGAGATACTTCCATAATTAAACCGTAATCCTGTTGTGTTCTTGTGGGCCCGGCCGAAGCCGGGCTTTTACGTCAAATTAAACCGTAGCGAGCGGATGGGATTTGTGGCCGAGAAGCGGAGCTGTGCGGATGCACAGTGAGCATCGGAGGCCGCAAATCGCGACGCGCAGTAGGTCTGGTTTGACGTCTCTGGTTTTCAGTTCCCGATGCAGCCAGGGGCCGCGTCGAAGGTGCGCAGGCCGGCGCAAATCAGATCGACGGGCAGGTTCAGGGCCCAGGCGGCGGCCGCCACGGCCAGCACGCTGTCGACATTGCCGGCCGTGGCCGGTTTCAGCAGGTCCAGGCACAGCAGGACCGTTTCGATGCCGCCTTCGGCCAGCACGATGTGGTTGCCGCGCACGAATACGGCGCGCTGGCCTTTCGACAGCTGTTCCGCGATGGCGGCCAGGCTGCCATCCTGCGCGTACAGCGTCACGCTGCCGTCGCACAGCTCGGCCAGTTCCAGCACGTGCGCGTTGGCGGCGTTCAGCACGGCCACGCCCGTCGGCACCACTACGTCGACCTGGCTGCGCACGGCCTTGTACAGGCCCGCTTCGTCCAGCACGTCGAAATCCTTGACGCTATCGAGGCTGCCCATGTCCGTGACGACGCCGATCTGGCATTTGTCGTAGGCCAGGCCTTCGGCCAGGATCATGCGCGGATTACTCTCGAACAGGGCCGTCTGCACGGTGCGGTTGAGCAGCAGGCGCTGGCCCGCATCCCAGTTCACGCAATCGCTGCTGACGACGCGGCGCTGGTCCAGATACATGCCTTCGCTGCAGACGGCGCCCGTGTGCAGGCCCGACAAATTGAGCAGCTTGCACAGCATGCGCACGATCAGGCTGGCGCCGCGCGTGCCCGTCACGCCGATCAGCGGAATGCGGCCCGTTTCCTCGGGCGCGAACAGGTGGTCGACGATGGCCGCGCCCACGGGACGGGGCTGGCCTACGCCCGGCTTGATGTGCGCCAGCAGGCCGGGGCTGGCATTGACTTCGATGATGGCGCCGCGCTGCTCTTCCAGCGGACGGGTAATATCCTTCGTCACCAGGTCGATGCCGGCGATATCGAGGCCAACGACCCTGGCGGCCAGCAGGGCCGCATGCACGACGGATGGATGCACGTCGTCCGTGACGTCGATGGCCACGTTGCCGTTCGGCTGGATCAGCACTTTCTGGCCCGCCTGCGGCACGGACAAGGCGGTCATGCCCTGGCGCTGCAGTTCGAGCACGATCTCGCCCGATTCATGCGGCTTGACGGTGCCCAGCGGGAAGTCTTCGCCTTCGCCGCGGCGCGGGTCCGTATTGATCTGCGTGTTGACCAGTTCCAGCACGGTGGAGACGCCGTCGCCGTCGACCCACAGCGATTCGCCCTTGGCGGCCGCGATCAGCTTGTTGCCGACCACGAGCAGGCGGTGCTCGTCGCCCGTGATGAAGCTTTCCACCAGCACGGCCGAGCTGTCGCCTTTGCGCGCGGCCAGTTCGTAGGCTGCCTTGACGTCGCTTTCCGTCATCAGGTTCAGCGATACGCCGCGGCCATGGTTGCCGTCATACGGCTTGACGACGACGGGCACGCCGATGTCCTGCGCTTCTTCCCAGGCCGCTTCGGCGCTGCGCACCAGGCTGCCCTCGGGGACGCGCACGCCGCACGACTTGAGCAGGAACTTGGTCAGGTCCTTGTCGCTGGCGATGCCTTCGGCAATCGCGCTGGTGCGGTCCGTTTCGGCCGTCCAGATGCGGCGCTGCGCGGCGCCGTGGCCCAGTTGCACCAGGTTGCCGTCGTTTAGGCGCAGCGACGGGATGCGGCGCTCGGTGGCGGCATCGACGATGCTGGCCGTGCTCGGGCCCAGGCAGCGCGAATCGACCATGTCGCGCAGGGGCGCCAGGGCCGCTTCCAGGTCGTAGGCTTCATCGTTGATGGCGGCCATCAGCAGTTCGCGCGCGGCGGCCAGGGCGGCGCGGCCGACCTGTTCTTCCCGCGTGCGGAAGGCCATCTTGTAGACGCCGCGCTGGCTGGTCGAGCGCGTCTGGCCGAAGCCCGTGCGCATGCCTGCCAGGTTTTGCAGTTCCAGCACCACGTGCTCGAGGATGTGGGCCGACCACGTGCCTTCGCGCAGGCGCTCGAAAAAGCCGCCCCGTTCGCCTACGCCGCAGCGGTGCTCGATCATGCCGGGCAGCCACGCCACCAGGCGCTCATACAGGCCGGGCAGGGTGTTCGATGGGTAATCTTCCAGTTCGCCGATGTCGACCCAGGCTTCAATCACCGGGCGGTAAGTCCAGATGTTGGGGCCGCGCAAGTGGGTGACGCGGGCAAATTCGATGTTCTTCTTCTTGATCATGTAAGTGGTTTCTTGATAACAAGCCAGGCGTCTGGGCGCCAGATACTTTATGTTGGCTCTACAGAGTCTTTTCAGGCTCGTGCTTGGTTCTTTATCCCGGGTATGCGCAGTGTGCCACTTTTAGCGGTCTCTTGTCGCGTTTGCTTCTCGTATTCTGCTGGTGTTGTCATTCTAATTGTTACTAATTGTTGCCTTACTTGTTATAAAGATACCGACTCTGCTTAAAGCTGGAGCATTTGTGCAACAGCGAGCTGTTGTATACTTGCCCATGTACCGGCGCCCCGTTGCAAAAGCGCCGCGCCTGCCTGGCACTTGCTGCAACGGACGCTTATTTTTTGCGCCGTTTGGCCATCATTCCTTACCGGCAGGCATCCATTCGATACAATACAGGAAATTGCCACTGGTGCATCTACCTCGCATCGCGCAGTCCACAAACATTGATCGGGCGTCTGCCCCATCCCCCAAATCCCGCCCTGAAGGGCTTGGCCTCGAGCCGGAGTATGCTTTACGATGACAACTGAACTGAGTGTTCCTGCAACAACTATTCCCCTCACCTCGCTGCCGGAACACTGGCTGGCGGAGGTGGAGAGCAACCTTTCTCCAGGGGAGAACGTTTTAAGTAGCGTTGAGGTTGACCTCGATGCGCGATTACGTTTCACAAAAGGCATAATAGTTGTCACCGAGAAGCGTTTGCTGGCCCGTTCCCCGGGCGATACGGCCTGGAAAAGCTGGTCTTTCCGCCCTGGACTGCGCCTCACGCACCACGACCACGCGGGCGTGGGCCACCTGGAACTGTTCGACGACCACGGCCGCCTGGCCTCGTGGCGTTTTACCTTGGGCCAGAACCTGCACGCGATCCGCGTGCTCGAGCAATTCGTCGAACGCCTCGACAGCCACCTGACGGGCCAGCCCGTGCTGGAAGCGGAGCAGGAAGTGTGTCCCAGCTGCAAGGCCCCGCTGGAGCCGGAGCAGGAAGAATGCCCGATCTGCGCCAAGGTGCTGCACACGCCGCCGTCGACCTGGACCCTGTTCCGCCTGTGGCGCTTCGCCCACCCCTACCGCGGCCAGCTGGCCCTGGGCTTCCTGCTGATGCTGCTGAGCACTGCCGCGCACATGATTCCCCCGTACCTGACGGCGCCGCTGATGGACAATGTGCTGATCCCGTATCAGAACGGCAAGCATATCGACCCGTGGCTGGTGGTGTACTACATGAGCGGCTTGCTGGGGTCGGCCCTGCTGGCCTGGCTGCTGGGCTGGGGCAAGACCTATGTGCTGGCCCTCGTGTCCGAACGCATGGGCGCCGACCTGCGCTCGGCCACGTATGAACACCTGATGAAACTGTCGCTGGAATTCTTTGGCGGCAAGCGCACGGGCGACCTGATGGCGCGCATCGGCAGCGGCAGCGACCGCATCTGCGTCTTCCTTTCGCTGCATTTGCTCGATTTCGCGTCCGACGTGCTGATGATTATCATGACGGGCGTCATCCTGTGGTCGATGAATCCGTGGCTGGCCATCATGACCCTGGCGCCGCTGCCCTTCATCGCCTGGATGATCCACCTGGTGCGCGACCGTTTGCGCACGGGCTTTGAAAAGATCGACCGCGTGTGGAGCGAAGTGACCAACGTGCTGGCCGATACCATCCCCGGCATCCGCGTGGTGAAGGCGTTTGCGCAGGAAAAACGCGAAGCGGCCCGCTTCCGCGACGCCAACGCGCACAACCTGGCCGTCAACGACAAGTTGAACAAGGTCTGGTCGCTGTTTTCGCCCACCGTCTCGTTCCTGACGGAGATGGGCTTGCTGGTCATCTGGTGCTTCGGCATCTGGCAGCTGTCGCGCGGCGAAATCACCGTCGGCGTGCTGACCGCCTTCATCGCCTACAGCACGCGCTTCTATGGCCGCCTCGACTCGATGAGCCGCATCGTCTCCGTGACGCAGAAATCGGCGTCCGCCGCCAAGCGCATCTTCGACATCCTCGATCACGTGTCGAGCGTGCCGGAACCGGCGCAACCGGTCAAGCTGGACAAAATCGAAGGACGCATCGACTTGCGCGAAGTCGGCTTCCGCTACGGCAACCGGGCCGTCAACCGCGGCATCACCCTGAACATCAAGGCGGGCGAGATGATCGGCCTGGTGGGACACAGCGGTTCGGGCAAGAGCACGCTGGTCAACCTGATCTGCCGTTTCTATGACGTGTCGGAAGGCGCCATTTTGCTCGACGGCGTGGACATCCGCTCGTTTGCCGTCTCCGACTACCGCCGCAACATCGGCCTGGTGCTGCAGGAGCCGTTCCTGTTCTTCGGCACCATCGCGGAAAATATCGCCTACGGCAAGCCGAACGCGACGCGCCAGGAAATCATCGCCGCCGCGCGCGCCGCGCATGCGCATGAATTCATCCTGCGCCTGCCGCAAGGCTACGACTCGATGGTGGGCGAACGGGGCCAGGGCTTGTCCGGCGGCGAACGCCAGCGCATCTCGATCGCCCGCGCGCTGCTGATCGATCCGCGCATCCTGATCATGGATGAAGCGACATCGTCGGTGGACTCGGAAACGGAAAAAGAGATCCAGAAGGCGCTGGACAACCTGGTGCAGGGCCGCACGACGATCGCCATCGCGCACCGCCTGTCGACACTGCACCGGGCCGACCGCCTGGTGGTGCTGGACCGGGGCCAGGTCGTCGAAGTGGGCAGCCACGATGAGCTGATGGCGAAAGAGGGCGCCTATTTCCGCCTCTATGAAGCACAGGCGCGCAATAACGAACTCGCCCTGGATGACAAGGAATAAGCATGGCCAGTACAACTTTTACATTACACCGCGATACCTTCGGCAAGCTGGTGATGACGGACGCGGACGGCCAGGTCTTTGAAGGCGTGGCGCCCGTGCGCGCCTTTCCCATCCAGTCGCCCGACGAAGGCATTTCGCTGGTGCTGGGCAATGGCAAGGAAGTGGCGTGGATCGACCACGTCGACGCCTTGCCGGAGCCGGCGCGCAGCCTGCTGCAGGAAGAGCTGGAAGGGCGCGAATTCATGCCCGAAATCGCGCGCGTGAAAAGCGTTTCCAGCTTCGCCACGCCATGCACGTGGTACGTCGACACGGACCGGGGCGAGACGCAGTTCGTGCTCAAGGGCGAGGAAGACATCCGCCGCATCGGCGCCGCGTCACTCTTGATCGCCGACAACCACGGCATTCACTTCCTGATCCGCGACATGTTCAATATCGACAAGACGACGCGCAAGATACTCGACCGCTTCCTGTAGGCGTCGGACATGCCCGAAAGCCGCTGCCTGCAGCGGCTTTTTTTTCGCCTGCCGGACATGAAAAAAGCCGCATAAGAATGCGGCTTTCGAGGGCAGTGCCGGCAGCCCGTTTCAGGCTGTCGGCAATTGCGTGAGATTACATGAACTTGTAGCCTGCGCCGATGTAGAAGTAGCGGCCGCGCACGTTGTACAGCTGGGCAAAGCCCAGGGTGCCGTACTGGTTGCCCGCGCCCATGATGCTAAACGGCGGCATTCTGTCGAACAGGTTCTTGATGCCGGCCGTGAAGGTCAGGTTTTTCATCGCCACGTACTGGCCCGTCAGATCCACTTCGGTGTGCGAAGGAATGGTGCGGGTGCCAGGCTTGATTTCGTCGCGGCGCAAGTCCGAGTCGATCATGTCGCCCGTCGTGCGGACGACCAGGGAGCCGGACATATTGTCTTTTTCCAGGCTGGCCGTGAACGTGTTGCGGTACTTCGGATTCATGAACGTCTTGAGCGTGCTTTGCACCGGATCGGTTTCCGTATCCTGCGTTTCCATGCGGGTGTAGATGGTGGATGCATTGCGGATCGTGAACTTGCCGAACATGGTTTGCGGCGAAGTGTAGCGCAGGTCCGTATCGAAACCGCGCACTTCGGTGGTGGCCAGGTTCTGGTTGTTCAGCAGGATGCGGGCGTCGCCATTCTTGATTTCGACATTGCCGCGCTCGATGGCCTTCAGTTCCGACAGGGTGCCGATTTCGTTCTTCTTGTCGATCTTGAAGTAATCGATGCTGACCGTCAGCGAGTTCACTGGCGAGAACACCATGCCCAGGTTGTAGGTCTTGCCCGTTTCCGGTTTCAAGTCCTTGTTGGAGCCGGAGACCTGGTAGTAGGAGAAGTTGGTGCAGTTGCCCGCGATCGAAGGGAAGGCATCGCAGACTTGCTTGTCGTTCGTCGTGTAGGCGCCCGCATCGACGCCGCCGAACATCTGTTTCAGCGATGGCGCCAGGTAGCTGCCCGCATACGAGCCGCGGAACATCAGGTTGTTCAGCGGCTGGTAGCGCAAGGCCAGTTTCGGGCTGGTCTTGCTGCCGACATTCGAGATGTCGTCATAGCGCAGGGCCACTTGCGCTTCGACGTCTTTCAGGAATGGAATCGACAGTTCGCCGAAGATGCCCTTGGAATTGCGGTCTGCCTTGACGGCAGCCTGCTGGATGCTGCCGAAGACCACGCCATCGATCTGGTTCTGGTCGGGCTGGTCGCTCAGCGTTTCCTTGTTGTACGACACGCCGACGGCGTAAGCCATCGCGCCGCCTGCCAGGTCCATGATCGGCGCGGAAGCCTTGGCATTGAAGAAGGTCAGTTCCGACTTGCCGGCGCGCGTAGGCGTCAGGCGGATCTTGTCGACGGCTGCCTGCGAGTTGTCGGTACGGGTCGGGTCGATCGAGCCATTGGCGATTGCTTCGTTGAACAGGTCGTAGTGCGCGTAGTTCGAATCGCGGTTGGTGGCCTTGCTCACGCCCTTGCCGATGGCCACATCCCAGTCGATGCCGCGCGTCGTGCCTTCCAGGCCCGTCGAGAACTGGGTCATCGTGCCCTTGCGGTTGGTCTTGCGCGGACCCATTTGCATGAAGCGGCCGGCAACAGTCTTGCCGTTGACCTGGAAGTTGCCCGGTGCGGCCTGGGACTCGAAGTCATCCTTGCTCTCGGAATACGTAAATTCCGCAAACGCGCGGATGCTGTCGCTGATCTTCAGGCTGCCGATCAGCATGCCGCTGGTGCGGTCGGCGCCGTTGGTCGAGGTCAGCAAGGTCTTGTTGACGTCGAAACGGCAGGAGCCGGCGCTCAGATCGCCCGGTGGGCATGGCACCAGGGTGCCGCCGCCGGCGATATTGCCACTAGGATGGTAGCCGCTGCGGCCATCGGGGCCGCCAAAGCGGCGGAAGTCGGCCGAACTGGTCAGGTCGCGGTCCTTGCGGTAGATGGGATCGCGCTTGAACACGTCGACCGTGGCCAGCACGTTGAAGCCCTGGGTGTCATAGTCGCCAAAACCGTACACGAGGTTGGCGGTCTTTTCCTTGGCGTCCGAGCGCGAGCTCTGGCCGTAGCTGGTTTTCGCTTCCAGGCCCTGGTAATTCTTTTTGGTGATGAAGTTCATTACGCCGGCCACCGCATCGGCGCCGTAAATGGCCGAACCGCCGTCCTTCAGGATTTCAATGCGTTCCAGCGCGCTCAGCGGGATGGCGTTGACGTCGACTGCGGCACCCGCGCCCGAACCGTCAGCCAGCGCATTGGTCGGCAGGCGGCGGCCGTTCAACAGGATCAGCACGTTGCGTTCGCTCAAGCCGCGCATCTTGATGTTGGTGGTGCCGGAGCCCGATGGGGAGCTGGCGCTCAGTTCGCCCTGGTCGTTGATGTCGATGGAGGCCAGGTTGCGCACCAGTTCCGCGACGCTGGTAGCGCCCGTGCGCTCGATGTCTTTCTTGCTATAGATTTCCACTGGCGCGGCGGTCTCGGCATCCACGCGCTTGATGGCGGAGCCGGTCACGACCACGCGTTGCAGCTTCTCCTCGCCAGCCTTGGCTTCCTGCGCCTGGGCTGCCTGGTGCATGAAACCGGCGCCCATCATCAAGGTGCCTGCGAACATCATGCGCAAGGATTTGCTTAATTTCTTTTCAATCATTGTCTGTCCTCCAACTAGGAAACTTTAGTTTCCTTAGGGTTTTATTTAGCTATTTGAAATTATTTTCAAAATTATCATGTTTACAAATTTAATAGATTAAATTTGCAATTCATCAGACCATTTTTTGATCTTTCCTGTCAAGAACTGCCGGGGATTTGTGCCTGTGCATGGCAGCGCCCAGAATGGAAGCGGATGAATTTTATTTGCGATGAGCAGGAAAGTATTAAATTCCAATTGTTAAATAAATTAAATTTGCCAATTGGAAAAAATGTCGTTGAAAGTTTGGTGTTGGCGAGGCGCCTGTCTAGACAGCTGTTGTTTTTTTGTGACGATGCGGACGTCCGATACGGTGGCGCGAACGGCGTTGCCGGGGCGGGGCTTCGGGCAAAAAAAAGCCGCCCGGCAAGGGCGGCTGGCGTGGCGCATGAGGGGTATTACTGGAACGCCACTTCGGCAAAGCTGCGCAATTTCCGGCTGTGCAATCGGTCCACGCCCTGGCGGCGCAGCAGTTCCACGGCGCGGATGCCGATGCGCAAATGCTGGTCGACCCGTTCGCGGTAAAAGTGGTTGGCCATGCCGGGCAGCTTGATTTCGCCGTGCAGGGGCTTGTCGCTCACGCACAGCAGGGTGCCGTAGGGGACGCGGAAGCGGAAGCCGTTGGCGGCGATCGTCGCGCTTTCCATGTCCAGCGCGATGGCGCGGCTCTGGCTGAAGCGGCGTTCGGGCGTGCGCTGCGGCAGCAGCTCCCAGTTGCGGTTGTCCGTGCTGGCCACGGTCCCCGTGCGCATGATGTGTTTCAGATCATGCCCCGTCAGCTGGGTGATTTCCGCCACGGCCGTCTGCAGCGCCTGCTGGATTTCCGCCAGCGGCGGGATCGGCACCCACAGCGGCAAGTCTTCGTCGAGCACATGGTCTTCGCGCACATACGCGTGCGCCAGCACGTAGTCGCCCAGGCTTTGCGTGGTGCGCAAGCCCGCGCAGTGGCCCAGCATCAGCCAGGCGTGCGGACGCAGCACGGCGATATGGTCGGTGATGGTCTTCGCGTTGGCGGGGCCCACGCCGATATTGACCATGGTGATGCCGCTGCCGTCCGCGCGCAGCAGGTGATACGCGGGCATCTGCGGCAGGCGCGGCGGCGCGGCGCCCAGCGCATCCTCGCTTTCAACCGTCTGGCCGACCCTGCGCGTGACGACGTTGCCCGGTTCGACGAAAGCCACGTAGCCGTCGTCGTCCGATGGCGCTTGCGCGTCGGGCGCACGGTCCATCATGGCGTGGCCCAGGCGGATGAATTCGTCGATATAAAACTGATAATTGGTGAACAGGACGAAGTTCTGGAAGTGCTGCGGCGAGGTGCCGCTGTAGTGGCGCAGGCGCTGCAGCGAATAATCCACGCGTGGTCCCGTAAACAGCGACAGCGGCTGCGCTTCGCCGTGCGCCGGTTCGTGCGTGCCGTTGGCGATGCCGTCGTCCATGGCCGACAGGTCGGGCAGGTCGAACAGGTCGCGCATGGCCAGGCGGCGGCCCGCATCCATATTGCCTTCGATATGGTCATGCTCGGCGAACGAGAAATGCACGGGAATGGGCTGGGCGCTCACGCCCACTTCCAGGTGCACCTTCTGGCCGCTGTTATGGTTTTTCAGCAGCAGGGTGAACTGGTCGAGATAATAGTCGCCAAACAGGTCGGGACGCGTCAGGGTGGTCTCGAACACGCCGGGGCCGGCGACAAAGCCGTAGGCCAGCGGCGAGTCGGCGCGCGCCACGGTGTCCGTCTGGATGCGCACGAAAGGATAGCAGGCGCGCACTCTTTCGTGCATGTCTTCGCCGGCGACAAAGCGCTGCAGCGCATCGCGCAAGTGTTCGATGCTGCTGCGGTAGATGGCTTGCACTTGTTCCAGCGCCAGGCGTGGATCGTCGAAGCGGGAGGAGGCGATGAAGGGGGGCGTAAGCAAGCGGATTCTCCTTGTAGCGGTTCGTGCATACCATTGTAAGGCAGCGCCGCTTCTTCTGTCGGCTCTTGTTGCGCACGCCAGGAGGCATGCCGGGGCGCTTGACGGATTCAAATAGAATCTGTATTCTATTTGAATGGTCAGACTAGCCAAATTCAACGAAAACAACTTCATCGACAGCGCGATCGCCATCGCCGCCCAGTGCGGCGTGGCCGCCGTGTCGATGGCCGCCATCGCCGTCAAGGCGGGGGCACCCATCGGCTCCGTGTATCACCGCTTCGACTCGCGCAACGCCATCCTGGCGCGCGCCTGGCTGCGCGTGAAAAGCGACTTCCGCGAGGAAGTGGCCAGCCGCTGGCTGGGCGGCGATACCTGGGCCGGCGTGCACGGCTTGCTGGACTGGTGCCGGCGCAAGCCCGTGTACGCGCGCTTCCTGCTGCAATGCGCGGACAGTCCCGATTTCAACGGTGGCCTCAGCGAGGAGCTGGCCGCTGCCGTGGAAGAAGAGCAGGCGGCGCTCGATGCCTGCTTCGTGCGCTGCGCCGAAGCCATGCCCGCCGCCACGGAGCTGGACCTCGATCACATGCTGCTCAAATTCGTGCTGATCGACGCTCCCGTGGCCGTCGTCAAGCCTTACCTGACCCAGGAGCGGCCGATACCGGCCAGCGTCGACGCCATGCTGCGCGCCTCGCACGACGCCGTGCGCGGCTGGGCTGCCCACGCCACATCACACTAACCAAAAAGAAAACCATGCGCTATTCCACCCAGCTTGAACACGGCAAGAAAATCCCCCTGCACGACGAAGAAGGTTTCATCGGCATGCGCGCGGCCGGCCGCATCGCCGCCGACACGCTCGACTACATCACGCCCTTCGTCAAACCCGGCGTCTCGACGGCCAAGCTCGACGCCCTGTGCGAAGAATTCATGCGCGCCGCCGGCGCCATCCCCGGCACCATCGATTACCACGGCTACAAGCACGCCAGCTGCATCTCCGTCAATCACGTGGTCACGCACGGCATCCCGTCCGAGACCAAGATCCTGAAGGTGGGCGACATCCTCAACATCGACGTGACGCCGAAGTTCCAGGGCTGGTTCGGCGACACCAGCCGCACCTTCAAGGTGGGCGCCGTGTCCATCCTGGCCAACCGCCTCGTCAACACGGCGTACGACGCCATGATGGCCGGCATCCACACGGTGCGTCCGGGCGCCACCCTGGGCGACGTGGGCGCCGCCATCGAGGCGGTGGCCAAGGCGCAGGGCTTTTCCTCCGTGCGCGACTTCTGCGGCCACGGCGTGGGCCAGGTCTTCCACGACACGCCGCAGGTGCTGCACTACGGCCGCGCGGGCACGGGCATCGTGCTGGAGCCGGGCATGATTTTTACGATTGAACCGATGCTCAACGTGGGCAGCTACCAGGTCAAGGTCTTGCCGGACAAATGGACGACGGTGACGAAAGACCGTTCGCTGTCGGCGCAGTTCGAACACTCGCTGGCCGTGACGGAAACGGGCTTTGAAATCTTCACCCTGACCGGCTTGCCGGACCCGCTGGTCTAGCCATGGATGCGGCGCGCCGGCAGCAGCTCACCGATATCGTCGCCGCGAAAGCGGGCGTGGATGCGGCATGCGCGGCGCGCCACCTGGCGCTGCACGCATACGAGGTGGCGGCCGCCTTGCGCAGCATCGACGTCGAGCGCTACACGCTCACGCAGCGCCTGCTGATCAAGCACGGGCGCGACCCGGAAGACGCGCTGCAGCACGTGGCGCTGGCCGTGCTGCAGCATGAAGATATCCACAGCGACAGCGTGCTGCGCCTCGAACGCATCGCAGCCCTGGCGCCGCCCGTCGCCTGCGCTGTGACCCTGGCCGAGTGGCTGGCCTACGTGGACTGGGAAGGCTTCGACAGCGCGCTGCATGCGAATGTGGAAGCGATGGCGGCGCTGCTCGCCGGCGAACTGCAGCTGGCCGATGCCGGCGCCAACCTGCTGCAGGCGCGCGACGAAGCCGTGTTCGAGGCGCAGCGCCCCGCGCTGGCGCTGGCGGCGCTGGCGTACATCGAACGCCACATTACGCAGTTTCCCTGACGGCCGGCGCTTTGCCGGCGTCAGCCCAGGTCTTACAATAGGGGCAAGCACTGTTGCCCCATTTTGAAGACTTCCGCATGAGCGATTTTCCCGACGATATCTACACCGAGCCGTCCGCCGACGTGCACACACTGAACAACCTGGGTCCCCTGACCGGCATGGCCGGCATCTGGACGGGCACGCGGGGCCTGGACGTCAAGCCGAAAGCCGACGGCCCGCGCAAGCAGGCGTTTGTCGAGCGCATCGAACTGCAGCCGATCGATCCCGTCACCAACGGCCCGCAGCTGTTCTACGGCTTGCGCTACTACATCCACATCACCAAGCCGGATCAGGTCAAAACGTATCATGAACAGGTGGGCTACTGGCTGTGGGAGCCGGCCACGGGCGCCGTGATCCAGACCCTGGCCATCCCGCGCGGCCAGATCGCCATGGCGTCCGGCACGGCGACGGCCGACGCCACCAGTTTCGAGCTGGTGGCCAAGCGTGATTCGACGGCCTACGGCATCTGCTCGAACCCTTTCCTCGAACACGCGTTCACCACCGTCGAATACCGGATCAAGGTCGATATCCACGCCGACGGCACCTGGGGCTATGACGAGGACACGGTCATGCTGATCCGCGGCAAGGACGAACCGTTCCACCACACGGACCGCAACCTGCTGACGAAGGTGGGCGAGCCGACGCCGAATCCGATGGCGCTGCAGGCGCTGGCGGCGGTGTAGACATCAAAAAGCGGCGACTTTTGCCGCCGCTCTGCTGGAGCGCCTGAAAAATGCTCAGGGCTAGGCGCGTTGCCGCAGGCAGTACGAACGTACGGCCAGGCAACGTAACAACGCCGTGGGCTTTTTCTCAGGTGCTCCTTAAGGCTGTCCCTGCGCGACGGCCTTGATCGCGCGCTCCTCGCCCATGGCGGCGGCGATCTTCCAGCGCTGCATGGCGCTGGCGCGGTCCGGGCGCTTCAAGCCCGCGCCTTCCCAGTCCATCAGTCCGAGGTTGTAGATGTCGCCCGCGCTGCCCTTGTCGGCGGCCAGGGTGAACCATTTGCGCGCTTCCTTGTGGTTGACGGGCATCTGGTAGCCGCGCACGTTGTACAGGCCCAATAAGTGCATGGCTTGCGCATTGCCCTTGTTCGCGGCCTGTTTCAGCAGGTCCAGGCCGCGCGCCATGTTGCGCGGCTCTTGCCAGCCTTCGGCCAGCATCACGCCCTTCGCCGCCAGCGCGTAGCTGTCGCCCTTCACGAGGCCCTTGTTGACCAGGGGCTTGGCGGCCACCTGGCGCGCCTGCCGCTGCTGCGCCGTGGGCGCCGTGGCGGGGCCGTTCTGGCCTTCGCCCATCAGCAGCATCCAGCCATACAGGCCATACGCGCTGGCGTCGCCCTTGCCGACCAGGCTTTCCAGCATGGCCAGCGCCTGCACCTTGTCGCCATTTTCATACAGCTTGACGGCTTTCGGCGTGCTGGCATCCGGCGGCACGGCGGCCGGCGCATGGGGCGCCACGGGCGCTGACGCCATGGCCGCCTGCGGCGGCGCGGAAACCGGGCGCACGCGCGCGGGCAAGCCATAGCTGGCGGCCAGCACGGCCAGGCTGGCGGGGGCGAGGATCAGCACTTGCGCCAGCTGGTTGCGGCGGCCCTTGCCGGCGATCTGCATGGCGCGCAGCGCCTGCCGCTCGCCGCCCAGCGCTTCGCTGAGCACGGCCTTCACCTTGCGGTTGAACAGCCAGTAGCCGGCGCCCGTGACGAGCAGGCCGGCCACGGCGGCGGCTCCGCGTCCGGCAAAAAACCAGGTGGCGATGGCGGCGGCCAGGGCGGCCAGCGCGCTCTTCCACCAGAATTGCTTGGCCAGCCGCGTGTAGACCTGGCGCAGCGCGCCCAGCACGCAGGTGCGCACATTGTTGGCATAGTCGGCGGAGACGACATCGACGTGCGCGTGGTCCGCTTCGCCGCTGAGGACGGACTCGATCACGTCCGCATTCAGTTCCGACGCGGCCACGTCGCGCAGCGGCGTGAGCAAGCCTTGCACGTGGGCCGAGAACAGGCCGTCGTCGGCGCTGCCGGCCAGCGCGTCGCTGAGCGCCTTGAGGTCGCCGCGCAGCAGTTTTTCCACGATGTCGTCCAGGGTCAGCCAGCGCAAGTCCGTGCCATACGCCACCAGGTGATGTTTTTCTGCGTTGCACGCGGCGTCCAGGCGCACGATGCGCAGCCTGGCCGCATACAGGACGTCGACTTCCTGCGGCTCGTCTTCATTGTAAATGCTCACTTTCGCCAGGGCCAGGCTGCTGGCGATGGCGGCCAGTGAGTGCACGCTCTCCTTGTCGCGGATGCGGCGCGTGTCGTCGGGCGCCTGCTTGGGCAGGCTGACGCTGTAGCCGGGCGCCACGTGCACGTCGACCCACGCCGCCTTGCCCACCTTGCCGGAACCGTCGCAGGGGTTGCAGCGCAAGTCGCCCGCACCGCTGCAGGTGCGGCACGTGACCTGGCCGCTGGCGCGGCACGTGCCGCAATTGACGTTGCCGGAACCGTGGCAGGTGGTGCAGCTGACCTTGCCGTAGCTGCAATGGTAGCAGGAGCGGTATTCGGTGCGGTACTGCGTGCGCGTTTCGCTGTGGTAGCTGGTGTGCGAGCTGCCGTTGCTGTAGGTGGTAGTGGGCACTTGCACCGTCACGTAGTCGGTGACTTGCTCGGCCACCGTGCCGCTGCCGCTGCAATACGAGCACGACACCTTGCCGCTGCCGTAGCAGCCGTAGGCGTTGCAGCTGACGGTGCGCCCGCCGTGGCAGCTCCAGCACGTCTCCGTCGTCGCGCCGTGGCAGGTATGGCAGCCGATGCGGCCCTTCCCATGGCAGGTGCCGCAGGTGTCCAGGTGCCAGTACTTGACGGCGTGCGGCAGGTAGACGCCCGCCTCGACGCCGTTGTAGGCCTGGCCCGGTTGGCGCAAGGCATTGTCGAGCTTGCCCGCCGCGCGGCGCAGCCGCTCCTTTTCCTGCGCGTGAGCGAGCGCTCCCACTTCATGGGAACCGCAGCGGCAGTCATTGCCCGCTGGCGCGAAGTAGCCGTTGATGACGCGCTGTTCGAAGCGCGCTTCCAGCGCGTAATTGGCTTGCAGCGAAAAATCCTGCAGCACGTCTTCCTCGCCCATCGGCGTGATGTCGTGCGGCTCGAAACGCGTCTTGTCCTGCACCAGGGTGCGCAGCTTGCCCAGTACGGTGGGGATCTCTTCCTTGTCCAGGCGAATGGGTGCTGGCGCCGTCACGGCCGTCTCTGCTACCGGAGGCGCATCCTCGCTGCCTGGGGTTTCACGGGCCGTTTCAGTGCTGGCATTCATGCGCATCCTTTTGCTCTCTGGAAAGATGTTTGAATTTTAGCATCCCCATATGACAAGGCGGCTACCCCCCGGCCCCTTTTTCAGCGCAGGCCGCGGCGGAACTGGTCCGGCGTGCCGCCGCTCTGGCGGCGGAACATGGCGATGAAGGCGGAGGCCGTGCTGTAGCCCAGTTCCAGCGCAATCGCCTGCACGGTGTCTCCCCGTTCCAGCAGGGGCAGGGCGGCCAGGAAACGCTGGCGCTGGCGCCATTCGCCAAACGGCATGCCCAGCTCGCGCTGGCAGCGCCGGGCCAGGGTGCGTTCCGTTACGTGCAATTGCGCGGCCCACTCGGCCAGTGAGCGGTTACTGCCGGGGTCCGCCTGCAGGGCGGCCAGCAGCGCCGCGATGACGGGTTCGTCGCTGCCGGGCAGGTAGTTGCGGCTGCAGGGCGCCAGCTGCAGCTGGTCGACCAGCACCTGCGCCAGGCGCCGGTCGGCTTCGGTGGCGGGCGTGGTGACGCCCCGTCCGGCAAAGTCGCCGAGTATGGCTTTGAGCAGGGGACTCAGGACCAGCGCGCAGGGCCGGGCCGGCAACTGCGCGCACAGGCTGGCGTCGATGTAGGCCGAGTGAAAGGTCACGTCCTGGCGGATATAGCCGTCATGCAAGGTCTCGGGCGGTATCCACACGGCGTACTGGGGCGGCGACAGGTAGCGCTGGCCCGCCACCATGATTTCCATCACGCCCGTGGAGCAATACGTGAGCTGGCCCCACGGATGGCTCTGGTAATCGAACTGCTGGTGCGCGTGATAGTCGTCGAGGCGAAAGTACACGGGATAGGGCAGGGTGTCGGAAACGGCGGGGAAATGCTGGTTGCTGGCCATATTGTCCTGTTCTTTGCATCGTTTGTCCGATATGCATTATATCCATGGAATCGGACCGTGCGAAAATGGCGCTCACTGAATAATGGAGTACCGCATGCACACCAGGCATTATCTGTTTCCCGTGATCGCCGTCCTGATCTGGGCCATCAATACCATCGTCAGCAAGATGGCCGTGGGCGTGATCGATCCGGCCGCCATCTCGTTCTACCGCTGGCTGCTGGCCGGCGTGCTGCTGGCCCTGGTATTTGCCCGTCCCGTGTGGAAACAGCGGGACGTGGTGAAACCGTATCTGGGAAAATTGTTTGTGCTGGGCATGTTGGGCATGGTCATGTACCAGTGTCTCGCGTACATCGCCGCGCAGACGACGACGGCCACCAACATGGGCATCCTGGCATCGTTGATGCCGCTGCTGGCCGTGGGCCTGTCCGTGCTGCTGCTGGGTGAGGCGCCTACCGTGGGCGGCGTGTTTGGCGGTCTGGTGTCGCTGCTGGGACTCGGCTACTTGCTCAGCCATGGCAACCCGGCCGCGCTGATCGCCCATGGCGCGGCCGTGGGCGATGGCCTGATGCTGCTGGCCTGCCTGTCGTATGCGGGCTACGGCGTGCTGCTCAAGCGCTGGAAGATTCCCCTGAATAACTGGCACTCGCTGCTGATCCAGGTGTGGTGCGCCGTGCCCGTGCTGTTCGTGTATTACCTGAGCCAGTCCGCGCCGCCCGTCACGGGCGCCGGCTTGCCGCTGGTGCTGTTTGCGGGCATCCCCGCCTCCGTCATCGCGCCGTTCTTGTGGATGCATGGGCTGGCCAAGCTGGGACCCAGCCGCGCCACGACTCTGATGAACTTGCTGCCCGTGTTTACCGTCCTCATCGCCATGCTGTTCCTCGGTGAAACCTTGCACAGCTATGATGTGATCGGCGGCGGCGTGACCCTGCTGGGCGTGGTGATGGTGCAATATCTGAAGCGCCCCCTGCGCCGTGCCACGGCCTAGTTTTTTTGCTATGCTGATGCTTTGAACAAGGAGGCAGCATGCACGGCATCGATACCCTTGATACCCTATTAAGCGAACTCGAAGCATTCGGTAGCAGCAACGATGCGGCGCACACGGAGCGTGCCAGCCGCATGCTCAACATCACGCGCGATACGGGCGAATTGCTGGCCGTGCTCGTGCACGCGCACGGCGCGCGCCGGCTGCTGGAAATCGGCACCTCGAACGGCTACTCGACCCTGTGGCTGGCGCGCGCGGCGCGCTCGCTCGGCGGCAGCGTGGTGACGGTGGAAAAGGCGCAGGACAAGTTCGACATGGCGCATGCCAATTTTGCGCGCGCGCAATTGCAAGGCGTGATCGGGCAGCTGCTGGCGGACGCGGGCGACGTGCTGCGCGACGCGGCCGATGGCGCCTACGATTTCATCTTTCTCGATTCCGCGCGCCAGCAATACGCGCAGTGGTGGCCGCAGCTGGACCGCGTGCTGGCCGCCGGTGGCGTGCTGGTGGTTGACAACGCCAGCTCGCACTACGCGGACATGGCGGACTTCCTCGACGCCATCCGCGCCGACAGCCGCTACACGACGTGCCTGGCGACGGTGGGCAAGGGCGAATTCATCGCCGTCAAATCCGGCAACTGATTATTCGGCAACGATAGTTGCTTCCAGCACGCGCACCAGCGATTCGACGCCTTGCGCGTCGACATCGTCGAAACGGCCCGTCAAGGGGCTGTCGAGGTCGAACACGCCGATGATCTGGCCGTGCGCAAACACGGGCACCACCAGTTCCGAGCGGGAATTGACGTCGCAGGCGATGTGGCCAGGAAACGCGTGCACATCCTGCACGACGATGGACTTGCCTTCGACCACGGTGGTGCCGCACACGCCGCGGCCCTTCTTGATGCGGATGCAGGCGGGCTTGCCCTGGAACGGTCCCAGCACCAGTTCCTCACCCTTGAGGAAATAAAAGCCGGCCCAGTTGAGGCCAGGCATGGTGTTGAAGACCAGCGAGCTGAAGTTGGCCGTATTGGCGATGAAATCGCTTTCGCCCGCCAGCAAGCCCTGCAGTTGCGAGCGCAGGTCCGTATACATGGCTTGCTTGGCGGCGGGGGTATCGGTGCCGTAGGCGGCGTCGCTGATGGTAAACGTCATGGTCGTGGTGGTGGCTGAAATTGGGGAAGGCGCTATGGTAGCGCGTCTGGCCCGTCCGCGTGCGCCGTCCCCTTGCTTCATTCCTGCAGCATCTCTGCCGCCAGCCGGCGCAGCAGGGGCAGGGCCGCATGGCCGTGCTCTTCCCGCCAGGCCAGGCCGATGCCGGCCGCCAGTTCCTCTCCCTCCACCAGTTGCCGGTATGCCACGCCTGCGAGGCGCAGCGCGCGGAAGGAATCGGCCAGCAGGGCCATGCCCTTGCCGGCCGCCACGTCGCTGAGCAGCACATGGTGGTCGGGCGCCTCGCGCAAGAAAACGGGGGCAAAACCATGGCGGCGAAACACGTGCTGGCAATGGTCGAAAAAGGCGGGCTGGCGCGCCCGTTCGAACCAGTAGACGGATTCCTGGGCAATATCGGACAGGCCCAGCTTGCGCTTTTTCGCCAGGCGGTGCCCGGCCGGCAGGGCCAGCATCATGGGCTGGCGCGCCAGCGGCTGCACGGCCAGCTCGAAGGTGGCGCTGGGCAGGGCCAGCAGGGCCGCGTCCAGCTGGCCCTTGCGCACGGCAGCGACCAGGCGGGGCGAGGGCGCCGCCGTCAATTCCAGGCGCAGCGTGCCCAATTGCTTGCCCAGGGCATCGAGCAGGGGGCGGAACAGGCCCGCTTCCACCGAGCTGGTCAGGCCCAGGCGCAGGCGCGCGGGCGCGCTGTCCTGCTGCAGCGATGCTTGCGCCGTATCCAGCAAAGCGAGGATGTGCAGCGCCTGCGGCAGCAAGGTGCGGCCCGCCTGCGTCAAGGCCACGCCCTGCGTGTCGCGCTCGAACAAGCGCGTGCCCAGCCGGTCTTCCAGCAGCCTGATGGCGCGCGACAGGGGCGGCTGCGTCATGTGCAATTGCTCCGCCGCCTGGCGGAAGTTCAGGCAGCGGGCGACGGCGCAAAACAGGT
This sequence comes from Janthinobacterium violaceinigrum, assembly GCF_009208555.1. Classification (GTDB taxonomy): domain Bacteria; phylum Pseudomonadota; class Gammaproteobacteria; order Burkholderiales; family Burkholderiaceae_D; genus Janthinobacterium; species Janthinobacterium violaceinigrum. Next base: position 278,496 of record NZ_WFLI01000002.1, on the reverse strand, counting down.
GCAAGGCATGGGTATCGAGGGCTCTCATACCAGAAAGGTATCACGAAATCGCACATTCCCCCGGCGCCGGGCGCCGTGCAGACTGGCGGCATCGATATCGACACTTGAGGAGAACAGCATGCAACAACGACGCATCGGCAACAGCGGCTTGACCAGTTCGGCACTGGGCCTGGGCTGCATGGGCATGTCGGAATTCTATGGCGCCACCGACGAGGCGCAATCGCTGGCCACCCTGGAAGCGGCGCTGGCGGCGGGCGTGACCCTGTTCGACACGGCCGACGCCTACGGCTTTGGCCACAACGAGCAATTGCTGGGACGCTTTTTGCCAGGCCGGCGGGGGCAAGCGCTGGTGGCCACCAAGTGCGGCCTGGCGCGCGAGGCGGGCAGCTATGCGCGCCGCGTCGACAATACCCCCGCCACCATCCGCCAGGCGTGCGAAGCGTCGCTGGCGCGCCTGGGCGTGGACGCCATCGACCTGTTCTACCTGCACCGGCTGAACCTGGAGACGCCGCTGGAGGAATCAATGGGCGCGCTGGCGCAGCTGCTGCAAGCAGGAAAAATTCGCGCCGTGGGCCTGTGCGAAGTGAGCGCCGCCACCTTGCTGCGCGCGGCGGCGCTCTGCCCCGTGGCCGCCGTGCAGAGCGAATACTCGCTGTGGACGCGCGAGCCGGAGCAGGGCGTGCTGGCCGCCTGCCGCGCCGTGGGCGCCAGTTTCTTTGCCTACAGCCCCCTGGGACGCGGTTTTCTCACCGGCGCCGTCGCCGGCGAGGAGCGCCTGGAAACGGGCGACTTTCGCCGGTTCAATCCCCGCTTCGCGGCCGAAAACCGGGCGCACAACGGGGCCATCGTCGCGCGGGTGCGGGAGATGGCGCGCGACAAGGGCTGCACGCCGGCCCAGCTGGCGCTGGCCTGGCTGCTGGCCCAGGGCGACGACATCATCCCCATTCCCGGCACCAAGCGCATCGACTACCTGCACGACAACCTCGGTGCGCTGGCCGTGCGGCTGGACGGGGCGGAACTGGCGGCGATGAGCGCGGCCTTTCCCTTGGGCATGGCGGCGGGTGCGCGTTACACGCTGGAGGGCATGAAGGGCGTGGATGCGTGAAAAAGATGGCCGAGTGTACGCCAGCGTACCTAACTGATGCTTTTCCTGAGGGAAAATCGACGACGATCTGCTAGCATTCCGGCTGGCCCCATGCGCGCGCGAAGCGGCGCGGGGCCGGGAACGCAGCATGCATGGAAGGGTGGATGTCAAATTGCTAGATGATGATATTTTCGATATCGAATTGAAGTTATTGCTTGAAGGAATCTTGCTGAGATATCAGCACGATTTCCGCGATTACTCGGTGGCGTCGTTGCGCCGGCGCATGCGCCAGGCCATGGAACGCTTCGGCTGCGCCAGCCTGTCGCAGTTGCAGGACCGCATCTTGCACGAGCCGGCCATGTTTGCGCAGATGCTGCAATTTTTCACCGTGCAAGTGAGCGAAATGTTCCGCGATCCCGCGTATTTCCGCGCCTTGCGCGAAAAAGTCGTGCCCATCCTGCATACCTATCCCTCCATCAAGATCTGGGTGGCCGGCTGCAGCAGCGGGGAAGAGGTGTGGTCGCTGGCCATCTTGCTGGAAGAGGAAGGTTTGCTTGAACGCAGCATGATCTATGCGACCGATATCAACGTCGAGGCGCTGGCCGCTGCCGAAGCGGGCATCTATCCGATCGAGCGCATCGCCCAGTTCAGCGAAAATTACCAGCTGGCGGGCGGCAAGCGTTCGCTGTCCGACTATTACACGGCCGCCTACAAGGGCGCCATCTTTGACCGGCGTTTGCGGCGCCAGTTCGTCTTTGCCGACCACAGCCTGGCGACGGACAGCGTGTTTTCGGAGGTACACATGGTTTCCTGCCGTAATGTCATGATTTACTTCAATAAAGACTTGCAGGATCGCACCCTGGGCCTGTTCCACGAAGCGCTGGTGAACCGGGGCTTCCTGGGGCTGGGCATGAAGGAAAGCCTGCATTTCAGCCGCCATGCGGCCAGCTTCAACGAGCTGAGCCAGGCTGAACGCATCTTCCAGCGGGCCTAGGCCGATGCCGCACAGCGCACAGGCAGGCTTGCCCAGCTCGGAGGTGGCGCCGCCGCCTGCGGGCCTGCGCCTGATCGCCATCGGCGCCTCGGCCGGCGGCGTGGAAGCGCTGGGCATCGTGCTGCGCGCCTTGCCCGCCACCTGCCGCGCAGCCGTGGTGGTGGTGCTGCACCTGGCGCCGGGCCGCTCCAGCCAGTTGCCGCAGCTGTATGCGGAGCGCTGCCAGCTGCCCTTGCGCGAAGCGCAGGACAAGGAACCGCTGCAAGGCGGCACCGTCTACTTCGCTCCGCCCGATTACCACCTGCAAGTCGAACCCGATGGCTGCTTTTCCCTGTCGCAGGAAGAGCCCGTGTATTTTTCGCGCCCATCGATCGATGTCTTGCTGGAAACGGCCGCCTACGCCTACCGGCGCGCCATGCTGGCCATCATCCTGACGGGCGCCTCGGCCGACGGCGCGGCGGGCCTGGCGCGCGTGCGGCAGCTGGGCGGCAGCGCCTGGGTGCAGGAGCCAGCGGGGGCCAGTTGTGGCATCATGCCGGCCGCCGCACTCAAGCGGGCCGGCGCCGACCGCGTGCTCGATTTGCCGCAAATGGCCGCCAGCCTGGCCTTGCTCGATGATGGCGGAGACAAGTGAATGGGAGTGGAGCAGTGCGTGTAATATATGCAAAAACTGAAGCAATATTTATATCCATATCGAAACACGATGGCATCTTGCCGTTGCGATGCCTGAAGACTACTCCGTGACCGCACCTATCCATATCCTCGTCGTTGACGACATCGCGCAAAACCTGGTCGCCGCCGAAGCCGTGCTGGCACGGCCCGGCATAGTCATCCTCAAGGCAAATTCGGGCGCGCAAGCGCTGGAACTGCTGTTGACGCATGAGGTCGCACTCGCCCTGATCGACGTGCAAATGCCGCAGATGGATGGTTTCGAGCTGGCCGAACTGATACGCGGCAGCGAGCGCACACGCAGCATACCGCTGATTTTCCTCACGGCCGCGTCGCGCGAACCGAGCTACAGTTTCCGTGGCTACGAGGCGGGCGCCGTCGATTTCCTGTACAAGCCCATCGACGTGAAAGCCTTGCAAAGCAAGGTGGCGGTGCTGGTCCAGTTGTACCAGCAGAAACGCGAATTGTCGGCGCAGCTCGACGAGCTCAAGCATGCGCTGCACTTGAACGAACTGTTCACGGCCGTGCTGGGCCACGACTTGCGCACGCCCTTGTCGGTGGTGATGAACGGCGCCATGCTGTTGCCGATGATGAGCGACCACCCGAAGGTGGTGGTCACGGCGCAGCGCATCGAAAGCAGCGCCAAGCGCATGGCGCGCATGGTCGACCAGCTGCTGGACCTGGCGCGCATCCGCTCGGGCACGATGGAGTTGCGCAGCAGCACGCACGACTACCTGGCGCTGGCGCGCGCCATCGTCGAGGAATTCGAGACGGCCGGCCAGGCCCCGCTGGTCGAGGTCAGCAGCGTGGGCGAGCTGCACGGGCAGTGCGATGCAGGCTTGCTGTCGCAAGTGATCTCGAATCTCTTATCCAATGCCATCACGCATGGCGAGCCGGGCACTCCGGTGCAGCTGGCCCTCGACGGGCGCGCCGCCGACAGCATCGAGTTGCGCATCGTCAATCGCGGCGTGATTCCCGCCGCCTTGCTGCCCACCCTGTTCGAGCCGTTCCAGCAGGCGGGCGAGAAGCGCAAGACGGGACAGGGCCTGGGACTGGGCCTGTACACGGTGAATATGTTCGTCAAGGCCCATGGCGGCACGGTCGAACTCAGTTCGACGGCCACGCAGAGCACGGTGGCGACGGTGCGCATCCCGCGCCAGTGCCAGGTGTGCGTGCAAGCGGGACTGGCTCCATGAGCGCGCCAGCCTGGCCACGCGGCGGCGGCAGCATGGGCGAACTGGTGCGCCAGCACGACTGGTCCGCCACCAGCCTTGGCCCGCTGGACAGCTGGCCCGCCAATTTGCGCACCAGCGTCGACATCGTGCTCCATTCGCCGATGGCGATGGTGTTGATGTGGGGGCCGCAGCACGTCATGATTTACAACGACGACTACATCCAGATTGCCGGCGTGCGCCATCCGGCGGCACTGGGCGGCACGGTGCCGGCCATCTGGCCTGAAATCTGGGACTGGAACGCGCGCATCCTCGGGGCCGGCTTGCGCGGCGAGACGCAGGTGCACCGCGAGAGCTGCTTGCCGCTGCTGCGTGACGGAGTACCGACGGATGTCTGCTTCGACCTGTTCTATACGCCCGTGCATGGCGCCGACGGCCAGGTGGACGGCGTGCTGTGCACGGCGCTGGAATTGACGGCGCGCATGGAAGAGGGGCGCCAGCTGAAGCTGGCCACGGCGGAGCTGGGCGAACTCAACACCACCTTGCAGACGGAGAGCGAGGCCGTGCGCGCGGCCAACCGCCGCCTGGGCGAGGAACGCGCACTGCTGCGCGCCCTGTTCCAGCAGGCGCCCAGCTTCATGGCCATGCTGCGGGGGCCGCAGCATGTATTTGAGCTGGCGAACGAACACTATCTGCGCCTGGTGGGACGCCCCGAACTTGAATTGCTGGGCAAGACGGTCGAATCGGCCTTGCCCGAAGTCAAGGCGCAGGGCTTCATCGGCTTGCTGGACCAGGTCTACCGCAGCGGCGAACCTTATGAAGGGCGCCAGGTCAAAGTGGATTTGCAGACGGCCGATGGGCAGACGGGCCAGCGCCTGATCGACTTCGTCTACCAGCCCATCAAGGATGACGAGGGCGCGGTCACGGGCATCCTCGTCGAAGGCATCGACGTCACCGAGCGCATGGAAGGCGAGGAGCGCTTGCGCCTGGCCCAGCAGGCGGGCGGCATCGGCACCTTCGAATGGTTCCCCGAGACGGGCGCGATGGTCGTGTCGCCCACCTTCCGCCACCAGTGGGGCATTGCCGACGGCGAGGAAGTGACGGAACGTTTGCTGGTGAGCCTGGTCGATGCGCGCGACCAGCAAAAGGTCGGGCCCAGCAAGCTGGACCTGGCGCAAAATCCCCTGGAATATGTGGAGTACCGCGTGCGCCGCCCCGTCGATGGCGCGCTGCGCTGGATCGCGCGCCAGGGCGAGGTGGTGGCGGGCCGCGTGCCGGGCCAGCGCCGCTACGTGGGCGTGTCGTTCGACGTGACGGAACGGCGCCTGATCGAGGATGAACTGAACGCCAGCCAGGAGCGCATGGCGGCCATTTTCGGCCAGGCATCCGTGGGCTTGTCCGAGCTGGGCCTCGACGGCCGTTTCCAGCGCGTCAACGGTGCCCTGTGCCGCATGCTGGGGCGTTCCGCGGAAGAGCTGCTGAGTCTGAACATGAACGACATCATGCATCCGGCGGACGTGCCCGGCAACAACGTACTGTTCCAGCGTCTGGTGGAAACGGGAGAATCGTTCTCGCTGGAAAAGCGCTACCTGAAGCCCGACGGCTCGCAAGTGTGGGTGTCGAGCAATGTCAGCCGCCTGGTCGATGAGCAGGGACACACGCGTTCATTGATCGCCGTCAAGACGGATATCACGGACCGGCGCCGCGTGGAAAAAGCGCTGCATGAATTGAACGAAACGCTCGAGCACCGTGTCGAACAGGAAGTGAATGAACGCACCAAGGCCGAAGACGCCTTGCGCCAGGCGCAAAAGATGGAAGCCGTGGGCCAGTTGACGGGCGGCATCGCGCACGACTTCAATAATGTGTTGCAAATTATCTCCGGCAATTTGCATTTGCTGCACCACCTGACGGGCACGGATGGCCTCATGCGCCAGCGCCTGGAGACGGCGATTGCGGCCGTCGAGCGGGGCGCCAAGCTGTCGTCGCACCTGCTGGCCTTTGCGCGGCGCCAGCCATTGAAGCCCGTGGTGGCCGACCTGGCCCGCGTGGTGCGCAACATGGATGCGCTGCTGCGGCGCGCCCTGGGCGAAGCGATCGACATCACGCTGGTGGGCGGCGGCGGCCTGTGGAATACCCTGGTCGACCGCAGCCAGATCGAGAACGTCATCCTCAACCTGGCCATCAATGCGCGCGACGCCATGGATGGTGTGGGCAAGCTGACCATCGAGCTGGGCAATGTTGTGCTTGACGAACAGTATGTGCACAACCTGGTCGACGTGCCGGCCGGGCAATATGTGATGCTGTCCGTGACCGATACGGGCCGCGGCATGAGCGGCCCCGTGCTGCAGCGCGCGTTCGAGCCGTTCTTCACCACCAAGCCGGAAGGCGCGGGCACGGGCCTGGGCCTGTCGATGGCGTATGGTTTCGTCACGCAAAGCCGCGGCCATATCCGCATTTACAGTGAACCTGGCGTGGGCACGGGAGTCAAAATCTATTTGCCCCGCTCCCTGATGGCTGAAGCGGACGAGGAACTGGAATTGAGCGGCGTTGTCACGGGCGGCACGGAAACCGTGCTGGTGGTGGAAGACGACGTGGGCGTGCGCACCACCGTGGTCGACATGCTGGGCGCGCTTGGCTACACGGTGCTCAAGGCCGAAGATGGCGAAAGCGCGCTGGCCGTGCTGCACAGCGGCGCGCAGATCGACCTGCTGTTTACGGACGTGATCATGCCCGGCCCCGTCAGCAGCACGGAGATGGCGCGCCAGGCGCGCGAGCTGCAGCCCGATATCGCCGTCTTGTTTACCTCGGGCTATGCGCAAGACATCATCGTGCATGAGGGCAGGCTCGATGCGGGCGTGGAATTGCTCAGCAAGCCGTACCGGCGCGAAGAGCTGGCGCGCAAGCTGCGCCATGTGCTGGCCAACCGCCAGCAGCAATTGCGCGCGCGCCAGTTCGAGCGCTCCGGCGCGCCGCTGGCCGGCATGCAGGCGGCGGGCAGCCCGGCAGCCAGCGTGCTGGGGGGCGGCACGCCAGGGCTGGATTTGACGGGCCATGCCTTGGTACCGCAGGGGGACATGCCGACATCGATGAAAATTCTCGTGGTGGAAGACAATCTCGATTCCCAGCTGATGGTGTGCGAGCTGGTGGGCATGCTGGGCCATACGGTCAGCGGCGTGTCCGATGGCGAGGCGGCGTGGAAGTTGCTTAACGAGCAAGACTTCGATATCCTGTTTACCGATGTCAGCCTGCCCGGCATGTCCGGCATCGCGTTGGCACGCATGGTGCTGCGCGACAAGCCGGATATGCGCATCATCTTTTCCACGGGCTATGGCAAGGAATCGATGGATGAACTGGGCTTTTCCGCCAGCGTCTTGCGCAAGCCCTATGATTTGATGGAGTTGCAAGCAGCACTCGACCAACCCTGACGGGCACGCGCCAGCATGGCCAGCCCGTCTCACCCCGCAGAGGCGAACTGATGACTCCTGAACTGACCATGCTTGGCTGCACCCTCGTGCTGGCCCTGGTGCAAATCCTGCTGCCCGCGCTGTTCCGCACGCGCGAAACGGGTACGGCCTATAACGTGAGCGCGCGCGACGGCGACGGTCCGCCCGTGGGCAAGATCACGGGCCGCTTGCAGCGGGCCCAGGCGAACCTGTTTGAAACCCTGCCCCTGTTTGCTGTCGCCGTGCTGATCGCCCACGTCACGGCGCAGGAAAGTGCGCTGACCCTGTACGGCGCCGCCCTGTACCTGGCCGCGCGCGTGCTGTACCTGCCCCTGTACGCGTTTGGCGTGCCCGTCGTGCGCACGCTCGTGTGGTGCGTGTCGATTGCGGGCTTGCTGATGCTGTTCTGGGCCATCCTGTTCGCTTCCTGAAATCCTACGCTGGCTGGGGTCGCCGTCCTATGGCGGTGCGCCGGGCACGGCCGTAAAGTGGGGACAAGCTGGCGGCTGGCGCCGGCATGTCAGGGACCGGACCACGATGGCGACGAACACTTCTGCAGTGCAAGACCCGGGCAGCGCCCGCCGGCGCAAGATCCAGCGCCTGCTGCGCTCGGTATTTGGCGTGACGCGCTTGCGCGCGGGCCAGCAGGAAGTCATCGACAGCGTGCTGGCGGGGCGCGACACCCTGGCCATCATGCCCACCGGCAGCGGCAAGTCGCTGTGCTACCAGCTTCCCGCCGCCCTGTTGCCGGGCGCGACCCTGGTGGTGTCGCCGCTGATCTCGCTGATGCAGGACCAGCTGGAAAAGCTGCAGCAGCTGGGCATCACGGCCGTGCAGCTCAACAGCAGCCTGACGCGCGCCGAAGAAGACGAGGCCATCGCCCGCATCGCCGAGGGCGGCAAGCTCATCATCTTTTGCACGCCGGAACGCCTGGCCAGTCCCGCATTCCTGTCACTGCTGGGGGCCGCGCCGCCCAGCCTGGTCGTCATCGATGAAGCCCATTGCATTTCCCAGTGGGGCCACGATTTCCGTCCCGCCTTCCTGGAAATCGCCGCCGCCCTGCGCGCGCTGGGCCGTCCGCCCGTGCTGGCGCTGACGGCCACGGCTACCGAAGAGGTGATTGCCGATATCGACACGCAGCTGGAAGCGCGCAAGTTGCATATCATTAATACCGGCATCTACCGGGCCAATTTGCGCTACCGCGTGATCCAGGTGACCAACGCGGGCGAACAACAGGACGCCGTCCTGCGCCTGCTGCGCGAGACGGCCGGCGTGGGTATCGTGTATGCGGCCACCGTCAAGGCTGTCGAGGCATTGACGGCGCGCCTGCAAGCGCTGGGCGAAAGCGTCAGCTGCTATCACGGCAAGCTGGCAGCGCGCGAGCGCAAGCACAACCAGGACCTGTTCATGGGCGGCGAGCGCCGCATCATGGTCGCCACCAACGCCTTCGGCATGGGCATCGACAAGCCCGATACGCGCTTCGTGATCCATTTGCAAGTGCCCGCCAACCTGGAAGCGTACTACCAGGAATCGGGCCGGGCGGGCCGCGACGGCTTGCCCGCCGACTGCACCTTGCTGTACTTCCAGGAAGACAAGCGGGTACAGCAGTTTTTTCTCGCCAAGCATTACCCCACGGACGGGGAACTGGCGGCCATCGTTGCGGCAGCGCAGGAATTGCCCGCCACCTTCACTATCGATGCGCTGGCGTCCAGCCTGCCCGAGTATTCCTCCAGCCACCTGAAGGTTTGCCTGAAACTGTTGAAGGACGGCAAGTTGCTGCGCCAGGACCGCAAGCTGGGCTACAGCCTGAAAGCCCCGTTGGCCGCTTCGCCCACGTATGCGCAGCTGGCGCACATCTATGTCGGCAAGCAGGAGCGCGACAGGCAGGCGCTCGAACAGATGGTGGCGTATGCGCAAAGCGGCTTTTGCCGCTGGAAATTGCTGCTCGAGTACTTTGGCGATGCGGACGATTTTGAGCGTTGCTGCACCTGCGACAATTGCCAGTCGCCGCCTGCGCTGGCCGCGCCCATTTCCCTGGACGAGATACCGCAAGCGCCGGCCGTGGCGCCTGCGCCCGCCGGGCTGCCTACGCCCCAGCTGACAGTGGGCAGCCGCGTGCGCGTGCCCCGCTACCAGACGGGCACCGTGCTGTCGGTGGCGGGCGACCAGGTCACCATTGCGTTTCCGGAAAACACCACGCGCACCTTCATGGCCGAGTTTGTCGCACCGGCGTGACCCCATTGTGCGCTGTCGAACAAATGATCGCGCGTAAGAGCGCTAGAATCATTGCATTCCAACGCGGTTTCGCGCTTGTGCCAACGCAAGGAGCTGGGCATGGCAGACATGGTAGTGGTGCGCAAGGAGGGCTTGTACTGTGTGCCGGGTCAGTTCTACATCGACCCGTGGCGCCCCGTCGAGCGCGCCATCATCACGCATGCGCATGCCGACCATGCGCGCATCGGCCACCGGCATTACCTGTGCGCCGCTGACGGCGTGCCGGTGCTGCGCGCGCGCCTGGGCGCCGTGACCATCCAGGGCCTCGCATATGGCGACACCATCGCGCACCACGGCGTGCACGTCTCGCTGCATCCGACCGGCCACGTGCTCGGTTCCGCCCAGGTGCGCATGCAGCACGGCGGCCAGGTCTGGGTGGCGTCCGGCGACTACAAGCTGCAGCCCGATCCTACCTGCGCGCCGTTCGAGATCGTGCGCTGCGATACGTTCATCACGGAATCCACATTCGGCCTGCCCATCTACCGTTGGCAGGCGCCGCAGGAAATCTACGACGAGATCAACCGCTGGTGGCGCAGCAACGCGGCCGAAGGGCGCACCAGCGTGCTGTTCTGCTATGCCTTCGGCAAGGCGCAACGCATCCTGGCGGGACTCGACGCGTCCATCGGTCCCATTGTCTGCCATGGCGCGGCGCAGGCATTGACGCAGGTCTACCGCGAGTGCGGCGTGGCCTTGCCCGCCACCGTCATGGTGGGCGAGGTCACGGACAAGGCCGCCCTGAAGACGGCGCTGGTGATCGCGCCGCCGTCGGCCGCCGGCTCGCCGTGGATGAAGCGTTTCGGCGACTACAGCGATGCGTTTGCCAGCGGCTGGATGCTGCTGCGCGGCGCGCGCCGGCGGCGCGGCGTGGACCGCGGTTTCGTGCTGTCCGACCATGCCGACTGGCCGGGCCTGATGCAAGCCATCGCGGCCACGCAGGCCGAACGCATCATCGTCACGCACGGCTCGATTCCCGTGATGGTGCGCTGGCTGCAGCAAAACGGCTGGCAGGCAGGCGGCTTCGAGACGGAATATGGCGACGACGAGGCGGAAGACGGCGCCGATGCGGGCCAGGCCGCACCGCAGGAGGCAGCGCCCCATGCGTGAATTTGCCCAGTTGTACGGGGAACTCGACGAAACCACCTCCACCAGCCGCAAGCTGGCGGCGCTGCAAGCGTATTTCCAGCGGGCCGCGCCCGAGAACGCGGCCTGGGCCGTGTATTTCCTGGCCGGCGGCAAGCCGCGCCAGGCCGTGCCCACCAGATTGCTGCGCGAATATGCCACCGAACGGGCGGGCCTCGATGCCTGGCTGTTCGACGAGGCGTATCACGCCGTGGGCGACCTGGCCGAAACCATCGCCCTGATTCTGCCCGCACCCTCCCAGCGCAGCGACATCGGCCTGGCCGAATGGGTCGAGCAGCGCATCGCGCCCTTGCGCGGCGCGGCGCCCGACGCCGTCCGCGCCGCGCTGCTGGCCTACTGGGATGAGCTGGAAACGCGCGAACGGTTTTTATTGATCAAGCTGATCGGCGGCGGCTTTCGCGTGGGCGTCTCGAAATTGCTGGTGACGCGCGCGCTGGCGTCCATCGCCGCCGTCGACGGCAAGCTCATCGCCCAGCGCCTGATGGGCTGGACCGATGGCAAGGTCAGCCCCACGGGCGCGGGCTTTCTCAAGCTGATCGGCGCGCCGTCGGACGACGAACATGCGCTGCGCGGCGGCCAGCCGTATCCGTTTTTCCTCGCGCACCCCTTGCAGGCGGGACCGGAGACATTGGGCGACGTCGGCGGCTGGCTGGCCGAGTGGAAATACGACGGCATGCGGGCCCAGCTGCTGCGCCGCGACGGCGTGAACTGGCTGTGGTCGCGCGGCGAAGAATTGATCACGCAGCGCTTTCCCGAACTGGCGCAGCTGGCCTTGCCCGAGGGCACCGTGCTCGATGGGGAAATCCTCGTCTGGCAGCCGGGCGACGTGCCGGCGCCATTTGCCGATTTGCAGCAGCGCATGGGCCGCAAGACGGTATCGCCCAAGCTGCTGGCCGCATTGCCGGCCGTGCTGGTGGCCTATGACGTGCTGGAAATGGATGGCGTGGATGTCCGCCAGTTGCCCCAGCTGGAACGGCGCGCGCTGCTGGAAACCGTGGTGGCCGGCGTGAACGCGCCCGCGCTGCGTTTGTCGCCGCGCATCATGGCTGCCAGCTGGGATGCTCTGGCGGCCATCCGCAGCGAATCGCGGGCGCGCGGCGTGGAAGGCCTGATGCTCAAGGCCGTCACGGCCGCGTATGGCGTGGGCCGCACGAAGGACGGGGGCACCTGGTGGAAATGGAAGATCGACCCGTATGCCATCGACGCCGTACTGATCTATGCGCAGGCGGGCCACGGCCGGCGCGCTTCGCTGTACACGGACTACACATTTGCCGTGTGGGATGGCGAAGGGACGGGCGAGCCTGGGGAAGAGCGCAAGCTGGTGCCGTTCGCCAAGGCCTATTCGGGCTTGACGGATGCGGAAATCGCCCAGGTCGACGCGGCCATCCGCAAGACCACCATAGAAAAATTCGGCCCCGTGCGCAGCGTGCGGCCTACGATGGTGTTCGAGATCGGCTTCGAGGGCATTGCCGCGTCCAGCCGCCACAAGGCGGGCATCGCCGTGCGCTTTCCCCGCATCCTGCGCCGGCGCGAAGACAAGGCCATCGCCGACGCGGATACCCTGGCCACCCTGAAGGCCATGCTGGCGACCGCTGCATGAGCAAGCGATGAGCGCGCTGGCGCAGCGCATCGACGCATGGTTTGCCGGACGCGGCTGGAGCGTGTTTCCGTTCCAGCGCAGCGTCTGGCGCGCGGCCGCGCAGGGGCGATCCGGCTTGCTGCACGCCAGCACGGGTTCCGGCAAGACGTATGCGGTCTGGTTCGGCGCCTTGCTGCGCGCGCAACGGCTGCAGCGCAAGGACAGGAAGCAGGGCTTGCGCGTGCTGTGGATCACGCCCATGCGGGCGCTGGCGGCCGACACGGTGCGCGCGCTGCAAGCCTCGGGCGCGGACCTGGCTCCCGGATGGCGCATCGAGTCGCGCACGGGCGACACGAGCGCCGCGCAGCGGGCGCGCCAGGCAAAGGCCTGGCCCGAGGTGCTCGTCACCACGCCGGAAAGCCTGTCGCTGATGCTGAGCCAGGCGGATGCCCGGCAACGCTTCAGCTTGCTGGAAACGGTGATCGTCGACGAGTGGCATGAATTGATGGGCAGCAAGCGCGGCGTGCAGGTGCAACTGGCGCTGGCCCGCTTGCGCCGCTGGCAGGAACACCTGATGACGTGGGGCCTGTCGGCCACCCTGGGCAACCTGGTCCAGGCGCAGGACGTACTGCTGGGCGCGGAAAACGATGGCGTGCTGGTCGAAGGCAAGGTCAAAAAACGCATCCTGGTCGACAGTTTGATCCCCGCCAACCCCACGCGCTTTCCATGGGGCGGGCACCTGGGCATCCAGATGCTGCAGCCGCTGATCGCCGAGATCGAGGGCAGCGCCACCACCCTGGTGTTTACGAATACGCGTTCGCAGGCCGAGCTGTGGTACCAGCACCTGCTCGATGCGCGGCCCGACTGGGCGGGCCTGATCGCGCTGCACCACGGTTCGCTGGACCGCGAAGTGCGCGAGTGGGTCGAGCAGCATTTGAAAACGGGCGAACTGAAAGCCGTCGTGTGCACGTCCAGCCTGGACCTGGGCGTCGATTTCCTGCCCGTCGAACGGGTGCTGCAGGTGGGCAGCGCCAAGGGCATTGCGCGCCTGGTGCAGCGGGCAGGGCGCAGCGGCCACGCGCCGGGACGCATTTCGCGCGTCACGCTGGTGCCCACCAACAGCCTGGAATTGCTGGAAGCGGCCGGTGCCCGCGCCGCCCTGGCGCAGGGCCACCTGGAAGCGCGGCCCGTGCCCGACAAGCCGCTCGACGTGCTGGTGCAGCACCTGGTGACGATCGCCCTGGGCGGCGGTTTCGCGTCGCCGGAGCTGTACGGGGAAGTGCGCGGCGCCTGGTCCTACCGCCACCTGACCCTGGACGAGTGGCAATGGGCGCTCGATTTCGTCGCGCGCGGCGGGCAAAGCCTCGCCGTGTACCCGGAATACCGCAGAGTGCTGCCGGACGAGCAGGGCGTGTACCGCGTGCCGGACGCGGCCCTGGCGCGGCGCCACCGCATGAGCATCGGCACCATCGTGTCGGAAGCGGCGATCCAGGTCAAATTCCTCGGCGGCGGACGCATCGGCAGCATCGAGGAATCGTTCATCGCCCGCCTGAAACAAGGCGACCATTTCCTGTTCGGCGGGCGCATCCTGGAATTCGTGCGCGTGCACGAGATGACGGCGTACGTGCGGCGCGCCAGCGGCAGCCGCGGCGCCGTGCCGCGCTGGCAGGGCGGCAAGATGCCGCTGTCGTCGGAACTGGCGCATGCCGTGCTGGACCAGCTGCAGCTGGCGCAGGAGGGCCGGGCCAGCGGGCCCGAGATGCGGGCGCTGGCGCCGCTGCTGGCCATCCAGCAGAAATGGTCGAGCCTGCCCACGCGCTCGGCCCTGTTGCTGGAAACCTTGTCCAGCCGCGAGGGCCGGCATCTGTTCGTGTATCCGTTTGCGGGCCGCTCGGTACACCTGGGCCTGGCGTCGCTGCTCGCGTATCGCATCGCGCGCGTGCAGCCGGCCACCTTGTCGATCGCCGTCAACGATTACGGCTTTGAACTGCTGGGCGCGGACGATATCGCCTTTGCGCCGTTGCTGACGGGGGCCAGCGGCGCCGATGTGCCCCTGTTCAGCACGGACAATCTGCTCGAAGACGTGCTGGCCAGCCTGAATGCGACGGAACTGTCGCAGCGGCGCTTCCGCGAAATCGCCCGCATCGCCGGCCTCGTGTTCCAGGGATATCCGGGCCAGCCGAAAAGCGCGCGCCAGCTGCAAGCGTCGTCCTCGCTGTTTTTTGAAGTGTTCCGCAAGCACGATGCAGCCAATCTGCTGCTCACGCAGGCGCAGCGCGAAGTGCTGGAACAGGAACTGGAACTGACGCGCTTGCGCGCCACCTTGCGCGAGCTGCATGGCCGCCAGCTGGCGCTGCAGCCCCTGGCCCGCGCTTCGCCGTTTGCCTTCGGCCTCATGGTCGAGCGCTTCCGCGAACAGCTGACGACGGAAAAGCTGTCGGACCGGGTGGCGCGCCTGGTGAGCGCGCTGGAAAAGGCGGCCGCATGAACGGGCTGCGGCAAGCGCATTACGTGGTGGAACTGGCCGGCGAGACGCTATGGCTGCTGGCGCACAAGGCCGTGTACTGGCCGGCGCGCAAGATGCTGATTGTCGCGGACATCCATTTCGGCAAGGCGGCCGCGTTTCGCGCGCTGGGCGTACCCGTGCCGCGCGGCACCACCACGCAAAACCTGCTGGCGCTCGATGCCCTGCTGGCCAGTTACGCCTGCGAGGAAATCGTTTTTCTCGGCGACTTTCTGCACGCGCGTGCCGCGCATGCGGCTGCCACCGTGGCGGCCATGCTGGCCTGGCGCGCGCGCCATCCGCAGCTGCGCTTGACGGTGGTGCGCGGTAACCACGACGCGCATGCGGGCGACCCGGCCGCCGCGCTGGGCATCGCCATGGTGGAGGAACCGCACAGCGTGGGCCCGCTTTCGTTCTGCCATCACCCGGACACCGTCGCGCCCGGCTATGTGCTGGCGGGCCACGTGCATCCCGTGTTTCTTCTGCGCGCAACGGGGGGCGGCCTGCGCCTGCCGTGTTTCCTGCTGGGCAGGCAGCGCGCCATCCTGCCCTCGTTCGGCGCCTTTACGGGAGGGCATGCGGTGCGGCCAGCCGTTGGCGAGCGCGTGTACGTGACGGCGGACGCGGCGATTTTCCCCATTCCCGCTAACTGCTGAGTGTCTGGTACTGTTGGTGGAAAACTGAAAGTAACTATGCCACCGCGGGCGGGACTCATCCTACATGCGCTCTTGCCATCCTCCTATTTCTTGTGCCCCATGCGCGCACTAAGATGACGGTTCCCTTGCCATGCGAGGGGAAAGAATTGCATGGTTTGCACTGTTTTCTGATTCCATCGATCAAGGAGATCATCATGGCCACATCGAGCGACAATAAACAGCAAGGTAGTAAAACGAGCAGCGGCAGTAGCAGCGGCGGGAGCAAGCAAAGCGATACCAGCAAACGTGGCTTTGCTTCCATGGACCCCGCCCAGCAGCGCGAAATCGCCAGCGAAGGGGGACGCGCCGCCCATGAAAAGGGCACGGCCCATGAATTCACGTCGGAAGAAGCGCGCCGCGCAGGCAGCCAAAGCCACAAGAACGATGCTAACCGGCAAAGTGCCGCCAGCTCCGGCAGCTCCGGCGGCTCGCGTGACAATGCCAGCATGAACCAGGATGCCAACCGCGACAGTGGCAACAAGCAAAGCGGCGGTGCAGGTTCGGGCTCGGGATCGTCCGGCTCGCGCAACAAGTAAGCGCCCGTCGGCGGAAGCGGTCGCAGGCAGGCCTGGCCAGCGGGAATCGTGTATTTCCGCTGGCCACTTGCGGCGCTGTCGGCCGCGATAAAAATTTTGATGCATTGCAGCAGGCATGGACTATGATGAAATAGCTGCGCCGCCGCCGCGGCGCCGACGCCGCCAGGCCACGGCCCACGGCCCACGGCCCACGGCCACTACGCAATGACCTTGCAATGACCTCGCAATGACCTTGTAATCACCTTGCAATCACCTCGCAGTCAACTCGCACTCACGATCAGGGAGAAGATGATGGGAAACTCGAATACGCCGCAGCCCGGCAATAGCCAGGGCGGCACGCCGTCCTCGGCAGGCAGCAAGCAAAGCACGGCGGAGTCGGCCGAGAGCTTTGTGCTGGTCGATAGCGAGCAGGGGCTCGATATCGGCGACGACCTGTTTTCCATCGGCGAAGTGCGGCGTGCCGACCGCCTGCCGCACCACCAGTCCGGCTCCGCCGGGCAAAGCCGGCAGAGCGCTGATGACGCCCCTGATACCACGGGCAGCACGGGCGTCTGAGCTGTCGGCCTGCGCTTAGTCCCCGGACCATCCCCGCTGGGCCAGCTGCAAGACGTGTTCGCGCACGTCGGCTGGCCATTCCTGCACGCAGGCAAGAAACGCGGGTTGCTTGCCGGCGAACAGGGCGCGGCTGGCTTCCTCGAAGCCCGGCGCATCGCCGGCCAGCGCATTCATGACTTTATACGCCGCTTCGCGTGCCTGGCGCTGTTCGTCGTGCGCCTTGTTGCCCCGCTGCGCGTGCTCCACCAATTTGCGCAGGGCCACGGAGGCGCCGCCCGGCTGGGTCGCCAGCCATTCCCAGTGCCGGGGCAGCAAGGTGATTTCGCGCGCCACCACGCCCAGCTTCGGGCGGCCCGCCGTGCGCGGGGGTACGTCAGCCTGCACGGGCGCCGCTGCACGCGGCAGGCGCTGCAGCACGTCGGCCAGGCTGCCGTGCAGGTTCAGGTCGACCTGGCTGCCGCTGGCGTCGTCGAAAATCAGGATTTGCTCATCGGGATCGCGCGTCACCAGTTCTTTCAAGGTTTGTGCCACCGCGTGCAAGGGGCCGGCGGCCACCTTGCGTTTGCCCGCGAAAGCGGTGAGCTGGGCTGGTGCCTGGGGTTGCGTGTGCATGTTTGCCTCCATGGAGAATGCAGGCAATTTTACCCGGGTCAAATTAAAAGTCAATAACACCCGGGTAAAATATGTCGGTCCGGCTACAGATCGACCCTGCCATGCTCGCCCACGTCCTTCGGCGTCTCGCCCGTGATGGCGGCCTTGGCCATTTCAAAGAATTGCCGCATCTTGCTGGCGCTGCTATCCCAGTACTCGGCCGACTGGATGGTCACCTTGATCAGCGACAGCTTGGGATCGCCGGGTCCGCCCGGGAACCAGGCCTTGACGAGGGGATTCCATAATTCCTCGGCCTTGGCGCGGTCCTTCAGCAACTGTGCATGGCCGCAGACGGACACATACAGGCTGTCGCCCGTGTCGACAAAGCTGACGTTGACTTGCGGATTGTTCGCCAAATCGCGCGTATAGGCGGCCTCGTCCGAGACAAAGAACCAGATCTGCCCGGCATTGTCGACCTGCTGCTGCGTCAGGGGCCGGCTGGTGAGGGTGCGCATGTCGTCGCTGGTGGTCAACATGCCGAATTTGACGTTCTTGATCCTGGCTGCGAGGTTGGCCAGTTGTTCGCTGGAATATGATGGCATCGCTTGCTCCCTTGGTGGTTGTCCTGAACAACAGCATAGGCGAACGGGGCACACGGCTCTGTACGGCACCTTACGTAGCGGCACGCACGGCTGCTCTCTTGTCGCGCCATGTTTCAAAGCTGTTACAAAACGCCGGCCTGGCGGTGTGCCCCATGTATTGACTTAATAAATGATAATCATTATCATTTGTTTGAAACTATGGGCATGAACTTGGATTGAAGGATAGGAATGAAGCACACTGACTTGTCGCGCCATCTGGCGCGCTCCCTGCCGGGAGCGGACCATGGGTAACGCGGGCGCCGCAGACAAGGCCAAGAACAATGCCAGCCGCGCCGTCTGGCTGAAGAATTTGCACCAGTGGCACTGGATCAGCTCAGCACTTTGCCTGCTGGGCATGTTTCTGTTTGCCATCACCGGCATCACCCTGAATCACGCCAGCCAGATAGAGTCGAAGCCGTCCATTACGCGCCAGCAGGCGACCGTGCCGGCGTCCCTCGTCGCGGAACTGGCTGCCTATGCGGCCCAGCATGATGGCGCCAATGCGCCCATGCCCGCTGCCGCCGAGACCTGGCTCAAGCAGCAATGGTCGCTCAATGCGGGCGGCCGTCCCGCCGAATGGAGCGTCGACGAAGTCTACCTGCCGCTGCCCAAGGCGGGCGGCGACGCCTGGGTGCGCATCGGCCTGGAAGACGGGGCTGCCGAATACGAGCTGACGGACCGGGGCTGGGTGTCCTGGCTCAACGATGTCCACAAGGGCCGCAACACGGGCGTGGCCTGGAACTGGTTCATCGATATCTTTGCCGGTGCCTGCATCGTGTTTTGCCTGACGGGTTTATTGATTTTGAAGTTCCACGCGGCCAACCGGCCATTTACCTGGCCGATGGTTGGCCTCGGTATCTTGATACCTTGCGCGATCGCCTTGCTGTTTATTCACTGATCGTTTTTATTTTTCCTTTTTACAGGCACACCATGAAATTACGCTACTCCCTGGCGCTTGGCCTTCCCCTGATCGGCACTTCGGCGATGGCGGCCGACCTGGCCCTCAAGCTTGAAATCCCGCAACTGAACGTGGCGGAATATCACCGTCCCTACGTGGCGGCATGGCTGGAAACGGCCGATCAAAAGGTCGTCGGCAACCTGACGGTGCTGTATGACGTGAAAAAGAAGGACAAGGCAGGCGAGAAGTGGCTCAAGGACATGCGCCAGTGGTGGCGCAAGAGCGGCCGCGACCTGGCCATGCCCGTGGACGGTGTCAGCGGCGCCACGCGCGCGCCGGGCGAACATACCTTGACCTTCCCGGGCGCCAAGGCCTTGCTCGACAAGCTGCCGGCCGGCGAATACCAGGTGGTGGTGGAAGCGGCGCGCGAAGCGGGCGGACGCGAACTGGTGCGCGTACCGTTCCAGTGGCCGCTGAAATCGGCCCAGTCCGTTCCTGCCAAAGGCAAGGAAGAACTCGGCAATGTCGTCGTCCAACTCAAACCATAAAGGCGCACTCATCATGTTCAAGCAACTGAATAAACCGCTGATCGCGCTGGCCCTGGCTGGCCTGGCCATGAACGCCCATGCCCACCGGGGCTGGATGGTGCCATCGAGCACGATGGTGGAAAGCAAGGACGCCTGGGTCACGGTGGATGCCGCCGTGTCCGACGGCCTGTTCGAGATCGACCACCAGCCGCTGCGCCTGGATACGCTGCAAGTCTTTGGTCCGGACGGCGCAAAAGTCACGCCGGCCAATACGCTGACGGGCCGTCTGCGCAGCGTCTTCGACGTGAAGATGGAAAAGCCGGGCACCTACAAGGCCGCCATCGTGTCGCAAAACGTGATGGGCAGCTACACGCTCAACGGCGAGCAGAAGCGCTTCCGCGGCAACGAGGAAACCTTCAAGAAAGACGTGCCGGCCGATGCGAAAGACGTGAAAATCACCCGCACGGCAGCGCGCCTGGAAACCTTCTTCAGCAATGGCGAAACCAGCACGGAAGTGTTCAAGCCGACGGGCGTGGGCCTGGAATTCGTGCCCGTCACGCATCCGAACGACTTGCGCGCGGGCGAGAAAGCCACGTGGCGTTTCCTGATCGACGGCAAGCCGGCGGCAAACCAGGCGTTCAGCCTCGTGCCAGGCGGCGTGCGCTACCGTGGCGTGCTGGGCGAAATCCGCCAGAGCACCGATGCCAAGGGCGAGATCACGTTCACCGTGCCGGCCGCGGGCATGTATTACCTGAGCAGCACCTGGCCGGCGGCCGCGCCAGCCGTGGCCGGCCAGCCGCCCGTGATGCCGGAGCGCCGTGCCACCTACGCGGCGTCCGTGGAAGTGCTGCCGCAGTAAGCGGCGGCCTGTTCACCAGCTTGCCGATGCGCCGGGTCCTGCTGCCCCAGCATATTTCCGATGAGGTCGCGCCGCCTGGCGCCGCGATCCGGGATTTGCGCGGCTTGTCGATGGGCACCAGCTGGTCGGTGCGCCTGCTGGAGGCCGCCATGCCGGGACGCGCCGGCAGCGCCGACTTGCAGCAGGGCTTGCAGCAGCAGCTGGACCTGGTCGTGGCGCAAATGAGCCACTGGAGCGACGAGTCCGACCTGGGCCGCTTCAACCGGGCCGAAGCGGGGAGCTGGCACAGCCTGCCCGCCGCGTTTTGCGAAGTGCTGGGCTTTGCCATGCACGTGTCGCAGGCGTCCGGCGGCGCGTATGACCCGTGCGCGGGCGCCCTCGTCAACCTGTGGGGCTTCGGCCCCCGCAACCGCTACGATGAGGCCGGCTTCCTGCCGCCGAAAGACGATACCGTGGCCCTGCTGCTGTCGCAGCGGCAACGGCGCCGCCTGGAACTGGACTTGCCGGCCCGCCGCGCGCGCCAGCCGGGCGGCTTGCAGCTGGATCTGTCCGCCGTTGCCAAGGGCTATGGCGTGGACCGCCTGGCCCGCTACCTGGACAGCCAGGGCATCCATCATTATCTGGTGGAAGTGGGCGGCGAGCTGCGCGGCGCCGGCAGCAAGCCCGACGGCCAGCCGTGGTGGGTGATGCTGGAACAGGTCGATGGCGCCGCCGATAGTGCCGATAATGCCGAGAATGCACAGCATCCGCCGGAAATGCTGCTGGCGCTACACGGCCTGTCAGTGGCGACCTCGGGCGACTACCGGCGTTTCTTCAAGGACGGCACAGTTCGTTTCTCGCACACCATCGATCCGCGCAGCGGCATGCCGATTGCCAATCAACTCGCTTCCGTCACCGTCGTGCACGCCGAATGCATGGCGGCCGACGCCTGGTCGACGGCCCTGACGGTGCTGGGTTTGGATGCCGGCATGGCGCTGGCCGAAGAGCAGGGCCTGGCCGCGCGCTTCCTGCAGCGCGACGGCCATGGCTATCACGAAACGCTGAGCAGCCACATGCTGGCCATGCTCGACGAATGAATAGTTAATTCCATGATCTTTACGCACGATACGACGCGGCTGGCCTTGCTGGCCGCCCTGTCCCTCAGTTACGCGGGCGTATGCCTGGCGCCGTGGCTGCGCGCGCGCGCCAGGCGCCGTGCCGCCGCTGTGGCCAAGGCGGCGCTGGCCGACAGCCGTCCCTGGCTGGTGGCGTATGCGAGCCAGACGGGCAATGCCGAGGAACTGGCCACGCAAACGGCGCAGAGTCTGCAACTGGCCGGCATTCCCGTGCGCCTGTGCGCGCTGGCCGAATTGACGGCCGTGGATCTGCAGCAAGCGGAGCGGGCCCTGTTTTTGGTCAGCACCTATGGCGAAGGCGACGCGCCCGACAATGCGGCCGCCTTCATGGGGCGCCTGATGACGGGGGAACTGGCGCTGCCGCAATTGCACTACGCCGTGCTGGCCTTGGGCGACCGCAGCTATGGCCAGTTCTGCGGCTTCGGCCGCGCGCTGGACGCCTGGCTGGCGGCGCAGGGCGCGTCGCGCCTGTTCGAACGCATCGAGGTCGACCGCAGCGCCAGCTCCGCCATCGAACAGTGGTTCCAGCACCTGAGCCACCTGGCCGGCACCAGCGACGCGCCCGACTGGAGCGCGCCCGCTTTCGCCGACTGGCGTTTGACGCGCCGGCAGTTGCTCAATCCCGGCAGCGCCGGCGGCGCCATCTATCATGTGGAGCTGGCGCCCGTGGCAGGCAGCCTGCCGGAATGGCAGTCGGGCGACCTGGTGCAGGTGGCCGCGCCGGCCGATTCCACCCAGCCGCGCGAATATTCGATCGCCTCCATCCCGCGCGATGGCGGCGTGCACTTGCTGGTGCGCCAGCATGCGCATCCCGATGGCAGCCTGGGCCTGGCCTCGGGCTGGCTGACGGCGCAGGCGGCCGTCGGCGCCGTGGTGCAGCTGCGCCTGCGCCAGCACCGGCGTTTCCGCCTGGAAGACAATGCCCAGCGTCCCCTGATCTTGATCGGCAACGGCAGCGGCATCGCGGGCTTGCGCGGCCACCTGAAAAGCCGCGTGCTGGCGGGACAGCGGCGCAACTGGCTGATCTTTGGCGAACGCAATGCGGCCCACGATTTCCATTACCGCGAAGAGATCGAAGGCTGGCATGCCAGCGGCGACTTGCCGCGCCTGGACCTGGCGTTTTCGCGCGACCAGGCCGAGCGCACCTACGTGCAGGACCGCCTGCGCGGCAATGCCGACGAAGTCAGATTGTGGCTGGAGCAGGGCGCCGCCATCTACATCTGCGGCAGCCTGGCGGGCATGGCGGGCGGCGTCGACCAGGCCCTGCAAGACATGCTGGGCCGGCCCGCGCTCGACGCGCTGGCAGCCGAAGGACGCTACCGGCGCGACGTCTACTGACGTTTCCGGCCGCTGCCAGCGCGTTCGCGCGCGGGCAGCTATGATGGCTGTTTCATCCAAGGAGAGCCATCATGAGCGACAGTATTTACGACATTCCCTTGCGCCGCATCAATGGCGACCCTGCGAGCCTCGATGCATACCGCGGCAAGGTCGTGCTGGTGGTCAACGTGGCGTCCGCCTGCGGCCTGACGCCCCAGTACGAAGGACTGGAAAAACTCTACGCCGACAAGCAGGCCCAGGGCCTGGTGGTGGCCGGTTTTCCCGCGAATGAATTCGGCGCCCAGGAACCGGGCAGCAATGCCGAGATCGCGGACTTTTGCCGCGGCACCTTTGGCGTGCAATTTCCCATGTTTGAAAAAATCGTCGTCAAGGGCCCGGGCCAGCATCCGCTGTACCAGCGCCTGGTCGAGCAGCAGCCGCGGGCGCAGGAAAAGCCGGGCAGCGATTTCCGCGCCAAGCTGGCCGGTTACGGCATCACGCAGGAGCACCCGGACGACGTGCTGTGGAATTTCGAGAAGTTCTTGATCAGCAAGGAGGGCAAGGTGGTGGGACGCTTTGCGCCCGACACCACGGTCGACGATGCGGTCTTGCGCGAGGCCATCGAGCGCGAGTTGCAGGCCTAGTCAGAACCAGGCATAGGCAAGGGCGGCGCCTGCCGCCCACGCTTTATTCGGCGGCGTCCAGCGTCGCCGGTTCCATCTCGCCGCTCACTTCCTGCAAGCCGCGCGCCAGGCTGGAGATGCTGGGGTTGTCGATGAAGACGCAGCGCTTGCCCGTGCGCTTGCAGTAATCCTTGACGCGCCAGTAGGCGCTGTGGCTGATGCAGCCCGTCTGGCAAATCACCAGGTCGGCCGCCGCCAGGCTCGAATCGAGCAGGTTGGCATTGTCTTCCAGGCCCCCGTCGTGGTGGGCAAACTGCGCGCCCACCCGCTCGATCAGGGCGCGGTAGGTGGCGACATTGCCGCTGCGTCCACCCACGCACAGCACGCTTTGATCGACGAGGCGGATCGGCATCTTCAGCTTGCCGCCCGTCGGCACTTCCAGCTTGGCCGCCGGCGGCGGCACGGCGGCGCCCGGGCGGGGCTGCGCCTGTTTCAATTCCGCGATTTGCTGGCGCAATTCCTTTTCGCGCTCATCCATTTGCGCCAGGCGCTCGACCAGGCGCGTGCGCGATTCCAGCGCCGGGATGGCGGCCTGCAATTGCGCCAGTTCTGCGCGCAAGCCGTCGATGACACTGTCCTTGCCGATCGATTCGGCGCGCGTGCGCAGCAGCACGGCTTCCTGACGTTCCAGCTCGCCCGTTTTTTCCGTCAGCATGGCCTGGCCGCGCTGTTGCAGCTTGGCCAGTTCGTGCGTCAGGCGTACATTTTCTTCCTGCAAGGCCGTGAACTTGCCCATGTCGGCGCGCACGCAGGCGCCCGCCTGGTGCTGGATCATGTGCAAGTCTCTGCACATCTGTTCTTCCAGCTCCGCGTCGCAGCGCGGGTGCGTCAGGCCGGCCCAGAAGGCGCCCGACACGTCGCCGTTGGCGACGGCCGTGCGCCACAGTTGCGCTACCTGCTCGGTGGTCTTGGCGCCGCGAAAGCGCAGGATCACGGGAGCGTAGCGGCGTTCGAGTTCCTTTTGCAGCGCCTCGGACAGGCGGTTGCGCGCGCCGCATTCCGTCACGGCACCCACGTGCACTTCGTAGTCGTCTGCCAGCACGCGCCCGCCCGTCATCTTGCCCACCAGCTTGCGCAGGTAGCCCAATGGCAAGCCCACGCCGACCAGCGGGCAATGGCAGGTGTGCGACAGTTCCCACAGCCGCCGGCGGCGCGAAGCGAGCGCGGCCGTTTCGGCCTCGCCGCTGGAACAATTGCTGATCACGGGCAGGGACTTGTCTTTGTCACACATGGCGATATCCTGTTAGGCAGTAGGGTGTTGAAGAGAAATTATTGCGGCAGGGGCGAGGCAGGGCGCTTGGCGCTCAGCATGCGTGCCAGGCGCTCGAACAAGGTGGTCTTCGGCGGCATGGGCTGGTGCAGCGCCACCAGGGCGGCCCATTGCTGCGACAGTTGCTGGCAGGTCGCCTGCAGCACGGGGCCCAGGTCGGGCGAACCGGACAGCGCTTGCAAGTGGCGTTCGATGACGCCCGCCAGTTTCTCGCAGGGACTGCCCGCATGGTAATGCGACATCAGGTGCAGCACGGCCGACAGCAGCAATTCAGGCTGCTGGCCTTGCGGGGGAGGAAACATCGGGGAAGGTCGGTCATTCGCCATCAAACACTCCTGTGCGGTGGTTTGGCTGGCTGCGCGCACGGGGCGCGACTGGCTGGCGAGTGTGGTGACTGGCTGCCGTGCTGCTTCAGGCAGTCAGGATCAGCTTGTTCAATTGGGTAACGCGCAGGCGATAGATCTTGCCGCTGTGCTCAATCTCCACTTCGCGGCCCTGCTGCAGCAGCGCTTCGCTGGTGATGCGGCGCGCCGGCTGGGCCATGCTGACGGGAGGACGGACGTGGGCGGTAGCGGCATCCTGGATCAAGGCTGGTTTTGAGCTTTGCATGTTGGGCTTT
The DNA here is from genome assembly GCF_009208555.1 of Janthinobacterium violaceinigrum. Taxonomy (GTDB): domain Bacteria; phylum Pseudomonadota; class Gammaproteobacteria; order Burkholderiales; family Burkholderiaceae_D; genus Janthinobacterium; species Janthinobacterium violaceinigrum. The sequence goes on along the minus strand of NZ_WFLI01000002.1, from coordinate 253,332 downwards.
CTTTGTCTCAGTTGAGAATGATTCGTATTTGCATTATTGTTGAATGTGGCCCGAAAAGCAAGGCTTATTTGTGCGGAATCCGCGCTTTTTTACGCGGGCACGGCACGCTCGATGAGAGGGCAGCCGCAGACGGGGCGCGCAGGGATGGGGCGGCAGCAAAAAAGACCCGGCAAGGCGTTTGCGCGCCTTGGCCGGGTCAAGCCTGTGCCAAGCTTGAAGAAATCGGAGTGGGGTTTATATGGTGGCCAGCAATTGCGCCGAGGCGGCCGTCGCGGTGGTGTCGGCCTTCAGCTTGGCGGCGGCCAGCTGCTTGGCGCGCGAGCGCGAGGGCGGCAGGCGGCGCAGGGTTTTCAGGGCGTCCGGGTCCTTGATGCCGATGGTGCGCTGGTCAACCGTGATCAGGCCGATTTCATTGAAGGCGGACAGGGTGCGGCTGACCGTTTCCAGGGTCAGGCCCAGGTAGCTGCCGATTTCATGGCGCGTCATGCGCAGGTTGAACAGCTTGCTCGAATAACCCATCTGCGCAAAGCGGTCGGCCAGCGAGACGAGGAAGCGGGCCACGCGGGCTTCGGCGCTGAGGGCGCCCAGCATGCCGATCATGGCCTGTTCGCGCACCAGTTCGCGGCTCATCACCCCGTACATGACGTTTTCCAGTTCCAGGTGGACACGGCCCAGCGCCGTCAGTTTCTTGAACGGCAGCAGGATCAGGTCGCAGTCGGACAGGGCCACCGCTTCGGACGAGTAATGGCGCGAGTGGATGCCGTCGACACCCAGCATGTCGCCCTTCATGGGAAAGCTGAGCACCTGTTCATTGCCGAATTCATCGATGAGCACGGTTTTCAGGAAGCCCGAATTGACGATGTACAGGGTATCGAACGGCTGGCCGATCGTGTGCACGCGCTGGCCCGTCTTGAACTGCACGTGCTGGAACAGTAGTTCGTCGGCGGCGATGGTGCAGGCACTGGAGATATGCAGCAGGTCGCACACCTCCTTCAGGTTCGACCAGAGCCGCCCCTGGCGCTGGCGTCCCGCTTCCATTGGAGAAGCGGGGGCCAGCGATGGTGCTGCGGGGCGGGTTTCAGGCGTTTGCGTGGACAGCATGTTCATCTCCTGGTGACAGGTAGTTCAGAGTTGAATGACGGAGTGCACAAGGCGGCGGGTGCGGCGAAGGGCCGGCGGCGCGCGTCCTGGCAGGTAATGCTCAATTCGCTGAAGACTTGCTGTGTGATGAAGTAACTTCCCAGCAACTTGATTACTGGTTTCAGTATGCCAACAAGCGTATGCAATTAATATCAGCAGTGGCTGAATATGGCAGTAGGAGCTGTGGTAGCTGAAGTAGGATTGTTCCTACGGCTGGCGCGCGGGCGCGCGCCGCCGGGATCACGTCTTGAAGGGGGAGAGCAGGCGGTGCGCTACGGCGTACTGGACCATTTCCGACAGCGAACTCATGCCCATCTTTTGCATGATGCGCGTCTTGTGCGTGCTCACCGTTTTCACGCTCAGGTGCAGGTTGTTGGCAATTTCCGTGATCGACTTGCCCGCCACCAGCAGGGAAAAGACTTCGAATTCGCGGTCCGACAGCTGTTTGTGCAACAGGCTTTCATTCGGCATCATGATGTTGAGCACGAGCTGCTCGGCCACCTCGGCGCTGATGTAGGGGCGTCCCGACGCCACCTTGTGGATGGCGCCCACCAGCTGGGTGCCCGCGCTTTCCTTGGTCAGATAGCCTTGCGCGCCCGCGCGGATGGCGCGCACCGCATATTGCTCTTCCTCGTGCATGGTGAGGATCAGGATGGCAAGCTTGGGCGCCTCGCTGCGGATTTGGCGGATCAGGTCGACGCCGCTGCGCCCCGGCATCGACAAGTCGAGCAGCAACAGGTCGAAGCCGCCCTGGCGCACGTGGTTGAGTACTTCAAAACCGTCGATGGCTTCGCCCACGATGTCGATGTCCGGCGCGCCGTCGAGGATGCGCTTCAATCCTTCCCGCATGATGGTGTGGTCGTCGGCAATCACAATACGTATCATAGGCGCGCAATCTGGAGGCGTGTAATCTGCTGTGTCCGTTACCGGACAATCAAATGTTAAGAAACGGGAAACGTTGTCATTTTAACTGAAATGGCCGCACGTTTGCCTTTTTACTGTACCTGCTGGTAACAGCGGCCCCCGTGGCCATGTGACCGTTTATTTCGGCGCGGGTTCCTTGATCAGCCTATGCACGAGCACCGGCAGTTTTGAGTGCGACAGCACCTTGTTGGTCACGCTGCCCAGCAGCAACTGCCCCCAGCCGCTGCGGCCATGCGAACCCATGAAGATCAGGTCGCATTGCTGCAATTGCGCCACTTCCACGATCTTCAGGGCCGGGCTGTCGGAGAAGGCCGTCAGGCCCGTCGCTTCCAGGCCCCGCTTGGCGGCCGCGTCGAGGATGGGCTGCCAGTGGTCGGCGCCCGCCTTGCGCATGGCGATGCGGTATTCCTCTTCGCTGGGATAGCTCGGCGGAATGATTTCAATGTAGACCGGGTACTGGTATTCGGGGGCCACGTACACGGCAAGGATGTCGGCGTGCATCTGTTCGGCAAAGGCAACGCCGGCACAGGCCGTCAAGTTGGAGACGGTGGAGCCGTCCGTGGCGATCAGAATTTTCTTATACATGGCAGGTCCTTTGACGGTGACTCAGCGCGCGCAACGCCTCTTATTGTAGACGGGGCGGCAGCATTGTATTCATGTAAAGACTTGATAATTATCAATACTACTGCACCTTCAGTATAGACAACATTGGCAGAAAGATCGTGTTTAGCTGCTGCCGGGTCCGCCTGGCACCGTTGCGCGGGCGCCCGGGGGCAGGATTTCTTGTGCGGCGCGTGGTCTTGCACGCACGCCAATGGTAGTATTTCAAAATACAACAGCAGGAACACTTATTTCCTGGTGGAAAAGCTCTTGTGGGCCTGCTTTGCACCAGGAAGCGCGTTTTGAGATTTACCAACAGGGCGGCGCCCTGCTACACTCGCACCATCGCAGCGGTATTGCCTCAAATCATCTTAATCGAGAAATTGTGGGTATCAGTCTGTAAAACGCACAGTTCAGGCGGAATTTTGACAAATTATGGAGAAGCAGGGATATGACCAACGCCGCTGATGATTTCGATGCATTATTCGATGAAGTATCTGCGCAAAGCGCGGCCGCTCCCAAGCCCGCGCCGGCCGCCGCGCCCGCAGCCGTGATCGCGGATGACGATTTTGACGCGCTGTTCGATTCGGTCTCGGCCAGCGCCGCCGTGCCGGCCGCCGCCGTGGCGCCAGCCGCTGCCGCGCCAGCCGCGCCGGAAGCAGCGCCCGCCGCCGCAGGCGAAGCGGCCGATCCCGTCGACCAGTCCGACAAGCCCATGTTCGAACGCCTGGGCGGCATCGTGCGCCTGCTGCACGATTCGCTGCGCGAACTGGGCTACGACAAGGCGCTGACGGAAGCGTCGTCGCAGATCGTCGACGCCCAGGACCGCCTGGAATATGTCGCCACCCTGACGGAACAGGCTGCCAACAAGGTCCTGAACACGCTCGACGAAGGCATGCCGGCGCAGGACGTGCTGTCGAAGAAGGCCAAGGACATGGACAGCCGCTGGACGGCGCTGTTCGATGGCAAGCTGAGCCTGGAAGAATTCAAGGCCCTGGCCGGCGATTCGCGCCAGTTCGCGCAAGCCGTTGCCGAAGCGACGGAAGCGGAAAAAGCGCGCTTGCTGGAAATCATGATGGCGCAGGACTTCCAGGACATCACGGGCCAGCTGATCAAAAAAGTGGTCAACATCACCAAGACAGTGGAGCACGAGCTTGCCCAGTTGCTGCGCGATAACGCGCCGGCCGAAGTGCGCGAGAAACTCGCACAGAAGCAGGACGCGCCGCTGATGCAGGGCCCGTCCGTGCCGTCGGTGGCGCTGGACCAGGATAATGTAGACGACCTTCTTGCGGATTTGGGATTCTAATGGACGATATGCTCAAGGATTTCGTCGTTGAGGCGATGGATCTTGCGGTTAATGTTGAAGAGCACTTATTGCGCCTCGAGCGTGATCCGGACAACAAGGAAACACTGAATGCCGTGTTTCGTTCCTTCCACACCATCAAGGGCGGCGCCGGCTTCATGGGCTTGCCCGCGCTGGTGGCGGCCTGCCATCTGACGGAAAACCTGTTCGACGCCTTGCGCACGGGCGCCGCGCCGGTAACCCCGATCGCCATCGAGGCGGCGCTGCAGGCATCCGGTTTCGTGGCCGACCAGCTGACGGAGCTGGCCAATGGCGCCGCGCCGGAAAGCTTGCCGGCTATGCCGGAAGAGCTGGAACACATCCTGACGAACGCCATCGAAGGCAAGGGCATGGATGCGCCTGCGCCTGCCGCCGCCGTGGCGGAAGTGGCCGTGGCCGTTGCCCAGGTGGTCGAAGCGCCTGCCGCCACCACTGCCGTCGCCACTGCCAGCGCCGACGGCCTGGACTGGGAAGGCATGTATAACGCTGTCGTGCCGGCCGGCAGCCAGGTCGCTGCCGCACCGGTGTCCGCCGTGGCCGCTGCCCCCGCCGCCGTGGCCGCCGTGCCTGTCGCTGCTGCCGCCAAGCCCGCTGCCAAGGCCTGGGATGGCGCGGAACGGCGTGAGGAACGCCCGGAAGTGCGCCATGCCGCGCCCGTCAAGGAAGACAGTATCCGCGTCGATGCCGTCAAGCTCGACGCGCTGCTGGAAGTGGCCGGTGAATCCGTGCAGGCCGCCAACCAGGCTGCCGTGCTGCTCGAGCGCTTGCTGCAATTCAAATTCGAAGGCCAGGCCGCCACGTTGATGGCGACCCTGGCGGAAACCCTGGAACGCGCGTCGCGCTACTCGACGGAACTGCAGCGGGCCACGCTGGCCACGCGCATGCAGCCCGTGGGCCGTTTGTTCCAGAAATTCCCGCGCCTGGTGCGCGAGCTGGCGAAAGACCTGGGCAAGGATGTCGAGCTGACCATCGAAGGCGCGGAGACGGAAGTCGACCGCGTGGTGGTCGACAGCCTGTACGATCCGCTCGTGCACATGCTGCGCAACTCGCTCGACCATGGCGTCGAATCGCCGGAAGCGCGCCTGGCTGCCGGCAAGCCCGCCAAATCGTATATTTCGCTCAAGGCATGGCAGGAAGCCAATAGCGTGATGATCGTGCTGCAGGATGACGGCAAGGGCATGGACCCGGTCTTCCTGCGCAGCAAGGCCCAGCAAAAAGGCCTGATCAGCGAAAACGCGCAGTTGAGCAACGACGAATGTTTCCAGCTGGTGTTCCTGCCGGGCTTCTCGACCAAGGAAGTGGCGTCCAGCGTTTCCGGACGCGGCGTGGGCATGGACGTGGTCAAGACGGCCGTGGAGAAAAACCGCGGCGCCATCCACATCGAGTCGGCGCTGGGCAAGGGCACCAAGTTCGCCATCCGCCTGCCGATCGAGCTGTCCATCGTGCCGACCATGCTGGTCTCCACCTCGGGTGCCGCGCTGGCGCTGCCGATGGCGGTGGTGCAGCGCGTCGTCGAATTGCCGGAAACCTTCATGGAAGTGGGCGGCGCGCCCGTGCTGAAAGACCAGGGCCGTCCATTGCCCGTACGGTCGCTGGCCGGCGCCCTGGGCTACGAGTCGTGCAGCGAGCGCGTGGGCATCGTGGTCGCCGCGCCGCAGCCGTACATCCTTGCCGTGGAAGCCGTCGATGGCACGGCCGACCTGGTGATCAAGCCAATGACGGCCATCACCGTGGAAGGCATCACGGGCACGGCCCGCTCGGCCGAAGGCGAGCTGGTGCTGGTCGTCGGCCTGTCGTTCCTGATGGATGGTTGCCGCAGCAGCGTCCGATTGGCGGCCTGAGGACGCCTGACAATATCGTTGTACTCATGAGAAAGCCCGCTAGGTGTAGCGGGCTTTTTTCATGGCGCCAGCGGCGTCAGATGTTATCCGGACGTAATGTGCCGCCTTCCAGCCAGCGCTGCACGCGCACGATTTCCTGGGCGCGCGCAGCCTCTTCCTTCGGCGGCGGCAAATAGATGTCGGGCATGATGCCGCCCAGATCCACCTGCAGCTGCGGCAAGCGGGCCGAGCGCGAGGTGGCGTATTGCAGTTGGCGCACGCCGGACGGCAGCGCGTGCAGGCGCAGGTTGGAATAGTCGAGTGCGCCATGGCTGTTACGGCCGATCAATTTCACGTGAAAACTTTGCCGCGCCGCCAGCAGGAATTCCTCGCAGGAACTGGCGCAGTCGCGGTCGATCAGCACGGCCACGCGCACGGGCCGGCGTGGCTCCGGCGTGTCCTGGCGCGCGTAGCTGACGAGGTCGGTGCCGTTCTGCGCCACATACTCGCCCGGCTTGACCGAGCGCATCTGTGTCACGGCCTGGGCCGCAAAGTCGGCGCACGCCTTGTCGCCCGGCGCCAGCAAGGCGCAGACGCTCTCTTGCCCCGCGATATTGGCCGGCGTGGACAGCCATTCGGCGCCCAGCCTGACCGTTTCGTCCGAGCTGATCCATTGCAGCAGCGGCGCATAGGTGCTGTCGCTGCCGCCGCCGTTGCGGCGCACGTCGAGGATCCAGTTGGGGCGCGCCGCCAGCGCCGCGCGGTGCGTGTCGAGCAGGGTCGCCACGGCGGCGCGGTAGCGGCCGTGAAAGCTGGGCAAGTTCAGCAGCACGGTATTCCCGGACAAGACTTGCAGCGACGGTTCCTTCGATGGCGCAGGCTGTCCCGGCGCGGCAGGCTGGGCGGGGGATGGCTTGGCCACGTCCTGCGCGCTGCCCGGTTTCACGTGCAGATGGCCTTTGCGCCACATGCCCACATAATTTTCCAGGATGGCATCGCAGGCCTTGGCGTCGGCGGCAGTGGCCGCCGCCGTGGTGGCCGTGGCCAGCGCCAGGTCGAAATACGCCTGCCCTTTTTGTTCCAGGTGGGCGCGTGCGCCCGTATCGTTTTCCAGCAGGAATGGCGGGATGGCGCGCAAATCCTGTACACACAGTTCGCCCGGCGTGGCCGCCGCCGCATGCGTGCTGGCCAGGGTGAGGGCGGCCAGCGCCCAGGAATGCAGTTTCATTCAGGTCCCCATCGGTGGTGGACGCGTGCAGGGGCGCGCGCCGCTGATTATTGTCGAAACACAATACACGAAAGATTGGGAAAAAAGTATCGGTTTCTGCCCTCGCCGTCAGTCCTTCGGCCGGCTGCGTGCGGATGGGCTTGTAATGTCGCCGGGGAGGTGATATCGGCAATTTCCAGCTCATATCCAACAAAGTGGCCAAACTTTGTATCGCCAATCCCGCGCTTTTGCCTGTTTCGGTTCTGTATTCCCCGATATATGGCATAATCCTTGTGGATCACCGTAGGACTTGGTATCACTTGATCACTTAAACAGGCTGTGGCAACGCTGCATATATCATGATGAAGACGCTTTACGACAAACTTTGGGAATCCCACGTTGTGCGGGCCGAAGATGATGGCACGACAATTCTGTACATCGACCGGCACTTGCTGCACGAAGTCACCAGCCCGCAAGCCTTCGACGGGCTAAGCGTGGCCGGCCGCCAGCCATGGCGCATTTCCGCCAACCTGGCCGTGGCCGACCATAACGTGCCCACCACCAGTCGGGTCGACGGCATTGCCGATCCCGTCTCGCGCCTGCAGGTGGAAACCCTGGACAAGAATGCCAGGAACTATGGCTTGACGTACTTCAACATGAACGACAAGCGCCAGGGTATCGTGCATGTGATCGGCCCCGAACAGGGCGCGACCCTTCCCGGCATGACGGTGGTCTGCGGCGATTCGCACACGTCCACGCACGGCGCGTTCGGCGCGCTGGCGCACGGCATCGGCACGTCCGAAGTCGAGCACGTGCTGGCCACGCAGACCCTGCTGCAAAAGAAATCCAAATCCATGCTGGTGCAGGTCGACGGCGCCTTGCCGGCCGGCGTGACGGCCAAGGATATCGTGCTGGCCATCATCGGCAAGATCGGCACGGCCGGCGGCACCGGCTACTGTATCGAGTTCGGCGGCTCGGCCATCCGCGCCCTGTCGATGGAAGGCCGCATGACGGTGTGCAACATGGCCATCGAGGCGGGCGCGCGCGCCGGCATCATCGGCGTGGACGACACCACGATCAACTACGTCAAGGGCCGTCCGTTTTCGCCGGCCGGTCCGCACTGGGAACGCGCCGTGGCCTACTGGCGCACCCTGCATTCGGACCCGGGCGCCCGTTTCGACCTGGTCGTCACCCTGAACGCGCAAGACATCGTGCCGCAAGTGACCTGGGGCACCTCGCCCGAAATGGTGATCGGCGTCGATGGCCGCGTGCCCGATCCCGACCAGGAAAAAGACAGCGTCAAGCGCGATGCGATGGAAAAGGCGCTCGTCTACATGGCTCTGAAACCGAACACGGCCATCGAAGACATCCGCATCGACAAGGTCTTCATCGGTTCCTGCACCAATTCGCGCATCGAGGACTTGCGCGCGGCCGCCGCCGTGGTGCGCGGCAAGTACCGCGCTTCCAACGTCACCCTGGCGCTGGTGGTGCCGGGCTCCGGCCTGGTGAAGGACCAGGCAGAACGCGAGGGCTTGGACCGCATCTTCAAGGATGCCGGTTTCGAATGGCGCGAGCCGGGCTGCTCCATGTGCCTGGCCATGAATGCGGACCGCCTGGAACCGGGCGAACGCTGCGCATCCACGTCGAACCGCAACTTCGAAGGCCGGCAAGGGCAGGGCGGCCGTACCCACCTGGTGTCGCCCGCGATGGCGGCGGCGGCGGGCATCGCCGGCCACTTTGTCGACGTGCGGGGATTGCGATGACGGCAGGGACTGGCGCCGCTGGTTTACACTAGCAGCTTCAGTCCCTTATTTGATTATCGAGAACTCAACATGAAAAAACTCTTCGCCCTCCTCATCGCCACCGTCATCTTGTCTGGCTGCAACACCGTCTCCGGCATCGGCCGCGATGTGCAGAAAGTCGGCCAGGTTGTCACTGGCGCCGGCGGAAAATAAACCGCGACGTGCCGGCGCCTGGCGCCGCGCGTCCTACCGAGTAGAAACAGCATGGATAAATTTACGATTTACGAAGGCCTGGTGGCGCCGCTGGACCGCGCCAACGTCGACACCGACGCGATTATCCCGAAGCAATTCCTGAAATCGATCCACCGCAGCGGCTTCGGCCCCAACCTGTTCGACGAATGGCGCTACCTCGACCATGGCGAGCCGGGCCAGGACAACAGCCGCCGCCCGCTGAATCCCGATTTCGTGCTCAACGAGCCCCGCTACCAGGGCGCCTCGATCTTGCTGACACGCAAGAATTTCGGCTGCGGCTCCTCGCGCGAACACGCGCCGTGGGCGCTCGATCAATATGGTTTCCGTGCCATCATCGCGCCGTCGTTTGCCGATATTTTCTTCAATAACTGCTACAAGAACGGCTTGCTGCCTATCGTGCTGTCGGAAAGCCAGGTCGACCACCTGATCAATGAAGTCAAGGCTTTCCCCGGCTACAAGCTGGTGGTGGACCTGGAACAGCAGTGCGTGCGCACCAGCAATGGTTCCGTGTCGTATGCGTTCGAGATCGACGCCTTCCGCAAGTATTGCCTGATGAATGGGCTCGACGATATCGGCCTGACCCTGCGCCACGCGGACGATATCCGCGCCTTCGAAGAGCGTCATTTGAACAATCAGCCTTGGCTCGCCAACGTCATCTAATCGATAAAAATATGAAAATTGCAATCTTACCCGGCGACGGCATCGGTCCTGAAATCGTCGCGCAAGCCGTCAAGGTCTTGAATGTGCTGGGCGAATCGTTCGAGCTGGAAAGCGCGCCCGTGGGCGGCGCCGGCTATGCTGCCCATGGCCACCCCTTGCCGGAAGGCACCCTGGCGCTGGCGAAAGCGGCCGATGCCGTGCTGTTCGGCGCCGTGGGCGACTACCAGTACGACAATCTGGAGCGCCAGTTCCGTCCCGAGCAGGCGATTTTGGGCCTGCGCAAGAACCTGGGCCTGTTCGCCAACCTGCGTCCGGCCATCCTGTATCCGGAACTGGCGGGCGCCTCGACCCTGAAGCCGGAAGTGGTGTCCGGCCTCGATATCCTGATCATCCGCGAATTGACGGGCGACATCTATTTCGGCCAGCCCCGCGGCGTGCGCGAGTGCCCGGACGGCCCGTTCAAGGGCCAGCGCGAAGGTTACGACACCATGCGCTATGCGGAAGGCGAAATCCGCCGCATCGCCCACGTGGCATTCCAGGCCGCGCAAAAGCGCGACAAGCGCTTGACCAGCGTGGACAAGGCAAACGTGCTGGAAACCTTCCAGTTCTGGAAAGACATCGTCATCGACGTGCACAAGGAATACCCGGACGTGGCGCTCGATCATATGTATGTCGATAACGCGGCCATGCAGCTGGTGCGGGCGCCGAAGAAATTCGACGTCATGGTGACCGGCAATATGTTCGGCGACATCTTGTCGGACGCGGCCGCCATGCTGACGGGTTCGATCGGCATGCTGCCGTCCGCTTCGCTGGACGCCAACAACAAGGGCCTGTACGAGCCGTCGCACGGTTCGGCGCCCGATATCGCAGGCAAGGGCATCGCCAATCCGCTGGCGACGATCCTGTCGGCGGCCATGATGCTGCGTTATTCGCTGAACCGCGAAGAGCAGGCAAACCGCATCGAGGGCGCCGTCAAGCAGGTGCTGGCGCAGGGCTTGCGCACGGCCGATATCCACGAAGCGGGCACGACTTTGGTCGGCACCGAGGCGATGGGTGATGCAGTTGTAAAAGCGCTGGGATAAAATAGTCTAATGACGGCAGTCGCCGTCTCATCTTGAGGAATGGTAATGAAATTAGTTGGCTTGGTAGGTTGGCGCGGTATGGTCGGTTCGGTCCTGATGCAGCGCATGCAGGAAGAGGGCGATTTCGCCCACATCGAACCGGTGTTTTTCACGACGTCGAACACGGGCGGCGCGGCGCCGGCCATGGCGAAGAATGAAACCATCCTCAAGGATGCCAGCAACATCGCCGAACTGTCCAAGTGCGACATCATCATTTCCTGCCAGGGCGGCGATTACACGAGCGCCGTCTTCCCGCAGCTGCGCGCAGCGGGCTGGAATGGCTACTGGATCGATGCGGCCTCGACCTTGCGCATGGAAAAAGATGCCGTCATCGTGCTCGACCCCGTCAACCTGCACGTCATCAAGGATGCGCTGGGCAAGGGCGTCAAGAACTACATCGGCGGCAATTGCACCGTGTCGTGCATGATGATGGGCCTGGGCGGCCTGTTCCAGCACGACCTGATCGACTGGATGACGTCGATGACGTACCAGGCGGCATCGGGCGGCGGCGCGCAGCACATGCGCGAACTGCTGACGCAATTCGGCACCATCAACGGTTCCGTCAAGGCGCTGCTGGACAACCCCGCTTCCGCCATCCTGGAAATCGACCGCCAGGTGCTGGCCACCCAGCACGGCTATTCCCCGGACGAGATCAAGCAATTCGGCGCGCCGCTGGCCGGCAACCTGATTCCGTGGATCGACAAGGACCTGGGCAATGGCCAGTCGAAGGAAGAGTGGAAGGCGGGCGCGGAAACGAACAAGATCCTGGGCCGCGGCATCGATTTCGGCACCAGGGAAATTCCCGTCGACGGCCTGTGCGTGCGCATCGGCGCCATGCGCTGCCATTCGCAAGCCTTGACCATCAAGCTGAAGAAAGACGTGCCGCTCGATGAAATCAACGACATCATCGCCAGCAACAATCAATGGGTGAAATTCGTGCCGAACACGCGCGAAGCGTCCGTGCGCGACCTGTCGCCGGCCGCCGTCACGGGCAGCCTGACGATTCCCGTCGGCCGCGTGCGCAAGATGAGCATGGGCGGCGAATACCTGTCCGCGTTCACCGTGGGCGACCAATTGCTGTGGGGCGCGGCCGAGCCGCTGCGCCGCATGCTGCGCATCCTGCTGGATGCGTAATGGCAATAATTTGCTGATTTAGATCAAGCCGGGGCTGTTTTCCCGGCTTTTTTTTCGTCCTGAGCCCGTCAAGGCTCAACCATGCGGAGCTTGCATAGCTCTGGGCATGATGATATGTTGATACCTCTGGAAAAGTAACAGTTTTCCCATGTCAACTAAGATGCCGCCAACTATGCCTGTACACACTCGTCCCCGGGTCGCCTCCCTTGCCATTAAAACACTGAGCAGCGCTGTCGCCTGTGCGGTGTTATTGTCACCGGCGGTATCCGCAGCCGAGCTGGGCAAGATCACGGTGCTGTCCGCCGCCGGCCAGCCGCTGCGCGCCGAGGTCGAATTATCGGCCGTCAAGCCAGGCGAGGCGGCCAGCCTGCTGGCCAAGCTGGCGCCGCCGGACGCCTACCGCCAGGCCAACGTGGAATTCAATCCCGCCCTGAACGCGCTGACGTTTGCCGTGGAAAACCGCAACGGCAAGTCCTTCATCCGCATCAGCTCGGCGCAGCCGGTGGCCGAACCCATGGTGGACCTGCTGCTGGAACTGAGCAGCAAGAGCGGTCGTCAGGTGCGCGAGTATGCATTCGTGCTCGACACGCCCGAAGCGCGCCAGACGCGCGGCGCGCAAGTCACGGCGCCAGTGGAGCCGGGCAAGGGCAAGCCCGCCGCCGCCGATGCCGCGCAGCCGAAAAAGCCGGCCGGCGAATACAAGGTCAGGCCGGGCGACACCCTGAGCCGCATCGCCAGCGAACTGAAACCGTCGGGCGTATCGCTCGACATGATGCTCGTCGCCCTGTACCGCGCCAATCCCGACGCCTTCAAGGGCGAGAACATGAACCGCATGCAGGCGGGGCGCATCCTGGCCGTGCCGGGCACGGAGGCCATCCGCGCCACCGATGCGGCCGAAGCGAAAGGCGTGGTGACGGCGCACGCCGTCGACTTCGAAGCCTACCGCAACAAGCTGGCGGGGCAGGTATCGCAAAGCAAGCCGGCCAAGGCGGCGCAAGCGGCGCAAAGCACGGCGGGCAAGATCGGCGCGACCAAGGTGCAGGAAAAGCCGACGGCCGTGAGCGAGTCGCAAGACAAGCTGAAGCTGTCGAAGGCGGAACCGGCGGCCAAGTCGGCCGGCAAGAGCGCCGTTGCCAGCGAAGAAGACAAGATCGCCAAGGCCAAGCAGGTCGATGAAGCGGCCGCCCGCGTCAAGGAGCTGGAAAAGAACGTCAGCGACCTGGAAAAGCTGATGGCCGTGAAGAGCAAGGCCATGGCCGACAAGAGTGCGCCATCGCCCGCCAAGCCGGCCGAGGCTCCCGCCAGTGCCTCGGCCAGCGCTGCGGCTAGTGCATCGGCCAGCGCCATTGCCAGTGCCCCGGCCGAAGCCCAGCCGCCCGTGCCGAAAGCGAAACCGGTGCCGCTGGTCAAGAAGCCATCGCCGCTGGAACCCACGTTTGCCGACAAGATCAGCGACCACCTGGGCGCCATCGGCATCGGCCTGGCCGCATTGCTGGCCGCTGTGGCCGCGCTGGTGATCGCGCGCCGCCGCAAGGAGACGCCGCCCGCCCAGGACGATATCGCCCCCGTGTTCGAGCCGGAAGCGCCCGTGGCGCCGCCGGCCGGCCTGGCGCCCGAAGACCAGCAGTCCGAAGCGAGCAACCACCTGTTCGGCACGGGCGCCGCTGCTGCCGGCGCGGCTGCCGCAGCGGGTGCCAGCTTGCTGGAAGGCAATGAAACCGACCCTGTCGCCGAAGCGGACGTGTATATCGCCTACGGCCGCGATGGCCAGGCGGAAGATATCCTCAAGGAAGCCTTGCGCATCCACCCCGAGCGCCATGCGGCCCGCCTGAAGTTGCTGGAAATCTATTCGGCCCGCAACGACGTGCGCGCGTTTGAAGACCAGGCCAGCGAGCTGTACAGCCTGACGCGCGGCCAGGGCGAAGAGTGGCCGCAGGCCGCTGCCCTGGGCCTGGCGCTCGATCCCACCAACCCGCTGTATGGCGATACGGAAGACGACGCCGTCGTCAGCCTGAGCAAGGGTGCCGGCGACGAGCTGCATGGCCAGAGCATGGACTTGCCCGACGACCTGGCTGCGCCGGCGCCGTCGTCCGAGCTGGCGCCTGCCGAGCCCGCGTCCTCCGTGGCGGCCCGCGATGCGCGCGATCCCCTCGATTTCGACCTCGACAGCCTCGATTTCGAGCCCGTCTCTACCAGCGACCCCATCGTCATGCCGGGGCCGGACAGCCAGCCGCAGTCGCCCGCGCACGATGCGCACTATGACGCCAGCATGGATTTCGGCCTGGACCTGGAGCCGCCAGCCGGTCCCGTGAACGGCGTGGGCGCGGGCTTGACGCCTTTGCCCGATCCGCTGAAGGATGTGGACCTGGCCCATTTCGACCTCGACGAACCGGTGGCCCCGGCGGCGGCACCCGTCGCGGCGGCCGAGCCTTCCATCGACAGCCTGTTTGACGACGCGCAAACGCCAGCCACCTTGCCGGAAGCCATACCGCCCGCGCAAGAGTTCGACCTGTCCGGCATCGACCTGGACCTCAACGATGGCAAGACGGCCAGCGTGGGCGTGGACGATCCGCTGTCGGCCATCCACATGGAAATGGATACCAAGCTGGACCTGGCGATCGCTTACCAGGAAATCGGCGACAAGGAAGGCGCGCGCGAGCTGATCGATGAGGTCATCAAGGGCGGCAGCGAAGAGCAGGTGAAGAAGGCCAATACCATGCGCGCACTGCTGAGCTAACCTAAGCACCGGATACGACGTCCATGGCGGCGTTGCACGGTCTCGCCGTACTATTCGTACTGTCTTCGACCGTGCGCCTTGCCCTGAACGCCGTCTCAGGCGCTTGTGTCGTTGGGAGGCGGGGGCGCCTGCGCGCCGGTATAATGCTTCGATGCAAAATATTACGACAGCAACGCCATTGAAGCGTATCGTCCTCGGTCTCCAGTACGACGGCACGGCCTGGCATGGATACCAGAAACAGGAAGATGGGCAGACGGTGCAGGACCAGCTGGAAAACGCGCTGGAACAGTTTGCCCGCGTGCGCCTGGCCACCACCTGCGCCGGCCGCACGGATACGGGCGTGCATGCGCTCGAACAAGTCGTGCATTTCGATACGGAGCTGAACCGCGACGTGCACTCATGGGTGCGCGGCGTCAATGCCTTCCTGCCGAAATCCATCGCCGTGCGCTGGGCCAGGGAACTTGAGGGCGATCCGACGGTCAATGATTTCTTCCACGCCCGTTTCAGCGCCCGCGCGCGCACCTATCATTATGTGTTGTATAACAACGCTACCCGTTCGCCGCTGATGGAAGGGCGCGCCGGCTTCTTTTTTCGTCCTCTGGACGTGGAACGGATGCAGCAAGCCGTGCAGCCGCTGCTGGGCTGGCACGATTTCACGGCCTTCCGCGCCGCGCAATGCCAGGCCAAGTCGCCCGTCAAGCTCATGCACGACATCCAGATCGAGCGCCGTGGCGAACTGATCGTCTTTACCATCACGGCCAACGCCTTCCTGCACCACATGGTGCGCAACCTGGTCGGCTCGCTCGTGTATGTGGGCTCGGGCCGGGAAAAGCCGGAATGGCTGGGGCAGTTGCTGGAGCGCAAAGATCGCCACGCGGCGGCGCCCACCTTCATGCCGGACGGGCTGTACTTGGCGAAGATCGATTACGATCCGAAATGGGCGTTGCCGCAGGACAGTAGCAGCGCATTGCCCTGGTTTTGATCTGCATCAAATCAAGTAAAGGATTGCCATGCCACGCACACGTATCAAAATCTGCGGCCTGACCCGCGTCGACGATATCCAGGCCGTCGTGGCGGCGGGCGCCGATGCCATCGGCTTCGTGTTTTATCCGAAAAGCCCCCGCCATGTCACGCCGGAACAGGCAGCGGGCCTGATCGCGGCCATACCGCCCTACGTGACGACGGTGGGGCTGTTCGTCAACGCCACGGTGGACGAGGTGCGCGCTACGAGGGCCGTGGCGCCCCTGTCCCTGCTGCAATTTCATGGCGACGAGACGCCCGAACACAGCGCCGCGCTGGCCGCCGCCGTGAATACGCCGTTTACGCAGGTGTTCCGCGTCAAACCCGACACCCGCTTTGAAGATTTGCTAGAATACGAACAGCGCTATCGCGCCGCCAGTCCCTTGTTTGCCAGCCTCTTGCTGGATACCTATGTGGATGCGTATGGCGGTGCAGGAAAGGTATTTGATTGGTCCCTCATTCCAAAAGAACTCGCGCCTCGGGTCGTTTTAAGTGGTGGCTTGAGCGTACAAAACGCGACTGACGCAGTGGTGCGCGTGCGCCCTTACGCCGTCGACATCAGCAGTGGTGTCGAAGCGTCCAAGGGTATCAAGGACGCGTCCCGTGTCCGCGCGTTTATCGCCGCGGTGCAGGATGCCGATGCCATCATTGCCAGAGGAAACAACCATGAATGACCACACCACAGCGCCCGGCGCAGCCGCCGCATTGTTCCACGCCACCGATTATCCTTTTCCCGACGTACGGGGCCACTTCGGCCCGTATGGCGGCTCCTTCGTTGCCGAAACGCTCACGCACGCGCTGGCCGAGCTGAAGGACGCCTATGCGCGCTACAGCGTTGACCCGGAGTTCCTGGAAGAATTCCGCTACGAGCTGAAACATTTCGTGGGACGCCCGTCGCCCATCTACCACGCCAAACGCTGGTCCGAAATGGCGGGCGGCGCGCAAATCTATTTCAAGCGCGAAGACTTGAACCACACGGGCGCGCACAAGATCAATAACGTGATCGGCCAGGCCCTGCTGGCCAAGCGCATGGGCAAGCCGCGCATCATTGCCGAGACGGGAGCGGGTCAGCACGGCGTGGCCACGGCCACCATCTGCGCCCGCTTCGGCCTCGAATGCGTGGTCTACATGGGCAGCGAAGACGTCAAGCGCCAGGCGCAGAACGTGTACCGCATGAAATTGCTGGGCGCTACCGTCGTGCCCGTGGAATCCGGTTCCAAGACCTTGAAGGATGCGCTGAACGAAGCCATGCGCGACTGGGTCACGAATATCGAAAACACCTTTTATATCATCGGCACCGTGGCCGGCCCCCATCCCTACCCGATGATGGTGCGCGACTTCCAGTCCGTGATCGGCGAGGAATGCCTGGTGCAGATGCCGGAAATGACGGGCCGCCAGCCCGACTACGTGCTGGCCTGCATCGGCGGCGGCTCGAACGCCATGGGCATCTTTTACCCGTATATCGACCAGAACGATGTCAAGCTGATCGGCGTGGAAGCGGCCGGCGAAGGGCTGGAGACGGGCAAGCACTCGGCCTCGCTGACGGCCGGTTTCCCGGGCGTGCTGCACGGCAACCGTACCTATCTGCTGCAGGATGAGAACGGCCAGATCATCGAGACGCATTCCGTCTCGGCCGGCCTCGACTACCCGGGCGTGGGGCCGGAACATGCATGGCTGAAGGATTCCGGCCGCGCACAGTATGTGTCGATCACGGATGAGGAAGCGCTGCAGGCGTTCCACGATTGCTGCCATATCGAAGGCATCATCCCGGCCCTGGAATCGTCGCACGCGCTGGCCTACGCGGCCAAGCTGGCGGCCACTTTGCCGAAAGATAAAATTGTACTGGCCAACCTGTCGGGCCGTGGCGACAAGGACATGCATACCGTGGCGGAACGCATGGGACTCAATTTCAACTAACAGCGTGTCAACGGGGTCAGACCCGCCGGGGGAGTGCGCGCCAGTGGTGCGCATTCCGATCCCGCAGGGACTGACCCCAGCCTTTGCTTTGGGTTGAAATCATTCCATCTATCCATCATTAAGAAAGCTTATCATGTCCCGTATCGCCACCACCTTTGCCAACTTAAAAGCCAACAACAAGACCGCCCTGGTCACCTTCATTACCGCCGGCGATCCCGGCCCCGACGCCACCGTGCCCCTGATGCATGCGCTCGTCGAGGGCGGCGCCGACGTGCTGGAACTGGGCGTGCCGTTTTCCGACCCCATGGCCGAAGGCCCCGTCATCCAGCGCGCCTGCGAGCGGGCCCTGAAATTCAACGTCGGCATCCACGATGTGTTCGGCTATGTGCGCCAGTTCCGCGAAACGAACCAGACGACGCCCGTGGTGCTGATGGGCTATGCCAATCCCATCGAGCGCATCGGCAGTGCCGCATTTATAGCTGCGGGGCAAGCGGCCGGTGCCGATGGCGCCATCGTCGTCGATTATCCGCCGGAAGAGTGCGAGGAATTTGCCGCCGCCATGCGCGCAGCGGGCCTGGACCTGATCTTCCTGCTGGCGCCCACCTCGACTGAAGAGCGCATCGCGCAAGTGGCCAAGGTTGGCGGCGGCTTCAGCTATTATGTGTCGCTCAAGGGCGTCACGGGCGCGGGCAACATTGATACGGAACAGGTGGCGGAACGCCTTGCAGCCATCCGCCAGCATGTAAAATTACCTATCGGCGTGGGCTTCGGCATCCGCGATGGCGCCACGGCCAAGGCCGTTGCCAAGGTGGCCGATGCCGTCGTGATCGGCAGCCGCATCATCCAGGAAATAGAAAATGCCCCGGCAGGGGGCGCTGTGGACGCCGTGCGCAGCTTTACGGCAGGCATCCGCGCCGCACTGGACGCCTGAGCAAGCTTGCTGTTTACGCAAGATGCGTTGGCGGCAAAGTTCGACAGCCCGGCGATAAACGGCTACACTTCGGCCACTGATTTGCCTGTTATTGTGCAATAGATAAAATTTTTGGTGACGCCCTACGGGGGTGTCGCCGTTGACCGTCTGCCGGGGGCGTCCACCGACGCTACCCCTACAAGGGCCCAAGGAGAAAATATGAGTTGGTTGGAAAAACTGCTGCCACCGCGCATACAGCGTTCTGATGCTGCCGCGCGCAAGACCATGCCGGAAGGCCTGTGGGTCAAGTGCCCGTCGTGCGAAGCCGTGCTGTACCGTACGGACCTGGAATCGAACCTGCACGTGTGCCCGAAATGCGACCACCACATGCGCATCCGCGCCCGTGAACGCCTCGACAGCCTGCTCGACGCGGGCGGCCGCTATGAAATCGGCCAGGAAATCCTGCCCGTCGATACCCTGAAGTTTAAAGATAGCAAGAAATACCCGGACC
Organism: Janthinobacterium violaceinigrum; assembly: GCF_009208555.1. GTDB lineage: Bacteria > Pseudomonadota > Gammaproteobacteria > Burkholderiales > Burkholderiaceae_D > Janthinobacterium > Janthinobacterium violaceinigrum. The sequence continues at coordinate 234,295 of NZ_WFLI01000002.1, read as the reverse complement.
GCCTGAAGTCCGCCATGGAAGCGACGGGCGAGACGGATGCGATGGTCGTCATGGGCGGCGCCATCATGAGCCTGCCAGTGGTCGTGGCGTGCTTCGAATTCGAATTCATGGGCGGCTCCATGGGCTCCGTCGTGGGCGAGCGCTTCGTGCGCGGTGCGCAAATCGCGCTGGAACAGAAGGTGCCGTTCATTTGCATCACGGCCACCGGTGGCGCGCGCATGCAGGAAGGCTTGCTGTCGCTGATGCAGATGGCCAAGACCACGGCCATGCTGACCAAGCTGTCGGAAAAGAAATTGCCATTCATCAGCGTGCTGACCGACCCGACGATGGGCGGCGTGTCCGCCTCGTTCGCCTTCATGGGCGACGTGGTCATTGCCGAGCCGAAGGCGCTGATCGGCTTTGCCGGCCCCCGCGTGATTGAAAACACCGTGCGCGAAAAACTGCCGGAAGGCTTCCAGCGCGCCGAGTTCCTCGTCACCAAGGGCGCCGTCGACATGATCGTCGACCGCCGCAAGATGCGCGAAGAAATCGCCCGCCTGCTGGCCTTGTTGCAAAACCAGGCTGTTGAAGTGTTGGCGTAACTGCATTGAATGGAATAATGTCCATTTGCCCGAACCCATGAACTGCTGGGGTCGGACCCTGAGGGTCCGACCCCAGATGTTGTTTAGGGTTATCTGTTTTCTGCCTCGCGCATCCTTACATCAAGAAGTCTCCCATGCAAAACCTCCCCACCACCTTGCCGGACTGGCTCGCCATGCTGGAAACCCGCCATTCGGAAACCCAGATCAATATGGGCCTGGACCGCGTGCAAGCCGTCAAGGCGCGCATGCAGCTGGCGTTTACCTGCCCCGTGATCATGGTGGCGGGCACGAATGGCAAGGGTTCCACCTGCGCCATGCTGGAATCCGTGCTGTTGCGTGCCGGCTACAAAGTGGGGCTGTACATCAAGCCGCATTTTCTCGACTTCAATGAGCGCGCGCGCGTGCTGGGCGAGATGGCCAGCGACGAACAGATCGTCGCCAGCTTCCATGCCGTCGAAGCCGTGCGGGGCGATACGCCGCTCACGTATTTCGAATTCACCACCCTGGCCATCCTGCACCTGCTGTCGCAGGCCAATCTCGACGTGGCCATCCTGGAAGTGGGCCTGGGCGGGCGCCTTGACGCCGTCAACGTGATCGATGCCGACGTGGCCATCGTCACCAGCGTCGATATCGACCACACGGATTACCTGGGCGACACGCGCGAAGCGATCGGCTTTGAAAAGGCAGGCATCTTCCGCCCGGGCAAGGCAGCCATCTGCAGCGACCCCGTGCCGCCCCAGTCGCTGATCGACCATGCTGAAGCCATCGGCGCCGACCTGTGGCTGATGGGCCGCGATTTCAACTATTCGGGCGACAAGCAGCAGTGGAATTACGGCGGGCGCGAGCAGCGCCGCAATTCGCTCGCGTATCCGAGCTTGCGTGGCGCCAACCAGATCCTCAATGCGACGGCCGTGCTGGCCGCGCTGGAAGTGCTGAAGCTGAAGCTGCCCGTGGGCGCGCAGGAAGTGCGCACGGGCCTCGTGACGGTGGAGCTGCCGGGCCGCTTCCAGGTCTTGCCTGGCCGCCCCAGCGTGATCCTCGACGTGGCGCACAACCCCCATGCGGCGTCGGCGCTGAACCAGAACCTGGGCAATATGGGGTTCCACCCGTACACCTATGCCGTGTTCGGCTCCATGCTGGACAAGGATATCGATGGCGTACTGGCCGCGATGGGCGAACACGTCGACCACTGGTGCCTGACGGGCCTGCCTTCGCCGCGCGCGGCCACGGCTTCCGAGCTGGCCGCCAAGGTGCAGATCATGCTGGAAGATAAGCCCGACAGCGGCGAACATACTGTGTCTATTTTCGATGATCCGGCACAAGCTTTTGCAAATGCAATGAGCCGGGCCGGTGAGAATGATAGAATTGTGGTCTTTGGTTCTTTCCTCACCGTTGCCGGCGTGATGAAGGCCCGAAAATCCTCACTTCACTGAAACGCACTCGACTGAAAATCACGCATGGGCTTGTTCTCGAAACTGTTTAAAAACAAGCAAGAATCCTCTGGCGAAGACAGCGGCTTTTATGTCCCTGGCGAAGCACAGTCGCCGACCCGCAAGCGCGCCGCCAACACCTCCGGTGGCGGCGGATCGCGCCGTGGCGGCAAGGAAGCGCCGGACCCGGTCTTGCCTGAAAAAAAGCGCGCACGCCGCCGCCTGGTCGGGGCCATCGCTCTGGCCCTGGGCGTCGCCGTCGGCTTGCCGATGCTGCTCGATTCCGAGCCGAAGGCGCCTTTCAACGATATCGCCATCGACATTCCCTCGAAAGACAAGGCCGCTGCGCCCGCGCCCGTGCCAGCCGTCCCGGCCCAGGCCGCGGCGAACAATGGCCTGGACCAGTCCGAGGAAATCGTCGACGCGCCACTGCCGCCGGCGGCCAAGCCCGCGCCGGCACCCGCGCCCGTGCTGGCAGCCGTCCAGCCAGCGCCCGTCAAGCCGGCGTATGTGGAACCGAAACCCGAGCCGAAACCGGAATCCAAACCCGAGCCCAAGCCTGTCAAGGTGGAGACCAAGCCTGAGCCGAAACACGAGCCCAAGCCGGAGCCGAGGCACGAGGCCAAGGTGGAGCCGAAACCGGAACCCAAGCATGAGGTGAAGCCGGAAGCCAAGCCTGAAGCGAAACCTGCCAAGCCGGCGCAATCGGCCGACGATGCGGCGCGCGCCATGGCGATTCTGGAAGGCAAGCCACTGGACAAGCCGCAAGAGAAAGCCCATGACGCCGGCGGCGGCAAGTTCGTGGTGCAGGTGGCGGCGCTGGCGACGCAGGACAAGGTCGACGAATTGCAGGACAAGCTGCGTGAAGCGGGCATCAAGTCCTACACGCAGAAAGTCTCCAGCCCGGCGGGCGAGCGCATCCGCGTGCGCGTGGGCCCGTTCGGCAGCCGCGAAGACGCCGAAAAGACCCGCGCCAAGCTGCAAAAGCTGGGCCTGGGCGGCAGCCTGGTACCGGCGTGATCTTGCAAGGCTGAGCGCGCGTGACGATCTTCGATTACCTGGTGCTGTTCGTGCTGGTGACGTCCGTGCTGATCAGCATGATGCGTGGCCTGGTCAAGGAAATACTGTCACTGGTCAGCTGGATCGTGGCTTTCGTCATTGCCAACGCCTATGGCGCCACGCTGGCGAAATTCCTGCCGGAAGCCGTGCCGGGCGAAGCCGTCCGATTGTTGCTGGCCTTCGTGGTGCTGTTCATCGGCGTGCGCATTTTGATGGGATTGCTGTCCATGACGGTCGACGCGCTGGTCAAGGTGACGGGCCTGAGCCTGGCCGACCGCACCCTGGGCAGCCTGTTCGGCGTGGCGCGGGGCCTTGTGATCGTGCTGACCGCCGTCATCTTGTGCGGCATGACTTCCATACCGCAGCAGCCGTTCTGGAAAAACGCGCTGCTCAGCCCGCTCGCGGAACAGGGCGCGCGCGCCATCAAGCCTTATCTGCCTGCCGCTTACGCGCAGCATGTGAAATTTTGAATTTTTTTTAAAATCAGTAGCACAGTTTAGGAGCACACCATGTGTGGCATCGTCGGCGTCGTTTCCCATCAACCTGTCAATCAATTGCTCTATGACGCATTGTTGCTCCTGCAACATCGCGGTCAGGATGCGGCAGGGATTGCGACCAATCACAGCAGTATGTTTTCCATGCACAAGGCCAATGGCCTCGTGCGTGACGTCTTCCGTACGCGCAACATGCGTTCGCTGCAAGGCACGACGGGTATCGGCCACTGCCGCTACCCGACGGCCGGTTCGTCGAGCGAAGAGGAAGCACAGCCGTTTTATGTGAATGCGCCGTTCGGCATCACCCTGGCGCACAACGGCAACCTGACCAACTGGGAACAGTTGAAGCTGGAAATGTTCAAGAACGACCGCCGCCACATCAATACCGATTCCGACTCGGAAGTGCTGCTCAACGTGTTGGCGCATGAAATCCAGGAAGCGACGACGGGCCTGAACCTGGACCCGGAAGCCATCTTCAAGGCCGTTACCGTACTGAACCGCCGCGTCAAGGGCGGCTATGCTGCCGTGGCGCAAATCGCCGGCGTGGGCTTGCTGGCCTTCCGCGACCCGCACGGCATCCGTCCGCTGTGCCTGGGCATCAATGAAACGGAGCAAGGTCCTGAATACCTGATCGCTTCCGAATCCGTGGCCCTGGAAGGCATGGGCTTCCGCTTCGTGCGCGACATCGGTCCCGGCGAAGCCGTCTTCATCGACGCCGACAAGCAATTGCACAGCGCCCAGTGCGCCGACAATGCCAGCCTGAATCCCTGCGTGTTCGAATTCGTCTACCTGGCCCGTCCCGATTCCGTCATCGACGGCGCCTCCGTGTATGCCACGCGCCTGAAAATGGGCGAATACCTGGCCGAAAAGATCCGCGCCGAACTGCCTGGCGTGCATATCGACGTGGTCATGCCGATTCCCGATTCCTCGCGTCCGGCCGCCATCCAGCTGGCCATGGCGCTGAACATCGAGTACCGCGAAGGCTTCATCAAGAACCGCTACATCGGCCGTACCTTCATCATGCCGGGCCAGGCGGCGCGCAAGAAATCCGTGCGCCAGAAGCTCAACGCGATCCCGTCCGAATTCAAGGACAAGGTCGTGCTGCTGGTCGACGATTCCATCGTGCGCGGCACCACCAGCCGTGAAATCGTGCAGATGGCGCGTGAAGCGGGCGCGACGAAAGTCATTTTCGCTTCGGCTGCGCCACCGGTGATCTTCCCGAACGTGTACGGCATCGATATGCCGACGCGCGACGAACTGATCGCCTACGGCCGCACGACGGAAGAAGTGTGCCGCGAAATCACGGCCGACTACCTGGTGTACCAGGATATCGGCGCGCTCAAGCAGGCGATCGCCGACGTCAACCCGGCCCTGACCAACTTCGAGGCGTCGTGCTTCGACGGCGTGTATGTGACGGGCGACGTGTCGCAGGAATACCTGGACCGCCTGGAATATGCGCGCCACCATCCGAAGGCGGCAGCGCCCGAAGATACGCCCCGTTCCCAGCTGAACCTGAACCTGGCAACGACAGAAGCATAAGTAACCTGCCCGGCCGATGCCGGGCATTTTTTCGGGGGCGCACTTTCAGGTGCGACCCCAGCACTTGCCTTGGGTTAAGCGGCAAGGCGAGCATTTGGAACTTCCACCATGACCACCAATAAAACCTACGGCTTTACCACCACCATCCTGCATAACGACCGCCGCAAGGGCATCGAGCACGGCTCGCTGCACAAGCCCGTGCACACTTCCGTTGCCTTCGGCTACGCCGATGCGCGCCAGCTCGCTTCCGTGTTCCAGGGCAAGGAGCCAGGCTTCCGCTATGGCCGCCAGGGCAATCCGACCGTGTCCGCGCTGGAAGACAAGGTCAACAAGATGGAAGACGGCGTGGCGACCCTGTGCTTCGCCACGGGCATGGGCGCCATCGGCGCCGTGGTGCAATCGTTGCTGCGCGCGGGCGACCATGTCGTGTCGTCGGCCTTTTTGTTTGGTAATACCAACAGCCTGTGGCAAACGGTGACGGGGCAGGGCATCGCCGTGTCGTTCGTCGACGCCACCGACGTGGCCAATGTGGCGGCCGCCATCACGCCGGCCACGCGCATCGTGTTTGTCGAAACCATCGCCAATCCCCGCACGCAGATCGCCGACCTGAAAAAAATCGGCGACTTGTGCCGCGAAAAGGGCATCCTGTACATCGTCGACAACACCATGACGACGCCATATCTGTTCCGCCCGAAAGCCGTGGGCGCGGGCCTAGTGGTGAACGCCTTAACGAAATCCATCGGCGGTCACGGCAATGCGCTGGGCGGCAGCTTGACGGATACGGGCGTGTTCGACTGGACGCAGTACCCGAACATCTTTGAAAACTATAAAAAGGCGGCGCCGGCCCAGTGGGGCATCGCGCAGATCCGCGCCAAGGCCTTGCGCGACTTCGGTGCCTCGCTGGGTCCGGAAGCGGCGCACCATATCGCCGTCGGCGCGGAAACCATGGCCTTGCGCATGGACCGCACCTGCTCGAACGCGCTGGCGCTGGCCACCATGCTGGCCGCGGACCCGCGCGTGGCAGCCGTGCACTATCCGGGCTTGCCGTCGCACCCGCAGCATGCGCTGGCGACGGAATTGTTCCGCAGCTACGGTTCCCTGTTCAGCTTTGAATTGAAGGATGGCATCGACTGCTTCGATTTCCTCAATCGCCTGCATTTGGCCATTCCAGCGAGTAACCTGGGCGACACGCGCACCCTGGTCATTCCCGTCGCCCACACGATTTTCTATGAGATGGGTGCCGAGCGGCGCGCCAGCATGGGGATTGCCGAGTCCTTGATCCGCGTTTCCGTGGGCATCGAAGATGAGGCCGATCTGCTCGACGACTTCAAAAACGCACTGGACCTTTAAACAGCCGCGCGTCATGTGAAAAGGGTCGCAACAGTCATGCTGTTGCGGCCCTTTCCTTGCCTGCAGTGATTTAGTGCCAGCTGCGCATCAGGCCGACAGCCAGCCCTTCCAGGGCAAACTCATCTTCCGGCGAGACGGTGATCACCTTGAAGTCGGGGTTTTCCGGCAGCAATTCGATGACGGAGCCTGTCTTCTTGTAGCGCTTGACGGTGACTTCGTCGCCGATGCGGGCGACGACGATCTGGCCATTCTTGGCGCTGTCGACTTTCTTGACGGCCAATAAGTCGCCATCCATGATGCCGGCGTCGCGCATGGACCAGCCGCGCACCTTGAGCAGGAAGTCGGGCTTGGCCGAGAACAGGGCCGGATCCACGTTGTAGCTCGCTTCCAGGTTTTCCTGCGCCAGGATGGGCGAACCGGCCGCCACCCGGCCGATCAGGGGCAGCGACATCAGCAGTGCTGCCGGCACTTTCGACGGCAGCGCTTCGGCGGCGGCGCCGATCAGGCGGATGCCGCGCGAGGTGCCGGGCGAAATCTCGATGGCGCCCTTGCGGGCCAAGGCCTGCAAATGCTCTTCGGCCGCATTGGCCGACTTGAAACCCAGTTCATTGGCGATCTCGGCACGGGTGGGAGGGAACCCCGTATTTTCAATCGCGTCCTTGATCAGGTTCAGGATTTGTTCTTGTCGTGCTGTCAGCTTGATCATGAGCGGTGGGTGCATACTAAAATGCTGTCTATATGAACAGTCTGTATTTTTGTACAGTATCGCCCACTATGCAAGGGGATTTCCGTGTTTTGGGTGGATTTCGCAAGAAATAGTCGTCCACGGGCAAAAAACAGGGCGGCGCACGGGCTTTCCGGGCGCTTGTGGAAGGAATGATTGAAACGTTTGCAAAAGGCGGTTATAATCTTCGGCTGACCTTCCCACACCCGTCTTGACGCCGGGGTGGGCGATTATCAATCCGACCTGAAGGAGTTTGCATGCGTCATTATGAAATAGTCTTTATCGTCCATCCGGACCAAAGCGAGCAAGTGCCCGCGATGATCGAACGCTACAAAGCCAGCGTAACCACCCGCGGCGGTTCGGTTCACCGCGTGGAAGATTGGGGCCGCCGTCAAATGGCTTACTCGATCCAAAAGCTGCCTAAAGCACACTACATCTGCCTGAACATCGAATGCGACAACGAGACCCTGGTCGAGTTGGAAACAGCATTCAAATTCAATGATGCCGTGTTGCGTCACCTGACCGTTAAAATGAAGAAAGCTGAAACAGCTCCTTCGCCGATGATGAAATCGGTACAACGCGAAGACGCGGCCAAAAGCCACCGCACCGAAGCACCAGCAGCCGCTCCAGCCGCAGCCGCTTAATTTTTGACCAGGATCGTGCGCTGAACCAGCTACAAGTAACCGCCATCATTGCCGAGCGCGAAATATTGCGCTATACCCCGGCAGGGCTGCCGATTGTGAATGCAGTATTGCAGCACAGTTCGCAGCAGATGGAAGCAGGGATTGCCCGTTTGACCGAGTTTGATGTTGCCGCGCTAGCCGCTGGCGAAATCTCAGGCCGGTTCAGCCAGGCAAGCTTGGGCGGGGTCTATCAGTTCACGGGTTTCCTGGCCAGAAAGAGCCGCAACAGCAAGAGTTTGGTGTTTCACATCATTGATTTTAGTGCAGTCATTCCCGACTAGCGCATTTTAGATACAGGAGCCTGACATGGCATTCGGTAAAAAGTTCGACAAAAATAAGCTCAAGCTTAAAGAAAAACGCAAACAGCAAAACCCTTTGTTCAAACGTAAGAAGTTCTGCCGCTTCACGGCAGCGCACGTTGAGCAAGTCGACTACAAAGATGTCGACACGCTGAAAGACTTCGTCCAGGAAAACGGCAAGATCATGCCAGCACGCCTGACCGGTACCAAAGCGCACTACCAGCGCCAAGTCGACACCGCAATCAAGCGCGCTCGCTTCCTCGCGCTGCTGCCATACACCGATCTGCACCACGCTTAATCGGTCAGATATTCCTGGAGAAGAACTATGCAAATCATTCTGTTAGAAAAAGTTGTAAACGTCGGTAACCTCGGCGAAGTCGTCAAAGTCAAAGACGGTTACGCACGTAACTTCCTGATCCCGCAACGCCTGGCACGTCGTGCTACGGCAACCGCTGTGGCTGAATTCGAAGTCAAGCGCGCCGAACTGGAAAAAGCTGCAGCTGCCAAACTGGCCGCATCGCAAGCCCAAGGCGAAAAACTGAGCGGCCTGACCGTTCAAGTTGCTCAAAAAGCTGGCGTCGATGGCCGTCTGTTCGGTTCCGTCACCAACTTCGACATCGCTGAAGCGCTGACCAAGCAAGGTTTTGCTGTTGAAAAAGCACAAATCCGCATGCCTACCGGCCCGCTGAAGATCGTTGGCGAGCACAACGTTTCGGTTGCTCTGCACACCGACGTGGTTGTGGAAGTTGTTATCGCTGTCGTACCAGACGCAAACGCGTAATCGTCTGCGGGCCTGGCCCGCAAGCGCTACCGTACAGTAAAGCACTATGAAAAGCCGGGTTCGCCCGGCTTTTTTGTGGCCTTTTTTTCGCGCAATTTCAGCCCTTTATTTTTGCCAGTACGCCGAAGCAGGTATAATTCGCGCCATGAACGCCCCCTCTGATCCGCAACTGGATTCCCTCCGTATTCCGCCGCACTCGATCGAAGCAGAACAATCCGTTATCGGTGGTCTGCTGCGCGACAATGCAGCGTATGACCGCATCGCCGACTTCATGCATGCGGAGGATTTCTATCGCTATGATCATCGCATCATCTTCGAGCAAATCGTCAAGATGGTTAACGCTTCCAAGCCAGCCGATGTCATTACTGTTTTTGAAACCCTGACCCAGCTCGGCAAGGCCGATGATGTGGGCGGACTCGCTTACCTGAACGCCATGGCGCAAAACACGCCATCGGCCGCGAACATCCGGCGCTACGCCGAGATCGTGCGCGACCGCGGCGTGCTGCGCAAGCTCATCACCGTCGCCGACGATATCTCGGGTACGGCCTTCAGCCCGCAGGGCAAGGAAGTCAAGCAGATGCTTGACGAGGCCGAGTCGAAGATCTTCGCCATCGCCGAAGAAGGCGCGCGCGGCGCCCAGGGCTGGACCGCCATCCAGCCCCTGCTGACGCAAGTGGTCGAGCGCATCGACGAACTGTACAGCCGCGACAACCAGAGTGAAATCACGGGCGTGCCCACCGGTTTCATCGACCTCGACCGCATGACCTCGGGTCTGCAGCCGGGCGACCTGGTGATCGTGGCGGGCCGTCCATCGATGGGCAAGACGGCGTTTTCCGTCAACATCGGCGAAAACGTGGCCATCGACAGCGGCTTGCCCGTGGCCGTGTTCTCGATGGAGATGGGCGGCGCCCAGCTGGCCATGCGTATGCTGGGCTCCGTCGGCCAGCTGGACCAGCACCGTCTGCGCACGGGCCGCCTGAACGACGAAGACTGGCCGCGCCTGACGAATGCGATCCAGAAGATGAACGACGCCCAGTTGTACATCGATGAGACGCCGGCGCTCAACTCGATCGAATTGCGCGCCCGCTCGCGCCGCCTGTCGCGTCAATGCGGCAAGCTGGGCCTGATCATCGTCGATTACTTGCAACTGATGTCGGCCAATACGCCGGGCGACAATCGCGCCACGGAGATTTCCGAGATTTCGCGGGGCTTGAAAGGCCTGGCGAAAGAACTCGGTTGTCCCGTGATCGCCCTGTCCCAGCTGAACCGCTCGCTGGAACAACGCCCGAACAAGCGTCCCGTCATGTCCGACTTGCGCGAATCGGGCGCTATCGAGCAGGATGCCGACGTGATCCTGTTCATTTACCGCGACGAGGTGTATAACCCCGACTCGCCGGACAAGGGAACGGCCGAAATCATCATCGGTAAACAACGTAACGGTCCAATCGGCAGCATCCGCCTCACCTTCATGGGGCAGTACACCAAATTTGGCAATTACAGTGGTGGCCTGGCGCTTTACCAAGGCGACTAAGACTCAGCAGCACTGGCAATTCCATCGGCCGCCCCCGACAACGGGGCGGCTTTCTGTAGTAAATAACACGACTCAATGCTTAACGGAGAATGACATGTTTGGACGCTTGATGCCCACTGAGGGCAAGTTTTTTGAATTGTTTAACCAGCACGCGGAACTGTGCGTCAAGGGCGCCAAAGAGATGCTCGGCCTGATGACCAATTTCGACGACCTGGAAAACCGCGTACATGCGATCGAAAGCATCGAGAAACAGGCGGACAAAGTCACCTACGCCACCGTGGAAATGCTGCACAAGACCTTCATCACGCCGATCGACCGCGATGACATCCACCAGCTGATCACGCGCCAGGACGACATTCTGGACTTGCTGGAAGATGCGGCGCAAACCGTTTCGCTGTATGACCTGAAAGCCGTCACGCCGGAAGCCAAGCGCCTGGCCGAACTGGTGCTGGCCTGTACCGAGAAAGTACGCGACGCCGTCGCCATGCTGCACAACATGGACAACTCGCGCAAGATCGTCGCCATCTGCGAAGAGATCGACCGCCTGGAATCGGACGCCGACCACGTGATGCGCGCCGCCATGTCCAAACTGTTCCGCGACGAACCGGACGTGCGCAACCTGATCAAGCTGAAAGCGATCTACGAAATTCTGGAAACCGTGACCGACCGTTGCGAAGATGTGTCCAATATTATCGAAGGCATCATCGTCGAAAACGCGTAAGCGTTGGGCCTGTCCTGAACCAGAATCAGAAAAGAAACTACAATGACCATACAAATCAGCATCTACGTGCTAGGCCTGTTGATCGTCCTCGCGCTGCTGTTTGACTTCATGAACGGCTTCCACGATGCCGCCAACGCGATCGCCACGGTGGTCTCGACGGGCGTATTGAAACCGCAGACCGCGGTTGCCATGGCCGCCACTTTCAACTTCGTCGCCATTTTCGTGTTCCACCAGCTGACCGTGGCTGCCACGGTGGGCAAGGGCACCATCGACCCGGCGGTGATCGACCAGTACGTGATCTTCGGCGCGCTGATGGGCGCCATCTTCTGGAATTTGTTTACCTGGTACTACGGGATTCCTTCCTCGTCCTCGCACGCCCTGATCGGCGGCCTGGTGGGAGCTGCCGTCGCCAAGTCCGGTACGGGCGCGCTGGTCGCGGCCGGCCTGTGGAAAACGGTGGCCTTCATCGTCATCGCACCGGTGCTGGGCTTTGTGTTCGGTTCGATCATGATGCTGCTCGTGTCCTGGATCTTCGTGCGTTCGACGCCGCGCAAGGTCGACAAGTGGTTCCGCCGCCTGCAGCTGGTATCGGCAGCCGCCTACAGCCTGGGCCACGGCGGCAACGATGCGCAAAAAACCATCGGCATCATCTGGATGCTGCTGATCGCCGCCGGCTACTCGAGCGCGGCCGATGCCATGCCGCCGATGTGGGTCATCATCTCGTGCTACACGGCCATCAGCTTCGGCACCCTGTTCGGTGGCTGGCGCATCGTCAAGACCATGGGCCAGAAGATCACCAAGTTGAAACCGGTCGGCGGCTTCTGCGCCGAAACGGGCGGCGCCATCACCCTGTTCGTCTCGACGGCGCTGGGCATTCCCGTCTCGACCACGCACACCATCACGGGCGCCATCGTCGGCGTCGGCTCGTCGCAAAAAATGTCGGCCGTGCGCTGGGGCGTGGCAGGCAATATCGTGTGGGCCTGGATCTTCACGATCCCCGCTTCCGCGTTTGTCGCCGCAGTGGCATGGTGGATTGGCCACCACATCATGTAATGGATAGCCAACGCCAGTAAAAAGGGAGCCTTGCGGCTCCCTTTTTTTATGCGCGGGCCAGTTCCACCGTCAGCCCCTCGTAGGCGAGGAACACCTGCAGGCCGGCCAGGCGGTCCGCATAGCGGCCCATCACGTCGGCAAACACGGCTTCGAGCTGTTCGTCGCTGCGCGTCGGTTCGTGGTGGGTGCAGTACAGGCGCCGCGCGCCGCAGCGCAGGGCCAGGTCGAAGGCGGCGTCGAAGGTGCCGTGGCCCCAGCCCTGCTTGCCCGGGTATTCCTCGCGCGTGTACGAGCAATCCATGATCAGCGCTTCGACGCCGGCGATCAAGGCGTCGATGCCCGCCTGGCGTTGTGCATTGCGCGCGGCGCAGTCCGCGTGCTCGGCATGGCCGGGCGGATGCAGGTTGTAGAACGGCTCATGGTCGCCGCTGAAGAACAGCGAGGCGCCGCCGCAGTCGATGCGGTAGCCGAGGTTGACGACGGGGTGGTTCATCTCCGCGCCGCGCACGCGCGCGCCGCCCACCTCGACGGCTTCGCCGGGCGCCAGGGTGCGGTACTCGATGCTGGCCGCCATGGCCGCTTCGCTGACGGGAAAATAGCTGTTCTGTAGCTGCACCGCCATCACGTGCTCGATGCCGCGCCCGCTGATGGCGTCCAGGGCGCCATGCAGGCGCATGCGGTTGCCCGTTACGAACAGGGGGCTGAACATGGGCAGGCCGTGGATGTGGTCCCAGTGGCTGTGCGTGATGAAGACGTGCGCGTCGACGGGCTGGCCCGGCGGCAGTTGCTGCGCCAGCGAGAAAATGCCGCTGCCCGCGTCGAGGATGATCAGGCTGTCGTCGTCGGTGCGTACTTCGATGCACGTGGTGTTGCCGCCATAGCGCGCCGTGCGCGGGCCGGGGGAGGGGATGGAGCCGCGCACGCCCCTGAACGTGAATTTCATTCAGTACCTTGTTACAGTGTAATTATTGTTGATTCTATTCTAATTAATGAAATTGGCGGCAACATTTGTGTGTGTTGCGATACGGAAAGTTATTTCATTTTGTTGCAAGTAAGTAATGTACAGTGCGCAGGGCGGCCGTTACACTGGCGCTTGCCGATTTCCCCATCCTTACCTGATTGCCACCAACATGCCTCAGTTGCACCCTGAGAAAATCGCCCACAGACTGGAGCAATTGACCGAACTCAGTGTCGCGCTGGGCCACGGCCTGGGCGGCGAGGGGCACGATATCGGCGCGCTGCTGCAGCGCATCGTGCTGCTGGCAAAAAGCATGAGCGGGGCCGATGGCGCCACCCTGTACCGGCCCGCCCTTGAGGGCCGCCAGCTGGCGTTCGACATCAGCGTCAACGACAGCCTGGGCATCGCGCAGGGCGCCGACATGGGCTTGCCGGGCGTGCCCCTGTTCGACGAGGCGGGCCAGCCCAACCTGGCATCGGTGGCCGCGTATGCGGCGAACCTGCGCCACAGCGTGAATATCGCCGACGTGTACCGCGACGAGGACTTCAATTTTTCCGGCATGCGCGACTTCGACCGCCACCACGGCTACCACACGCAATCGATCCTGACGGTGCCCATGAGCGACCATGAGGGCGATCTGATCGGCGTGCTGCAGCTGGTCAATGCCAAGGATGGCGACACGGGCCAGGTGCGCGCCTTTTCCTCGACCGACCAGCGCTTCATCGAGGCGCTGGCCGCGCAGGCGGGCGTGGCGCTGACGAATCAGCTGCTCATATCGCAGCTGGAAGAGCTGCTCGAATCGCTGGTTACCCTGATCAATATCGGCATCGATGAAAAGTCGCCGTACACGGGGCGGCACTGCCAATTCGTGCCCGAGCTGACGATGCTGCTGGCCGACGCCGCGCATGCCACGCAAACGGGGCCGCTGGCCGATTTCCGCCTCAGCGACAACGAACGCAAGCAGCTGTGGCTGGCCGGCCTGCTGCACGATTGCGGCAAGATCACCACGCCCGTGCACGTGGTCGACAAGGCCACCAAGCTGGAGACGATTTTCGACCGCATCGCCCTGATCGACACGCGCTACGAAGTGCTGCTGCGCGACGCCGAGATTGCCGCTCTGCGCCAGCAGGCGGCGCAGCCGGAACGTCAGGACGCCATCGCGCAGGCGCTGGAATGGGAGCTGGCCGCGCTGCGCGCAGAGCGCGACTTCATCCGCAGGGTTAACATCGGCGGCGAGAGCATGGCGCAGGCCGACCAGGAAAGAGTGCGGCAGATCGCCAAGCGCCGCTGGCGCGCGGCGGACGGCCAGCTGCGCGATTTCCTCGACGCCGACGAGACGGAAAACCTGACCATCCGCGCCGGCACCCTGACGGCAGCCGAGCGGGCCATCGTCAACAACCATATCAGCGTGTCGATCCGCATGCTCGAGGCGCTGCCGTGGCCCAAGCACCTGCAGAAGGTGCCCGAATACGCAGGCGGCCACCACGAGCGCATGGATGGCAAGGGCTATCCGCGGGGCCTGACGAAGGAGCAGATGTCGGTGCCGGCGCGGCTGATGGCCATCGCCGATATTTTCGAAGCGCTGACGGCGCGCGACCGGCCGTACAAGAAGGGCAAGCCGCTGTCCGAATCCTTGCGCATCCTCGGCAATTTCAGCCTGAACGGGCATATCGACCCGGACCTGTTCGACGTTTTCATCCGCAGCAAGGTGTACCTGACCTTCGCTGAAAAGCACATGCATCCGAGCCAGATCGATGCCGTCGACGAGGCGGCCATTCCGGGCTACACGCCGTGATGCGGGCCTGGCGCGCGGCGCTGGCGCAGGCCTTGCGCAAGCATGGGGCGCGCTTTTTGCTGGGCGTGCTCCTGAGCGCGGCGGCCGCCATCGCGTGCCTGGCCGGCAATGACAATATCGCGCGGCTCGACGCCATGCTGGGCGACTGGCGCATGCGTGCCGAGACGCCGCAGCTGGACCGCCGCATCGTCATCGTCGACATCGACGAGCAAAGCCTGGCCCGGGTGGGCCGCTTCCCGTGGAGCCGCGATATCCAGGCGCGCCTGGTGCGCCAGCTCACCGCGCATTACGGCGTCGCCGCGCTGGGCTTCGATATCTCGTTTCCCGAAGCGGACACCAGTTCCGGCTACGCCGTGCTGCAAGGCCTGGCGCGGGGCGAACTGGCTGGCGTGGTCGGCTTGCCGGCGCAGCTGGAAAAACTGCGCTCGGCCATGGACTACGATGGCCTGTTTGCCGAGGCCATGCGCGGCCAGCCCGTGGTGCTCGGCTACAGTGTCTCGGAACAGCAAAGAAAGGGCGTGCTGCCCAAGCCGTCCTTCACCGTGGCCGATTTGAACGGGCGCGCCGTCACGGCCTACGTGGCGCGCGGCTACGAAGCCAATATCGCGCCCCTGCAGGCGGCCGCGCAGGGCGCCGGCATCTTCACGGCGCTCACCGATGCCGACGGCGTGGTGCGTTCCTCCACCCTGTTGCAGCGCATCGGCGACGGCTATTATCCGTCGCTGTCGCTGGCCACGGTGGCCGTCTATCTGCAGGCGCGCGCCATCGCTCCCCGTTTCACGGGCACGGCCGATACCCTGTCGGCGCGCGAGCTGGCCAACGGCGGGCTCGAACATCTCATGCTGTTCACGCCGCGCGGCGCGATGACGATCCCCGTGGGCGAAGCGCTGACCGCCACGGTGCAGTACCGCGGCGCGGGGGGGCCCGCCGGCGGCGCCTTCCGCTATGTGTCGGCGTCCGACGTGCTGGCCGGCACGGTTGCGCCCGCGCTGCTGAAAGGGGCCATCGTGCTGGTGGGTACCACGGCGCCGGGCTTGAACGATATCCGCGCCACGCCCGTGAATGCGGAATACCCGGGCGTGGAGGTGCACGCCAACCTGATCAAGTCCATGCTCGACGGGCGCTTCAAGGCGCGCCCCGACTATGCGCTGGCGTTCGAACTGGTGCAGATCGTGCTGTTTGGCCTGCTGCTGGCGGGTGCCCTGGCCGTGCTGCCGCCGGCCGGCGTGATGCTGGCCACCGTGGGCGCGCTGGCGGCCGCCATCGCCATCAACCTGTACCTGTACGCCGTGCACGACCTGGTGCTGGGCGGCGCCGTGCTGTTGCTGCTGATCGTCGCGCTGTTCATCGTCAACCTGGCGTGGGGCTACTTTTTCGAGGTGCGCAAGGGCCGCGCGCTGGTGGCGCGCTTCGGCGAATATGTGGCGCCCGAACTGGTGGCCGAGATGGCCGACGATCCGCAGCGCTACACCATGGAGGGCGAGAACCGCGAACTGACGGTGCTGTTTGCCGACGTGCGCGGTTTTACGGCCATTTCCGAGCAGCTGGCGCCGGCCGTGCTGCGCGAATACATCAATCTGTACCTGACGGCCATGTCGGAAGATATCCGCGACAGCCATGGCGGCACCCTCGACAAATACATCGGCGACGCCGTGATGGCATTCTGGGGCGCGCCCGTCGCCTTTGCCGACCACGCCAGCCGGGCCGTGGCCAGCGCCCTGCTGATGCAGCACAGCGCGGCGCGCCTGAACGGGGATTTCGCCGCGCGCGGCTGGCCGGCGCTGCGCATCGGCATCGGCATCAATACGGGCCCCATGCATGTGGGCGACATGGGCTCGCGCATCCGCCGCGCCTACACGGTGATGGGCGACAGCGTCAACCTGGCCGCGCGCCTGGAAGGGGCCAGCAAGCTGTATGGTGTGGGCATCGTCGTGGGCGCCGCCACGCGCGCCGCCGCCCCGGATTTCCTGTACCGCGAACTTGACCGCATAAAAGTGCTGGGCAAGCAGGAAGCGGTGGCCATCTTCGAGCCCCGCTGCCTGCTGGCCGACGCCGGCGAAGCGGAGCTGGCGCAGCTGGAGCGCTGGCACGGGGTGCTGGCCCTGCTGCGCGCGCGCGACTGGGCGGCCGCCGGCGCACAGCTGGCGCAGTTGCAGGCGGACTTCCCCGGCGATGGGCTGTACCGCCAGTACGCGGTGCGCCTGCAGCGCTATCGCAGCACGCCGCCGCCTGCCGACTGGGATGGCGTGACGGAATTGAGCAGCAAGTAAGCGTGCCCCTGCTGTCGAAAATATAAGGAATTGCGTCATTGTTCAGCATTGCGGCGCACCGTTTGTTGCGCTGCGATGAAAATCAGGGGAGTAATGTTAGAAATTTCTGACTGGAAACTAAAAGCCGTCTAAAATTTGTCTTCAATCCATTGCCGGACACGCTGGCGCCTGCGGGCGGCGCGCTGGTCCGGTTACACAAGAAATCCTTCACATGACATATCGTTTGGTGCACCTGCTTGCGGGTTCCGCGCTGCTGTTCGCCGTCGGCGCCGCCGGCGCTGCCGTTTCCATGGATGAAGCTGCTCCTGCCCTGCAGGAGGACGGCGTGCCGCGCTTCGAAATCCGCCGCTTCGATGTCCAGGGCAATACCCTGCTCACGCCCGCGCAGGTGCAGGCCTTGCTGGCGCCGTTTACGGGTGTACAGCGCAACTTTTCCGACATTGCCCGCGCCGTCGAGGCGCTGGAAGGGGCTTACCGCGCGCGTGGCTACAGCGCCGTGCAGGTACAGCTGCCCGAACAGGAACTGGAACGGGGTGTGGTGCGCCTGAACGTGCTGCAAACGCCGCTGGGCAAGGTGGCCATCAGCGGCAATACCCATGTCGACGAAGCCAACGTGCGGCGCGCCTTGCCCGCCCTGCGCGAAGGCGAGACGCCGAACTTGCCGGCCCTGTCGCAAAGCCTGAAGCTGGCCAATGAAAACCCGGCGCGCAAGATCGAAGTGCGCCTGCAGGCCGACGAACCGGCGGGCGCTATCGACGCCATCGTTGCGGTGGCCGATGAAAAGGCCTGGAAAGCCATGCTCAACGTGGACAACACGGGCAGTGCGCAGACGGGCAAGACGCATGTGGGTGTGGTGCTGCAGCACGCCAACCTGTTCGGCCGCGACCATGTCGCCAGCCTGCAATACACGAGCAGCCTGGAAAAGCCGGACAAGGTGGGCGTGTACGGCGCCGGCTACCACTTGCCGCTGTACGCGCTGGGCGACTCGATGGATTTCTTTGCCAGCTATTCGAACGTCGATTCGGGCAGCGTTTCGGCCGGCATCTTCGACCTGGCCGTCAGCGGCCAGGGCAGCATGGCCGGCATCCGCTACAACCAGAACTTTGCCCGCAGCGACGATTTCGAACCCAAGCTCGTGTACGGCATCGATTACAAGGCTTACCGCAACAGCGTGCAATTGTTCGGCATGGAACTGGGCGCCGACGTCACCGTGCATCCGCTCAGCGTCAGCTACATCGGCAACTGGACCTTGCCCACGGGCGAGACCAGCGTGGCCGTCACGTTCGCGCACAATATTCCCGGTGGCAAGCATGGCGCGCAAGCCGATTTCGACCGCGTGCGCGCGCATGCGAAGGCGGCCT
Source organism: Janthinobacterium violaceinigrum (assembly GCF_009208555.1). Lineage (GTDB taxonomy): Bacteria > Pseudomonadota > Gammaproteobacteria > Burkholderiales > Burkholderiaceae_D > Janthinobacterium > Janthinobacterium violaceinigrum. The sequence goes on along the minus strand of NZ_WFLI01000002.1, from coordinate 215,666 downwards.
ACAACACCGTGCGCCTGAGCGCCAGTTCGGGCCGCGTGCTGGCCGGCGACTGGCAATGGCGCGCGCTGGTCAATGCGCAGGTCACGCCGGACGCGCTGGTGCCGGGCGAGCAGTTCGGCGCCGGCGGCGCCGCGTCCGTGCGGGGCTTTGCCGAACGCGAGGTGGCCAATGATTCGGGCGTCAACCTGAACCTGGAACTGTACACGCCGAACTGGTGCGGCCAGGCGCTGGGCTACCAATGCCGCGCGCTGGCTTTCTACGACACGGCCTGGCTGCGCCGCAACCATGCGCTGCCCGGCGAGAGCGCTTCGCAAGGCATCAGCAGCGGCGGACTCGGCTTGCGTTTGCTGCTGAGCCGCTACGCCAATCTGCAACTCGATTACGCCCATGTCGTCAATGGCGGCGACACGGGACAGCGGGGCGCCAACCGCCTGCATTTCCGCCTCGCCTTGGCCTACTAGCATCAGGATGAACACCATGCACACTCACGTCCAGCACGCTTCCGTTTTCATCCTGACGCCACCCTTTGCGCCGCCCTTGCGCCGCACGGCGCTGGCGCTGCTGCTCGCCGGCTGCTTCGGCGCGGCGCAGGCCAATCCCGCCTTGCCGCAGGTGGTCAATGGACATGCCACGTTCAACCAGCAGGGCAATGTGTTCTCGATCACGAACACGCCCAACACCATCATCAACTGGCAGAGCTTTTCCATCCATGCGGGCGAAATCACGCGCTTCATCCAGCAAAACGGCAATAGCGCAGTGCTCAACCGCATCACGGGACAAGACCCCAGCAAGATCCTGGGCAGCCTGGAATCGAACGGCAAGGTATTCCTGATCAATCCGAACGGCATCGTCTTTGGCCAGGGCGCGACAGTGAACGTGAACGGCCTGGTGGCATCCAGCCTGGGCCTGTCGAACGAGGACTTCCTGGCCGGCAAGCGCCAGTTCACGGCGGGCGGCGTGGCCGGCAGCGTCGGCAATGCGGGCACCATCAACGGGGGCAAGGGCGGGCAAGTGCTGCTGATCGCGCCGAACGTGGAAAACACGGGCATCATCACGGCGCCGAACGGCGAAGTGATCCTGGCGGCCGGGCGCAGCGTGCAGCTGGCCGACCCCGGCAATCCGCAATTGCGCGTGCTGGTTTCGGCGCCAGCCGACCAGGCGCTGAACCTGGGCCAGATCATCGCCCAGGGCGGCAGCATCGGCATGGCGGGCGCGCTGGTCAGCCAGCGCGGCGTGCTCAACGCGAACAGCGCCGTCGTCGGCGAGCATGGGCGCATCGTGCTCAAGGCCAGCGGCAAGGCGCTGCTCGAAGGGGGCAGCGTCACCAGCGCCACGGGCGCGGCGGGCAAGGGCGGCGAGATCCAGGTGCTGGGCGAGCAGGTGGGCTTGCTGGGCAATGCGAGCATCGATGCCAGCGGCGCCACGGGCGGCGGCACGGTCTTGCTGGGCGGCGACTACCAGGGCAAGAACGCGGCCGTGCAGAATGCGCGCCAGGTGCTCATCGGCAAGGACGCCACGGTGGCCGCCGATGCCACCGGCAACGGCAACGGCGGCAAGGTCATCGCCTGGGGCAATGAATCGGCGCAGGTGCACGGCAGCATTTCCGCGCGCGGCGGCGCACAGGGCGGCGACGGCGGCCTCGTGGAAACCTCGGGCCATTCCCTGGCCGTGGACGGCATCCGCGTCGATACGAGCGCGCGCCGCGGCAAGCGCGGCAGCTGGCTGCTCGATCCCTACGATATCGACGTGGTGCAGGGCGGCGGCGGCAGCCTCGGCGACGTGGACGAGTTTGCCGAAGGTCCGCCCTCCAGCAGCACCAGCATCGGCGCCGACGTGATTTCTCACGCCAACAGCAACGTGACCCTGCAGGCCCAGCACCGCATCAATTTCAGCAGCGCCGTCAATATGCTCAATCCCGGCATCGGCCTGAGCGCCACGGCGGGCGAGACGATCAATGTGTATGCGGCCATCAGCACCAACGGCGGCAATGTGACCTTGTCGGCCAACGACGCCAGCAGCGGCGGCGCGTATGGTCCCGGTTCGAATATCCACCTGAACGCGCCGATCACGACGAACGGCGGCAATGTGTCGCTGTCCGGCGCCAGCGTGGCGGGCAGCGGCGTGGTCAGCGTCGGCAGCGGCAACCTGTCCCTGCGCGCCAATTTCTCGGGCGGCGAAATCAACCTGACGGGCGGCGGCGCAAGGCTGACGGGCAGCGGCGCCGCCGGCCAGACGGTGACCTTGCAGGCAGACAGCATCAGCCTCGGCGGCACGCTGGATTTCGGCGGCACCGGCGGGCGCGCCAGCGTGGCGATCAAGCCCCTGAGCAGTTCGCGCCTCATCGACCTGGGCAGCAAGTCCGGCGGCGCCCTGGGCCTGGACGCGGCCGAGCTGGCCGGCATCTCGGCATCCTCGCTGAGCATCGGCGACGGCAGCAACACGGGCGGCATGCGCATCTCGAATGCGATCAATCTGGCGGGCGACCTGCGCCTCAATTCAGCTTCCCCCATCACGGCCACGGGCGCCGTCACGGTCGGCGGCCTGTTTGCCCTCGACGGCGGCGCGTGGACGCAAAATGCGTCCGGCCTGGCCGCTTTCTCGGCCAGCCGCTTCGCCATCGCGCCGGGCGCCAGCTTCCTGCGCGTGAGCGGCGGCGACGGCAGCACGGCCGCGCCTTACCAGATCGTCGATATCTACGGCCTGCAAGGCATCGGCAGCCTGGGGCTGGGCAACAACTACCGGCTGATGGGCAATATCGACGCCAGCGGCACTGCCAGCTGGAACCAGGGCGCCGGTTTTGCGCCCATCGCCGGCGGCGACGGCGCAGGGTATGCGGGCATGTTCGACGGCGGCGGTTTTGCCATCAACGGCCTGTACATCAATGCCCTGAATCCGACCGTCAGCTCCGGCGTGGGCCTGTTCGGCAAGGTGCAGGGGGGGACGGTGCGCAAGCTGGACCTGCAGAATGGCAGCGTGGCGGGGGTGAACAATGTCGGCGCGCTGGTCGGCCTGAATGTGGGCGGAACGCTGGACACCGTGCGCAGCAGCGCCGCGGTCAGCGGTGCCAGCGCCGTCGGCGGCCTGGTCGGCAGCAACGGCGGCACGCTGCGCAATGCCAGCGCCAGCGGCAACGTCGCGGGCATCAATGCGGTCGATGGCGGCAGCATCGGCGGGCTGGTGGGGACAAACCTGGCCGGCGCCAGTATCGATGCCGCCTACGCCACGGGCGACGTGACAGGCGCGCGCGACAAGGTCGGTGGCCTGGTGGGGAACAATGACGGCGCCATTGCGCAGTCCTACGCCACGGGCAGCGCCCGCGGCGCGGCCAATATCGGTGGCCTGGCGGGACGCAATGGCGGCAGCATCAGCGACGCCTACGCCACCGGCGCCGTCGGCGTGTCGGCCGATGGCGACCCGGCGGTGCCGCGCGCAAACTTGGGCGGGCTGATCGGCTGGAGCGTGGCGGGCAGCAGCGCCAGCCACGTCTACAGCAGTGGCGCCGTGGCTGGCAGCGGCTTTGCGGGCGGCACGGTGGGCGGGCTGGTGGGCCGCGCCGATGTGGGCGCGGGCATCGCATTCGGTTTCTGGAACTATGAGACGGCCGGCATCCAGATGGACCAGGGCGGCGCCAGCGGCCGCACCACGGCGCAGATGCAGCAGCAGGGCAGCTTCAACGATTTCAATTTCAGCAGCGTCTGGCGCATCTACGATGGCTATACGACGCCGATGCTGAAGGCGCTCCTGAAGCCGCTGCAAGTGAACGTGTCGGACAATGCCAGCGGCAAGGTCTACGATGGCCAGCTGGCCGCCTTCCTGGGCACGATAGGCTACGTGGGATTGCTCGATGGCGACACGGGCGTCAATGGCAGCCTCGGCTATGGGAGCAATGCACGCAATGTGGGCACCTACGGTCTGTCGGGGCTGTGGTCGACCAAGTACGACATCACCCTGGGCGGCACGACCACCTATGCCATCACGCCGCGCATCCTGACGGTGGGCATCGGCGGCAATGGCAAGGTGTATGACGGCAACCTGGGCTATGACGGTGCTACCTTTGTGCTGGGCAATGTGGTCGCGGGCGATAACATCAGCATCAGCGGCAGCGCCGCCTTCCTCGACAAGAACGCGGGCAGCGGCAAGGCCGTGCATGCCAGTGGCCTGGTCCTGGGCGGCAATGAACTGGGCAACTACAGCCTGGCCGCAAGCACCCAGGACGGCACGGCGGACATCACGGCGCGCGTGCTCAACTATGGCGTCACGGGCGCGCAAAGCCGCGTCTACGACGGCACGCTGCGAGCGGCCCTGGAGGGCTATTTTGAAGATCTGGTGGCGGGCGACCAGGTCGGCATGGCCGGTTTGCTGGGCAGCTTCCGCGACAAGAACGTGGGCAGCGGCAAGAGCGTCGACTACCAGGTGGCGACGGGCCACCTGACGGGCGCCGATGCGGGCAACTATGTGCTCAACGACTACACGGGCAGCACGACGGCCGATATCACGGCACGCGTCCTGAACGTGAGCTTTAACGGCATCAACAAGACGTATGACGGCACGACGGCCGCGCAAGTCGGCTTCGGCGACGACCGGGTCCAGGGCGACGCCTTGAGCGTGAGCGGCAATGGCGCGTTTGGCAACAAGAATGCGGGAACCGGCAAGGCCGTGAGTGTGACGAACGTGGCGTTGAGCGGTGGCGATGCGGGCAACTATGTGTTGAGCAGCAATGCGGGCAGCACGACGGCCGATATCACGGCGCGCACCTTGCACGTGAGCTTCAACGGCGTCAACAAGACCTATGACGGCACGACGGGTGCGCAAGTCGGCTTCGGCGACGACCGGGTCAGCGGCGACAGCCTGACGGTGGCGGGCAGCGCCGCGTTTGGCGACAAGAACGCGGGGGCGGGAAAAACCGTTGCCGTGACGAATGTGGGACTCGATGGCGCCGATGCGGGCAATTATGTGTTGAGCGCTCATTCCGGCAGCACCACGGCCGACATCGGCGCGCGCACCTTGCACGTGAGCTTTAACGGCGTCAACAAGACCTATGACGGCACGACGGCCGCGCAGGTCGGCTTCGGCGACGACCGCATCCAGGGCGACGCCTTGAACGTGAGCGGCAATGGCGCGTTTGGCAACAAGAATGCGGGAAGCGGCAAGGCCGTGAGTGTGACGAACGTGGCGTTGAGCGGCGGCGATGCAGGCAACTATGTGTTGAGTAGCAATGCGGGCAGCACGACGGCCGATATCACGGCGCGCACCTTGCACGTGAGCTTTAACGGCGTCAACAAGACGTATGACGGCACGACGGCCGCGCAGGTCGGCTTCGGCGACGACCGGATCAGCGGCGACAGCCTGACGGTGGCGGGCAGCGCCGCGTTTGGCGACAAGAACGCGGGGGCAGGAAAAACCGTCGCCGTGACGAATGTGGGCCTCGATGGCGCCGATGCGGGCAACTATGTGCTGGGCGCCTATTCCGGCAGCACCACGGCCGACATCGGCGCGCGCACCTTGCACGTGAGCTTTAGCGGCGTCAACAAGACATATGACGGCACGACGGCCGCGCAGGTCGGCTTCGGCGACGACCGCATCCAAGGCGACAGCCTGACGGTGGCGGGCAGCGCCGCGTTTGGCAACAAGAACGCGGGCACGGGCAAAACCGTCGCCGTGACGAATGTGGGCCTCGATGGCGCCGATGCGGGCAACTATGTGCTGAGCGCCCGCTCCGGCAGCACCACGGCCGACATCGGCGCGCGTGCGCTGAACCTGTCCGGCGTGGCGGGCAACAAGGTCTACGATGGCACGACGGGTGCCAGCCTGGTCCTCGGCGATGACCGTCTTGCCGGCGACAGCTTGACGGCTTCGGCGGTGGCCAACTTTGCGGACAAGAACGTGGGCGCGGCCAAGGCCGTGCAGCTGAGCGGCGCGGCCTTGGCGGGCGCCGATGCGGGCAATTACTTTATCGTCTTGCCCACAGGCTTGCTGGCCAGCATTACGCCCGCCAGCCTGACCCTGGCCGGCCTGAGCGCGGCCGGCAAGGTGTATGACGGTACGGTTTCCGCGACGGTCAGCGCGTCGGCAAACGGCGTGCTGGGCCAGGATGTGGTCAGCGTGGTGGGCGGCAGCGGCAGTTTTGCCGACAAGAACGCGGGTGCGGGCAAGCTGGTGACGGCCAGCGGCTTCCGCCTGGCGGGCGCCGACGCGGGCAACTATACCCTGGAAACGACGGGCGGCACGACGCAGGCAGCGATCGCCCAGAAGCAGATGTCCACGTGGATCGGCAGCGGCAACGGCTTGTGGAGCGACGCCGCCAACTGGGACGGCGGCGTGGTGCCGGAAGGCGCGAACGTGCTGGCTGTCGACTTCAGCAACAGCAAGGGCATCGTGACCTACAACGCGGCGGCCGGCAATACCGTCCTGAAAAACCTGAATTCGGCATCGGGCTTGCTGTTGACGGGCGGCAGCCTGACTCTCGGTGAAAGCGCGCTGGACCGCTCCGTGCTGGGCGGCCTGGCCGGCCTGGAAATCAACGGCGGCAGCCTGCTGCTGAACGGCAGCCTGTCGGCCGACCGTTATGCGCAAGGCGGCGGGGTGTTGAGCGGCAACGGTAACTTGCTCGTCGCCAACAGCTTCCGCCAGACGGCCGGCGCCATCCGGCTGGCGGGCCAGCTGGCCATCACGCAGGCGAGCGGCGATTTGCGCTTTGCCAGCCTGGCGGCCAACGAGGTGAAATTGAGTGCCCTGAACGGCGCCATCGGCCAGGACGGTGTGCTGCTTGCCGGCAGCCTGGCTGCGCAGGCGCAAAACGGCATCGTGCTGGGCAATGCGGGCAACCAGGTGGGCAGTTTTACCGCCAGCAACAGCGCTGGGGGCGGCATTGCGCTGAACAATACTTCGGCGCCGGGCAGCCTGGTCCTGGGAACCTTGGTCACGGGGGCGGGCAATATCGCCATCGACAACACGGGCGCCATCGCCGCTGGCAATATCAATGCGAACGGCGGCAACGTGAGCGTGACGGCGCATAGCCCCGTCACCGTCAACGGCAAGATCCAGGGCAACGATATTGCGCTCAATGCCAGCACGGACGTGGTGCTGGGCAATGGCGCGCAGCTGGCAGCGGCGCGCGACATCAGCCTGGCGGCCGGCGGCGACGTCCGCCTCGAAGGCAATGCCCAGGTTCTCGGCGGCGGCAATTTCAGCGCCAGCGCGGGCGCCAATGTGCGCTTTGCGGACACGGCAAGTGTCACCTTGCCGGCAGCGGCCGGCATGAGCGTGCTTGCGAAAGCGGGCAGCATCACGGGCGCGCCGGGCGTGCGCATCAACCGCCAGCGCACCGGCGTGACCTTGCTGGCGCCGAATGGTGCGGTGAACATGGCGGACGCCATCTTCCTGCCGGCGACCACCGTCGACAAGCCTGTCATCGATGCCAGCGCCAGCGCCGCCATCGTTGACGCCTTGCGCATCATCAAGCAGGCCGACCGTACCGACGACCCGCTCGCTTCCGCGTCGCCAGCCAAGGATGATGACAAGAAGAAAGACGGCAAGGATGTTGCCGACGCCACAGATAAACCCACAGGATACAAATACGATGATGCCGCTAAAAAAATGTACTGCAATTAAGGCCTTGTTGTGGCTGGCCCTGATGTGCGCGGGCGCGCACGCCTGGGCGGGACAGGTGGCGGGCACGGTGATGCAGCTGAGTGGTCCGCTGATGGCCAAGAAGGCCGATGGCAAGGTGAAAATCCTGGCCATCAAGTCCGAAGTCGAGCAGGGCGACACCTTGCTGACAGAAAAGGAGACCTATGCCTTGATCAAGCTGATCGACAATAGCGAAATCACCCTGAAGCCGAATACCAGTTTCGTGATCGAGCAATTCAGCTATGTGGCCGAACAGCCCGATGGCGACCACGCTATCTTCAGCCTGCTCAAGGGGGGCTTGCGTTCCGTCACGGGCTTGCTGGGCAAGCGCAACAAGGAGCGTTTCGAGATGAAGACGCCGGCCGCCACCATCGGCATCCGCGGCACGACGTTTGTTGCCACCTATGTGCCGGCCTCGGCACCTGCACCGGCATCGTCGGTGCCCACTGTGCCGCTGCCGGGAGGGGGGACGAGGGCGCCGGGCCTGTATGTCCAGGTGCTCGATGGCCTGATTCATGTGACCAATCCGGGCGGGACGCAAAATTTTGCTGCCGGGCAATTTGGTTTCACGCCAAGCTTCAAGCAGCCGCCCGTGATCCTGCCTGCCAATCCCGGCATCCCGTTCACGCCGCCGCCGGCGTTTTCGGCATCGCCGCTATCGAGCACGGGCGCTGCCAGCGGCAAGCCGGCCGCCATCGATTGCGTCGTGCGTTAAACATCGTCAAACAAGCCCGGCACACCGTGCAAATAGGGCTTGACCTTCCCATCATGGGATAGCAGATCCTGACCCTATTCGTTACTCTTTCGTACAGGATCTGCCATGCACCAGACCACACTCGCTCCCGCCAATTCCAGTCCTCCTCCGCCTTCTGCCGGTGCCGCGCATGCGCAGGCGCTGGCCATCGAAGGCATGAGCTGCGCCTCGTGCGTGGGCCGCGTGGAAAAGGCCCTGGCCGCCGTGCCCGGCGTGACCCAGGCCAGCGTCAACCTGGCCACGGAAATGGCCAAAGTCACGTCCAGCACGCCGATTCCCCTGGCCACCTTGCAGGCGGCCGTGGAAAAGGCCGGCTACACGGTGGCGCAGCGCGAGATCGACCTCGATATCGCCGGCATGACGTGCGCCTCTTGCGTGGGCCGGGTGGAAAAAGCCCTGCTGAAGGTGCCGGGCGTGCTGGCCGCCAGCGTCAACCTGGCCACGGAAAGCGCGCGCATCACGGTGACGGGCGGCCTGGAGGCGGGTACTCTGATCGCCGCCATCGGCAAGGCCGGCTATGACGCCACGGCGCCCGCCGCCAGCCAGGCCAGCGCGCCCGCCGTGCTGCCCAACCGCGACGGTCTGAAAGTGGCGCTGGCCGCCATCCTCGCTTTTCCCCTCATGCTGCCCATGCTGCTCGAATGGGCCGGCATCCATCTGATGCTGCCCGGTGCTCTGCAATTCGCGCTGGCCACGCCCGTGCAATTCTATTTTGGCGCGCGCTTCTACAAGGCGGGCTGGAAGGCGGCGCGCGCGGGCAGCGGCAATATGGACTTGCTGGTGGCGCTGGGCACGAGCGCCGCGTACGGCTTGTCCGTCTACCAGTGGCTGACGGCCGGTGAAATATTGCCGCACCTGTACTTTGAAGCGTCGGCCGTCGTCATCACCCTGGTGTTGCTGGGCAAATGGCTGGAAAGCCGCGCCAAGCGCCAGACGGCCTCGGCCATTCGCGCTCTGCAAGTCTTGCGCCCGGAATCGGCCCGCGTGCGCCGCGATGGCATCGAGCTGGACTTGCCCGTGGAACAGGTCAAGGTGGGCGACCTGGTGGTGATCCGTCCCGGCGAACGGGTGGCCGTCGATGGCGTGGTGGTGGAAGGCGCCAGCCAGATCAACGAGTCGCTGATCACGGGTGAAAGCTTGCCTGTCGATAAGCATGTGGGCGACAAGGTCACGGGCGGTGCCATCAATGCGGACGGCTTGCTGCTGGTGCGCACGCAAGCCGTGGGCGGCGAGACGACCTTGTCGCGCATCATCCGCCTGGTGGAAGATGCGCAGGCGGCCAAGGCGCCCATCCAGCACCTGGTCGACAAGGTCAGCGCGATTTTTGTTCCCGTGGTGCTGGTGCTGGCGCTGCTGACCATGCTGGGCTGGTGGTTCGCCACGGGCGAGCTGGAAAACGCCATCATCAATGCCGTGGCCGTGCTCGTCATTGCCTGCCCCTGCGCGCTGGGCCTGGCCACGCCGACGGCCATCATGGCGGGCACGGGCGTTGCTGCCCGTTACGGCATCCTGATCAAGGATGCGGAAGCGCTGGAAGTGGCGCACGCCGTCAATACCGTCGTGTTCGACAAGACGGGCACCTTGACGGTGGGAAAACCTGCTCTGGCGGCCCTGCATGCGCACGGCATCGAGGAAACGCGGCTGCTGCAACTGGCGGCCAGCATTCAGCGCGGCAGCGAACACAGCCTGGCTACGGCCGTGCTCGATGCTGCTGCCCTGCGCCACATCGCCCCCTTGCCCGCCACGGCCCTGTCGGCCTTGCCGGGCCGGGGATTGGCGGCCAGTGTGGATGGCCTGGAATTGAAACTGGGCAGCACGCGGCTGATGCAGGAGTTACAGGTGGACATGACGCCGCTGGCGGCCCAGGCCTTGTCGCTGGAAGCCACGGGCAACACGATCTCGTGGCTGGCGATGGGCACGCAATTGCTGGGCCTGTTCGCCTTTTCCGACCAGGTCAAGCCCAACGCGCAGCAGGCGATTGCCCATCTGCACAGCCTGGGCATCCGCACGGTGATGCTGACGGGGGATAATCAGGGCAGCGCGGACGCCGTCGGCAAGGCCCTGGGCATCGACACGGTGGCGGCGAAAATGCTGCCGGCCGATAAAACCGCTAAAATCATCGCCTTGAAAGGCGAGGGCGCGAAGGTGGCCATGGTGGGCGACGGCATCAACGATGCGCCCGCGCTGGCGGCCGCCGACGTGGGCATCGCCATGTCGACGGGCACGGACGTGGCCATGCATGCGGCCGGCATCACGTTGATGCGCGGCGATCCGGCCCTGGTAGCGGACGCCATCGATATCTCGCGCCGCACGTACAGCAAGATACGGCAGAATCTGTTCTGGGCTTTCATTTATAACCTGATCGGCATTCCGCTGGCCGCGTTCGGCTTGCTCAACCCCATGGTGGCGGGCGCGGCGATGGCCTTCAGTTCCGTCAGCGTGATCAGCAATGCCCTGTTGCTGCGCCGCTGGAAAGCGCGCAGTCATGCAGGTAGCGCGCAAACCAAGGAGTCATAGGATGAATATCGGCCAGGCAGCCAGCGAAACGGGCGTATCGGCGAAAATGATACGCTACTACGAGAGCATTTCCTTATTAAAACCCAGCGCCCGCAGCGACGCGGGTTACCGCATCTACACACCGAACGACTTGCACGCCTTGCGTTTCATCAAGCGCGCGCGGGGCTTGGGGTTTTCGCTGGAACAGATCCGCGAGCTGCTGTCGCTGTGGCAAAACGACCAGCGCGCCAGCGCGGACGTGAAAGGCATTGCCCTGGCCCATGTGGCCGATTTGAATCAGCGCATCGCCGAACTGACGGAAATGCGCGATACCCTGGCCCACCTGGCGCAATCGTGCCACGGCGACGACAAGCCCGATTGTCCCATCCTGCAAAGCCTGGGCCTGGCCGGTGAAGCGGACGCGAAAGCATGTTGCCATTGATGTAAATCAACGGAGGTGTGTATGGCCTATGAACTGTACTACTGGCCCACGATCCAGGGACGCGGAGAATTCATCCGCCTGGCGATGGAAGAGGCGGGCGCCGACTACCGCGACGTCGCCCGCTTGCCCGCGCGCCAGGGGCAGGGCGTGCCCGCCATGCTGGCCTGCCTCGATGGCGCCAGCGTGCCCCATGCCGCCTACGCGCCGCCCGTGCTGCGCGACGGCGACTTGCTGATCGGCCAGACGCCGAACATCCTGCTGTACCTGGGCCGGCGCCTGGGCCTGGCGCCGCGCGCGGAAAGCGGCTGGCTGTGGCTGAACCAGCTGCAGCTGACGATGGCCGACTGGCTGACGGAAGTGCACGACACGCACCACCCGCTGTCGATGAATCAATATTACGCAGAGCAAAAGCAGGCGGCGCTGCTGCGCAGCGCGGATTTCCGCGAAACACGTTTGCCCAAATTCCTCGATTACTTCACCCAAGTCCTGTTGAACAGCCGCGGCCAGTATCTGGTGGGTTCAAAACTCACGTATGGTGACCTGTCGCTGTTCCAGATGCTGGCGGGCCTGCGCTATGCGTTTCCGCAAGCCATGGCGCGCCTGGCGCCCCGGTATCCGGCCCTGTGCGCGCTGCACGACGCCGTGGCGGCGCGGCCGAATATCGCCCGCTACCTGCGGTCGAAGCGCCGCATCCCGTTCAATGAGGACGGCATCTTCCGCCATTACCCTGAACTGGACGGGTAAACAAAAACAGCCGGCGCATCGGCCGGCTGTCGTGTCCTTGCTGTTTTATTGCGCGCTGGTGACGGGATAACCGGCATCGACGATGGCGGCGCTGATGGCGCCCAGTTCGGCCGGCGATTCCACCGTGACGCGCTTGCTGGCCAGGTCGATCTGCACCTGGGCTTGCGGATCGATGTTGTGCACCGCTTTCGTGACCGAGCCGACGCAATGGCCGCAGCTCATGTTTTCAACTTGTAACTGATACATGGCAAGCACTCCTTCAATGGTTAAGTGCTTCCACTGTAATCCTTGCCCCGGTGGTAAGGTCAAGCGGAAGCGGGATCGCGTTTCTTCGCGCACGTCAATCGCGCAGGCCGTTAATGAAGCAGATAGTCGTGTGCTTGCATGGGCGGCGGCAGGTTGTCGTCCTGCACGGATTCGCGCAAGCTGATCTCGATGGCGCGGCACATGGCCGACAGGGGCAGGTCGTTGGCGTCTTCGCCGAACGGTTCCTCGATCTCGTCGCCCAGCGCATCGAGGCCAAAGAAAGTGTAGGCGACGATGGCGACGACGAAAGGCGTCATGAATCCCAGCGAATCGACCAGGCCGAAGGGCAGCAGGAAGCAGTACAGATACGCCGTGCGGTGCAGCAGCAGCGAGTACGAGAACGGAATCGGCGTGCTGCGGATGCGTTCGCACGAGGCGCCCGCCGCCACCATGGCCGAGACCGTGTTATCGATCTGCGTGGCGAGGATGCTGTCGATACGGCCCTGCTGTATGCAGCCGGCCAGGTCGTGGCCCATCTGCAGCATCAGATAGTCGGACGGATTGGCGGCCTTGCAAGCGGCTTCCCATTCGACCGGGCGCAGCAGCGGCTGCAATTCGTCCGGCCCGCGCGTGTCGCGCAGCTGGTGGCGCAGCGCGTGGCAAAAGGCGATGGTGCGGTAAATCATGCGCACGCGGACATCGTCCAGGCCCAGCCTGGCGTGGGCCGGCGTGTCGCTGCGTATCATGGTCTGGCACTGGCGCGAGAAATTTCGGCTGCGCAACACCAGTTCGCCCCACAGCTTGCGCGCTTCCCAGTAGCGGTCGTAGGCGGCCGTGTTGCGAAAGCCCAGGAAGATGGCCAGGGGCAAGCCGATCAGGGTGAACGGGATGGTGGTCAGGATGACCTTGTGGTCGAACAGGGTGCCGTGGCACCAGGTGACGAGGGTGGCGATCAGCGTGTTGACGATGAGGGTGGTGCGGATGCGCGGCAGGACGGAGCCGCGCACCACGAGGAACAGCCTTAGCGCCGATGGACGCTCGCGCACGATCATGATGGGCTCCCTGTCGGGTGCTGGGGTGGCGGGAGAAACCGCGCCCTGTTCTTGTTATGGAAAAACCATTGTGTGGAATGGCAGAGTGGCAAGTGCCGGGAACAAAAAGCCCGCAGTGTGTGCGGGCTGAGCTGGGTGTGCATGGGACGCAGTGTAGGGGAGACGGCATGAGTATAGGCCGCCGTTCCGCTTCCGGCCAATTCACAGTGATAATGGGTCTTATTCATTTCATGAATGAATATTTCATTTGTAAGTTAATGTGTGAATTCAGTGGCCGGCATCCCGTCCTTGGCGCAGCTTCTTGCGGTGTTCTTCCTGCTGCCGTTTCAATGCGGCACTGGCTGCATAGTCGTTGCGGAACCACGTCCGGTGCTTGCTGCGGCCTGGCCAGCTGCAGTTGAGCACATTTGCCACGTCCGCGCAGTCGCAGGCACAGTCGAGCAAGGGCACGTCGCAGTCGCAGTACCCCGCCTGAGCCTGGCGGCGCGCACTGCGGCGTGCCGGTGGCGGCAGCGCCAGGTGCTGGCGGTGCCGTTCTCCGCAGGCGCGCAGGCGCCGTTGCAGCAAGGGTAAACCTGTGCGCAAGCCATGGCGGGCGATGACCCGGTAGCCGTAGGCGGAACAGCTGTCGCGCCCCGTCAGCACGCGGTAGGCGCAGGAAAAACCTTTCCATGGCGACAGGTAGCGCCGGTAGGCGCGAATGGCCCACAGGGCCAGGTGCTTGCCGCAGGTATCGAGCGTGAGAATGATGCATCCTTTGCGATGGCCGTCAGGCAATGCTTCGAGCATACGACAGCTATGCCGAAATGCATAGCGCTGGGCCAGCATGAATTATCAATGTGACAAATGGATAGAATTGCTCAGGTTGCCTCTGTTAGGCTGAATGAGCGATTTGGAAATATTTCCTAAAGCAAATACGCCATCCCGATAGCCGCCGCCAGGGGAGCGACCAAGCCTGTTTATCCTTCCTGTGAAAGTGATCTGCATGTTTAAAGTTTCCAGCATCTGTCTCGCCACCCTGATCCTGTTGCAAGCGCCTGCCGGCTGGGCCGGCCAGCCGGCGCCCCTGAGCCAGCAGCAGCAAGCGCTGGCCGCGCAAATCGACGCTAGCATCGCGCCGTATTACAAGGCTGGCGATCCCGGCGCCATCGTCATCGTCGTCAAGGATGGCCAGCCGCTGCTGCGCAAGGCGTATGGCCTGGCCAGCGTGCAGGAAGGCACGCCCCTGACGCCGGACATGACGTTGCGCCTGGGGTCGATTTCCAAGCAATTCACGGCCGTCGCCATCCTGCTGCTGGCCGACCAGGGCAAGCTGGCCATCACCGATGACATCACGACATACCTGCCGGATTACCCGACCCACGGCAAGAAAATCACGATCGGGCAGCTGCTCGCGCACACGTCCGGCATCCACGATTACACGCGCAAGCCGGAATTCGTGCCCAACAGCACGAAAGACTTGAGCGTGGCGCAGATGATCGACTTCTTCAAGAACGATCCGCCCGACTTTGAACCGGGCACGCGGTGGAATTACAGCAGCTCGGGCTATTTCCTGCTGGGCGCGATCATTGAAAAAGCGTCGGGCCAGCCGTATGCCACGTTTGTGGAACAGCAGATCTTCGTGCCGCTGGGCATGAACGATACGGCCTATGAAGGCCACGAGCGCCAGCCTGCCACGCGCGCGGCCGGGCATAGCCGTTCGGGCGAGGCCTATGTGCCGAACTTGCACCTGAGCATGACGCAGCCGTATGCGGCCGGCGCCCTCGTTTCCACCGTGGACGACCTAGCGCGCTGGGATGCGGCCATTTCGGATGGCAAGCTGCTCAAGGCCGCCACTTGGCAGCTGGCGTTCACGCCGGCCAGGCTGAACGATGACAAGGCGACCCGTAACGGCCTGGGCTGGAAGGTGGGCACCTGGCAAAACACCCCCGTCATCCACCATAGCGGCGGCATCAATGGGTTTGCCACGTATGCGATGCGCTTGCCGAAGGAAAAAGTCTACGTGGCCGTGCTGGAAAACTCGGACACGGGCCTGGTCGATCCGGACGTGGTGGCCCGCAAGGCGGCCGCCATCGCCGTGGGCCGGCCTTATCCGGAGATCAAGGTCATCACGCTCAAGCCCGCCATCCTCGATGCATATGCGGGCGTGTACGCCATCAATGACAAGGCCGGCTACACGATCCGCAACTTCGAGGGCACCTTGCTGCTGCAGCGCACAGGACGCCCGGCGCAGCGCATGCTGGCCTACTCGCCCAATGGTTTTCTGATTGAAAACACGCTCACCACTGCCGAGTTCGAGCGGGGGCCGAAAGGCGAAGCCCAGCTGATCCTCAACGATGGCGGCGAGTCGAAGTCCGTGCATGAGCGGGCCAGCGCCGTCAAGCCGGCCCGGGCCGTGGTTGCCATGACGCCCGCGCAATTCGACGCCTACGTGGGCCGCTATGCGCTGGCGCCCGAGGTGTACCTGGAAGTGACGCGCGAAGGCGACAAGTTCTTTGCCCAGGTAACGGGTTTCCGCAAGCTGTCCATGCTGCCCATGAGCGAGATGGCCTTCTTCTCGAACGAAGTCGATGCGGAAGTGCGTTTCAGCAAGGGTGCCGACGGCAAGACCGAGCAACTGGTACTGCGCCAGGAAGGGCAGGACATGCCGGCCAAGCGGGTGAATTAAGCGTCTTTTGCACTCCAGCCTGCCGGTCAGCGCATGCTGCCGGCAGGTACTGGTTGCGCGGTGGCAATCAGGCTGCCATTGCTTTCAAACCATACCAGCCGAACGCCACCAGCCACGCCAGCAAGATCGCCAGCCCCGGCAGCAAAAGCCACTTCGTCACGGACTCTTCCCACGCCACGTACGGCTGGCCGCCGCGGGCGATGGCCAGCAGCGCCTGGCCGCCATTCAGGCCGGCAAACGGCAGCAGGTTGAACGCACACAGTTTGAGCGACAGCAGGGCGAATACCGCGGCAAAGCCGTGGGTACGGGCAAACGCATCACCTTCGCCCAGCAGTTCCTGTGCCGTGCTCATGGGCGCCAGCGCCCCATGCACGATCTGGCCGAACGCTGCCGTAAAGCTGTTCCAGCCCTGCATTCCCAGGATGCCCAGCGCCAGGGCCAGCAGCACGGCCACGCCGCTCAGCGGCAGCAGCACCTGCTTCCACAGGGGCTGGAAGTTGTAGGCGTCAAGACAGGGATCGTCGTCATACAAGGTTTCTTCGCGCGTATCTTTCAGTGCCACATTGCCGGCCAGCGGCAGCAGCTTGAGCTGGACTTTCCCCACCGCCAGCAGCGTTGGCCCCACGCCATAGCTGACCGTGCGCACGCTGATGCCAAAGGCGCGGGCGCACGCGGCCATGACGGAAATGTGGATGACCATGAAGAGGACTAGGCAGAACAGCAACTGGAGGGCGGGATGCATCGGATACGGTGTCCTGAAAGAAAGGAGCGGTATTAGACCATGCCGCGGGGAAAACTCGCGCACATGAAAAAAGCCCCGTCCGCATCGCTGCGGCCGGGGCTTTTCAATGACTGAAGCGGCTGGTGCCGCCCGTTACAACTTACAGCACTTCGCTGGCGTGGTCGGCCAGGCGCGAACGCTCGCCGCGGGCCAGGGTGACGTGGCCGCTGTGGGTCCAGCCCTTGAAGCGGTCGACCACGTAGGTCAGGCCGCTCGAGCCTTCCGTCAGGTACGGCGTGTCGATCTGGGCGATGTTGCCCAGGCACAGGATCTTCGTGCCGGGACCGGCGCGCGTGACCAGGGTCTTGACCTGTTTCGGCGTCAGGTTTTGCGCTTCGTCGATGATCAGGAACTTGTTGACGAAGGTGCGGCCGCGCATGAAGTTGAGCGACTTGATCTTGATGCGCGAGCGGATCAGGTCTTGCGTTGCCGCACGGCCCCATTCGCCGCCATCGGAGTCGGACTTGTTCAGCACTTCCAGGTTGTCGTCGAAGGCCCCCATCCATGGCGACATTTTTTCTTCTTCCGTGCCTGGCAGGAAACCGATGTCTTCGCCGACGGGCACCGTGACGCGGGTCACGATGATTTCATTGTAGAGCTTGGTTTCCAGCACTTGCGCCAGGCCCGCGGCCAGGGCCAGCAGGGTCTTGCCGGTACCGGCCTGACCCAGCAGGGTGACGAAGTCGCATTCCGGGTTCATCAGCAGGTTCAGCGCGAAGTTCTGCTCGCGGTTGCGCGCCGTCACGCCCCACACATTGTTCTTCGTGTGGCTGAAGTCGCGCAGGGTTTGCAGCACGGCCGTCTTGCCGTTGATCTGCTTTACCTGGCCGTAGAACGGCGTTTCGCCGTTTTTCGGTTCCAGGTAGATGAACTGGTTGACCAGCAACGATGGAATGAACGGTCCCGTCACGCGGTAGAACGTGGAGCTGTAGCCGTTCTTGCTTTCCTGCCACGATTCCATGTCCTTGCCATGCTTGTTCCAGAAATCGTCCGGCAATTGCACGATGCCCGAGTACAGCAAGTCCGTGTCTTCCAGCACATGGTCGTTGAAGTAGTCTTCGGCCGGCAAGCCCAGGGCGCGCGCCTTGATGCGCATGTTGATGTCCTTCGACACCAGCACGACGGGGCGGCCATCCTGTTCCGACTCGAGCGAGCGCACGACGGCCAGGATCTGGTTGTCGGCCTTGCCAACTGGCAAGCCAGCCGGCAGGTCGGCGCTTTGCAGGCGGGTCTGGAAGAACAAGCGGCCCTTGGCATCCTTGTTGCCCAGCTTGGACAGCGGGATGCCATGCTCGATGGCGTCGTCATCCGTATTGCTGATCAGGGCATCGAGGGTACGCGAGACCTGGCGTGCATTGCGCGCCACTTCCGTCATGCCCTTCTTATGGTTGTCCAGCTCCTCCAGGGTCATCATCGGCAGGTACACATCGTGTTCCTCGAAGCGGAACAGCGACGATGGATCGTGCATCAGCACGTTGGTGTCGAGCACGAACAGCTTGCTGATGCCGCGCTGGTCGGCGGCGCGGCTGGCGGACGACTTGAGCTGCACTTCCACGGCCTTGTGCTTGGCCGGATGCGGCTGCTCGGCCTG
Source organism: Janthinobacterium violaceinigrum (assembly GCF_009208555.1). Lineage (GTDB taxonomy): Bacteria > Pseudomonadota > Gammaproteobacteria > Burkholderiales > Burkholderiaceae_D > Janthinobacterium > Janthinobacterium violaceinigrum. The sequence goes on along the minus strand of NZ_WFLI01000002.1, from coordinate 197,263 downwards.
CTTGACGGACTTGATCGGCGTGACCTTGCCTTTTGCGGCCGGCGAGGCTTTTGCAGGGGCAGCAGGCGCGGCAGCGGGGGGGGCCGCAGCCGGCGCTGGCTTGGCGACCATCAGGGCCGCCACTTGCTTGATCTTCGTGGCCGCATTGCGGACCGGCTTGGCAACTTCGGCGATCGCCGCTTCAATAATCGGTGCAGCCACTTTCTTGGCTGCCGGGGTTTTGGTGGCCGGGCGCGCTGCGCCTGCGGTTGGGTAATCTTGGGTGGCCAGGATGGTGGCTGGCTTGCTCGGTAATTTTGGCAGTGGCATCAGGATCTCAATCAAAAAATTTCTGGAATGAATCGCCCATGGGCAGCCAGCTTCTGGCGGCACTTCTCATGGGGTGGATGCGGGGGAACAACAATGCTACAGGACGAGAAACTGCCGGAAGGCCGGCAGCATGGCCGGTCATGGACGCCATCGGCGGGCTGCAGGCCCGCCTGGCGGAGTGGGTGGAGGCGCTTCGTTGACTCAAAATGGCGATAGGTACCGTGAACTGGACTGCGGTTGAACTAAGCTCGCTGTAAGCCGGCAACGCGCATGTGATCAAAAAAGCCGATCAATTCAGACGCGCCACGAATTCCAGCACTTCTTCCACGTGAGTTGCGACCTTCACGCCTCTCCATTCTTTCACCAATCGGCCCTGGGCGTCAATCACAAACGTGCTGCGTTCGACGCCGCGGACCGTCTTGCCGTACATCTGTTTCATCTTCATGACGTTAAACAGCAGGCAAACGGCTTCGTCCGGGTCGGAAATGAGCTCGAACGGCAGGTCCAGCTTGGCTTTGAAGCTTTCGTGCGAGCGCAGGGAATCGCGGCTGATGCCGTAGATTTCCACGCCGGCGGCGGTAAATTGCGGATAGGCGTCACGGAAGGCGATGTTTTCAGTGGTGCAACCAGGAGTGTTGTCCTTCGGATAGAAAAACAGCACCGTGGCTTTGGCCGGGCGGCCCAGCAATTGAAAGGTCTTGCCGCTGGTCATGGCGGCGCTAAAGTCGGGTATGCTAACGAGGGATTGGCTATCAGCCACAGGTTCTCTCCTGAACGGTGATCATCAGCGCTGTTTTTTTATCTGGCAACGCATCCAGGTGCAACAATACAGCATTCAAGCCGCTTTGCCCTGCACAATCAGGCGTCCGGAACGCCCAGGCAACTCATCCCAGGTAACGGGGCAAACGGGCAAATCCGTATCTTTTATCTTTTCATAATAATCGCCCATCGCTGCAAACTGGTAGCCCTGGGCTTTCCAGCCAGCCAGCAGTTGTTCGAAAATGGGGGCGAGTTTCTGTCCTTCAAGTTCCGCATGCAAGGTATATACGTGATCGCGCGGGTTTTCCGCCGTCAGCGACAGGATATGCGCGGCGACATTGCCGGTCGTGATCAGTTTGCCGTCGATTTCGCAGCCCAGCAGCTCATCGAGGGTGGGCAGGGTGGTGGGCAATTGCACGCAGTTGAGTATCGTGTTGCCATTGCGCACGCGGTGCGGGCCATTCGTCGGATGCAGCATGGCGCCGCGCGCGTCGAGCATGGCGCGGCCATCGGAGGCAAAGCGGTAGCCGGCCGTGTCGTGCTCGACAAAGGCGCTGACATTCATTTGCCAGCCGGCCGCGCCGTGCGTGTGCGGCGCCACGCCAAACACCTGCTCGTAGCGGTTGGCGGCCTTGCGCATCATGTTGATGGTCCAGGCAGCGTTGCGCCTGGCCACATTGTCTTGCCACAGGGTGTGATCCCAGGTGTGGATGCCGCACTCGAAACCGGCATCGCGCACGGCGCGCATTTGCGCCGCGCAGAGCTTGCCGATATCGGGTCCCGGCAACAGGGTGCCGTACATCAATGTTTTCAAGCCATAGTGCTCGACCACCGAAGTGCGCGACACCTTGCTGAAAAAACCGGGCTTCAAGGCGCGCCGCAAGGCCCACCCCGTGTGGTCGGGGCCCAGCGAGAACAGAAAGGTGGCCTTGGCCTGGTGCGCGGCCAGCATGCGCACCAGATTGCCCATGCCTTCGCGGGTGCCGCGATAGGTATCGACGTCGATCTTCAGGGTCAGGAACGGCTTGCTCAACATTAATCCATCAAGGCTTTGGCTTGGGCTACCTGGCTGCGGTAGGCGTCAAAGATATTGCGCAGGGAATCGGCCATGGTGGTGGTCGGCGCCCAGCCCAGTTCTTCGCAGGTATTCGTGATTTTCGGCACGCGGTTCTGCACGTCCTGGTAGCCGGCGCCATAGTAGGCACCCGACGTCGTTTCCACGATTTTCACGTGTTTCGCGCCTTCGGCGTATTCCGGGTACTCGGCAGCCAGGGTCAGCATCATGCCGGCCAGGTCGCGGATCGAGTAATTGTTGATCGGATTGCCAATGTTGTAGATTTTGCCGCTGGCGATGCCATTCTTGTTCGCAATGATGCGGATCAATGCATCGATGCCGTCGTCGATATAGGTGAACGCGCGTTTCTGCGCGCCGCCGTCGACCAGCGAGATGTTCTCGCCGCGCACGATGTGGCCGAAGAATTGCGTCACCACGCGCGAGGAACCTTCTTTCGGCGTGTGGATCGAATCCAGGCCGGCGCCGATCCAGTTGAATGGACGGAACAGGGTGAAGTTCAAGCCTTCCATGCCGTAGCCCCAGATCACGCGGTCCATCAGCTGCTTGGCGTTCGAATAGATCCAGCGCGGCTTGTTGATCGGGCCGCAGATCAGTTCCGAATTTTCCGGATCGAATTCTTCGTCGTGGCACATGCCATACACTTCCGAAGTCGACGGGAAGACCAGGTGCTTGCCGTACTTGGCGGCCGAGCGGACGATAGGCAGGTTGGCTTCAAAGTCCAGTTCGAACACGCGCAGCGGCTGCTTGACGTAGGTCGATGGCGTGGCGATGGCCACCAGCGGCAGGATCACATCGCATTTCTTGATGTGGTACTCGACCCATTCCTTGTTGATCGTGATGTCGCCTTCGAAGAAGTGCATGCGCGACTTGTAGTTGTCATCTTCCAGCAATTCCGTGATGCGGTCCGTGTTCATGTCCATGCCATACACATGCCAGTCGGTGGTTTCCAGAATGCGCTTGGACAGGTGGTGGCCGATGAAGCCGTTGACGCCTAAGATGAGGACTTTTTTCATATGAGATTCTCTTGTGTGATATCAGTGTGTGCTGACGCGGGCGGTCAGACTTGCTTGCAATTGCTGAGCCGAAACCGGCTCCCCGGCAGCCCTCAGCGCGGAAATGGCCAGCATGCGGCCGTCTCCGCAGACGCCAAAGATGCAATTATCCACTACCGCCAAGCCCGGTGGCAAACTTCCTGCGGAACGCTTGCTCAAACGGGCTTTTTCGATGATGTAAATGACATTATTGACTTCGGTAAAGGCACCGGGATAGGGAGGCGCCACGGCCCGGTGCAGGTTGTACACCTGCTGCGCGGGTAACTTCCAGTCGACCCGGCCATCTTCCGGCTTGCGGCCGCCAAAATAGCCGCCCTGGCGCAAATCGTTCAACAGCCGTGGCGCCGTGCCGTCCAGCAAGGCCGGCAGCACGCCCCACAGCGTTTGTTCCGCTGCCACGGTGACCTTGCCGAAGACTTCGAAAGCCGTGTCGTCGGGCAGGATGGGCACGGCCGTCTGCGCCACGATGGCGCCGGCGTCGGGCTTGACCGTCATTTCATGCAGGGTGGCGCCCGTCTCCGTGGCGCCATGCAGCACGGCCCAGTTGACGGGCGCGCGGCCGCGGAACTGCGGCAGCAGCGAGCCATGCATATTGTAGGCAGGAGCGACTTCCAAGATGCTAGCTGGCAACATGTGGCGGTAGTAAAAACTGAACAGCATGTCCGGTGTTGCCGCCTGTACCTGCGCCAGCAGCTCGGGCGCGCGCGCGTCCGATGGCGTGATGTAGGGGATGCCTTCTTCGCGGCACAGGCTGGCGACGGATTCGAACCACAGGTTTTCCGTGGGGCTGTCCTCATGCGTAACGACCAGGGCGATGTCGACGCCGCCGGCCAGCAGCACCTTGATGCAGCGCACGCCCACATTGTGGTAGCCGAAGACGACGGCGCGCGGGGCGCCCATCAGCGGCCCACCTGGCGCTTTTCCAGGCGCACATACGACGGCGCCTCGGCTTCCGCCTGGGTCATGCCGTCTTGCAAGATGGTTTGCACCACATAGCGGGGACGGGCACGCACTTGCTGGAAGATGCGTCCCACGTATTCGCCCACCAGGCCGATGCCGAACAGGATCACGCCCATGAAGAAGAAGGCGATGGCAAACAGGGTGAACACGCCTTCGGCTTCCGCGCCCAGCAGGAAGCGGCGTACCAGCAGGAAGATCACCAGCAATGCCGAACCCAGCGACATCGCCATGCCCAGCATGGAAAAGATTTGCAGGGGAATCAGCGAAAAGCCCGTGACGAGGTCGAAATTGAGACGAATCAGGCTGTACAGCGAGTATTTCGACTCGCCGGCCGAGCGTTCCTCGTGCTCGACGGTAATTTCCGTAGGCTTGCGGGCAAACGTGTAGGCCAGGGCGGGTACGAAGGTATTGACTTCGGCGCACTGGTTGACGAGGTCGATGACATTGCGGCCATACGCGCGCAACATATTGCCCTGGTCGGTAATCTTGATGTTGGTGATGCGCTCGCGCAAGCGGTTCATCATTTTCGATGCCAGGGTGCGCCAGGCGGAATCCTGGCGCTTGCGGCGGATCGAACCCACGTAATCGTAGCCTTCGCGCATCTTCGCCACGAGGTTGCCGATTTCTTCGGGCGGATTCTGCAGGTCGGCGTCGAGCGTGATCATGATCTGCCCGCGCGAAGCTTCAAAACCGGCCAGGATGGCCATGTGCTGGCCATAATTGCCGTTGAATAAGATCACGCGCGTGACGTCGGGGCGCTGGCGGAACTGTTCCGCCAGGATGGCCACCGAATTGTCGCGGCTGCCGTCATTGACGAAGAGGATCTCGTAGCTGGTCTGCAAGGCGTCCAGGGCCGGGTACAGGCGCGCGAACAGGCTGGCCAGGCCATCCTGCTCGTTGTAGATGGGAATAATAATGGACAGTTCAGGTTTCATCGGCGCGCTGCTCACTTGATGAGGATGGATTTGACGGTGGCGACGGCCCGCTCCACGTCCTGTGTCGTCATGGCGTAGAACATCGGCAAGGTCACGGTCAGGCGGCCGATTTTTTCCGAGACGGGGAACATGCCCTCGGTAAAGCCGCGTTCGCGGTACATGGTAAACAAGTGGATCGGTGCGTAATGATAGCCCGTTCCCACGTTTTGCTGCGCCATTTGCTGCATGAACGCGGCACGCGTGCCGGGGCCATTGTCGGGCAGGATGATCTGGAACAAATGCCAGTTGCTGTTCTCAAAATCCTGCACGGGCAGCTGGGCGCCGCTCTGCGCTTCGAAATCGCTGCCGAATTGCGCGAAATAGTGGCGTGCCAGTGCGCGGCGGTGGGCCGTGATCGCTTCGATATTGGCAAACTGGCCCAGGCCGATGGCAGCCATGATGTCGCTCATGTTGTATTTGCCGCCGAGCACATCGACATCGATGCCGTCGACGCCGCTGCGCGTGACGCCCTGCAGCCGGTATTTCTCGGCCAGCTTTGCTTCTTCCAGGTTGTTCAGGACCAGCGCGCCGCCTTCGCCCGTGGTGATGTTCTTGTTGGCCTGGAAGCTGAACGAGACGAAGTCGCCAAATGAACCGATGCGCTTGCCTTTCCAGGTGGAGCCGAACGCTTGCGCCGCGTCTTCCACGACTCTCAATTTGTACTTGTCCGCAATTGCGTACAGGCGGTCCATGTCGACGGGCAGGCCCGACAGGTAGACGGGAATGATGGCTTTCGTGCGGGGCGTGATGGCCGCCTCCAGCTTGTCGAGGTCGATATTGCGCGTGACGGGGTCGATATCGGCAAACACGGGCGTGGCGCCCACTTCGATGATGACGTTGGCCGTCGCTACCCACGACACGGGCGTGGTGATGACTTCGTCGCCGGGGCCGATGCCGGCGATGCGCAGCGCGATTTCCATGGTGCAGGTACCCGAATTGAAGGTGCGCACGGGGCGTCCGCCGAAATATTCGGACAGCTGGGCTTCGAAGGCTTGCACTTTCGGGCCGCTGGTGATCCAGCCCGAGCGCAGCACCTCGCCGACGGCGGCGATGGTCGCTTCATCGATGGTGGGTTTGGAAAAAGGCAAAAAGGGCAGGGTAGAGGTCATGGGCGCGGTTCTTGGATCTGTATTTTGTCAGGGTATCGGTATCGCCAAGGCTGCCAGTACGGTCAGGGCCGCCGGCAGGCATGGCTATTTTATATCGTTAGTATGGTGGCGCAGCCCATTCAGCGGTGAAAAATCCTGCTGGTGCGGGGGCGGGGCAAAGCTGGCCGTGGGGCGCGAGCCGTACTGCCTCGCGCCCCAGTTAACTATTTATTTGTTGGCAATGACCATGCGGCGCGCATCTTCGGCAATGACACGCATGGGCACGCCACGTTGCTGCAAATCCTTGTAACGGTTCAGGCTGATAATGGCCATGTCGTGCACGCCGGCATTGGCATCGCTGGTCCACTGCGTAATGAACGGCTCGATGGTCGGCATGGACAATTCGGGCTGCTGTTTCAGGCCAAACGTGAACTCATCCCAGTAATCGACGAGGATCACGGGCCGCTGCAGATAATAGGTCAGCGACTGTTCATAGATGCCTACCGAGTACAGCTTGGTATCGGCCGTCAGTTCGGCCTGGATCTGCGGCAGCATGTCCGTGCCGGCGCGGTTCTGGCCATACAGTTCGGAGCCGGCCAGGATGCAGTGCGTGGCCAGGAAGCCGGCGCCGGCGATCGTCAGCACGGTCATGTCGCGGCGCAATTGGCGCGCATGCAGCAGGGCCAGGGCGCCGCCGGCCAGGGCGAAGAAGCCGGCCGCCATCAGCCAAGGCTGGTAGCCCTTGAGCGCGATCAGGGCTTGCGCGTCGCGTGCGCTGGCCTTGCCGAACGCGATCGGCCCGCCGATCAGGATGGCCGCGCCCAGCACGCACAGCAGGCCGGCGGCCAGCATGCGCTGGCGGCGCGAGGCCGATTCCAGGTACAGCGCCACCATCAGCGCCAGCGCGGGGAAGATGGGCACGATGTAGCCGGGCAGCTTCGAGGTCGAATAGCTGAAGAAGAAGAAAATGAAGACGGCCCAGACCAGCAGCATCAAACGGGGCTGGAAAGCGCCATCCTGGCGCTGGAAGGCGGCGGCCAGGCTTTGCGGCAGCACGCCTATCCATGGCAGGATGCCGGGAATGAGCAGGACCAGGAAGTAGTACCAGGCGCCTTCGCGCTTGTGTCCCTTCATCAGGAAGCGCTGGAAGTGCTCGTGGATGAAGAAGAAATGCGGCTGTTCCGGATTGCGCAGGGCGACCAGCACGAACCATGGCGTGGCGATGGCAAAGAAGACGAGCAAGCCCTTGACCAGGTGCAAGCGCGTCCAGATGCGCCAGTCGCGTGCGCACAGCGAATACAGCACCAGCACGGCGCCCGGCAGCACGATGCCGATCAGCCCTTTTGCCAGCACGGCCAGCGCCATGCTGGCCCAGCAGGCCAGCATCCAGTTGCGCCGCTCGCGCGCCGTGGCCTCGTCGCGCTGGGCCACCAGCAGGCTGCCCAGGGTGAGCGTCATCATGCCCGACAGGCCCATGTCCAGCGAATTGATCTGGCCGGAAGCGAGCCAGAACAGGCTCGACGCCAGCACCAGGCCCGCATACAGGCCCACGCGGGGACCGAACACTTTCTTGCCCGCATACGCCGTCATGCACACGCCGATGATGCCGCACAGGCCAGTCCACAGGCGTGCCTGCCATTCGCCCAGGCCGAAGGCGGCGAAGGTCAGCGCATTCATCCACGTTTGCAGCGGCGGTTTTTCAAAGTATTTGATGCCGTTCAGGCGCGTGGTGATCCAGTCGCCCGTGATGAACATTTCGCGCGCCATCTCCGCGTAGCGGCCCTCGTCGGGCGGTACCAGGGTACGCACGCCCAGCGCATACAGGGTGACGACGATGAAGATGCCCAGCAGGGACCACATCAGCACCCGCGACGAGTGCAGTTCGTTAATATTGAGCTTCATGCAGCGCTGCCCGCGCCCGGGGCCAGGATCAGGGCCAGGGTGACCTTGCGGCCTTCGCCCATCAGGATGTTGTATGTGCGGCAAGCTGCCTGGCTATCCATGCATTCGACGCCGATGCGGCGCATGGTCAGCGCGGCCGTCAGCTTCGGATGCACGAAACGCTGGCGTTCGCCCGTGCCGAGGATGACCACGTCGGGTGCGTCGGCCAGGATCTGCGCGAAATGCGCCTCGTTCAGCTGCTCGAAACTGGCCACTTCCCACGCGCGTGGCGGCGTTTCCGGCATGACGATCAGGCTGTAGTTGTACGGCTGGGCATTGATCTCGACGCCGTTTTCGTCATAGCCGGTGACAGTCTGGTATTGTTGGGTGCTGCTGGCATGGAGTTTCATGGCGATATCGGGGGGCTGGTCGTGTCGGTTGATCGGTACGCGCGGGGCCAAACTGGGGGCCGCGGCCAAGGGCGTAAGCATGCCATAAATGACAGAAAAGAGCGACTAAAAAGCAACATCCTTTCCAAATCGCAATGTTCGGCGCCACAGCGGCAGTGCGTGCTTGTACCATGGTAATGGGGCAAGATTAAGGGAAGATGAAGAGGGCGCCCGCCCGCTTGCCGTTCAAATGGCCCGGCGTGGCAGAATCGGCGTCAAATGCGGCCGTTCACCATGTTTAATTTGATAAAATGCCCTGTTTTCGGCGAGAATGGTTGTTTTCGCCTTGCAGTCTTTCGCATTGCAGTTTCACGGGTTCACAGTTCTGGCGCGGCTACCATGCTGCAAGCTTGGTTCTCCGCGCCGCATCACGACAGGGATTTATTTTGCGACCGATTCAGAAATCGAATAAATTGGCGGACGTCTGCTATGACATCCGCGGCCCGGTCCTGGAAAAATCCAGGCAAATGGAAGAAGAAGGCCACAAGATCACCAAGCTCAATATCGGCAACCTGGCCGTATTCGGCTTCGATCCGCCCGACGAGATCGTGCGCGACATGATGCTCAACCTGCAGAATGCGGCCGGCTATACGGATTCGAAAGGCATGTTCGCGCCGCGCAAGGCCGTCATGCACTACACGCAGAGCAAGAATATCGCCGGCGTGACCATCGATGACATCTACCTGGGCAACGGCGCCTCGGAACTGATCGTCATGTCGATGAACGCGCTGCTCAACAGCGGCGACGAAGTGCTGGTGCCGGCGCCCGATTACCCGCTGTGGACGGCCGCCGTCAGCCTGTCGGGCGGCAATCCCGTGCATTATGTGTGCGACGAGCAGAACGAGTGGTATCCCGACATCGAGGACATGCGCCGCAAGATCACGCCGCACACCAAGGCCATCGTCGTCATCAACCCGAACAACCCGACTGGCGCGCTGTACCCGGTGTCCGTGCTGCTGCAGATCGTCGAGCTGGCGCGCCAGCACCAATTGATCATTTTCGCCGACGAGATCTACGACAAGGTGCTGTACGACGAAGCCGAGCACGTGTCGATCGCCTCGCTGGCCGACGACGTGCTGTTCATCACCATGAACGGCCTGTCGAAGAATTACCGCTCCTGCGGCTACCGCTCCGGCTGGATGGTGGTCTCGGGCGAAAAGCGCCACGCCAAGGATTACATCGAAGGCTTGAACATGCTGGCCTCGATGCGGCTGTGCGCCAATGCGCCGGGGCAGTTTGCCATCCAGACGGCGCTGGGCGGCTACCAGAGCATACAAGACCTGGTGGGGCCGGGCGGGCGCCTGTTGAAACAGCGCGACCTGGCGCACAAGCTGCTGACCGATATTCCGGGCGTCACCTGTGTCAAGCCGAAGGCCGCGCTGTACATGTTCCCGCGCCTGGACCCGGAGATCTACCCGATTGCCGACGACCAGCAGTTTGCCTATGAATTGCTGGCCGAAGCGAAGGTCCTGATCGTGCAGGGCACGGGCTTCAACTGGATCGCGCCCGACCATTTCCGCGTCGTCTTCCTGCCCAATTCCGATGACCTGACCGAGGCCATGGGCCGCATTGCGCGCTTCCTCGAAGGTTACCGCAAGCGTCACAGCCGGGGCTGAGCCGGCCAGTAGCAATATCGATCAACCTGGCGCCGCCCAACGGGGCGCCACTTATGAGCAGTCAAGCACACTATGAAATCCATCAAGATCGGCCTGCTGGGCCTGGGCAATGTTGGTTACGGCACGTTCAGCGTCCTGAAGCGCAACCAGGAAGAAATCAAGCGCCGCGCGGGCCGCGGCATCGAAGTCGTCGCCGTCGCCGTGCGCGACGTGGCGCGTGCCGAAGCGCTGGTCGCGGGCGCCTGCAAGGTCGTCAACGACCCGCACCTGATCGTCAACGATCCCGAGATCGACATCGTCGTCGAACTGATCGGCGGCTACGACCTGTCGAAAACCCTGGTGATGCAGGCGATCGCCAATGGCAAGCATGTGGTCACGGCCAACAAGGCGCTGCTGGCCGTGCATGGCAATGAAATTTTCGCCGCCGCCCAGGACAAGGGCGTGATGGTGGCCTTCGAAGCGGCCGTTGCCGGCGGCATCCCCATCATCAAGGCGCTGCGCGAAGGCTTGACGGCCAACCGCATCGAATGGATCGCCGGCATCATCAACGGCACCACCAATTTCATCCTGTCCGAGATGCGCGACAAGGGCCTCGATTTCGCCACCGTGTTGAAACAGGCGCAGGAACTGGGCTACGCGGAAGCCGACCCCACCTTCGACATCGAAGGCGTCGATGCCGCGCACAAGGCCACCATCATGTCGGCCATCGCCTTCGGCATCCCGGTGCAGTTCGACAAGGCCTATGTGGAAGGCATCAGCAACCTCAATGCCGTCGACATCCGCTACGCCGAGCAGCTGGGCTACCGCATCAAGCTGCTGGGCATCACCAAGCGCGCCACCGTCAATGGCGTGGAAGGCATCGAGCTGCGCGTGCATCCGACCCTGATCCCGGCCAAGCGCCTGATCGCCAATGTGGAAGGCGCCATGAATGCGGTGCTGGTGCATGGTGACGCCGTCGGCGCCAGCCTGTACTCGGGCCGCGGCGCGGGCGCCGAGCCGACCGCCTCGTCGGTGATTGCCGACCTGGTCGACATCACGCGCCTGGCCACGGCCGACCCGGAACACCGCGTGCCGCACCTGGCGTTCCAGCCGAACGCGATGACCGACATCGCCATCCTGCCGATGTCGGAAATCACGACCAGCTACTACCTGCGCATGCACGTGGCCGACCAGCCGGGCGTGCTGGCCGACCTGACGCGCATCCTGGCCGAGCGCAGCATCTCGATCGACGCCATGCTGCAAAAAGAGCCGGCCGAAGGCGAGACGCACACGGACATCATCATGCTGACGCACCAGACGCAGGAAAAGAACGTCACGGCCGCCATCGAAAAGATGGAAGCGCTCAACAGCGTGGTGGGCACGGTCACCAAGATCCGCCTGGAAAACCTCAGCTGACCGTTTGCGGCGATCCATGCAAAACGGCGCCCGTGGGCGCCGTTTTTTCATCCGATGACTGCCTTACAGCTGCGGCGCGGCGGGCGCGCCGACGGGGCCCACATCCATACCGTCATAGCTGGCCAGCTGGTTTTCCTGGGCAAACGCCATCAGTTCGCCATTGCGCGCGTGCAGGCTGTCGACGCCATGCACTTCGGCTTTTTCCACGTGCAGTACCCACACGGGCGGTGCCGCCGGATCGTCGAGTTCGGGCTGGTACAGTTCCACGGGGCGGTAGCCCTGGATGGCCAGCAGGGAGGCGGCCTGCTCCAGCGGTTCGGACGTGGGATTGGTGAAGTAATAGCCCCACAGCAGCGGCTGGGTCAAGTCCCAGGGCGCGTTCTCGGCGATATTGGCAAACAGTTCGCTTACGTCTTCTTTGGTCATCATGGCAGTCTGCCTTCATTAAAATCTCAGGGCGCGATCTTAACATCGGCGCCCATGGCGCGCCATGCGCCCATAAAAAAACCGGCTTTGCAGCCGGTTTTTTTATCCGCCATTCAACTGGCCGGACATTCATTCACGCAAGCGCGAATCAGAACTTGTAGCGCAGGCCGATCGACAGCAGGTCCGCTTTCAGATTGCCGCCATCTACGTCCAGGATTTTGCCGAAGTTTTCGTATTCCGCCACCAGCGACAGCTTTTTGTCGAAGTGGTAAGCGGCGCCGATGCCAAACATGGCCGCAGTCTTGTTTTTGGAGCCGCTGAAATCAAAGTAGTCATTGTTGAAGCTGATTTTGGCGCGATTTTGCGTTACGCCGGCTTTGCCGAACAGCGAAAATTGCTCGTTCAATGGCAGGGTGCCGGTGGCTGCCACGTAAAACGCGCTGCTTTTCAGGTGAGCCGATGCGTCTTCTGCATACAGTTTCACTTTTCCAAAATTAACGTAGCCGGCTTCCGCGCCGAAGTTGGGCGTGAAATCGTAGCCGGCGTAGGCTTTGTAGCCGGTTTTGTTTTCTTTTTCCGAACCTTGGCCATCGACGCTCGCTTTGAATTCCGAACGGCCGACGTTTGCGCCTGCGTAGAAACCTTCAGCTTGGGCGAACAATGGGAATGCCAGGGCGGCGCCTGCGACTACTGCAAACAATTGCTTTTTCATATTGATCCTAGGTAATTAATGCGGAGAGACTGTCTCGCCGCTTAATGGGAGCCGAATTGTATAGGGATGAATATGTTTATGTAAGGCAATTATTTAAAAAATATTAGAAATAAATCACGCGTTGTTTTTGGGCAACACTTGGTATCGAAGAACTATCTGTGCCGGCCATCATGCGGCGCCGCCGAAATGCACGCTGACCTTCAATCCGTGGCCATTCGCCGCCGTCGCCAGCACCAGGCGGGCGCCGTGCAGGGCGGCGATGTCGCGCACGATGGCCAGGCCCAGTCCGGCGCCGCCGGGGTTGCTCTCGAGCGCCGCGCCCACGCGGTAGAACGGCGTGAATACGCGCTCGCGTTCGGCCGGCGGGATGCCGGCGCCGCTGTCTTCCACTTCCAGCACCGTTTCGGCGCCGGCGCCATCCGTTTCCAGCACGCGCACGCGCAGGGTCACGTTGCCGCCGTGCGGCGTGTAGCGCAGCGCATTGTCGACCAGGTTGGCCACCAGTTCGTGCAGCAGCAGGGCCTGGCCATGCACGGGCGCTTCGTCGGGCGCTTCCAGCGACAGGTCGATATGCTTGCCGACGGCGGCCATGGCCATTTCCAGCCCTACCTGCTGCGCCACGTCGCGCAGCGACACGGTATCCATCGCCAGGCTGTCGCCGCCATGCTCGATGCGGGCCAGGGTCAGCAGGCGGTTGGCCAGCAGCACGGTCGAATCGGTGGTGGCCGCGATCGAGCGCACGATGTCGCGCAGGGCGGCCATGTCGGCCGGCGCACCCGCTTGGCGGTCGCATGCGCGCATGGCCAGTTCGGCCTGGGTTTTCAGCACCGTCAGCGGCGTGCGCAGCTGGTGCGAGGCGTCCGCGATGAAGCGGCGCTGGCTGGCGATCAGCTGCTGCAGGCGCGACATGGAGCCGTTCATGGCGCTCACCAGAGGGCGCATTTCCCGGTGCACCAGTGCGGGATCGACGTCGGACAGGTCGGACAGGGTGCGCGTCTCGACTTCCGTTTTCAGGCGCATCAGCGGCTGCAGCACCAGGCGCACGGCAAACCACACGAGGGCGCCCATCACCAGTATCATCGCTGCCTGCCAGCTCAGGGTATCGAACAGGATCTGGTTCGACAGGCCGCGCCGCGCGTCCAGCGTCTCGGCCACCTGGATCAGGGCGATGCCGCGCATCGAATCGTCATACACGGGTTGCAGCAGCGCCGCGATGCGGATCGGTTTGCCGTGGTAGTCGGCGTGGTAGAAGCGCACCAGGGCCGGATAGTTCTGCGAGCGGGGCACGTTCTTCGGCACGGGCGGCAGGTCGCCGTAGCCCGAGACCAGTTCGCCGTTGATGCCCGTGACCTTGTAGTAGATGCGGCCCAGGGTGTCGGTCTCGAAGCTGTCGAGCGCCACGTAGGGCACTTCGGCCACCACCTTGCCGCCCACGATGGAGACGCGCTCGGCCAGCGCCCGCGTCGACGCCAGCAGGGAGCGGTCGTAGGCCATGTCGGCCGCGTCGAGCGCGTTGCGGTAGACGAACACGGCATCGAGCAGCACCAGCATCACCAGCGGGATGAGCAGCCAGCGCAGCAACTGGCTGCGCAGGCTGCCCAGCGGCCGGCCCTGCGTCCAGCGTCGGCGCAGGCGCTCGAGCAGGGGCGGGCGCGGGTGCTGCATGGCGGCGCTCATTTCGGCGCGGCCGGCGCCATGGCGCTGCGCGGTTGCAGCAGGTAGCCGATGCCGCGCAGCGTGGTGATGACGGCGCCGTCGGGCGAGCCGCTTTCCACGCCGTTTTCGAGCTTCTTGCGCACGCGGTGGATGTACAGTTCGATGGCGTCCAGGTTGGCGTCGTCGGCCAGCGCGAAGACTTCGTCGAACAGTTTTTCCTTCGACACGGCGCGCCCGGAGCGCGTGATCAGCGCTTCGAGCACCGCGTGTTCGCGCGGCGTGAGCGCCAGCGCCGCGCCGCCATAGCTGAACATGCGCGTGACGGTATCGAAACTGAGGGCGCCGCAGGTGTGCACGAGCGCTTCGTTGCCCTGGCTGCGGCGCAGCAGGGCTTTCACGCGCGCTTCCAGTTCGGCCAGCTCGAACGGCTTGGCCATGTAGTCGTCGGCGCCCAGGTTCAGGCCCTGTACTTTTTCATCGAGGCCGCCGCGCGCCGTCAGTATCATGACGGGAGTCTTGCCGCGCGTGCCGCCGCGCGCGCGCAGACGGCGCAGCACGTCCAGGCCGTCCATCTTCGGCAGGGTCAGGTCGAGCAGCACCAATGAGTATTCCTGCGTGTGCAGCAGGGCGTCGGCATCGGCGCCGTTGTGGGCGGTCTCCACCGTCAGGTGCGCGTCGCGCAGGGCCTTTGCCAGCCAGTGCGACAGCTCCAGATGATCTTCCACTAATAATATGCGCATGGTCTCCGCCATTCGTTTGAATGGGTGCAGTGTAAGCCTGCCGGCGCTGCGCCGACAGGGGCGGCAATGAATTTGTTGGTATTGCTTGTGGCTGGCCGGCGACACCTGTCAGTCTGAAAGCGAATTGAAAGGATCGCGCTCATATAGTGTGATCCTGATTCATGAAATTGATCAGGCATATCACTAATAACTATATCTAAGGGAGACACTCTACATGAAGAAAACTGCATTCTCGCTGGCCGCCATGGCGGTCCTCGCCGCTGCCGGCAGCGCCCAGGCCGAATCGAACGTCACCCTGTACGGCCGCCTGGACGCGGGCGTCAGCACCACCAGCAACGCCGGTCCGAACAAAAGCTCGATGACGCAAGTGAGCTCGGGCGGCATGAACACCTCGCGCTGGGGCATCCTGGGCAGCGAAGACCTGGGCGGCGGCCTGAAAGCCGTGTTCAATCTGGAAGGCGGCATCCTGGTCGACACGGGCGCTGCCGACGGCGCGCTGTTCAAGCGCCAGGCCAACGTGGGCCTGGAAGGCGCATTCGGCCGCGTCGTGCTGGGCCGCTCGTTCACCACCGTGTATGACTTCGTGCTGCCGTTCGATCCGATGGCGTATGCGCCGTACTACTCGTGGGCCACTTCGGGCAACGCGACGGGCCCGAGCAAGTACGGCATGACGACCGCCTTCGACAATATGGTCAAGTACTCGGGCAAGACGGGCGATTTCAGCTACGGCGCATCGTACGGCTTCGGCGAACAGACGACGGGCGCCTCGGACAGCGCCAAGCTGTCGACCGCCGTCACCTACAAGACGGGACCTGTCAGCCTGCTGGCCACGTATGAACAAGTCAACGGCAACGCCATCGCCGGCGGCGCGCGCGACAAGACCACCGTGTACCACCTGGGCGCCATGTATGACGACGGCCCATGGAAAGTGCAGGCAGCGGCGCGCGACTACAAGCTCGATCCCGCTGCCGCAGGCAAGGCCGACGTGCGCGGCACCCTGTACTGGGGCGGCGTCAGCTACAAGACCACGCCGGTCATCACCCTGACGGGCGTGATCTACTACCAGGACGTGAAAAACGTGGCCGCCAACCTCGATGCCGATCCGATCATGTACGTGGCGCGCCTGCGCTATGCCCTGTCCAAGCGCACCGACCTGTATGTGGCCGGCGCCTACGCCAAGGCCAAGCACAACCAGCTGGTCAGCCTGTCGCGCGACGATGCCGGTTTCGGCGACACGCAGCGCGGCCTGATCGCCGGCATCCAGCACCGCTTCTAAGCCATGACGATGCTGCGCTCCCTGTTCCTGTCCTTGCTGTGCCTGCTGCCTGCCGTGGCGGGGGCGCAGGCGTCCGCACCGGCCGAGTGCGTGGTGCCGTCCAAACCGGGCGGCGCCATGGACCTGACCTGCAAGCTGGCGAAAAAAGGCCTGGCGCAGGAGGGCGCGGCAGCCGCCCTGGCGCCGATGCGCATCAGCTATCTGCCCGGCGGCATCGGCGCCGTGGCCTGGCATTCGATGGCCTCGCAACGGCGCCGCGCGGAGCCGAACACCCTGGTGGCGTTTTCGGGCGGTTCGCTGCTCAACCTGGCGCAAGGCAAGTTCGGCAATGCGAAGGCGGGCGACGTGCGCTGGGTGGCGGCGCTGGGCGCCGACTACGGCATGATCGCCGTGCGCAGCGATTCGCCCTACAAGACGCTGGCGGACCTGATCGCCGCGCTGCGCCAGCATCCGGACAAGGTGCTGATCGGCGTCTCCGGCACCATCGGCAGCCAGGACTGGCTGAAGATGGCGCTGGTGGCGCGCCATGCGGGCATCGATCCGAAAGTACTGCGCTTCGTCGCACTGGAAGGCGGCGGCGAAGTGTTCACGGCGATGCAGGCCGATTACGTGCAGGTGGTCTCGGGCGACACGTCCGAAGCCACCCTGAACGCCAGCGCCAACCATGCGCGCGTGTTGGCCGTGCTGTCGGAAAAGCGCCTGCCGGGCGTGCTGGCCGGCGTGCCGACGGCGCGCGAGCAGGGCGTCGACGTGGTCTGGCCCATCATCCGCGGCGTGTGGATGGGGCCGCAGGTGCCCGAGGCGGACTACCAGCGCTGGGTCGCCACGTTCGACCGCGCGATGGCCACGCCGCAGTTCGCCGAATGGCGCGCGCAGGCCGGCCTGTATCCGTTCGCCCTGACGGGACCGAAGCTGACCGCGTATGTCAGGAAGGCCGTCGACGAATATGCGCGGCAGGCCACGGAACTTGGGCTCATGCGCTGAACGGCATCCCATTTTAAAAAAATCTATTTCACAGACGGAGACAACCCCATGCAAACCAAGACCCTGCTTCAAGCCGCCCTTGCCACTGCGTTTGCCAGCCTGGCCGGCGCCGCTTTCGCGCAAGTGCCGGCCGGCTATCCGGCCGACTACCAGAAGATCATCGATGCGGCCAAGAAGGAAGGCAAGGTCGTGATCTACAGCGCCACCGACAGCAAGGCCGCCGCGCCGCTGATCAAGGATTTCAGCGCCCTGTACCCGGGCATCACGGTCGAATACAACGACATGAATTCCACCGAAGTGTACAACCGCTTCATTTCCGAAGTGGCCGCCGGCGGCAACACGGCCGACGTGATGTGGTCGTCGGCGATGGACTTGCAGATGCGCCTGGCCTCCGATGGCTATGCACTGAAATACAAATCCGTGGAAGCGGCCAAGATTCCCGGCTGGGCCATGTGGGACGACCAGGCGTACGGCACCACGTTCGAGCCGGCCGCCATCGTCTACAACAAGCGACTGCTCGATCCGAAGGAAGTGCCGAAGAACCACGATGATTTCGTCAAGCTGATCGCCACGCCGAAATTCAAGGACAAGGTCACCACCTACGACATCGAGAAATCGGGCGTGGGCTTCATGTTCATGGCGCAGGATGCCAAGGAATACCCGCAATTCCTGGCGCTGCAAAACGCGTTCGGCACGGCCAAGGTGCGCGTGCAGTCGTCGACGGGCACCATGATGGAGCGCATCTCGTCCGGTGAAAACCTGATCGGCTACAACGTGCTGGGCTCCTATGCGCTGGTGCGCGCCAAGACCGATCCGTCGATCGGCGTGGTGCTGCCCAAGGATTACACCCTGATCCTGTCGCGCGTGCAGTTCATCAACAAGAATGCGAAGAACGTCAACGCCAGCAAGCTGTGGCTCGATTACGTGCTGTCGCACCGCGGCCAGACCATCATCGCCAACGGCGCCAAGCTGTTCGCCATCCGCGCCGATGTCACGGGTGAAACGACGTCGGCTGAACTGATCAAGGAAATCGGCGCGGCCAACGTCAAGCCGATTCCCGTGCATCCGATCATCCTGCAATTCTTGGGACCTGCCAAGCGCATGGCCTTCCTGAAGCAATGGAAAGAAACAGCCGGCAAAAAATAACGCCGACTTAGCCGCCCGCGAGCCTGGCTTGCGGGCGCACGCCGCACCCTTCATTCATTGGATTCATCATGCAAACTGCCATCTTGCCGCTGCCTGCACGGTCGCGCTCTCCCTTGTCGCGCCTGAACTGGCCGCGCGGCGTGGTCGTGACGATCACGCTGATCGCCATCTTCCTGCCGCTCTTCCTGATTTTTTACCAGAGCTTTTTGAACGCGCCGTTCTTCATGCCCGTGCGCGAATTCGGCTTTGATTCCTACCGTTTCATCTTCGATGATCCCGATTTCTCCATGGCCTTCAAGAATGGCCTGATGCTGGCCTTCGGCCTCACCGTCATCGCCGTGCCGCTGGGCGGCATGCTGGCCTTCCTGATGGTGCGCACCGACTTGCCTGGCCGCGGCTGGGTGGCGCCCATGCTGCTGGTCCCGATCTTCGTCTCGCCGATGGTGATGGGCTTCGGCTACGTCGTCTCGATGGGCCCCGTGGGCTTTTATTCGATCTGGGCCAAGGAGCTGCTTGGCTTCGTGCCCTGGAATATCTATTCGTTCACCAGCATCGTCATCATCGCCGGCCTGACGCACGTGCCGCACGTCTACCTGTATGCCTCGTCGGCGCTGAAAAGCCTGGGCTCTGACGTGGAAGAAGCGGCCCGCGTGGCCGGCGCCTCGCCCGTCCAGGTGATGCTCAATGTGTCGCTGCCGATGATCATGCCGGCGCTCGCGTATGCGGGCGTGCTGGTGTTCTTCCTCGGTTTCGAAGTGTTCGGCCTGGTGCTGGTGCTGGGCGACCCGGAAGGCCACCTGGTGCTGCCGACCTATCTGTACAAATTGACGAACAAGCTGGGCACGCCGTCGTACCACCTGATGGCAGCCGTCGCCGTCTGCCTGGTGATGGTGACCATGCCGCTGGTGATGATACAGCGCTGGCTGCTCAAGTCCGCCAACAAATACGTGTCGATCAAGGGCAAGGGCGCGCGCAGCAAGGCCATGCCCCTGGGCCGCTGGAAGTGGCTGGCGTTCGCCTTGCTGGCGGGCTGGCTGATCTTCACCATCATCCTGCCGTTGACGGGCATCGTGCTGCGCTCCTTCGTGCAGTACTGGGGCGAGGGCGTGCACCTGGCCGACGTGCTGACCTTGCAGCATTTCCGCGATATCTTCGACCAGCCCTCGCTGGTGCGCGGCATCGTCAACACCATCCTGATCGGCGTCGTCGGCGGCGCCCTGGCCGTGGGCTGCTACAGCTTCATCGCGCTGGCCATGCACCGCAAGCAGGACGGCATCACGCGCCTGCTCGACTACAGCGTGCTGGTGCCGCGCGCCGTGCCGGGCCTGCTGGCCGGCCTGTCCTTCCTGTGGGTGTTCCTGTTCGTGCCGGCCTGGCTCGACGGCATGCTCAAGGGCATGGACAACGGCGTGGCCTTGTGGCTCAGCGGCCATGTGATCCCCGTGCTGCGCGAACTGCGCTCGACGATCTTCGCCCTGTGGCTCGCGTATTCGGTGGTGTGGATGGCCTACGGCATGCGCCTGATTTCCACCGCGCTGCTGCAGGTGGGGCCGGAGCTGGAAGAGGCGGCGCGCGCCGTCGGCGCCAGCCGCGGCCAGGTGACGCGCGACGTGACCCTGCCGCTGATCAAGTACGGCTTGCTGGGCGCCTGGCTGATGGTCTTCCTGATCTTCGAGCGCGAATATTCGACGGGCGTGTACCTGCTCTCGCCGGGCACGGAAGTGATCGGCGCCATGCTGGTGTCGCTGTGGGCGGGCGGTTCGACCGACCTGGTGGCGGCGCTGTCCTTCATCAACATCACCCTGGTGGCCATCGGCCTGGGCATCGCGCTGCGCTTTGGCGTCAAGTTACACAACTGAGTTGCATAACTAAATACAAGAACTGAGACCACATCATGAATGAACTGACCGTCAATGAGCTGTACCTGGACTACGGCACCGGCGCTTCCGCCAACCAGATCCTGAAGGGTGTCTCGATGCACCTGAAAAAGGGCGAAGTGGTTGCCTTGCTGGGGCCTTCGGGCAGCGGCAAGACCACCTTGCTGCGCGCCGTCGCGGGGCTGGAAAGCCCGAAGGCGGGCACCATCCAGATCGGCGAGCGCAATGTCTACGATGGCGCGAAACACTTCGAGATGCCGGCCGAGCACCGCAACCTGGGCCTGGTGTTCCAGTCGTACGCGCTGTGGCCGCACAAGACCGTGTTCGACAACGTCGCCTACGGCCTCAAATTGCGCAAGATGGGCAGCACGGAAATCGCCGCGCGCATCAAGGAAGTGCTGACGCAGCTGGGTCTGGGGCACTTGGGCGAACGCTATCCGCACCAGTTGTCCGGCGGCCAGCAGCAGCGCGTGGCGATCGCCAGGGCGCTGGTGTACAACCCGCCCGTGATCCTGCTCGACGAACCGCTGTCGAACCTCGACGCCAAGCTGCGCGAGGAAGCGCGCGCCTTCCTGCGCGAACTGATCGTGCGCCTGGGCCTGTCGGCCCTGATGGTCACGCATGACCAGGGCGAGGCGATGGCCATTTCCGACCGCATTTTGCTGCTCAATAACGGCAAGATCGAGCAGCAGGGCACGCCGCAAAGCATGTATGAGACGCCGGACACGCTGTTTACGGCCGAATTCATGGGCAGTAACAACCGCCTGCCCGGCAAGGTGGTGCAGCGCGAAGGCAGCGCCGTGCGGCTGCTCGTCGACGGCGCCTCCATGCAGGGCGTGGCGCGCGGCGCCAACGTGGGCACGGAGGTGACGACCATGATACGCGTCGAGGAAGTGAAGATCAGTGCCACGCAGGTGGACAACGCCATCGAGCTGCCGCTGCTGACCTGCATGTACCTGGGCGACCGCTGGGAATGCCTGTTCGAGCGCGGCGGCGCCGAGAACATCAGCCTGCGCGCCTATTCGCGCCACAAGCTCGAAGCGGGCAAGTACTGGCTGCATATGCCGGCCGACAAGCTCTGGGTGTTTTAACGGTGCCGTGGTGGCCACGCTGGCGCGCCGTCGGCGCCGCGCTGGCCGCCGGCCTGGCGGGCGTCGCCATCTGCCTGTGGCTGCACACGCCGCTGCCGTGGATGATCGGCCCCCTGTTTGCCACGGCGGGGCTGCGCCTGGCGGGGCGCGAACTGGCTTGCCCCGTGCGCGTGCGCGAGGCGGGCCAGTGGGCCATCGGCACGGCGCTGGGCCTGTATTTCACGGCGCCCGTGCTGGCCGTGCTGCTCGACTACACGCCGTGGATCGCCGGCGCCGTGCTGTTTGCGCTGGCGCTGGGCGCTGCGGGCGCCATGCTGCTGCGGCGCCTGTCCGGCGTCGACCACGCCACCGCCTTCTTTGCCATGGCTGTCGGCGGTGCGTCCGAGATGGCGGTGCAGAGCGAGCGCCATGGCGCCGACGTGGGCAAGGTGGCCGCCGCGCACAGCCTGCGCATGATGCTGGTGGTGGCGACCATCCCGTTCGGCGTGCGCTACTGGGGCAGCCACGGGCTGGAAGCGGGGCATGAAAGCTTCGTGCCCGGCGCCGCGCTGGTCGATTATGGCGGGCTGGCGCTGCTGATACTCGTCACCGTATCGGGCGCTCTCGCATGCAAACGGGGCCGGCTGCCCAATGCCTGGGTCATCGGCCCGCTGCTGGCCGCGCTGCTGCTGACGGCCTGCGGCATCCATCTGTCGCGCCTGCCCGAGTGGATGATACGCGCGGGCCAGCTGTTCATCGGCATCGCGCTGGGCACGCGCTTCAGCCCCGCCTTCCTGCATGCGGCCCCCCGCTACCTGGTCAGCGTGGCCTTGTGCGCCATGCTCATGCTGTTGCTGGCGGCCGCCTTCGGACTGGGCCTGTCGTACTGGCTGGCCATCCATCCCGGCACGGCCATCCTGGCCACTTCGCCCGGCGGCATCGCCGAGATGTCGCTGACGGCCAAGACCCTGCACCTGGGCGTGCCCATCGTCACGGCCTTTCACGTGGCGCGCATGGTGGTGCTGGTATTGCTGATCGGCCCATTCTTTTCCATGCTGGCGCGCCGGCCAGGCCGGAATTGAATCCGGCGATGCCAGATGTCATAAAGCAAGCGCTCTATATCGCCGCTGTCGTCCCCTGACTTAATGCCTCTTTTTCGCTGGCAGACGGTATCCCGGACGGCATCGTCCGATTATGTCCGTGAATAACTATTTCGGCTTTGCCGGCGTCCGCCCCACTCCCCGGTAGCAGCATGGCGGCGTATCGCGGCAGGTATTAGCTAAAAACAACGCTCTCAAGTCGTGTCCAGGTTCCACTTTTTACTCGTGTACAAAAGTCATTGTTTTCAAAAATGCCGCTGTTTGCATGCGGATGCCATTTTTTTATCTGTAGATAATAGGCAAGATGTTACAAATAGTAACTTGCGCCGCGGTTGATTGAATGGCTGTTTTTCCAAGCTTGATTTAAAAAGTTTCCCCAGAGCTATTTATTTTGGTTATTTTAACTTCCTTCGTTTATAATTTGGAAAGAACGCCGGCGGGGCTTTTTGCGTGGTTTTGACGTGAGTTCGACCTTTCTTGAACTCAGGGAACTAGCTATGCGCACCGATGGTGTCCGTTTTTCGATAGTCAAACATGCTGCCTGGGCACCAGGGCTGGAAACGCCGCAGCAGTGGCAGGCCTGGGCCCATGCGGACTTGCCTGTGGCGCCGATAGCGGCCGGCGGCGAGCCTGGCGTGCGCATGATGGCGCCGCTGTTGCGGCGCCGTGCGGGCCAGCTGGGCAAGATGGCGCTCGAGGTGGCCTACGCCTGCCTGGGCGAGCAGCGCGATATTTCCCTGGTCTTCTGTTCCCGTCACGGCGAAGTGGCGCGCGCCGTCGAACTGCTGTCGGCGCTGGTGCAGGGCGAACCCCTGTCGCCGACGGCTTTCGGCATGGCCGTGCACAACGCCAGCGCGGGCCTGTTCTCCATCGCCCGCGCCGATACTGCCCAGCAGGTGGCCATGGCCGCCGGCGCCGCCAGTCTCGAGGCGGCCGTGATCGAAGCGTGCGCCTTGCTGGCCGATGGCGCGGCGCAGGTATTGCTGGTGGTGGCCGATTGCCCTCTGCCGGCGCCATTCGAAGCGTTTGAAGATTGCCTGGAGCAGCCGCATGCGTTTGCCTGGCTGTTGCAGGCCGGGGACATTCCCGGCGCCGCTTTCGGCCTGTCCTGGCGCGCGCGCGGCAGCGCCGATGCGCCGCCGCAGGCCGATGCCATGCCAGGCAGCCTGGCGGTGCAGCGTTTCATGCTGGGCAGTGGCGGCACATTGGAGCATGCCGCGAACCGCCAGCACTGGCGCTGGAGCCGCCATGCATAGGGTGGAAAACAAGGTGGGAAATAAGCTGGCCCTGTGGCGTGCCGGCGCCTCCGTGGCCTGGCGGACCGTCGCCACCGCGTTCAGTTTTGCCGCTTTCGGCCTGGGCGGCCTGGTGCTGCGCGTGCTGGTGTTCCCCTTGCTGCATCTGCTGGTGTGGCGGCGCGAGGCGCGCACCGCAGGCGCGCGTGCCATCATCCGCTGGAGTTTTCGCTTCTACATCGGCTTGATGCGCTGCGTGGGCGTGCTGCGCTACGACCTGCGCGGCCTGGAAAAGCTGGAGCGGGGCGGCTTGCTGATCCTGGCGAACCATCCGACCCTGATCGATACGATTTTCCTGATGGCCTATGTGAAGCAGGCCGATTGCATCGTCAAGTCCGATTTATGGAACAACCCGTTTACGCGCGGTCCCGTGCGCGCGGCAGGCTACATCAACAACACGGGCGGCGCCGAACTGGTGGACGCCTGCCTGGTGTCGCTGGCGCGCGGCAATAACCTGATCATTTTCCCGGAAGGCACGCGCACGCCGTGCAGCGGCGAAATCGTGCTCAAGCGGGGCGCCGCCAATATTGCCGTGCGTGGCCAGCGCGACGTGACGCCGGTGCTGATACGTTGTCTGCCCAAGACCCTGGGCAAGGGCGAACCGTGGTGGCGCGTGCCTGCCCGCCGCGCGCATTTCGAGATCACGGTGCAGGACGACCTGGCGATCGGCGAGTTTACCGGTGGCGGTGCCAGCGACGTGATGGCGGCGCGCACTTTGACCAATCATCTGCAACATTACTTTAGCGGGAAACAGGAACAACATGCTTGAACAAGAAGTGAAGGAACTGATCATCGAGGCGCTGCAACTGGAAGACATGAGCGCCGCCGATATCGATACGGATGCGCCCCTGTTTGTCGAGGGACTGGGTCTCGATTCCATCGATGCGCTGGAACTGGGCGTCGCCCTGCAGAAAAAATACGGTATTTCGCTGTCGGCCGATTCGGCCGACACGCGCCGCCATTTCGCTTCGGTACGGGCGCTGGCGGCCATGGTTGACACTCACAGAAAGAAGTAAGGGAGCAGCAAAATGGTAGATATGAGCGAAATGAGCCGCGATGAACTGTACGCGTGGGTGGTGCAACTGCTGGCCGAAATGTTCGAGCTGGATCCGGCGGCGCTGACGCCGCAGTCGAATCTGTACGCCGAACTCGATATCGACAGCATCGACGCGGTCGACCTGGCGGTCAAGCTGAAACAGTTGACGGGCAAGCGCCTGCAGCCGGAAGTGTTCAAGACCATCCGCACGATCGACGACGTGGTCGAGGCGCTGCGCGCGATGTCCGTATCGGAACAGGCGGCATAGGCAGTGCTGCTCAATGCCGTTGCGTTGCTGCTGACCGTGCTGTATCCGCTGGCGATCTGGTACGGCCAGGGGCAGTTCGAACCGCGCTGGCTGGCGCTGCTGCTGGTGCTGGCCGTGGCGTGCCGCCTGCCCGCGCTGAAGCTGCAGCGCGCCGCGCGCTGGTCGGTGGCCGCGGCACTGCTGCTGGCGGCCGTTGCCCTGTGGAGCAATCTGCTGCTGCCGCTGAAACTGTATCCGGTGCTGGTGAACGCCGTGCTGCTGGCCACCTTCGGCTACAGCCTGTGGACGCCGCAGTCCATGGTGGAACGCCTGGCGCGCCTGCGCGAGCCGGATTTCCCGCCGGCGGCCGTGCGCTACACGCGCCGCGTGACGCAGGTCTGGTGCGGTTTTTTCATCGTCAACGGCGGCATCGCGCTGGTCACGGCGGTGTGGGCCAGCGAAGCCGTCTGGTCGCTGTACACGGGCGTGATCGCCTACATCCTGATGGCCCTGTTATTTGGCGGCGAGTACCTTGTCCGCCTGCGTTTTAAGCGTCTGCACCATGTTTGAAGTCTTCCTGCCGCAAGCACCTGCTCCGATTTCTCCACTGGCGCGCCTTGCGCTGTCCGTGCTCGGCCGGCCAGCGGCCCAGCCGGTGGGCTGGCGCCATGGCGCCGCGCTCGATCATGCGTATTTTGCCGCGCGGATGGCGGCGTGGGCCGGTATGCTGGAGCGCCAGGCTGGCCATGATTTTGCCTTGTACCTGGACGACGGCCTCGAATTCGGCGCCGCCTTGCTGGGCGCCTGGCAGGCGGGCAAGACCATCTGGCTGACGGCCGATACCCTGCCGGCCAGCTGTGCCTCGCTGGCCGCATCCGTTGACGGTTTCCTGGGCGAGTTCCCGGCGGCGCAGGCGCCGCTGCCCGTGCCGGCCGGCGGCGCGCCGCTGCAGGCATGGAAGGCGCTCGACGACGATTTCCCCGCCCTGGTGGTGTACACCTCCGGCAGCACGGGAGCGGCACAGGCGATTCCGAAAAAACTCTCGCAGCTGGGGAGCGAAGTGGCGACCTTGCAGCAGCTGTTTGGCTGCCATGCCGAAGGCGCGGCCGTCGTCGCCACCGTCTCGCACCAGCATATCTATGGCCTGCTGTTCAAGGTCCTGTGGCCGTTGTGCGCAGCACGCGCCGTGCATGCGCACAGCGTGGACTTTCCCGAGCCGCTGGCCGTCTTGCTGGGGCAGGGACCGTGCGTGCTCGCTGCCAGCCCTGCGCACCTGAAACGCCTGCCCGATCATCTGGACTGGTCCGGAGCGCGCGCGCAGCTGCGTGCCGTGTTTTCCTCGGGCGGTCCGCTGGCCCTCGACAGCGCGCTGGCGGCAGGGCATCTGCTCGGCAGCGTGCCGCGCGAGATCTATGGCAGCTCGGAGACGGGCGGCGTGGCCTGGCGCCAGCGCGCGCAGGCGCGGCCGGACGACGAAAGCTGGCAAGCTTTTCCCGGCGTGGACTGGCGCCTGCAGGACGACGGCGCGCTGGAAGTGCGTTCGGCCCACCTGGCCGATACGGGCTGGCTGCGCCTGGCGGACCGCGTGCGGCAAATGGAAGCCGCCCGCTTCCAGTTGCTGGGGCGCAGCGACCGCATCGTCAAGATCGAGGAAAAACGCATTTCCCTGAGCGCCATCGAGGCGGCCTTGCTGGCCACGCCGCTGGTGACGGATGCACGGGTGCTGCTGTGCGATGGCGCAGCAGGCGAGCGCCAGAAGGTAGCGGCCTTTATCGTCTGCAGCGCCGCCGGCCGCGCGCTGCTGGCGGCGGAGGGCAAGCTGGCCCTGAACCGCCAGCTGCAGCTGGCGCTGGCCGGCCAGGTCGAGGCGCTTGCCGTGCCGCGCCGCTGGCGCTACCTGGAGCAGATGCCCATCAATGCGCAGGGCAAGACGCCGCAGGCGCTGCTGCTGGCCCTGCTGGCGCCGGCGGACAAGCCGCGCCTGCCGCATGCGCAGCTGCTCGAAAGCGATACGGCGGCAGCCATGCCGCGGCTGCTGTTCGAGCTGCGCGTGCCTGCCAATCTGTTTTATTTCGATGGCCATTTCACGGATGCGCCCTTGCTGCCCGGCGTGGTGCAGGTGGAGTGGGCGCTGCATTTCGCGCGCCAGCACCTGGACTTGCCCGCGCAGTTCCGTGCCATGCATGCCTTGAAATTCCAGCAGCCGGTGCTGCCCGGGCGGTCCGTGCAATTGGCGCTGGAATACGACGCGCTCAAGGCCAGCCTGCAGTTTCGCTATTTGTCGGACGCCGGCCAGCATGCCAGCGGCCGCATCCTGTTTCACCCGCATGCCGTTGCCGTTCCCGGTGACGGCGCCGATACACCCACTCCAGCAGCGAGCGCATGTTAGATAAAAAATTTTCACCCGAACGCCAGACCGCCTTTGCCGCCCGTTTCGAGGCGCAAAAAATCGCTTTCGGACCCGTTGTCTTTCAATGCGTGCGCTATGCCTGGAAGCGCGGCATGCTGCAGGCCCTGGCCGATACGGGCCACAGCGGCTTGAGCGTGGCCGACATGGCCGCCACCGGCCGCTGGACGGAATATGCGCTGAAGGTGGCGCTCGAATCGTGCCTGTCGGCCGGCGTCGTCTCGCTGCGCGATGGCGCGTATGTGCTCGACAAGGTCGGCTTTTGCATGCTGACGGACAGCATCACCCAGGTCAACCTGGACTTCATGCATGACGTCTGCTACCAGGGCTTGTTCGACCTGGACCGCTCGCTCGACGCCGAGCAGCCTTTGGGCCTGGCCGCGCTGGGCGACTGGCCCACCCTGTACCAGGGCCTGTCGGCGCTGTCGGAACCTGCCAAGGGCAGCTGGTTCGCCTTCGACCACCATTATTCGGATACGTCGTTTCCCGAGATTTTCCCCGACGTCTTCGCCACGGCGCCGCGCCGCATCATGGATATCGGCGCCAACACGGGCAAGTTCGCCAGCGCGGCGCTGGCCTATCGCGCGGGCGTCGAGCTGCACCTGGTCGACCTGGAGCGCCAGCTGGCGGTGGCCGACCGCACCCTGACCGATGCGGGCGTGCGCGAGCGGGCCCATTTGCATGCGTGCGACCTGCTCGACGACGCGGTGCCGCTGCCGTCCGGCATGGACCTGATCTGGATGAGCCAATTTCTCAGCTGCTTTTCCGAGCCGGCCATCGCCAGCATCCTGCGCCGCGTGGCGCAGGCGCTGGGGCCGAACGGACAAGTGCTGATCATGGATACGTTCTGGGACCGCCAGCAGTACGATATCGCCGCCTACTGCCTGATCAACACCTCGCCCTACTTCACGGCCATGGCCAGCGGCAACAGCAAGATTTACCAGAGCGCCGACTATGTGCGCCTGGCCAGGGCGGCCGGCCTGGAGCTGCTGACCACGCGCGACGGCATCGGCTATTGCCACTCGCTGCTGCGCTTTGGCCGCGCCGGAGCGCACGGTGACTGACCTGCGTTTCCACCCCTGCATCGTCATCCCCGTGTTCAACCATGAACACGCGATCGGCGCCGTGGTGCAGCGCCTGCTGGCGCACGGCGTGCCGCTGATCCTCGTCGATGACGGCAGCGCCGCCGCCGGCGCGCGCACGCTCGATGCGCTGGCGGCCACGCATCCGTCGCAGGTGACCCTGCTGCGCCATGCGCGCAACCAGGGCAAGGGCGGCGCCGTGCTGACGGGCTGCCGCCACGCGCATGCGCAGGGCTACAGCCATGCCTTGCAGATCGATGCCGATGGCCAGCACGAAACGGACGATGTGCCGCGCTTCCTGACGCAGGCGCGGACCACGCCGGCGGAGGTGGTGGTCGGCTATCCCGTGTATGACGCGTCGGTGCCGGCGGTGCGTTTCTATGCCCGCTATGCCACGCATGTCTGGGTCTGGATCAATACCCTGTCGCTGCAGATCCGCGATTCCATGTGCGGTTTTCGCGTCTATCCGCTGGCGCCCCTGGTCGCCTTGGCGCAGCGCGGCGCCCTGGGTCAGCGCATGAATTTCGACACCGACGTGCTGGTACGCCTGTACTGGGACGGCCTGCGCATGGCGAACCTGCCGACCAAGGTGGGCTACCCCAGCGACGGCGTCTCGCACTTCCAGCTGTGGCGCGACAACGTGCTGATTTCGCGCATGCACGCGCGCCTGTTTTTCGGCATGCTGTGGCGCGCACCGCGCCTGCTGGCGCGCCACTGGCGCGCGCGATGACGGCGTCGCAGCCGCAGCGCGGGCACTGGGCCGGCTTCAACGAAGTGAGCTTCGTGGCCGGCATGCGCCTGCTGTTCTGGATCTGCCGCGTGTTTGGCCGCTGGCCGTTCCGCATCGTGCTCTATCCTGTGCTGGCCTGGTACGTGCTGACGAACGCGCGTGCGCGCCGCGTCTCGCGCGCCTACCTGGCGCGGGTCGCGGCCTGCGGCGGACCTGCGAAGCTGGGCGTGTTGCGCCATTTCGCCGCGTTTGCCGAAACCATCCTCGACAAGATGCTGCTGTGGGGCGGCCTGTATGACACGCGCGGCGTGAGCCTGCACGGCGCCGATGGCGTCAACCGCTGCCTGGACGAAGGGCGGGGCGCCTTGCTGATCTGCGCCCACCTGGGCAACCTGGAACTGTGCCGCGTCCTGTCGCAGCGCAATACGCGTCTGAAGCTCACGGTGCTCGTGCATACGCGCCATGCGCACGCATTCAACCGCATGCTGGCGCGCCTCAATCCCGACAGCCAGCTCAATCTGCTGCAGGTGACGGAGATGACGCCCGCCACGGCCATGCTGCTGGCGGAAAAAGTGGCGCAGGGCGAGTTCGTGGTGATCGCCGGCGACCGCATTCCCGTCTCGCCGCAGCCGCGGGTGGCCGTCGCGCCGTTCCTGGGCCAGCCAGCCGCGTTTCCGGTCGGCCCGTATGTGCTGGCCAGCGTGCTGCAATGTCCCGTGTACCTGCTGTTTTCGATGCGCATCGGCCAGCGCTCGGAAGTGCATTTCGAACTGTTCCGCGAATCCCTGCATTTGCCGCGCAAATCGCGCGAGGCGATGCTGTCAGAGCTGGCCGCCGCATATGCCGCGCGCCTGCAGCACCACTGCCTGCGCGCGCCGCTCGAATGGTTCAATTTCTACGATTTTTGGCAACACCCCGATACTTCAAGACTGGATACTCCCGATGCATCTCGCTGACCTGAAAAACACCCGGCGCGCCGTTCGCTTCGACCGCGAGCGCTTGCGCATCGAAGACATTACCGATATCGCGCATGGCCGGGCCAGCGCCGAACTGTCCGTCGACCCGGTCTTTCGCGCGGCGATCGCGCGCGGCGCCGACTTCCTCGACCGCCTGCTGCGCGAGGATGGCACCATCTATGGCGTGACCACGGGTTACGGCGATTCGTGCACGGTGACCGTGCCGCCGGAACTGGTGGCCGAGCTGCCGCATCACCTGTACACCTATCACGGCTGCGGCCTGGGCGAATTCTTCACGCCGGCGCAGACGCGCGCCATCATGGCCACGCGCCTGGCGTCGCTGAGCAAAGGATTTTCCGGCGTCAGCGTGGAACTGCTGGCGCAGATCGCGCGCCTGCTCGACGCGGGCCTGCTGCCGCTGATTCCTTCGGAAGGCTCGGTCGGCGCCAGCGGCGACCTGACGCCGCTGTCCTACCTGGCGGCAGTGCTGTGCGGCGAACGCGAAGTGTGGCGCGACGGCGTGCAGGTGCCGGCGGAACAGGCGCTGCGCGAAGCGGGCATCGCGCCGCTGCGCCTGCGTCCGAAGGAAGGCCTGGCGATCATGAACGGCACGGCCGTCATGACGGCGCTGGCCTGCCTGGCGTACGAGCGCGCCGAATACCTGACACGCCTGACGACGCGCATCACGGCCATGGCCTCGTTCGCGCTGGACGGCAATGCGCACCATTTCGACGAAACCCTGTTCTCCGTCAAGCCCCATCCCGGCATGCAGCAGGTGGCAGCGTGGCTGCGCGAGGACTTGCCCACCGATAGCTGGGAGCGCAATGGCAAGCGCCTGCAGGACCGCTATTCGATCCGCTGCGCGCCGCACGTGATCGGCGTGCTGGCCGACGCCTTGCCGTGGCTGCGCTCGTCCATCGAGAATGAACTCAATAGCGCCAACGACAATCCCATCATCGACGCCGAAGGCGAGCGCGTGCTGCATGGCGGCCATTTCTATGGCGGCCATATCGCTTTCGCCATGGACAGCATGAAAAACACGGTGGCCAACCTGGCCGACCTGCTGGACCGGCAGATGGCCTTGCTGGTCGACAGCCGCTACAACCAGGGCTTGCCGGCCAACCTGTCGGGCGCCACGGGGCCGCGCGCGGCCATCAACCACGGCTTGAAGGCGCTGCAGATCAGCGCTTCCGCCTGGACGGCCGAAGCGCTGAAACTGACCATGCCGGCCTCCGTGTTTTCGCGCTCGACGGAATGCCACAACCAGGACAAGGTCAGCATGGGCACCATCGCCGCGCGCGACTGCCTGCGCGTGCTGGAACTGTGCGAGCAGGTGGCCGCGGCCCTGCTGATCACGGTGCGCCAGGGCGTCTGGCTGCGCTGCAAGGTCAACCCCGACGTGCTGCCGCAAGCGGCGCTGACGGCCATGCTGGAAGCGCTGGCTGCCGATATCGCACCCGTGGAAGAAGACCGCCGCCTCGATCCGGAACTGCGCGTGCTGCTCGAACGCATGCGCGCCCAGGCATGGCCGCTGTACGGAGCCGAACATGGCTGATACGCAGGCACCGACGCACAAGGTACGCGGCAGGAAGGCCGCGCCCAGCCGCTGGCATGCGGAAGTGGAGATGCAGGTGCAGTTCTTCGACCTCGACCCCATGGAAATCGTCTGGCATGGCCGCTACGTGAAATACCTGGAAGTGGTGCGCTGCGCGCTGCTCGACAGCATCGGCTACAACTACGTCGACATGAAGGCGTCCGGCTATGCCTGGCCCGTGATCGACATGCATTTGCGCTACGTGGCGCCGGCGACCTTTGGCCAGCGCCTGACCCTGCGCGCCGACCTGGTGGAGTGGGAAGACCGCCTGAAGATCGAATACCTGGTCAGCGACAGCGCGACGGGCAAGCGCCTGAACCGCGCCAGCACGACGCAGGTCGCCGTCGATATCGCCAGCGGCGAGATGTGCTTTGCCTCGCCGCCCGTACTGTTTGAAAAACTGGGATTGAAGTCCGCATGAAAAACCATATCAAAATCCTGCTGGCGGGCTTGTGCCTGGTGGCGATGGCGCCCCTGCACGCGGCCGCGCCGGTGGCGAAGATCGAGGCCATGCTGGCCAAGCCGCAGCAGCTGTGCGGCCGTTTCGACCAGAGCAAGCAGCTGGCGGGCATGAAGAAGGCGCTGGCGTCGAATGGCCGCTTCTGCGTGGTGGCGGGCAAGGGCGTCTTGTGGCGCACCTTGCAGCCGTTTCCCAATACATTGCGGCTGACGCGCGACGAGATCGTCCATTTCCAGGGCGAGCGCGTGGCCATGCGCCTGGACGCGAAGACGGAACCGGTGGTCAAGATGATCAACAGCGTGCTGTTTTCGCTGCTGGCCGGCGACCTGGCGCAGCTCGATACCTTGTTTGAAGTCGACGGCAGCATCGACGGCGCGACCTGGCAGGTGGCGCTGAAGGCGCGCCAGCCGGCGCTGGCCAAGGCCATCGGCAACATCCGCCTCGACGGCGGCGCCTTCGTGAAGAACATCAGCATCAGCGAAGCGAGCGGCGACCGCACCAGCATCGTGTTTTCCGCGATTGAAACGGGACCGTCCGCCATCACGCCACAAGAGGCGGCGCTGTTTTGAACGCGCTGACGAAGCGCAGCCGCAACGCCGGGCGCATGCTTGCCATCGCCTGGGCGCTGGTGGTGGCCCTGCTGCTCGCGCATAACGCCTACCTGTGGCTGGGCAAGCGCATCGCGCCGGAAACGGACATCCTGGCCCTGCTGCCGGTGCAGGAACGGGACCCCGTGCTGCAGGCGTCGTTTGCGCACATGGTCGACGCGGCGCAGCAGCGCCTGGTGGTGCTGGTCGGCGCGTCCGACTGGGCCGATGCCAGGCGCGCGGCCGACGCCTACAGCGCCGTGCTGGCGCGCCATGCGGGCCTGTTCCAGTCCACGCCGCTCGACGAGCAGACGCAGAACGACTGGCTGGCCCTGTTCCAGCAGCATCGATTGACCCTGCTGGCGGCGCCGCAGGAAACGCAGCTGCGCCAGGAAGCGCCCGCGTTCTGGCGCGACGCCGCATTGAGCCAGCTCTACAGCCCATTCGGCGGGCCGAAGCTGGGCGCCTGGCAGGACGATCCGTTCGGCCTGTTCAGCGGCTGGGTGCAGGAACGGGCGCAGGAAACGCCCGTGCGTCCGCGCGACGGCCATCTGTTTGTCGCCGACGGCGACCGCCAGTACGTGCTGCTGCCCATGACCTTGACCTTGCCCGCCTTTTCGCTGGGCGCGCAGGAAAGCGTGCTACCCGTGCTGGCGCAAGCCGAGGCGGCGGCGCGGCAAGCCGTGGCCGGCGTGGACATCATCAGCGCAGGCGTGATCCTGCATGCGGCGGCCGCCAGCAGCCAGGCGGCGGGCGAAATGTCGACCATCGGCCTGGGCTCGCTGGCCGGCATCATCCTGCTGACGTGGCTGACCTTCCGCTCGGTCAAGCCGATCACGCTGATCCTGCTGTCGATCGGCATCGGCTGCCTCGGTTCCCTGTCCGTGTGCTGGCTGCTGTTCGGTAAGGTCCACCTGATGACCTTGGTCTTTGGCGCCAGCCTGATCGGCGTGGCGCAGGACTATGGCATCTATTTTCTGTGCAACCGCCTGGGCGCCGATCCCGCGCTGGACTCGCGCGCCTTGCTGCGCCGGCTGCTGCCCGGCCTGTGCCTGACCTTGCTGGCGGCCGTCATCGGCTACCTGGGCCTGGGCCTGACGCCATTTCCGGGCCTGCGCCACATGGCCGTGTTTTCCGCCCTGGGCCTGGTGTTTGCCTGGCTGACCGTGGTGTTCTGGTTCCCCGCGCTGATCGACGGCGGTACCTTAAAGAGCGGCGCCCTGGTGGAACGCTACGGCGCGGCGCGCGCGTGCTGGCCCCTGCTGCGGGCCAACCGCGCCACCCTGATCTGCGGCGTGCTGTTCGTCCTGTTCGCGGCAGCGGGCATCAGCCGCCTCGGCGTCAACGACGATATCCGCCTGCTGCAGACGCCGCCCGCGCACCTGCTGCGCGACCAGATCAAATTGAGCAAGCTGCTCGATGCGCCCACGCCCGTGCAGTTCTACCTGGTGCGCGGCGACAGCGCGGAAATGGTGCTGCAGCGCGAGGAAACCTTGAAGCAGCGCCTGCTGCCGCTGATCGCGCAAAAGCACATCAGCGGCTACCAGGCCATGTCGAACTGGGTGCCGTCGCAGCAGACGCAGTCGGCGCGCCGGGCCCTGCTCGACACGGCCATCCTGCGGCCAGGCGCCGCGCTCGACCTGCTGGCGCAGTCCGTCGACGAAGGCCCGCAGTGGGCCGGCAAGGTGCGCGCGCAGCTGGAACAGGCGGGCGCGCCGCTGTCCATCGACGCTTTCCTGCAGGTGCCGGCCAGCGAGCCGTGGCGCCATCTGTGGCTGGGCAAGGTGGAAGGCGGCTATGCCTCCATCGTCGCCTTGCGCGGCATGCAGTATGCGGCCATTCCCCAACTGGCGAAGGCGGGCGAGGGCATGCCCGGCGTGCAGTGGGTCGACAAGGTGAGCGAGATTTCCTCGGTGCTGGGGCGCTACCGCGTCTACATGGGCGCCGTGGTGCTGGGCGCCTATGTGGTGGTCTTCGGCCTGCTGCTGCCCCGTTACCGCCGCCGTACCTGGCGCGTGCTGGCGCCGACGGCGCTGGCCAGCGTGGCGGCCCTGGCCCTGCTGGGCTATTTGAACCTGCCGCTGCAGCTGTTCCACGTGCTGGCGCTGATGCTGCTGCTGGGCGTGGGCGTCGACTACGGCATCTTCATGCAGGAACACCCGGACCGCCGCAACAACACGCCATGGCTGGCCGTGGGCCTGTCGGCGGCCAACACCATTCTGTCCTTCGGCTTGCTAGCCCTGAGCAAGACGGCCGCCTTGCAGGCATTTGGCCTGACCATGCTGATCGGCACGGCGCTCGTGTGGCTGCTGTCGCCGTGCTTTGCCGAAGCCGACCATCGTAGCGCGGCCGCTGCCGCAGGAGAAATCTGATGTTTTTGTACTGTCAACGATGGGCGCCGGCGCTGCTGCTGGCACTGGCCGGCTGCGCCAGCACGCCGCCCCAGGCGCCGGCGCGCCTGGGCCTGAAGCTGGCGCCGCAGGCGCTTGGCGCTTCGGTCAGCGTGCAGCAGCACCTGGTGGCCGAACGGGCAGGGCGCATCGACGAACTCGATGCGGCGCTGGAACTGGAGCCGTCGCACCTGGACCTGGTGGGCCTGGCATTCGGCCAGCGCGTGCTGTCGCTGCACTATGACGGCAAGGAGATGACGTCGTGGCGCCACCTGATGCTGCCGGCGCAGGTGCGCGCGGAAGACGTGCTGGAAGACATGCAGCTGACCCTGTGGCCGCGCGAGGCGATCGAACTGGCCTTGCCGGCCGGCTGGCGCATCGAGGACAGCGGCTTGCGCCGCACCCTGTTCCTGCACGACGAGGCGGTGACGGTGATCGGTTACAGCGCCATGCCGCGCTGGAGCGGCACGGTGGTGCTCGACAACCTGCGCTACCGCTATCGCCTGACGATACAGAACGCACCGGAAGGAAGCTGAATGAGTGGCTTGACCGTGTATTTGAATGACTGCGGCATCGTCTGCGCGCTGGGCGCCAGCCGCGAGGAAGTGCGCGCGCGCCTGTTCGCCGCGGACAGCGGCGTGCTGCCCACCGACCGCCACACGCCGGGCCGCGTGCTGCCGCTGGGCGTGGTCGATGCGGTCCTGCCGCCGGTGGCAGGGCACGGCGTCGCGGCGCGCAGCCGCAACAACCAGATGGCGCTGGCGGCGCTGGCGCAGATCCGTCCTGCCGTGGAACAGGCCATCGCGCGCTACGGCGCGCATCGCGTTGCCGTGGTGATCGGCACGAGTACCTCGGGCATCGCTGAAACGCAGGACGCGATTCGCCAGCAGGTGGCCGGCGACGGCTTGCCCGATGCGTTTCACTACGGCCAGCAGGAAATGGCGTCGCCGGCGTTGATGCTGGCCGAGGAGCTGGGCATCGATGGCCCGGCGATGGTGCATTCGAGCGCCTGTTCGTCGAGCGCCAAGGCCATGGCCAGCGCGGCGCGCCTGATCCGCATGGGCCTGTGCGACGCCGTGCTGACGGGCGGCGTCGATACCCTGTGCGGCTTTACCGTGGCCGGTTTTTCCGCGCTGGCGTCCGTCAGCGAACGGCGCTGCAATCCGCTCGGTGCTAGCCGCGACGGCATCAATATCGGCGAGGGCGCGGCCCTGTTCCTGATGACGGCGCAGCCGGCCGCCGTGGCCCTGCGCGGCTGGGGCGAATCGTCCGACGGCCACCACATGTCGGCGCCCGATCCCGAGGGCGGCGGCGCGCGGCTGGCCATCGCCCAGGCCCTGGCGCGCGCGGGCATCGCGGCGTCGCAGGTCGATTACGTGAATTTGCACGGCACGGCCACGCCGCAAAACGATGCGATGGAAGCGCGCGTGGTGTCCGAGCTGTTCGGCGGCACGGTGATGGCCAGTTCCACCAAGCCGCTGACGGGCCACGCGCTGGGTGCGGCGGCGGCCATCGAGGCGGCGCTGTGCTGGCTGGCGATGCAGGACGATAACGCCGAGGGATTGCTGCCGCCGCACCTGTGGGATGGCGTGGCCGATACGGCCTTGCCGTCGCTGCGCCTGGCTCTGCCCGGCGCGCGGCTGGGGCGTCCGCTCGACTGGGCGCTGAGCAATTCGTTTGCCTTCGGCGGTTCGAACGCCGCCCTGCTGTTCAGGAGGGGGACATGAGTTTTCCTCCCGTCCGTGAACTGGTGCCCCATTCCGGCGCCATGGTGTTGCTCGACCGCGTGCTGTCGGCCGATGCGGAAAACCTGTGCGCCGAGGTGGTCATCCACGCGGGCAGCGTGTTTTACGACGCGCCGTCGGCCGGGGTGGGCAGCTGGGTCGGCATCGAATACATGGCGCAGGCGATCGCCGCGCATGCGGGCTACCGGGCACGCCAGGCCGGCGCGCCCGTGAAGATCGGTTTCCTGCTGGGCGCGCGGCGCTATGAAGCGCAGCTGCCCCTGTTTGCCGTGGGCAGCGTGCTGCAGGTGCATGTGCAGCAAGCCTTGCAGGGCGAGAATGGACTGGGCGCGTTCGAATGCCGGATCGAGATGGCGGGCGCCGTGCTGGCGCAGGCGACGATCACGGTATTCCAGCCCGAGGATGCAAAGCAATTTCTGCAGGAGAGTATGAATGGAGCGCAGCATGAGTAAAAGTGTATTGGTAACGGGATCGTCGCGCGGCATCGGCAAGGCGATCGCCTTGCGCCTGGCGCGCGATGGTTTTGACGTGGTGCTGCATTGCCGCAGCGCGCGCGCCGAAGCCGAGGCGGTGGCGCAGCAGGTGGCGGCGCTGGGACGCGCGGCGCGCGTGCTGCAGTTCGACATCGGCGACCGCGCCGCGGCCGCTGCCGCGCTGGAAGCGGACATCGCCGAACATGGCTGCTATTACGGCGTCGTCTGCAACGCGGGCGTGGCGCGCGACAATGCGTTTCCCGCCATGTCGGGCGAGGACTGGGACATCGTCCTGCAGACCAATCTCGATGGTTTCTACAATGTGCTCAACCCCCTCGTGATGCCGATGGTCCAGCGCCGCAAGCCGGGCCGCATCGTCACCATGGCTTCCGTCTCCGGCCTGATCGGCAACCGCGGGCAAGTCAATTACAGCGCCGCCAAGGCGGGCATCATCGGCGCCACCAAGGCGCTGGCGCTGGAACTGGCCAAGCGCGCCATCACGGTCAATTGCGTGGCGCCAGGCCTGATCGAGACGGACATGATCAGCGAAGTGCCCCTCGACGAAGCGCTGAAGATGATTCCCGCGCGCCGCGTCGGCACGCCGGAAGAAGTGGCCGCCGCCGTCAGTTTCCTCGTCGGCGAGGAAGCGGGCTACATCACGCGCCAGGTTATATCCGTCAACGGAGGCATGGCATGAGCCGCCGGGTCGCAGTGACCGGCATGGCCGGCATCAGCCCGATCGGCAACGACTGGCCGGCCATCCGCCAGCGCCTGGGCGAGTACCGCAACGCCATCGTGCGCATGGGCGAGTGGGCCGACTACGAAGGCTTGAACACGCAGCTGGGCGCGCCGGCCGCGCCGTTCGCGCTGACGGACCGCTATAACCGCAAGGCCGTGCGCAGCATGGGACGCATCGCCCTGATGGCCACGCGCGCCAGCGAACTGGCGCTCGAACACGCGGGCCTGGCGGAACACCCCGTGCTCAAGAGTGGACAGATGGGTATTTCCTTCGGTTCGTCGGCCGGCACGCCCAGCGCCATCGGCGACTTTGGCCGCATGATGGAAGAACGCACCACCAAGGGCATCAACGCCACCACCTACATCAAGATGATGGCGCACACGGCGCCCGTGAACATCGGCGTGTTCTTCGGCGTCACGGGCCGCGTCATCACCACATCGAGCGCCTGCACCTCGGGCAGCCAGGGCATCGGCTACGCCTACGAGGCGATCGCCGGCGGCAAGCAGCTGGCGATGATCGCGGGCGGCGCCGAGGAACTGTGCGCCACCGAGGCGGCCGTCTTCGACACCCTGTTCGCCACCAGCACGCGCAACGATGCGGGCCACACGACGCCGCGTCCATTCGACGCCAGCCGCGATGGACTGGTCATCGGCGAGGGTGCCGGCTGCCTGATCCTGGAAGAATTCGAACATGCGCAGGCGCGCGGCGCCACCATCCATGCGGAACTGGTGGGCTTCGGCACGAACAGCGACGGCTGCCATGTGACCCAGCCGAACGCCGCCACCATGCGCCAGGCGATGCTGCTGGCGCTGGCCGACGCGGGCCTGCAGCCGTCCGACATCGGCTACATCAACGCGCACGGCACGGGCACGCAGCAGGGCGACATCGCCGAATCGCAAGCCACGTTCGAGGTGTTTGGCGACCGCACGCCTATCAGTTCGCTGAAAAGCTACATGGGACACACCCTGGGCGCGTGCGGCGCGCTGGAAGCGTGGATCAGCATCGAGATGATGCGCGAAGGCTGGTTTGCTCCCACCATCAATCTGCAGCAGGTGGACCCGCAATGCGCGCCGCTCGACTACATCGCCGGCGAAGGGCGGGCCATCGAATGCGAGTATGTGATGTCGAATAATTTTGCCTTTGGCGGCATCAACACGTCGCTGATTTTCAAGCGTTACCGGCCATCGTGCTGATGCAAGCGGCGGGCATGGCTCCTTTTGTACTATGACTTTATCTTTCAAGGAAAACAGCATGAAAAAAATGATGATCCTGGCGGCAATGGGTGCAGCGCTGGCAGTTGTCTTGCCGGCACAGGCAGGCGACACCCGGCACATGATGTCGATCGCCAATGCGATGAGCGCCAACGATGCCCAGGCGCGCCTTGGCGACACCGTCAAATTCTATTTTGGCGACCAGCCGACGCCGCCGGTTGCCACGCGCATCAGCAGCGACAAGACCAGCCAGAAGACCAATGGCGTCGGCAAGTCGGCGGAAACGTCGTGCAACTGGGCCTTCCTGTCGGCCATGCTGGCGCTGCAAAAGCGCGCGCAATCGGTGGGCGCCGATGCCGTCGTCAATATCGTCAGCAATTACAAAAATGTCGAAAATTCCAGCGCCACGGAATTCGAGTGTCATGAAGGCACGATGATGACGGGCGTGGCCTTGAAGGGCGAGTTCGTGAAGTTGAAACCAGGCAAGTAAGTAGCAAGCAGGTAGTACGTAGGCAAGTAGCAAGGAAGCTGTTCAAACAGGTCAAGGGCGCCATTGGCAAGTTCAAGGCGCCTGGAAGCCACTCCAATAAAAAATAGAAAGAGAATATGCACAAAGTATCAAAAACCACCATCCTGGCTGGTGCACTGCTGACAGTATCCATGTTGCAGGGCTGCGCCACGGCGATCAAGGCATCGTCGACGCAGAATCCGGCACCGAGCGAGGCGTTTTCGTCGTTTGGCCGCATCGAAGTCAAGCCGACGGTGTTTGCCCAAGGCTACGCGGGCAACCAGGCGGGCATGGCGAAAATCGATGAAAACATCCGCAAGGACCTGGCCGAATCGTTGACGACCTGGAACGCGGCGCCGGCCAATGGCCGCGTGCTGATCATCGAGCCTATCGTGGAAGAAATCCAGTTCAAGAGCGGCGCCAAGCGCGTCTTCCTGGGTCCATTGGCCGGCAGCTCGGGCGTGCGCATGCGCGTCATGATCCGCGATAACAAGGGTGCGCTGGTAGCGACGCCGGAGTTCTTCCAGCGTGCCGATGCCATGGCAGCCGGTTTCACGTTTGGCGTGCATGACAACCTGATGCTGACGCGCATTGCCAACCTGACCAGTGCGTACATCAAGGCCAACTACGTACGTGCCGAAGGCGGCCCGACAGGCGCCGATGACAAAGCCGTCGCGGCACCCATGACGAACTAGGACGGACGCGGCGCGCAAGCGTCGGCGAGCTTGTTCAAATGGCAGCGACGGGCAACCGCGCTGTCATTTTTTTTGCCGCGGCCTGTTATCGGCCTTCGTGCCGCCGATCTTTATTCCGCCGATTTGTGGCAGACTGCGCCTTTGCCTATCGACGCACTGCCATGTCCACAATCCTGCCCGGCGCCGCCATCTGGCTGCTCGATTCCCGCTGCATTGATCCCGCGCAGCAGACCCAGTATGAAGCGTGGCTGGGCGCGGGGGAAGCGGCCCGCCACGCGCGCTTCGTGCGGCCGCAGCGCCAGCGCCAGTTCCTGCTGGGGCGCGCCTTGCTGCGCGTGGCGATGGGGAAGTTGCTGGGCGTGGCGCCGGCCGCCATCGCGCTGGAAGAGCGGCCGGGGCAGGCGCCGCGCCTGTTGTCGCCGGCCGATGGTCCCCATTTCAGCATTGCGCACAGCGGCCATTGGGTCGCATGCGCGCTCAGCGTCACGACGCCGCTGGGACTCGATATCGAAATGCGCGATCCGCGGCGCGACGTGCTGGCGCTGGCGCGCCAGGCGTTTGGCCCGGCCGTGGCGGCGGAGCTGGAACAGCTGCCGCTGGAGCAGGGGCGGGCGGCGTTCTACCGGCGCTGGAGCGAGGCGGAGGCGCGCTACAAGCTGGGTAGGGAGGCGGCCAGCTGCGTGGCGCTGGACCATGCCGAACTGGCCATCGTGCTGTGCTGCGCGGCGCCGCTGGCGCAGGCGCCCGCCTTGGTCCTGTCCGGCATGGCTCCGGACTAATTTCCCCGCACCACGATTTCCTGTATCTGCGGCTCGCGCTGGCGCATGAAGCGCACGATGGAGTCCACCGTGACGACGTCGATCTGGCGCGTCATGCGGCGCTCGAACGGATGGTCGTCGAAGGCGATATTGGCGCGGAACATGCGCGCGCCCAGGCGCGTGGCGGCGGGTATGCTGAGCGTTTGCGGCGCATAGCTGGCGCTGCGCAGCCAGCCTTGCGCTTCGGCCCGCGTTTCGATCTTGCCCGGCTCGTTGCTGGCGGCAGCCAGGGTTTCCAGCACCCACTGGTTCGAGTTCTGGTACTTGGTGGAAAACGGGTAGGCCAGCATATTGTAGTGCGGCTCATGCAGGCGCTTTGGCGTGTTGCTGGTCAGCAGGCGCACCAGTTGCTGCTGCGTATCCTGGCCCGGGACCAGGATCAGCGTTTCATACATGAACACGTCATCCATGAAGAAATTGCCCAAGCCTTCGTTGTACAGCGACGATTGCGCCGTGCCGCATTCATTGAGTTCATGCACGACCAGCCAGCGCCCTTTCGGGTGGTCGCGCCAGGCCAGCGCCATGTGCGAATAGCGCAGATTGTATTTCGACAGGTCCTGCCCGGCGCGCGCCACCAGCGCCACCTGCGCGCCCGAGCCATCGAGCGCTTGCAGGGTCTTTTGCGCCAGGTCCATCGACTTGACGAGGGTGGACGCATCCGTTTGCTTTTCCTCGCACGAGCGTCCCGCATGGGCGGCGCCGGCCAGGGCCAGGCTGATGACAATCACGGTCAGGCGTTTCATGGGGTTCACGCTTTCGAATGGTGGAGGATGGCCTGGCCGGCTGCATTCGGCACATAGGCGATGGTCTTGCCCGACAGCACCAGCATGTGGCCCGTGGAGACGGCCACCACGTTGACGACGGTGCCGGCCGCCAGCGACAGGCCTTGCATGGCCTTCTGGCTCAGCTTGACGGAAGCCGTGGCGGCGGAGGACGCGCCCCTGGCTGCGCTCTTCAGCACCAGCACGCTGCCGTCGGCCACATCTTCCACCTTGTCGACGACGACTTCACCGGCGGCGGCCAGCACCGACATGGAACCGACCAGCACGATGGCCGAGGCCATGCTGGCGTTGTCGGACGCATTGGTGGTGTCGGAGTTGGCGGCCTGGGCCAGCGGCGCCAGGGTGGTGGCGCACAGCACGGCGGTGGCGAGCAGATGTTTCATGGGATGTCTATTCTTCATTGTTGATGGTTACACTTTCGAGTGGTGCAGCAGCGCCTTGCCCAGTTCGTTCGGGATGAAGGCGATGGCCTTGCCGGACAGCACCAGCATATGGCCGGTGGACAGCGCCACCACATTGACCACCGTGCCAGCGGCCAGCGACAGGCCCTTGGCCGCTTGCGTGCTCATCTGGATGGAAGCGCCGCCCGCTTCGGAAGCACCCTTGAGCACGATGACGATGCCTTCGCCCACCGTCTCCACGCTGGCGACCACCACCTGGCCGGACGCGACCAGCATCGACATGGAACCGGCGACAACGATGGCGGAACCCTGGCTCAGGTTTTGCGAGCCGTTCGACAGGTTCTCGGACGCGGCAGCGTGCGCCAGGCCGGGGGCGGCCACGGAGAACGTCAGCAGCGACAGGGACAGGCAGAGGGGCAGCAGGCGTTTCATGTGTTTCTCCTTCAAGTGTGCCAAGTGGCAACGCCATCATTGTAGACTGTGGGCAATTGGTCAATGAAAACGCTACTCGTAGCGGGAAGGCATACCGCAGGTAGCGTATTGCGCTACTTTTTTGCCGCTTGAACCGATGCTATTTTTATAAAGGAAGTGCATGCCGCAAACCCACGCCCTGATCGAAGCCTTGAAACGCCTGCTGAAGGCGCGCGCCGTCACCTATGCCGAGCTGGCCCAGCGCATCGGCGTCTCCGAAGCCAGCGTCAAGCGGATGTTTTCGCAGAAGCAATTTACGCTGCAGCGCCTGGACCAGATCCTGGTGGCCATCGGCAGCGATTTCCAGCAGTTGGCGCAGGCCGTGCAGACGGCGCAGGCCGCGCCCACCCTGATCACGGGGCTGACGTATGCGCAGGAAAAGGAAATCATCGAAGACACCCGGCTGTTCGTGGTGGCCGTCTCCGCCCTGAACTTGCTGCCGCTGGAACAGATCGTCGCCATTTACGACATCAGCGAAGCGCAAGCTGTCAAATATCTGCTGCGCCTCGACAAGATCGGTTTTCTGGAACTGCTGCCGAATAACCGGGTCAAATTGCTGGTGGCGCGCACGTTTGCGTGGATACCGAACGGCCCCATCCACACGTATTTCAAGCAGGA
Organism: Janthinobacterium violaceinigrum; assembly: GCF_009208555.1. GTDB lineage: Bacteria > Pseudomonadota > Gammaproteobacteria > Burkholderiales > Burkholderiaceae_D > Janthinobacterium > Janthinobacterium violaceinigrum. The sequence continues at coordinate 153,473 of NZ_WFLI01000002.1, read as the reverse complement.
GGCGTATGGCGACTATTTGAATTCCCAATTCGATGGCGAGACGGAATTGCTGCGCCTGGTGAACGTGATGCTGTCGAAGAAATCCACGGCGGCCTTGCTGGAGCGCTTGAAGCAAGTGGCGGTGGAGTTTTCGCAGCAACACCAGGAAGACGCGCGCCTGCCCGGCGATGAGCGCCTGGCCATCAGCTTCATGCTGGCGGCGCGTCCTTGGATGCCGCGGACGTTCAAGGCGCTGCTGCGGCACACGGCTGCGCCAGTCGGCCAGTCGGCCAGTAGGCCAGTTAGTCAGTCAGCCTAGTCGGCCAGTAAGCTAGTCAGCCAGCAAACAAGCCAGTTAGCCAGCACATCACGCCAGCCAGCAAGCCAGTAAGCCGGCGCTTCCTGGCCGCTAGCCGCGCTGCGTGCCGCCGTCCGTTTTCTCCTGGTCGGCGTGTTCCTGGCCCGCTTGTTCCGGATCCGTTTGCTCCTGTTTCATCTGGGTCAGCAAGCGCCAGGCAAAAAAGCCCAGCACGCCCACGCCCAGCAGCAGGGCGCCCCACAGCGCGGCCAGGCGCCATGGTGCTGCATCCTGGCTGGCGGCGGGCGCGGGTGCCTTGTTTCCGTTGGCTTGGAGCGGGCCCGTGCTGGCGGTTTTGAGGGCCAGCAATTCATCGGCCTGGAAGCCGGGCGCCACCTGCGACAGCGGTTGCGCCACGGCTGCCGCATTGCTCTTGCCGAATGCCAGTTGATAGGGCGGCTTGCCGCTGGCCAGCAATACCATGGTGGCCGGTGTCCAGCCCAGGCGCAAGGCGGGCGCATTACCGGCAGAGAGCGGGTGTTCGGTCGGCGTCTGCATGACCCACAGTGCCGTCTGCGTCACGGGCATGGCCAGGTCGCCCGAGATCCTTTCCTTGCCATCGAGGCCGATGCGGTAAAACGTGGTGCTCAGCAAGGCATCAAAATACGGGCCTTGTACCGGTTGCGTCTGCTGGCGCAGGTGTAGGCGGTGCCGGGGAACGTAGCTGTTCTGGCGATACACGCCCAGGGTCACGGGCAAGACCACGTTGCTTTGCGTAAATTGCAGGGCGATGCTGTCGGCGGGAATGGCGATGGGCGCGGGATAGCGCCATTCATGGTCCTGCTGACCGGGCACGCCTTGCAGCACGATGGCGGCGCGCGGTGCGGCGACTTCCGTTTCGCTGACGGCTTGCGCCGCGATCGCCGCAAAGGCCCGCGGTTCGCCCGCTTGCCAGCTCAGGCGTGCATAGCGGAACGGGCGCGGCGCGAAGGCGATGCTGTCGTTGGCCAGGGTTTGCGTGTCGTTGTTGCTGAGCCAATTCAGGGTGGTGGTGCCGATGGCGTCCCATTGCTTCAGGTCGTCGCTTACTTCCAGCAGCACTTGCGCACTGTAATTGTCCGTGCGGGCCGGTGCCGTGAAGCGCAGGGCGGCGATGTGGCTGCCTTGCGCCTGCTTGCCCAGGTCAAGGATCAGCGCCTGCAGCGCGGCCGTGCCGGCCGTCGTGCCGGCCCGCGTGCTGACCGACAGCAGCCGGCCATCGTCCGCCGTGCGGATATCGATGCCCTGCACGCCAAGGCTGGACGTGCCCGTCACGGGAAAGATACGCGCGGCAATATCTGTCCGCTGCATGGCCGATTGCGCGGAAGGCGCGACCATGGCATAGGCCAGGCGCTTGCCGTCGCCATCGAACAGGCGCACGTCGGCCAGGCTGGCCGAGCTGGCGTGCAGGTAGACTTCCCGGGGCAGGGGCAGCTGGACGATGCCTGCGCCAGCGGGCACATGCACGGGCATGCTCCAGCCGTAGTCGTGTGGCCGGTCCGGCACCTGGCCCGTTGGCGCGGCCAGCGCGGCACCCATGACCAGCATGCTGCAAAAGAGGAGTGACGATTTCATGCGGCTCCTTGCTGTGGTGCGGCCGGCGCGGCAGCCTTGGGGAAAGGCGCCAGGTAGCCGATCAACACCATCAGCAAGCCTACGCCCACGAAGGACACGATGCGTTCGATGCCGCCCACGTTCGACAGGTCGATGGCGAACAGTTTCAGTACGACCAGCCCCAGCAGCACGGCGCCCAGGCTCCACTGCTGGCGCCGCTGCTGGCGGGCCGCGTGGCGCATCAGCAGCAGGGCCGTGACGCTCCACACCAGCGACAGCATCGCTTGCACAAACTGCGAGGCCAGCATGGCATCGAAGGTGTACGGCACGCCCAGGTAGTGCGAGACCGTACGCAGCAGCATCAGGTTGAACCAGACATACACACAGCAGGCGGCCACGGCGGGCAAACGTGCTTGCCACAGGGCGGGCAGGGGGACCTGGCTTGCTGGCAACAAACGGTAGCTGGCCATGGCCAGCAGGATGGCAAAGCCCGTGCTCAGGTCCAGCGGATTGAGCAGCGGCAAATAGGGCAGGGGCGCCATGGCGCCGTCGTCGACGATATTCCACGCGGCGATCAGCAGCAGCGACCACAGCGCGCCCAGCGGTATCAGGGGGCGCTGGTACCACGCCGCAATCGGCGCCACGGGCCAGGCGCCCGCGCGGCAGCGGCGGATCAGCCAGGCCAGGGCCAGCATCATGGCCCAGGCCGGCAAGTAGCGGGCCCAGGCGGGGCTGACGTTGCCGGCATGGCCCGCCAGCCAGGCGTTGACGAGTATGGCGCCCACGGGCCACAGCATCAGCCATGGCGCTGCCGTGCGCAGCGTATGCAGCAGGCGCAGCGCGCGCGCGTCGAGTTGCCAGCCCGCTTGAGGCCAGACCATCAGCAGGTATTCGCCGGCCGCCAGGGCACTGGCCAGGGCCAGCCAGCTCCAGCCGCCGGGCAGGTAGTCGCGCAGGTACAGCGCCAGCAGCAGGTTGGCGCTCCACAGGCCCAGGCCGAGCCAGGCGGCCACGCTGAACCAGCGCAGCTGCGGCCAGTCCAGGCGCCGCGCCAGGATGGCGAACACGGGTGTCGTGACGCACACGGCAATCAGGTACAGCGCCAGCCAGTGCTCGCCCGCGTGCGGCTGCAGGGACAGGTCGCCGTCGATCAGGCGCAGCAGCCAGCTGACGAGCGGCACGAGGATGGCGGCAAACCACAGCAAGCCGCTCCAGGCCAGCAGGGGGCGCGCGACCAGGGCCAGCAGCTCGTCGCCGCCGCGCGCGCGCAGCGCAAGGAAGCGGGCGCTGGCAAAGGCGGCGGCGCCAAGCAGCAGTGCGCTGAGGAAGGAGCCGCCGAACAGGCTGGCCGGATGCTGGTCCCAGACCCAGCTGGCGCGGCTGAGCATGATCATGCCCGCCAGTACCTGCACGGCCAGCAGCAGCGCGCGCGGCGCATGCCATTGCTCGCGCCGCGCCAGCCACGCCAGCAGCGCGGCCACGGCCAGCGCGCTGACGGTGAGCAGGTTCAGCTGCGTGGCTGCTTCCGTGCGCAGCAGGATTTCGTTCCAGATGCCGCCCAGCAGCCAGACGGTGGAGGCCGTCAGGAACAGCACGGACAGGCCGCTCATGAACTCGGGATGCAAGTGGCTGCCGTGGCGGCGGAAATTGTAGGCCATCACCAGCGCGGCGGCGGCCAGCAGCGCGCAGCCCAGCCAGATGTTGGCGTGCAGGGCCGCTGCCGTATCGAGTTCCAGCATGGCGCCGAGGAAGGCAAGCCAGGCGGCTCCCTGCACCAGCAGGCCGAAAGCCCAGGCCAGGGTCTGGCGCTGGCGCAAGCCGACCCAGACGATGCCCGCGCCTTCCAGCGCCCAGGCGGCCGACGTCCAGCGGCCGTCGAGGGCGAACGGGATGGCCAGGGTGCCGAAGACGATGCCCAGCGCGAGGAAGGCTTCGGCCAGCAGCTTGAAGCCATTCCTGCGCCACAGCGCCACGGCCAGTCCCGTGTAGCACAGGCCGGCAATCAGTGCGGAAAACGCCAGGCCGAAGTCAAAGTGCCGCACCAGGCCGTATTGCAGGCCCATGGCCGCCAGCGGCGTGCCGAAGACGAGGGTGCCATCCACGTAGTGCTTGAGGCGCGGCGCCTGGCGCGCGCAGTAGGCGATGGCGATGCCGACATAGAACAGCACGAACAGGATCAGGAACAGCTGCGTCGACAGGTAGTGCTCGGGCGTGTAGCGCAGCAGGCCCCAGGTGGTGGCGACGACAAAGGTGAAGCCAAAGCTCAGCACATTCAGGACGCGCCAGGCGCGTCGCAGGGCGATGGCAAAGACGCCCGCGTTGAGCAGCGCGTAATAGCTGAACAGGCCGATATGGTTGCCGCTGCCCGTCGACACGAGCAAGGGCACGGCAAAGCCGCCCACGATGCCGAAGACGGCCAGCCAGACGGCGTTCTGCAGCACGGCCAGCAGGCACGTGAACGCCGTCAGCACGAACAGCATGGCAAACGCCAGGCCGGCCGGGATCAGCTCATACAGGCGGAAGGCGCCAAACGTCACCAGCATCAATATCGCCAGCGCCGTGCCCTGCAGCGGCAGGCTGATGCCGGGGCGTTTCAGACGGATGCGCCAGGCCCAGGCCAGCAGGGCGATGTCGGCCAGCGCAATGCCGGCCAGGCGCAGTTCGATGGGCACGGTCACCTGCGCCGACACATACTTGAGCAGGAAGCTGACGCCGAGGAAGAGGATCAGCAAGCCCAGCTTGGCTACCAGATTGCCCGTAAACAGCCAGTTCTTCGCCTTGGCAACGAGGCCATCGGGGCGGGCGATCCAGGACGGGGTATTCGGCGCGGCAGGGGCGGGCCTGGCGGGGGGCGGCGGCGCCGATGGTGCCGGGGCGGATGGGGCGGCTGGCGCGGTCTTTGCCAGTGCGACGGGCTCGCTCGCGGCCGCTTGCGGCACGGGGGCGGCTGGCGGCGCCGGCGCAGGCACCGGCGGGGCAACCGCAACAGGCGCCGGGACTGGTATTGGTACCGGCAGCGGCGCCGCGCTCTCTACGACGGGAACGGCAGCGGGCGCTTCGCCCTGGCCTTCCAGCGCCCGCAGGCGCTGCTGGATGCCGTCGACTTCCTTGCGCAGGCGCGCCGTCAGCAATTCCAGATCCGCCACCTTGCGGCGGTACTGCAGCACCAGCACGAAGGCGGTAATGAGCAAGCCTAGGATGAACAGCGTGATCAATCCAAACATGGGGCAGCTTTCCTGAAAGGGCAGGGCGAAGGCGCCCGATGTATGCGCACATTACCTTATTATCAAGAAACAAGCGATTTCTGTCGTGTCGGGGCAAGTGCCAGGAAGTGTGTTTGGCGGCAAGGCAGGCATGGGACCGGAGCGGGCTTTTCATATTGATGCCAAGCAAGATGACGACATTCAGATTGTCGTGCGCAGGATAGTGCTGTATTTTAGCAATTCCTTAATAGCCAGTCCCCATGCCATGAGTCAAAGCAGCCAGTTTTCCTTATTGTCGCAGCGCCGTTTCGGGCCCTTCTTCTGGACCCAGTTCTTTGGCGCCTTCAACGACAATCTGTTCAAGACGGCCCTGATGGTGATCCTCGCCTACGATGCGCTGAGCTGGACCACGCTCGATCCGTCCACCATCACCAACCTGATCCCCGGCCTGTTCATCCTGCCCTACGTCGTGTTTTCGGCCACGGCGGGCCAGCTGGCCGACAAGTTTGAAAAGGCGGGCCTGGCCCGTTTCGTCAAATGGATGGAACTGGCCATCATGGCAGTGGCGGCCGCCGGCTGGATGACGCATACGCTGTGGCTGCTGGTGGCTGCCGTGGTGGGCATGGGCGTGCACTCGACCCTGTTCGGCCCCGTCAAGTATGCCTACCTGCCGCAGCAGCTCAAGCCTGAAGAATTGGTTGGCGGCAATGGCCTGATCGAGATGGGCACGTTTGTCGGCATTTTATTGGGCGAAATCCTCGGCGCCGTCCTGATCGTGCACAAGCCGCTGGGCGTGGAACTGGTGGCGGGCGCGACGATTGCCGTGGCCGTGTTCGGCCTGATCGCCAGCTACCGCGTGCCGCGCACGCCCGCGCCCGAGCCAGACTTGAAGGTGAGCCTGAACTTCGTGGCCGAATCGTTCCGCAACCTGAATTTCTCGCGCAAGAACCGCCCCGTCTTCCTGGCCATGCTGGGCAACTCCTGGTTCTGGTTCTACGGCGCCCTGATCCTGGCCCAGTTCCCCGTGTATTCGAAGGATTTCCTGCATGGCGACCACAGCGTGTTCGTGCTGCTGCTGACCGTGTTTTCCGTCGGCATCGGCACGGGTTCCCTGCTGTGCGAACGCCTGTCCGGCCACAAGATCGAAATCGGCCTGGTGCCGTTCGGCTCCATCGGCCTGTCGCTGTTCGGCATCGACCTGTATTTCGCCAGCAATGCGTATGCGAATACGCAAGTGGTCGACGCGCTGGCCTTTGTCAGCCAGGCGGGCGTGCCGCGTATCCTGCTCGACATCGTCATGATCGGCGTGTTCGGCGGCTTCTTCATCGTGCCCCTGTTCGCCCTGATCCAGACGCGCTGCGACCCGAAACACATTTCGCGCACGATTGCCGGCATGAATATCCTGAACGCCCTGTTCATGGTGGCGGCGGCCGGCGTGGCCATCGTGCTGCTGGGCCAGGGGTTTACGATTCCCCAGCTGTTCCTCGTCACGGCCATCCTGAATGCGCTGGTGGCCGCCTACATCTTCTCGCTGGTGCCGGAATTCCTCATGCGCTTCCTCGCGTGGATCCTGATCCAGACCGTGCACCGGGTCAAGGTGGTCGATGGCGAGCGCATCCCCGCGGAAGGCGCGGCGGTGCTGGTGTGCAATCACGTGAGCTATGTGGACGCCATCGTCATCATGGCGGCCAGCCCCCGGCCCATCCGCTTCGTCATGGACCACCGCATCTTCAAGATGCCGCTGATGGGCTGGATTTTCCGCACGGCCAAGGCCATTCCCATCGCGCCGGCCAAGGAAGATCCTTTCCTGATGGAAAAGGCCTTCATCGATATCGCGCAAGCGCTGCATGAAGGTGAACTGGTCTGCATCTTCCCCGAAGGCAAGCTGACACGCACGGGCCAGATCAGCGAATTCAAGGGCGGCATCGCCAAGATCGTCGAGCGCAGCAAGGTGCCCGTGATTCCGCTGGCGCTGCGCGGCCTGTGGGGCCATCTGTTGAGCCACCGCAATGGCCATTTGTTCGAGCGCGCCTTCAAGGCGGGCTTGCGCTCCCGTCTGTCGCTGGCCGTGGGCATGCCCGTGCCGCCCGAGGCCGCCACGCCGGAATTGCTGCAGCAAAAGGTGCAGGAATTGCGGGGCAAGTGGAAGTAACGCTTACTGTGGCCGTCCCGCCGCCGCCCGCTGCGCCAGGTGCGTACTGAGCAGGGCGACGATGGCGGCGAACTCCACGGGCTTCGTCAGGTGATGGTCGAAACCCGCCTGCTCCGTGCGCGAGCGCGCCTCGCCCTGGCCCCAGCCCGTCAAGGCGATCATCAGCACGTCGCGTCCCTGCGCCTTGCGGCGCATGCGGCGTGCCGTTTCATAGCCATCCATGTCCGGCATGCCCAGATCCATCACGACCAGTTGCGGCCACGCCATATCCACGGCGGCCAGCGCCTGCGCGCCGTCATAGGCGACGCGGGCGGCATAACCTTCCAGCTGGAACAGGCTTTGCAGGGAATCGGCCGCGTCGCGGTTGTCGTCCACCACCAGCACTTGCAACGGCGGACTCGCGCCGGCGGGTGACGCGTTGCCGGCGGCGGCCGTGGTGCCCGGCGCGTCGCTGGCGCTGGCGGGCAGGGTGACGATAAAGCGGCTGCCGCGGCCGGGGCCGTCGCTATGGGCCTCGATGCTGCCGCCATGCATTTCGGCAAATTGGCGCGCCAGGCTGAGACCGATACCGAGGCCGCTGGCCATCTGGCCCGCCACTGTAGGGCCTTGTTCGAACATGGAAAAGAGGCGGGGGATGGCCTTCGGCTCGATGCCGATGCCATCGTCTTCGACGGCCACCTGCAGCCGGCCCTGCGCCAGGCGCGCCGTAATGTGGATGTGGCCGCCGTCCGGCGTGAATTTCACGGCATTCGACACGATATTGGCGAAGATCTGCACCACCCGTGCATAGTCGGCGTGCAAGGTCACGGCCTGCGGCGGCACGGCGAGCGCAATGCTGATGTGCCGGCTGCTGGCGGCCGGCTGGCACAGCTCGGTCACATGGTCGAGTACTTGCTGCAGCTGGAAATCCTTGAGCTGCAACGACACCTTGCCGCTGGTAATGCGCGCCACGTCGAGCAAGTCATCGACCAGGCGCGTCAGGTGCGTCACCTGCCGTTCGATCACGTCGCTCACCTTGCCCACCTGCTCCGAGGCCGGGTACAGATGCCTGAGCAGGGCCACGGAAGACTTGATGGGCGCCAGCGGATTGCGCAGTTCGTGCCCGAGGCTAGCCAGAAATTCATCCTTGCGCCGCTGCGTTTCGCGCACCTGGTACTGGCGCTGGCGCGCGCGCAGCATGGCGTGGGCCGACGTGATCAGGGTCAGGATGTGCACGGGGCGTTCCAGCAGGGTCAGGTTGCCCAGGGTGGCAATGGCTTGCCGCAAGGGCAGGGTATCGAGTCCCGCGTGCGTGAGCACGGTGATGGGCAAGTCAGACCAGTCCGGTTGCTGGCGGGCGTAGGCATCGAGCACGGCGTAGACGCCCGCATGCAGCGCCTCGTCCACCGTCAGCACGCCGCCGGCGCCCAGCGCCAGCTGCTCGGCCAGATCGCCGGGGGAGCGGCAGGCATGGCTGGCGATGGCGCTGCCCGCCAGTACCGTGCCGGTCAGGCTGGCGTCCTGGCCGGCCGGCGCGTAGATCAGGATGCGCTGCTCCATGACGGTTCCTAGGGGAAGGGCGTGCCGCCGATGGTAGGCAAGCCCGACAGGATGCCATGAAAGCCGGCCAGGGCCGGGCCGATGCGGATGCCCTGCGGGCTGATCTCGAAGCGGCGGATGCTGCGTTCGTGCGCGCTGCCGCGCTTCTTGAAGACGGAAATGGCTTGCCGCACCTCGCCCTCCGTTTCGTAGTAGCGCAGCATGATGACGCCGTCGGCCAGGTAGCTGGCGTCGGCCGAGGTGGTCATCGCCGTGCCCAGCATGTTTTGCTGCACGCCGACGAGCAGGGTGGCCACGCCGCGCTGGCCCAGGTAATTGAGCAGTTCGTGCAGGTAGGTGCTCTGGAAGCGCTCGTCGGGCACGGCATGCATGTAGCCGTTCAAGCTATCGATGACGATCACCCGGGCGCCCCGCTCCGCCGCGTCGACGATGGCCTGGGCGAATTCGCCCGGGGTCAGCTCGGCCGGGTCGACCTGCTGCACGCTCAGCAGGCCCGCGTCGAGCGCTGCCTGCAGGTGCATGCCCACGTTGCCGGCCCGGTTCAGCAGCTTGCTGCGCGCTTCCTCGAACAGGAACATGGCGCACGGTTCGCCCCGCTCGGTGGCCGCGTGCACGAATTGCGCCGCCAGGGTGGACTTGCCGCTGCCGGCGGGGCCGGAAATGAGGGTGCTCATGCCTTCTTCCAGGCCGCCGCCTATCATGAGGTCGAGTTCGGGGATGCCGCTCGACAGGCGCCGGTGGTCGCCGTCGCGGCGCGTGTCGGCGGCCACAAGGCGGGGATAGACGACCAGGCCGTCATGGGAAATCTTGTAGTCGTGCGTGCCGCTGCGAAACGGCACGCCCCGGTATTTCACCACGCGCACGCGGCGCCGGTCATTGCCATATGCCTGGTTCTGCCGTTCCAGCGAGATCACGCAATGGGCCACGCTACGCACTTGCAAGCCGTCGTCCAGCGCGGAACGGTCATCGATCAGGACGGTGGTGCAGTGCCGGCTGGCCAGGTATTGCTTTAAAGCTACTACCTGGCGCCGGTAGCGCAGCGGGTTTTCCGCCAGCAGCTGCAGTTCGGACAGCGAGTCGAGCACGAGGCGGGCCGGGCGGTGTTTTTCGATGGCGGCCAGGATGCGCTGGTTGGTCGAGGCCAGTTCGATTTCCGACGGGTGGAAGATGGTGTATTGGCGCCCGGGGTCGAGCATGTCGTCGCTGGGCGCCACTTCCTCGATGGCGATGCCGGCCAGGTCCCAGCCGTGCGACAGGGCGGCGCCGCGCAGTTCGATTTCCGATTCGGCCAGGGCGATATACAGTGCGGGCGCGCCGCTGCGCGCCCCTTCGGCCAGGAATTGCAGCGCCAGGGTGGTCTTGCCCGTGCCCGGTTCGCCTTCGACCAGGTACAGGCGGTCGGCCAGCAAGCCGCCCGTGAGTATGGTGTCGAGGCCGGCAACGCCCGTCGACAGCAGCGGCGGCGCACCCGGGCCGCCCGCGCCATCGTCCTGCGTGCTGTGTTGCGCCTGTGCCGTCATCGCTGCGCCCCCGCTGTGCCACACCGTGAACACCATATTAGCGCGTCTGGCGAGGGATGTCTTTTCGATACCATTGGTAAATAATTACTGCGCCTCCCTTGCCGTGACGGACAGTGTTGCGTCCGTGTCGGCTAGTTCAGCAAAGAAATCTTGACCCTGCTAAAGTAATCACTCAATCCACCTTTTCCGCTTTGCCGTTTTTGCATCGCCCGCCTCGTTTCTGCTCCACTTTGCTGGCGTGCCGCCGCTGTCGCTGTCCTCAATTCATTGCTTCATTGATAATTTAATTCGCTTGATGGTTACTATGTTTCAATTGTAACGATGCTTGACGATTTTAGAATGATCGTTCATTCTTTGATCTGCGTTAATAAATTTAGTCATTTCTAACGACACTAGCCAGCTTCTTTTTCAGAAAGTCCAAGATGCAACCAACCTTTTCCTTGACGTCGCCGCGTACGAGCGGCGCTATTGCCGTTATGTGCGCCACTGTAATCATGGCCGGCTGCAGTAAAAAACAGGAAGCACCTCACGCGCAGCAAGCGCCACAGGTGGTCGTGTTTACTGTTAATCCGGCCGCGTTGCCGATGAGCGCCGAATTGCCCGGCCGCACGAATGCCTACCAGGTCGCCGATGTGCGTCCGCAAGTGGGCGGCTTGATCCAGAAGCGCCTGTTCATCGAAGGCAGCGATGTGAAAGCGGGCACGGCCCTGTACCAGATCGATCCGGCCACTTACCAGGCTGCCTACAATTCGGCCAAGGCGGCGTTGTCGAAAGCCAAGGCCAACTTGCTGACGGCCGGCCCGAAAGCCACACGCTACAAGGAACTGGTTGCCATCGAAGGCGTGAGCCGCCAGGAATACGACGATGCCGTGGCCGCGTTCGAGCAAGCGAAGGCTGACGTCGAGTCCGCCACCGCGGCGCTGGAAACGGCAAACATCAACCTGAAATACAGCACCGTGACGGCACCGATCAGCGGCCGCACCAGCCGCTCGACCGTGACGGCCGGCGCGCTGGTCACGGCGGGCCAGGCCGATGCGCTGACCACCGTGCAGCAGCTCGATCCCATCTATGTCGACGTGACCCAGTCGAGCACGGACCTGCTGCGCCTGAAGCGCCAGATGGCCGACGGCTCGCTGAAAAAAGTGGGCGAAGGCCAGGCCAAGGTCGATCTGATCTTGCCGGATGGCAGCAAGTACAGCGAATCGGGCAAGCTGCAGTTCGCCGGCGTGACGGTCGATCCGACCACCGGCAACGTGATCCTGCGCGCACTGTTCCCGAACCCGAAAGGCGAATTGCTGCCAGGTATGTACGTACGTGCGCAGCTGGAAACGGGCGTGGATGAAAAAGCCATTACCGTACCGCAAGTGGGCGTGACGCGTAACCAGAAGGGCCAGGCCACCGCCATGATCCTGAACAAGGAAAACAAGGTCGAGCAGCGCGTACTGACCACCAGCGGCACGGTCGGCACCAACTGGCTGGTGACGTCCGGTCTGGCTGCAGGCGACCGCGTGATCGTGGAAGGCTTGCAAAAAATCAAGCCAGGCGCCCCGGCCGTTGCCGTGCCGGCCAAGGCCGAAGCTGCTCCTGCGCCCGCCGCTGCCGCTTCTGCCGCAGCATCGGCTGCCAGCGCCCACTAATTCAGGAGAATATTAATGGCCCGTTTTTTCATTGACCGCCCGATTTTTGCCTGGGTGGTCGCGATCGTCATCATGCTTGCCGGCGTGATTTCGATCCTCAGCCTGCCGATCGCGCAGTACCCGAGCATTGCTCCGCCGTCGATTTCGATCAGCGGCTCCTATCCTGGCGCCTCCGCCAAGACCGTGGAAGACGCCGTCACCCAGGTCATCGAACAAAAGATGAAGGGTATCGACGGCTTGCGCTACATGGCTTCGTCGAGCGATGCGACTGGCGGCATCAGCATCACCCTGACGTTCACCAGCGGCACCAATCCTGACATCGCCCAGGTGCAAGTGCAGAACAAGCTGCAGCTGGCCACGCCACTGCTGCCGACGGCTGTCACGCAACAGGGTCTCGTCGTGTCGAAAGCCACGAAGAACTTCCTGATGGTGTTCGGCTTCATTTCCGAAAACGGCAAGATGGACCAGACCGACTTGAGCGACTATGTGGCCGCCAACGTCGTCGATCCGCTCAGCCGCGTTGCGGGCGTGGGCGACGTGACCCTGTTCGGTTCGCAGTACGCGATGCGTATCTGGCTCGACCCGGCCAAGCTGCAAAGCTTCAACCTGACCCCGGCGGACGTGATCACGGCCGTGCAGGCGCAGAATGCGGAAGTGTCGGCCGGTGAACTGGGCGGCACGCCGTCCGTCAAGGGCCAGCAGCTGAACGCCACCGTGTCGGCGCAAAGCCGCTTGCAAACGGCCGAGCAGTTCGGCGCGATCTTGCTGAAAACCACGACCAACGGCGCCATGGTGTACCTGAAGGACGTGGCCAGCATGGAACTGGGCCGCGAGAACTACAATACCGTGGCCCGCTACAACGGCCATGCGGCCACCGGCGTGGCGATCAAGCTGGCGACGGGCGCCAATGCGCTCGATACGGCCAACGCGGCGAAAGCCATGCTGGGTAACCTGAGCAAGCAATTCCCTGAAGGCATGAGCTACCAGGTGGCGTTCGACACCACCCCGTTCGTGAAACTGTCGATCGAGGAAGTGGTCAAGACCCTGGTCGAAGCGGTCATCCTGGTGTTCCTGGTGATGTACCTGTTCCTGCAGAACTTCCGCGCCACCCTGATCCCGACCATGGCCGTGCCCGTCGTGCTGCTCGGTACCTTCGGCATCCTGAATGCGTTCGGCTACTCGATCAACACCTTGACCATGTTCGCCATGGTGCTGGCCATCGGCCTCCTGGTCGATGATGCGATCGTGGTGGTGGAAAACGTCGAGCGCGTGATGAGCGAAGAGGGCTTGTCGCCGCTGGAAGCGACGCGCAAGTCCATGACGCAGATCACGGGCGCGCTGGTCGGTATCGCCATGGTGCTGTCGGCCGTGTTCGTGCCGATGGCCTTCTTCGGCGGTTCGACGGGCGTGATTTACCGCCAGTTCTCGATCACGATCGTGTCGTCGATGGTGCTGTCCGTCGTCGTCGCGCTGGTATTTACGCCAGCGCTGTGCGCCACCTTGCTCAAGCCGGTCGAAAAAGGCCATCACGCGACGAACAAGGGATTCTTCGGCTGGTTCAACCGCAGCTTCGACAGCAGCAGCAACAAGTACCAGGGCCTGGTCGGCGCCATGATTACGCACCGCGCCCGCTCGATGCTGCTGTACGTGCTGCTGCTGGCCGGCCTCGTGTTCATCTTCATGCGCTTGCCGACGTCCTTCCTGCCGGAAGAAGACCAGGGCATCCTGTTTACGCAGATTCAATTGCCGACGGGCGCCACGCAGGAGCGCACCCTGAAAGTGATCGAGCAGGTCGAAGACCACTTCATGAACAGCGAGAAAGACAACGTCGCTTCCGTGTTTGCCGTCGCCGGTTTCAGCTTCGGCGGTAACGGCCAGAACACGGGTATCGCCTTCGTGCGCCTGAAAGACTGGGCACTGCGCAAGGACGTGGCGCAAAAAGCGCCGGCAGTAGCCGGCCGCGCCATGGGCAAGCTGTTGCAGATCAAGGACGCGATGGTGTTTACGTTCGCCCCGCCTGCCGTGCTGGAACTGGGTAACGCCACCGGTTTCGACATGCAGCTGCAGGATATCGGCGGCGTCGGCCATGACGCCCTGATGGCGGCGCGTAACCAGTTGCTGGGCATGGCCTCGCAAAATCCCACCATGGTGGGCGTGCGCCCGAACGGCCAGGAAGATACGCCGCAGTACAAGATCGACATCGACCAGCAGAAGGCAACGGCGCTGGGCTTGCAGATTGCGGAAATCAACCGCGTGCTGAGCGTGGGCTGGGGTAGTTCCTATGTAAACGACTTCCTCGACCGTGGCCGCGTGAAGAAAGTGTTCATGCAAGGCAATGCCGAATCGCGCATGCAGCCGGAAGACTTGAACAAGTGGTTCGTGCGCAACAGCGCTGGCCAGATGGTGCCGTTCTCGGCCTTTGCCACGGGCAAGTGGATTTACGCTTCGCCGCGCCTGGAACGCTACAACGGCTTGCCGTCGGTAGAGATCCTGGGTACGCCGGCACCGGGCCAGAGCACGGGCGCCGCCATGAATGCGATGGAAGCGATGGTGGCGCAGCTGCCGCCTGGCATCGGCTTCAGCTGGACCGGCGTGTCGCTGGAAGAGCGCGAGTCCGGTTCGCAGACGCCGCAGCTGTACGCGCTGTCCTTGCTGATCGTGTTCCTGTGCCTGGCTGCGCTGTATGAAAGCTGGTCGATTCCATTCTCCGTGCTGCTGGTCGTGCCGCTGGGCGTCATCGGCGCCGTGCTGGGCACGTGGATGTTCGGCCTGTCGAACGACGTGTACTTCCAGGTGGGCTTGCTCACGGTGGTGGGCCTGTCGGCGAAGAATGCGATTCTGATCGTCGAGTTCGCCAAGGAAATGCAGGAATCGGGCATGTCGCTGCTGGACGCGACCTTGCATGCGGTGCGTCTGCGTCTGCGTCCGATTCTGATGACCTCGATTGCCTTCGGCCTGGGCGTGTTGCCACTGGCTATCTCCAGCGGCGCCGGTTCCGGCAGCCAGAACGCCATCGGTATCGGCGTGCTGGGCGGCATGTTGACGGCCACGTTCCTCGGTATCTTCTTCGTGCCGGTGTTCTTCGTGCTGGTGCGCGGCTTCTTCTCGAAGTCGGACGCGCCAACCACGCCGGCGACGCCTGGCGCGCCAGCCGTCACGCTTTCCAAGGATGCACATTAATATGAAAAAATCGCTACTCTCCATGGCGGCACTGGCCTTGCTGGCCGGTTGCAGCCTGGCCCCTACGTACGAGCGTCCGGCAGCGCCGGCGCCCACGGCGTGGCCGACGGGTCCTTCCTACAAGGCCGACACGGCCGCCGCCGACGCCAAGCCGGTGGCGGACATCGCCTGGCGCGAGTTCTTTGCCGATGCGCGCCTGCGCCAGGTACTGGAACTGGCGCTGGCCAACAACCGCGACCTGCGCGTCTCGATCCTCAACATCGAGAAGGCGCGCGCCACCTACGGCATCGAACGCGCCGCCCTGATCCCGACCCTGTCGGCGTCGGGCGGCCAGACGGCCACGCGCGTGCCGAAGAACGCCAGCGCCACCGGCGAAGCGTCCATCAACCGCCAGTACACGGCGAACCTGGGCGTGTCGGCTTACGAGCTGGACTTCTTCGGCCGCGTGCGCAGCCTGTCCGACAGCGCGCTCGAGCAATACCTGGGCACGGAAGAAGCACGTCGTGCGCAGCAGATCAGTCTGGTGGCCGAAGTGGCCAGCACCTATCTGAACCTGGTGGCCGACCAGCAGCGCCTGCGCGTGGCGCAGGACACCCTGAAGAGCCAGCAGTCGTCGTATGACCTGGCCGTGCGCCGCTTCAGTGCCGGCGCCACGTCGGGCCTGGACAAGTATGATGCGCAGACCAGCGTCGAGTCGGCCCGTTCCGACGTGGCCGTCTACACGAGCCAGGTTGCGCTGGATCAAAACGCGCTGGTCCTGCTGGTGGGCGGCCCCGTGCCGGCCGACTTGCTGCCGCAAGGCGAGTTCGGCACGGTGACGGCCCTGGCGGACATTCCGTCCGGCTTGCCGTCGGACGTGCTGCAACGCCGTCCCGACGTGCTGGCGGCCGAGCGCACCCTGCGCGCGGCCAACGCCAACATCGGCGCGGCGCGCGCGGCCTTCTTCCCGCGCATTTCGCTGACGGCGACGGCCGGTTCGCTGAGCGACAATCTGTCGGGCCTGTTCAAGGCGGGCAGCGGCACGTGGAGTTTCATTCCGCAGATCAGCTTGCCGATCTTCGATGGCGGCGTGAACCGCGCCAACCTCGATATCGCCAAGGTGCAGCGTGAAATCTCCGTGGCGCAATACGAAAAGGCGATCCAGGTCGCCTTCCGCGAAGTGTCCGATGCGCTGGCCCAGCGCGGCACCATCGACGAGCGTCTGCAATCGCAGGTCTCGCTGGTGGAGGCGTCGACGAAGAGCTACACTATCCACGACGCGCGCTACAAGCAGGGCGCCGAGTCCTACCTGAACGCCCTGGTGGCCCAGCGCGCGCTGTACACGGCGCAGCAAAGCCTGATCACGGCGCGTTTGGCCAAGTCGACCAACCTGGTGACCCTGTACAAGGTGCTGGGCGGCGGTTGGCAGCCTGAGCAGACAGCCGTCGCGGCGGCTGGCGGCGTCCAATAATCACGGGGACGCCGACGCCGGCCTTGCCCGCAAGGGCAGGGCCGGCGCGCTACTGGAAAAGTCATGAACCAAGTTGAAAAGAAGCATCCGGATCCCGAGCGCGCCAACACGCGGCGCAAGCAGGTGCTCGATGCGGCGGAGAGCTGTTTCAGCCGCCGCGGCTTCCACGGCGCCAGCATGGCCGAGATCTCGAAAGCGGCCGGCATGAGCGCGGGCCACATCTATAATTATTTCGACAGCAAGGATGCGATCATCGCCGCCTTCGTCATGCAGAATACGGAGCGGGTGTCGAACCTGATGCAGGACCTGGCGCAGCGCGAAGATCCGCTGCAGGCCGTGATCGACAATGCGGGCGAGCATGTGCTCGAAGCGCTGGACCCGAAAACGTGGATGATGCCGCTGGAAATTTTTGCCGAAGCGTCGCGCAATCCGGCAATCGCCGAAATGCTGCAATGCTCGGACCAGCGTTCGCGTCAGTTATTTCTCTCCATCATCCGCGACGCGCGCATCAAGCGGGGCTTGCCGGCCGACGAGGAAATGCTGCAAGGGCGCCTGAACGCCCTGGTCGCCATGTACCAGGGATTGCCGGTGCGTTTCATTCATAACCCGGACGTCAAGGTCGAGCCTCTGATCGCCGGTTTTCGCATCATCCTGACGGCCTTATTGCTGAACGAATAGGGCGCTTGCCACGGACATGCAAAAAAGTTTGCGCAGTTCGATATGAATCATGCGCAAAGCATGGCAAAAACCTAAAAGCGTCTGCTATAATTCCCACCTCGTCGGGGCGTAGCGCAGCCTGGTAGCGTACATGCATGGGGTGCATGGGGTCGGAAGTTCGAATCTTCTCGCCCCGACCATTAGATTCAAGGACTTAGGCCACTCTTCGGAGTGGCCTTTTTCTTTGGGCGCCCTGTGCAGCACGCCGTCGCCATGACGGCATGCATCATGTGCCGTGCGCTTCATCCCTCGTTTCCCCCTCCTGTTCCCCGATTTCCGTCCCCTGTCGCGTAGTCAACCTGGCAATACGGCTTTGGTCTATGATTTGCTGGCACATGCACGTGTGATGTTTTTCCTTCATTCATCAACCATGAGGTGTCCATGATTCGCCATGTCCTGCCTGTCCTGTTGTTCGCCAGCGTACTGCCGGCGCATGCCCAAGCTCCTGTCAATGACGCGCCGCTGATCGAGCGGGCGAAGATCTTTGGCAATCCCAGCAAGTCCGGCGGGCGCATCAGCCCGGATGGCAAGTGGCTGTCGTGGATCGCGCCGCGCGACGGCGTGCTCAATGTGTGGGTGGCGCCGGCCGGCAATCCGGCGCAGGCGCGTCCGCTGACGGAAGAAAAGGTACGTCCCATCCGCAGCAGCTTCTGGTCGCCCGATTCGAAAACCCTGCTGTTTATCCAGGACAAGGGCGGTGATGAAAATTTCCTGCTGTATGGCGTCAATGTCGTGAGCGGCAAGCAGGCCAGTTACACGCCGTTCGAGAAGACCCGCGTGCGGATCGTCCAGATCAGCAGCAAGGTGAAGGACCGCATCCTGGTGGGCGTCAACAACCGCGATGCGCGCTGGCACGATGTGTACAGCCTGGACCTGGCCAGCGGCAAGCTGACCCTGGTGCAGCAGAATGATGGCTATGGCGGCTACGTGGCCGACGAGCTGCTCAACGTGCGCATCGCCAGCAAGGCGCGCGCCGATGGCGGCATGCAGTACTTCCGCATAACGGACGGCAAGGCCGAGAGCACGCCGCTGGCCGAAGTGGGCCTGGAAGATGCGCAGACCACGGCGCCGCTGGCCTTCACGGCCGATGGCAAGACCTTGTACTGGACCGATTCGCGCGGCCGCAATACCTCGGCGCTGCTGGCGCAGGACGTGGCCAGCGGCAAGACCACGCTGGTGGCGCAAGACCCGCGCGCCGACATTTCCGACGCCCTGTACGACACGCGCACAGGCAAGGTGCAGGCGTATTCCGTCGACTATCTGCAGCACGAATACCTGCCGCTGACGAACGACCTGAAGGCCGACCTGGCCTTCCTGAAGAAGCATGCCAAGGGCCAGTTCAACGTGACGTCGCGCACGGAGGCCGATGACAAATGGCTGGTGGGCGTCGATGCCGTCACGGCACCGGCTTCGAGCTGGCTGTACGACCGCAAGAGCAAGAAGCTCACGCAGCTGTACGTGACGCGGCCGGAGCTGGAAGGCGCGCCATTGTTGCCCATGTATCCGCAGCAGATCAAGGCGCGCGACGGCCTGACCCTGGTCTCCTATCTCACCTTGCCGCAGGCCTCGAAGGCGGGCGCCGGCGGCGTGCCGTCGCAGGCGGTGCCGATGGTCCTGCTGGTGCATGGCGGCCCGTGGGCGCGCGATACCTATGGCTATAACAGCTACCATCAATGGCTGGCCAACCGCGGCTATGCGGTGCTGTCCGTGAATTACCGGGGCTCGACGGGCTTCGGCAAGCAGTTCATTTCGGCCGGCGACCTGCAGTGGGGCCGCAAGATGCACGACGACCTGCTCGATGCCGTGCAATGGGCGGTGAAGAGCGGCGTGACCACGGCCGACAAGGTGGCCATCATGGGCGGCTCCTACGGCGGCTACGCCACCCTGGCCGGCATGGCGTTCACGCCCACCACGTTTGCCTGCGGCGTCGACATCGTCGGTCCGTCGAACCTGTTCACCTTGCTGCAAACCATTCCGCCGTACTGGGAAGCGGGCAAGCAGCAGTTCTACAAGCGCATGGGCGACCCGACCACGGAAGAGGGCAAGGCGCTGCTGAAGGAGCGTTCGCCGCTGAACTTTGCGCAGAACATCCAGCGCCCGCTGCTGATCGGCCAGGGCGCGAACGACCCGCGCGTCAACGTGGCTGAATCGGACCAGATCGTGGCGGCCATGGCGGCGAAGAATATCCCCGTCACCTACGTGCTGTTCCCCGACGAGGGCCATGGGTTTGCCCGGCCCGTGAACAATATCGCCTTCAATGCGGTGACGGAAAACTTCCTGGGCCAGTGCCTGGCGGGCCGCGCCGAGCCGATCGGCGCCACCCTGAAGGCGTCCACCGCGCAGGTCAAGCACGGTGCCGGGTTTGCGCCGGGGCTGGAGGAGGCGATGCGCTAGGCGGAGAACGCGGCATCGTAGGCACTGCACGGGCGGCCGGGGCGGATGACCCTGGCTGCCGGGTGCAGAGGTGAAGACTTTCCTCTCAAAAACTGTGTAAAAGCGGCAATGCTTCCATTAGAATAAATCATTGTTTCAATCACACAGCCCATGAAATGGAATGCCTGCAATGATGAATGTATTGACCCTGGAACACTTTGCCGCACGCGTCAACGACACGTTTATCTCGGTCGGCGACGGGAATGCCGCTTTCATCCTGAAGGAGGCGCGCCCGTTGCCATCGGCCACACTGGAAGGCCTGTTGCGGGCGCCGTTCAGCCTGTTATTCCATAACAGTTCCCCCATCCTCTTCAGCCAGAAAATCTTTCAGCTGCAGCACGATGCGTTTGGCGAGGTGGGTATCTTCCTGGTGCCGGTGGCGCGCGACAACCACGGCTTTTTGTATCAGGCCGTGTTCAACTGAGAAGGCCGCGGCGGCGGGGGGGCAGGCAGGGCAGGCGGAGCCTGATGGCGCCGCCTGCCCGGAGTTTCAAGTCTTAATCAAACGCGGGAAACTCGCCCTGCAGGGCGATGCAGAAATTTACCGCCAGCAAGGGCTGGCGGTTTTCATGCGCCTGGCCGCCACCCGCGCTGCCGATGGTCAGTGGCGACAAGGTGGTGTTCGGCGTTGCCGCGGGCACGAACGCGTTCGTGCCCGTGATGCTGGTCAGGCCATCGCCATTTTGCGGCACGTTGCGCTGCAGGGTGGCATTGGTCTGGCGGCTCAAGGTCAGTTGATGGGTGTGGTTGGGAATCTGCGTGAGATTCAGCTGGACGGTATTGCTGCCGAACGTTTCGCCCATCACACGCTGCGTCAAGCCTGGCCCCTGGCCCTGGCTGCAGGGCGCGCGTCCTGTGAAGTTGGGCAACTGGAAGGTGTTGACTCCATCGCCGCCATATTGCGTGCCGATTAATGAAAACAGGGCGCTGAATTGCCTTATCTGCAGGGTGGCGCCATTACAGCTTGCCCACCCGGCAGGGGTGAAATTGAAGCCAAAGACTTGTATTTCGCCAAGATATGGTGATGTCACGGTAGGTTCTCCTGATCGATTTTATGGGCTGCGCTTGCGTGCTGGCTGTTATTGTTGGGATGGGTAAATGCCTGCCCATGCGATGCAAAACGATGCGGTCAGGGTGGGCATGGTGTTGTCATGCGGCAAGCTGCTGCCGGCAGTACCCGTTGCTGCGGGCGCCATGTCATAGGTCGTGAGGCCAGCCAGGCTGCTCGTGTACATCTTGTCGTTATTGACCGGGGCCGCCAGCTGTGCGCTGGTCCCTGGCGTGTTGATCGTCGCCAGTGTGCTGATCGCACTGAATACGTGCGTATGCGCGGGCATCTGGGTCGGCAGCAAGGTCACCGTTTCGCTGCCCCCCTTTTG
Organism: Janthinobacterium violaceinigrum; assembly: GCF_009208555.1. Lineage (GTDB taxonomy): Bacteria > Pseudomonadota > Gammaproteobacteria > Burkholderiales > Burkholderiaceae_D > Janthinobacterium > Janthinobacterium violaceinigrum. Next base: position 132,393 of record NZ_WFLI01000002.1, on the reverse strand, counting down.
CCCCATGACCCGGGGTGTCAGGCTGGGGCCGGTGCCCTGATGCAGGGGCACCTGGCCGCGCAGGTCGGGTACACCGAATGTATTGACGCCGTCGCCGCCATAGGTGGTGCCCAGCAGGGTATATAGCACCTCGTTATTGGCGATGGGCTTCAGGCTGCCATCGCAGGCAAACCAGCCTTGCGGTATGCGAGGAAAGGAAAACAGGCGGATCTCGCCGACGTAAGGTGTAGTCATGACTATGCTCCGTGGGAAGTGGCTGGCACGTTAGTTGCGCGATGGGAAGACGCCGTTCAGGGCGATATTAAAATTGAGTACCTGAAATGGCTGCATATTGCTATGCGGCAAGCTGCCGCCTGCCGGGGCCAGGACCAGGTTGTTCAAGGGCACTTGCGGGCCTGCCGTGCCATAGATGGCTTCCGTGCCGCTGCCGCCATACAGGGTGTTGGTGGGATTCTTGGTGGTGCCTGGCGTGGTCATCGCATTGGCCGCGTGCGTATGCGGCGGAATCTGACTCAGTGTCAAAGTGATAGCTTCCGCGCCGTTACGAGCACCGACCTGGTAGGGGACGGGTTGCCAGGAAGCGTCCACCGAACTGCCTGAACCGACAGGGGTGCTGCCTTGCAAGTTTGGCAAGGCAAAGTTGGTCGTGCCGTTCCCCCCGTAAAAGGTACCCAACAGGGCAAACAGCGCCTGATTCTGCGTAATTGGCAGCAATTGCCCGTTACATGCTGCAAATCCACGCGGCGCAAACGCAAATCCGCTCATCATGATTTGTCCCAAATACACTTCAGCCATCATCGTTCTCCCGCTGTTGGAATGTCATTAAATGCTAAATGAATAATATTTTCCATTTGCAATCAATATTGTTTTTTGAAAAACCCTTTTTGTTATAGTTACTTTATTGAAATCTCGAGGTAGCATACGTTGTCGTATGGCAAGCGTCAACATCTGTTGGCCCTCTGGAAGAGCTCGGAATGGGGACCGCTTGCAGCTTGAATCCACGGTTCTTTTTGTCTAAAAAACTCTGTATTGGAGAAATCATGTTGCGTATTTGCAACGATATCGTCGCCCGTCCGGCACATTTTTTGTTCCTTGCTTTTGTCGCAGGAACGCGAGGGCGGGCAGCGGCTCGCCGGGTTGGCCTGGCGCCAGCGTTTTGCCGTTTCCTGCATGGCTGCGTTACGCTGTGCCTGCTGATGCTGGCGCTTGGCGCAGGCCCGGCGCAGGCAGCCAACGGCGATCCGAGCACGAAATGTATTCCCAATCAGCGGAGTTTTACCGTCGCATCAGGCGGTTCCTATGTCGTCGATTTGTCGCTGTGTAGCTCATTTGGCCTGACGGATAATGGCGCAACGGCCTTGCACGGCACGATTACCGGTCTTGTCAATAACGGTACCGGTATTGCGACCTACATCAATAATGGCGACGGGGCACTGTCCGACAGCTTTGTCCTGTGGGATGAAGACAGCAAGGCGGTGACTTTTACGGTGACCGTCCAGCCGCCTGCGGCTGCCTTCACCGTGTCGCCGGGCAGCATATCGGCGCCCGTGATCGGCGTGCCGTACAGCCAGGCGATGTCGTCGACCGGCGGTGTCGCGCCTTACAACTACGCGCTCGTATCTGGTGCTTTGCCACCAGGCATCACCGTGTCGTCGACCGGCGTGATTTCCGGCACCGTGACGGCGACCGGCGCCTATGTGTTCGGCATCAAGGTGACCGACTCGACCTCAGGCACGCCGCTGACCGTCACCAAGAATTACTCCGTGTCGATCGCCGTGCCTACGCTGAGCATCACGCCCACCGTGCTGCCGGCCGGCGGGTTGTCGGTGCCGTACAGCCAACAGATGTCGACCGCCAATGGCACCGGGCCCTTTACGTATGTGGTGGAGTCGGGCAGCCTGCCGGCGGGCATCACCCTGTCGGGCAGCGGCTTGCTCTCGGGCACGCCCGGTGCCTTGGGCACCTATAACTTTGTGATGAAATCGACGGACAGCACGGGCGGTAACGGACCATACAACACGTCCAGAAGCTATTCCCTGGTGATCAACGCCCAGCCGCCGCCGACGATCACGGGTGTGTCGCCAGCGCTCGGTCCGGTCAGCGGCGGCACCGCCGTCACCATTACCGGTACCGGCTTTACCGGCGCAACGGCACTCAAATTCGGCAGCAACAATGGCCTCAGTGTTACCGTGCTCAATTCCACGACAATCACCGCCACGTCGCCAGCCGGCACTGGTGTCGTGAACGTATTTGTCACTACGCCAGGCGGCACCAACGCCGCCGATCCGTCAAACCAGTTCACCTATGTTCCGGCACCAGCGATCACCAGCATTTCGCCGACGGCGGGCCCAGGCGGTGGCGGCACCACGGTCACCATCAACGGCTCGAACTTTACCGGCGCGACGGCGGTGACCTTCGGCGCCACGGCGGCAACGGGCTTTACGGTCAATAGCGCCACGCAGATCACGGCGACGGCGCCAGCCGGTACGGGCACGGTGGACGTGCGCGTCACGACGGCCGGCGGCACCAGCGCCACCAGCGCGAACGATCAGTACACCTTTGTGGCGTTACCGACAGTGACGAGCATTTCACCCACTGCGGGGCCGGCCGGCGGCGGCGCCACGGTCGTCATCAGTGGCACGAACTTTTCCACCACGACGGCGGTGACCTTCGGCGCCACAGCGGCGACGGGCTTTACCGTCAACAGCGCCACGCAGATCACGGCCACGGCGCCTGCCGGCACGGGTACGGTGGACGTGCGCGTCACGACGGTCGGCGGCACCAGCGCCACCAGCGCGGCGGATCAATTTACGTATGTGGCGGCACCGGTGGTGAGCAGCATTTCGCCCACGGCCGGCCCCGCTACAGGCGGCACCACGGTCACCATCAGCGGCACGAATTTCAGTGGCGCGACGGCGGTGAGGTTCGGCGCCACGGCGGCGACGGGCTTTACGGTCAACAGCGCCACGCAGATTACGGCGACGGCACCCCCGGGCATTGCAGGCACGGTGGACGTGACGGTCACCACGTCGGGTGGCACCAGCGCCACTGGCGCGGCCGATCAATTTACCTACGTGGCGGTGCCGACGGTGACGAGCCTGTCGCCGACGGCAGGCCCCATCGCCGGCGGCAGCACGGTGACCGTCAGCGGCACGAATTTCAGCGGCGCGACGGCGGTGACCTTCGGCGGCACGGCAGCCATCGGCTTTACCGTCAACAGCGCCACGCAGATCACGGCCACGGCGCCAGCCGGTTCCGGCACGGTGGACGTGCGCGTGACGACGGTCGGCGGCACCAGCGCCACCAGCGCGGCGGACCAATTTACCTACGTGGCAGTACCGGTGGTGAGCAGCATTTCGCCTGCGGCCGGCCCGGCTGCAGGCGGCACCACGGTCACCATCAGCGGCACGAATTTCAGTGGCGCGACGGCGGTGACCTTCGGGGGCACGGCAGCGACGGGCTTTACGGTCAACAGCGCCACGCAGATCACGGCGACGGCGCCAGCCGGCGCGGGCACGGTGGACGTGCGCATCACCACCATCGGCGGCACCAGCGCCACCAGCGCGGCCGACCAATTTACGTACGTGGCAGCACCGGTGGTGAGCAGCATTTCGCCCACCTCCGGCCCGGCTGCTGGCGGCACCACGGTCACCATCAGCGGCACGAATTTCAGTGGCGCGACGGCGGTGAGGTTCGGCGCCACGGCGGCGACGGGCTTTACGGTCAATAGCGCCACGCAGATCACGGCAACGGCACCAGCCGGTACGGGCACGGTGGACGTGCGCGTCACGACAGCCGGCGGCACCAGCGCCACTGGCGCGGCCGATCAATTTACCTACGTGGCGGTGCCGACGGTGACGAGCTTGTCGCCGACGGCAGGCCCCATCGCCGGCGGCAGCACGGTGACCGTCAGCGGCACGAATTTCAGTGGCGCGACGGCGGTGACGTTCGGTGGCACGGCAGCCATCGGCTTTACCGTCAACAGCGCCACGCAGATCACGGCCACGGCGCCAGCCGGTTCCGGCACGGTGGACGTGCGCGTGACGACGGTCGGCGGCACCAGCGCCACCAGCGCGGCGGACCAATTTACGTATGTGGCAGTACCGGTGGTGAGCAGCATTTCGCCCACGGCTGGTCCGGCTGCTGGCGGCGCCACGGTCACCATCAGCGGCACGAATTTCAGTGGCGCGACGGCGGTGACCTTCGGGGGTACGGCAGCGACGGGCTTTACGGTCAACAGCGCCACGCAGATCACGGCGACGGCGCCGGCTGGTTCCGGTACGGTGGACGTGAGCATCACCACCATCGGCGGCACCAGCGCCACCAGCGCGGCCGATCAATTTACGTACGTGGCAGCACCGGTGGTGAGCAGCATTTCGCCCACATCGGGCCCGGCTGCTGGCGGCAGCACCGTCACCATCAGCGGCACGAATTTCAGTGGCGCGACGGCAGTGACGTTCGGTGGCGCGGCCGCCTCCGGCTTTACGGTTAACAGCGCCACGCAGATCACGGCAACAGCACCACCTGGTGTGGGTACGGTGGATGTGCGCGTGACAACGGCCGGCGGCACCAGCGCCACCGGTGCGGCGGATCAATTTACCTATATAGCTGCACCGGTGGTGAGCAGTATTTCGCCCACCTCGGGCCCGGCTACCGGCGGCACCACGGTCACCATCAGCGGCACGAATTTCAGTGGCTTGATGGCGGTGACGTTCGGCGGCACGGCAGCGACGGCCTTTACCTTCAACAGCGCCACGCAGATCACGGCGACGGCGCCAGCCGGCACGGGCACGGTGGACGTGCGCGTGACGACGTCGGGCGGCACCAGCGCCACTGGTGCAGCGGATCAATTTACCTATGTGGGCGCACCGGTGGTGAGCAGCATTTCGCCCACGGCCGGTCCGGCTGCCGGCGGCACCACGGTCACCATCAGCGGCACGAATTTCAGTGGCGCGACGGCGGTGACCTTTGGCGGCACGGCAGCGACGGGCTTTACGGTCAACAACGCTACGCAGATTACGGCCACGGCGCCAGCCGGCACGGGTACGGTGGACGTGCGCATCACGACCATCGGCGGCACCAGCGCCACCAGCGCGGCCGACCAATTTACGTACGTGGCAGCACCGGTGGTGAGCAGCATTTCGCCCACATCGGGCCCGGCTGCTGGCGGCGCCACGGTCACCATCAGCGGCACGAATTTCAGTGGCGCGACGGCAGTGACGTTCGGCGGCGCGGCCGCCTCCGGCTTTACGGTCAACAGCGCCACGCAGATCACGGCAACAGCACCACCTGGTGCCGGTACGGTGGATGTGCGCGTGACAACGGCCGGCGGCACCAGCGCCACCGGTGCGGCGGATCAATTTACCTATATAGCTGCACCGGTGGTGAGCAGTATTTCGCCCACCTCGGGCCCGGCTACCGGCGGCACCACGGTCACCATCAGCGGCACGAATTTCAGTGGCGTGACGGCGGTGACGTTCGGCGGCACGGCAGCGACGGGCTTTACCTTCAACAGCGCCACGCAGATCACGGCGACGGCGCCAGCCGGCACGGGCACGGTGGATGTGCGCGTCACGACCATCGGCGGCACCAGCGCCGCCAGTGCGAACGACCAGTTCACCTATGTGGGCGCACCGGTAGTGAGCAGCATTTCGCCCACGTCCGGCCCGATTGCTGGCGGCAGCACGGTCACCATCAGCGGCACGAATTTCAGTGGCGCGACGGCGGTGACCTTCGGCGGCACGGCGGCGACGGCCTTTAACGTCAACAGCGCCACGCAGATCACGGCGACGGCGCCAGCCGGCACGGGCACGGTGGACGTGCGCATCACCACCATCGGCGGCACCAGCGCCACCAGCGCGAACGACCAGTTCACTTATGTGGGCATACCGGTGGTGAGCAGCATTTCGCCCACGGCCGGTCCGACTGTTGGCGGCAGCACGGTCACCATCAGCGGCACGAATTTCAGTGGCGCGACGGCAGTGACCTTCGGTGGCGCTGCAGCGGCGGGCTTTACCGTCAATAGCGCCACGCAGATCACGGCAACGGCGCCAGCTGGTGCCGGCACGGTGGACGTGCGCGTGACAACGGCCGGCGGCACCAGCGCCGCAGTTGCGGCGGACCAATTTACCTATGTAGTTGCACCGGCGGTGAGCAGCATTTCGCCTACTACCGGTCCGGCTACCGGCGGCAGCACGGTCACCATCAGCGGCACGAATTTCAGTGGCGCGACGGCAGTGACGTTCGGCGGCACGGCAGCGACGGGCTTCACGATCAACAGCGCCACGCAGATCACGGCGACGGCGCCAGCCGGTGCTGGCACGGTGGACGTGCGTGTCACCACCATCGGTGGCACCAGCGCCACCAGCGCGAACGACCAGTTCACGTATGTGGGCGCACCGGTGGTGAGCAGTATTTCGCCCACCTCCGGTCCGGCTACTGGCGGCGCCACGGTCACCATCAGCGGCACGGGCTTTGGCGGCGCGACGGCGGTGATGTTCGGCAGCACGGCGGCGACGGGCTTTACCGTCAACAGTGCCACGCAGATCACGGCCACGGCGCCAGCCGGCACGGGCACGGTGGACGTGCGCATCACCACCATCGGCGGCACCAGCGCCACCAGCGCGAACGACCAGTTTAGCTATGTGGGCGTGCCGGTGGTGAGCGGTATTTCCCCGGCCTCCGGTCCAACGACGGGCGGCAGCAGTGTCGTTATCACCGGCGCGGGCCTTGGCGGCGCGACGGCAGTGACGTTTGGCGGCACGGCGGCGACGAGTTTCACCGTCAACAGCGCCACGCAGATCACGGCCACGGCTCCAGCTGGCGCCGGCACGGTAGACGTGCGCGTCGTCACCATCGGTGGCACGAGCGCCGCCAGCGCGTCGGACCAGTTCACCTACGTGTTGGCGCCGGCAGTCAGCGGCATTGCACCTGCCTCCGGCCCCATCGCCGGCGGCACCAGCGTGGTCATCACCGGTACCGGCTTTAGCGGTGCCACGGCAGTGCGATTCGGCAGCGCCAATGCCGGCAGCTTTGTCGTCAACGGCGCCACGCAGATCACGGCCACGAGTCCATCGGGCAGCCTGGGCGTGGTGGATGTGAAGGTGACCACGGTTGGCGGCACCAGCGCCAGCGGTGCGGCGGACCAATTTACGTATATTCCGACCGGCGTGATCACGTTTGCGACACCGACCGCGGCATCTGTTCCATTGGGCAATAACTTCAGCAATGCAGCGACATCGAGCCTGGCGGGCGGCAGCTATGGCGCCTTGAGCTATGCCAGCTCGAATACGGGCGTGGCGACCGTCAGCGGCACCGGCGTCATCACTGCCGTCAGCGCCGGCACCAGCACCATCACCGCGACGCAGGCCGCGGTCGCCGGGGTCAATGCCCAGGCGACGCAAACGTACACCGTGACCGTGACCTCGGCCATCGGCGTCACCCCGGCAACCTTGCCGGCGGCAACCGTTGCCACCGCGTACAGCCAGCAACTGACGGCCAGCGGCGGTGTCGGCCCGTACACGTTCGCGATAACGGGCAGCCTGCCTGCCGGCATGAGCTCGAACGCCAGCGGCGTCTTGAGCGGCACGCCCACGGCGGCCGGCGATTTTGCGCTGGTAGTGCAAGTGACGGATTCGCGTCAATTCACTGGGGCGAAGAGCTACACGCTGTCCGTCGCTTCGGCGGTACTCACGCTGAACCCGGCCAGCTTGCCCAATCCGACGGCGGAAGCGGCTTACAGCACGACCGTCTCGGGTACGGGCGGAACGGCGCCTTACAGCTATGCCGTGGTGGGCACCTTGCCCGTGGGCCTGAGCCTGAATACGGCGACGGGCGTGCTGTCCGGCACGACGAATGTGGCAGGCAGCTTCCCGTTCAGCATCAAGGTCACCGACAGCAGCACGGGCGTGGGTGCGCCGTTCAGCGCCAGCAAGAACTACACGCTGGCGGTAGCGGCTCCTACCCTGACCCTGACGCCGGCCAGCCTGGCGGCGATCCGCGCCGGCGATGCCTACAGCCAGCCATTCACGGCTGCCGGCGGTATTGCGCCCTATGCGTATTCCCTCAGCAGCGGCACCTTGCCGAGCGGCCTGGTACTCGATGGGGCCACCGGCATCGTCAGCGGCACGCCGACGGTGGCGGGCAGCTTTGCCTTCACCCTGCAAGCGAAGGATACGCACCAGTTCACGGTGCAGCAGGCGCTGACCTTGCAGGTGAACCAGGCGCCGCCACCGGTGAACAATGAAACCACCACCACCTCGGCCAACCAGGAAGTGAGCCTGACCATCGCGTCCACCGATGGCAGTCCGATCACCGACGTCACCATCGTCACGCCGCCGCAGCATGGGCGCGTCACGGTGGTGTCGACGGGCGCCTCGGCACGGATGGCACGCGCCGTCGGCGCGAGTTTTAAAGTGACGTATGTGCCGAATGCCGATTACTTCGGTCCGGACAGCTTCAGCTACACGGCGACGGGACCAGGCGGCACCTCCGCGCCTGCCACCATCAGCGTGACTGTGGCGCCGCAGCCGGTGCCCGTGCCCGTCGCCAAGACGGCCACGGTACTGGCTGGCACGCCGGTGACCCTGCACGTGACGGAAGGCGCCACGGGCGGCCCGTTCACGGCGGTGGCCATCACCACGCAGCCGGCCAGCGGCACGGCGGTGGTCAGCGGCATGGACATCGTCTACACGCCTGGCGTCAGCACGAGCGGCGACATCAGCATCGGCTACACCGTGTCGAACGTGTTCGGCACCTCGATACCGGTGAAAGCGACCATCAGCGTCAATCCGATGCCGCAGGTGGTCAGCCAGAGCGCCACCGTGGTGGCCGGCCTGACGGTCACGGTCGACCTGACGGCAGGCGCCACGGGCGGTCCGTTCACGGCGGCCAATGTACTGAGCGTGGCGCCGGAAAACGCGGGCAAGGCCGTGGTGCGCGACGTGGGCACGGCCGGCAAGCCGTCGTACCAGCTGAGCTTTACGGCCTCGGGCAAGTTTGCCGGCGCCGCCGTGGTCAGCTACACCCTGAGCAATGCCTTTGCCACCTCGAAACCGGGCGTGGTCAACGTGACCGTGACGGCGCGCCGCGACCCGTCGACAGATCCGGAAGTGATCGGTCTGCAGGCAGCGCAAGCCGACGCGGCGCGGCGTTTCGCCAGCGCACAGCTGTCGAACTTCACGCAGCGCCTGGAAAGCCTGCATGGCGATGGCTGGGGACGTTCCAGCTTTGGCCTGAGCCTGACGTCGCCTGGCGACAGCGGCAATCCGACGGCAGCGCTGGCGCGCTGGCAGGAGCAGGAAGCGGACCGCGTGTTCGGCACGGCCGTGAAACCGTTCATGCGCAAGACGGCCTTGCGCCAGCCTGATAGCGGTTTCAGCAGCGAACGGCAACAGGTGGATGTCAGCGAGGCCACGAATGGCTTGCCGGACATGCCGCAAAGGCCGGACACGCAGAAACAAGCGCTGGCGTTGTGGCTCGGTGGCGCGGTGGATTTCGGCCAGCACTATGTGAATGGCCGCGATACGGGCTTCCGCTTCCGCACCAACGGCATCAGCGTCGGTGGCGATTACCGCATCAGCGACCTGGCGACCCTGGGCGTGGGTGCCGGTTTCAGCCATGACCGCAGCGATGTGGGCCAGAACGGCAGCCGCAGCACGGCTGACAGTGCCGTGGCGGCCGTGTATGGCAGCTTGCGCCCAAGCAAAGGCGTCTTCCTCGACGGTGTGCTCGGTTACGGCACCTTGCAGTACGACGCGTCGCGCTACCTGACCGACGGCAGCGGTTTCGCCACCGGTGAGCGCGACGGCAAACAAGTGTTCGGCGCCGTCGTCGGCGGTATCGAGATGCGCCATGACACCTGGATGTGGTCGCCATATGGCCGCGTGGAACTGATGTCGGCCAAGCTCGATCCGTACACGGAGAAGGCGACGGGCATCAATGCCTTGAGCTACTTCAAGCAAACCGTGCGTTCGCGCATCGGCGCGCTAGGCGTGCGGGCCGAGGGCTTGTACGTGGGCGGCCTGGGCACGTGGTTCCCCCGTGCGCGCCTCGAGTATCGCCACCAGTTCCAGGGTGCCGATGATGCGCGCCTGGCATATGCCGACCTGGTGGCCGACGGCCCCGTGTACGTGATCCGCACCTTGCCGCAAGAGACGGGCAACTGGACGGCGGGACTGGGCGTGAAGCTGCTGCTGTCGAACGGCATGACCATCACGGTGGACTACAACAGCAATCTGAATATGGATAGCGGGCGTACCCAGTCGGTGATGTTCGGCATCGCCATGCCGCTGAAGTAATCACGTAGTCAGGCCAGCCCTGATCGCCGGACCGGAATCACTTCCGGTCCGGCGATTTTTTTTGGACTATGTCAGAGTGCCCACGGGTGTTCTTCGGCGCCGGCGACGATGCCGCCCAGCACGGCTTGGTCGCGTTCCGCGTGGCTCTGGCGCAGGAACACGGGCAGGTCGGCTGCCAGGCGCGCGAAGCGCGCATCGCGGCACAGGGGGCCGGCGCCCAGCGCCCGTGTCGCCAGGTGCAGGACCAGGGTGGCGGCATCTTCCACCGCCAGGCGCAGGCGCAGCGCCAGTTCCATGGCATCGCGCTGCGGCTGGGCGTCGATCTCGGCGGCGCCTTCGCGCAGCAGGGCGCAGGCGGCGCGCAGCGCACAGTCGATCTGGCCCAGTTGCGCCAGGCGCACGGGATCGGGAGCGGCGTGCTGCGCGCGCGCATGCAGGTGGCTGGCGACGGCGCAGGCCGCGCCATACCACGCGGCCGCGATGCCGGCGGCGCCATGCCAGTAGCCGGGACGGGCCAGATAGGCGCCCGGCGCGCCCACGGGAATGGCGCGCGCGTGGGAAAAGGTCACGTCGACGCTGACGCAGGCCTGCATGCCGACGGCTTGCCAGCCTTCGTTGGTGACGTGCACGCCGGGCTGCGCCAGTGCCACGCAGGCCAGGCATGCCTGGCCTTTTGCATTCCAGCAGCTGATCAAGGCATGGCTGAGGCCATGCGCCCCGGCACACGAGGCCTTGCGCCCGTCGAGCACATGGCGGCCGTCGGCCGTCTGTTGCAGCTTGACGCGCGCGCCCGGCATTTCCGCACACCACACGCCCCAGCTGCTGCCGGCCGGCACGCCGGGGTCGCCGATTTCCGCCAGGATGGCCAGCGCATCGGTATGGCTTTCGTACAGCTTGAGCAGGGAAAGGTCGATGGCGGCGATGGCGGCCAGCATTTGCCAGCGCAGCAGGGTGGCGCCGTGGCCGGGCAGGGGCAATTGGTCCAGCCCGGCATCGCACAGGCGCCGCAAGCCGTCGATGGGGAGGACAGCGCCGTCCTGCGGCTGCAGCAGGGCAGTCAATGCAGCATTGGACGGCAGCGAGAAGGTATTGGACGGCATGGCAAGCTCCTGTTTTTCAACAGAACAGCTTTTTGTTTTTGCAATGTAGGTTCGATTCTACACCTGCACTGCTCAACGGCCACGCGTCCATGCCACGGCGGGCCAATGGCGCCGCCGCGGCAGATCATTGCTTATTTTTTCACGTAGTGCATGTCCAGGACATACGCACCCTTGTCCAGCATCACCGTGTACAGTTCATTGCCGCGCAGGGACAGGCCGCCGGGGATGCTTTGTGCCGCCTGCATGCCTTCGTCCCACATGCACGATTCGCCATTGTCCACCTCGACGCACCACTGTTGCACGTTACTTCTCAGCACATATTTCACGGTGGGACCGGTCCTCTGGAATGTATAGGCGGGGGTCGACGAGGTGATCTTGTCGACGCGCAAGCTCGTTGCCGCGGCATTGTCCGACAGCTTGATCAGCATGTCGGCGGTGCCGTCCGGCTTGCCGGTGATCCTGGTGCTCATGCCGTCCGTCGCCACCACGGGGCCGGAGCAATCGGCCTTGAAGTAGGTTTCGCCCGTCGGCGTCATTTCCAGTGTACCGCTGCCGTCGTTCTTGAACGCGATGACGAGCAATTGGCGGTCGTGATTGTCGCAGGCCGACTGCCAGGTGCCGATATATGCGGCCAGCGCCGAGGTGCTGCCGGAATCGCCGGCAATCTGCTGCGTCGAACCGCTGCCACCGCCACCGCAACCGGTCAGGAGTGCCGCGGCCGAGCCGGCCAATACCGCTAATAATTTTTTCATGCATAATCCTTTCATCCGGCAGCGGTGCGTGCCGTAAGCGCGGATTGATTATAGGATTATTAATAGCTGGTAATTCTCACGGAATCTATCGCTGACTTGATTTGGATCATGTCGCTGAGATGCGTTGAAATGGAGAGCGGGACTGACGGAATGCTGGCGCAATGGCTATCTTCTCGACTCCGTTATTGTTTTATATCGTGCATATCCAGCACGGAAGTACCGTATTTTTCATCGTGGTTTCCATGAACTGCACGGGCCACTGCAATCGGGAGCGCTAAAGGCCTCGTCGTAGACCGATACCAGCGCAGCCAGTCAATGCCACTGTGCCCGATACCATTAATACAGCCCATCCCTTTTTCATGCGTCATTCCTATCCGTATGCGCGCGATATTATAAAGGGCATGCCTGTTTTATTATTCTGAAATCTGTAATTGGCTGCAATGCCTGTATTGAGCCTGGCCATCGGATATTTTATGGCCGGAGCTGTGGATAATTATCCCGTCCGAATGGGACGGGACAGCGATGAATATCATCGCATGGCGCAGAAGAAAAACAGGCGGGGTGCCCCGCATAAAGATACGCGGGCATGTATTGAGATGGGCGCTTGTCAGGAACGTTATTGTCGTGCGAATGGATCAGGTGAAGCGCGTGCCGGCGCCTGACAAGGGCGCCGGCCACGGCCACAGAGGGCCGGCTTAAAACTCTTCCCAGTCGTCGCCAGCCGGCGCCTTCGCAGGCGCGTGCTGTGCCGCTGGGGGCTTGGCGACGCTCAGGCGCTTGGCTGGCACGGGTGTCTTGGGCGTCGCGGCGCGCGGCGTTGCCACGGCTGCTGCCGGCGCCGCCTGGCGCGCCTGCTCGCCCAGCTTGAACACGCTGACCACGTCCGCCAGGTGGCTGGCCTGGTCTTGCAGGCTTTCGGCGGCGGCTGCCGCTTCCTCGACGAGGGCCGCATTCTGCTGCGTCACGCCATCCATCTGCGCCAGGGCCTGGTTGACCTGGGCGATGCCGTCGCTTTGTTCGGTGGTGGCGACGCTGATGTCGGCCATGATGGCGGTGACCTTGCGCACGCTGTCGACCACCTGTTCCATGGTGGCGCCCGCTTCATCGACAAGTTTGCTGCCGGCCGCTACCTTGCCCACGGAATCGTCGATCAGCAGCTTGATTTCCTTGGCGGCGGCGGCCGAGCGCTGCGCCAGGTTGCGCACTTCCGTGGCGACGACGGCGAAGCCGCGGCCCTGTTCGCCCGCGCGCGCCGCTTCCACGGCTGCGTTCAGGGCCAGGATATTCGTTTGGAAGGCGATGCCGTCGATGACGCTGATGATGTCGACGATCTTGTTCGACGAGTCGTTGATCGAGGTCATGGTCTCGATGACCTTGCCGACCACTTCGCCGCTCTTCTGCGCCACGCTTGAGGCGGACGCGGCCAGCTGGTTGGCCTGGCGCGCATGGTCGGCGTTTTCCTTGACCGTGCCCGTCAGTTCTTCCACCGAGGCGGCCGTTTCTTCCAGCGAACTGGCTTGCTGTTCCGTGCGGGCCGACAGGTCGTTATTGCCTTGCGCAATTTCCGCGCTGGCCCGCGCCACGTTGTCGGCACTGGCTTGCACCTGCAGCAGCACGGCGTGGATTTTTTCCACGAAGTCGTTGAAACCCTTGCCGATCACGGCCAGCTCGTCGGTGCCCTTGACTTCCAGCTTGACGCGCAGGTCGGCGTCGCCGCTGGACAAGTCCGTCATGGTGCGGCCCAGGGTGCGCAAAGGACGCGTCAGCTGATTGACGACAAGGATCAGGATGCCGGCCGTGGCCGCCGCGCACAGCAGGGCGACGATCAGGGTGTAGGTCATCAGGTCGCGCGCCGAGGCGGTGGCCACGCTTTTCGGGAAGTTCAGTTCCACGCTCCACGGCGCGATATCGGGGTGGATCTGCAGCGGCTGCAGCAAGTGGATGTAGCCCTTGTCGTCCTCGTATTCATACGGCTGGCCCTGGCGCACTTTTTCCAGGCCGGCGGCCGGCACGTCGTCCGCCTTCTTGCCCAGGCGCTCGGGCACGGGGTGGCTGGCGTACAGGCCGCCGTTCGAGATCAGGGCCAGCTTGCCGCCCTCGATCACTTTCAGGTCGGCCAGGATTTTCGTCAGGCGCGTGAGCATGAAGTCGGCGCTGGCCGTGCCCTTGAAGCTGCCGTCGATCATGATGGGCGCGACCAGCGAGGCCATCAGCACATTCTTGCCGTCGACGGGGTAGATATACGGTTCCGTAAAGTAAGTCTTGCCCGTGCGCTTGGGTACGTCATACCAGTCGTTGGCGCCTGCTTTCGGATCGAAGACGATGGGTTCGACTTGCAGCTTGCCGCCGGCGCCCCGCGTCCAGTAGGGCATGAAGCGGCCGGTGGCGTCGTAGTTCGGCTTCTGGTTGGCGAATTCCGCATCCTTGCCGTCGAGCGCGTTCGGTTCCCACGTCACGGCCGAGCCCAGCAAGTCTTCCGAGCTGGTCAGGGTAGCCTTGGTCAGTTCGTTGATTTGTTCGCGCTGCATGGGCAAGTTCGCGCTTTTGGTGCCGCGCATGGCGCCGGCCAGGCTGGACACGCTGGACAGGTTGCTGGCGATGCGCGCCTGCAGGGCGCCCGCCACTTCGCGCGCCGAGGTGCGCGCCAGGTCCAGCGCGGCCGCTTCGGCGCTGGCGCTGCTCTTGTAGCCGATCACGGCCGCCGTGACGCCCAGGCTGAGGACGGCGAGCGCGGTGGCGGCGACGCAGATTTTACTGTTCAGTGATAGTTGCATGATGCTGTTCCTTGATGGGGAGGGATATCGGTGTCATGGGCGTCGCGGGTAGCGCGCCTAGAAAGTCTTGCTGACGGCCAGCACGAAGGTGGCCGCGGCAGGGTTCGAGGTGTCGAACTGGCCGGCCGCATTCGGGATGCCCAGCGTGTAATGGTCGTAGGCGTCGGTGGCGCCCCAGGCGCGCGTGACGGCGCCGCTCAGGCTCCAGCCGCCGTCGAAGGCCCGCGTGACGCCCACCTTGGCGTCGCGCCAGTTCCAGATGGCATTGCCGCTGCCCGCCACCCGGCCATTGCCGGCGTGCAGGTTCAAGGTCCAGGCATTGCCCAGGTCGACATTTGCGCCCACGTCCAGGTAGCCCGTGCCGCGCGCATTGCTGATGCCGAAAAAATCGCGCGTGACGGTATGGTTGTATTTAGCGTACAGCATCTTGTAGCTGAGACCCAGCGACAGTTCGCCGTAGTCGTACTTGACGCCCGTGGCGCGGTAGACGGCGCCCGGGTATTTGTAATAGTAGGCCAGAACGCTGTAGCCCAGCTCGCCCACCGTGCCGCCGTAGCCGCCGTAGACATCCCATTCGACGGTGGCGTCCTGGATGTAGCGGTCGCTGACGGTGGAAGCCCAGGTGCCCAGCGACCAGCCGCTCGGGTGCGCATAGTCGGCGCCCGCCTGCAGCGCGGGCTTGCCCCAGGTCTGGCGAAAGCCCCGCGAAATGTATTGCGAGGCGAGGCTGGCGTTGGCGCTGAAGGTGGCGGCAGGATAGTCTGTGGCCTGGGCCTGCGCGGGCATGGCGGGCAGCAGGAAGATGCAGCCCAGCAAGGATATTGCGGGGAAATTCAGGTTCGATGGCATGGCAGTCGGCTCCGTATTTGCTGGCAGCGGCCGTCCAGGCACGTTGCCCTGATGGTTGCGATAAAAATGCGGAATGGACTTTTGCGGAAGCAAGGCGACGCCGTCTGCACGTTCGCATGAACATGCACACATTCTCACCAAACGTAACCGAAAGGATAGGGGCTAGGGCTAGTGCAAGTCAATAATGTTGCGATGCGGAAATCGTAAGTTGTTGTTTAGCGGCACTTTTTCATGCTGTTGTCACAATTGGCGGCGCGCCGCGGCTGGCTGCCAGGCGCAAGGCGGACAGCAAGCCGGGCAGGACCGCGTGCAGGGCAGGCAGGGTGGCATCCGCCAACTGGGCCTGCGCTTCCACGGCGCCCGAGGGCTGGCCCCAGACGACCTGTGCGCTCAGCTGCGCGCTGGCGGCGAGCCCTGTGACGCTGACCAGCAGGGCGACTTCTTCCGGCGCATCCTCGGGCACGTCCTCGAGCAGGCAGGAAATGCCGAAGTGATAATCCTGGAAAGCGCTGGCCGTGCCGCTGGAAAAGGCGAAGACGGAGGCGAGCGCCTGTGGCGCAGCAAGCGCAAGGGGCGGCAGCGCGGCGCGGAACAGGGGCAGCAAGTCGTTTTCCAGCTGGAGCACGAGCGGATGCGTGTGGCTAAGGACGGTCATGTGAGGCTGGCAGAAGTGGCGGCGCGCGATGGTAGCAGTTTTTTGCGCCGCCGTGGCCATGGAACTGGTCCTACCAGTCGCTTCAATCGTCGTCGCTGGTGACGCGCGTGCGCACGAAATCGATATGGCTTTGCATGGCCGTGCGCGCTTCTTCGGGCTGGCTGGCGCAGATGGCCTCGCACAGGGTGCGGTGCTGCGACAGCAACTGCAGCGAGGTGGCGTCGTCCTGCTGCCGCAAACCCGTGCCATTGATGGTGATGTGTTCGCGCAGCATGCCGATGATGCTGGTGTGCAGGTGCAGGAACATGGTGTTGTGCGACGCTTGCGCGATGACTTCATGCAGCCGCGCATCGGCCTGCGCCTCGCCGTGCTTGTCGTCGTCCGCACGCGCCTGTTCCAGCTCGGCCAGCAGCGCCATGATCTGCGCGCGCTCGCCCGTGCTGGCCCGCTGCGCGGCAAAGTAGGCCGTCGCCCCTTCCAGCACGCGGCGAAATTCCAGGATGTCGTCGCGCAGGGCAGGGTGGTCGGCCACCAGCTGGCTCCACGGCGAGGCCATGCCTGTACGCAACTGATCCGTCACGAACACGCCGGCGCCGCGCCGGCTGCGCACGAGGCCCCGCGCCGCCAGCCGCTGCACCGCTTCGCGCACGGTATTGCGCGAGACCCCATATTGCTGCGCCAGCAGGCGCTCGGCCGGCAGCTGCGCGCCTGCCGGCAAGCTGCCGTCCAGCAAGGCTGTTTCCAGCCGGCGCATCACCGTTTCGACCCTGCCCCGCGTTTGCATGCCTGTCGCCATTGCTGTCTTCCGGTGTTGTTTTAAAGTGGTCCGAGCAATTTGAAGCGGCTCGCGGAAGCTGGAATTATGCGTGAACCGCTCATTCTTAACAACACACAGCGGCGCCGCAGCAACGTACAGAGCGCCGGGGAGACACACTCATGCAGCCAGATCCGCAGCCAGATCCGCACCCAGACCCGCAGCCAGACCCGCGCCAGCCACGCCACATTCCACGCCGCTATCCGCCCGCGCCGCTCCAGGTGTATCTGTTCGCCACCTGCCTGGTCGACCTGTTCGTGCCGCAGGCGGGACTCGACGCGGTGCGCCTGCTGGAACGGGAAGGCTTGCTGGTGCACTATCCGCGGGGCCAGAGCTGCTGCGGCCAGCCTGCCTACAGCAGCGGCAACCCGGAACAGGCGCGCGCCGTGGCCCGCGCCCAGCTGGACCTGTTCGCCCAGCCCTGGCCCGTGATCGTGCCGTCCGGCTCCTGTGCCGGCATGATGCGCCACCACTGGCCGCAGCTGTTCCAGGACGACCCCGTGGCCGGTCCCCAGGCGCGGGAGCTGGCCGAGCGCGTGTATGAACTGAGCGAATTTCTCTTCTGCGTGCTGCAGCTCGACCTGGCGGGCCTGGCCCTGGCCGACCCGGGGCAGGCCGATGAAAGCGTGGTGCTGCATACCTCGTGCGGCGCGCGCCGCGAGATGGGCACGCGCACCCACGGCGTGGCCCTGCTCGACGCCTTGCCCGGCGTGACGCGCATCGAGCACCAGCGCGAATCGGAATGCTGCGGCTTCGGCGGCACGTTTTCGCTGAAACATCCGGACATTTCCGGCGCCATGGTCAGCGACAAGATCGCCTCAGCCTGCGCCACGGGCTGCGACCGGCTCGTCTCGGCCGACTGCGGCTGCCTGCTCAATATCGGCCACGCCGCGCAGCACCAGGGCGCGCCGCTGCCCGTCGAGCACCTGGCCAGCTTTTTGTGGCGCCGCACGGGAGGCGAAGCATGAGCGCCGCCCTGACAGCCCGCGAACGCATGCTGGGACGCCTGCGCGCAGCAAAGCCCTCCGCGCCCGCGGCGGTGGAGGCCATCGATGCCGCCATCGACAGCCACTATCAGGCGCGCCGCGCTGCCGCGCCGCTGCCGGCGCGGGACAGGATAGCCGCCATGCAGGCAGCCTTGCGCGCCGCGCATGCGCAGGTCGATGGTGTCAGCACGGACGGCTGGCCGGCCCTGCTGGCGCAGCGCCTCGGCGCGCACGGCGTGCGCCGCCTGCTGCTCGATACCGGCAGCGCCGAAGGGCAG
Organism: Janthinobacterium violaceinigrum; assembly: GCF_009208555.1. Classification (GTDB taxonomy): domain Bacteria; phylum Pseudomonadota; class Gammaproteobacteria; order Burkholderiales; family Burkholderiaceae_D; genus Janthinobacterium; species Janthinobacterium violaceinigrum. The sequence goes on along the minus strand of NZ_WFLI01000002.1, from coordinate 113,887 downwards.
GCCTTGCGGGCCGCCTTGCCGGAAAGCGTCGAGGCGCTGTCGTTCGAGCGTCCGCTGGGGCAGTGGAAGGGTGAGTTGTTCGACACCGTCGACGCGGGTTTCACTGTGGCCCGTTCCGGCATCGCCGCCAGCGGCACCCTCGTCATCGCGCCCGACGCGGCCGCGCCGCGCACGGTGTCCTTGGCGCCGCCCCTGCATATCTGCCTCGTATATGCGAGCACCCTGCACGTGGACTTGCACGCGGCGGCGTGCGCCGAGCGCTGGGCGGACGGCATGCCGTCCAACCTGGTGCTGGTGTCGGGCCCCTCGAAAACCTCCGATATCCAGCAAACCCTCGCGTATGGCGCGCACGGCCCCCGCTGGCTGTGGGTGCTGATCGTCGATGACTTGCCAGCCCAGGAAGGAGGCCAGCCATGAACGCCAAGCCCATGCAGTTCGTCAAGCCGGCGGACTTCCACGCGCGCGCGCGCGCCGCGCTGGACGACCCGAAGCTGCGCCAGAGCTTTCGCGGCGCCATGGATTTTTTGCAGGACAAGCGCAGCGCCCAGTTCCCCGACGGCGACGAGCTGGAACGCTTGCGCGACATCGGCGAAGCAGTGCGCCAGCATGCGCTGGCGCGCCTGCCTGATCTGCTGGTGCAGCTGGAAGACAGGCTGACGGCGGCCGGCGTGCAGGTGCACTGGGCCGAGGATGGCGAGCAGGCCAACGCCATCATCCACGCCATCGCGCAGCGCAATGGGGCTTCGCGCTTCATCAAGGGCAAGTCGATGGCCAGCGAGGAAATCGAGCTCAATCACTACCTGGAAGCGCGCGGCATGACCTGCCTGGAATCGGACATGGGCGAATACATCGTGCAGCTGGCCGGCGAAAAGCCGTCGCACATCGTCATGCCGGCCATACACAAGACCAAGGCCGATATCGCCGGCCTGTTCGCCGAGCACATTCCCGATGCGCCGTACACGGAAGACGTCGACAGCCTGATCCAGACGGGCCGGCGCGCCCTGCGCCAGGCCTTCGTCGAGGCGGACATCGGCCTGTCGGGCGTGAACTTCGCGGCGGCCGACACGGGCACCCTGTGGCTGGTGGAAAACGAGGGTAATGGCCGGCTGACGACGTCTGTGCCGGAGATCCATATCGCCATCATGGGCATGGAAAAAGTGGCGGCCAAGCTCGAACATATCGTCCCGCTGGCCAGTTTGCTCACGCGGTCGGCGACGGGGCAGGCCATCACCACGTATTTCAACCTGATTTCCGGCCCGCGCCGCGCCGGTGAAAAGGACGGGCCGCGCGAAGTGCACCTGGTGCTGCTCGATAACGGCCGCAGCCAGGCCTACGCGGACGAGCAGCTGCGCGCCACCCTGCAGTGCATACGCTGCGGCGCCTGCATGAACCACTGCCCCGTCTACACGCGCATCGGCGGTCACGCCTACGGCACCACGTATCCGGGGCCGATCGGCAAGATCATCTCGCCCCATCTTCTGGGGCTCGATGCGACGGCCGACCTGGCGACGGCGTCCAGCCTGTGCGGTGCTTGCGGCGAGGTGTGCCCCGTGCGCATCCCGATCCCGCAGCTGCTGGTGCGCCTGCGCACGGAAGCGAACCGCAATCCGGCAGAGCAGGTGGCCCATCCGCTGCGCGGCCAGGGGGCCAAGTTCAGCCGCGGCGAGAGCCTGGTCTGGCGCTTCTGGAGCGGCGCCTTTGCGCGCCCAATCAGTTATCGCCTGTTCCGCTGGGCCGCCACGCGCCTGCGGATGCTGACGCCGCGCGCGCAGCTGGGCTGGACGCAGCACCGCAAGCCGTTGACGCCGGCGCCGCGCAGCCTGGCCGACCTGCTCGATGCACGGGGGCAGGCGGAATAGCCAGGCCCCGCCACTTCGCAAAAAACACGCTACACACAATTACATCAAAAGCCGTTTTTTCACTCAACCCGCATCCACCGGAGGAGACCCGACATGCACACCTGGACCCAACTTTACACACCGCTCGGCAGCTTGTGGCTGTCGTCGCTGGCGGCAGCCATACCCATCATTTTCTTCTTCATCGCCCTGGCGGCATTGCGCATCAAGGGCCACGTGGCGGCCGCCGTCACCCTGGCGCTGGCGCTGGCCGTGGCGATTTTCGCGTACGGCATGCCCGTGCCGCAGGCGCTGGCGGCGGCCGGCTATGGTTTTGCCTATGGTTTGTGGCCGATCGCATGGATCATCGTCACGGCCGTCTTCCTGTACAAGATCGTCGTCAAGACGGGGCAGATCGACATCATCCGCGCCTCCGTGCTGTCGGTCACGGACGACCAGCGCCTGCAGGTGCTGCTGATCGGCTTTGCCTTCGGCGCCTTCCTGGAAGGGGCGGCCGGCTTCGGCGCGCCCGTGGCCATCACCTCGGCCTTGCTGGTGGGCCTGGGCTTCAATCCGCTGTATGCGGCGGGCCTGTGCCTGATCGCCAACACGGCGCCCGTGGCGTTTGGCGCCATGGGTATCCCCATCATCGTGGCGGGGCAGGTGACGGGCATCGACCCTTTCCTCATCGGCGCCATGGCGGGCCGCCAGCTGCCGCTGCTGTCGCTGCTGGTGCCGTTCTGGCTGGTCTTCATGATGGATGGCGTGCGCGGCGTGCGCGAAGTGTGGCCGGCCGCGCTGGTGACGGGCTTCAGCTTTGCCGTGACCCAGTACTTCACTTCCAACCATATCGGCCCTGAACTGCCGGACATCACGTCGGCCCTCGTCAGCCTCGTGTCGCTGACCTTGTTCCTGAAAGTGTGGCAGCCGAAGAATGCGAAAGTGGCCCACGCCGTCGGCGGCGGCACGGCCGCATTGTCCGGCTTTGGCGGCGGCCAGGCGGGCGTGCGCGGCGGCGGCAACCGCGCCGCCTCGCCGTACACGATGGCGCAGACCATGCGCGCCTGGGCGCCGTTCGGCCTGCTGACGGCCATCGTCACCGTGTGGAGCCTGCCCGGCTTCAAGGCCCTGTTTGCGGCCGGCGGCGCCCTGTCCGGCCTCGTCATCAAGATCCATGTGCCTTACCTGGACCAGCTGGTGATCAAGACCGTGCCCATCGTGGCGGCGCCGAAGGCGTACGAGGCCGTGTTCAAATTGGACTTGCTGTCGGCCGTGGGCACGGCGATCCTGCTGACGGCTGTGTTGTCGATGCTGATGCTGCGCATGCAGCCGCGCGACGGCTGGAAGGCGTTCGTGGAAACCCTGGTGGAATTGCGCCGTCCCGTGCTGTCGATCGGCCTGGTGCTGGCGTTTGCCTTCGTTGCCAACTACTCGGGCATGTCGTCCACCCTGGCCCTGCTGCTGGCCGGCAGCGGCGCCGCCTTCCCGTTCTTTTCGCCGTTCCTGGGCTGGCTGGGCGTTTTCCTGACGGGCTCCGACACGTCCTCGAACGCCTTGTTCTGCTCCCTGCAAAACACGACGGCGCACCAGATCGGCGTGTCCGACACCCTGCTGGTAGCGGCCAACACGACGGGCGGCGTGACGGCGAAGATGATCTCGCCCCAGTCGATCGCCGTCGCCTGTGCGGCGACTGGCCTGGTGGGCAAGGAATCGGACCTGTTCCGCTTCACCCTGAAGCACAGCCTGCTGTTTGCCGTCATCATCGGCATCATCACCATGCTGCAGGCGTACGTGTTTACGGGCATGATCCCGCACTGAGGTCCTTGCGTAGAAGTACGTAGTAAAACTAGATGAAATGCTAGTGAAACGTGCAAAGGGTCATGAAAATAACCTGATGCACTGCAACATGGCGAGGATGGCCCGGCGCAATGCCGGGTCCGCGGCGATGCCGTCCGCATCGAGTCCCGAGCCCAGTAGAGGCAGACTGATGCAGGCCTCGTCGATCAGGCGCGCCGACATGGTGCGCACCGTTTCGCGCAGGGCCGCCTGCGCATGCGTGGCGCGCGGCGAGGCGTTCAGCAGCACCAGCGGCTTGTCGATGAATGACTCATTTCCCACCATCCAGTCCAGCGCGTTCTTCATGGGGCCGCTCACGCCATGCGCGTATTCGGGACTGGCCAGCATCAGCACGTCGGCTGCCAGGATGGCGTCGCGCAGGCCCGTCACGGACGGCAGGCTGTCGGCGTCGAGGTCGGGATTGAATAGCGGTAAGTCACCGAGTCCCTGATAGATGCGGATATCGAATGGCGCGGGGGCAAGCCCGGCAATGGCGTGCAGCAGGGCCGTGTTCAGCGAGGCGGCGCGCAGGCTGCCGGCGATGGCGAGGATGGTAATGGGTGTTTGCATCCCGTCTGTATAGCCCATCCTGTGCTCAAGCGCAAGGCGAGCAGGATGGTGCTATCGATGCTGCAACAGCCGATGAGGGGCTGCAATGCGGGGCTGGGTACTGCGGTGCTATTAACGGCTCAGGCCGCTCATCCAGCTTGGCTGCGGGTTGGCGCGGGCCAGTTCGCGCATGCGGTATTCCAGGTCGTAGCGGTCGGTCGATTCGGCCAGGTACGCTTCTTCATAGGCGCGTTCGCGGCGGTCGCTGCTTTGGTTCAGCCAGGCGCCGACGCGCTTGGCGGCGTGGACCAGGGTAGCGACGATGTTGTTGTTTTGCGTGGTGTGATAGCTAAATGCGGTAGACATGGAAGACTCCTTGTGTGGTGTGCCGCGTTGTGCTGCACTGCAATATAAGTATAGCGATTCCAAGTTATAAGGCTACTTTTGATTTCAAATGTCAGCTATTCAATTTTGAAATAACAGGCGGGAAAGCTGCGCAATACGGGGCTTTAAGGCATAATGCCGGCGCAGTATCGTAGTTTTACTACAAGACTGTTTTATCCTGGATGTTGTTTTCAGACGCAGCCCGCAGACGTGCCGCGCCCGCAAGACATCGTTCTGACGAGAAACGGTCGGCCGTGTGCCTGCCGCGCGCAAAATGTGCCATGCCTGCCCCCCGTATCGTTGATGGCAGTCATGGCCCACGCTGATATCTGCGTGCATCTTGCGCGCCTGGTGCTGCCCGGGTGGAATCGCTTCCATGCCTGGCAAGATCAACTTGGAATTGAAAAATGGAGAAGGTATGGAATACGTAAAGCAAGGCCAGGGCGTACCGTCCGCACGGGCCGGCACGCAAAACAATACAGGCGCCCTGATCATTGTCACGGTCCTGTTTTTCATGTGGGGGCTGCTGACCTCGCTCAATGATGTGCTGATTCCCCATCTGCGCTCGATCTACACCTTGACCTATGTCCAGGCGATGCTGGTGCAGTTCTGCTTCTTTGGCGCCTACGCCATCGTCTCGCTGCCGGCCGGCATGCTGATCAAGAAAATCGGCTACCAGCGCGGCGTCGTCGCGGGCCTGCTGATCGCGGCCGCCGGCTGCGCCATGTTCTATCCCGCGTCCACGGGCAGCTATGCGCTGTTCCTCTTGTCCTTCTTCATCCTGGCGGCCGGCATTACCGTGCTGCAGGTGGCGGCCAATCCGTATGTGACGGAACTGGGCGACCCGCAGACGGCGTCGAGCCGATTGACCCTGACGCAAGCGTTCAATGCGCTGGGCACCACCGTGGCGCCTGCGCTGGGCGGCATGCTGATCCTGTCGGGCACCGTGCTGACGGTACAGCAGTTCGACCTGCTGCCGGCGGCCGAGCAACTGGCCTACCGCGCCAAGGAAGCCGCTTCCGTGCAAGGCCCCTACCTGGTGCTGGCCGCGACCCTGGTGATCCTGGCCGTGCTGTTTGCGCTGGCAAAATTGCCGAAGATTTCGCATGCGGACGATGCGGCGGCCCTGGCGCAGGACGGCAACAAGGTCTCGATCTGGTCGCACCGCCACCTGGTGCTGGGCGCGCTGGCCATCTTCCTGTATGTGGGCGGTGAAGTGAGCATCGGCAGCTTCCTGATCAACTTCCTGGGCGAGAGCCATATCGCGGGCCTCAGCCACGCCGACGCCGCCTATTTCGTCAGCTACTACTGGGGTGGCGCCATGCTGGGCCGCTTCGTCGGCTTTGCCGTGATGCGCTATGTCAGCCCGGGCAAGACCCTGGCCTTCAACGCTGCCGTCGTCATCGCGCTGATCCTCGTTGCCGTATTCTCCAGCGGTCACACGGCCATGTGGGCATTGATCGCCGTGGGCCTGTTCAACTCCGTCATGTTCCCGACCATCTTCAGCATGGCCCTGAACAAGCTGGGCGCGCAAACGGGGCAAGGTTCCGGCATCCTGTGCATGGCCATCGTCGGCGGCGCCATCGTGCCGTTCATCCAGGGCTTCCTGGCCGACCACATCAACCTGCAACTGTCCTTCCTCGTGCCGGCCCTGTGCTACACCTTCATTCTGTACTTCGGCTGGAAGTACGCCAGCATGTACAAGGACGACGCCGCCAAATAAGCGCGGTGCCGTGCGGTAAATAAAAAGGGGGGCTGCGGCCACCCTTTTTTTTGGTTAGTGGGCGAACTGCGTGCCCAGCACGTCCTGGCAGACTTCGAGCCAGGCGCGCGCCGCGTGCGACAGATAGCGTCCGCTCCAGATGTGCGCCACCTGCCACGCCACTTCCGGCTCGACGATGCGCACCGCATCCAGCGGTTCGCCGGCCAGGCGCCTGATGAACGGCTCGGGCAGCAGGGCCACGCCCAGGCCCGCCGACGCCATCGCCACCAGCCAGTCCCACTGGCCGCTCTGCGCCGCGATCATCGGCGTGAAGCCCGCTTGCGTGAAATGCTGGCGCAGGCTGCGCGTGAGGGCGAAATCATCTTTCAGCAGCACCAGCGGCAAGTCGGCCAGCGCCTTGAACGGGAGTGTCGTGCGTTCTTTCTGGAACGTGCCCGGTTCGGCCAGGGCCCAGATCGGGTAGCTGGCCACTGCCACGGCCACCAGGTCGAGTTCCGGATCGGCCGGCAGCACCGTCATGCCGATTTCCAGTTCGCCGGCCGCCACCTTGCGCTCGATCTGCTGGCCCGTGTCTTCCTGCAGGGTCAGGCTGATGTTCGGGTGGCGCGCGCGGAACGCCTTCAATACGGGCGTAAACAGCACATTGATCATGGGCGGGATGCCCACCGTCAGGCTGCCGCGCTGCAAGGCCTGGGTGTCGCGCACTTCCAGGGTCAGCTGGCGCATATTGGCCAGCATTTCCTGGCCGTGCTGGTAGACGATGCGGCCCGTGTCCGTCAGGGTCAGCTTGCGCCCGTCGCGCACGAGCAGCTGCGCGCCCACCTCGTCTTCCAGCTGGCGCACCATCTTGCTGATGGTGGACTGGGTCAGGTGCAGCGATTCGGCAGCCTGCGTAAAGCTCGAGAGGCGCACGGTTTCCACGAAATAGCGCAGGGAACGGATATCCAAGAGGGTGCTCGGGAGTGGCAGGGCATGAAAATATCGACTGGATGTGGCGAAATTAATTCATGCCATGCATGTAAGCAGGATTTTATACTGAATCCCCTTATGGAGCTGGTGTATGACTGCCATCCAGTTTGAGAATATTAAGAAGATCAGGAGCATCACGATGTACGAGGACCGTATCCGCCACCCAGGCTTGCTCAGCAAAATCATGAGCGCCGATGAGGCAGCCAAATTATTCCACAACGGCATGCGTGTCGGCATGAGCGGCTTCACCCGTGCCGGCGACGCCAAGGCCTTGCCGCGCGCATTGGCCGAGCGCGCCCTGCAAGATCCGTTGAGCCTGACCCTGATCACGGGCGCTTCGCTGGGCAATGGCAGCGACGGCCTGATGGCCGAGGCGGGCGTGCTGGCGCGCCGCATGCCGTTCCAGGTCGACCCCGTCTTGCGCGGCAAGATTAACGACGGCGAAGTCATGTTCATCGACCAGCATCTGTCGGAAACGGCCGAGCAGCTGCGTTCGGGCAACCTGGCCGCCGTCGATATCGCCGTTATCGAAGCGACGGCCATCACGGCCGCGGGCGCCATCATCCCGACCATGTCGGTGGGCAATTCTGCCGCGTTCGCCCAGCAAGCCACGCAAGTGATCATCGAAATCAACCTGTCCACGCCGCTGGCGCTGGAAGGCTTGCACGACATTTATATCCCGCAAACCCTGCCGGGACGCGAGCCGATCCCCCTCACGCGCGTCGACCAGCGCCTGGGCAGCACGGCCATCGCCATCGACCCGGCCCGCATCGCCGCCATCGTCATCACGGACAGCCCCGACAGCCCGTCGAACGCCTTGCCGCCCGACGCGGAAACGCAGGCGATTGCCGGCCACGTGATCGCCTTTTTGCAGGGCGAAGTGGCGGCCGGGCGCATGGGGCCGGAATTGCTGCCGCTGCAGGCAGGCATCGGTACCATCGCCAACGCCGTGCTGCATGGCCTGATCGGCTCGCCTTTCAGCAATATGACCATGTATTCGGAAGTGCTGCAGGACAGCGCCATCGAGCTGCTCGATTCTGGCCAGCTGGCGTTCGCGTCGGCTTCGTCGATTACCCTGTCGGCCGCCGTGCACCAGAAGCTGATGGACAATATCGACCATTATCGTTCGAAGATCGTGCTGCGCCCGCAAGAGATCAGCAACCATCCCGAGATCGTGCGCCGCCTGGGCATTATCGCGCTGAACACGGCGCTCGAGTTCGACATCTACGGCAACGTTAATTCCACGCACGTGTGCGGCACGCACATGATGAACGGCATCGGCGGCTCGGGCGACTTTGCGCGCAATGGGCAAGTGTCGATGTTCGTGTCGAAATCGGCGGCCAAGGGCGGGCGCATTTCCAGCGTCGTGCCGATGGTCTCGCATGTGGACCATACGGAGCATGACGTCGACGTGCTGGTGACGGAATGGGGTTATGCGGACTTGCGCGGCCTGGCGCCGCGTGAACGGGCGCCGCTGATCATCGAGCGTTGCACGCATCCCGACTACCGCGCACAGCTGCGTGCCTATTACGATGCGGCATGCCAGCGCGGCGGCCACACGCCGCATATCCTGCAAGAGGCGCTGTCGTGGCATACGCGCTACCAGGAAACGCAGAGCATGCTGGCAGCACAGTAAGCGCGCGTCAGCGCAAAAAGAGGCAGGACGGGCAGGGCGGTGCAGCACCGCGCCTGCCTTTTTTATTGCTTAGTACATATGCAGCGCCTTGGCGCCCAGGCCCAGCAGGGCAAACGTGGTGGTGGCCTGGATGCCCATGAACCACAGGAAATGGGTGTGCATGTGCTTGCGGATGTCGCCCAGTTCCGTGCGCAGGGCGTGGCAGTCGCCGCGCAGATCGCCGCGAAACTGCGTCAGGTCGGCGCGCAGCAGCTGCGATTCGTCGCGCAGCTCCGTGCGTACATTGTCGAGGCCGTCGCCCAGGCGCTGTTCCAGGGTCTTGAACCATTGCCGGTCGTGTTCCCGGTCCGTTTCCAGTTTTGTCAGCCGCGCTTCCATACGGACAGCATTGTGCGCGCTTTGCTGTTTGTCAAGCCGGTCCGTGGCATAGGCTTCGTTCATCTCACGCTCCTTCGCGCCAGCCGCGCTGCACCAGCGCAGGCGGCTTCACTCCACTGTCCGCTTTTGGCGCCGGCGCGGTTTGCGCCGGATCAAACGTCAGACAGCTGGCGCAAAGCGCAGGCGGATGCCTGCCGTGACGACAGCCAGCAGGTCGTCGATATGCGCGTTCATTTCCGGGTGCGGCGTCCATGGGTCGTCCGCATCCATGACGATGCGCAGCGACACGAGGCCGTGCAGCGATTGCCAGAAGATCTGCGTCATCGTGTGCAGCGTCGGCTCGTCCTGGCGTACCTGGCCCGCCTGTGCCAGTTCCTTGAACAGGTGCAAGGCATACGCGTACGGGTCTTGCTCGATATTGCCATGTTCGACCAGGGCCGCGTCGATTTCCGCATGGGGACGCAGTTCCATGAAGATCAGCGAATACTCGTCAGGATGCTGGAATCCGTACTCGATGTAGGCGCGGCCGACCAGGGCGATGCGCTGCCACGGATCGTCGCTGGTGGCGCAGGCAGCGCGCATGGCGCGCACCAGTTCCAGCAAGTCCTTGTCCATGGCCTGGGCGATCAGGGTGGCCTTGTCGCGGAACAGGGCGTACACGACGGTGGTGGAAAATCCGGCCGCTTCGGCCACCTTGCGGATGGAGACGGCGCGCGCGCCACCCTTCTTGATGAGGTCTTTGACGACGTCGATGATGTGCTCGCGCCGCGCCTGAGCTTCGCGTAACTTTCTTTCCTGTATGTTAGTTAACTTCTTGTCCACGACTCTTTCCTGGCGACTCTATGAAAGCAAGAATTATAGGGCGGCGATGGGCCGCCAATGTGTCTGGCATTGTTACAATTCAGTTTTTTGTCCGGTCGATGCGACAGCTGGCCGATTTTTCGTGTTTTTGCCCGGCGCTTTTCCATCGATGCCCCGGATTGGTGCATAAATTGCCCGGCCAGGCTTTGCGAATGGGGCCAAAGGGCGGAAAATAGCGGGATAGCTTACACTGCGTTTTTTAGCGCAACGGCGGCAGCCCACGAGGCAACGCCGGAACACTTACATTGGACGGGATCATTACATGACCATTAAAATCAGCCAGAACTTCGACTCGGGTGCCATCGACGTGGTGAGCGCCACCAGTGCCGGCGCCATCGACCTGAACTTGCGCAAGGATAGCCACGCCGACATCCATCAGTGGTTCCACTTCCGCCTGCAGGGCGCGCGCGGCCAGGCGTGCACGATGCGCTTCCTGAACGCGGGCCAGGCCACCTATCCGGCCGGCTATGAAGACTACCAGGCCGTGGCCAGCTACGACAGCGAAAACTGGTTCCGCGTGCCGACCTCGTTCGACGGCCAGGTCATGACGATTTCGCATACGCCGGAACTCGACAGCGTGTACTACGCCTATTTCGAGCCGTATTCGTGGGAACGCCACTTGCGCCTGCTCGGTGAAGTGGCCGAGCATCCGCTGGCGCGCGTGTCCGACCTGGGCAGCACGGTCGACGGCCGCGACATGAACATGGTCACCATCGGCAACCCGCAGGCGGAAAAGAAGATCTGGGTCATCGCGCGCCAGCATCCGGGCGAATCGATGGCCGAATGGTTCGTCGAAGGCCTGATCGACTCGCTGCTCGACGACGCCAACCCGATTGCGCGCAAGCTATTGCAGCGCGCCGTGTTCCACATCGTGCCGAACATGAATCCGGACGGCTCCATCCGCGGCAATCTGCGCACGAATGCGGCCGGCGCCAACCTGAACCGCGAATGGATGACGCCTACACTGGAAAACAGCCCGGAAGTGCTGTGCGTGAAAAACAAGATCCACGAAACGGGCGTCGACATGTTCTTCGACATCCACGGCGATGAAGCGCTGCCGTACAACTTTGTGGCCGGCAACGAAATGCTGGAAAACTTTACGCCAGAGCAAGCGGCGCACCAGAAGGCCTTCATCGAGCGCTACAAGCAGGCCAGCCCCGACTTCCAGGACAAGTTCGGCTACGCGGCCAGCAAGTACAAGTCCGACATGCTGACCCTGGCGTCGAAATACATCGGCCACCACTTCGGCTGCCTGGCGCTGACCCTGGAAATGCCGTTCAAGGAAAACGCGGACTTGCCGGATCCGGCCGTCGGCTGGAACGGCGCGCGCAGCGCGGCCCTGGGCGCGGCCATGCTGCAGCCTATCCTGCTGTCGCTGGACTGATCGGCGTTGTTCATGGGTATCGAGATCGAGCGTAAATTCCTGCTGGCCGGCGACGCCTGGCGCGGCCTGGGGCAGGCGGTGCTGCTGCGCCAGGGCTATCTGTCGTCGGCGCGCGAGCGCGTGGTGCGCGTGCGCATCGAAGGCGAGCAGGCGATGCTGACTATCAAGGGCGCGAACGTGGGCGCGACGCGGGGCGAGTGGGAGTATCCGATCCCGCTGGCCGACGCGGCCGAACTGCTCGACGGCCTGTGCGAACAGCCGCTGATCGAAAAATACCGCCACCGCATCGAACACGCGGGCATGGTGTGGGAAGTCGACGAGTTCCTGGGCGCCAATGCCGGCCTGGTGGTGGCCGAGATCGAACTGGCCTCGGAAGACCAGCCGTTCGAGAAGCCCGACTGGGTCGGCGCGGAAGTGTCGGGCGATGCGCGCTACTACAATGCGAATCTGATCCGCCACCCGTTTTCACAGTGGTGACGAGGCGTCAAAAGGCTTGTTGAAATGAAAAAGGCGGAACTGGGGTTCCGCCTTTTTTTCTTTGAACGTCTTGTCGTCAACCTATCGACACCTCTTCAAACCGTAGCGAGCAAGCCCGATATCGGGTTGAGTACCGTGAGTAACGCCGACCCGAGAGCGGGCTGCGCAGTAGGTTTGAAGAGCGTGTCATCAGATCAATGGAAATGCTCGGTACCTTGCGGCGTATCTTCCGGCATTTCCGCATGCGCCAGCTCGCCCACGGGGTCGGCAAACAGGGGCGCGCCGCAATCGTCGCAGTATTCACCGACAAAACGTTCCGCGTGACGCTTGATCTGCGTCACGCCGGCGGCGTTCAGGTGCTCGATGATTTCATCGACGGGCGTCTTCTGTTTGTCCAGCGCGGCGATGCCCACCTGGATCAGGCCTTCGATCGGCGTGCCATCCTCGTCTTCCTGGCCGTACAAAGGCCAGACGATGCCGTAGATGACGTCCGGCGCCTGGCGCAGGGTGAAGGCGATGCGGTACTCGTCCACCTGGCCGTCGGCCGCTTCCTCGCCGAAGCCGGCGATGACGGCGCGCAGTTCCGACGGCTCGATGGCCAGGGTGTGCGTCAGGTAATGCACGGCGGCGCGCACGGAGACGGGGCGTATCAGCTTGTCCGCTTCGCGGCAGGCCACGTAGTACGCTTCCGGCAGCAGCAATTCCAGGCCGCAGCCGGGCAGCAGCCGGGCAATCGTCGGCGTCGCCTGCGTGCGCCATTGCTCCAGGGCAGCGCTGCGCTCGGCGATGAAGTCGAGCTGGCTGGCCGGCGTTTGCCAGCGGAACAGCGGCGCGCCGGCGGGCGCCACCACGGCCACCAGCAGGTAGCGCGTGTCGGCCAGGAAAGGCGCCGTTTCCGCTTCCTTGCTTGAAGGCTTGACGGCCGTGCCTTTCAGCGCGGCCTGCGCCAGCTTCTGTGTCTTGGCATAGGTTTCGACATGGCTGCGCGGCAACTGGTCGATCGAATACAGGGTCGGCGCCATGGCCATCTTCGTGCCGTCGGCCAGCAAATGGGCGGCAAAGTGCGCGGACAATACGCCGTGCGCGTCGCCGGCCATGGGGCCGGAGGCGATGGAAAAGCGCGTCCACGCGAGGATGGGCACGGCCACCAGCAGGGCGTCGTAGCGCACGTCGTCGTGCACCATGACGGTCGATTCGCTGACGGCTTCAACGCAGTCCATCAGCACGTCGTAGGCGTTCAAGTCTTCCTTGAACAGGCTGCCCAGGGTGTTGTCGATGGTGTCCTGGTGGCCGGTTTTGAGTAATTTCTGGAGCTGCGTATCCAGGCTGTGTTCCCAGGACCGCTCTTCGAGACGGCTGGCTGCCTGTACGATCGCCTGGGCAAAGGTGACCAGGCGCTGGCTGTCGGCAGTCAGTTTATGGGATGAATCTTTGGAAGGACGACGCATAGCGGGATAAGAGTCTCGGAAAGTGAAAAAAATGGATCAGTCAAACAATGATAAACCCTTATAACCGTATTGTAGAGGATTCGGCCGCACGCAATACGTAAGCTGTCCCTAGATCATGCCGATAGTCGAAATTTCAAGGAAAAACAGGGTGCAGGGACGAAAAAAAGCGCCGGTCGGAACCGGCGCTTTTATCTTGCCTCACGGCTGGGCTGATTACTCGGCCAGCAGTTGACGCAACACGAATGGCAGGATACCGCCATGCTTGTAGTAATCGACTTCGATCGGCGTATCGATGCGCAGCAGCACTTTCACGTCGACGCTGGTGCCGTCGGCGCGGTGGATGACCAGGGTGGCCAGTTGCTGTGGCTTGATTTCGCCTTCGAGGCCTTTCAGGTCGAAGGTTTCATTGCCGGTGATGCCCAGGGTTTGCACGCTGTCGTCGCCGATGAATTGCAGCGGCAGCACGCCCATGCCCACCAGGTTCGAGCGGTGGATGCGCTCGAACGAACGGGTGATCACGGCTTTCACGCCCAGCAGCTGGGTACCCTTGGCTGCCCAGTCGCGCGACGAGCCCGTGCCGTACTCTTCGCCGCCGAAGACCATGGTTGGCGTGCCTTCAGCAACATATTTCATCGCTGCGTCGTAGATCGACATTTCTTCGCCGGAAGGCTGGTGAATCGTGATGCCGCCTTCGACTGCCGAACCGTCTGCCTTGGCAGGGATCATGCGGTTTTTGATACGCACGTTGGCGAACGTGCCGCGCATCATGATTTCATGGTTGCCGCGACGCGAGCCGTAGGAGTTGAAGTCCGCTTTCAGGACGCCGTTTTCCTTCAGCCATTTGCCTGCAGGACCGTTTTCCTGGATCGAACCGGCTGGCGAGATGTGGTCGGTGGTGATGGAATCGCCGAACACGCCCAGTGCGCGCGCGCCTTCGATGCCGGTGGCCACGGCCGCTGGCGTCATCGAGAAGTTGTCGAAGAACGGTGGTTCAGCGATGTAGGTCGATTTCGGCCAGTTGTAGACTTGACCGGACACGGTGGTGACTTTCTCCCACAGCTTGCCTGGCGCGCCCTTGACGTCTGCGTAGTTGTCCTTGAACACCTTGGCGTTCATGGCGAACTTCATCATGGCCGAGACTTCAGCCGAGGTCGGCCAGATGTCGCCCAGGTAGATGTCCTTGCCGCCCTTGCCCTTGCCGACTGGTTCCGTCATCAGGTCGCGTGTCATGTTGCCGGCGATGGCGTAAGCGACGACCAGCGGTGGCGAGGCCAGGAAGTTCGAGCGGATGTTCGGGTGAATGCGCGCTTCGAAGTTGCGGTTGCCCGACAGCACGGCCGATGCGACGATGTCGTTGGCGGCGATGGCGGCGTTCATTTCAGGCGTCAGGTCGCCCGCATTGCCGATACAGGTGGTGCAGCCGTAGGCGGTCACGCCGAAGCCCAGTTTTTCCAGGTACGGCAGCAGGCCGGCAGCCGTCAGGTACTCGGTGACGACGCGCGAGCCAGGAGCCAGCGAGGTCTTGATGTGCGGAGCGACTTTCAGGCCCGCTTCCACGGCTTTCTTGGCCAGCAGGCCGGCAGCCAGCATCACGCTCGGGTTCGAGGTGTTGGTGCACGAGGTGATCGCGGCGATCAGCACGTCGCCGTTCGACACTTTCACGCCGTTCGTCGTTTCGTACACGGCAGCCAGGTCGGCCGGGTTCTTGTTGAAGCCGTTTTCCGTCGTCGGCTTGGCGAACAGCTCGGCGAAGTTGGCTTTCACGTTGCCGATTTCGATACGGTCTTGCGGGCGTTTCGGGCCGGCCAGCGACGGAGCGACGGACGCCAGGTTCAGTTCCACCACGCGGGTGTAGTCGATGTCGCCGGCTTTTGGCACGCCGAACAGGTTTTGCGCCTTGAAGTAGCCTTCGAACGCGGCGATTTCAGCCTTGCTGCGGCCGGTGCCCTTGAAGTAGTCGATGGTGGCTTCGTCGACTGGGAAGAAGCCCATGGTCGCGCCGTATTCCGGTGCCATGTTGGCGATCGTCGCGCGGTCGGTCAGGGTCAGCGATTCCGTGCCGTCGCCGAAGAATTCGACGAACTTGCCGACGACTTTCTCTTTGCGCAGCAATTCGGTGATGGTCAGGACCAGATCGGTGGCGGTGCAGCCTTCGCGCAGCGCGCCCGACAGGTTCACGCCGATGACGTCTGGCGTCAGGAAGTAGACCGGCTGGCCCAGCATGCCCGCTTCCGCCTCAATGCCGCCCACGCCCCAGCCGACCACGCCGATGCCGTTGATCATGGTGGTGTGCGAGTCGGTGCCGACCAGGGTGTCAGGGTAGTACACGTCGCCGGCTTTCTTGCCTGCGTGGTGCACGCCGCGCGCCAGGTATTCCAGGTTGACCTGGTGGACGATGCCGAAGCCTGGCGGCACGACGCCGAAGGTGTCGAATGCCTGCATGCCCCATTTCATGAACTGATAGCGCTCGTTGTTACGCGAGAATTCCAGTTTCATGTTCAGGTCCAGCGCTTTCTTTTCGCGGTAGTGATCGATGGTGACCGAGTGGTCGACCACCAGGTCGACCGGCACCAGCGGTTCGATTTTCTTCGCGTTGATGCCCATCTTGGCGGCCACGTTGCGCATGGCGGCCAGGTCGGCCAGCAGCGGTACGCCGGTAAAGTCTTGCAGCACGACGCGCGCCACTACGAACGGGATCTCGTCGGTGCGCTCGGCGGTCGGGCCCCAGCTCGCCAATTGCTTGACGTGTTCTTCGGTGACTTTTTTGCCGTCGCAGTTGCGCAATACCGATTCGAGCACGATGCGAATCGACACTGGCAGGCGGGAGACATTGATGCCCAGGCTTTTTTCCAGCGCAGGCAGGGAGTACAGCTTGCCCTTCTTGCTATCCGAAATATTAAAGTCCTTGAGCGTGTTCAGAGTGTTGCGGGACATGACCTCTCCTTGTTGGGTATCGTCTATTTATTGATTATTCAAATTACAAAACATGACTGAGCCCCCGAAGAGGCCCTTGCTGCTCACATCAGCCGCCGGTCGCCGGCAGCACGCCCAGCGATGGCGGGGCTTCCACCACTGCCGCCGGCTTGGCTTGCTCCGCATCCTTGCATTCGTTGGCCAGCTGGCGGCCTTGCTTGGAGTCGAGCAGCATGCCTTTGGCCGGGATGCCGATCCAGACCAGACCGTACAAGCGGTTCTCGAAGCGGTTGGCGCCGGTGGTGGTGCCCACGCGGCTCAGGCGGTGCAGGCGCTTCTTCCAGCGCAGGGCGATGTGTTTGTCGTCAGTCGCATTGGTGTAGATGGTAATCTTGTTACCAAGTTCACAATTGAAGTCGGTGGAGGCGGAGCCTGCCGTATCCGGTTCATCGGACTCTTCCTTGTCGACCACCGACATGGCCAGCGGATGCGCTTCCTTGGCGGCCGCCTTGGCCTTGGTGGTCTTGGCTTTCGGCTTGGCCTTGGCCGTCTTGACCGCCTTGGCGTTTGCCGCTTCCTTGGTGTCCGTGGCGGCGAAGCTGGCTGGCGCCAGCGTGAGGGTCATGGCGCCCAGCGCGACGCTGCAGGCAATTGCTAATTTGGAGATGGACATCGTGTAATTCCTGTCAGTTTTCAGTGGTGCTGGTAGGCAGCGCGTTCAATAATGCAGCGGCCGCCTCGGGCAGGCCCAGGCCTGCCAGTTTGGCGCGTTGCAAAACGGTCCAATAATATCGGTAGCTGGCGCGGTCGTGCAAGCGGCCATTTTGCGCAATCGGTCCCCAGTTGGCGCGCAGCGCTTCATTGAGGATGTTGCTGGCCTCGTTGACTTCGGACAGGCGCGGCGTGAAGGCCTTGATGATGGGCTTGATCTGGTCCGGGTGGATGCTCCACATGCGCGTGTAGCCGAACTCGGCCGTCGCGCGCTGGGCGTCGTTTGCCACCACGGCCGAATCGCGCACGTCCGTCGTCACGTTATGCGACGGCACCTTGCCGTGCGCGTGGCAGGCGGCGGCCACTTCCAGCTTGGCGCGCACCACCAGCGGGTGCGTGAACTGGCCCGGCGTGCGCATGGCGGCGGCGGGAATGGCGCCGTAATGGGCCGACACGAAATCCATGATGCCGAAGGACAGGCATTCGACCTGGGGCAGGGCGGCGATGGCGTAGGCGTCGCGCAGCGCGCCATGCGTCTCGATCAGGATGTGCACGGGCAGGTTGTCGCGGCCGGCGCGGCGCGCGTGCAGGTTGATCAGGTCGATGGCCAGCATGGCATCCTGCACGCCGCCCACCTTCGGCACGGCGATATAGGCCAGGCGGCTGGCGGCGCCGCAGATGATTTCCACGTCGCGCGCGAAAAACGGGCTGTCGACGTCGTGCACGCGCACGCCGATGCGGTTGAACTGGTTCTCGTCGCTGGCCAGCAGGCCGGCGATCATGTGGGCGTGGGTTTCTTCATTGCCGGCGCTGGCGCCGTCTTCGCAGTCGAACGTGATGTCGAACAGGGGGCCAAGCTCTTGTTGCAAAGCAATCGATTTACGCATCAGCTTTTCGGAGCCGGCGTAGTGGTCGCAAGCGGCGAGCAACAGCGGCTGGCGTTTGCCTTGGAATAAAACCTCGGAAGGGTGCATGCTTAAGGCATTTCTGCAGGTAAAAACTACTTGATAAACAGTCGGGCCGCACAGGCCGCGCCGCGCCATGCGCGTAGCGGCCTGCGTAGCGGGCGGCACGTCTGTGCCGCGCCGCCAGGACTGGACTTAGGCCAGCAGGTGTTTCACGCCTTCGCGCTCTTCGGTCAGTTCTTTCAGGGTCAGGTTGATGCGCTCTTGCGAGAATGCATCGATTTCCAGACCTTGAACGATGGTGTACTCACCGTTGTCGGTGGTGACCGGGAAGCCGAACACGGTGCCTTCAGGGATGCCATACGAGCCATCCGAAGGAACGCCCATGGTGGTCCACTTGCCGGCGGTGCCCAGCATCCAGTCATGGATGTGGTCGATGGCGGCGTTCGCTGCCGACGCTGCCGATGACAGGCCGCGCGCTTCGATGATGGCCGCGCCGCGCTTGCCGACGGTCGGCAGGAAGGTGTTGGCGTTCCATTCCTGGTCGTTGATCAGGTCCTTGACAGCCTTGCCGTTCACGGTGGCGAAGCGGTAGTCGGCGTACATGGTTGGCGAGTGGTTGCCCCAGACGGTCAGCTTCTCGATGTCTTTCACGGCGGTGCCGGTCTTGGCAGCGACTTGCGACAGCGCGCGGTTGTGGTCCAGGCGCAGCATGGCGGTGAAGTTTTTCGCCGGCAGCGATGGTGCCGATTTCATGGCGATGTAGGCGTTGGTGTTGGCAGGGTTGCCGACCACCAGTACCTTGACATTGCGCGAAGCGACGGCGTCGAGCGCCTTGCCTTGTACCGTGAAGATCTGTGCGTTCGCTTCCAGCAGGTCCTTGCGTTCCATGCCTGGGCCGCGTGGACGCGCGCCCACCAAGACGGCCACGTCGACATCCTTGAATGCGGTCAGCGGATCGGAGTGGGCGGTCATTTCCGTCAGCAGCGGGAATGCGCAGTCGTCGATTTCCATCATCACGCCCTTGAGCGCCTTCTGGGCTTTTTCGTCCGGGATTTCAAGCAGTTGCAAGATGACAGGCTGGTCTTTGCCGAGCATGTCGCCATTGGCGATGCGGAACAACAGGGCGTAGCCGATCTGGCCGGCGGCGCCGGTCACTGCAACACGCATTGGGGTTTTAGCCATGATGAATCTCCAAAAATGGGAAAGAAAACGGGCTTGAAGCTGGGCTTACGCTTATCCGGAAAAACTATAATGATACCAAAACCGGCCCGCGCCACCGAATTGCTGGTGTACGCTGCCGTCACGCTTGTGCTGCACGAGACCAGAGTGGCTGGCCGACAACATAAAACGCTGGCTCACAAGTTTTATCGAGGGCAGTTTAGGCCTCCGATCTGTATCTGTCAATCATATCTTATGTCTTATATAAGACAGATAACTACGTGTGTTTTACTGGACGCGGGCAGTGATTTGTGTTGAAATGTCGGACTATGAATTCCGCCTCGTCCAATCTGACCAACAATGCCACTGCTGCAAGCGGGGCGGTCAGTCCGACCGCGGGCACCCCGGCCACGCCCGTCGCCGCAGCGGCCAATGCCCCTGCCGCCGTGGTGGCCGGCACCAATACCACTGCGGCGGCGCTGCCCGTCGCTAGCGCTTCGCCCACCTTCAGTCCCCTGTACCAGCAGATCAAGGCGCTCATTACGCAGAGCCTGCAATCGGGCGAATGGAAGCCGGGCGAACTGATCCCCAGCGAAGTCGAGCTGGCCGGCCGTTTCAAGGTCAGCCAGGGCACGGTGCGCAAGGCCATCGATGAACTGGCCGCCGAGAATCTCGTCATGCGCCGCCAGGGCAAGGGCACTTTCGTTTCCACCCATCATGAGGCGCGCGCGCATTTCCGCTTCCTGCGCCTGGTGCCGGACGAAGGCGTGCCGCATTATCCGGAAAGCAAGTTTATCGAAGTCAAGCGCGTGCGCGCGCCGGCCGACGTGGCGCGCCTGATGGACCTGAAATCGGGCGACGCCGTCATCTTCATCAAGCGCGTACAGTATTTCGACGGCGTGCCCACCATCGTCGAGGAGCTGTGGCTGCCCGGCCTGATCTTCAAGGGCCTCACGGCCGAGCGCCTGGTGGAATACAAAGGGCCCATGTATGGCCTGTTTGAAACGGAATTTGGCACGCGCATGATCCGCGCGTCCGAGCAGATCCGCGCCGTGTGCGCCGATGCGGGCGCCGCGCAGCTCCTGAATATCGACCTCGGCACGCCCTTGCTCAGTTCCGAGCGCGTGTCGTTTACCTACGGCGACAAGCCGGTCGAACTGCGCCGGGGCCTGTACCTGACCAGTCGTCATCATTATCAGAATGAACTCAGTTGAAGCGGCGGGGCGTCTGCGGGCGCCCGAACAAGCAGCAAAACTGAAGTGCATCGCTTGCAAGATGCCTGCCGCAAGGCGGGCAACGGAGACAACAGAAAGCGCAGCGACAGCATGGCCAGCCCCGGCGGGCCGTGCTTTGCCGGCGATTCTGTAATTAAATTACGTGAACTACGGAAAGTAGCGCGGTATTTTGTAGTAAAAAACCATTTTGGTTATATGTAACAATAGATATTGGTATGGGTTGCGAAAATCGGCGAAAATCGCGGCTTCAATATTTAGTTGAAATTCAAAGGGGAGGTTTTTGTTATGTCTGAAGCCGTAAGAGAAGTACCAAAAAAAGAACGGCCGCAATTCCGTAACATTCATGTTACCGAATTGTCGAACTACCGCATGGCTGTCGGCGCCATCGTCTCGATCCTGCATCGCATCAGCGGTTTCATCATTTTCGCCTTGCTGCCGTGCATCCTGTACATGCTGGAACTGAGCCTGCGTTCCGAGATGTCCTACGCCTACTTCCAGGGCATCGCCTCGCACTGGTTCGTCAAGCTGATCACCCTGGGTCTGGTCTGGGCCTTCCTGCACCACTTCTGCGCCGGTATCCGTCACCTGTTCATGGATGTGCACGTTGCCATCGAAAAAGATTCGGCACGCAAGACCGCGTCGTCCGTGCTGGTCGTGAGCCTGGTGTTGACGGCCCTGGTCGCTTTGAAACTGTTTGGAGTATTTTAAACATGGCAGACAATAATATCGGACCGAAACGCCTCGTCGTCGGTGCCCATTACGGCTTGCGCGACTGGCTGGCGCAACGCGTCACCGCCATCGTCATGGTGGCATATGTTGCCATCCTGCTTATTTCTTTCTTGACTGGCAGCAACTTCAGCTATGAAGGCTGGGCCGGTCTGTTCGCACAGCAGTGGTTTAAATTGTTCAGCCTGGTGACCTTCGTCGCCCTGTTCTACCACGCATGGGTCGGCGTACGCGACATCTGGATGGACTACGTGAAAAGCGCTGGCCTCCGTCTGACCCTGCAAATTGCCACCATGCTGTGGTTGATCGCTTGTGCCGGCTGGACGGTACAGATACTCTGGAGTGTGTAATCGTGGCAGCATATAAATCTGCAATCCCTACCCGCCGCTTTGACGCGGTGATCGTTGGCGCCGGCGGTTCCGGCATGCGCGCGTCGTTGCAACTGGCTGAAGCCGGCTTGAACGTCGCCGTCCTCTCGAAAGTCTTCCCGACCCGCTCGCACACCGTTGCGGCGCAGGGCGGTATCGGCGCGTCGCTCGGCAACATGGCCGAAGACAACTGGTTCTGGCACATGTTCGACACCGTCAAGGGCGGCGACTATCTGGGCGACCAGGATGCCATCGAATTCATGTGCCGCGAAGCACCGAAAGTCGTGTACGAGCTGGAACACTTCGGCATGCCATTCGACCGCAACCCTGACGGCACCATCTATCAGCGTCCATTCGGCGGCCACACGGCCCACTTCGGCGAAAAGCCGGTGCAGCGCGCTTGCGCGGCAGCCGACCGTACCGGTCACGCCCTGTTGCACACCCTGTACCAGCGCAACGTGCGCGCCCGTACGCACTTCTTCGTCGAATGGATGGCACTCGACCTGATCCGTGACGCCGACGGCGACGTGATCGGCGTTGTGGCGCTGGAAATGGAAACGGGCGAATGCATGATCCTGGAAGCAAAGACGACGGTCATGGCAACGGGCGGCGCAGGCCGTATCTTCGCCGCGTCGACGAATGCGTTCATCAATACCGGCGACGGCATGGGCATGGCGGCACGCGCCGGCCTGCCGCTGCAGGACATGGAATTCTGGCAGTTCCACCCGACCGGCGTGGCCGGCGCGGGCGTATTGATCACCGAAGGCGTGCGCGGCGAAGGCGGCATCCTGATCAATAGCGAAGGCGAACGCTTCATGGAGCGCTATGCGCCGACCCTGAAGGATCTGGCGCCGCGCGACTTCGTGTCGCGTTCGATGGACCAGGAAATCAAGGAAGGCCGCGGCTGCGGTCCGAACAAGGATCACGTGATGCTGGACCTGCGCCATATCGGCGCCGACACCATCGCCAAGCGCCTGCCATCGATCCTGGAAATCGGCCACAAGTTCGCCAACGTCGACGCCACCAAGGAACCGATTCCTGTCGTGCCGACGATTCACTACCAGATGGGCGGTATCCCGACGAACATCCACGGCCAGGTCGTCACCCCGACCGGTCCGGATAATTCGGCGAAAGTCGTCAACGGCCTGTACGCGATCGGCGAATGCGCCTGCGTCTCCGTGCACGGCGCCAACCGCCTGGGCACGAACTCGCTGCTGGACCTGGTGGTCTTCGGCCGCGCGGCCGGCAACCACATCGTCAACAGCGGCCTGAAAGCCAAGGAAAACAAGCCTTTGCCAGCCGATGCAGCCGACTTTGCCATGGGCCGCTTGCAGCGCCTGGAAAACTCGACCGGCACGGAAACCGTGCAGGGCGTGGCGAACGACATCCGCGCAACGATGCAGAAGTACTGCGGCGTGTTCCGTACCGACGAGATGCTGAACAAGGGCGTCGAAGAAATCATGAAGCTCGACGAGCGCCGCAAGCACGTCTCCTTCAAGGATAAATCGATGGTCTTCAACACGGCCCGCGTGGAAGCGCTGGAGCTGGACAACCTGATCGAAACGGCGAAAGCGACCATCGTTTCGGCAGCAGCCCGCAAGGAATCGCGCGGCGCCCACGCCCAGGACGACCATCCGCAACGTGACGACGACAACTGGATGAAGCACACTCTGTGGTATTCGGAAGGCAACCGACTGGAATACAAGCCAGTCGTGACCAAGCCGCTGACGGTTGATACCTTCAAACCGAAACCACGTACTTTCTAAGGCTATACCATGGCACGCACTCTCAAATTCAAAATCTACCGCTACGATCCTGACCAGGATGCCAAGCCGTACATGCAAGACCTGACGGTCGAACTGAAAGACACCGACAAGATGCTGCTCGACGCGCTGCAGCGCATCAAGGCGGACGTCGATGACTCGCTGGCCCTGCGCCGCTCGTGCCGCGAAGGCGTGTGCGGTTCGGACGCGATGAACATCAACGGCAAGAACGGCCTGGCATGCACGACCAACCTGAACGAGCTGTCCGAGCCTATCGTGCTGCGTCCGTTGCCAGGTTTGCCGGTCATCCGCGACCTGATCGTCGACATGACGCAATTCTTCAAGCAGTACGATTCGATCAAGCCTTTCCTGATCAACGACTCGATCCCGCCTGAAAAAGAGCGCCTGCAGTCGCCGGAACAGCGCGAAGAACTCGATGGCCTGTACGAGTGCATCCTGTGCGCATGCTGCTCCACGTCGTGCCCGTCGTTCTGGTGGAATCCGGACAAGTTCGTCGGCCCGGCCGGCCTGCTGCAAGCCTACCGCTTCATCGCCGATTCGCGCGACGAAGCCACGGGCGCGCGTCTGGACAACCTGGAAGACCCGTACCGCCTGTTCCGCTGCCATTCGATCATGAACTGCGTCGACGTCTGCCCGAAAGGCTTGAACCCGAACAAGGCGATTGGCAAGATCAAGGAATTGATGGTCCGCCGCGCGATCTGATTCTCCTGATCGCGTCCGCCGGGCGCCGTTTGCGGGAAGAGGGTATCCTCTCTTGCCTGCAGGCGGCGCCTGCAAAGCAGCACCGTGCCGCAAGGCACACGTAAAGTGGTAAACCAAATGACAGAATCAATTTTGTCCTCGCATCAGGCCGACCCGGCCAATCGCGCCCGCCTGCGCTGGCGTTCACGCCGTGGCCTGCTGGAAAACGACATTATCCTGACCCGTTTTCTCGATGCGTATGAAACCGAATTGACCGATGAAGAAGTTGACGCGCTGACGCGTTTGCTGGATTTATCGGACAATGCGTTAATGGATCTGGTACTGGCCCGTAAAGAGCCGGAAGGCGAAGTCGATCTGCCGCATGTGCGCGCACTGCTGCAACGACTGCGCATTGCCTAGACGCCTGGGCGATATATTGCAAACGGTGCGAGTGGCGCGCTGTAGCACTGCCGAATTGCGGTGCGAATTGCAGCCAGAATTTTTGATTTTAATTTCGACTCACTCCCGAGAAGGAAGAGCCCATGAATATCTCTGACACAAAAGCTACCCTGTCGTTCTCCGATGGCAGCCCATCGCTTGAATTTCCAATCTACAAAGGCACGGTTGGCCCGGACGTCATCGACATCCGCAAACTGTACGCCGGTAGCGGCAAGTTCACCTACGACCCAGGCTTTATGTCGACGGCCGCCTGCAACTCGTCGATCACCTACATCGACGGCGACAAGGGCGAGCTGCTGTACCGCGGTTACCCGATCGAACAGTTGGCCGTCAACGCCGACTTCATGGAATCGTGCTACCTGCTGCTGAACGGCGAATTGCCGAACGCAGCGCAAAAAGCCAAGTTCGTCGATACCGTCACCAAGCACACGATGGTGCACGAACAGATGCAATTCTTCTTCCGTGGCTTCCGCCGCGACGCGCATCCGATGTCGGTCCTGGTGGGCACCGTCGGCGCGCTGGCATCGTTCTACCATGACTCGCTGGACATCAACGACCCGCGTCACCGCGAAGTGTCGGCCATCCGCCTGATCGCCAAGATGCCTACCCTGGTCGCCATGACCTACAAGTACTCGGTCGGCCAGCCGTTCGTGTACCCACGCAACGACCTGTCGTACAGCGCCAACTTCATGCACATGATGTTTGCCAATCCGTGCGAAGAGTACAAGGTCAACGACGTGCTGGTGCGCGCCCTGGACCGCATCCTGATCCTGCACGCAGACCACGAGCAAAACGCTTCGACCTCGACCGTCCGTCTGGCCGGTTCGTCGGGCGCCAACCCGTTCGCCTGTATCGCTGCCGGTATCGCCTGCCTGTGGGGCCCTGCCCACGGCGGCGCCAACGAAGCGGCACTGAACATGCTGAAGGAAATCGGCACCGTCGAGAACATCCCTGCCTTCATCGAGCAAGTCAAGGACAAGAACTCCGGCGTCAAGCTGATGGGCTTTGGCCACCGCGTGTACAAGAACTTCGACCCACGCGCCAAGCTGATGCGTGAAACCTGCTACGAAGTGCTGCAAGAACTGGGTCTGCAAGACGACCCGCTGTTCAAGCTGGCGATGGAACTGGAAAAGATTGCACTGAACGACGACTACTTCGTGTCGCGCAAACTGTACCCGAACGTCGACTTCTACTCGGGCATCGTGCAATCGGCGCTGGGCATCCCTGTCTCGCTGTTCACCGGTATCTTCGCCATGGCCCGCACCATCGGCTGGATCGCCCAGTGGAACGAAATGATCGCCGACCCAGAGCAAAAAATCGGCCGTCCACGCCAGCTGTTCGTCGGTTCGACGACCCGCGAAGTACTGCCACTGGACAAGCGCGCTTAAGTCAAGCCGCCGCATCCTTGCCGGACCTTGCGGTCCGGTGCGTAAAAGCGAGCCTCCGGGCTCGCTTTTTTTATGCGCGTTTTATCGGGCGTTGCAACGGCAGGCTGCCGGGCTGTTATGCTCGGGCCCTGGATCAACAGGAAGTACAACGCAATGAACGAAGACATATGCGCCCCCAGCGGCGTGGCCCTGGGCGACACGGGCTTTGGCTACACCCTGTCGCTGATCGGCGGCAAATACAAGATGCTGATCCTGTACGCGCTGGCGGGAAACACCGTGCTGCGGCATAACGAACTGAAGCGCCATCTCGGCGGCATCGCCTTCAAGACCCTCAGCGTCGTCCTGAAGGAGCTGGAAGCCGACGCGCTGATCGTTCGCAAGGAATATCCGCAGGTGCCGCCCAAGGTTGAGTATTTCCTCTCCAGCAAGGGCGCATCGCTGATTCCCGTGCTCAATACCCTGTGCGAATGGGGCGAGCAGCACCAGCCAGGCTGATCCGCATGCGCATGCCACTGAAGGGCTTTCTGCGCTCGTGCAACTTACTTTTCTTACTGTATGAGTAGTAAATGTGCGTACTTGTGAAAAGTACTCGCTATGGCTATGCTGTTTCTGCCCCTGAAGGCGCGACCGCGCGCCTGGGGGCAGGGTACCGGCTTGCCTGTTTTCCTGCGAATGCGGGCCCGGCGCGCCCATCCCATACTCAGGAAAGCAGCCTCATGAAAACTCTCGTTATCGTCTTCCATCCCTCCATCGCCACCTCGGTGGCCAACAAGCGCTGGCTGCAGGAGCTGGCGCAGTATCCCGAGCGCTACACCATCCACCATGTGCACGAGGCCTATCCGGACGGGCACATCGATGTGGCGCGCGAGCAGGCGCTGGTGGAGGCGCACGCCAATGTGATCTTGCAATTCCCCGTCTACTGGTTCAACTGTCCGCCCCTGCTGAAGCGGTGGCTCGATGACGTGCTGGCGTATGGCTGGGCCTACGGCACGGGCGGCGACGCCTTCAAGGGCCGCAAGGTGGCGCTGGCCGTCACGGCAGGCATCCGCCAGGAGGACTTCACGCCGGAAGGCAAGTGGAACGTCACCCTGGCGCAGCTGCTGGCGCCGTTCGATGTCACCCTGGCATACATCGGTGCCGACAACCGCCGCTTCTTTGCCTTCTATGGCGCGGAAGACGGGCCGAAGGAGGCGGGCTATGCCGAACGGCTGGCGCGCAGCGCGCAGGAATACGAGCGCTTCCTGGCCTCCTTGTAAGGCAGCCTACGCCTCAATTCAGTGCTGCTACCAGGCAGTGCAGTTCGACGTGCCGGCCCTCGAGTTGCAGGCTGCTGCCCTCATAGGGCTGGGGCATGACGATGCAGCGCGGCGCATTGTGCTTGAGGATGCCGCCCCAGTGGGCGACCCTGGCGCCCGCCTGGCGGCGGATGGCCTCTACCGTGGCGCTGCTGGCGAGGATGCGGGCTTGCGGAAAGGCGTGCTGCAGCACGCCCAGGCCGAAATACGCTTGCGGTTCGGCGGCGCTGATATAGATGGTGGTCAGGCGCTTGCCGCTGGCGGCGATGGTGTGCGCTAACTGCGCCGCATCGTCGCGCAGGAACTGGGCATTGACGAGGATGGCATCGGCCACGCCGCTCAGCAGCAGCGAAGTCGATGGCGCGCGGCCCAGCACATCCAGATGAAAGGTGTCCAGCGTGCGGAAGGGGCGGGCGGCGCGTGCAAGCATATTATTCTTTCGATATCAGATACTCTGCCGCATATTATCCTTTCGACCAGGCGGGGAAAATAGGGTAGATTGCAATACTTAGTTGCATGAATCGAACGAATCATTGGAGAGCTGCAGATGGACCGCATCACCGCCGCACAAGTGTTTGTCGCCATCGCCGAGCGCGGCAGCATGGTGGCCGCCAGCGAAGCGCTCGACATGTCGCGCGCCATGGTGACGCGCTACCTGGCCGAGATGGAGCAGTGGGCAGGGGCGCGCCTGCTGCATCGCACCACGCGCCGCCTGAGCCTGACGGATGCGGGCGAGGCCACCCTGGCGCGCTGCCGGCAGATGCTGGAGGTGGCCGGCGCCATGGCCGTCACGTCGCCCGAAGGCGCCGAGACGCCGCACGGCTTGCTGCGCATTACCTGTTCGCAATCGCTGGCGCAGACGGCATTGGCCGGGGCAGTGACCGCTTACCTGCGGCGCTACCCGCGCGCCGCCGTCGACCTGCAGATGGAGAACCGCGCCGTCAATCTGGTGGAACAGCGCATCGACCTGGCGATCCGCATCACGAACGCGCTCGAGCCGAACCTGATCGCGCGCCAGCTGGCCAGCTGCGCTTCCGTGGTGTGCGCCGCACCATCGTATTTGGCCGCGCATGGCACGCCGCGCCGGGCGGAAGACCTGGCCCTGCACAACTGCCTGACCTATACGTATTTCGGCAAGAGCCTGTGGCAGTTCACGCACGACGGGGAAGCGCTTACTGTCCCCGTCAGCGGCCGCCTGTCGGCCAATGAGTCGCTGGTCCTGCTGGTGGCCACGGTGGCGGGGGCCGGCATCGCCATGCAGCCGCGCTACTCGGCCGCGCCGCTGATCGCCAGCGGGCAACTGGTGGAACTCCTGCCCGCGTATCAGCCGCAGGACATGGGCATCTACGGCATCTATACCTCGCGCCGGCACATGTCGCCGTTGCTGCGCACCATGCTTGATTTCCTGGTGGAATGGTTTGCCGGCGATCCCGATTGGCTGGCGGCCATCGCGACGGCGCCATTGCCTGGCAGACCAGTTGGGCGCAAGCGGCTCGCCGGCGGGGACAGGGAAGTGCCGTAAGGGCAACAATAACAGGCTGGCAAGCCCGGGAAAATCAACAACACAGCTTACATTTGCTTGCCAAATAAAATTCAACTAGCGGTTGTTGCGTTACAATACCGCGTGCTATTCTAAATGACGGTATGAAGAATGCTGGCGCAATAAAAAAGCCCTTCCCCCACAACTTGATGTGCAATCCGCTAACCGGTCAGGCCGTGTCGCGGAAGGTTAGATTAACCCGCTAATCTCGCGAAGCGCGAAGAAAGGTGAGCAATATGATGCAACAATTTACGTCCAACTCCTACCTGTTCGGTGGGAATGCTCCGTACGTGGAAGATCTGTACGAAGCGTATCTCAATAACCCAGGTTCGGTACCGGACAACTGGCGCGCCTATTTCGACGCGATGCAGCACGTGCCTGCAGTCGACGGCACCAACAAGCCTGACGTGGCGCATGCCTCCGTCGTCGCCTCGTTCGCCGAGCGCGCAAAAGCAGGCCCGATCCGCACAGTGACCGCTTCCTTCGATGCCGAAATGGGCCGCAAGCGTGTTGCTGCTACGCAACTGATCGCCGCTTACCGCTACCTCGGTTCGCACTGGGCAAACCTGGATCCGCTGCAACGCCAGGAACGTCCGATGATCCCCGAGCTGGAGCCGAGCTTCTACGGTTTCACCGATGCGGACATGGACACCGTGTTCAACATCAGCAATACCTATTTTGGCCCCGAGACCGCCACCCTGCGCGATCTGCTGAACTATCTGCGCGATACCTACACGCGTTCGATCGGTGCCGAATTCATGTACATCTCCGATCCGGCCGAAAAGCGCTGGCTGCAGGAGAAACTGGAAGCGATCCGCTCCACCCCGAATTTCACCCCAGAGAAAAAAATCCACATCCTCGACCGCCTGACCGCGGCTGAAGGCCTGGAACGCTATCTGCACACCCGTTACGTGGGCCAGAAGCGCTTCTCCCTGGAAGGCGGCGAAACGTTCATCGCCTCGATGGATGAAACCATCCAGCGCGCCGGCGAAAAAGGCGTGCAGGAAATCGTCATCGGCATGGCCCACCGCGGCCGCCTGAACGTGCTGGTCAACACCCTGGGCAAGGCGCCGCAGGAACTGTTCGAAGAATTCGAAGGCAAGCATGGCGACGACCTGCCTGCCGGCGACGTGAAGTACCATCAAGGCTTCTCGTCGGACATCTCCACTGCGGGCGGCCCGGTCCACCTGTCGCTGGCGTTCAACCCGTCGCACCTGGAAATCGTCAACCCTGTGGTCGAAGGTTCCGTCAAGGCCCGCATGGACCGCCGCGGCGACGCGCAGGGCGCGCAAGTGCTGCCTATCCTGGTGCACGGCGATGCCGCTTTCGCCGGCCAGGGCGTGGTCATGGAAACGCTGAATCTGGCGCAAACCCGCGGCTACCATACGGGCGGCACGGTGCATATCGTGATCAACAACCAGATCGGTTTCACCACCTCGGACCCGCGCGATGCGCGCTCGACCCTGTACTGCTCGGACGTCGTCAAGATGATCGAAGCACCGGTCCTGCACATCAATGCCGATGATCCGGAAGCCGTGGTACTGGCGACGCAGATCGCGCTCGACTACCGCATGGAATTCAAGAAGGACATCGTCCTCGACATCATCTGCTACCGCAAGCTGGGCCACAACGAGCAGGATACGCCGGCACTGACGCAACCGCTGATGTACAAGAAGATCGGCCAGCATCCAGGCACCCGCAAGCTGTACGCGGACAAACTGGTCGCGCAAGGCGTGATCCCTGCCGATGGCGGCGACAAGATGGTAGCCGCTTTCCGCGACGCCATGGACGCCGGCAAGCACACCGTCGATCCGGTCATCTCGAACTTCAAGAACAAGTACGCCGTCGACTGGCTGCCGTTCCTGAACAAGAAATGGACCGATTCGGCCGACACCGCCGTGCCGATGACGGAACTGAAACGCCTGGCCACCCGCATCACCACCGTGCCGGAAGACTTCAAGGTCCACTCGCTGGTGGAAAAAGTACTGGGCGACCGCGGCACCATGGGCCGTGGCGAAATGAACCTGGACTGGGGCATGGGCGAACACCTGGCCTACGCATCGCTGGTATCGTCCGGCTACGCCATCCGCCTGACGGGCCAGGACGCCGGCCGCGGCACCTTCGTGCACCGCCACGCCGTGCTGCATGACCAGAACCGCGAGCGTTGGGATGCCGGTACCTACATTCCGCTGCAAAACGTGTCGGACAACCAGGCGCCGTTCACCGTCATCGACTCGGTGCTGTCCGAAGAAGCCGTACTGGCCTTCGAATACGGCTACTCGACCGCCGAACCGAACACCCTGACGATCTGGGAAGCCCAGTTCGGCGACTTCGCCAACGGCGCGCAAGTGGTGATCGACCAGTTCATCAGCTCCGGCGAAGTGAAGTGGGGCCGCGCTTCGGGCCTGGTCATGATGCTGCCGCACGGTTACGAAGGCCAGGGTCCTGAGCACTCGTCCGCGCGTCCGGAACGCTTCCTGCAGCTGTGCGCAGACAACAACATGCAAGTGGTGCAGCCGACGACGGCTTCGCAGATCTTCCATCTGCTGCGCCGCCAGATGGTGCGCCAGTTCCGCAAGCCGCTGGTCATCCTGACGCCGAAGTCGCTGTTGCGCAACAAGGATGCCGGTTCGCCGCTGACCGACCTGGCCAAGGGTGGTTTCCAGACCGTCATCGGCGAAGTCGACGACAAAATCGATGCCAAGAAGGTCAAGCGCGTCATCGCCTGCTCGGGCAAGGTCTACTACGACCTGGTCAACGCACGCAAGACACGCGGCCAGACCGACACGGCCATCGTGCGCCTGGAACAGCTGTATCCGTTCCCGCACAAGTCGTTTGCTGCTGAACTGAAGAAGTTCCCGAACCTGGTCGAAGTCGTCTGGGCACAGGACGAGCCGCAAAACCAGGGCGCCTGGTTCCAGATCCAGCACAACATCTTCGAAGGCCTGGAATCGGGTCAGCGTCTGGCCTACGCCGGCCGTCCTGCTTCGGCGTCGCCTGCTGTCGGTTACTATGACAAGCACTACGCCCAGCAAAAAGACCTGCTGGAAACGGCATTCTCGAAGCTGAAGGGTTTTATCCTGACCAAGTAAGCGGCAGGACAAGGGGCGCGGCGCGGTTTGCGCGGCGCCCGACCAGTATATGATGACGGAGCGCTGTCCTTGCTACGCAGGGACGGCGCCGCAATAACAAAATAAACGGAGTTTTACATGGCACAAATCGAAGTCAAAGTTCCCCAGTTGTCGGAATCGGTTGCAGAAGCGACCCTGCTGGCATGGCACAAGAAAGTCGGCGAGCCAGTCGCGCGCGACGAAAACATGATCGATATCGAAACCGACAAAGTCGTGCTGGAACTGCCAGCGCCTGCCGCTGGCGTGATCGTGCAGATCATCAAGGATAACGGCGCCACCGTCGTGGCCGGCGAAGTCATCGCCATCATCGACACCGACGGCTCGGCCAAGGTCAGCCCGATGGAAGTGTCGGCCGTTGCCGCACCAGCCCTGGCTGCCGCTGCACAAGACGCTTCGACCGCTTCGGCTCCTGCCGCTGCAAGCAAAGGCGATGTCGCCATGCCTGCCGCCGCCAAGATCCTGTCCGAAAAAGGCCTGTCCGCTGGCGACGTCGCCGGTTCCGGCAAAGATGGCCGCGTGACCAAGGGCGACGCCCTGGCCGCTTCCGCCAAGCCTGCCGTTGCGCCGCTGGCGCCAGCCGCTGCCAAGCCAGCGCTGCAGCAAGTGGCCACGCCGGCCGCCGCCAACCTGGGCGACCGTCCGGAAGAGCGCGTGCCGATGAGCCGCCTGCGCGCACGTATCGCCGAGCGCCTGCTGCAATCGCAATCGACGAACGCCATCCTGACCACGTTCAATGAAGTGAACATGCAGCCGGTCATCGACCTGCGCAACAAGTACAAGGACAAGTTCGAGAAAGAGCACGGCGTCAAGCTGGGCTTCATGTCCTTCTTCGTCAAGGCCGCCGTCGCTGCCCTGAAAAAGTACCCGATCATCAATGCTTCCGTTGACGGCAACGACATCGTTTACCACGGCTACTTCGACATCGGCATCGCCGTCGGTTCGCCACGCGGCCTGGTCGTGCCTATCATCCGCAATGCGGACCAGCTGTCGATCGCCGACATCGAGAAAAAAATCGGTGAATTCGGCGCGAAAGCCAAGGAAGGCAAGCTGACCCTGGACGACCTGACGGGCGGCACGTTCTCGATCTCGAACGGCGGCACCTTCGGCTCCATGCTGTCGACCCCGATCATCAACCCGCCGCAATCGGCTATCCTGGGCGTGCATGCGACCAAGGACCGCGCCGTTGTCGAAAACGGCCAGATCGTGGTGCGTCCGATGAACTACCTGGCCATGTCCTACGACCACCGCATCATCGACGGCCGCGAAGCCGTCCTGGGCCTGGTGGCGATGAAAGAAGCGCTGGAAGATCCTGCACGCCTGCTGCTGGACCTGTAAGCACCGTAGTCCCCCGGCGTAGCCGCCGGGGCAATGTAGTTGATACCCCTTGCCAGAAGACGCAGCTGGCTGATCTCAATGAAAGAGGATTCCTATGAACGTCTCTGAAGAAATCAAGCGTCTGCACGAGTTGCACCTGGCGGGCGCCCTGAGCGAGGCGGAATTCGCGCAAGCGAAAGCCAAGCTCCTGAGCAATATCAACCTGGACAAGCCGGACAGCACGTCCGGCGCCGCCGCCGGCCCCGCGAACGACCTGGTGCAGGAATTCAACCGCCTGCGCCGTTCGCGCAACGACCGCTGGCTCGGTGGCGTGTGCGGCGGCCTGGGCCGCGCTTCCGGCATGGAAGCGTGGATCTGGCGCCTCGTCTTTGTCCTGTTTACATTGACCTTCGGCTTCGGCGTGGCGATTTACCTTCTATTGTGGATTTTCGTACCAGACGAAGAGATTGGAATAACAAAACATGAGTACTAAACAATTTGACGTAGTTGTCATCGGTGCGGGCCCTGGCGGCTACATCGCCGCCATCCGCGCAGCGCAGCTGGGCTTTTCCGTCGCCTGCGTCGACGAGTGGTCGAACGCCAAGGGCGGCGCCGCTCCCGGCGGTACCTGCACCAACGTGGGCTGCATCCCGTCGAAAGCGCTGCTGCAATCGTCCGAGCATTTCGAACACGCGGGCCACAGCTTCGCCGAGCACGGCATCGATGTCGCCGGCCTGAAGCTGAACCTGGGCCAGATGCTCAAGCGTAAAGACACGGTCGTCAAGCAAAACAACGACGGCATCCTGTACCTGTTCAAGAAGAACAAGATCGCCTTCTTCCACGGCCGCGCCGCTTTCGCTGCCGCCGCCGCTGGCGCGTATGAAATCAGCGTGACGGGCGAAGCCAACGAAACCTTGTCGGCCAAGCACGTGGTCATCGCCACGGGCTCGAACGCGCGCGAACTGCCGGGCGCACCATTCGACGAGAAACTGATCCTGTCGAACACGGGCGCACTGGCCATCGACGCCGTACCAGCCAAGCTGGGCGTCATCGGTGCCGGCGTGATCGGTCTGGAAATGGGCAGCGTCTGGCGCCGCCTGGGTTCCGACGTCACCGTGCTGGAAGGCCTGCCGGTCTTCCTGGGCGCCGTGGACGAGCAGATCGCCAAGGAAGCGTCGAAGCTGTTCACCAAGCAGGGCTTGAAGATCAACCTCGGTTGCAAGATCGGTGCGATCACGCCAGGCAAGAAAGACGTCACCGTGGAATTCGTGGACGCCAAGGGCGAAGCGCAAAAAGCCGTGTTCGACAAACTGATCATCTCGATCGGCCGTACGCCGAACACGAATGGCCTGGGTGCCGACAAGGTCGGCCTGCAGCTGGACGAGCGCGGCTTCATCGCCGTCGACGGCGACTGCAAGACCAACCTGCCGAACGTGTGGGCAGTGGGCGACGTCGTGCGCGGCCCGATGCTGGCGCACAAGGCGGAAGAAGAAGGCGTTGCCGTGGCCGAGCGTATCGCCGGCCAGCACGGTCACACCAACTTCAACACGATTCCCTGGGTGATCTACACCTCGCCGGAAATCGCGTGGGTCGGCAAGACCGAGCAAACCCTGAAGGCGGAAGGCATCGCCTACAAGGCCGGCACTTTCCCGTTCATGGCCAACGGCCGTGCGCGCGCGCTGGGTGACACCTCGGGCATGGTGAAATTCCTGGCCGATGCGACCACCGATGAAATCCTCGGCGTGCACATCGTCGGGCCGATGGCGTCCGAACTGATTTCCGAAGCCGTCGTGGCGATGGAATTCAAGGCGTCGGCCGAAGACATCGCGCGCATCTGCCACGCCCACCCATCCTTGTCGGAAGCGACCAAGGAAGCGGCACTGGCCGTCGATAAGCGTACGCTGAACTTCTAAGCGCTACAGTACTTCGCAGCGGGCCGGCAAAGCAGTTTCTGCCTTGCCGGCCCGTTTGCGCTATGTCAAGAATCCCTGTTGAATCGAATCCCATGAACGTTGAAGAGTTTTACCAGCACGCGTTGCAGAAGCGCGATTTCAAGGCCGATGCCGCCCAGCGGCGCGCGGTCGACCGCCTGCAGCTGTGCTATGACGAGTGGGTGGCCTACAAGGGCCAGCGCTCGAGTACCTTCAAGCGTCTGCTCAACCGTCCCGCCGTGCCGAAGGGCGTGTACATGTGGGGTGGGGTGGGGCGCGGTAAATCGTTCCTGATGGATAGTTTTTACTCGGTCGTGCCCCTGGTGCGCAAGACGCGATTGCATTTCCACGAATTCATGCGCGGCGTGCACCAGCAGCTCGATGAATTGAAAGGCGTGGCCGACCCGCTCGACGAGGTGGCCAAGCGCATCGCCAAGAAATACCGTTTGATCTGCTTCGATGAATTCCACGTCTCGGACATCGCCGACGCGATGATCCTGTACAACCTGCTGTCGGCCCTGTTCGCCAATGGCGTGTCCTTCATCATGACCTCGAATTACGATCCGGACCTGCTGTATCCGGACGGCCTGCACCGCGACCGCATGCTGCCGACCATCGCGCTGCTGAAGGAAAAGCTCGACGTGCTGAACGTCGACGCGGGCGTCGATTACCGGGGCCGTGCGCTGGAACAGGTGGAAAGCTACTACACGCCGCTGGGCGCGGCCACCGACAAGGCCTTGCGCGACGCCTATACGCGCATCGCCGAGACGGCCGACGAAGATGCGCGCATCCGCATCGAAAGCCGCGAAATCCATTGCCTGCGCCGCGCCGGCGGCATCATCTGGTTCGATTTCGCCACCCTGTGCGGCGGTCCCCGCTCGCAAAATGACTACCTGGAAATCGCCAGCCGCTTCCATACGGTGATATTGTCCGGGATACCGGCCATGTCGGCGGCGCAGTCGTCCGAGGCGCGCCGCTTTACCTGGCTGATCGACGTGTTCTATGATCAGAAGGTCAAGCTGATCATGTCGGCCGAAGTGGCGCCGGACCAGCTGTACACGAACGGCATGCTGGCCAACGAGTTTCACCGTACCGTTTCGCGTATCATCGAGATGCAATCGCGCGAATACATGGAAAAAGAACAGCGCGGCGCGGCCGACGCGATCGTTTGAGGCAGGGATAATGAAGATGATGGCAAATACGATGTACAAGCTGGGAGCGGCGCTGGGCCTGGCCCTGGCATTGTCCGCCTGCGCGCACCAGGGTGTCGCGGCACTGGACGAAGTGGGCGTACCGCAGGTGCCCGCCACCTTGTCGGTGGAAGAAGCGGACGCCAAGCTGAAGCAGTCAGCCAGCGAGCGCGAGGCGGCGGAAAACGAGTTTGCCGCGCGCGAACTGGAATGCTACAGCAAGTTTTTCGTGAATAACTGCCTGGACGCTGCCAAGGAAAAGCGCCGCCTGATCCTCGTGCGCCTGCGCGCCATCGACGCGGAAGCGAACTACTTCAAGCGGGCCGAGTCCGTGCGCCTGCGCGATATCGACCTGGCGCGCACGCAGGAAGATGCGCGCCTGGATGCCGAACAGCGGGCCGCGGCCGTGCCCAAGCCCGTGAAAGTGGTCGCGCCCGAGCCGGAACCACCCAAGCCGCAAGGCAAGAGCGTGGCCGAGCGCGAGGCGGAGCACGCGGCAAAGGTAGCGAAACAGGCTGCCGACGATGCGGCCGAAGCGCCGCGCCGCGCGGCCCGCGAAGCGGCTTACGCGCGCAAGCAGGCCGACGCCGTGGCGCGCCAGAAGCGGGTGGCGCAACGGCTGGCCGAGCGCCAGGCCGAAGCGCAGGCCAAGGCGGCCAAGGCGGCCGCGGAAGCTGCCGGCACGCCGGCCGCTGCCGTGCCTGTTCCAGTGCCCGTGCCGCCGGCCAAATAAGACGGCCGCGCAGGGGGCATGCCGGAAATGGCGTGCCCTAACACGCGCGGCAGGTTAAACTACGCACTTGCCGGTGATGCCGGCCCCATGGCTGCCTGCGTACGCTGCGCGCGCCTGTTTCCCAACACTGTTACCAACACTGCCTGGAACGCAACACATGAGCGATGCACAGCATATAGAGCGGCGCCTGATTGAACTCAACGTGGAACACCGTGACCTCGATGCCGTCATCGAGTTGCTGATACTCGATGGTCACCATGACGAGCTGCAACTGCGCCGCCTGAAAAAGCGCAAATTGCAATTGAAGGATCACATCACCTTGCTGAAAATGCAGTTGGTGCCCGACGTTCCCGCCTGAGGGGCGCCAGCAGCGCCCAGTCCAGTCTTCACCTAAGTATATTTTGACCGATCACAATTTATTGCCCGCAAGCCCAGATGGCCAGCCTGCCGCTCTGCCAGCCGATGTGCCAGCCGAACCCCAGGCCGCCCCTGGCAAGCACGATGCCGACATCGAGCGCCTGTTCGGCGCCGGCGGCCCGCTCGGTCCCGCCGTGGGCAGCTACAAGCCGCGCCGTTCGCAAACGGAG
Source organism: Janthinobacterium violaceinigrum (assembly GCF_009208555.1). Classification (GTDB taxonomy): domain Bacteria; phylum Pseudomonadota; class Gammaproteobacteria; order Burkholderiales; family Burkholderiaceae_D; genus Janthinobacterium; species Janthinobacterium violaceinigrum. Next base: position 76,355 of record NZ_WFLI01000002.1, on the reverse strand, counting down.
ATGGCCAAGGCCATCGCCAGCGCCATCGACAGCCAGACGACCCTGATCGCCGAGGCGGGCACGGGCACGGGCAAGACTTTTGCCTACCTGGTGCCGGCCCTGATGTGGGGCGGCAAGACCATTGTTTCCACCGGTACCAAGAACTTGCAGGACCAGCTGTTCCTGCGCGATATCCCCACTGTGCGCGCCGCGCTGCAGGCGCCCGTTTCCGTGGCGCTGCTGAAGGGGCGCTCGAACTACGTCTGCCACTATCACCTGGAACGCACCCTGCAGAACGGCCGCATGACGTCGCGCGACGACGTGGGCCACCTGCGCGAAATTTCGCGCTTCATCAAGATGACGAGCTCGGGCGACAAGGCGGAACTGGCCAAGGTGCCGGAAAACGCCATGATCTGGAACCTGGTGACGTCCACGCGCGACACCTGCATGGGCGCCGAGTGCCAGTATTACCAGGATTGCTTCGTCATGAAGGCCCGCAAGGAAGCGCAGCAGGCCGACGTGGTGGTGGTCAACCACCACCTGTTCTTTGCCGACGTGGCCCTGAAGGACACGGGCGTGGCGGAATTGCTGCCGTCGGCCAATACCATCATCTTTGATGAGGCGCACCAGCTGCCCGATACGGCCACTTTGTTTTTCGGCAACACGGTGTCCACGTCGCAAATCCTGGAACTGTGCCGCGACGTGCTGGCCGAGGGCCTCGCGCATGCGCGCGGCATCGACTGGGCCAAGACCGTGACGGTGGTGGAAAAGGCGGCGCGCGACCTGCGCCTGACCTTCCCGCAGGATATCGTGCGCCTGTCCTTGCCGCAAATCGCCCCGTCGAGCGACTTCTTTCCCGCGCTCGATACGCTCAAGGATGAGCTTGACGGCATGGTGGCCGTGCTGGAAACCCAGGCGGAACGGGCGGAAACGCTGGAACAGTGCCGCGTGCGCGGCGTCGAGCTGGCGCAGCAGCTGAGCGGCTGGAAATTCGATCCGAAGGCGAAAGTGGCGGCCGGCGAAGAAGCCGTGTTCTGGGTGGAAGCGTTTTCCAGCTCCCTGCAACTGCATAAAACGCCGCTGTCGATCGCCCCGATCTTCAACAACCAGCGCGAAGGCACGCCGCGCAGCTGGATCTTTACGTCGGCGACCCTGGCCGTGAAGAACGATTTCAAGCACTTTTCCGAACAGATGGGCTTGACGGGCGAACCGTCGCACACCTGGCCGAGCCCGTTCGACTATGGCCAGCAAGGCTTGCTGTTCGTGCCGCAAAACCTGCCGCAGCCGAACTCGCTGGGCTACACGGACGCCGTCATCGACTGCGCCCTGCCCATCATCGAGGCGGCCGGCGGGCGTACCTTCTTCCTGTGCACGACCTTGCGCGCCGTGAAGCGGGCGGCAGAACGCCTGGCCGACGAATTCAAGCAGCGGGGCCTGAACTTCCCCCTGTTCGTGCAGGGAGAAAAGGGCCGCACGGAATTGCTGGACCAGTTCCGCGCCGCCGGCAATGGCGTGCTGATCGGCAGTCAGAGCTTCTGGGAAGGCGTCGACGTGCGCGGCGACGCGCTCTCGCTGGTGATCATCGACAAGCTGCCGTTCGCGCCGCCCGACGATCCCGTGCTGGCCGCGCGCATCGAGGTGATGGAAAAGCAGGGCAAGAACGGCTTCATGCACCATTCGCTGCCGGAAGCCATCATCAACCTGAAGCAGGGCGCGGGCCGCCTGATCCGCGACGAGGGCGACCGGGGCGTGCTGATGATCTGCGATCCCCGCCTCATTTCCAAGCCGTACGGCAAGCGCATCTGGCAAAGCCTGCCGCCGTTCAAGCGCACGCGCGATACGGCCGAAGTGGTGGAGTTCTTCCGCAACCTGCCCGCTAGGGGCGCTTAAGTCTTCGCTTAAGTTCTGCCTGCCGGCGCTATCCGCGCGCCGGCTTATTTCCCTTTGTTATCAATCACATGGCGGTTTTCGCGCGGCGCCTGCCTGCGCGCCCGGCATGCCAGAAATGGGCGTGATCGCGCCAGTTTCTGGCATTTTTCTCCATGTCCAGGACGCCAGACACATCTTTGCGCCAGCGCAAACAGGCTTGTTGCCGAGCGGTCTACAGTGAGCGCATGCCTTGCAGGGTCAAGGCGCGGCGATGGCAGCGCCGCACGGGGAACAGGGGGATGCCATGGAGATCCGCTACGGCTGTTTCTTGAGCTATGCACACGGCCAATATGCGTTCATGAACAAGTTCAAGAATGATCTTATCGAGGCGCTGGCCTGCTACTTGGAGCCGCACCTGGACCGCGAGGAAGTCCTGTTCATCGACAGCGAACAGCTGGGCGGCGGCGACGATATCGACCTGCGCGTGGCGCGCGCCATGTGCCAGAGCGTCTGCATGATCGTGCTGTACACGCCAAAATATGAAGCGCACGGCTACACGCGGCGCGAATTTGCTGCCATGCAGCTGATCGAGCAGGAGCGGCGCGCCTGGTATGAGCTGCCCAGTCACCTGATCATCCCCATCATCATGACGCGCCATCCGGACGGCTTGCCGCCACAGATCACGGAGTCGGGGCTGTACGTGGATTTCTCCGGCTACACGCTGGCCAGCGGCGACCTGAAATCGAACCCCCAATACCTGCCCGATATCGAACGCATCGTGCAGCGCATCGCCACGCACTACCACTTGCTCAAGCGGTCGACGCCGCCCGGCCACGATTGCAGCCGCTTCGTGCTGCCCGATATTCCACCGGAATGGCGCGCCATTCCGCCTCCTCACTTTCCACGTTAATCACGTAAAAGGTCCTGTCATGGAATGCCAACGCCTCTCCCTGCCACCTTTGAGCGCCCCTGGCGAAGTCGTCACCTTCTATTCCTACAAGGGCGGTACCGGCCGCACCATGGCCCTGTCGAACATCGCCGTGCTGCTGGCGCGGCGCGAAAACGCCAGCGTGCCCGTACTGATGCTGGACTGGGACATGGAAGCGCCGGGCCTGCACCATTATTTCGAGCAGCACGAGGAGCGGCCGGGCGTGCTCGAGTTCTTCGAGGCGTGTCGCCAGCAGCTCGAGCGCATCGGCCTGGAAACGGCGGGCGCGCGCGCCGGCGGGCAGGGCGGGGGCCGCGAGGATGCGGCGCTGGCCCAGCGCGTGCTCGACGCCATCGACTGGCAGCAATACGTGGTGCGCGTCGACCAGGGCAGTCCGCTGTACCTGATGCGCGCGGGGCGTTTCGACGCCAGCTACAGCGAGCGCCTGGCGCAGATGCGCTGGGATCAACTGTTCGACACGTGCCCGGCCCTGTTCCGCTGCTTCGCCGATACCCTGGCCCAGCATTTCCGCTATGTGCTGGTCGATTCGCGCACGGGCCGCACGGACAGCGCGGGCATCTGCACCACCTTGCTGCCGAAAAAGCTGGTGGTGGTCTTCACGCCGAACCGGCAAAGCCTGGAAGGCGTCGATGCGCTCGTCACGCGGGCCATCGAGTACCGCCGCAGCCACGAGGACGAACAGCGTCCGCTGCTCGTCTACCCCTTGCCGTCGCGCATAGAAATGGGCGATGGCGCGCAGCGCGCCGAGTGGCGCCGCGGCGATGCGCACAAGGGCATCGCCGGCTTCCAGCCCATGTTCGAGCGCCTGCTGCGCACGTCCTACGGCTTGTCGCAGATCGCCCTCGACAGCTATTTCGACGAAGTCCAGCTGCAGCAGACGAAAACCTTTGCCTATGGCGAACAGCTGGCCGTGCGCATCGACCAGGGCGGCGACCGCTTTTCCCTCACGCGCACCTTCGAAGCCTTCCTGCACTGGCTGACGGGCGGCTATTTTCCATGGCAATCGAGCCGTGAAATCGCCTTGCTGGGCGCCATCGGCGAAGCGCGCCAGGCCCTGCTGCTGGAGCCGGGCCGCGCCGTGGCCCTGCCGCTGGCGCGCGATCTGGCCCGCCTGGGCGAGCTGTACCGCAAGGATGGGCGCAGCGCGCAGGCGCTCGATGCCTTCCGCCAGAGCGTCGAGATCCGCGTGCGCCTGCTGGGCGAGGAGCATCCGGACAGCCTCGCGTGCAAGAGCGGCATGGCGCGCCTGCTGCGCCAGCTGGGCAAGCTCGACGAAGCCCGTTTCCTGGAAGAAGACGTGGTCGACGTGCGCGAGCGCGTGCTGGGCGGCGAACACCCCGATACCCTGGCCGCGCGGGCTTGCCTGGCGCAAACCCTGCTGCTGCAGGGGGAACTGGCGGCGGCCCTGCTGCTGCAGGACACGGTGCTGGCCACGTACGCGCGCCAGCTGGGCGGCGAACATCCGCTGACCCTGGACGCGATGGATGGCCGTGCCGCCACCCTGCTGCGCATGGGCCGGCTGGCGCAGGCGCAGCAAGTGCTGGCGACGGTGGTGGCGGCGCGCGAGCGCCTGTTCGGCGCCGAGCATGGCGATACCCTGCGCAGCAAGCTGGCCCTGGCGCAGGCGCTGGGGCGCGAAGGCGACCTGGAAGGCGCGCGGCGCCTGCTCGCTGCCGTCCTGCAGGCGCAGGAGCGGCGCCTGGGCAGCGACCATGCGGCCACCCTGGCCACGCGCGATTTGCTGGCCGATATCGTGGCCGGGCAGGGCGACTGGGCCGGCGCGCGCCAGCTGCATGAAGACCAGGTGGCGGCGCGCGAGCGCACGCGGGGGCTGGACCATCCGGAAACCCTGATGAGCCAGCGCAAGCTGGCCGAGGCGCTGCTGCGGCGCGGCGAACTCGATGCGGCGCGCAGCGTGCAGGAACAGGTGCTGGAAGTGCATGCGCGCCTGCTGGGCGAAGACCACCTCGATACCTTGCACAGCAAGACGCAATTGGCCGGCACCCTGCAGCAGCAGGGCGACAGCGCGGCGGCGCGCCTGCTGGAAGACGCCGTGCTGAGCGGCAGCGACCGGCTGTTGAATGCGCCCGTCACGGGGCATGCGGACAGCGTGCTGGACGGCGCGCGGCATTTGCAGGAAACCATCCTGGCCGGCCGCGCCAGCGGGCACGACGCAGCCGAGCCCGATACCCTGGCCAGCATGATTTCGATGTTGCAAGGCATGATAGAGCGCGAACAGTATGCGCAGGCGGGCGAACTGGCCGAACATCTGAAGTCTTGCCTGCTGCGCCCGGGCGTGCCGGGCAAGCTGCGCCGGCGCGGCATGGCGCAGCTGAAAAGGATGTATAAACTGCAAGGCGACCTGAATGCCTTGCTGGCCTTGCAGGAGGATGAAGTGCAGGCGCTGGAAGGGGCCTTGTCCGAGGCGCGCACCGAGCAGCGCTGACCTTGCGCGCCATGCCTGTGCGATGGCACAAATAATGCCGTCAATCGGCGTGCGGCACGCGCAGTGTTGGCATTGCTTCAGGTAAAATCTCGTTATGAGAATTCTTATCAGTAACGACGACGGTTACCTGGCGCCAGGCTTGGCAGCCCTGGCCGACGCGCTCGCGCCCATTGCCGACATCGTCGTGGTGGCGCCCGACAGCAACCGCTCGGGTGCGTCCAATTCGCTGTCGCTGGACCGACCCTTGTCCGTGCACAAGGCCGCCAACGGCTTTTATTTCGTCAACGGCACGCCCACCGACTGCGTGCATGTGGCGCTGACGGGCATGCTCATGGAGCGCCCCGACCTGGTGGTTTCCGGCATCAACAACGGCCCCAATATGGGTGACGACACCTTGTATTCGGGCACGGTGGCCGCCGCCACGGAAGGCTATCTGTTCGGCATTCCCGCCATCGCCTTTTCCCAGTCGCAGTTCGGCTGGGCCAACCTGGACGCGGCTGCCCGCGTGGCCAGGGACATCGTCGAGCGCCAGTTTGACGCCTTGCAGAAACCGTATCTGCTGAACGTGAACATCCCGGCGATTCCCTACGAGCAGATGCAAGGCATGGCGGCCACGCGCCTGGGCAAGCGCCATTCGGCCGAGCCGGTGATCCGCGCGCTCGACCCCCGCGGCCGTGAAATCTTCTGGATCGGCCCTGCGGGCGCTGCCAAGGAAGGGGGGCCGGGCACGGACTTCCATGCTGTTGAACATGGGAAAGTGTCGATCACCCCGCTGCAGATCGACCTCACCCATACCACCCAACTCGATGCGCTGGCACAAGGCCTGGCATGAGCGCTCACGATGACCGACAACCATGACCGATAAGCCGCGCACCTTCCCCTTGTCCCTCGATTCGCTGGCCGGCAAGCCCGCCAGGCAGGGCGGGGGGCAGTCGCTGGCGCAGTCGCGCATCGCCACGCCGCAGACGGCCACGCAGAATGCGGCGCAAAGCGCGGCCCGGGGCGGGGCGCCGCACCATGGCGCCGTGCCCATCGCGCCATCGCGCGCCCAGGCCATCGCCAATGAACGGGCGCAGCCGGCCACGGCGTCGCCGCCGCGGCAAAACCCGCTCGTCTCGGACGCCGTGCGCCGGGCCATGGTGGCGCGCATCGCGAAACAGGGCGTCAAGGACCCGGTGGTGCTGGACGCCATGCAAGCCGTGCCGCGCCACATGTTCATGGATGAGGCGCTGGCGTCGCAGGCGTACATCGACGCTTCCTTGCCCATCGGCCACCACCAGACCATTTCGCAGCCGTATATCGTGGCGCGCATGATCGAAGTGATGCGCCAGGGCGGCAGCCTGCAGCGCGTGCTGGAAATCGGCACGGGCTGCGGTTACCAGGCGGCGGTGCTGTCGCTGGTGGCAAAAGAGGTGTATTCGATCGAACGCATCCGGCCCTTGCACGAGCTGGCGAAGGCGAATCTGCGGCCGCTGCGCGTGTCGAATCTGCGCTTGCAGTACGGAGATGGTATGCTTGGCCTGCCGCAGGCGGCGCCCTTCGACGGGATCATCCTTGCCGCAGCCGGCCTGGAAGTCCCGCAAGCCCTGCTGGAACAGCTGGCGCCCGGCGGGCGTCTGGTTGCGCCGGTGGGGGCTAAATTGCAACACTTACAACTCATTACCCGGGTGGGAAAAATGGAATGGACCAGCCAGACCCTGGAAGATTGCCATTTCGTGCCTTTGCGCCCGGGCACCATATGATCCCCGGATCAGCTAGCAAGCAGGACCTAAATATACATGCGAATGATTAAGAAAAGTAACATACTCCTCTGCAGCCTCGCGCTGGCCGCCCTGTTGAGCGGTTGCGGCACCACAGGCGTCCAGGCGCCCGTCGTGGAGCGCCATCCCACGAGCAGCAGCGCCGCCGCCAGCGATCCCCGCGACCGCGACCCCGCTTTTTATACGGTCAAGCGGGGCGACACCCTGTTGCGCATCGCGCTGGAACACGGCCAGAATTACCGCGACCTGGTGGCCTGGAATGACTTGAGCAACCCGAACGACATCAAGGTCGACCAGGTATTGCGCGTGCTGCCGCCGAATGGCGACACGGGCGGCGCGCAGACGTCGGCCATCGTCATGCCGCCCGCCACGGAAGTCAAACCGGCGGCACCCGTCGTGCCGAAGAAAACGGGCCCGCGCGGCGAGAAGCGCGCGTACTCCGACGCCACCCTGGCCGAGCTGCGCGCCGATGGCGGCACCGGCGACACCAAGCCGGCACCGGCGCCGGCAGCCGCCGTTGCCGCCGCACCGGCTGCCGCAGCGGCAGCAGCGCCTGCGGCATCGGCGCCTGGCGACGACAAGATCAGCTGGATGTGGCCTTCCGAAGGCAAGGTCATCGGCACTTTTGACGAAGGCAAGAACAAGGGCGTCGATATCGCCGGCAAGGCGGGCCAGCAAGTGGTGGCCGCCGGCGCGGGAAAAGTCATGTATGCCGGGAGCGGAATCCGTGGTTATGGTAATCTTGTCATCGTGAAGCACAGTAATAGCCTGTTGTCGGCATATGCGCATAACCGCAGCATTCTGGTGAAGGAAGGGCAGAACGTCAACAAAGGCCAGGCCATCGCTGAAATGGGCGATTCCGATGCCGACCGCGTGAAGCTGCACTTTGAAATCCGCCAGCAGGGCAAGCCTGTCGATCCTTCGAAATTCCTGCCTAACCGTTAGGTAAAGCAATGACACACGCGCCGCACGATCAACTGGACGATGACCCGGAACCGCCGGAAGACGGGGCGGACGAAGTCGTGACGGACGATGCCGGTGAACTCGACGGCATTGACGCCGTCGACGCAGGCGAGGGCGGCGAAGTGGCCAGCGTCAGCGTGCTGGTCGAAAGTGTCGATGAACTGAAAAAAGTGCTGGCGGCCGAGCTGTCGACCGATACCACGCAGCACTATCTGAACCAGATCGGCACGCGGCCCCTGCTGACGGCGGCGCAAGAGGTGCATTACGCCACCCTCGCCAAGCAGGGCAATTTCGAAGCGCGGCAAACCATGATCGAGCACAACCTGCGCCTGGTGGTGTCGATCGCCAAGCATTACATCAACCGCGGCGTGGTCTTGCTCGACATGATAGAAGAGGGCAACATCGGCCTGATGCGGGCCATCGACAAGTTCGAGCCCGAACGCGGTTTCCGCTTTTCCACGTACGCCACCTGGTGGATACGCCAGAGCATCGAGCGGGCCATCATGAACCAGGCGCGCACGGTGCGCCTGCCCGTGCACATGGTGCGCGAACTGAATCAAATACTGCGCGGCAAATATCACCTGGAAGCCCAGCACCACGACGGCAAGGATGCCACCGCGGAAGATATCGCCCACCTGGTGGGCCGTCCCGTGGAAGAGGTGCAGGATATCCTGGCCCTGTCCGAGCATGCCACCTCGCTCGACGCGCCGCTCGACAACGACCCGCAGTCATCCCTGATGGACATGTTGCCCGGCGCCAGCGAAGACAGCCCCGACGCGCGCGCGGAACACCATGAAATGACGGTGCTGGTGCGCGACTGGCTGACCAAGCTGCCCGACAAGCAGCGCGTGGTCATCATGCGCCGCTTCGGCCTCGACAACGACGACCCCGCCACCCTGGAAACCCTGGCCGAGGAAATGGGCGTGACGCGGGAACGAGTGCGGCAGATCCAGCAGGAAGCCTTGATCAAGCTCAAACGGGCCATGGCCGCACGCGGCGTCGTGCGCGACTCCCTACTGTAGCAAGTCTGATAAAAAGCACATGGCGGCGTTGCATGGCCTCGCCGTACTGACGTACTGTCTTCGGCCACGCGCCTTGCCCTGCGCATTTTCTCAGGCTTGCTGCCCGGTGAGGGCTTGAGCGGCTTTTGCCTGTCGCGATCTGCTATCATACGCCCCGCTCGCGGCGCCTGACCTTTCCCCCATTGTTTGCAAGTTCCAGCGCGGCCCTGCGTCCTGGCCCACTCTTACCTATTGATCGCTATGCAAGAAAATATCATCGAAATCAAATCGCTCGACATGGACGCCCGTGGCGTTGGCCATATTGAGAACGAAGACGGCTCGCCGGGCAAGGTCGTGTTTGTCGAGGGCGCGCTGCCGGGCGAGCGCGTCAGCTTTGTGACGTTCAAGAAAAAGAAGAACTGGGAAATGGCCCGCATGACGGCGCTGCACCGCGAATCGTCGATGCGCGTGACGCCCAAGTGCAAGCATTTCGACAATTGCGGCGGCTGCTCGATGCAGCACCTGGAACCGTCGGCGCAGGTGGCGATCAAGCAGCGCGTGCTGGAAGATAACTTGTGGCATATCGGCAAGGTGCGTCCGCAAAGCATCATGCGCCCCATGTATGGCCCGACGTGGGGCTACCGCTACCGCGCGCGCCTGTCCGTGCGCCACGTCAAGAAGAAAGACGCCGTGCTGGTGGGCTTCCATGAAAAGAAATCGGCGTTCGTGGCCGACATGGATAGCTGCGAAATCTTGCCGCCGCACATTTCCGCCATGCTGCTGCCGCTGCGCGGATTGATTGCTTCGCTGTCCATCTTCGACCAGATGCCGCAGATCGAACTGGCCGTGGGCGAAGACGTCACGGCCATGGTCTTGCGCATCATGGCGCCCCTGACGGCGGACGATGAAACGAAATTGAAAGCCTTTGCCGACGAATACGGCGTGCAATGGTGGCTGCAGGTGAAAGGCCCGGAAACGGCCGTGCCGTTTTATCCGCTGGACAAGCAATTGCACTACCTGCTGCCGGAATTCGGCGTCAAGATGCCGTTCAAGCCCGTCGATTTCACGCAGGTGAACCACCACATCAACCGCGTGCTGGTGTCGAAAGCCCTGCGCCTGCTGGAAGTGCAGCCGACCGACCGCGTGGCCGACCTGTTCTGCGGCCTGGGCAATTTCACCTTGCCGCTGGCTACGCAAGGCAGCGAAGTGGTGGGCATCGAAGGCAGCACCACCCTGACGGAGCGGGCGCTGGAAAACGCGCTGGCCAATGGCCTGGCGGAAAAAACTTCGTTCTCCACGCGCAACCTGTTCGAAGTGACGACGGACGACCTGATCGCGCTGGGCAAGTTCGACCGTATCCTGATCGACCCGCCCCGCGATGGCGCCATGGCCCTGTGCCAGGCACTGGTCGGCCTGTCGCAAGTGCGTCCCGACATGCTGCCCAAGCGCATCGTCTACGTGTCGTGCAGCCCGTCCACCCTGGCGCGCGACGCCGGCATCCTGGCGCTGGAAGCGGGCTATGTGCTGAGCAAAGCCGGCGTGGTGAACATGTTCCCGCACACCTCGCACGTCGAGTCGATGGCGGTATTTGATCTTGCGCAATAAGTATTAAAGATACGGCGGGTGGCCAGGCAGGCACCCGCCGCTGCAATCGCCAGCGGCATGCATTTCCACCCTAATACCACTTACGCTGTTTTATAAAATTGGTCTGTTTTTTCTCGATCAATCCTTCCCGTTCCTCCTCCCTCTGCCGTTTTTTTCATTGTCCAGTAGGACAACACGCCGTCCGCATAAGCCGCTGCGTTTTTCGCGCGAAGTGGTATTGCGCGGTTTGATGCCACTTCAAAACCACTTGACCGCCTATTTTTTCAGCAGCATGCTGTTCTTGCAACTGCAGAAAAACAAGATCACAGGGTAGCTCTTATCGAAGCAGAGTGGTATTTCCGCAACCTGAACAGGAGACAACGTGGAAAATTTAATACTCAGAAAGACGATCAGAAACATGATGGTATGCCTGGCCAGCGGTGGCGTGCTGGCCGCTTGCGGTGGCGGCGGCGACGCCGGCGCACCGGGCGGCGCGCAATTGCTGGCGGCCAGTGCGGCGGTGGCCTGCGTGCCATGGCAGGAGGGCGGCACGTATAACGCGGGCACGGTGGTCACTTACCTGGGCGCCAACTATACGGCCCTGGTGACGCAGACCGATCACGTGGGCTCGGGTTGGAATCCCGTCGCCACGCCTAGCCTGTGGAGCGCGGGCGGCACCTGCGATGGCGGCACCACGCCGACCCCAACGCCGACTCCGACCCCGACGCCCACACCCACGCCGACACCGGCGCCTACGCCAAATCCAACGCCCACCCCGACGCCAACGCCAACCGGCGGCACCTGCGCGCTGGCATGGGTGGCCAGCACGGCCTACAGCGCGGGCGCCACCGTCAGCTATGCGGGCACGAATTACCGCGCCAACTACTGGACACAGGGCGACAACCCGTCGACCAGCAGCGGCGCCGCCGGCACGGGCAAGCCATGGACCAGCCAGGAAATCTGCAGCATCACGCCGACTCCTACCCCGACGCCAACGCCAACCCCAACGCCAACCCCAACGCCAACCCCAACGCCGACGCCAACTCCGACCCCAACCCCGACGCCGACGCCGACCCCGACCCCAACGCCAACGCCAACGCCAACGCCAACGCCAACGCCGACCCCAACGGGCCGCGAAGTGGGTTCCTATTTCGCGCAATGGGGCGTGTATGGCCGCGACTATGAAGTGGCGAACGTGCATTCCAGCGGCGTGGCCGACAAGCTGACCTTCATCAACTACGCTTTCGGCAACATCTATCCGAAGAATGGCGGCTACGAGTGCGGCATGATCACCAAGACGGAGCCGGGCGCGTCGAATCCGAATTCGCCGGATGCGGGCACGGGCGGCGATGCCGAGGCCGACTACATCCGCACGCCGAAGCGCACCGTCGATGGCCAGGCCATCCCGTGGGACGCTCCCTTGTCGGGCAACTTCCTGCAGCTGAAAAAGCTGAAGGCGGCGCACCCGAACCTCAAGCTGTTCATTTCGCTGGGCGGCTGGAGCTGGTCGAAGAACTTCTCCGTCGGCTCCGCCACCGATGCGCTGCGCAAGCAGATGGTGCGTTCGTGCATCGACATTTACATCAAGGGCAACCTGCCGGTGCAGGGCGGACGCGGTGGCGTGGGGGCGGCAGCCAACATCTTTGACGGCATCGACATCGACTGGGAATATCCGGTCGGCGGCGGCCAGCCGTACAACACGGTCAGCCCCAACGACAAGCGCAACTTCACCTTGCTGATGGCGGAATTCCGCAGCCAGCTCGATGCGCTCGGTGCAGCCAACGGCAAGCGCTATCTGCTGACGGCCGCTGTCGGTGCGGGCAAGGACAAGATCGACAACACGGAACCGGCCCTGTACTCGCAGTACATGGATTGGATCAACCTGATGACCTACGACTTCCACGGCGGATGGGAAAACAGCACCAACTTCAACGCCCAGCTGTTTGCCGACCCTGCCGATCCGTCGACGGGCATGGCGCGCGAATACGTGGGCGACAAGGCGGTGCAGTACATGATTGCCGCCGGCGTGCCGCGCGACAAGCTGTTGCTGGGCATACCGTTCTATGGCCGCGGCTGGACGGGCGTGGCGCCGGGACCGAACGGCGATGGCCTGTACCAGGCTGCCACGGGCACGGCGCCGGGCACCTACGAGTCGGGCATCGAGGACTATAAAATCCTCGTGGCCAAGTCCGGCACGCGCTACTACCATCCCGTCACCAAGCAGCTGTACCTGTACACGGGGGCGGGCGGCCAGTGGTGGAGCTATGACGATCCGACCGTCATCGGCACCAAGGTGAAATACGTCAAGGACCAGGGCTTGCGCGGCGCGTTCTCGTGGGAACTCGATGGCGACGCGAATGGCGTGCTGGCGACGGAGGTGTGGAAAGTGCGCTGATACTGCGCTAGAGTAGGATGCAGTCGGGCGGCATTGCTGCCCGGCTGCTTTATCACATAAAAAAACAGGAGACGGCGATGGCGGCGGTATCGACATTGGGAGTCAAGCAGCAGACGCAGGAGCAGGAGCTGAGCCGCGAATGGCGCAGCTGGATCGCGGAAAACCTCATGCTGGGCAGCCACCCATCGGCGCTGATGCCGGTGCTGCAAAAGGCCGGCATCGCCGAGCCGCTGGCGCACCGCGAAGTGGAACTGGCGCTGCACAGCCCCTACTTGGCCGGCGCCGTGCGCTTGTCGAACCGGCTGGCCAAGCGCGACTGGGTGATCGACATCCAGCGCAAGCTGAACCACCTGCGTCCTCCCGAGATTCCGCGCCGCGACAAGCTGTCCGCGCAGCAATTCCTGGACGAATACTATTCCACCAACCAGCCCGTGATCATCACGGGCATGATGGACGACTGGCCCGCCATGGCCAAGTGGAGCCCGGCGTATTTCCGCGAGCATTACGCGCAGCGCGAAGTGGAAGTGCAGTTCGGCCGCGAGGCGGACGCGCAGTACGAAATGAACAGCGTGGCGCACAAGCGCAAGATGGCCTTTGGCGAGTACGCCAGTCTGGTCGAGGGCAGCGGCGCCACCAACGATTTCTACATGACGGCGAATAACAATTCGCAGAACCGGCAAGCCTTGCGCGAGCTGTGGGACGATATCGGCCAGCTGCCCGAATACCTGCGGCAGGATGGCGGCCCCACGGGATTTCTATGGTTCGGCCCGGCCGGCACGGTGACGCCGTTCCACCACGACCTGACGAACAACTTCATGGCGCAGGTCAAGGGGCGCAAGCGGCTGCGCATCATGGCTGCCTGCGAGGTGGCGCGCGTGTACAATCAGCGCCACTGCTTTACGCCCGTCGACGGACGCGACATCGACCTGCAGCGCTATCCGCTGATGGCCGACGTGCAGGTGCGCGAATGCGTGCTGGCGCCCGGTGAAATCCTGTTTTTGCCCGTCGGCTGCTGGCATTTCGTCGAGGCGCTCGACATCTCCATGACGGTGGCGTTTACCAATTTCAAATGGGATAACGATTTCTACACGAAGTATCCACCGAATCACGACTTTTGATTGCGGCGCCGCATGGCGCGAACCTGCCGTGAACAGCCGCCGTACAGGCGGCTTTTTTCATGCTACGGCACGCTTCGTGCTGCATATATTTCCATAGAATAATTGATTCAAATCATTTTGAAGCAAATATTTTGATATGAACGGTCATGATGTTTCATTATCCAGATGGCGATGGCGGGCGGATAATTTTATTGCTGGTGCGCCGCCGGGCACCTGATGACTTGCCGGCGCGCGCCAGCACCGACAACCATCTGGAGGCGGCAGGGCATGAACACGCAGCACACGACACAAGCACGAATGCAGTTGCAACAGACACCGGCAAGTGGCGCCGGACGCCAGCCCGACACGCGGCTGACCCGCGAAGCGGCCGAACTGCTGGCCAGGGCCGACATCCACCTGAATGGCCGCGCCGCCTGGGACATGCAGCTGCGCAAGCCGGGCGTGCCCGAACGCGCCTTTGCCAGCGGCAACCTGGGCCTGGGCGAAGCGTACATGGATGGCGACTGGGATGCGCAGCAGCTCGACGAATTCTTTTGCCATCTGCTGCGCGCCCGGGTGGCCGACGACGTGCGCCCCATGCGCCTGGCCTTCCACGCGCTGTATGCGCGCCTGTTCAACCTGCAGACGGAGCGCCGCGCCTGGATGGTGGGCAAGGAACACTACGACCTGGGCAACGCCTTCTATGCGGCCATGCTCGATCCGCGCATGACCTATACCTGCGGCTACTGGAAGGATGCGGCCAACCTGGCCGAGGCGCAGGAAGCCAAGCTGGACCTCGTCTGCCGCAAGCTGCGCCTGGAACCGGGCATGCGCGTGCTCGACATCGGCTGCGGCTGGGGCAGTTTCATGCGCTATGCGGCGGAAAACTACCAGGTGCAGTGCGTGGGGGTGACGATCTCGAAAGAGCAGGCCGCGTATGCGCGCAGCCTGCCGGGCGGCGAGCACCTGGACTTCCGCCTGCAGGATTACCGCGACACGGACGAGAAATTCGACCGCATCGTCAGCATCGGCATGTTCGAGCACGTGGGGCATAAAAACCACCGCACCTTCATGGAAGTGGCGCACCGCTGCCTGGAAGACGACGGCCTGTTCCTGCTGCACACGATAGGCAAGAACAAGCGCCATTCCACGTGCGATCCGTGGATCGACAAATACATCTTCCCGAATGGCGACCTGCCGTCGATCGGGCAGATCGGCGACGCCATGGATGACCTGTTCGTGGCCGAGGACCTGCACAACTTCGGCGCCGACTACGACAAGACCCTGATGGCCTGGCATGCCAATTTCGAGCAGGCGTGGCCGCAGTTTTCCGCCCAGCTGGGCGAGCGCTTCCACCGCATGTGGTCGTACTACCTGCTGTCCTGCGCGGGTGCCTTCCGCGCGCGCGACTTGCAGCTGTGGCAATGGGTCTTGTCGAAGCAGGGCGTGCTGGGCGGTTACGAGCGGGTCAGTTGAGAGGCGCGGCAACTGATATGATGGATTGATGGACATTAATCAAGCGCGTACCTTCCTGGAAGTGGCTTCCTGCGGCAGCTTCATCATGGCGGCCGAACGCATGCACGTGACGCAGACGGCCGTCAGCGCCCGCATCCGCACCCTGGAGCAGCAACTGGGGCGCCAGCTGTTTGTGCGCAACAAGGCGGGCGCGCGGCTGACGTCGGCCGGCGAGCGTTTCATGCGCCACGCGGCCACCATGGTGCAGGTGTGGGAAAGGGCGCGCCACCAGGTGGCCTTGCCGCCGGGGCGCGAAGATGCCGTCAGTATCGGCTGCGAGCTGAGCTTGTGGCAGCCGCTGCTGGGCGACTGGCTGATACGCATGAGCCGCGATTGTCCCGAGATCGCCCTGCGCGCGGAAGTCGACAGCCCCGCGCGCCTGCTCGACGCCGTGCACGACGGCTCGCTCGACCTGGCCGTGCTGTACAACCCGCCGCAGCGCCCGGGCCTGGCCAGCGAACTGCTGGCCGAGGAAAAGCTGGTGATGGTGACCACGCGCGCCGACGGGCAGATGCATGCCGATACCTACGTGTACGTGGACTGGGGGCCCAGCTTTGCGGCCAATCACCAGGCGACGTACCCGGAGCTGAGCAGTCCGCCCGTCTCGATTTCGCTGGGACCGCTGGCCCTCGTGTACCTGCTGGAAGTGGGTGGCGCCAGTTATTTCCGTATCGGCTCGGCCCAGCCCTATCTCGATGCGGGCCTCCTGCACCGCGTGCGCGACGCGCCCGAGTTCTCGCATTCCGCCTATGCCGTCTACGCTGCCCAGCGCGACAACCCCACCCTGGACCGCGCCCGCGCCTGCCTGCTGGAGGTGGCGGAAAAGGTGTAGTGAAGCTGCAGACGTAAAAAAGCCGACCCGCGGGTCGGCTTTTTGTTCAAGCGCAATGCCTGGTCTTAATCGCGGCTGCCGCCAGCGAAACCCAGCAAGGACAACAGGCTGGTGAAGATGTTGTACACGTCCAGGTAGATGCGCAGGGTGGCCGAGATGTAGTTGGTCTCGCCGCCGTTGATGATTTGCTGCACGTCATACAGGATGTAGGCCGAGAAGATGGCGATGGCGACCATGGAGATCACGATCGACAGTGCCGACAGGCCCAGGAAGATGTTCGCCACCGATGCCAGGATCAGCACGATCACGCCGGCGAACAGCCATTTGCCCATGGCCGAGAAGTCGCGCTTCGACACCGTGGCGATGGTGGCCATCACGGCCAGGATCGTGGCCGTGCCGCCGAACGCCGTCATGATCAGCATGCCGCCGTTCGAGTAGCCGAGCGTGCGCGTCAGGATAGGCGTGAGCATCAGGCCCATGAAGAAGGTAAAGCCCAGCAGGACGGCGACGCCCAGGCCCGAGTTCTTGGTTTTTTCAATCGCGTACATGAAGCCGAATGCGACGGCCATGAAGATGATGAAACCCATGCCGCCGGTCAGCATCGGCAAATGCATTTGCACGCCGATGAAGGCGCCCAGCACGGTCGGTATCATGGACAGTGCCAGCAGCCAGTAAGTGTTGCGCAAGACCTGGTGGCGGACTTGCTGCATGCCTCCCGACAGGTCAAAGGTGCGTTGCATGTTCTGATTCATAGTGCCTCCGTGTTGTCAATTCAAATTACTACTTTGCCCAAGGATAGCATGGACCCCGGTTTTTACAAAAAAACCAGCTTAAGATTTAATTAAACTCAGGCAAGGGCAGAAGATGCCCACCTGCCTGTCTGGGTGATATGGGGTGGAGTATGGTAAAATCAAAGGTTGATTGAGTTATCAATTTACCGTTTTAAACCTTTCTTTTTATTGGAGTTTTCACACATGGCAATCGAACGCACCCTGTCGATCATCAAACCAGACGCAGTTGCAAAAAACGTAATCGGTCAAATCTACACCCGTTTTGAAAACGCTGGCCTGAAAATCGTTGCAGCACGCATGACCCAACTGTCGCGCGAACAAGCTGAAGGCTTCTACGCAGCGCACAAAGAACGCGGCTTCTTCAAGGATCTGGTCGACTTCATGGTTTCCGGTCCAGTCATGATCCAAGCCCTGGAAGGCGAAAACGCCGTTCTGGCCCACCGTGACCTGATGGGCGCGACCGATCCGAAGAAAGCAGAAAAAGGCACGATCCGCGCCGATTTCGCCGATTCGATCGACGCCAACGCCGTACACGGCTCCGACGCTGTCGAAGCTGCTAAAGTGGAAATCGCTTACTTCTTCCCAGAACTGAAGGCTTAATTGCCTTAGATAACGTTATTTCCTGGCGTTATCTGTGAAATAACTTATCACCCCCTGTTCCCGCTGCGCTGTGGTGCTTTGCCCCTGATGCGCGCGGGGACGGATTTTTAGAATAGACATGATCATGAATACGACGACCCTCACCAACTTGCTGGACCTCGATCCCGCGCAACTCATCGCCTACTGCGCCGAGTTGGGAGAGAAACCGTTTCGTGCGAAACAATTGCAACGTTGGATACACCAGTTCGGCGCTTCCGATTTCGACGCCATGACGGACCTGGCCAAGTCGCTGCGCGACAAGCTGGCCACGCGCGCCGAAGTGCGCGCCCCGGCCATCATCAGCGACCATACGTCGACGGATGGCACGCGCAAGTGGCTGGTCGACGTGGGCAATGGCAATGCCGTGGAAACCGTGTTCATTCCGGAAGACAACCGCGGCACCCTGTGCATCTCGACCCAGGCCGGCTGCGCCGTGAACTGCCGTTTCTGCTCGACGGGCAAGCAAGGCTTTAACCGCAACCTCAGCGTTGGCGAAATCATCGGCCAGCTGTGGATGGCGGAATTCGAATTGCGCCGCACCAAGGGCATCGAACCGGGCCCGAAAGGCGAGCGCCAGATCACCAACGTGGTGATGATGGGCATGGGCGAGCCCCTGCTGAACTTTGAACCGACCGTCACGGCCCTGAAATTGATGCTCGACGACAACGCCTACGGCCTGTCGCGCCGCCGCGTGACCTTGTCGACCTCGGGCGTGGTGCCGATGATGGACAAGCTGTCGCAGGAAGTGCCGGTGGCCCTGGCCGTTTCGCTGCACGCCTCGAACGATACCTTGCGCGACGGTTTGATTCCACTGAACAAGAAGTACCCGCTGAAGGAATTGATGGCGGCCTGCAAGCGCTACCTGGAATTCGCCCCGCGCGATTTCATCACCTTCGAATACTGCATGCTCGATGGCGTCAACGACAGCGACGAGCACGCGCGCGAACTGCTGGCGCTGGTACAGGACCGCGAGTTCGGCGTGAACTGCAAGTTCAACCTGATCCCGTTCAATCCTTTCCCCGAGTCGGGCCTGTTCCGCTCGAAAAACCCGCGCATCAAGGCGTTTGCCCAGGTGCTCATGGATGGCGGCATCATCACCACCGTGCGCAAGACGCGCGGCGACGATATCGATGCGGCCTGCGGCCAGCTGGCGGGCGAAGTCAAGGACCGCACGCGGGTGCAGGAACGCATGGAAAAGATGACTGAGTATCAACAGAAATTTGGCGCCAATTTCGGCAAGATCGTGGAAATCCGCTCCTGATGAGGGAAGGCATGGCTTACCAACGCTCGCTCGCTGTGGCCGCTGTCTGCCTGGCTGTGCTGCTGGTCGGCTGTGCTTCCGCTCCTGCCGCGAGCCGCGCTGCGGCCGCTGGCCAAGAGGGGCAGGCCAGCGCCGATGAGCGCGCCGCGCTGCGCCTGCAGCTGGCCAGCGCGTATTATGCGCAAGGCCAGCTCGACGTGGCCCTGGCGGAAGCGGAACAAGCCGTGCAGCTGGCGCCGAACGATGCGCAGGCTTACGGCGTGCGTGCCCTGATCCTTGCGGCCCAGCGGCAAACTGGGCCTGCCGAGAAAGATTTCCTTTACGCTTTGCGCCTTGCGCCCCACAATCCTGAGTTGAGCAATAATTACGGCCTGTTTTTGTGCCAGACGGGACGCGCCGCGCAATCGCTGGCGTATTTCGATGCGGCGCTGGCCGATGCGGCGTATGTGTCGCCGGAAAAAGCGCTCAACAATGGGGGCGCTTGCAGCCTGGCCCTGAATGATTACCCGCGTGCCGGCGCGTATTTGATGCGCGCGGTACGGATCGCACCGGACGTGGCAGTAACGAATGCCGGCCTGGTGCGCGTGTATTACCAACAGCAAGACTACCGGCAGGCGGCTTATTATTTGCAGCGGCTGGGCAGGATAGCAACAATGGAGAGCCAGACGGCCGATGTGCTGTGGCTCGGGATCAAGGTGCAGCATAAGCTCGGGGATGCGGGTGCGGAAGCTGGCCTGGGGGCGCATTTGCGCAACCACCATTCCGGCTCCCCCGAATATGCTGCTTATCAAAATGGGGCGTTTGATGAGTGAGACAGGGATACCAATGAATTCAGAGTGGGCAGAAACGCCTCAGCAGCAGCCCCAGGGCAATCTTGCGTTGGCAGGCGCACAGTTGAAGGCGCAGCGCGAAGCGCTGGGCTGGCCCGTGGAACAGGTGGCCGACCAGCTCAAGCTGGCGCCGCGCCAGGTGATCGCGCTGGAAGAGGGCGACATGGCGGCCTTGCCGAACGTGGCCGTGGTGCGCGGTTTCGTGCGCGCCTATGCCAAGGTGGTGCGTCTCGACGCGGCGCCGCTGGTGGCCATGATCGAAGTCCACCCGGCGCCGGCGCAAGACCCGGCCGCGCCCGTGCGACGCGAGATTTCCGCCACGTTTTCCGAATCGCGCTTCCCGTCGATGACGCAGCGCTCGTCGAACCAGACTCCCCTCTGGATCGCCGGCGCCGTGGCCGTCGTCGTGGCCGCCGCCTTCGGCGCGTATAAACTTGGCTATGTGCCGGCCAGCCTGCTGTCTTCGCACGCGGAGAAAGAAACGGCGCATGCGGACGTGGGCCCCGTGGAAACGACCCTGATCAAGCCGGGCCAGGATCTGACGCCCGTGCAGACGCCGTCCGTGCCCCTGATTTCCGTGCCGCCGCCGCCAGGCAACGACACGCAGACGGGCGCACCGGCCGCCAACGCCGCGTCGGCGCCGGCCGTGGCCGCCGTACCGCCAGCGGCCGTTCCGGCGCCCGCGCCAGCGGCGACGGCTGCCGTTGCGCCGCCCGTTGCCGCCGCAGCCGTGGGCGCCAATGCGCTGGTGCTGAAGGTGGAGCAGGATTCGTGGGTGGAAATTCGCCGCCCTGGCACCACGCCGCTGATTTCGCGCATGGTCAAGGCGGGCAGCACGGAAACGTTCGATATCACGGGCCCGGCCACCCTGGTGGTGGGCAAGCCGGGTGTCGTGCAGGCAACCTTGCGCGGCGCTAAGCTGGATCTGCCGACCGTTGCCGGCGGCACGATCTCGCGCGTGAGCATCAAATAAGCATCCAGTACATCAGGCAACCAGTTCAAGCAAACTCAGAAGATAATATTATGGCTACCTCGAAAACAGCGATCGGCTCTGGTCCATCCGGCCGGCGCGACAGCCGCAAGGTGCTGATCGCGCACGGCCAGCGCCAGATCTGGGTGGGCGGCGACGCCCCCGTGGTGGTGCAGTCGATGACGAACACGGATACGGCCGATGCCATCGGCACGGCGATCCAGATCAAGGAACTGGCGCGTGCCGGTTCGGAACTGGTGCGCCTGACGGTGGACCGTCCGGAAGCGGCTGCGGCCGTGCCCTACATCCGCGAGCAGCTCGACAAGATGGATATCGACGTGCCGCTGGTGGGCGATTTCCACTATAACGGCCATACCCTGCTCAACGATTACCCCGATTGCGCGCGCGCGCTGTCGAAGTACCGCATCAATCCGGGCAACGTGGGCAAGGGCGCCAAGCGCGACACGCAATTTGCGCAAATGATCGAAGCGGCGTGCCGCTACGACAAACCCGTGCGCATCGGCGTGAACTGGGGCAGCCTGGACCAGGCCTTGCTGGCGCGCATCATGGATGAAAACGCGGGCCGCGCCGAACCGTGGCCGGCGCAAGCCGTCATGTATGAAGCGCTGGTGACGTCGGCCATTGAAAATGCCGTGCGCGCGGAAGAACTGGGCCTGGCCCGCGACAAGATCATCCTGTCCTGTAAAGTGTCCGGCGTGCAGGACCTGATCGCCGTGTACCGCGAACTGGCCCAGCGCTGCGACTATCCGCTGCACCTGGGCTTGACGGAAGCGGGCATGGGCAGCAAGGGCATCGTGGCGTCCACCGCGGCCCTGGCCGTATTGCTGCAGGAAGGCATCGGCGACACCATCCGCATTTCGCTCACCCCGGAACCGGGCGGCGACCGTACGCGCGAAGTGATCGTCGGCCAGGAAATCTTGCAAACCATGGGCTTGCGCAAGTTCGCGCCCATGGTGATCGCCTGCCCAGGCTGCGGCCGCACGACGTCGACCACCTTCCAGGAACTGGCCGACAATATCCAGACGTATCTGCGCGAGCAGATGCCGGAGTGGAAAAAGTCGTATCCGGGCGTGGAAGCGATGAACGTGGCCGTCATGGGCTGCATCGTCAACGGTCCCGGCGAATCGAAGCATGCGAATATCGGCATCAGCCTGCCCGGCACGGGCGAGTCGCCGGCCGCACCCGTGTTCGTGGATGGCGAAAAAGTCGTTACCCTGCGCGGCGAACGCATCGTCGAGGAATTCCAGGACATCGTCTTGAATTATGTAAAGAGTCACTACGGAAAAACGGTTGCCGCCTGAGCCTGATCCGATCAAAAGCAAAGAAGAACACTATGTCCGAAAATAAGAAATTCGATAAAATTACCGCGGTGAAAGGCATGAATGACGTGCTGCCCGCCGACGCCCCGCTGTGGGAATTGTTTGAAAACACGGCGCAGTCCGTGCTGCAAAGCTATGGCTTCCAGCAGATCCGCACGCCGATCGTGGAAGAAACGAAATTGTTTGCGCGCGCCATCGGCGCCGTGACCGATATCGTGGAAAAGGAAATGTATTCGTTCACCGATTCGATGAACGGTGACAACCTGACCCTGCGTCCTGAAGGCACGGCCGGCGTGGTGCGCGCCGTGGTCGAGCACAACCTCGTCTACGAAGGCCCGAAACGCCTGTGGTACAAGGGCCAGATGTTCCGCCACGAGCGCCCGCAAAAAGGCCGCTACCGCCAGTTCCACCAGTTCGGCGTGGAAGCCATCGGTTTCACGGGCCCCGATATCGACGCGGAAATCATCATGCTGTCGCGCCGCCTGTGGGACGACCTGGGCCTGGAAGGTATCCGCCTGGAACTGAATTCGATCGGCGACGCGGCCGAGCGCCTGCGCCACCGCGCGGACCTGATCGCCTACCTGGAAAGCCACAGCGAGCTGCTGGACGAAGAAGCCAAGCGCCGCCTGCACAGCAATCCGCTGCGCATCCTGGACACCAAGAACCCGGCCATGCAGGACCTGGTCAATGGCGCGCCGAAGCTGCTGGACTACCTGGGCGAGGAATCGCTGGCCCACTTCCACGGCGTGCAGAAGATCTTGAATCACAACAATATTCCGTTCACCATCAATCCACGCCTGGTGCGCGGCCTCGATTACTACAACCGCACCGTGTTCGAGTGGGTCAGCGACAAGCTGGGCGCGCAAGGCACGGTCTGCGCCGGCGGCCGCTATGACGGCATGGTGGAAATGTTCGGCGGCAAATCGACGCCCGCCGTCGGTTTCGGCATGGGCGTGGAGCGCCTGGTGCTGCTGATGAAGGACGCGGCCGAACCGGAAGCCCCGGCCCAGTGCGACGTCTATCTGGTGCACCAGGGCGAGCAGGCAGGCTTGCAAGCCTTCGTGCTGGCCGAGCGGATTCGCGATGCGGGCCTCGACGTTGTGCTACATTGCGCAGCGAGCAACGGTGGCGGCAGCTTCAAGACGCAAATGAAAAAGGCCGATGCCAGCGGCGCGGCGTTTGCCGTGATCCTGGGCGACGATGAAATCGCCAACAATGTGGCCACGGTGAAAGCCATGCGCGAAGCCGATGCCGGCGCGCAGCAGAACACGGTGCCGTTCGACGATGTCGTCGATTACGTGGTGGACCAGATCATCGGCGACCACGATTGCGGCCATGACCACGGTCCTGGCGGCCACGTGCATCACCACCACTGATTTGCAGCAAGACCGTTGTACCCTCGATCAACTACTCATTCAAACTGACGACCCATGGCATACGATCACGAAGAACAAGAACAACTGGCAACCCTCAAGGCCTGGTGGCAGCGCAATGGCAATCTGACCTCCTGGGTCCTGATCGTGGCGCTGGCAGGCTACAGCGGCTGGGCCGGCTGGCAGTACTACCAGCGCACGCAGGCTGCGCAAGCGGGCCAGCTGTACGACGAACTGCAGAACGCCATCGCCGCCAAGGATACGGCCAAGGTGATGCGCGCGGCCGGCGACATGCAATCGCGTTTCAGCGGCACGGCGTATGCGCAGATGAGCGCCCTGTCCGCGGCGAAGGTGGCGTTCGACGCGAATGACCTGAAAACGGCCAAGACCCAGCTGCAATGGGTCGCCGAGCACGGCACGGAAGAGTACAAGGCCATCGCCAAGCTGCGCCTGGCCGGCGTCCTGCTGGATGAAAAAGCCTACGATGAAGCGCTGAAAGTGCTGGCGACGGCGACCGTGGCGCAATTTGCGGGCGCCGTGGCCGACCGCAAGGGCGACGTGCTGGTTGCGCAAAACAAGCTGGCCGAGGCACGCACGGCCTACCTGGCTGCGCTGGCCGCGACGGACAAGAACAATCCAGGCCGTCAATTGATCCAGGTCAAACTGGAAGCGATCGGCGGTACGGTACCGGAAGACAAGGCCAAGGCTGACAAGGCTGCCGCCTGACAGGAACACTGATGGTTTGGCCGCGCGGCGTGTTGTGCCGCCGGCCTAGCCCTTACAAGTACAAGAAAAAGGTTGGATAACACTTATGCGTGTCACTGAAAAGCTGGTAGCTGCAAGTCTGTTGGCCCTGATGGCCGGTTGCTCGTCGTGGAACCCGTTCGCCTCGAAAGATCCGAAAGTCGAGCCGGCCAAGCTGGTCGAGTTAAAATCGAGCATCGCCGTGCGCGACGCCTGGAAGTATTCGATCGGCAAGGCCGGCGTGTACGCGTTTACGCCTGCGCTGGCCGGCAACAGCCTGTACGTGGTCAATGCCGATGGCGCGCTGGCGCGCCTGGATGCGGCCAGCGGCCGTGAAACGTGGCGCGTCAAGGCGGGCAGCGACATCACCTCGAGCGCCGGCAGCGATGGCACGCTGGTGGCCGTGGGCGCCGCCAAGGGCGCCGTGCTGGCCTTTGATGC
Source organism: Janthinobacterium violaceinigrum (assembly GCF_009208555.1). Classification (GTDB taxonomy): domain Bacteria; phylum Pseudomonadota; class Gammaproteobacteria; order Burkholderiales; family Burkholderiaceae_D; genus Janthinobacterium; species Janthinobacterium violaceinigrum. Next base: position 51,576 of record NZ_WFLI01000002.1, on the reverse strand, counting down.
CGACGGCAAGCAGCTGTGGAAGGCGCAGGCGTCCAGCGAAGTGCTGACGCCGCCTGTCGTGGGCCAGGGCGTGGTCGTCGTGCGCAGCGTGGACAACCGCATCGTCGGCTTCGACGCCAAGACGGGCGAACGCAAGTGGACGGTGCAGCGCGCCACGCCGGCACTGACCCTGCGCAATGCGCCGGGCATGGTGCTGGGCGGCGCGAACGTGTATGTGGCCCAGCCGGGCGGCAAGCTGCTGGCACTGACGGCCGCCACCGGTGTGGTACGCTGGGAGATCGTCGTCAGCGAACCGCGCGGCGCTACCGAACTGGAGCGCGTCTCCGACATCGCCGGCACGCCGGTGGTGTTCGAAGGCGAAGTGTGCACCGTCACGTACCAGGGCAAGGCCGGCTGCTTCGATGCCGCCACGGGCGTGCCGCGCTGGACCAAGCCGATCTCGTCCGATGTGGGCGTGGCCGTCGACCAGCGTTTCGTGTTTGCAGCAGACGCCCAGGGCGCCGTGGTGGCGTTCAGCCGCGAAGGCGGCCAGAGCGCCTGGAAGAATGAGGCGCTGGCGCGCCGCCGCCTGTCGACGCCGGCCTCGTTTGGCCGCAGCGTTGCCGTCGGTGACTATCAAGGTTATATCCACTTCCTGTCACGGGAAGATGGCGCATTAATAGGTCGGGTCAGTACCGACGGCAGTCCGATTGTTTCGGCTCCCGTTGTTGCCGGTTCGAATTTGATTTTTCAAACCCAATCAGGGACAGTGACCGCTCTCGCGGTCGAGTAATACAATGAAGCCGGTAATTGCACTAGTAGGTCGACCCAATGTTGGGAAATCGACTTTATTCAATCGTCTGACCCGCTCGCGCGATGCGCTGGTGGCGGATTTGCCTGGGTTGACGCGCGATCGTCACTATGGCGAAGGCCGTGTCGGCGAACGTCCCTTCCTGGTCATCGATACGGGTGGTTTCGAACCCGTCGCCAAGGAAGGCATCATGCACCAGATGGCACTGCAGACCAAGCAGGCCGTGGCCGAGGCCGACGTGGTGGTGTTCATCGTGGACGGCCGCCAGGGCCTGACCCCGCATGACAAGACCATCGTCGACTTCCTGCGCAAGAGCGGCCGCCCGGTCTTGCTGGTGGTCAACAAGAGCGAAGGCATGCGCTATACGGCCGTCGTGTCCGAATTCTATGAATTGGGCATGGGCGATCCGTATGCGATCTCGTCGGCGCACGGCGACGGCGTCAACGACCTCGTCGAAGTGATGCTGGACCTGGCGTTCGCGCAGCGTCCGGATGAGCCAGAAGAGCTGGAAAAGACGGACCGCGGCATCAAGATCGCCCTCGTCGGCCGCCCGAACGTGGGCAAGTCGACCTTGATCAACACCCTGCTGGGCGAAGAGCGCGTGATCGCCTTCGACATGCCGGGCACGACGCGCGATTCGATCGAGATCCCGTTCGAGCGCGATGGCCAGCAATACACCTTGATCGACACGGCCGGTATCCGCCGCCGCGGCAAGGTGTTTGAAGCGATCGAGAAATTCTCGGTGGTGAAAACCCTGCAGTCGATTTCCGAAGCCAACGTGGTCGTGCTGATGCTCGACGCGCAGCAGGATATTTCCGAGCAGGACGCGCATATCGCCGGCTTCATCCTGGAATCGGGCCGCGCACTGGTGGTGGCCGTGAACAAATGGGATGGCTTGCAATCGCACCAGCGCGATGAAATCAAGATCGATATCGACCGCAAGCTCGATTTCCTGTCGTTTGCGCAGATGCATTTCATTTCGGCGCTGAAGGGCACCAACATCGGTCCGCTGATGAAGTCACTTAACGCGGCGTATGCAGCCGCCATGTGCGACCTGTCGACGCCGAAGCTGACGCGCGCCCTGATCGAGGCTGTGGAGAAGCAGGAACCGCGCCGCAAGGGCTCGATTCGTCCGAAGCTGCGCTACGCCCACCAGGGCGGCATGAACCCGCCTGTGATCGTTATTCACGGCAATGCACTCGACGCCGTTGGCGATCCATACAAGCGCTATCTGGAAAAACATTTCCGCGATACGTTTGCTCTGGTCGGCACGCCGCTGCGCATTGAACTGCGCACGGGTAAAAACCCGTTTGCACGCACGCCAAGCAAGTAAAATTGCGCTGAGTATTGTGCTGGATTAAGTATCAATTAAGGCGCCGCAGAGATAATGCGGCGCCGACAGCCAATTCAATGGCTCTTGCACGGAAATAATAAAGTGTTAATGCGCCATGCGCGACAGCGATCGCGAAAACAGGTTACAGTAGCTATGAAGCATCTTTCTCTCTTTGAAAGGTGTGAGAGCACTTGAAATCAAGCGAGTCGCCTCCAATTCTTACACAACAACATAAACAACGGAGCTGTTATGAGCAACAAAGGGCAACTGTTACAAGACCCATTCCTCAATGCATTACGCAAAGAGCATGTTCCTGTCTCGATCTACCTGGTCAATGGCATTAAATTGCAGGGCCATATCGAATCGTTCGATCAATATGTCGTATTGCTGCGCAATACGGTGACACAGATGGTGTACAAGCATGCCATCTCGACAGTGGTGCCGGCCCGTGCCGTCAATCTCAATATTGAATCTGAAGCGGAGTAAAGCGTTGAGCTTGACGGCCCAGCGCCTTTCACCCTCCATCGCCCCCGTCCGCGCCAGCGGCGCTGATGCGTTTGCATCGGCGTCGGCGTCCGCCGCAACTTATCTGATGCCATCATGCGCGCGGCACTAGTCGGGGTTGACTTCGGTCACAGCGACTTCGCCGCCAGCATGGAGGAACTCATGCTGTTGTCGCGCTCGGCTGGCGCGGACCCGATTTCCACCATCACGGCCAAGCGTTCCAGTCCCGATTCCGCGTATTTCGTCGGCAGCGGCAAGGCCGATGAAATTGGCGACGTCGTCGTCAACGATGGCCTGGAAATCGTCATCTTCAACCACGCCCTTTCACCTGCCCAGCAGCGCAATCTGGAAAAGCGCCTGAATGTGCGCGTGCTCGACCGTACCAGCCTGATCCTCGACATCTTCGCGCAGCGCGCGAAGAGCCACGAGGGCAAGCTGCAAGTCGAGCTGGCCCAGCTGCAGCATCTGGCCACGCGCCTGATCCGCGGCTGGACCCACTTGGAACGGCAAAAGGGCGGTATCGGCTTGCGCGGTCCCGGCGAGACGCAGCTCGAGACCGACCGCCGGCTGATCGGCGACCGCGTCAAGGCCTTGCGCGCGCGCCTGGAAAAGCTGCACAAGCAGCGCGAAACGCAGCGCCGCGCGCGCGGCCGCAATCACACATTCTCCGTGTCCCTGGTCGGCTATACCAATGCCGGCAAGTCGACGCTGTTCAATGCCGTGACCAAGGCTGGCGTGTATGTGGCCGACCAGTTGTTCGCCACCCTGGACACCACCTCGCGCCGGGTTTACCTGGGCCAGGACGTGGGCAATGTGGTGATCTCCGACACGGTCGGCTTCGTGCGCGAATTGCCCCATCAGCTGGTGGCCGCTTTCCGCGCCACGCTCGAAGAAACCATCCATGCCGATCTGCTGCTGCACGTCGTCGACGCCGCGTCGCCGGTGCGCATGGAGCAGATCGAGCAGGTCAACTTGGTCTTGAAAGAGATCGGCGCCGATCATATTCCGCAGATTCTCGTGTGGAACAAGATCGATGCGGCCGGGCTGGAGCCTTCGGTGGAGCGCGACGAATATGCTACGATCAGTCGCGTGTTCGTCAGTGCGCAGAAGGGCAGCGGGCTCGACCTGCTGCGCGATGCCATTGTCGAGATGGCCAGGAAGGCGCCCGGTTCGGCTCACCTCTATCAGCAAGGCGAAGCACAGCAGGAAGATCAGTTTGACGGTCAGTACGACCAGCACGATGGCGCCGCCCCGGACCAGGACGAAGAGCCTGGCGAGGACGATAGGTTTTCCACCCACTCCCAAGTCGGAACACGATAGTTATGCTTGTCTCCCTACTCAAAAAAACAGGCTTGAAGTTGTCCCTGAACGATCCCCGCTGGGGCAATCGCAAGGACGACGGCAAGAAAGCCCAAGAAGGCAAAAAGCCCGGCGAAGGTCCGCCGGACCTCGATCAGCTGTGGCGCGATTTCAATCAGCGCCTGAACGCCTTTTTCGGACAGAAGAACCGTCCCGACAACGGCGGCAATAACAACGGCGGCGGCAGCGGCCCGCGTCCCGACATGAAGGGCGCCGGCATCACCGCCGGCGTGGTCGGCGTGATCGCCGTCTTCATCTGGCTCGCCAGCGGCGCCTTCATCGTGCAAGAGGGCCAGAACGGCGTCGTGCTTACGTTCGGCAAGTACAGTCACACCACGCCGGCCGGTTTCAACTGGCGCTGGCCGTACCCGTTCCAGACCGACGAAACCGTCAACGTGTCGCAGGTGCGCACGGTGGAAGTGGGTTATCGCCAGTCGCTGCGCAACAAGCAGGCCAGCGAGTCGCTGATGCTGACGGACGATGAGAACATCATCGACATCCAGTTCGCGGTGCAGTACACCCTGAAAGACCCCGTGGCGTGGCTGTTCAACACGCGCGACCAGGAAGACACCTTGCGCCAGGTCGCCGAAACGGCGATCCGCGAAGTGGTCGGCCGCAGCAAGATGGACTTCGTGCTGTACGAAGGCCGCGAAAAAGTGGCTTACGATACGCAGCAGCTGATGCAGCAGATTCTCGACCGCTACAAGGTCGGCGCCGTCATCACCAACGTGACGATGCAGGCCGTGCAGCCGCCGGAGCAGGTGCAAGCCGCCTTCGACGATGCCGTCAAGGCTGGCCAGGACCGTGAACGCCAGAAGAATGAAGGCCAGGCCTACGCCAACGACGTCATTCCAAAAGCGCGCGGCGCCGCTTTCCGCCTGATGGAGGAAGCCGCAGCCTATAGCGCGATGGTGACCGAGAACGCGGCCGGTAATGCTTCGCGCTTCAAGCAGGTGCTGGTCGAGTACCAGAAGGCGCCGGTCGTCACGCGCGACCGCATGTACCTGGAAACGATGCAGCAAGTGTTCAGCAGTGCCAGCAAGGTCATGGTCGACGCGAAGACGGGCAGCAATCTGCTGTACCTGCCGCTCGACAAGCTGATCGCCCAGACGGCTGCCACCGATGCCGCCGCTACCGCCGCCCGTGCTGCCGCGACACCCGCAGCCAACACCGTTTTGCCACAGGAAGCCATGCCGACAGTAGAAGTCAATACGCGCCGCGACAGCCGCTCTTCGCGTGAACGGGAGAGCCGCTAATGAACCGTATCGTAGCCGCCCTGATCGCGGGCTTTATCGCGATCATGCTTTTGTCCTCGACCGTGTTCGTGGTCGACCAGCGTAAGTATGCGGTCGTCTTCGCCCTCGGCGAAGTCAAGGAAGTCATCAGCACGCCGGGCCTGTATTTCAAGCTGCCGCCGCCGTTCCAGAACGTGCTGTACCTGGACAAGCGCATCCTGACCCTGGATACGCCGGAGCCGGAACGCTTCATCACGGCCGAGAAGAAGAACATCCTCGTCGACGCCTACGTGAAGTGGCGCATCGCCGATCCACGGCTGTATTTCCGCAGCTTTGGCGGCGATGAAAAGCCGGCCCGCAACCGCATGTCGCAAATCGTCAAGGCGGCGCTGAACGATGAAATCACCAAGCGCACCGTGCGCGAAGTGATCTCGGGCCAGCGCGGCAAGGTGATGGAAGCGATCCTGGCCAAGGTGTCGGCCGAAGCCAAGGCCATCGGCGTAGAAATCGTCGACGTGCGCCTGAAACGCGTCGATTACGTCGAGCAGATCAACAACTCCGTGTACGAGCGCATGAAGTCCGAGCGCGTGCGCGTGGCCAATGAGCTGCGTTCGACCGGTTCGGCCGACTCCGAGAAGATCCGCGCCGACGCCGACAAGCAGCGCACGGTGATCCTGGCCGAAGCGTACCGCGAAGCCGAGAAGATCCGCGGCGAGGGCGATGCCAAGGCATCGCAGATCTATGCGGAAGCGTTTGGCAAGAATCCGGAGTTCTACAAGTTTTACCGTAGCCTGGAAGCCTACCGCGCCACCTTCAAGGACAAGGGCGACGTGATGGTGGTCGATCCGAGTTCGGAATTCTTCAAGTACTTCAAGGGCGGCGGCGCAGCCGGTCCGGCCAAGAAGTAAGGCAGCATCCAGACTGCGCCTGTCCGCAATGACGGGTGCGGCAGCAGCGGGGCCGGCGTGAATGCCGGCCCCGTTTTTTTGTGCCCGCCATGCTGTTGCGGGAAGGCGTAAAATGCGGTGTTTTTAGGGCTGTGCGGCAGCGTTTCGGACAACTTATCCCTAAAGGCCCGTGTTTTCGCGTAAAATATCAGGTTCGGCCTCTTGCCTGGCGCGCCTGCCGCTGCCTCGCATGATGCATTTTTTCAACTTTCTTCCGTATCTCGCTCCCTCATGCCGAATTGGCTTTTGCCCGAAAATATTGCCGATGTTCTGCCGTCGGAAGCGCGCAAGATCGAAGAGCTGCGCCGCCTCATGCTGGATAATTTCCGTCTGTACGGATATGAACTGGTCATGCCGCCGCTGCTCGAGTATCTGGAATCGCTGATGACTGGCGCTGGCAAGGATACCGACCTGCGCACGTTCAAACTGGTCGACCAGCTGTCGGGCCGCATGCTCGGCCTGCGCGCCGACATGACGACGCAAGTGGCGCGCATCGACGCCCACCTGCTCAACCGTGCCACCGTCACCCGCCTGTGCTACGCCGGCAGCGTGCTGCATACCCGTCCGTCGGGCCTGCACGCCACGCGCGAGCCGCTGCAGATCGGCGCCGAGATCTATGGCCACGCGGGCCTGGAAGCGGATGCCGAGATCCAGGAACTGGCGCTCGCCTCGCTGGCACTGGCCGGTTTCGACAGCGTGCGCCTGGATTTGTCGCACGTGGGCCTGTTGCGCGCTATCATTGCGCAAGACGCCGCTGCCGTGCGCGACGAGGCTGCGCTGTACACCCTGCTGCGCGCGAAAGATGCGCCTGGCCTGCGCGAGCTGACCGCCGGCTACGATGCCGTGACGCGCGATGCGCTGCTGGCCCTGCCGAACCTGTATGGCGACATCGACGTGCTGGCGCGTGCGCGCGAAGTGCTGCCGCCGCTGCCGGGCGTGCTCAAGGCGCTGGCCGAACTGGCCGCGCTGGCAGGCTCTGCGCTGGGCCGCGCCGAAGTGGCGATCGACCTGGCCGACCTGCGCGGCTACCAATATGAAAGCGGCGCGATGTTTGCGCTGTATGTACCTGGCTTGCCGAACGCGGTTGCGCGCGGCGGCCGTTATGACCACGTCGGCGAAGCGTTCGGCCGGGCTCGTCCCGCGACCGGCTTCTCGCTCGATTTGCGCGAACTGGCGCGCCTGTTGCCGACCGCGGAACGGAAGCATTCGATCCGCGCGCCGTGGGGCAGCGCGCCAGAATTGAAGGAAAAAATCGCCGAGTTGCGCAAGGCGGGCGAGGTCGTGATCCAGAGTATGCCGGGTCACAGTAATGAACAAGACGAGTTCGAGTGCGATCGCGTGCTGGTACTTGCCGATAATGGTAGTAGCTGGATTCTTAAAAACTTAGGTTGAGTGATGTCAAAGAAAATTATGGCAAAGAACGTTGTTGTCATCGGCACCCAATGGGGCGATGAAGGTAAAGGCAAGATCGTCGATTGGTTGACCGATCACGCCCAGGGTGTGGTGCGCTTCCAGGGCGGCCACAATGCAGGCCACACGCTGGTCATCGGCGGCGTGAAAACCGCGCTGCAGCTGATCCCGTCGGGCATCATGCGTCCAGGCGTCGCCTGCTACATCGGTAACGGTGTGGTCGTGTCGGTACCGGACGTGCTGCGCGAAATCGACAAGCTCGAAGCCGTCGGCGTCGAAGTCGCCTCGCGCCTGAAAGTGTCGGATGCCGCACCGGTCATCCTGCCTTACCACTCGGCACTCGACCTGGCCCGTGAAGCGGCGCGCGGCGCGGCCAAGATCGGCACCACGGGCAAGGGCATCGGCCCGGCCTACGAAGACAAGGTGGCGCGTCGCGCCATCCGCGTCGCCGACCTGCTGAACGAAGCCCGTTTCGCCGAAAAACTGGCGGAAAACCTCGATTACCACAACTTCGTGCTGGAGCACTACCTGAAGGCTCCGCGCATCGATTACCAGAAGACCCTCGACGACGCGCTGGCCTACGTGCCGCGTCTGCGTCCGATGGTCACCGACGTGTCGAGCGCGCTGTACAAGGCGCACAAGGCCGGCGCGAACCTGCTGTTCGAAGGCGCGCAAGGTTCCTTGCTCGACGTCGACCACGGCACCTATCCGTTCGTCACCTCGTCGAACTGCGTGGCTGGCAATGCCGCCGCCGGTTCGGGCGTCGGTCCCGGCATGCTGCACTACATCATGGGCATCACCAAGGCGTACACGACGCGCGTCGGCTCCGGCCCGTTCCCGTCGGAACTGCCAACGGATGCAGGCGTCGGCCATCACCTGGCGCAAGTGGGCCATGAATTCGGCACCGTGACGGGCCGCGCCCGCCGCTGCGGCTGGTTCGATGCTGCCCTGCTGCGCCGCTCCGTGCAGATCAACGGCGTGACGGGCATGTGCCTGACCAAGCTGGACGTCCTGGACGGTATCGAAACCTTGAAACTGTGCACCGGCTACACCATCGACGGCGTGGCCACGGACATCTTCCCATCGGGTGCCGAAGAAGCCGCCCGCTGCGTACCCGTGTACGAAGAGATGCCAGGCTGGACGGAAAGCACGGTCGGCGCGAAATCGCTGGCGGCTCTGCCAGCGACGGCCCGCGCTTACATCAAGCGCATCGAAGAACTGGTCGGCGTACCGGTGGACATGGTTTCGACCGGTCCCGATCGTGAAGAAACGATCGTGCTGCGCCACCCATTCGAGTAAGCTGCTGGACACAATCCGCCGCAAGGCGGATTTTTTTAATCACGCTAATAATAAGATTTCACTATCATGACTACCCCACAATCGAACGATCAACATCTCTGGGTCAACTGGGAAGAGTATCACCGCCTGATCGAGCGCCTGGCGCTCAAGGTCTACGAATCGGGCTGGAAATTCGACCAGGTATTGTGCCTGGCGCGCGGCGGCGTGCGTCCCGGCGACGTGTTCTCGCGCATTTTTGATTTGCCGCTGGCCATCCTGTCGACCAGCTCCTACCGCGAAGACGCGGGCACGGTGCGCGGCGACCTCGATATCGCCAAGTACATGACCATGACCAAGGGCCCGCTGGCTGGCCGCATCCTGCTGGTCGACGACCTGGCCGATTCGGGTGTCACCCTGGACAAGGTCACGCGTCACCTGAAGGAAAACTTCCCTGACGTGACCGAAGTCAAATCGGCCGTGATCTGGCTGAAAGGCTGCTCCGTCGTGCGTCCCGACTACTTCCTGGACGAACTGCCGCACAATCCGTGGATTCATCAGCCGTTCGAAGACTACGATGGCCTGCGCCCGCACCAGCTGGCGGCGTGGATCAAGAAGGGCGAAGCAGGCAAGTAATCGCGTGCGCTCTTGCAAAAAAAAGACGATCGTGTATCGTCTTTTTTTTCGTCCAAGGAAATGCGATGACCATACTGACGACGGCGCGGCTGCGCCTGGAACCGATTACGGCAGACCACTACGAGCGCATGCGCACGCTCAACACGGATCCCGAGGTGATGACCTACCTGAACGCAGGCCAGCCCGAGACGGAAGAGGATACGCGCGCGGCGGTTGCGCGCATCACGGGCCGCTGGGCCGAATGGGGCTACTCCTGGTGGGCGCTGATCCGCCTCGACGACGGCGAGATGGTGGGCATGGCCTGCCTGCAGCACCTCGATGGCGACAAGGCCAAGCCGCATGAAATCGGCTGGCGCCTGGCCCGTACGGGCTGGGGCCAGGGCTATGCCAGCGAGGCGGCGGCCGCCATCGTCGCGCATGCGTTCGACGTCGTCGGCGTGCCCGAAGTGGTGGCCGTGGCGCACCCGGACAACGCGGCCTCGATCAAGGTCATGACGCGCCTGGGCATGCAGTACGTGGGCATGGGGCGCCATTACGACCTCGATACCGTCGTGTACCGCCTGGCGCGCCCATGACGGCAAGGCCGAAGCCCTTGAAGCTGGGTTGCAGCTACGGCGTGCGGTTTTCGCCCGATGGCACGCGCCTGGCCGTGCTGGGACGCGACCTGGTCCTGTGGGACGTGGCGGCGCGCAGCAAACTGTGGCGCGGCAAGTTCATCGCGCACATGTCGGGCATGGCGTTCTCGCCCGACGGCAGCCGGATCGCCATCAAGAGCACGACGGGCCAGATGGCCGTGGTCGATGTGCAGTCGGGACAACTGCTGCTCAACTTCCAGAACAAGAAGGAGCGCGAAGGCTCGGACCCCGCGTGGTCGCCGTGCGGGCAGCATCTTGCCGACGGCGGCTGGGACGGGCGCCTGCGGGTGCGCGACGCGCAGACGGGCGAGGTGCTCTTCATGCAGGAGCATGCGGGCGAAATGCTGCGCGATGCCTGCGCCATCGATGGCGGGCGGCGCCTGCTGGTCCAGCATGGCGTCAAATCCGTGGACGAGGGGCAGGTGCAGCCGCCCGACTATTGCAGCGTGTGGGACTGGCCGCTGCAGGCGGGGGGCGGCCGCGTGGTGCTGTCGCTGCCCGGCATCATGTCCTGCGCGCCATCGCCGGACGGCGAACGCCTGGCCGTGCTGCACCACGCTGGCGGCGACGAGTACCTGTCCGTGCATGCGATCGACGATGGCCGCGTGCTGGCCACGGTGCTGGTGGAGGCGGGCGGCGGCACGGGCAATGCCTTGCGCTGGCTGCCCGACGGCAGCGCGCTGGGACGCATCGGCAAGGGCAAGCTGCTGTTTTATGGCTGGCCCGGTCTCGAGGTCCTGGCCGACCACGCCTTTACCTATCCCTGCGCGCTGGACTTTTTGCCTGGCACGCCACTGGCCGCCATCGGCTCGTGGGAAGCGGGCATGCTGACGGATTTGAACGTTCACAAGGAAACCGCATGATCACCTGTTATTTACGCTACATCATCGATCCGTACAAACTGAAGGAATTCGAAGCCTACGGCAAGCTGTGGATACCGCTGGTCGAGCGCTTCGGCGGCCAGCACCACGGCTACTTTTTGCCATCCGAAGGCGCCAGCAACGTGGCGCTGGCCATGTTCTCGTTTCCCAGCCTGGCCCTGTACGAGCAGTACCGCAGCGACTCGATGCAGGATGCCGAATGCCAGGCCGCCTTCCGCTACGCCGAGGAGACGCGCTGCATCGTCAGCTACGAGCGCAGTTTCTTCCGGCCCGTGTTTGCCTGAACAGGTTTACTGAACAAGGTCAGTCGCGCTGCGGTGCGCCCAGGGGGAAGAGGTGGCGGTACAGGCGCGCCTCTTCCACCGCGCGCGCAAACGATGGGCGGGCCAGCAGGCGCGCGCGGTAGGCGCGCAGCAAGGGCAGGGTGGCGGGAATCGGCTGCGTCCAGTCCGCATAGAACAGCGAGGGGGCGGCGGCGCAGTCGGCCAGGGTAAAGTGTTCGCCCGTGGCCCACGTCTTGCCGGCCAGGTGGTTTTCCAGCCAGGCGTAGGCGAGGTCCAGCTTTTCTCCCGCATGCGCGCGGCCTTCACGGGCCTTCACCGGGTCGCCGGTCAGGGCGGCGCCGACGGCATGCTGCACGGGCGCCATGACATGCAGGTCGAAGTAGCGGTCGAGAAAACGCGCGTCCAGCGCCTGCATCGGGTCGTCCGGCAGCAGGCGCAGCGGGCCGGGATGGGCCAGTTGCAGGTATTCGATGATGATGCTGGTTTCGGCGACGTTGCGCTCCCCGTCCACCAGCAGCGGGAACTTGCGCAACGGCCAGCGTTCCAGCCACTGCTGCAGATGCTGCGGCATGTCCGGCGCCAGGCAGCGGAAATCGAAGGGCAGGGCGTTCTCGTACAGGGCGATGAGCACCTTCTGCGTGTACGAAGAAAAAGGATGGCCGTAGAGGATGAGCGACACGGTGGAATCTCCTGTGCAAGGTTGGCAACACGCGCGTGCTGCAACGATAGAGCAATGACAGGAGCAATGCAAGCGGTCCGGGCCTTTCGTGCGCCTGCCTCCCGCTTGCATTCGTAATGCTTAGCCCAGGTTCGCCAGGTAGCGCAGTCCCGTGATGCTGGGGAAGAAGCAATACACGCCGCCACGCGTGATGACGCTGCGCGAAAAGTGTTGCAGTGTCTTGTTGCCGCTGCCCTTGGCGCCCACGCCGGGCAAGGTGAAGGAACTGACGGCGGGGTTGTTGATGCCCAAAAACACGTCCTGGCCGCTGATGTTGAACGTGGCATTGCCCGCCTCGGGGCCGTCCGGGCCGACGGCCGACTTGACGAAGGCATCGTCATTGTTCCACTGCTTCATCAGAAACTCGAACTGGTTGCGCAAGTTGGCATTGATGAAATAGCCGATGAGGCCCCGTTGCTCCGCGACGGGCGCGGCCGGATCGTATTCGCTGCCGTAGGGCATGGCGCGCCGCACGATGCGGTGGTTGCGGGCGGAGGTCCCCACGACGCCTTCGTCGCGCGGATTGTTGCGCCGGATATGCGAGCCGACCGGGCATTTCAGGCCCAGCGTGTCGTCCAGTGCCGGCTGGCTATCGACATAGTGAAAATGGTTCAGGCTGGCGTCCGGCAGCACGGGGCCGGCCTCGTCCGGACTGAGCACCAGCGGATTGCCGTTGCGCCAGCGCCCGCACATCTTGGCCGCCACCATTTCGGTGCTGAGCCCTGAACTGGCCGCGGCCTGGCTCAGGATGGTGTCGAACAGGGGCACGTCCTGTTCCAGGATGCGGAAGGCGGCATAGCTGCCATTGGTGGACAGCTGCGGCGGCTGGACCTGGTAGATGCCGCCGTTTTCATTCGGATAGCCGAGCAGGAATTCCCCCGTCTTGACCGTGTTGAGCGGGTCGGGATCATATGCGGGTTCGTGCTTGCGGGGCGGCGCGCCATCGACGTCCGGTTGGGCGATGTTGTCGCGGTAGCCGAAATGCACGCGGTTGCCTGGCAGGGCCACGCCGTCGTGCGCATACAGTTCACGCCAGCCGCCGGCAAAGGCGCGCCGCAGCGTGGCCGACGTCTGCTGCAGCACTTCCGTCGATTCGCTGACCCATAGGCTCAGCAGCGCATGCACCTGGCCACGCTGGGTAGCCGGCCCCAGGTTGCCGAGCCAATGTTCGGGGGCGCTGCCGTCCACGTCGCCCACGGCCGCGACGCTGGCCGGATCGGCCGCGCCCCGCTGAAATGCCTGGTCGAAAGTGGCCAGGTCGGCCGCGGCGACGCCCAGCGCCGCCAGGCCAGGAGCGGTAAAGCTGAGGTTCAGGAAGCAGGGCGGCTTGGGATGGATATGGCGCGCGGTGGTAATCGATGGCAGTCCGTCGCTGCCGTCGAGCAGGGCCGCGATTGTGCGCCGTGCCTGCGCCGCATCCGTGATGCTCAAGATGAAGTGGCGCGCCAGGTTGACGCGGTAGCCGCGCAGGATCGTGCCTTGCACGTCGTCGTAATCGATGCTGGAATCGGCCATGCTGTCTCTCCGGGGGCTGGGGCTGGCAAGGTGGCGGGGCGCGCCTGCGCGGCCCCGGCGCGGCGTGCGGCTCAGACTGAAGCGAGGATTTTCTGGACTGTTTGCGTATACGCGCTGTACATGCCGGTATTGGGCACGTGCTGCGCGGCGTCGTTGGCGCTGATGAACGCTTCAAATGCGGCCACGTGGTTGGCCACGGGAATCAGCGGCTTGCCGCCCTCGACAAACTGCAGCAGCGCGTCGAATACGGGACCCAGCTTGGCCACAAAATCCTCGATGTAGTCGTTGAAGTCGCCGTCATACTCGGTAATCACGCCGATGACGAGGGTGTCCGAGGGACCTGTCGATTTCACGTTGGGCAGCAGATTGGCCTGGGCGCGGTCAAACAGGGTGAAGCGGGCAAAGTGCACGGTACCGATGCTGGTGAGGGCCGCATTGATCTGCTTTTGGTATTCCTGCAAAGCGGCGGCGATGTGGATGGGATCGGTGCCGGGTAGTACCGGCATCATTAAGCACAGTGGATATGCCATGGCAGGCTCCTCATTACGTGGTTGTCGGGAGGACCGACACTACGCCGCGGCGTCCACTGCGTCAAAAACTATATTTTTGCGCTTGTTGCTAAATTCACACCATTGCAGCATGGTAATTCATGTGAAATGCGGTCTCATGTGAATAGTTGCTGAGGCTGGCTCGTACCGGCGGACGCTCTGCTGCCAGGCCACCCCTGCCTGTTTCTTGAAGCGCAAGGGGTGCCGCTGGTGGCATCATGTTCTGACGGTTTTATTAGGGAGATGTGACGCGATGCGGGGCCCCGGGAGCGCCATGCCGCCTTCCGCTACGCCGGAGCGACATGCTGTATTGTCGGCCATGAACGCAGTTTTTCCAGCCCGTATTCGCCTGAACTCATGTTAGCATGAGGAAATAATAACAGCCGACTTGAAAATAGTCACTGCAACATGAGTGCCATCCGGTACCGTAATAGTGCTGGACGAAACAACCCCTAACGTGAGCAAGACGACATCGATGGTGCAATACAGTTCAGATGATGCGTATTCTTCTTCCGAGGCTAGAGGCTTTCGCATTCCCGCACCACCCGCTCAGCCATGCCTGGCGCAATGGATCGCGCGCAATGAGGCTTTCGCCGTCGCCGGTTTATCGATTCCTTCCGGGATGGTGTATGTAGGCGAAGTTTTGCCAGGAAACGATGGTGCGCCCGATCCCTGTCTGATCGATCCCTTGAAAACGGTCGACTTGCGTGCCGATTACAACGAGGCACACACACATGGTGACTGGCCAAGTTATTCCGATGTTTCGCCGCGTGCTCGCGGTGCTTACTTGAAATGGCTCGCCGATGGACGCAGTGGCCCCGACGCTGATATTAGTAATGTCTGGATGTTTTTCTTTGGCCTGGAGCGCCGGGTCTTGCTTGACGGTAAATTTGACAAGATACTTGTTACAGAGTTGCCACTGATTGCCAAAGAATTACAGCGCCTCTTGAAGCATTACGGCAAAACATCGCCCTTGTTTCATCGGCATTGTAGTGATTTTCTGGAGATCGTCAATTTGTTGCAGGCACCGCCTCAACTTTACATGCAAGCCATTCCAGAGATACCTATCGGTACTGTATTGCCCATGTATCTGCGCCTTGCTATCGGTCAGGCCTTGGCTGACCAGCATCCGATTCCAGTGAGTCTGGCCTGGGCCTGGGTATTGCATGATCCTGCGATCGTGTTACGAACAGCATCGACACGTTGCAGCGAGCAATTTCATGCGCTCTTTTTAAAAACGTATGTGGCCAAGCATGGCGATCGTATCAGGATCCGGTCGACGGAGACCAAACTGAAATGTCGGTATATGCCTGCGTCTTGCGCCATGGGAGACACGCAAGGCATCGATGTCGAGATAGGCGATGTTCCTGATATCAGCGCCATTAACGGACCCGTCAATTTCCTGCAAAAAGTGGTGGACGAATGTGCCGCGGCACTCGATGCCTACAGCCGTTTTGTCGGGCGCTTTCCCGAGAAAAGCCATGCACTGGAAGCGTTGGTGCGTTTGCCGCTTGCCATCTGGCCGGCATCGGCCATGCAAGTTCTTCATGACATCAAGACGGTATTGGCCAGTGGTGCAATAGCGCTGTCGTGGGCGTCGCTAGCTAGCCGTTTTGATGCACAAACAGTGGTTACGAATGAGATTGTGCGCGCACTGACTCAGGTTCTGGCCTCGGTGCAAGTGGCAACTGAACCTGAGTTGCTGGCTCATGGCAAGCAAGGTGCAGGCCAGGTGGTGGCGCTGTTCCTGATGGCTGCCGTGAGTCCCGATGAGTATCCGCCGGTGGAAGACAGCATCGCATCGTTGGCGTTGGAATTGCTGATCATGCAAGCACAAATCAACGAAGTATTTACCGATGAAAAACTGGCGATACTTGACGAGCAGATAGCGTCGTGGATACATCTGAGCACACAGCAGCAGCGAAGGCTGATGGCGCGCTCGCGATTGTTGTTGCAAGAGCCGATGTCGCCTTCCACCCTGAAGCGCAAGGTACAAGCCGCCGGACAATCCACGCGTGAGGCGTGCGCCGCATTTATCGTACATATCGCAGGCACCGCTGCGCATGCACCACGTGCCGAAGTGGCGGTGTTGGAACGGCTGTATGGCTTCCTCGATGTTGATACCAAGAAGCTGTACGGCGCCCTGCATGGCACCGCAATGGCGCCGGCAACAAATCATGCTACCGTGTTCGACTCTACAACGGCTGGTGTGGTCACGCTCGATATCGCACGCATCGCCCAATTACAGAGCGATAGCGACAAACTGGCAGTGTTGCTTGGTAATATATTCGTCGACGATCCCTTGCCTGAGCCTGCTGTAACCATACCCACGCTCGAATCTCTGTCCGATGGCCTGGCTGGCCTCGATGCCTCGCACACGACGTTCATGCGCCAGCTTATTGCCCGTTCATCCTGGTCGCGCAGCGAGTTGGAAACACTGGCCAGCGGCCTGAGCATGATGCTCGATGGTGCGCTGGAACATATCAATGAAGCCTGCCTCGATACCTACGACTGCCTTTGTGCTGAAGGCGATGATCCGATTGATATCAATCTCGACATATACGAAAGAATCGCACCATGAGTTTGCCACCTATCCGCCCCAAGGACCGCGATGCCGTCCTTCAGTCCTTGCGTGCCGGTGTGGTGCCGCGTGTTGGGCAGCATTTGATACAGGTTGGCCGCAAGCGTGAGATAGAAACGCTGATGGCTGATCTGGACAGGCTTGCTGATGGCGGTTCGGCGATCCGCTTTGTGATTGGCGAATATGGCTCCGGGAAGACATTTTTCCTGAATCTGATACGCGCCGTGGCGATGGAAAAGAAACTCGTTACTGCCAATGCTGATCTGAATCCTGACCGGCGCCTGCATGCCACAGGCGGGCAGGCACGCTCGCTGTATGCCGAATTGATGCGTAACCTGTCCACGCGTACCAAGCCTGACGGCGGCGCGATGACAGGCATTGTCGAGAAATTTGTCTCGACGGCGAAAGCAGAGGCTGCGGCGCAGGGCGAAGCGACGGAAGTGGTGATACGCCGCAAGCTCGATCATTTGACGGAGATGGTCAATGGCTTTGATTTTGCCGATGTGATTGCCGCCTACTACAAAGGCTTTGAAACGGGCAATGAGCAATTGAAGGCAGACGCCATTCGCTGGCTGCGTGGGGAATTCAATACAAAGACCGAAGCGCGCCAGGCACTGGGCGTGCGTGCCATCGTTGACGATGCCTCGTTCTACGACCAGCTCAAGTTGTTCGCGCGCTTTGTCCGGCTGGCCGGTTTTGCTGGCTTCGTCGTCTGTCTCGATGAACTGGTTAATTTGTACAAGCTGGCCAATACGGCCGCGCGCAATGCTAATTATGAGCAGATATTACGTATCTTGAATGACACCCTACAAGGCAATACGGAAGGACTGGGTTTCATCTTGGGTGGCACGCCGGAGTTTTTGCTCGATACGCGCCGTGGCCTTTTCAGCTATCCCGCGTTGCAAAGCCGGCTGGCGGAAAACACTTTTGCCGCAGCCGGCCTGGTCGATTACAGCGGCCCTGTGCTGCGCCTTGCCAGCCTGACCCCCGAAGATTTTTATGTGTTGCTGCAAAAGTTGCGCAATGTCCATGCGTATGGCGTAGCTGAGAAATTCGCTCTGCCTGACGAGGCGATTCACGCTTACATGGAGCATTGCGCGCGTCGCGTCGGCGAAGTGTATTTCAGGACGCCGCGCACCACGATCACCTCTTTTGTCGGCTTGCTGGCGGTGCTCGAGCAAAATCCTGCGGCACGCTGGCAGGAGTTGCTGGAGGAGGTCGATGTGTTTGTTGATACCGGTGGTGTCGCCGATGCACAACTGGAGCCGGACGAAGATTTTGCCGGCTTCCGGATATGATCGTGCGTGCTGACGCAGAGCGCACATCGACCGCATTTGGCATGCTGGACCTACGCATCCAGCGCTGGATATG
Source organism: Janthinobacterium violaceinigrum (assembly GCF_009208555.1). Classification (GTDB taxonomy): domain Bacteria; phylum Pseudomonadota; class Gammaproteobacteria; order Burkholderiales; family Burkholderiaceae_D; genus Janthinobacterium; species Janthinobacterium violaceinigrum. The sequence continues at coordinate 33,554 of NZ_WFLI01000002.1, read as the reverse complement.
GACAGAAAAATGGAGTGTCCTGCGCGACGCGCAGGAACGCGCGATTCCTGCGCTGGTCGGCTGCGATCGCGATGTGCTGATTGCCGCCGCCACTGCTGCAGGCAAGACCGAGGCTGCTTTTTTTCCCATCCTGACGCATTTACTGGCCGATACCAGAGATACCGGTTTGTGTATTTATATCAGTCCGATCAAGGCGCTGATAAATGACCAGTTCATGCGCTTGGAGCGACTGTGCGAACAGCTGGAGCTTCCCGTCTGGCCCTGGCATGGCGATATTTCATCTTCGTCAAAAAACCGTTTTTTCAAGCAGCCATCGGGCGTGGTGCTCATTACCCCGGAGTCGTTGGAAGCGATGTTGTGCAATCGTGGCTTTCAGGCGCCGCAGTTGTTTGCCAAGCTACGTTATATTGTGGTGGACGAGTTACATGCTTTTATCGGCACTGAGCGGGGCAAGCAGTTGCAGTCGCTGATGCAGCGCATGGAATTGGCGGTGGGGCGCAAGGTGATGCGTGTTGGCCTGTCCGCGACCCTAGGTGACCTTGGAATGGCAGCTGAATTTTTGCGTGTGCGCGGTGGCAGTGCTGTCGAAGTCATCAACTCCAATTCCGATCCGGTGCGTCTGCAGCTCGAAATCAAAGGATATGTGGAGCCTTCGCATTTGCTGGCAGAGCAACAGGATGCCCCCGCCATCACGACCAGTTTCATCGTTCAAGATCTGTTCGACACCTTGTGCGGTTCAAACAATCTGGTCTTTCCTAATACACGCGGGCTGGTCGAGGAGTACGCGCATGCCTTGGGCCGGCTTTGCGAGCAGCAGCGTGTCACCAACGAGTTCTGGCCACATCATGGCAACTTGTCGCGCGATATCCGGGAAGAAACCGAAGCGGCGCTAAAGAACAAGGCCTTGCATGCGACCGCTATTTGTACCAATACGCTGGAATTGGGGATCGATGTTGGCGCCGTCAAAAGCATTGCCCAGATCGGATCGCCGCCATCGGTGGCCAGCATGCGCCAGCGCCTGGGGCGTTCCGGGCGGCGTCCCGGCGAGCCGGCCATCTTGCGTGGCTATGTCACAGAACAGGCGTTGGCAAAGGACTCCACACTGGATATTCAGTTGCGTACAGGGTTGTTTACTTTCGCTGCAATGGTCAGCCTGCTGGAAGAAAAATGGGTTGAACCACCGCAAACGAATGGTTTGCACTTTTCGACACTTATCCAGCAACTGCTTTCCCTGATTGCCCAGCGTGGCGGCGTACAGGCAGGTGACGCCTATCGCACGCTGTGTGTACAAGGTCCCTTTCCCGCCTTGGGCAAACCTGATTTTCTCGACATGTTGCGGCACCTGGGCAAGCTCGAACTGATACAGCAGGAGGCATCAGGTGTGCTGCTGCATGGCACAAAAGGCGAGCGCATCGTCAATCATTATTCTTTTTATGCTGCGTTTGCTGCGGAAGAAGAATATCGAGTGGTTTGCGATAGCCGCGTCCTGGGTTCCTTGCCTATCTCAAGCAGCGTGTCCATTGGCGACTATATCGTGTTTGCAGGAAAAACCTGGCGTGTCGAGACGATAGATGAAGAAGGAAAAACCATTTTGGTCAGTAAGACATCGACCGGCAAGGCTCCTGTTTTTACCGGCGGTAAAGGGCAGTTGCATGCAAAGATCAGGGAACGCATGCGCGAGCTGTACCGTGGCACCGGGGTGCCGCATTTTCTTGATGCCGCTGCAGTCCTCTTGTTGCAGGAAGGACGTGACAGCTATGCGCGTTGTCGATTGGATCAACGCGTCATGCTGAGCATGGGAAGCAATATCTATCTGCTGACCTGGCTTGGCGACAAGCAGAACGAAGCGCTGGCCGCAGTACTACGCAAAGCTGGCTTGAGTGTCTCGGCATCGGGTCCTGCAATCGAGATTTTCGCCAAGGAAACCGGCGAGCAGAGGATTGCGCACTGCTTGCGGGCATTTGCCAGTCAGCCGCCGCCCGACGCGCAGCAACTGCTGGCGGGTGTATTCAATCTGCGCAGGGAAAAATGGGATTGGGCTCTGCCCGAGCATTTGCTGAAAAAATCCTATGCCAGCTTGCAGATGGATGTGGCCGGAGCGCATGCCTGGGCGCAGCAATATGCGGCTGCCTCGCAGGAGCAGGATCATTAAAACCGGATGGGACAAGGCGCCGCAGTCCCTTCGCCAAAACCGGCGTAGCCGGAGCGCGCGCTGAGGTTCAGCGACATGCTGCCTTTGTCCGGTAAATAGATGCAGTATTCGCCGGCCGCCGTGATGATGCGGTAGATGCGCTTGGGGTCGTTTGGTGCGCTGAACAGCTCGATGCGGGCCGCTTCGAACCACTTCGGCTTGACCGCCGCATGCGCTTCCGCGAAGCCTTTCGCCAGGCGCGTGTGCGCCGTCTCGGGCGGCGCCGTGAACTCCTGCGGATGCTCGGCGCGCAGCTGGCGGTCGATGGCGCCGGCTGCCTGCAGGGCCTGCTGCGCCAGGGGGAGGGCGCCGGCCTTCGAAGCCGCTGGCGCCGCCTCGGCCGGCAGGGCGTCGTCTTGCGGCCGGTCCGGCATCAATGCCGGCGGCGTGGGGATGGCGGCATCCTTCGGTGCTGGCGCGGCCGCCGCACTGGCGGGGCGGGCAGGCAAGGAAGGCTGGGGAGGCAGGCGCGCAGGCGGTGGCGCGGCTTCGATGGGGACAGCGCCCCCTTTTGCTGGCGGCAATGGCGGCATCAGTTGCAGCCAGACGCGGTCGTCGTCCTCGGTTCCCGTGTGGACCGGCCGCGTGGCCGCCCAGAACAGCGCCAGGTGCAGCAAGCCGATTGCGGCGATATAGCGGCCCTGGGGGCGCCGGCCGATAGAAAAATCATGGTCCTGCCGCGCAAGGTCAATGCTCATCTGTTCCACGGTCCCCGTGATGAAGGTGTACCAGTATGCAAATTTGCAAGGGCGCTGTAAACAGCTTTCGCGCAGAATGCAGATTGCGCCACCGGCAGTACCGGAAAGCACGCCCGCGCGATGATTTTGTTAAGCTGTCACTCTAGGCGCGCTGGCGTGGGCGCCGTTATGACAGGAAGACGCATGGCCGAGGAAATGCATTTTTATGAACCTGCGCAAGGCCACGGCCTGCCGCATGATCCCTTCAACGCGATTGTCGGGCCGCGCCCGATCGGCTGGATCGCCACGCGCAGCAGCGCGGGCGTGCTCAATCTGGCGCCCTACAGTTTTTTCAACGCCTTCAATTACACGCCGCCGCTGATCGGTTTTTCCAGCATCGGCCGCAAGGACACCTTGCGCAATATCGAAGAGAACGGCGAATTCGTGTGGAACCTGGCGACGCGCCCGCTGGCCGATGCCATGAACGCCAGCTGTGCGCCAGCGCCGCCCGACGTCGACGAATTCGCGCTGGCCGGCCTGACCCCGCTCGCCTCGCGCATCGTCGCGGTGCCGCGCCTGGCTGAAAGCCCCGTGTCCTTCGAATGCCGGCGCACGCAGATCATCGAGCTGCAGGGATTGAATGGCGAGGGCGTCGGCAGCTGGCTGGTGCTGGGCGAAGTGGTGGGCGTGCATATCGCGCGCCATCTGCTCAGGGACGGCGTGTACGACACGGCGGCCGCTGCGCCGATACTGCGCGGCGGCGGACCGGCAGACTATTTTGAGATCGGTCCGGAGAGCCTGTTCCGGATGCGCCGGCCCAGCTATCCCTGAACGGGCAGGCTATTTCTGCATGATGGGATCGCGTCCCAGGGTGCGCGCCAGCGCGCCGCCGTCGCCGCGCCAGAATTCGCGGTCGGCCAGGCGCACGCGCTCGGCCGCGTGCTGCATGTGTTCCATGGCCGCCTGGCGCGCCCGCTGCGGGTCGCCGGCGGCGATGGCTTGCACGATCTTTTCATGCTCGCGCCGCACTTCGATGGAAAAGTCCGTGCGTCGCGCTTCATTCGCACGCGTCACCTTGACGGCCGAGCGGATCGGGTCGGCGAACATGGCGACGAATTTCGGCCAGTAGGGGTTGCCCGTCGCCTCGGCGATGCACAGGTGCAGGCGCACGTCTTCTTCCACGCCATCGACGCCGGCCGCCACCGCTTCCTCGATGCGCCGCAGCGCGTGTTCGATGTCGGCCAGCTGGCCCGGCGTGCGCCGCACGGCCGCCAGCGCGGCGATCTCCGCTTCCAGGCCTTGCCGCACCTCGATCAGGTTCAGCAGCGATTGCACCGATTGCTCCGTCAGCGCATCGCCCCGTTCGCCCGCCTTCGCGCCATCCTGCGCGCACACGAACGTGCCGCTGCCCTTGCGCGTGGCGACGATGCCGTCCGCCTGCAGCACGGCGATGGCTTCGCGCAGCACCGTGCGGCTGACGCCGAAGTGCGTGGCCATCGCCTGCTCCGATGGCAGGCGCGTGCCGCCGGCCAGGCCATCGTTGTGGATTTGCTGGCGCAGCCGCGCCGCCACCCGCGCGCCCAGGGTGCCGGTGGTAAAGCTGCCCGCGGCGGGCTCCGGCGGGGGAAGGGTAAAGCTGAACGTGCGGTCCATCGGGTGCATCCTTGTGCTAACGGTTCTCAAGTGGGCTTGCCTGCTTGGCATTATATGGAATATACAGCTTGACACACATAAAACACACACATAATATACATCCATACAAATTTTAGACAAGTTGCCAGCCACCTCCGGTGGACCATAAAAACCCGGCACGGTCGATCCCCCCGCGATCAGGAGACAAGCATGGAAGTGTCACAGACAATGCCGGGCCAGCCGGCCGGCACCGCCGCAAGCCAGAAAACCATCGACGACGCCGTCTACCGCAAGGTGACCTGGCGCATCATTCCCTTCCTCATGCTGTGCTACATCGTCGCCTATCTCGACCGCGTCAACGTGGGCTTCGCCAAGCTGCAGATGCTGGCCGACCTGCAGTTCTCGGAAACCGTGTACGGCCTGGGTGCGGGCGTGTTCTTCCTTGGCTACTTCCTGTTCGAAGTGCCCAGCAACGTCATGCTGCACAAGATCGGCGCGCGCGTGTGGATCGCCCGTATCATGATCACCTGGGCCATCATTTCGGGCGCCTTCATGTTCGTCACCACGCCGACGCAGTTCTACATCATGCGCTTCCTGCTCGGCATCGCCGAGGCGGGCTTCTTCCCCGGCATCATTCTGTATCTGACCTACTGGTATCCGTCCGAGCGCCGCGCGCGCATGGTGTGCACCTTCATGGCCGCCATTCCCGTGGCGGGCCTGATCGGCGGGCCGCTGTCGGGCTGGATCATGGAAACCTTCGCCGGCTGGCACGGCTATGCGGGCTGGCAGTGGATGTTCGTGCTCGAAGCGATTCCCGCCGCGCTGATGGGCGTGGCCGTGCTGCTCTACCTCGACAACAGCATCCGCGCCGCGAAGTGGCTGACGGAAGACGAAAAAGTCATCCTCGAACAGCGCATCGCCACGGAAGCGCAGGGCAAGGTATCGCACCCGTCGATCCGCGCCATGTTTGCCGACCCGCGCATCTGGGTCATGGCCCTGATCTATTTCTGCTGCGTGATGGGCCAGTATTCGCTGACCTTCTGGCTGCCCAGCCTGATCAAGGCGGCCGGCGTGACGGGCGTGCTCAATATCGGCCTGTTCACGGCGATTCCGTATTCGTTTGCCGTGGCGTCCATGATTCTGCTGGGGCGCAGCTCGGACAAGTACCGCGAACGGCGCTGGCACATGGCCATCCCGCTGGTGGTGGGCGCCGCCGCCATCGTCTGCAGCGCGCTGGCCGGCGCCCACAACACGGGGTGGGCCATCTTCTTCCTGACGATCGCCGCCGGCGGCATCCTGGCTGCCTCGCCCATGTTCTGGAGCCTGCCGACGGCCTTCCTGGGCGGCGTCTCGGCCGCCGCCGGCATCGCCGCCATCAATTCGGTGGGCAACCTGGCCGGCTTCGCGGCGCCGTACATGATCGGTTCCATCAAGGACCTGACGCAGTCGACCGACATCGCCATCTACCTGCTGGCAGCCATTCTGGTGATCGGCGCGGCCATCATCATGCGCGTGCCGGCCAAGCTGGTGAACAAATAAATATCTGGAGCAAACGATGAGTACAGCAATTGAAAAAGTGGGCGTGATCGGCCTGGGCGCCATGGGCATGGGCATCGCGCAGTCGCTGCTGCGCGCGGGCTTCGCCGTGCATGCCTGCGACGTGCGCCCCGACACCGTGCAAAAGCTGGTGGAGTCGGGCGCCCATGCGGCGTCCTCGCCTGCCGCGCTGGCGGCGCAGGTGCAAGCCTTGCTGATCGTCGTCGTCAATGCGCAGCAGACGGAAAGCGTGCTGTTTGGCGAGCACGGCGCGGCCAGCGCGCTGGCGCCGGGCAGCGTGGTCATCGCCTGCGCCACCGTGGCGCCGGAATTTGCCGAAGCGCTGGGCGCGCGCCTGGCGGCCATGGGACTACGCTTCATCGACGCGCCCATTTCCGGCGGCGCGGCCAAGGCGGCTGCCGGCGAGATGTCCGTGATGGCGGCCGGCTCACCCGATGCCTTCGATGCCTGCGCCGGCATCTTCGACGCCATCTGCGCCCGCCTGTACCGCCTGGGCGAACAGCCGGGACAGGGCTCGAAAGTCAAGATGATCAACCAGCTGCTGGCCGGCGTGCACATCGCCGCCGCCGCCGAAGCGATGGCGTTGGGCTTGCGCGCCGGCTGCGATCCGGATGCCCTGTACGAAGTGATTTCGAACAGTGCCGGCAGTTCCTGGATGTTCCAGAACCGCGTGCCGCACATCTTGAAGGGCGACTACACGCCGCTGTCGGCCGTGAATATTTTTGTGAAAGACCTCGGCATCGTGCTCGATTACGCGAAAAAAAGCGTGTTCCCATTACCGTTGTCGGCCACGGCGCACCAGATGTTCATGCAGGCGTCGGCCGCCGGTTTTGGCGGCGAGGACGATGCGGCCGTTATCAAGACTTTCCCGGGCATCGATTTGCCGGCGAAAGCGTAACTGAATCAGGAAGGAACAATCATGACCGTACTACTGGGATGTATCGCCGACGATTTCACGGGTGGCACCGACCTGGCCGGCATGCTGGTCAAGGCCGGCATGCGCACGGTGCAGCTGATCGGCGTGCCGCAAGGGCCGCCGCCGGCCGACGTCGATGCCGTCGTCATCGCGCTCAAGTCGCGCACGACTGCGCCGGAAGACGCGGTGGCCGAATCGCTGGCCGCGCTGGCCTGGCTGCAGCAAGCCGGGTGCCGCCAGTTCTACTTCAAATACTGCTCCACGTTCGACTCCACGCCGCGCGGCAATATCGGCCCCGTGGCCGAGGCGCTGATGCGGGCGCTCGACACGGACTTCACGATCGCCTGCCCCGCGTTCCCCGCCAATGGCCGCACCATCTACAAGGGCAACCTGTTCGTCGGCGACGTGCCGCTGGCCGAATCCGGCATGCGCGACCACCCGTTGACGCCGATGACGGATTCGAACCTGGTGCGCGTGCTGCAGCAGCAGGTGACGTCAAAAGTGGGCCTGGCCGATTTTTCCGTGGTGGAGAAGGGCGCGGCCGCCATCGCCCAGCGCTTCACGGAACTGCGCGGCCAGGGCTGCCATTTCGCCGTCGTCGATGCCGTGTCGAACCGCGACCTGGAAGCCATCGGCGCCGCCTGCGCGGACTTGAAACTGATCACGGGCGGCTCGGGCATCGCACTGGGACTGCCGCAGAATTTCCGCCAGCGGGGGCAGCTGTCGCCGTCGCATGCGGGGCAGGCGGGACGCTTGCCGCCGGCGTCGGGTTTCCGCGCCGTGATCTCGGGCAGCTGCTCGGTGGCCACGCAGCAGCAGGTGGCGCACCTGCGCGAGCACGCGCCAGCATTCCATGTCGATCCCCTGCAGCTGGCCGCTGGCGGCGAGGTGGTGGGCGCCGTGGTGGAGCAGGCGCTGGAATGGGCGGGCGCGCACCTGGCGCAAGGCCCCATCCTGGTCTATGCCACGGCCACGCCGGACGCCGTGCGCGCCGTGCAGGCGCAGCTGGGCGTGGAACGGGCCGGCGCCCTCGTCGAGGAAACCCTGGCCGCCATCGCGCAGGGCCTCGTGCGCCTGGGCGTGGGCCAGCTGATCGTCGCTGGCGGCGAAACCTCGGGCGCGGTGGTGAAAGCGCTGGGTATTGCTGGCTTGCGCATCGGCCCCGAGATCGACCCCGGCGTGCCCTGGACGCAAGCCTTGCCCGCGCTGGGCGACGATGGCGGGGCGCCGTTGGCGCTGGCGCTCAAGTCCGGCAATTTCGGCACGGTCGATTTCTTCAGCAAGGCCTGGCAGGTGCTGGCATGAGCACCGCCACCCCCGCCATCCACGCCGCGCCGGAAGAGATGCGCCAGCGCGAGCAGATCGTCGACTTCGGCAAGTCCCTGTTCGAACGGGGGCTCACGGCGGGCAGCAGCGGCAACCTCAGCGTGCGCCTGTCCGATGGCTGGCTGCTGACGCCCACGAATGCCAGCCTGGGGCGGCTGGACCCCGCGCACTTGTCCAAGCTGGACTGGGACGGCAACTTGATCAGCGGCGCGCCGCCGTCGAAGGAAGCGTTTTTGCACCGCGCCATGTATGAAGAGCGCGGCAGCGCCGGCGCCATCGTGCATCTGCACTCGACGCATTCGGCGGCCGTGTCCTGCATGTGCGGCTTGAACCATGACGACTGCATCCCGCCACTGACGCCCTACTTTGTGATGAAGGTGGGGCGCCTGCCCCTGGTTCCGTATCACCGTCCGGGCGACCCGGCGCTGGCGGGCGCCATCGGCGCCATGGCGCGCAAGCATTCGGCCGTGCTGCTGGCCAACCACGGTCCCGTGGTGTCGGGCAGCAGCCTGGAAGCGGCCGTGTATGCGGCCGAGGAACTGGAAGAGACGGCCAAGCTGTTCCTGCTGCTGCGCGACGTGCCCACGCGCCCGCTCGATGCGGCGCAGATCGCGGACCTGAAACACACCTTCAAACTCGACATATAAGAAATCCAGGAGATACGCATGCCCCGCTTTGCCGCCAATCTGACCATGATGTTCAACGAAGTGCCTTTCCCGCAGCGCTTTGCCGCTGCCGCGCAAGCGGGTTTCCAGGGCGTCGAATTCCTGTTCCCGTACGACCACGCGCCGCAGGAAGTGGCTGGCTGGCTGCGCGAGCACGGTTTGACGAATGTGCTGTTCAACCTGCCGCCGGGCGACTGGGCGGCCGGCGAGCGGGGCATCGCCTCGCTGCCGGGCCGCGAAGAAGAGTTCCGTGCGGGCGTGGCGCGCGCCATTGAGTATGCGCTGACGCTGGGCACCCCGCGCGTGCACATGATGGCGGGCTTGCTGCCGCAAGGCGCCGACCTGGCGCTGCACCGCGCCACCTACCTGGCGAACCTGCAATACGCGGCCAGGGCCGTGGGCGCGCATGGCATCGAACTGCTGATCGAACCCATCAACGGGCGCGACATGCCCGGCTATTTCCTCGTCACGCAGGCGCAGGGCCACGCGCTGCGCCTGGAGTCGGGCGCGCCCAACGTCAAGGTGCAGATGGATTTTTACCACACGCAGATCGTCGAGGGCGATATCGCCATGACGTTCAGGAACAACTTCGGCGGCATCGGGCATGTGCAGATCGCCAGCGTCCCGGCGCGCAACGAGCCGGATGATGGCGAAGTCAATTACCCCTATTTATTCAGCTTGCTCGACGACCTGGGCTACGAGGGCTGGATCGGCTGCGAATACCGTCCGCGCGGGCGCACCGGGGATGGCCTCGGCTGGCTCGCGCCCTACTTGAATCATTCGAACAAATAAGGAGACAGCACATGAAAGTATTGATCACCGGCGGCGCCGGCTTCCTGGGACAGCGCCTGGCGCGCCAACTGCTGGCGCAAGGCCGGCTGACGGACAGCAGCGGCCAGTTGCAGACCATCAGCGAGCTGGTACTGGTCGACGTGGTGGCCGCGCATGACTTCGGCGATGCGCGCGTCACCGTCGTCACGGGCGACATCGCCGATGGCGCCCTGATGCGCGCCACCGTCGATGCGCAGACGGCGTCGATCTTCCACCTGGCCGCCATCGTCAGCGGCCAGGCCGAAGCCGATTTCGAGCTGGGCATGCGCATCAACCTCGACGCCTCGCGTCTGCTGCTCGATATCTGCCGCGAACTGGGGCACAAGCCGAAGGTCGTGTTTACCAGTTCCGTGGCCGTGTATGGCGGCAAGCTGCCCGAGGTGGTGCTCGATACGACGGCCTTGAATCCCCAGTCGTCGTACGGCGCGCAAAAGGCCATCGGCGAATTGCTGCTCAACGATTACAGCCGCCGCGGCTTTGTCGATGGCCGCGTGCTGCGCCTGCCCACCATCAGCGTGCGCCCCGGCAAACCGAACAAGGCGGCGTCGTCCTTCGCCAGCGGCATCATCCGCGAACCGCTGAATGGCGAAGCGGCCGTCTGCCCGGTCTCCACCGACCTGCGCCTGTGGCTGCTGTCGCCGCGCGGCGCCATCGCCTCGCTGATCGCCGGCCATGAACTGGCGGCCGAAGCGCTAGGCGCCAGCCGCACGGTGAACTTGCCTGGCTTGAGCGTGAGCGTGGGCGAGATGATTGCCGCCCTCGAGGCAGTGGCCGGCAGCGAAACCGCGCAGCGCATCAGCTACGCGCCCGATCCCGCCGTCGAGCGCATCGTCAAGAGCTGGCCCGGCGCCTGGGACACGGCCCGCGCCGCAGCGCTGGGCCTGACGGCCGATGCGGATTTCGCCAGCATCATTCGCGCGTATATCGACGACGTCAAGGCGGGCTAGGATTCCTTGCCGATGGCGTCCAGGCGCTGCTTCAGGCGCTGCGTTTGCTGCTCGCTGCTTGCCGTCTTGAGCAAGTCGTTCAGCAGCGCCGTTTGCGCCACGCGCAAGGCATCCTTGGCCGCCGCTGCCACATCGGGCGCCACGCCCACGCCTTCCCAGTTGGTGTGGGTGATGGGGCTGATGGAGCGCCCGGTCGGCACGAAGGCGCCGAAATGCGCATCCAGCCGCACGACGCGGCCCGGATGGGCGCCGCCGCCCGTGGTCTCGCCCACGATGGTGGCGCGCTTCAGGTTTTTCATCGCGTAGCTGAAGTCTTCCGCTGCCGAAAACGTCCGCTTGCTGGTCAGGATGTACAGCGGCTTTTGCTGTCCAAACGGCTTGCCGGCGACGAAGGTGGTGCTCCAGTTTTGCTCCGTGAGGTCGTCGATGCGGTAGTAATTGTCGTTCAGGCGGGTGCGCTCGTCGAGCACATAGCTGGCCAGCAGCGCCACCGTTTCCGGGGAACCGCCGCCGTTGTCGCGCAGGTCGATGATCAGGCCGTCCAGGTTGGCCATCATCGTCATCGCCGCCGCCAAGGTCTAGCCCGCGTATTGAGCGGGCGCGAATTCATTCAACTTCAGGTAGCCGACATTGCAGGGCAGGCGTTCGACGCGTTCGACACCGTAATTGCGTCCGCGCATGTTGGCCGCCTGTTCCGCCATCACTTGCGGCGACGGCGTGCCGCCGGGGGGCAGTATGGGGAGGTCTTTTTCGCTGTAGCGGACACGCAGATGCAGGTCGCCCGTCTGCCGCCGTATTTGCGTGGTCAGTTCTTCTGCCAACTGGTTTGCGCTGGTGATGGCGGCATAGCCGGCGCTGCGCTGGTAGCGCTGCAAGGCTTGCTCGAGCTGCTTTGCTTTTTCCGGAAATACATAGCCGAGCTTTAGTTCCGCGATCAGCCGGTCGACGACTTGCTGGCGCTGCTCCTTGCTGATCTGCATGTCGGCTTGCGGAGGCTGTCCCTGGCCATGGGCCGGCATTGCCAGCAGCATGGCGCCCGCCAGGGGGAGTGCCAGGATGGTGCTGCGCAGACTGCGGAGGATCGTTTTACCGTGCATTGTGACTCCTGTGAAGGTGAGTAAGGCAACGTGGGGCGGGATTATCTGGTCTTGCGGCTTTCGGTGCCGTCTTCGGCGCGCACGGCGGCATCGCGGATGCGCGCGCCGAACGGTTGGTTGTCCAGCGCCGCGATGGCCTGTTGCAGCAGCTGCGACAGGGGATACGGCAAGTCGGTGTCGAGGCTGGCGGCGGCGCCGGCCGTCGCTTGCCAGCAGCGCTGGATGGCCGGCAGCATGGCGCGACCCTGTTCCGTCAGCTGTATCAGTTTCTGGCGTCCGTCTTCGGGGCCGGCGGAGGCGAAGACCAGGCCTTCCTTGATCATCAGCGCCACCGTCTGCGTGGCGGCCGGCTGTGTGATGCCGGCGGCGGCGGCGATGGCGCCGATGCTGGCCGCGTCCTGCGCCATCAGCACGCGCATCACGGGCGTGTAGCGGGGACGGTAGCGCAGGCCCGCCTCTTCATAGGCGGCACCGACGGCGCCGTCGAGCAATTCGATCAAGTGGCGTAGCTGCGTGCCCAGCGAAGATTTTTTCATGAGGAAATAATATCAGCGCTTATATAAGCAGTAAAGAATTTTCTCGGGGGTGCGTCCCGGCGGATGTCCGGGCCCGATGTGCGCCCGCTGGCCGGCTAGGCTGCCTTGACGGGGGCGGTCGCCTGCGAGCGGCGATAGTCGAGCGGCGTGCTGCCCACCAGTTCCGCAAAACTGCGGCTGAAATGGGCCTGGTCGAAAAAGCCCAGCTCCTGCGCCAGGCTGGCCAGGTCTGGCGCATCGGCCTGCGCCAGGCGCCAGATCGCCTCCTGCAGGCGGTAGCGCTGGATCACCCATTTCGGCGGCACGCCCACGTAGTTGGCGAACAGGCGTTGCAGCCGGCGTTCGCCGATGGCCATGCTGTCGCATAGCTGCGCCACATTGACCGGGCCGTGGTGGGCCGCCGCCGCGGCAGTCAGGCGGGCAGCCAGCAGGGCCGCATCATCGATCGGCGGCAGCTTGGCCAGCAGCAGCGCCTGTGCCTGCGCCACCATGGCCAGATCGTCGGACTGGCCTAACACGCGCGCCTCGGCTTCCCCTGCCGGCATGCCCAGCAGGGCGTCGGCAGCGAGGGTCGTGCCGGTGAACGATGACAGGGACTGGCTGATGAAGGGGCGCAGGCCGCCCGGCGTGAAGCGCACGCCCAGCACCTTGCCCGCGCCGGTCAAGGGCCGGTCGAAGGCGCCGCGCACGACGCCATGGATGGCGGTGCGCCCAAGGTCGAACACCAGGTGGGCATTCGGGTAGGGCAGCACGCGCTGCGTCTCGGGTGCGCAGCCCCGCCTGTCCCATTCGACCAGCCAGAAATACTCGACGAAGGGCGCCAGCGCGGCAGCCGGCGGATAGGTCGCCAGGCGCAGGCGGCGTGCCGCCGCCCGCGGGTCGACGATGCCTTTCGGTGCCTGTCCGCGCGCGGCGAGCAGATTGCGCGTGCTGTCGGCTTTATCCAATATCTGTCTCCTGCGCGGGACTAAGCTGGCCATCTCGCATCGATTGAAAGGGAATCATGAAATCACGCAGTTTGCCGGGCCTGATGCTGGCCGCGGTTTGTCTATCGGCGGCGCCAGCCGGCGCCGCTTCATTTGCAGGGGGAGATCATCGCATGCATGCGCACGCCACGGGAAGTTTCAGCATCACCATGCAGCCTGCCGCGGCGCCGCAGCGCGCGGGGCGCAGTTCGCTGGGAAGGGTGCTGCTTGAGAAGGTGTATGCGGGCGACCTGGTCGCCACGGCCACGGGCCAGATGCTCAATGCCGTCACCGACACCAGGGGCGCGGCCGGCTATGTCGCCATGGAAGCCGTCACGGGCACGCTGCAGGGCAGGGAGGGCAGTTTCGTGGCGCAGCATGCGGGCACGATGGCCGATGGCCAGCAGGCACTGTCCATCGTGATCGTGCCGCATTCGGGCACGGGCCAATTGACGGGCATCCGCGGCACGCTGGCCATCCGCATCGTCGATGGCCAGCATTTCTACGACATCGACTATTCGCTGCCGGAGCCGTAGGCGGACCCCGGCACGGCCTTGGCACGGCTGGCGGTTTATTTGCCCAGGATCGACGCCACGTTGTCCGTGCCGGGCGCGCCGAACAGCTGCTGCTTGAGGATGTGCAGCTGGTCGCGCACCTGCGCCGCCTTTTCGAATTCCAGGTTCTTGGCGTGGTCGACCATCAGTTTTTCCAGGCGCTTGATTTCCTTGCTGACCTGCTTTTCGCTCATGGATTCGAACTTCGCCGCTTCCTGCTCCACCTGCAGGGTTTCGCGCGCTTCCTGCGGGCTGTAGACGCCGTCAATCATTTCGCGGATCGATTTCTTCACGCCGATCGGGGTGATGTTGTTGGCCGTATTGAAGGCGATCTGCTTGGCGCGGCGGCGCTCCGTCTCGTCGATGGCGCGGCGCATGGAGTCGGTGATGCGGTCGCCGTACAGGATCGCCGTGCCGTTCAGGTTACGCGCGGCGCGGCCGATGGTCTGGATCAGGCTGCGCTCCGAGCGCAAGAAGCCTTCCTTGTCCGCGTCGAGGATGGCCACCAGCGACACTTCCGGCAAGTCCAGGCCCTCGCGCAGCAGGTTGATCCCCACCAGCACGTCGAAGGTGCCCAGGCGCAGGTCGCGCAGGATTTCCACGCGTTCCACCGTTTCGATATCGCTGTGCAGGTAGCGCACCTTGATGCCATGGTCGCCCAGGTATTCCGTCAACTGCTCCGACATGCGCTTGGTGAGCGTCGTCACCAGCACGCGCTCGTCCTTCTTGATGCGTTCGACGATTTCCGACATCAGGTCGTCCACCTGGCTGCTGGCCGGGCGCACGATGATCTGCGGGTCGACCAGGCCCGTGGGACGCACCACCTGCTCGACCACCTGGTCCGAATGGGTCTTTTCGTATTCGGCCGGCGTGGCCGAGACGAACACGGTCTGGCGCATCTTCTGCTCGAATTCCTCGAACTTCAAGGGGCGGTTGTCCAGCGCCGACGGCAGGCGGAAGCCGTAGTCGACCAGATTGGTCTTGCGCGAGCGGTCGCCGTTGTACATGGCGCTCAGCTGGCCCGTCAGCACGTGCGACTCGTCGAGGAACATCAAGGCGTCGGGCGGCAGGTAGTCGACCAGCGTAGGGGGCGGTTCGCCCGGCAGCGCGCCGGACAGGTGGCGCGAGTAGTTCTCGATGCCCTTGGTGAAACCGATTTCCGCCATCATTTCCAGGTCGAAGCGCGTGCGCTGTTCCAGCCGCTGCTCTTCGATCAGTTTATTCTCCTTGCGGAAGAACTCGAGGCGTTCGCGCAGCTCGTCCTTGATGGTCTCGACGGCGCGCAGCACGGTGGAGCGGGGTGTCACGTAGTGCGAACCCGGGTACACGGTGAAGCGGGGGATCTTTTGCCGCACTCTGCCCGTCAGCGGGTCGAACAGCTGGATCGATTCGATCTCGTCGTCGAACATTTCCAGGCGCACAGCCAGTTCCGCATGCTCGGCGGGGAAGATGTCGATGGTGTCGCCGCGCACGCGGAAGGTGCCGCGGCCGAAATCGACCTCGTTGCGCGTGTACTGCATCTGGATCAGGCGCGCGATGACGTCGCGCTGGGCGACCCGGTCCTTGACGCGCAAGGTCAAAATCATCTGGTGGTATTCGTTCGGGTTACCGATACCGTAGATGGCCGAGACGGTGGCGACGATGATGACGTCGCGCCGCTCCATCAGCGACTTGGTGCACGACAAACGCATCTGCTCGATGTGTTCGTTGATCGACGAATCCTTCTCGATGAACAGGTCGCGCTGGGGCACGTAGGCTTCCGGCTGGTAGTAATCGTAGTAGCTGACGAAGTATTCGACGGCGTTCTGCGGGAAGAAATCGCGGAATTCGCTGTACAGCTGCGCGGCCAGGGTCTTGTTCGGGGCGAAGACGATGGCGGGCCGGCCCATGCGCGCGATGACGTTGGCCATGGTGTAGGTCTTGCCCGAACCGGTCACGCCCAGCAGGGTCTGGAAGGCCAGTCCATCGGCAATCCCCTCCGATAACTGGGTGATCGCCGTGGGCTGGTCACCGGCCGGAGGGAAGGGCTGGTGCAGCTTGAAGGGGGAGTCCGGGAAAGAGATAATTGCGCTTTCCGCCTCGCTGGCGGTAGATAATTCGGGCATGTGAATCAGACCTTTGTTAGAATAGTGCTCTGCTGGCGGCCCTGGCGTTGTATTCGGGGCGCTGTCTACAACTCCGCTGTGAACCTGCTTCCAATCGAATCCAATCTTATCATGACGAACCCAACTGTTTCTGCCAGTCTGTTTAGCGCCATCGAGATGGCCCCACGCGACCCGATCCTGGGCATCACCGAAGCATTTAACGCGGACCAGAATCCCGCCAAAATCAATCTGGGCGTTGGCGTCTATTATGACGACAACGGCAAGGTGCCTCTGTTAGCTTGCGTACGCAAGGCAGAAGCCATCCTGATCGAACAGGCAGCCCCACGCACCTACCTGCCGATCGAAGGCCTCGCTGCCTACGACAAGGCCGTGCAAGAGCTCGTATTTGGCGCCGACAGCGCCGTAATTCAAGAGCGCCGCGCCATTACCGTGCAAGCCATCGGCGGCACGGGCGCGTTGAAGATTGGTGCCGACTTCCTGCAGCGCTTTGCGCCGGGCGCCCAAGTCTACATCAGCGATCCAAGCTGGGAAAACCACCGCGCGCTGTTCGAAAACGCCGGTTTCGTCGTGAATAACTACACGTACTACGATGCCGCCACCCATGGCGTGAACTTCGACGGCATGCTGGCCAGCCTGAACGCCATGCCGGCCGGCTCCATCGTCGTGCTGCACGCGTGCTGCCACAACCCGACGGGCGCCGACCTGAGCGTAGCCCAGTGGGACCAGATCATCAGCGTGGTGACGTCGCGCGGCCTGGTGCCGTTCCTGGACATGGCGTATCAAGGCTTTGCCAACGGCATCGCCGAAGACGGCGCCGTGGTGCGCCGCTTTGCCGACGCGGGCGGCCCGCTGCTGGTGTCGAACTCGTTCTCGAAATCGTTCTCGCTGTACGGCGAGCGCGTGGGCGCCCTGAGCGTCGTCGCTGCCAGCGCCGATGAAGCGGCACGCCTGCTGTCGCAATTGAAGCGCGTCGTGCGCACCAACTACTCGAACCCGCCTACGCATGGCGGCAAGGTGGTCGCCACCGTGCTGGCCACGCCGGAACTGCGCCAGCTGTGGGAAGAGGAACTGGCCGGCATGCGCGTGCGCATCCGCGAAATGCGCAATGCCTTCGTGGAAAAACTGAAAGCCAAGGCGCCAGGCCACGACTTCGAATTCGTGCGTCAGCAAATCGGCATGTTCTCGTACTCCGGTCTCACCAAGGAGCAGGTGGCGTCCTTGCGCGAGCAGTCGATCTACGCCGTCGACACGGGCCGTATCTGCGTGGCAGCATTGAATTCGCGCAATATCGACATCGTTATTGACGCGATCGCCAAAGTGCTTTAAGATCTTGCTTCTTCGGCGCTGCATGCAAGTGCGGCGCTGATGGCAGTAGAAAGTCGGTGATGGCCGTATGCGGCGAGATGCAGTTTGAGTCTTGCAAATATGGAATAAGCGACATATAATATTGCCTCTTTTCCCTGATAGCTCAGTTGGTAGAGCGACGGACTGTTAATCCGCAGGTCCCTGGTTCGAGTCCAGGTCGGGGAGCCAGAATTCGAAAGGCCACGTTGAAAAACGTGGCCTTTTTTGTTTTTGCGCCGCCGGCGCAAGCATGGCGGCAAGATAAGAATTTCCCTATGGGAATCTAGACATCCGCATGCTTGCCCTATATAATACGGCCTCTTTTCCCTGATAGCTCAGTTGGTAGAGCGACGGACTGTTAATCCGCAGGTCCCTGGTTCGAGTCCAGGTCGGGGAGCCAGAATTCGAAAGGCCATGTTGAAAAACATGGCCTTTTTTGTTTTCCAGCACCGCCAGCAGGGCCGGCCGGTGCGTTATCGCGTTTTGCGCTATCCTGAATGCATCACTTCAGGAGCCCTTCCCATGACTTGTACCTCTGCCTTGCGTCACATCGTCCTGTGCGACTTCCTTGAGGGCATCACGCCTGCCAAGCATGCCGAACTCGTTTATGAGTTTTCCCAGCTGAAACACCGGATTCCTGGCGTGCAGCAATTCGAATGGGGGCCGAACGTCAGTCCGGAAGGCCTCGACGACGGCTTTACCGATTGCTTCACCCTGACCTTCAACGACGCTGTCGCGCGCGACGTGTACCTGACCCATGCGGCCCACCTGGCCTTTGTCGAGCAGCTCAAGCCATGGCTGGGCCGTGTGCTGGTCTTTGACTACTATCCGCAAGAGCATCCCGGCTGACGGTCGGCCGGCATCGTGAACCCAGGAAAATACACATTTTTCGGGGGACATCTGGACATCGGAAAATTTACCCTATAGAATGCGGCCTCTTTTCCCTGATAGCTCAGTTGGTAGAGCGACGGACTGTTAATCCGCAGGTCCCTGGTTCGAGTCCAGGTCGGGGAGCCAGAATACGTAGCAGCAAAAAGCCCAGCCTTCACCGGTTGGGCTTTTTGCGTTTCAGGGTCCCGTTTGTCGGCGCCGGCTACCTTTGCTGCGCCGACGCTTGATCCAGCGCACGGCGCGCCAGGCGTCAGGCACTAAGCTGGAAGAACCGGGCGCGGGCATGTTGCCATCGCCCGCATTGCAACTTCCTGGGGAGGCTGGCATGGATGACATTACAAATGCTGGGTCGGCAACGATCGTGCTCGTGCATGGCGGCTTTGTCGATGGCTCGGGCTGGGAAGGCGTCTATCGGGCACTGCGTGACGAAGGCTGTCGCGTTTCCATTGTGCAAAATCCAACGCTGTCGCTGGCGGACGACGTGGCCGCGACGCAGCGGGTCATCGCGGCGGCGCCCGGGCCCGTGCTGCTGGTCGGCCATTCGTATGGTGGCGCCGTGGTCACGCAGGCGGGCAACGATCCCAAGGTCAAGGCTCTGGTCTACATTGCGGCATTCGTGCCGGATCAAGGTGAATCCGTCGATTCCTTGCTGAAGCATGCCCCGCCCGGCGCACCGGTACCGCCGATCTTGCCGCCACGGGATGGCTTCCTGTTGCTCGATGAGAAAAAATTTGCGGCAGCCTTTGCCGCCGATGTGCCTTGGGACCACGCCCGCTTCATGGCGGCATCGCAAGTGCCCTGGGGGATGCCTGCCTTGACGGGCGTGGTCGGCGCGCCAGCGTGGAGGAACAAGCCCAGCTGGTATCTGGTCGCCACCGAGGACAGGATGATTGTCCCGGCGATGCAGCGCGAGATGGCCGCACGCGCGGGCGCGAAGGTGGTCGAAGTTGTCGGCAGCCATGCCATTTACATTTCGCAAGTCCATGCGGTGGCGTCGCTGATCCGCCAGGCCGCGGCCGGCATGGCCGGCGACGAGGCCGGCAATGCGCCGGCCAGCGTGCCGGCTGCCGGAAACGGCGCCCGGTGACGGGGCATCGTGTCAGGACTTGGCCGTCGTATCCAGGGTCTTGATGATGGCTTCCTGAAACTTTACAGGCTCATCCTGGTGAATTTGATGGCCGGAATGGTCAAACAAGAACAGCCCCTTCTTTGGCGCCTTCAATGTCTCGAAATACTCTTGCGTGATCCTGGTCGAGGTCTGGATATCGTTTTTGCCCACGAAGAAATACACGGGGCAGTCAACGCTCTGCAAGGTCTTGGGCAGGTCTATCTTCATGACCTCGTTCCACACCGGCGACCAGGTTTGTGACCATTGAAGAAAGCCCGTCTTGAAAGCGGGGCTCGTGGCAAATTCCTTGCCGTCCTTGTAAAAAAGCCATTTCCGTAAATAAAACATGCTTTCGTCACTCGTGAACGGGAAGCTGATGCTGCCCAGTTCCTGGCTGGCGACGGCATTGTCCTTGAAATGCACTTTCAAGGCTTGCAGCAATTCTTTCTCGCTTTCCAGCTGGCTCACGACAGGATTGGAGGCGAAATAGGCATGCAGCAGTTCCGGGTGATTCCTGACGATATAAAAGCCCAGGACGTTGCCCCAGGAGCTGCCCAGCAAGTATATTTTTTCCTGCTTGAATTCCTTGCGCAGGAATTGTATGACTTGGTACGTATCCTGCTCCATCTGCGCGACGGACGGCTGGACGGGGGATGGATTCAGTTTCAATGTTTTCCCGGCATCGCGCTGGTCCCACTGGACCAGCGTGAATCTGTTTTTCAAGGCATTGGTAAAAGAATCGGCGCCCTTGATCATGGAGCTTCCCGGCCCGCCGGACAGGAACAGGAGGACGGGTTTGCTCACGTCGTCGGTCTTGATTTCCAGAACCTGCTTGATGCCGCCAATGTCGGGCGTCAGGGTGGTGGTGACTTCCGTGGCGGCGGGTTTCGCGTCCGGCATCGCTTGCGCCTGGCATCCGTAGAAGGGAATCAGGGCGGCAAGGAAAACTGCGTATGTCATTTTTTTTATCATGGTCTGATGATCAGTTTCAGGTTGGTTGCACTGGCGCATGACGCGCCGCATGGGAACAGCTGCAATGGCACGCCAGGCTCATCTGCCCGGCATGGTCTCCTCGGGTACGTCGAAAAACCTCCTCGCCAGATAGCTGGCCGTATAAAAAATCATGGACTGGCGCAGCCGTCCTGGCCCATGCGCAGCCGCAGCGCTTCCAGGGCCTGATAGCCGGGCTGGACCCGCGCGGCGATGGTTGCAAGGCCATCCGTTGCGGGTGCCGGGGGATCGCCGTGGAAGGCCGTGCCGTATTTCGCATGCAGGCCGCCGCGTGCGCGCATCGTTTGCAATTGCCCGGCCGCGGGAGCGATGCCGAGGCGGGGCAGCAAGTCGCTGAACAGGATGTCCGGCAATTGCTTGTAGTGCATTAACTGCAGCTGGCCGGCGGCCGCAGGGGGCCGGGCGGCGTCGAACAGGCTGGCCAGCACCAGGCCCGTGTAGCCGTCGAGGTCGCCGGGCGCCAGCTGGTGTGCGGGTAGCGGCAGCTGTGCCGGGTGCAGCATGCCGGGCACCATCTGCGGACCGCGCTGGCGCTGGTGCGAGGTCAGCACGGCCAGCGGTTCGCGGTACAGGAACAGGCAGGGCGTGCGGGGAAAGGCTTGCCGCAGCAGGTCCAGGCTGTGGATGTGCCAGCAGTCGAACTTGATGACAAAGTGCGTTTCCTCGCCGGCGCGGCGCTGGCCCAGGGCCAGGATGGCCTGGCGCAGCAGGGTGACGCAGGCGGCCGCGTCGCCGCTGTCGTGATACAGGCGCAGCAGCGAGTCGATGATGGGCGGCTCGGACATGACGATGCATTGTGGTAGCGAGGCCAGCAGTTGCGTCAGCAGGGTCGAGCCGCAGCGCGACACGTGAAAGATGAAGGCGTCGGGCGCCAGGCTGTCGCCGATGCTGGCCAGCGCCGAGGCGGGTGTGCGGCAGACGCGGCGCTCGCCGGGTTGCTGGCACTGGAGGGTGTTGACAAAGAACGCGTCCGTGAAGCGCTGCTGCCCCAAGTGGCGCCAGCAGATGGAGACGCCGCCCGTTTGCGCATCGCGTTCGGCAGACACGGGAAACCAGTGGCGCATCGCCATGCCGGCATGCCATGCCAGCGTTTCGCCCTTGGCCAGATATTGTTCCTGCTGGGCTAGACCGTACACGGCCGTCATGGGGCCGTTCCCGGGGCCAGTGCCGCCAGTTCGCTAGCCAGCGCCAGCGAGGCCGGCGTCGGGGCCGCGCGCAGCTGCGCAATGATGGCATGCACATTGCCGTCATGGATGTTGGCGTCGCCGTACTTGGGCAGTGCCTTCGGCACGAAACCGGCGGCAGCGAACAGCGCTTCCAGCCAGCCGTTGGTGATGCAGTCAAGCACGAGGTGGATGCGCGGCGTCATGCCCCGGTTGTGCACGGCGTGCAGGCAGCTGGCATCCATGTACCAGGCGTGCCCGGCCGTAAAATGCACGGTCTCGCCATCGATGCTGAACACCACCTGCGGCGACGTGTGGATGGGGATGTGGATGCGCGTCAAGCCGTCGGCCAGCGCCGTGCCCGCGTCGCGGTGCGCGCGGATGATGGCGCCCGGCTCGAGCGCCATCAGGCGCACGGCGCGCGTGTCGCACTCGAAACGGGCGAGCACTTCGCGCAGGTAGGGGCAGCGCCCCAGTTGCGGCGTATCCGCGTAGTGCGCGCCGTCGACGGGCACGATGTGGCCGGCGTCGCCACCGGGCGAGCGCAGCGGCACGCAGCTCCAGCCGCTGTCATAGGCGCCCGTGTTGAAGTGGCTGATCCAGTCGCTTGCCCCGAACTGGCTGCAGTCGTGCTGCATGCGCGCCACGTCGAATGCCAGCGGCAAGCGCAGCCAGGCGCTGGGCGTCTTGATCAGCGGCATGGCGTCGCGCTCCATACCAGATGCTCCTGCACCTCGTTTTCCCCCTGCACTTGAAATCCCAGCCGCAGATACAGCTTGCGCGCGCCCCCGTTGTTGCGGTTGACGCTCAGGTGGATCGCCAGTTGCTGCGCCTCGGCCAGCGCCTGCAGGCCGCGCAGCACGATGCTGGCTGCGCCCTGGCCCCGCACCTCGGGCAGCACGGCAATATCGACCAGGTGCAGCACCGCGTCGCACCGCTCGATGACGAGCCTGCCGATGGAGATGTTGTCTTGTTGCAACACCAGGTAGGCTGCTTGCGGAAAGCTCTGCCGGTAACCGTGCGACTGCATGCGCCGCTGCATGGCGATCAATTGTTCGATAAAGGCGGGCTCGGCCGGCATCTGGCGCAGGTCATCGCGCGTGGCGCCGTACAGCGCGGCGGCGAAGGCCTCGTCTTCCTCGTGCTGCAGCCGCAAGCGATAGGGGGCGGGCAGCGTGTCAAGGAGGGCTAAGGTCAGAGAGTGCATCGATGCTCCGCTTCATGGTGGATTGGTGAATATGCCAACGACGGCCACAGGCATTTACTTATTTGCTATGCTGCCAATTTTTAAGCAAGCTTGCAATCATTTCAAGAAAGATCGACATGCATCCTGTCTGCACCATCGTCCACCAGCGGGGTTGCGCATGACGCCGGCACAAGCGGAACTGGCCGCCATCGCTGCCGCCCTGTGCGATCCGCAGCGATCCCTGGCAAGCCTGGTCGGCGAAACGGTGCGCCTGCGCCAGCTCGTCGAGCGGCATTCGCGCCTGTCCATGGACGGCCAGGCCGGCTTGCGCGATGGCGAAAGCTTCCTGCCCAGCGGCTGGGCCATCTCGCCCGTGCAGGCGGGCATGTGCGCGCGCGAACCGTACCGCAGCGCCGCTTTCATCCAGGGCCTGGCCTTGGCCGTGCGCCAGCAGCCGGATAGCGGGCGGCCCGTGCGCGTGCTGTATGCGGGTTGCGGGCCGTTTGCCTTGCTGGCCTTGCCGGTGATGGCGGTGCTCGGTGCCAGCCAGGTGCAGTTTGCCATCCTCGACGTGCACGCCGAAACCCTGGCCTATGCGCGCGAACTGATTGCAATCCTGGGCCTGGAGGGCCATGTGGCGGACTACATTTGCGCCGACGCGGCCGCCTACCGCATTCCTGCCGGCGCCATGCCGGACGTGATCGTCAGCGAAACCATGAATACGGCACTGGGCAAGGAGCCGCAGGTGGCGATCCTGCGCAACCTGCACGCGCAAGCGCCGTCGGCGGTGCTTTTGCCGGCGGCCGTCACGGTCCACCTGGGCCTGGACCGGCGCAACCCCGGCGAGCCGTGTACGGACTGGGGCCGCGTGTTTGCCCTCGATGCGGACGCCTTGCGCGCCTGGCAGGACGAAGAGGGCGACAGCTTGCCGGCCGCCAGCATCCGCCTGCCCGATGTGCTGGAACAGGCGCCGCGCCTGCTGACGCGCATCCGCGTGCATGGCGACATCGTCCTGGGCGACCATGAGTGCAGCCTGAACCTGCCCCTGCCTTTGCCGGGCAAGCCCACCCTGGCTGGCGGCAGCGTGCTCGATTTCCATTACCGCCTGGGCGGGCAGCCGGGACTGGGATTTCGCCTGCGCGCAAACGGGGAATCAACGCCGGAATAGGCAAGGCGATTCCCAGTAGTAATACTACATTGGCAAACAATTTATTTATGTAGGATAATGACGAGACGAATTGCATTTGCTCAAATGCGATTTAACGCAACCATCCAAGTCAACAAAACAATAAGTCTTGCGGGAGTCTCGTCATGAACCATCCAGGCAGCGAAGCATCTGTAGCACCTGCAGCATCTCCCTCTCTTCCCCGCATCAGCCGCCGCCACGCCCTGATCGGCCTGGCCGCCTTGCTGGCGCAGGCCGGCTTCTGGAGCAATCCCCTGTCGGCCGCCATGCAGGCGCCGGCCAGCGTTCCTGCCAGCGGACCGGCGCCTGCCACCATGCTGTTCTACACGGTGTCGCAAACGATCACGGGCCACCGCGATCTGTCCGCCGACACGGCGGCCCGCATCGAGCAAGCCATGCGCACGAACGTGCCCGGCTTTGCCGAGCGCCTGCTGCAGCTGGGCGCGCTGCTCGTCACGGGCCAGGAAGCCAAGGCGCTGCTGGCCGCCGCCACTGCCGCCGATCCTGGACTGCGCGAGCTGACGCTGGCCATCGTGGCCGCCTGGTACACGGGCACCGTCGCCGGCAACGGGGCGCAGGGCACGAAATCCATCGTCGTCGCGTATGCGGAAGCGCTGATGTACCGCACGGTGGCCGATGGCCAGGTCGTGCCCACGTATTGCAACTACGGCCCCCTGTGGTGGCTGAAAGCGCCGCCGGCCGTGCGCGTCTCCACGCCCGTGGCGCCGAAACCCGTGCCCGCCCCGGCCACCACCGGCACTCCCGAACCGAAAGGCAAGCAAGCAAAATGAAATCACCGCAATTCAAGAGTAATGGCGACGTCGTCGCCGATGTCGTCATCGTGGGTACCGGTGTCGTGGGCGCCATGATGGCCGACCAGCTGGCCGCGCAGGGCCATTCCGTGATCATGCTGGAAGCGGGCTTGCGCATCGAGCGGGGGCAAGCCGTGGAAAACTGGCGCAACATGCCGTTTGAAAACCGCGTCGGTTCCGACTTCCAGGGCCTGTATCCGCAGGCGGACAACGCGCCCGCACCCCTGTATTTTCCAAAGAATAACTATGTGGAATTGTCTGGCCCCAGCGGCAGCAGTTTCCAGCAGGGTTATCTGCGCACGGTAGGTGGCACCACCTGGCACTGGGCCGCGTCGTGCTGGCGCCATTTGCCGAGCGACATGCGCATGAAGAGCGATTACGGGGTAGGGCGCGACTGGGCCATTTCCTACGATGAGCTGGAACCGTACTATTGCCGCGCCGAACAGGAAATGGGCGTGGCCGGCCCCAACGATCCCGCCCTGCAATCGCCCAGCGAGCGCAGCAAGCCTTACCCGATGGACATGGTGCCCTGGGGCTATGGCGACAAGCGCTTCGCCGAAGTGGTCAACCCGCACGGCTACCGTTCCGTGCCGATTCCGCAAGGGCGCTCGACGCGGCCATGGCAGGGGCGTCCCACTTGCTGCGGCAATAACAATTGCCAGCCTATCTGCCCCATCGGCGCCATGTACAACGGCATCCACCACGTGGAGCGGGCCGAGCTGAAAGGCGCTGGCGTGCTGGCCGAAGCCGTCGTCTACCGCATCGATACGGACCAGAACAACCGTGTGACGGCCGTGCACTGGTATGACGCGAAGAAACAGTCGCACATGGCGACGGGCAAGGCTTTCGTGATTGCCTGCAACGGCATCGAAACGCCCCGCTTGCTGCTGCTGGCGGCCAATCAGAACAATCCGAACGGCATCGCCAACAGTTCCGACCAGGTGGGCCGCAACATGATGGACCATTCCGGTTTCCACTGTACTTTCCTGGCCAACGAACCCATCTGGACGGGCCGCGGCCCGGCGCAGAGCAGCTGCCTCGTGGGGCCGCGCGACGGCGCCTTCCGCGCGCAGTATTCGGCCAACAAGATGATCCTGAACAACATCACGCGCGTGGGACCCGCCACCCAGCAGTCGCTCAAGCTGGGCCTGGTGGGCAAGGACCTCGACGATGAAATCCGCCGCCGCGCCGCGTTTGGCGTGGACCTGTCGATCAGCCTGGAACCGTTGCCCGAAGCGCACAACCGCCTGACCTTGAGCAAGACGCGCAAGGACCCGCTGGGCCTGGCCTGCCCCGACATCTATTACGACGTGGGCGACTACGTGCGCAATGGCGCGAAGGCCGCGCATGCGCAGCTCGAACACATCGGCAAGCTGTTCGGCGCCGTGGAATTCCATATCACCGACAGTCTGAACGCGAATAACCACATCATGGGTGGCGTCATCATGGGCAGTAACCGTCTTGACTCCGTGGTCGACGGCAATTGCCGCGCGCACGATCACGCCAATCTGTGGCTGCCCGGCGGCGGCGCCATGCCGTCGGCCAGCGTGGTCAACACGACCCTCAGCATGGCCGCGCTCGGTTTGCGCGCAGCCGACGACATCGCCCGCACCCTGGCAAGGGAGGCAGCATGATGCGCCGTTTGTTACTGAGTCTGGCGCTGGCCGCAGGCTTGCCGCTGGCCGCGCATGCGGTGGCGGCAGTTCCTCCCGTCACCCTGACGCCGGACCGTCCCGCCGCGCCGGCCCCGGCCAGCCCCGATGCGCGCCTGGAACGGGGCCGCTACCTGGCCATCGCGGCCGACTGCATGGCGTGCCATACGGCAGCAGGCGGCAAGCCGTATGCGGGCGGTTACGCCATCGATTCGCCCTTGGGCACGATCTACGCGACCAACATCACGCCGTCGAAGAAGGGCGGCATCGGCCACTACACGGAAGCCGACTTTGCGCGCGCCTTGCGCGAGGGCGTGCGCGCCGATGGCAGCCATCTGTATCCGGCCATGCCCTACACCAGCTATGCGCAGCTGACGGATGCGGACGTGGGCGACCTGTATTACTACTTCATGCAGGCCGTCAAGCCCGTCGATGAGCCGGCGCGCCAGACGGCCCTGCCATTCCCGTTCAATGTCCGCCTGTCCATGCTGGGCTGGAACACCTTGTTCCTGGACAACAAACGCTTCGTGCCGGACCCAACGAAAAGCGCGCAGATCAACCGGGGCGCCTACCTGGCCGAGGGCCTGGCGCACTGCAGCGCCTGCCACACGCCGCGCAACATGCTGATGGCGGAAATCGGCAGCCAGACCCTGGCGGGCGCGTCGCTGGGGTCCTGGCACGCGCCGAACATCACGTCCGACAAGGTCAGCGGCATCGGCGCCTGGACGGATGCGGAGCTCGCGGCGTACCTGAAGACGGGCCACGTGGAAGGCAAGGGACAGGCGGCGGGCGGCATGGCCGAAGCCATCCAGAACAGCCTGCAATTCCTGCGCGACGACGACGTGGCCGCCATCGTCGCGTGGCTGCGCACGGTGCCGGCCGTGCGCGCGCCAGGGCAGACCAAGGCCGCCTTCAGCCATGGCAGTGCCGCCAGCGAAGAAGCGGTGCTGCGCGGCATGGCCAGTTCCACCGAGCATCAATCGCTCAACAGCGGCGCCGTGCTGTTTTCCGGCTATTGCGCCAGCTGCCATTCGGCCAGCGGCGCCGGCAGCACGGGCCAGGCGTATCCTGCCCTGTTCCACAACACGGCGACGGGTGGCGCCACGCCGGCCAACCTGGTCTCGGCCATTTTGTTCGGCGTCGAGCGCAAGATCGACGGGGAGGAGCACGAAGCGTTCATGCCCCGTTTCGACCAGCGCTCGTACGTACAGCCCTTGACGGACGAGCAGATCGCCTCGATCGCCAACTACGTGCTGAAGCAGTACGGCAACCCGGACGTGTCCGTCACGCCCGCCTACGTGGCGCAGGCGCGCAGCGGCGGCGACAAGCCCGTGCTGGCCCGCATGCAACCGTTTATATTGCCTGCTGGCGCAGTGGGCGTGCTGCTGCTGATCGCGCTGTTCGTGGGGCTGCGCCGGCGCCGTCAGCGCAAGGCGTGAGTGCCGGAGCGGCGGCGAATATGAACGTTAGGCGCAACTTGCAGTAAAATGCAGGCTGAAAAATGGTTACGAGCAATCGTAGCCATTTTTTATTCTGGCCCGATCCCGGCGATTGTTTTCGTCTCATTTGAAAATTGACAATGTCCCATTCCCTGCATCACCAATTTCTACGTTTCGCCGCCGTCGGCGCTTCCGGCACGGCCGTGCAATACAGCGTGCTGTGGGGCGGCGTGGAATGGGCGGGCATCAGCGCCGCCGCCGCTTCCGGCATCGGCTACATCATGGGTTCCGTCGTCAACTACATCCTCAATTATTTTTTCACGTTCAAGAGCGACAAGGGACATGGCGAGGCGGCCAGCAAGTATTTCACCTTGCTGGGCATAGGCTGGTGCATCAATACGGGGCTGATGTGGCTGCTGGTACACCAGTTGGGCTGGTATTACTGGCTGGCGCAGGTGCTGGCCACGGGCATCGGGCTGGTCTGGAATTTTGCGGGCAGCCGCTGGTGGGCTTTCAAGCCGGCCGGCGCGCCGGGCAAGTAGCTAAGTGTAGAGTCCAAGTGAAAAGTTCAAGCAAAGAGTTGTTGCAAGAAAAAATGCGCATAGTCCAAGACCAGGCGCGCGGTTTTACCAAAACAAGGGGTTAATCATGCAGTTCCTGGAACGCTATTTCAAACTGAAGGACAACGGGACCAATGTGCGCACGGAGCTGCTGGCCGGCCTGACCACATTCCTGACGATGGCCTACATCATCTTCGTCAATCCCTCCATCCTCGGCGACGCGGGCATGCCGAAAGACTCCGTCTTCGTCGCCACCTGCCTGGCGGCCGCCATCGGCACCCTGATCATGGGCCTGTATGCGAATTATCCGATCGCGCTGGCGCCGGGCATGGGCTTGAACGCGTATTTCTCGTACACGGTGGTCAAGGGCATGGGCATGAGCTGGGAAGTGGCGCTGGGCGCCGTCTTCATTTCCGGCTGCCTGTTCATCCTCGTCAGCCTGTTCAAGGTGCGCGAGATGATCATCAACAGCATCCCGCCCGCGCTGCGCACGGCGATCACGGTCGGTATCGGCTTGTTCCTGGCCATCATTTCCCTGAAAAGCGCCGGCGTGGTGGTGTCGAATCCCGCCACCATCATCGCCCTGGGCGACTTGCACCAGGCGGCGCCCATCCTGGCCATCGTGGGCTTTTTCATCATCGTCGCGCTGGACCGCCTGAAAGTGCCGGGCGCCATCCTGATCGGCATTCTCACCATCACCATCGCCAGCTTCTTCTTTGGCGGCAACCAGTTCAACGGCATCGTCTCGGCGCCGCCCGCCATCGAGCCGACCCTGTTCAAGCTCGACATCATGGGCGCGCTGTCGATCGGCATCGTCAACGTGGTGCTGGTGTTTTTCCTGGTGGAGTTGTTCGATGCGACGGGTACCCTGATGGGCGTGGCCAACCGTGCCGGCTTGCTGAAAGACGGCAAGATGGAGCGCATGAACAAGGCCTTGCTGGCCGACAGCACGGCGATTGCCGCCGGCGCCTGCCTGGGCACCTCAAGCACCACGGCCTTCGTGGAAAGCGCGGCCGGCGTGCAAGCGGGCGGCCGCACGGGCTTGACGGCCGTGGCCGTTGCGCTGCTGTTCCTGGGCAGCCTGTTCTTCGCCCCGCTGGCGCACACGGTGCCGCCGTACGCGACGGCGCCCGCGCTGCTGTACGTGGCTTGTTTGATGCTGCGCGAACTGACCTATATCGACTGGGATGACAGCACGGAAAGCATTCCGGCCGCCATCACGGCCCTGATGATGCCATTTACGTATTCCGTGGCCAGTGGCGTGGCTTTCGGCTTCATCACCTATGCCGTGTTGAAACTGTTGACGGGCAAGGGCAAGCAAGTGTCGGTCGTGGCTTACATCATCGCCGCCATCTTCCTGTTCAAGTTCATCTACCTGGGCGAATAGCGGGGAGGGTAGGAGCCGCGCGTCCGGTGCTGTCACCGCAAAAAAAGCGGCAATCAAGAAGCGACAATCGTAAAAAGGCCGCCCGTGCATCCGCAGGGGCGGCCTTTTTTGATGGCGGGGCCTACATCAGCAGTGCCGCCACCAGGTCTTTCCTGTCGTCGCCGGCGCTGCCATCGAAGCGCAGGGCCGCTTCCACGTGCGTCAGGTGTTCCGCCATCAGGCGTGCGGCCAGGTCGGCGTCGCCGCTGCGCGCCGCCTCGAGAAAGCGGCCGTGTTCGTCGCATGAGCAGGCGGCGGCGTGGCCGGACTGGTACAGCATGGTGATCAGCGAGCTGCGCCCCACCAGTTCGCGCACGATGTCGCGCAGCACGGCGTTGCCGGCGATGTCGGCCAGCAGTACATGGAAGTCGCCCAGCAGTTGCGAGCGCAGCGGCGTCGCTTGCGCCAGCGCCAGGCGTTCCGCTTTCAGGTGGCGTTCCAGCATCTTGTAGTCGGCGGGTTTTGCCCTGGCGACGAATTCGCGCGCCAGGGCCGCCTCGATGACGCGCCGAGCGGCGAAGATGTCGTGCGCCTCCGCCTCCGTTGGCTGGCTGACGAAAGCGCCCTTGTCGGGCACCATGCGGATCAGCTTATCTTTTGACAAAATCAGCAGGGCGGCGCGGATCTTGGTGCGGCTGACGCCATACAGCCGGCACAGCGCTTCTTCGCGCAGCCGCGTGCCGGGTGGCAGCTGGCGCGCCACGATGGCTGCCGCCATATGTTCGGCAATTTCTACCGAGCTGTCGCCGCTGCCGGTTTTGTCCACCAAGGGTGCGCTTGATTCTGTCATGTCGGTGAGAGCAGTAAGCCAGGGGCAAGGCCGAACCTTGCAAATGCATGTCTGCGCGGCGGCGTGCTTGACGCCCCGTTGCCGGCATGCCGTTTTGCGCCGTCCGTGTGGGGACGGCCTGGCTATTCTACTATCTTGCGTGGCGCCGCGCAGACGGACGCAGCCGCAGCCCGCAGGCTTGCTCCGTTTGGCGTAAGCAGCCAGCGGCCCGTCCCGCGCATGCGCGCCATGCCACGGCAGCCCCATCCACATGGCGCTCGCGTGCTGCCGTGCTGCCGTGCCTGCGATGCCTTCGCATGATGCCCTGACATCTGGGCGAGGCAGTCAGCGGCAGGCGGCCTGTTTTAGTGCGCGATGCAGCAACAACTGGACATGGGAAATTTTGACGTATATAATTCGGCCTCCTTTCCCTGATAGCTCAGTTGGTAGAGCGACGGACTGTTAATCCGCAGGTCCCTGGTTCGAGTCCAGGTCGGGGAGCCAGAACAAGCAGTAGCAAAGGGCCACGTGGCAACACGTGGCCCTTTTGTTTTGCGCGCACGATTCCCGTTTTACGCTTTTTCTCTTTCCATCCCTTCAATGCACGGCCGATGCACGCAATGCCTGCCTGCCGGCCGCCGGGACCCGCCCAATGCTGTGCGGATCAGGGATCGACGAACACGTCGAAGCGGATATTGAGCGGGCTGCCCCAGGAAATTTCCACCCAGGCCAGGAAGCCACCGTTGTACGGGGCGATGTTATACACGGCCATGCGGGCGGCGCCGATGAAGCGGTGCTGGGCATCCGTGCTGAATTCGCTGATGTTGAGGAACACGCGCGAATTGGCAGTCACGTTGCCGTTGACGAAATTCACTGCGTGGAACACGCCGTTTGCCCGCCACGTGTAATACGTGGTGAAGGCATTACCGCTCAGGTTCAAATCCTTTGCGGCCGTCCCTTTCGCCGTTTTGCTTTCCTGTTGCACGGGCAAGTCGGTGAGTTCCTGTTCGGCCAGATTGCTGCCGGTCCTGTCTTCTACTTTCATTTCCATGATGTGCTCCTGATCGATAGTTTGGACGCCGCGCCTGACGTCGTGCGGCAAGACGCCGTATCTGTTGCCGTGACGGCCAGTGTCACGATCTGGCTGATAAGGTAGCCGTCTGCTCCAAGAGGGGAGGCACTAATTTTAGGCCCGCAGGCAGGTAAAAAGGGGCGATTCGGCCATGCAAAACGGCGGCCATTTGTGCTGGCGCAAACACCTTGCAGGCAAGCGTCAAGATCTTTTCCAGCAAGCTATTTTTATGGGGCGCCACGCATGCCGCGCAGGACAATGGCACAATAGGTCCAGCCGACCTGTCGATGCGGAAACCGTTGCGAGCCTAGCCCATGCCGATACTGAACCTGAGTGCCGAAACCGATATCTATTACGAACTGATCGAAGGCGACCCTGCCAAGCCCTGCCTGGTCTTCCTGCATGAGGGGCTCGGTTGCTGTGCGATGTGGAAAGATTTTCCCGCTCAGCTATGCCAGGCCACGGGCTGCCGCGGCTTGCTGTACGACCGCCACGGCTATGGCCAGTCGTCGCCGCTGGCAGCGCGCCGCCAGCTCCATTACCTGCACGATTACGCGCTGTGCGAGTTGCCGCAAGTGCTCGCGGCACTGCTGCCGGGACAGGACCATTTTCTCGTCGGCCATTCCGACGGCGGCAGCATCGCCCTCATTTATGCGGCCCAGCAGCCGCCCCGCTTGCGCGGCATCATCACCGAAGCGGCACACGTGTTTGTCGAGGGCATCACGCTCGATGGCATCCGCGTGGCGGACGCGGCGTTTGGCGCGGGCAAGCTGCGCGCGCTGGCGAAATACCATGGCGACAAGACGGAAACCATCTTCAAGGCCTGGTCGGATACCTGGCTCAGCTATGGCTTCCAGTTCTGGAACATCGAATATCTGCTGCCTTCTGTCGAATGCCCGGCGCTGGTGGTGCAGGGCAGCGAGGACCAGTACGGCAGCGCGGCCCAGGTCGATACGATCGTGGCGCAGGCGCTCAACGCCGTGCCCGCCATGGTCGAACAGTGCGGCCACACGCCGCACCAGGAGCAGCCGCAGGCATTGCTGGCGCTGATGGAAGGCTTTTTGCAAGGCCGCATGGACGCGGCCACTCACCCGAAAAATACATGATAGACCACCTCGATCACCTCGTACTGACCACCCGCGACAAGCAAGCCTGCATCGATTTCTATACGCGCGTGCTGGGCATGCAGCTGGAAACGTTTGGCGCGGGCCGCCATGCCTTCAAGTTTGGCGCGCAAAAAATCAATCTGCATGAGGCCGGCAAGGAATTTCTGCCCAAGGCGGCCTTGCCCACGCCCGGCGCGCTGGACCTGTGCTTCATCGCCGCCGTCCCGCTCGACGAATTCATCGCCCACCTGGCGGCGTTGGGGATTGCCATCGAGGAAGGCCCGGTGGCCCGCACGGGCGCCAACTGGCCCATCCGCTCCGTGTATCTGCGCGATCCGGACCGCAACCTGATCGAAGTGTCCGAACGCGCCTGACGCTCCATCCGGCGCGTCGGCGTTCAGTGGCAGGCGGGATCGCTGTCCCAGCGGCCCGAGCAGATGCGCGAGCGGCACAGCATGCCTTCGATCAGGCCCAGCTGCCGGCAGCGCTGCAAGAGTTCCGTTGTTTCTTCTTCTCGCTGACGCAGCACCACGTCGCGCATGGGCGCCGCCGTGCCATCTTGCCGGTGTGCATGGGCCACCATCGCCGTCAGCAAGGCGACGTCGCTGTCGCCGGGGGCGGCAGCCGCTCTTGATTCCTGCGCGCGCACTGCAGCCTGGCGCGCGGGCGGCGGGGCCTTGCGCGGCGCGCTCGCACCCGCCCCCGCGCTTGCTGCCGTGGCTGGTATTGCAGGCAAGGGTGGTCCCGCCGTATTGACGATGGTGGCCGCTTGCGCCGCATGCGCAAGCACTGCCGGCGCGGCAGGCGCTGCCAGTGCGGGCGGGGCCGTG
>NZ_WFLI01000029.1 GCF_009208555.1 Janthinobacterium violaceinigrum | reverse complement strand
TGGCTGCTGGCGCGCGCCGGGACGCGCCGGGGCCGCGTGCTGGGCATGGCGAGTCTCGTGCGCCGTCTCGACGGCTTGCCGTGCGCCTTGCTGCCGCCCGCGCGTCCCTACCTGGACTGGCTGGACGGCATCGGCTGCCGTACCCTGGGACAGCTGCGCCATTTGCCCCGGCCCGGCTTGCAGCGCCGCTGCGGCGGTGCCTTGCTGGACATGCTCGACGATGCGCATGGCCACAGCACGGAACTGTTCCTGTGGCTCGAAGCGCCGCCCACGTTCCGCGCCAGCCTGGAACTGTTCGACCGCGTGGAGCATGCGGAAGCGCTGCTGTTCGGCGCGCGCCGCTTGCTGCAGCAGATGACGGGATGGCTGTGCGCGCGGCAATTTGCCGTCGAGCGCATTCAATTGCTGCTGGCTCACGAGCGGGGCAGGGTGGCGCGCCCGCCCACCGTGATCGACCTGGCCTTGGGCGAAGCCGTCTGGCGCGACGAGCATTTATTGCGTTTGCTCAAGGAGCGCCTGGCGCAGCTGGTGCTGGACGCGCCCGTGATCGGCCTCACCCTGGAAGCGCTGCGGGTGCAGCCCATGGCGCCGCCCAGCGACACCCTGTTCCCCGAGCCGGGCGGCACGCCGCAGGAGCGCCAGCGCCTGATGGAATTGCTGGTGGCGCGCCTGGGCGCCGAGAATGTCTTGCAGGCGGCGCCACGCGCCGATTACCGGCCCGAAGCAGCCAACCAGTGGCTGCCGCTGCCGGCCAGGTCCGCTGCAAGAAACGCGGCGCCGGACTTGCCGCCCGGCTTGCCCGGCATGCCCCGTCCCGGCTGGCTGCTGGCCCAGCCCGTCGCCCTGCTGATGCGCGAACACCGGCCGTTCTATGGCTCGCCCCTGAAAATGGTGTCCGTGGCCGAGCGCATCGAGGCGGGCTGGTGGGGCCAGTCGCAGGCGCGCGATTATTTCATTGCCGAAGGCCTTGACCACGCCCACTACTGGGTCTATCGCGAACGCATCGCCGGCAGCGGCGAGGATGCCGCGCCGCGCTGGTTTTTGCATGGCTTGTTTGGCTGAACGGGTGGCGTGGGCAGGCACGGGCAAGCTGGTTCCGGCGCCGTCCAGCAGAAGCGGGGATGCTTGGCTATACTTGCTTCCCGGTGCCGCGTATTTAATTCAAGTAAAGGATTTCCATGTCACAGCTTTCCGATTTTCCCATCACCCAGAAGTGGCCTGCCCAGCATTCCGAACGCCTGCAGCTGTACTCGCTGCCGACGCCGAACGGCATCAAGGTGTCGATCCTGCTCGAAGAGCTGGGCCTGGCGTACGAGCCCCACCTGGTCAGCTTCGAACGCAACGAGCAGCTGTCGCCCGCCTTCCTGTCCCTCAATCCGAACAACAAGATTCCCGCCATCCTCGATCCGGACGGTCCCGATGGCAAGCCGCTGGCCCTGTTCGAGTCGGGCGCCATCCTGCTGTACCTGGCGGAAAAGACGGGCAAGTTCATCCCTTCGGACGCGGGCTTGCGCTACGAAACCATCCAGTGGCTGATGTTCCAGATGGGCGGTATCGGCCCCATGTTTGGCCAGGTGGGCTTCTTCCATAAATTTGCCGGCAAGGAGTACGAAGACAAGCGTCCGCTGGAACGCTATCTGGGCGAAGCGAAGCGGCTGTTGGGCGTGCTTGAGCAGCGCCTGCAGGGCCGCGACTGGATCATGGGCGGGCAATACACGATTGCCGACATCGCCATCTTCCCGTGGGTGCGCTGCCTCGTGGGATTCTACGGTGCGGGCGATCTCGTCGGCTTTGCCGATTTCCCGAACGTGCAGCGCGCGCTCGATGCCTTCCTTGTCCGTCCAGCCGTCATCAAGGGCCTCGATATCCCCAAGCGCGACTGATCTTGCCAGCTGCCTGCGGCAGCGGCCGGGCGGCGCTACAATGCGCCATCGGCCGCGCTGCGCGGCAGCTTTGATCTGAGACAATGAAATCCACCCGGCAAGATTTTCCCGGCGCGCACGGCCATGTGCTGGCGGCGCGCCTCGATGCGCCCGACGGCGCCATCCGCGCGTACGCGCTGTTCGCCCACTGTTTTACCTGCGGCAAGGACGTGCTGGCCGCGCGGCGCATCGCGCAAGGCTTGACGGAGCACGGCATCGCCGTGCTGCGCTTCGATTTCACGGGACTGGGCGCCAGCGGGGGAGAATTTGCCGCCACCAATTTCTCGTCGAACGTGGACGACCTGGTCGCCGCCGCCGACTTTTTGCGGGCCAGGCACGCCGCGCCGCAATTGCTGATCGGCCACAGCCTGGGCGGCGCCGCCGTGCTGGCCGCCGCCGCGCAAGTGCCGGAAGCGACGGCCATCGCCACCCTGGCCGCCCCCAGCACGCCCGCTTACGTCACGCGCATGTTCAGCGGCCACCTGGCGCAGATCGCCGCCGAGGGCGAGGCACTGGTGCAGCTGGAAGGGCGGCCGTTCCGCATCCGCCAGCAATTCGTCGACGATGCGGGCAGCCACAGCTTGAAAGACCACATCGCGGGCCTGCGCCGCGCCCTGCTGGTGATGCATGCGCCGAACGACACGACGGTGAGCCTGTCGAATGCGATGGATATCTTTACGGCCGCCAAACACCCGAAAAGCTTCGTTTCGCTCGACGATGCCGACCACTTGCTGACGGGGCGCGATGACGCGGCCTATGTGGCCAATGTCATCGCCGCCTGGAGCGCGCGTTACCTGCAGCCGCAGTAATCAGGAATCAGGCTGGGCCAGCTTGGCCAGGATGGCGTCGCAATCGGATTCATAGCCGTGCAGGGGCAAGGAGCGCAGCTTCCCTGCGTACCGCGCCATGGCGGCGGGGTCTTGCGTGGCAGCCGCGGCTTGCGCCTGCGTCGCCAGCTTGTCGATGACTGCGGCATAGCACATATTGCTGTTGAACGAGGTCCACAATACGCCCGCCTAAAAGGCCAGCGAGGCGATGGCCAGGATGGCGGCGGTGGCAATGGTGAAGCGGAGCATGGCGTCTTTTCATGAAAAACGCCGTACCGGCACAGGGCGGGTACGGCGTGGAGCGGAATATGGCGGGATGACTTGAATGCCTGGGCAATCCTGCCTGTATTCAGTCTTCGTCAAACTCTGCCGAAAGATCCTTCCAGCCCTTGCTGGCAGCAAAGGCGGAAAACTCTTCCGGCGCTTCCAGGACGATCAGTTTCTTGTCTTGCAGGCCCAGGTCGCCATGGCCGAAGTCGGGGCCTACATAGCCGAGGCTGCGCAAGCGGGCCAGGATGTGGCCGACCAGGGTCTTGTCCTTGTAGGCGCCCGCTTCGAGCGGGGCGGCGAAATCGACGTAGACGTCAATGATGCCGTAGCCTTCATCGAAGATGCGGATGGCCTTGATGTCGTGGGCACGGCCGGAGCCGTCGGTGGCCTTGAAGGGGCCGCTGAGCTGGATGTCGGTGTCATTGTTCATCTTGTCAGCATACACCAAAAGCGGCCCCCGCATAGGGGGCGCCGCGCAAAACCTGTGCCGATATCGCCGTCTCAGCGCGCTTGCAGGATGGCCGACAGGCGGTCGCGCGTGCCGGCGATGCGTTCCAGTTGCGGGTACTGCAAGCCGCCGTGGTAGTCGAGCGCGACCGTCTGGAATTGCTTGCCCTTGCGAACCAGCAAGTTGATCGGTTGCGGGCTCGCCTTGGCCGCCTGGATGGCCGCCTTCAGCAGCTTGGGCGTGTAGGCTGTGCCATTGACGGCGAGCAAAGTCGTGTTGCCGGACAAGCCCGCCTTGAAGGCGGGGCCATCCCACAGCACCTTATCCAGCTTGCCATCCTTGGCGATGCTCAAGCCCAGCGAATACGTGAGGTCCGTGCGTTTGCTGCGCTCTTCCTCGGCTTTCAGGAACGGCGTGGGCATGTCGCGGTAGACCAGCTTCCAGCCGGCCCGGGCCAGGCCGTCCAGCGGCGCGCCGGGGCCGTGGCCGTCCAGGCGCGTGCGCAGGAACGTGGCCCAGTCGTGCGGCTGCACGGCGTTCAGGGCCGCCACCACGTCCTCGAAGGTGTAGGGCAGGGGCGTGGTGCTGCCGTCCTGCACGCCGAAGAAGGCGCGCGCAAAGTCGTCGAGCGAGCGGCGCTCGCCGGACAGTTCGCGGATGGCGGTATCGACGTCGAGCCAGACCAGGGCGCCTTCCATGTAATAGTCTTCATCGCGCTGCCAGCTGCTCCAGCCGATGGGACGGCGGCCATTGATGATGGGATCGTTGGTCGTGTCCTGCATGGCGCGCCAGCTGCGCCCCGGCATTACGTCGTAATGGGCGGCCGTCGCGGCGAACAGGTCGCGCATGTGGGCCGGGGCCACCAGGCCGGAGCGGGCCGCCAGCACATTGCCCCAGTACTGCGTCTGGCCTTCGTAGACCCACAGCAAGCTGTTTTGCAGCGGCGTGTTGAAGTCGGGCGTGTCCTGGCCGGCCGGACGGCGGAACTTGCCATTCCACGAATGCGTGAGTTCGTGCGGCAGCAGCACGCGCTCCGCCTCGTTCTTGTCCCAGTCGCTGAAATAGCCGGGCTTGACGCCGTTTTCGCTCGACTGCATGTGTTCGCGGCCAATGCCGCCGAACTCGTCGCTCAAGGCCAGCAGGAAATCGTAGTGGCGGTAGTGGCGCGCGCCGAACAGTTTATAAGCTTGCTGCATCATCGCGCGGTGTTTCTCGACCTGCTGCGGCGTCACCTCCAGGCTGTCGGCGCTGTCGGCCATCACATTCAGGTGCACGGGCACTGCGGCGCCCGGGTCGAGGTCAATGCGTTCGAAATGGCGTCCCGCGAAGACGGGCGAGTCGACCAGGGTGTCGAGGTCCAGCACTTCGAAATCGATCTGCTGGCTGGCCGGCGTCGCCGCACGCGCGCGCACTTCCAGCGCGCTGGCAAATTCCCAGCCGGCCTGCAGGGTCAGGCTGGGCTGCACGACGATGTCGCGCGCGGCGCGCCCGGCCGGATACAGGGTCATCGCATGCCATTGCACGCCCAGCATGGCGCTGGTCATGGTGATGCGGCCCTGGCTCGTGTCGACGGGCGAGAGGAACTGGTATTGCGCTTCCACCGTGCCGGCGCCGGCCGGCACGTCCACGTGAAACGCGAACATATTGACGGGGTCGCGCCGCCATTCCAGGGGCGCGCCATTGGCCGACAGGCGCAGACCCGCCAGCTGATTCAGGGGACCGCTGGGGCCGTGATTGCCCGGCACCCATTGCGGATACAGCAAGGTCAGCTTGCCCGGCGCGGCGGGAATGCTTTCACGGATGGTGAACAGCTGCTGCGCCACATTGCTGGCGTCGACGTGCAGCACGATGGGCGCGGGCGGGGCGGCCTGGGCGGAAGCGGCGACGAGAACGGCGAGGGACAGGCACAGGAGGGAACGGGCGTGGGGCATGGGACGGGGCGGCGGCTGGATGGCAAAGGACGAGTCTAGCATTCTGTAAAAATTTCTTACAAATTTATGGCCGTCTGGGGCGTTTTTCGCCGATTTCAAGGCCTTGAAAGGGGCTGGGCAGGCCGTATATCGGTAACAGGCGGATGCTCATGGTGAGGTCCGCCCCTCTTATCGCTTTAATGAAAAGGATAGTTATCATGCGTACTTTTGACCTTGCTCCCCTGTACCGTTCCGCCATTGGCTTCGACCGCCTGGCACAGCTGCTCAACGAACAGCGCGCCGATGCGCAACCCAGCTACCCACCCTACAACATCGAACTGGTATCGGAAGATAAATACCGGATCGTGATGGCATTGGCCGGTTTCTCGCGTGAAGAGATCGACATCATCACGGAGCGCGATTCCCTGCACGTCACGGGCCGCAAGCAGAAGGATGGCGTCGAGCGCACGTTCTTGCACCGCGGCATCGCTGCCCGCGATTTCGAGCAGCGTTTCCAGCTGGCCAACCATGTGAAGGTCACGGGCGCCACGTTTGAAAACGGCATGCTGACCATCGACCTGGTGCGCGAAGTGCCGGAAGCGCTGAAACCGCGCAAGATCGAGATCGGCACCGGCAGCGGCGCCACCGTCAGCACCCTGGAACAGCGCCAGGCAGCCTGATGCGATTTGAATGAGCTGATGCCGGCGCCATGCGCCGGCATTGCCAGGAGGGAACATCCCCTTCCCATGCAGTAAAATACTGGCCGGTCGATCCGGCCAGTGTCACGTCCGGCGTCCGTTCGGACCCCGCCGCGGACCTGCATCGATCGCCATGCGGCGTGCGTGCGGCAGGCAAGATTAAACCCCGCTTAAAGGCGCAAACGCCTGTTTCCAAATGGAAAAATGTTAAGCACCGCCTAAGACTCGTGGCCCACTATTGCATACATCAAAATCTCATTGAATGAGGAGCAATTCATGGAACAGCAAACGAATACCGCATCGCTGAAAATCAAACGCACCGTAGCCGCGCTGGCCGCGATCGGTGTGCTGGGTGCCGGCGGCGCCATGGTGATCCATCAAAACAATGCCGGCGCGAATGCTGCCGCTGGCGCGCCTGCCGCCCCCGTGGCCGCTGCCGTCGCGCCTGCCACCGCCGCCGCACCGCTGGTGGCCTTGCCCGACTTTAGCCAGATCGCCGCGCGCAACAGCCCGGCCGTCGTCAATATCAGCGTGACGGGCAGCACCAAGGTGGCCTACGACCCATCGGCCCAGGCCGGCAACGACGACTTCGGCAACGACCCGTTCTTCGAATTCTTCCGCCGCTTCCAGGGGCCGCAAGGGGGCCAGCGGGGCGGCCGCGACGTGCCCACGCACGGCCTCGGTTCCGGTTTCATCGTCAGCCCGGACGGCGTCATCATGACGAATGCCCACGTGGTGCGCGATGCGCGCGAAGTGACGGTCAAGCTCAACGACCGCCGCGAATTCCGCGCCAAGGTGCTGGGTTCGGATCCGAAGACGGATATCGCCGTGCTGAAGATCGACGCCAACAACCTGCCCGTCGTGCCGCTCGGCCATTCGAGCGACCTGAAAGTGGGCGAGTGGGTGCTGGCCATCGGTTCCCCTTATGGCTTCGACAGCACGGTGACGGCGGGCGTGGTCAGCGCCAAGGGCCGTTCCCTGCCGGACGACAGCAACGTACCGTTCATCCAGACGGACGTGGCGGTCAATCCCGGCAACTCGGGCGGCCCCCTGTTCAACACGCGCGGCGAAGTGGTGGGCATCAATTCGCAGATCTACAGCCAGACGGGCGGCTTCCAGGGCCTGTCGTTCGCCATTCCCATCGACCTGGCCAGCCGCATCAAGGACCAGATCGTCGCCACGGGCAAGGCCAGCCATGCCAAGCTGGGCGTGACGGTGCAGGAAGTGAACCAGGGCTTTGCCGACTCGTTCAAGCTGGCCACGCCGGAAGGCGCGCTGGTGGCCAACGTGGAGCGGGGCAGCCCGGCCGACAAGGCGGGCCTGAAATCGGGCGACGTGGTGCGCAAGGTGAATGGCCAGCGCATCATCGGCTCGGCCGACTTGCCTGCGCTGGTGGGCACGTCCTTGCCAGGCGACAAGATCAGCATGGATGTCTGGCGTGACGGCAAGATCGTCAGCCTGACGGCAACGCTCGGCAATGCGGCCGACAAGGTGGCCGAAGTGGCGAAGAGCGACAGCGCCGCGGGCAAGGTAAAACTGGGCCTGGCCCTGCGTCCGTTACAATCGGATGAAAAACGCGAGGCGGGCATCAGTGCCGGCCTGCTGGTGGAAGACGCGGGCGGCGCGGCGGCGAATGCCGGGGTGCAGCCGGGCGACGTGTTATTGTCGGTCAATGGCCGTCCCGTCAACACCGTCGAGCAGGTGCGCGACGTGGTCGAGAAATCCGCCAAGTCCGTGGCCTTGCTGATACAGCGGGGACCGGACAAGATTTTCATTCCCGTGCGGCTGGGGTAAATACCGGGGTCAGTCACTTCGTGATCGGAATGTGTCCCATCGGGATACATTCCCCCGTCGGGGCCGACCCCAGCTTTTCATCTTTTTGGGTGAAAGCAAGCATAACAAGATAGAAAGGCAAGCCATGCGCTTATTGCTGGTAGAAGACGATACGATGATTGGCGAGGTGGTGCTCGACTTGCTGCGCGCCGAGCATTACGCGGTGGACTGGGTCAAGGATGGCGACATGGCCGATACGGCCCTGCAGACGCAGACCTACGACCTGGTGCTGCTGGACCTGGGCTTGCCCCGCAAGGATGGCCTCGACGTGCTGCGCTCGATGCGGCTGCGCAAGCTCGACACGCCCGTGCTGGTGGCCACGGCGCGCGACGCCGTCGAGCAGCGCATCGCGGGCCTGGACGCGGGCGCCGACGATTACGTGTTGAAGCCGTACGACCTCGACGAACTGCTGGCGCGCATCCGCGCCCTGCTGCGGCGCGCCTCGGGGCGGCCGGAACCGATCTTCGAACACCAGGGCGTGTCCATCAATCCGCTGACGCGCGAAGTGATCGCCGAAGGCCATCCCGTCAACCTGTCGGCGCGCGAATGGGCCGTGCTGGAAGCCTTGATCGCGCGTCCCGGCATCGTGCTGTCGCGCGCGCAGCTGGAAGAAAAACTGTACAGCTGGAAGGATGAAGTCAACAGCAATGCCGTGGAAGTGTATATCCACGGCTTGCGCAAGAAGCTGGGCAGCGACTTGATCCAGAACGTGCGCGGCCTCGGCTACATGGTGCCCAAGGCATGAGGATGAAGGTCACGGTGACGCACTCGCTGCGCGGCCGTCTGCTGTGGTTCCTGCTGGCCGCCATCATCATGGCGGCCCTGGCACAGGCCTCGATCGCCTACCGCAGCGCCCTGTACGACGCCGACCAGATTTTCGACTACCACATGCAGCAGATGGCCCTGTCGCTGCGCTCCGGCGCGCCGCTGGCCAACCACGCGCAGGCGTTGCCTGTCGACCCCGTCAACAACGACATGGTGGTGCAGGTGTGGACGCCGGACGGCGTGCAGGTGTTCCGCTCGATCACGCGCGCGGAACTGCCGCAGCGCGCCGTGCTGGGCTTTTCCAACGTGAAGGCCAACGGCACCACCTACCGCATCTTTTCCGTGCAGACCAGTTCCCAGACTGTGCAGATCGCCCAGGACATGGCCGTCAGGAAGCGCATGGCCGGCAGCCTGGCGCTGCGCACGGTCGGTCCCATCGCGCTGATGGCGCCCATCCTGATGCTGGTCGTCTGGTGGGTGGTCAGCGGTTCGCTGGCGCCCGTGTCGCGCGTGCGCAAGCAGGTGGCGGCGCGCCAGGCGGACGATCTGTCGCCCGTCTCGGAAGCGGGTTTGCCCGACGAAGTGCGGCCCCTCGTGCATGAACTGAACCTCTTGTTCGGGCGTGTAAAAACGGCGTTCGACGCGCAGCAGCATTTCGTCGCCGACGCCGCGCATGAATTGCGCACGCCGCTGGCGGCCCTGAAACTGCAGGTATTGAGCCTGGAGCGGGCCGAATCGGCGGAAAAACGCAGCCTGGCCATTTCCCGCGTGAGCGCCGGCATCGAACGGGCCACGCGCCTGGTCGAGCAGCTGCTGGTGCTGGCGCGCCAGGAGGCGAGCGCCGCCAGCGGCGACCAGCTGCAGGCGGTGGACTTGAACGATGTCGTCAAGCGCGCGCTGGGCGACATGGCCGGCATCGCGCAAGCGCGCAAGATCGACCTGGGCCTGCACCACATGGACCCGGCCAAGGTGGCGGGCCAGGCCGATGCGCTCAACATCATGCTGCGCAACCTGGTCGACAACGCCATCAAGTACACGCCGCAGGGCGGCACGGTGGACATCGACCTGCGCGCCAGCCCCGTCGGCGTGACCTTGTCCGTGGAAGACAGCGGTCCCGGCATCCCGCCCGAGGAGCGCGAGCGCGTCTTCAGCCGCTTCTACCGCGTGCCCGGCACGGACGCCAACGGCAGCGGTCTGGGGCTGGCCATCATCAAGGCCATCGCCGAGCGCCATGGCGCGCGCCTGGTGCTGGACAAGTCCGAGCGCCTGGGCGGCCTGTGCGTGCGCGTGGAATTCCCCCTGCCGGCGAAAAAATGAGGCAGATTTCCCTCCGACTGGCCCTGGTGTGAGGCCAATCTTTAATCTGCTGCATTGACGTGCGCGCCGTGGCCCTATATTGTCTGCGAAACAAGCAGAACCAGACCACGGAGCGCACATGCAGAAGATCGGATTTTCAGGAACCCTCGACCCCATCACCAACGGCCATATGTGGGTGATCGGCGAAGCGCGCTCGCTTGCCGACGAGGTGATCGTGTTCCTGTCGCAAAACCCCGCCAAGAAACCCCAGTTCCCCGCCGAAGACCGCAAGCGCATCATCGAGCAGAGCGCGCGCGAGTGCGGCTGGGACAATGTGCAGGTCGTCATCGTCAAGGGCGACTACACGGCGCGCGCGGCGAAAAAGCATGGCTGCGACTACCTGATACGCGGCATCCGCACGACGGCCGATTTCGACTATGAAAACCTGATCCAGCAAACCAATGTGGACGTGCTGCAGGGTGCCAAGACGATTTTCGTCATGCCGCCGCGCGACCTCGGTTCCGTCAGTTCCAGCTTCGTCAAGGCGCTGGAAGGCCCCGTCGGCTGGAACTGGACCATGAAGAAATTCGTTCCCGGTCCCGCCTACCAGGCGTGGATACTCGACTGCCTGCGCAAGGAGTGGGAAGCGCTGTGGAATTACGCCACCGCTTCCCCGGCCGACATCGCGCTGGCGGACCAATGGTTCGCGCACCTGACGGGGCCGCAGGCGTATGGCGGCCCTGACCGCCACTATCACAACCTCGACCACCTGGTGCACGGCCTGTCCGAGATCCGCGTGTGGGCCGACAATACCTATGCGCCCAAGCGCGACAGCGCGCTGGTCAAGAAGGCGTTCTGGTTCCACGACGCCGTCTACAGCCACGACGACGATGCCCTGTATTCGAGCGAAGAAGCGAGCGCCCAGCTGTGGCTGGCCAGCGGCCTCGATGCGGGCGATAACCTGGATGTGGCGCAATTGATACGCGCGACCGACCATTTCCAGGGCCCCGGCATCAGCCACGCGCTGAAAGACGCCATGCTCAGCG
Organism: Janthinobacterium violaceinigrum; assembly: GCF_009208555.1. Classification (GTDB taxonomy): domain Bacteria; phylum Pseudomonadota; class Gammaproteobacteria; order Burkholderiales; family Burkholderiaceae_D; genus Janthinobacterium; species Janthinobacterium violaceinigrum. The sequence goes on along the minus strand of NZ_WFLI01000029.1, from coordinate 67,393 downwards.
CCGACCTGGCCATCCTGGGCCAGGACGACGAGGTGTATCAGGCGTATACGCAAGCCATCGTCCGCGAATATGCGCACGTGGACCCCGTGCGCTTCAACGAGCAGCGGGGCCTGGCCCTCCAGCACCTGTGCGCCAAGGCGCAGGCGGGCCAGCTGTTTGGCGATGCGTATTTTGCCGGCCAGTACAACGAGCGGGCAATCGAGAACATGCAGAAGGAGATCGCGGCGCTGGCCGGCGCCTGATCCGATGCGCGGGCGTTTGCCGCTGCCCGCGTCTATTGCATGGCCTGTTTCACCGCATGCTGTACCTGCTGCAGCATCCAGTCGCATTCGAAGCGCAGTTCCGCCGACTTGCCGTTGATGGGCCCCCAGAGTTGGCGCCTGAGCCTGAGCCCCAGGGCCGCCAGTTCGACGGCGAAGGCGGGACAGGATTTGGATAGTTGCTGGAATGCCAGGCCATTCTTTTCCGAACCGTGATTTTCCAGGTCGCCAGGCTTGCAATGCACGCCTTCCTGGAAGACCGATAGCAGTTCCGTGGAACCGGCATACGAGGCGAATAGCTTGCTCATCATGGCAGAATGCCCGATCAGGTTATAGCTGGATTGAAACAGTCCCGCCTCCGCCGTGTCGGCAGCCGTATTGCTGGCACCCTTGTCGCGGCCTTCGCAATAGCGGCCCGAACTCTCGCGCATCCCCAGGCCTGTCAGGAGGACGTACAGATGCCGCAAGGTATCGGCGCCATCCTTGTCATTTTGCATGCCCAGGGCTGCGAATTGCTCGTGATACCAGGCCAGCGCATCGGTGCTGGTGTTGTGTTCCTGTGCCGCGGCGGCCATTGCCACGGCGGTGGCATCGCCTATGCTCAAGTTGTGGTAAGCCTTGGCAAATGCCAGGGCCATGCCCTTGATGTAGCCCGCTGGCGCGACGCCGCGCTTGGGCCAGTCGTAGCGTGCCACTTCGGAATGGGCTGCGATTTCCAGTATCGTTGCTTGCAGCTTTGCCGACAATTGGGCGGGCAAATGCGCCGGTAGCGGCACGGCCGATATCGCGGGCGCGGCGGCATCGATGGCCAGACCGCTGGGACGCAGGAAATACGCGGTGGGCGTCTTGTCTTTGCCTGAGGCATAGCGTGTATGGGTCTGCGCCTGCTGGTTGTCGGCGATGCGCATGGCATCGGCGTCGAGGCGCTCCGCCACGAGGTAGATGTGGTCGGCGCCAGGCGGACTCTTCAGGTCATACGTGACGCCGACATCGCCTGCCTGCTGCTCTCCTACGTCGATGCGCTGCCAGCGGCGCGACAGGCTGCCGCTGCCGCCCAGGCGTTGCGCCAGGTGTCCTGCGCCCAGGGTGAAGGGAATCTCCACGCCGGCGGAGATCAGCAAGGCGCTCAATGTTGCTGCGCAGCCATTGTGCAGTGGCGGTTGCGCATTTTCCAGCCCGAGCGCCACGGCTGTGCGCAGCTGGGCTGCATGCAGTCGTGCATCGCTATTGGCCGCCGCGATGATCTGGTCGATCAGTTGCTTGTCCATGGGTATGCTCCGTTTCTTATCGCACGATGGTTTGTCATTGCAATATGGTGAAAGTGTGCCGTGAGGGATTTATTCCGCCCTGGATTTGCCGATCAGGACGCAGGAGTCGATTTCGGCCTGGGCAAGCTCGCCCAAGGCCGCAATTTGGGCCTGTTGCGCGATGCGGACGGCTTCACTCCTCTCGTTCGCCGCAGCCTCCGTGGCACGCTGGGCTTCCGGGCTCGGCGGGTTGGCTTGTATCAGGCGCGACTGCCCCTGCTGCAGCAGACGTAGCTGTTCCTGCTGGAGCAGGGCGGCCGAGAGATTATTTCCCGTACTGTTGAGTAAAATGCTGTTGCTGGCATAGCGGTCGCGCAGATCGATCACTTGCTTGATGCTTACCTCTTGCGGCTTGAGCACTTGCAGCGATGTACGCAGTTCCGCCAGCACTGCGAGCCAGGCGAAATTGAGCGAAGAAGTTGTCTGCTGTTCGATGCTGTCGGGCCAGGTGATCGCCGTTGCGAAAGGGCGCTTGCGCTGTTCATAGCTCGACAGGACGACGCTCAGGCAGGCCACCTTGTCGGCCGCCCTGGCGTACAGCGTCGATTGCTGGTCCAGCGAGTAGCGGGATGCGACCAGGCCGGCGCCACCGCCGATGACGGCGCCGAGTGCTGCTGTCGGCAGCGATTTGAGCAGGCCGCCCGCAGTCCCTATGGCGCCGCCCGTCAAGGCCCAGTCGCTCTGGTTATAGACGGCGCGCTGGCTATCCTCGGCCAGCTTCAGATACCAGAATCTTTGCTTGAGCAATAGCATCTTGCTCTGTTCCAGCGTGGTGGGAGCGCCAAACAAGGTATCTTTCTCCACGCTCATGGTCAGCGCATCGCCTTCTGCGCTGCTGGGCATGCGAAAGATCGGATAGGCATTCGGCGGTGCAAAGCCGCACCCGCCCAATAGCAGCGCCAGTAATGGCAGCACAGGAAATGCTTTCATTTCGCTCCTCCTTGCATTGCATAAATGCAATTACCGAAGGGAAATGTACGTGCAATTCAAAGTAACTACAAGTTAACTATTTTTTTTGTCGCAGTGTTATTTTTATGCCGGGAAGGTGTAGAAACGTGTGTGCTGGTGTATTGCTGAGGCTGCTTCTTGCGCACGGAGTTCCCGAAGGCGGCGCCAGGTTTCACATTGACAGTGACCGTGCGCCCGCCGCATGCGCCAGCGCATCGTCGAGCCGGTCGTTGCCCCAGAATAGTTCGCCGCCGCTGAGGAAGCTGGGGGCGCCGAACAGGTGCAGCGCTTGCGCCTGCTGCGTCTGGCGGCGCAGGCGCAGCTTGTTGTCCGGTGTCAAAGCCAGCGCCACGATGGCGCCCGCATCGAGACCCAGCCCGGCCAACGCTTCGCTGACGGCCTCGAGGTTGTCGATGTCGCGGTCTTCGGCGAAATTCATCGTCATCATGCGGCGCGCAAACGGCGCGATCCAGCCCTGGTCCGCGCCGACGAGGGCCACGCGCATGGGCAGCAGGGCCGTGCGGGGAAAGGCGGCGGGCTGGCGCCACGGCAAGCCGTATTTGTCGCACTGGCGCGCCATGTCGCGACACGTGTAGTCGCCCTTGATTTTTTGCAAGACGAACGGTGACGTTTCCCAGCCCAGCGCCTTGAAGACGACGCCCAGCAGGAAGGGTTTCCAGATCACCTGCACCTTCTTTTCACGCGCCAGCGCCTCGATGCGCATGGCGCTCAGGTAGCTGTAGTTGCTGCCGAAGTCGAACCAGAATTCCAGTGTGGCCATGGTCTCTTTTCCATGCGGTAATGCAGGGTTGATCCTGCGCCGGGGTGCGGAGGCCGGACTGCAGCGCCGGCCCCCGCTTGTCGACCTAGCGCGGCGTGGCCGTTGCCTTGCCCCGCGCCACGTGCAGTTTCTTGAAGCTGTCGATCAGGCGCTGGTGCCGGTCGAGGCCTTCCAGTTGCATGCTGGTGGGCGTCAGGCCGAAGAAGCGCACGCTGCCGTCCACGGAACCCAGCACCGCGTCCATGCGGGCGTCGCCGAACATGCGGCGGAAATTGACTACGTAATCGTCCAGCTCCAGCTCGTCATCGAGTTCCACTTCCAGCACCACGTTCAAGGCTTGATAGAACAGCTTGCGTTCGAGCGTGTTGTCGTTGTACTGCAGGAAGGTTTCCACCAGCTCTTTCGCCTCTTCGAATTGCTGCAGGACAAGCTGTATCAGCAGTTTCAATTCCAGAGTCGTCAGCTGGCCCCAGACCGTATTTTCATCGAACTCGATGCCGATCAGGGTGGCGATGTCGCCATACTCGTCAAGCTCGCTGTTTTCCAGGCGGTCGAGCAAGTCTTCCAGGCTGGCATCGTCCATACGGTGCAGGTTCAGGATGTCGGCGCGGAACAGCAGCGCCTTGTTGGTGTTGTCCCAGATCAAATCCTCGACCGGATAGACTTCCGAATAACCGGGCACGAGGATGCGGCAGGCGGTGGCGCCCAGCTGGTCATACTCGGCCGTGTAGACTTCCTTGCCCATGCCGGCGAGGATGCCGAAAAGGGTTGCCGCTTCCTCGGCATTCGAGTTGTCGCCGTGACCGGAGAAATCCCACTCGACAAAATCGTAATCGGCCTTGGCGCTGAAGAAGCGCCACGAGACGATGCCGCTGGAATCGATGAAGTGTTCGACGAAGTTGTTCGGCTCGGTGACGGCTTCGCTGGCAAACGTGGGCTGCGGCAAGTCGTTCAAGCCTTCGAAGCTGCGGCCCTGCAGCAATTCCGTCAGGCTGCGCTCGAGCGCCACTTCCAGGCTCGGGTGCGCGCCGAACGAGGCAAACACGCCGCCCGTGCGCGGGTTCATCAGGGTGACGCACATCACCGGGTACACGCCGCCCAGCGACGCATCTTTCACCAGCACGGGGAAACCCTGTTCTTCCAGTCCCTGTATGCCGGCCACGATGCCTGGATATTTCGCCAGCACGTCCTGCGGCACGTCGGGCAGGGCGATCTCGCCTTCGAGGATTTCGCGTTTGACGGCCCGTTCGAAAATTTCCGACAAGCATTGCACCTGCGCTTCGGCCAGGGTATTGCCGGCGCTCATGCCATTGCTGACATACAGGTTTTCAATCAGGTTGGACGGGAAATACACGGTCTCGCCATCGGACTGGCGCACATACGGCAGCGAGCAGATGCCGCGCTCCGCATTGCCGGAATTGGTGTCGATCAGGTGCGAACCGCGCAGCTCGCCATCGGCATCGTAGATGTCCAGGCAATAGGCATCGAGAATCTCTTTCGGCAGTGCATCCTTGCGGCCCGGCTTGAACCAGCGCTCGTTCGGGTAATGGACAAAATCCGCGTTGGCGATGTCGTTACCCCAGAACGATCCCGCGTAGAAATGGTTGTTGCTGAGGCGCTCGATATACTCGCCCAGGGCCGACGCCAGCGCGCTTTCCTTGGTTGAACCCTTGCCGTTGGTGAAACACATGGGCGAGTGCGCATCGCGGATGTGCAGCGACCACACGTTGGGAATGATGTTGCGCCACGAGGCGATTTCAATCTTGATGCCCAGGCCCGCCAGCAGGCTGGACATATTGGCGATGGTCTGTTCCAGCGGCAAGTCCTTGCCCACGATATAGGTGCTCGCGCCAGGGGCCGGATTCAAGGTCAGCAGGGCCTGGGCGTCGGCGTCCAGGCTCTCCACCTCTTCAATGACGAACTCGGGGCCCGCCTGCACCACTTTCTTGACCGTGCAACGGTCGATCGAGCGCAGGATGCCCTGGCGGTCCTTGGCCGAGATATCGGCCGGCAGCTCGACCTGGATCTTGAAAATCTGCTGGTAACGGTTTTCCGGGTCAACAATATTGTTTTGCGACAGACGGATATTTTCGGTTGAAATATTGCGTGTATCGCAATACAACTTCACGAAGTACGCGGCACACAGTGCCGATGATGCCAAAAAGTAATCGAACGGGCCCGGCGCCGAACCATCGCCCTTATAGCGGATGGGCTGGTCGGCGATGACCGTAAAATCGTCGAACTTGGCTTCGAGACGCAGCTTGTCGAGAAAGTTGACTTTAATTTCCATGGGAGAATCCAATACTGTGCATATGAGTTAGCCGCTATTATCCGTGCTTTCCGCCGCAGGGCAAAGATTGTTCACTGCGGCCACGCTGGCGGGGCGCCGCCGGAGCAGGCGGTCAGGGCGGGACAGGGGCGCGTGCCCCGGGGAAGCGGACACGCGGCTGCCCAGAGGGGACGGTGCCAAATTGCACTGCCCAGATGCGCCTGTTATCATCGTTTGCATTCAAGGCAACGACTATCTGAATGGAGTTCACAGTGACGGCATACATCCCCGCATTGATCTGGCTGCTCTCGGCAGTGGCTTGCCACCTGATCGCCAAACGGCGCCTTTTGAAAAGAACGGCCGTCAGGGACATGATCGTCGCTCTGACCGGCCCGTTTGCCATCCCCTGGTTTCTTATCGCCAAGTCCGAAAAAGCCTGACGACGCGAGCACCTGCAGGTCGGGCTGCGCATTTGCAGCGGCTGGAGTCTGTGCATGGCAGGGGCGGGTGTTGAATTTTTCAATCTTTGGCACGGAGGAAGAATATGCAAGTCAAGCGAATCGTTGCAAATTTCTCGACGCCGGATGTGGCACTGGCCCGCACTTTTTACCAGGACGTGCTGGGTCTCAACCTTTTGATGGATCACGGCTGGATCGTCACATATGGTTTGCCAACCGAAATGAGCGTTCAGGTGAGCTTTGCGACGGAAGGCGGCTCGAACACGGCAGTGCCGGACCTTTCCATCGAAGTCGATGATGTGGATGCTGCATTCGCGCGCATGTCGGCCGCCGGGTTTCCCATCGAATATGGACTTGCCGATGAACCCTGGGGCGTCAGGCGGTTTTTCGTGCGCGACCCTTTCGGCAAACTCATCAATATTCTGTCGCACGCCTAGGCGGGGCGCCAGCGGCAGCGCTGGGCGCAAGCCATCTTTGATCCAGCGCCTGCCATCCGGCCGCATGTTGATGCCGACAATGATGCAGACAAAAAAACAGCGGCTGCCCATGCTGGCGCAGCCGCTGTTTTTTCAGGCGGACAGGGCGATCAGAACTTCACCCACAGCCGGCCAAAGTAGGAAGCGCCGTTCAGGCCGAACTGCACGCTGTCGTATTTGAAGCCGTTATCCGTTTCGTCCGGATTCTGCGTGGTGGGCTTGACGTTGAAGATGTTGTTGCCGCCAAACGTCAGCTTGGTGTTCTTGTTGATGCTGTAGGTGAAGCTCAGGTCGGCCGACGTCTTGGCCGCGTAGCGGGCGTTGGGCACGCCGGCGGCCGTGCCGCTGAAGGTGCCCAGGGTTTGCGGGCCAAAATAAATGATGCGCAAGTCCGATTCCAGCTTGCCCGTGATGTAGTCGAAGCCCAGGGTGGCTTTCGCGCGGGGGCCGCCCTGTTCGATGAACAGCCGTTCGCGCTCGGACAGCAGCACGTCTTCATAGCCTTTCAGCGAGTCCGGCGTCTTGACCTTCGTCACTTCCGTCTTGCTCAGGTTCAAGGCCAGGAAAGTGTTCAGGCGGTTGCCGGCCAATTCGCCCTTGTGCGAAGCCGTCAGGTCCAGACCCCGCGTGCGCGTGTCGATGGAGTTGACGAAGAACTGCGCCTCGCCCACGCCCAGGAGGGCCAGGCGTGCGGCCAGGTCCGGATAGTTGTCGGCATTGAAGCGGCCCGACAGCACGATGCGGTCCTTGATCTTGATGTTGTACAAGTCGGCCGTCACGGAAATGGCTTGCGTGGGCGTCCAGGTGGTGCCGAACGTAAAGCTGGTGGACTTTTCTTCTTTCAGCTTGGGGATGCCGGCCGCGTTGGCGACGGTGCCGCCGTTGGGCGCCAGCACCACATCCGTGGGCACGCCGCCGATGAAGTCGGTGAAGGTGGATGAGAAATACACCTGCTGTAACGATGGCGCGCGGAAACCCGTGCTGGCCGAGCCGCGCAGCAGCACGTTGGGCGCCACTTTATAGCTGGCGGCCAGCTTGCCCGTTACGGTGGAGCCGAAATCGCTGAATTTTTCATAGCGCAGCGCGGCCTGGGTTTTCAGGCGTTCCGTCCAGTCCAGTTCCACGTCGCCATACGCGGCGATGCTGTGGCGTCTGGCCTTGGTGGCGTCGCCGGGCTGGAAGCCGGGGAAGCCCTGGCTGCCCGCGTTGCCGCCCACGCCCACGCCGTCGGCGTCGATGTAGGAACCGGGTTCGCCGGCCATGATCTTGTATTGCTCGCTGCGGTATTCGGCGCCGAAGGCCACGTTCATGCCGCTCATCACCGTGTCGTAGTAGCGGCTGAAGTCGGCGTTGCTGGTCAGCTGCTGGAACGAGAAGCCGCCCGCGTCGTAGCTGCTGGCGCTGACGCCCTTGCCGCCGTTCATCAGGTCGAGGTTGGCGATGGACGCGTTCAAGGTATGGCTGATGTCGTAGCGCATCTTGTTGTAGCCATAGGTTTGCGAAAAGTCCGCATGCCATTCGCCGATCTGGCTGCGGTGGCCGATGGTGGCGTACTGGTCGTCGATCTTGCCGTTGATGAAAGGCACGAAGCCGTCCGGGTACATGGCGGCGGAATTGCGCGACGGGATGTCGTCGCTGCCGATGCCGCCCCGGCCGAACGCGGCGCTGGACGCGTCGCGCGTCTGCGCGCCGGCCGTGAAGTACAGCTTGCCCGTGCTGCTGGTGGCGTAGTCGCCATTGATGTACAGGGTCTTGTTTTTGGACTTGGTGTCGCCGATGATGCGCATGCTGTCTGCGTCGGCCCGGTTCGAGCGGCCGCGGTCCAGGTATTCGCCCGTGATGGCCAGGGTGCCCTTGTCGCCCAGCGCGATGCCGCAATAGGCGGACGTCATGTAGTTCTTGCCGTCGCCTGCGGAATACTGGCTGTAGCCGGCCACCGCTTCGCAGCCCAGGCTTTTCTTTAGTTCGATGTCGATCACGCCGGCAATGGCGTCCGAGCCGTACTGGGCGGCGGCGCCGTCGCGCAGCACTTGCACGTTCTTGATCGCCAGCAAAGGAATCGCATTCATGTCCGTGCCCGTGTTGCCGCGGTTGCGCGCGCCGAACAGGTTGACGAGGGCCGTCGTGTGGCGCCGCTTGCCATTGACCAGCACCAGGGTCTGGTCGGAGCCGAGGCCGCGCAGGGCGGCCGAATCGATCAGGTCGGCCCCGTCGGCGCCCGTCTGGCGCGTGGAGTTGAACGAGGGCGAGATGTATTGCAGCGATTGCGCCAGGTCGAACTGGCCGCCCTGTTCTGCCACCTTGGAAATGGGAATGATATCGACCGGCACCATGGTATCGGTGGCGGAGCTGGCGACCCGGCGCGAGCCGACCACGCTGACCGTTTGCACGGGACCGTCCGTGGCGGCCGCTTCCGTGTTCTGGGCCATGGCGGCGGGGCTGAAGGCGGCCAGGGCGGCGCTGCCGTACAGGCTGATGAGGACTGCTTTACGCAAGGTAGTGAGGGTCGGCACGCAGTATCTCCAATTGGCTGATGAGCAAGATTCGTGACTTGATTCTAGTGCCATCTTTTCAGCATTCACCAGCGATACTTTGTTTTGTTGTTACAAATTTGCTGTAACTGTTGTTTCCTGGTTGATTATCTTTTGGCCTCTGTCTCGCTTGCCTTGTGCTGGTGCAGCATGCCCCGTTCAGGTGCTGCGTTGCACCATGCCGCCCACCCAGATGGCTTGCGCGCCGTACTGCACGTCGATCAGGCAGGGCTGCTGCGTCACGTGGCCCTGGCGCAGGTGCAGCGACTGCTGCAAGTGCGCTGCCAGCGCGCCCGCCGCCACGCCCGTGGCGCTGTCTTCCAGCGCCGGGTCCAGGTGATTGAAGTTGCGCCCTTCGTACTCGTGCTCGCCCGTGCGGCAGTACGCATAGCAGCCGTTGACCTTGTGCAAGGCGCTCCAGTCGGCAATCAGTTCCAGATTAGGCCGCAGCGCGCGCAGGGTGGTGCGGTCGGCCACTTCCAGCAGCAGCTTCGGACTGCCTACGGACGCGACGACGGGCGGCGACAGCAAATGCATGTGCTGGCCCATGAGCTCGGAAGGCACATATTTTTCCACCAGGACGGCAGGCGCCGGCTGCGGCGCCAGGCCGATGAACAATCCCTCCGCGCGGCGCACCAGCTGCAAGGCCTGTCCGCGCATGGCGGTGGTGATCGTCAGCGCCGCCGGCGCGCCGGGCGCCGCCAGCAACACATGCGCGGCGGCCAGGGTGGCGTGCAGGCACAGGGGGCTGCGCGTGTGCGGATAAAAATAGTCGAGCACGATGCTGCCGTCCGCCTGGCGGTCGAGGAAGACACAGGCGCTGACCTGGCGTGCGCGGGCAAAGGCCTGGCGCTGCGCTTGCGTGCCGTGGTCGTTTTCCACGACCAGCGCCGCATTGCCGCCACCGGGGGCGGCGCCGAAACATTTTAATGAGTGGACGATCATGGCGGGCACTGTGCAAGGTAAAACCCCAGCATAACTGAGATGGCCGTTTTCAGATGAGTATAATATACTGTGTTTATATACAGTATTGAGGTAGATCATGGGGAGTGCAGTCCTACCCGAGTATGCTGAGTTGTACTGCCTGAGCAATTTCAGCTTCCTGCATGGGGCCTCGCATGCGGAAGAGCTGGTGGCGCGCGCTGTCCAGCTTGCTTACCGGGCGCTGGCGATTACCGACGAGTGCTCGCTGGCCGGCGTCGTGCGCGCCCATGCGACAGCCAAGCGGGCTGGTTTCCCCTTGATTATCGGCGCGCACTTTCACTTGACGCAGGGCGACGGCAGTCCGGCTCCGTCCCTGCTGGCGCTGGTGCGGGACCGCGATGGCTACGGCAACTTGTCGGAACTGATCACCATGGCGCGCACGCGGGCGGCCAAGGGCCGCTATTTGCTGACGCCCGGTGATTTCGCCGCGCCGTCGGAGGAGGGTGCCCATTTGCGGGGATTGCCGGGCTGTCTGATGATCTTGTTGCCCAGCTATCCGGCCCAGCCGGGGATGCTGCGCGCGCAGGGAGAGTGGATGCTGTCGACCTTTGGGAGCGAGCGCAGCTGGATAGGCCTGAACCTGCTGCAGCGGGCGCAGGATGACGCGCACCGCCTTGCCGTGCAGGACGCGGCACAGGCGCTGGGCTTGCCCGTGGTGGCCGTCGGCCATGTGTGCATGCATGTGCGTTCGCGCAAGCCCTTGCTCGACACCTTGTGTGCGATACGCGTGGGCAAACCCGTGGGCGAGTGCGGCTATGCGCTGGCGCAAAACGCGGAGCAGCATCTGCGCGCGCGCTTGCGCCTGGCCAATGTGTATCCGCCGCAGGCGCTGGCGGAAACCCTGCGCATCGCGGACCTGTGCACATTTTCCCTCGACAGCTTGCGCTATGACTATCCCGACGAACTGGTGCCCGACGGCCATACGCCGGCGACGTATTTGCGCGAGGAAACGTACGCGGGCGCGCGGCTCCGCTTTCCGCTGGGCATCCCGGCCAACGTGCAGCAGCAGGTCGAACAGGAGCTGGAACTGATCGCGGAGCTGTCGTATGAAGCCTACTTTTTGACCGTGTACGACATCGTGCGCTTTGCCCGTTCGCAAAACATCCTGTGCCAGGGCAGGGGGTCGGCCGCCAATTCGGCCGTCTGTTATTGCCTGCACATCACGGAAGTGGACCCGGCGCGCGGCAATTCCCTGGTCGGGCGCTTCATGTCGCGCGAGCGCAACGAGCCGCCCGACATCGACGTCGACTTCGAGCACCAGCGGCGCGAAGAAGTGATTCAATATATCTACGGCAAGTATGGGCGCGAGCGGGCCGCGCTGGCGGCCGTAGTGATCAGCTACCGGCCCAAAAGCGCCTTGCGCGACAGCGGCCGGGCGCTGGGGATCGACCTGGCCATCGTGGAAAAAGTGGCCAAGGCGCACCGCTGGTTCGACGGCAAGCGCGATCTGCTGGAGCGCCTGGCCGAATGCGGGCTGGACCCGGAAGCGGCATTGTCGCAGCAGTGGGCCGGCCTGGCGCAGCAGTTGCTGGGCTTTCCCCGCCATTTGTCGCAGCATCCGGGCGGCTTTGTCATCGCGCAAGGCAAGTTGTCGCGCCTGGTGCCGATTGAAAACGCGGCCATGGCCGAGCGCAGCGTCATCGAGTGGGACAAGAACGACCTCGAGGAACTGGGCTTGATGAAGGTCGACGTACTGGCGCTGGGCATGCTGTCGGCCCTGCGCCGCGCCCTGGAACTGGTCGGTGCGCGGCGCGGCGAGCCACTCCGCCTGCAGGATATTCCTGCCGAAGACCCCACCACCTACGACATGATGTGCGAGGCCGATACCATCGGCGTATTCCAGATCGAGTCGCGCGCGCAGATGAGCATGCTGCCCCGGCTGCGTCCCCGCGAATTCTACGACCTTGTCATCGAGGTGGCGCTCGTGCGTCCCGGCCCCATCCAGGGCGGCATGGTGCATCCGTATCTGCAGCGGCGCCAGCAGAAGGAAGCGGTCGACTATCCGAAGGGCCTGGAAAAGGCGCTGGGGCGCACCCTGGGCATTCCCATCTTCCAGGAGCAAGTGATGCAGGTGGCCATCATCGCGGCCGGTTTCACGCCCGGCGAAGCGGACCAGTTGCGGCGCGCCATGGCAGCCTGGAAACGCAAGGGCGGCATGAACAATTACCATGACCGCATCGTCAATGCCATGGTGAAGAATGGTTACGACAAGGAGTTTGCCGAGGCCATCTTCAGCCAGATCGAAGGCTTTGGCGAATACGGTTTTCCCGAGTCGCACGCGGCCAGTTTCGCGCTGCTCACGTACGCCAGTTCCTGGCTGAAATGCCACGAACCGGCCGCCTTCCTGTGCGCCTTGCTCAACAGCCAGCCCATGGGTTTTTACAGCCCCTCGCAACTGGTGCAGGATGCGCGCCGGCATGGCGTGCAAGTGCTGCCTGTCGATGTGGCCGTCAGCGGCTGGGAAGCGGCATTGGAAGACGGGCAGGGTGCCGCGCCCGCCGTGCGCCTGGGCTTGAACAGCTTGTTCGGCATGCGCGTGGAGGCCGCCCGGCGCATCGAGGATGCGCGCGCCATCGCCGCCTTCGTCGACGTGGCCGACCTGGCGCGGCGTGGCGGCCTGGACCGCCATGACTTGCAGGTGCTGGCGGCCGGCAACGCCCTGCACGCGCTGGCCGGCCACCGGCGCGCGGCGCTATGGCAGGCGGCCGGCGCCGTGCCCGACAGGGATTTGCTGCGCGTCACCACGCACGAGGAAGACTTGCCCGTGCTGGCCGCGCCCACGGAAGGGGAAAGTATCGTCAGCGATTACCGCGCGCAAGGCCTGACTCTGGGCCGCCATCCGCTGGCGCTGCTGCGCAGGCAATTGCTGGAACAGCGTTTCATGCCCGCGTCCGCGCTGGCCAGCTACACGGATGGCCAGTTGGCGCGCGCCTGCGGCATCGTCACCGTGCGCCAGCGCCCGGGCACGGCCAAGGGCGTGATCTTCATGACCCTGGAAGACGAAACGGGCACCGTCAACGTCATCGTCTGGCCCGACCTGGCGGAAAGCCAGCGGCGCGAAGTGCTGAGCGCGCCGCTGCTGGGCGTGTATGGCGTGTGGCAGCGCGAGGGCATCGTGCGCAACCTGGTGGCCAAGCGCCTGGTCGACATGTCGCACCTGCTGGGACGCTTGAGAACCAGCAGCCGCGATTTCTGTTGAGAGTTGCCGGTGGGGCGGAGGGCATGGCATTATTTGCAGATGACAACATTACCCGAACCGATCATGCGTCCCGCCCTGGTCGCCGACGCGCCCGCCATCGTCGCCCTGATCGACGACCTGATGCCCTTTTTGACCCTGCACCCGGACGGCGCGGGGGCGGACAAGTTCATCGAACATTGCCGCCAGCCAGCCATCGAAGGCTATCTGTCCGATCTGCGCTATGCCTACCAGCTCGCGCATATCGACGGCGAGCTGGCCGGCGTGGTGGCCATGCGCGACCACACGCATCTGTTCCACATGTTCGTGCCGCGCGCGCTGCACCGGCGCGGCATGGCGCGCCGCCTGTGGCAGGCCGCCCGCGATGCCTCGCTGGCCAGGGGCGGTGTGACGGCGTTTACCGTCAATTCCTCGGCCTACGCCTTGCCCCTGTACCAAAGCCTGGGCTTTGTTGCCACGGGACCCAAGGTGGAGACGGGCGGCATCGCTTTCGTGCCGATGCGCATGGAATTGTAAAAATAACCCGACGGCAAGGGCCGGGGTCAGACCCGGCGGGTCTGACCCCAGTTTTTGCTTGCAGGCTTATGGCGCTTATTTACCAGCGCACGATCTTGCCCGGATTCATGATGTTCTTCGGGTCCAGCGCATGCTTGAGGGCACGCATGGTGTCGATGGCGCCTTCGCCATGCTCTTCCACGAGGAAGGCCATCTTGTGCATGCCCACGCCATGCTCGCCCGTGCACGTGCCGTCCATGCCGATGGCGCGCGTGACCATGTCGCTGTTGACCTTTTCTGCGCGGGCGATGTCGTTTGGATCGTCCGGGTCGACCAGCATCTGCACGTGGAAATTGCCGTCGCCCACGTGGCCGATGATGGCGTAGACGAGGCCTTGCGCTTCGCAATCGGCCTGGGTGGCGAGGATGCATTCGGCCAGGCGCGAAATGGGCACGCAGCAATCGGTGGAAATGGCGCGGCTGCCGGGACGCATCTGCAGCAGGGCAAAGTATGCGTTGTGGCGCGCGGCCCACAGGCGCGAGCGGTCTTCGGGACGGCTGGCCCATTCGAAATCGCTGGCGCCGTGCTCCGCCGTGATGGCTTGCACCAGCTGCGCCTGCTCAGCCACGCTGGCCGGCGTGCCGTGGAATTCAAACAGCAGCAGCGGCTTTTGCGGCAAGGCCATCTTGTCGTAGGCATTGATGGCCTTGACGCCATTTTCATCGAGAAACTCGACCCTGGCCACAGGAATACCCATCTGGATGGTCTGGATCACGGCGCTGACGGCCCCGCCCGTGCCGGGGAACGAACACACGGCCGCCGAGATCGCTTCCGGCAGCGGATACAGTTTCACCGTCACTTCCGTGATGATGCCCAGGGTGCCTTCGCTGCCGACGAACAAGCGCGTCAGGTCGTAGCCGGCCGACGATTTTTTCGCCCTGGTCCCCGTCTTGATGATGCGGCCGTCGGCCGTCACCACCGTCAGGGCCAGCACGTTTTCGCGCATGGTACCGTAGCGCACGGCGTTCGTGCCCGAGGCGCGCGTGGCGGCCATGCCGCCCAAGGATGCATTGGCGCCCGGGTCGATGGGGAAGAACAGGCCCGTGTCGCGCAGCTCCTCGTTCAGTTGCTTGCGCGTCACGCCCGCCTGCACGGTGGCCGTCAAGTCTTCACCATGCACGGCTACCATCTGGTTCATTTGCGACAGATCAATCGTCACGCCGCCATGCAGGGCCAGCACGTGGCCTTCCAGCGAGGTGCCGCTGCCATAGGCGATGACGGGCACGTCGTGCGCGCTGCACAGTTTGACGGCAGCCGCCACTTCCTCGGTGGAATGGGCGAAGATGACGGCGTCCGGCAGCATGGGAGGATAGCTCGACTCGTCGCGGCCATGGTGGGCGCGCATGGCTTGCGTCATGGAAAAGCGGTCGGCAAAGATCAGGGAAAGTACGGCAGCAAGGGATACGGGCAGCGGTTTTTTCAGTACCGCCAACTGGTCAGTTTGATTCACGCAAGTCCTCCGTTTTTTTTATTCTACTCCGCGCCCGGATATTTCACCGAAGCACCATATTGATTTTTGCCAGTTGTAAAAAAATCTGCATGGTTCGTCGTGTCTTGGTTGTAAATGAGAATCATTTCCATTAGAATGCCCGCCAGTAGTTATTTTGCAATGCGTGCTTCAACCCGAAAGGCCATGCCATGAAATTCCCCCTGTCCTTCTTCGCCGTCCTGCCCGCCTGCGTGCTGGCCCTGAGCGCCTGCAGCAGCGTGGCTCCAGCGACTGACGCTGCCGCCGGTGCCGCTTCCGCCGCCACGCAAGACGTGCGCCAGCTGGGCGAAATCGTCGACCTGCGCAGCGGCCAGCGCCTGAGCGCCGAGCAATTGCTGGCCCAGCTGGCCGCCGCGCCCCGGGTCATCGTCGGCGAGCAGCATGACCAGCTCAGCCATCACAAGATCGAGCAATGGCTGCTGCAGCAATTGCAGGGCCAGCGCCCGCAAGGCAGCGTACTGCTGGAAATGCTGAACCCGGACCAGCAAGCCAAGGTGGACAAGGTCAAGCCGTGGCTGCAGACGGACCCCGTCGTGCGCCCCGAGCACGTGGCCGAGCTGCTGGCCTGGCAGCCCAGCTGGAAGTGGGAGCAATATGGCGACCTGGTGATGACCGTGATGCGCGCGCCGTATCCCGTCTGGTCGGCCAACCTGGACCGCAGCGAAATCAAGCAACTGTTTATCGACAAGCCGGCCGTGCAGGGCAAGCAT
Source organism: Janthinobacterium violaceinigrum (assembly GCF_009208555.1). GTDB lineage: Bacteria > Pseudomonadota > Gammaproteobacteria > Burkholderiales > Burkholderiaceae_D > Janthinobacterium > Janthinobacterium violaceinigrum. The sequence goes on along the minus strand of NZ_WFLI01000029.1, from coordinate 51,429 downwards.
TCGAACCTGGCCAACGATGGCAAGGTGCATGACAAACTGAAGGACATCATCCGCGTCATGCATGACAACCAGATCGACGAGCCGCGCCTGGCCGCCATGCTGTCGGTGCAGCAGCAGCGCGACCGCCGCATGGCCGAGCGTCTGCTGGCTGCGCCCGCGCCGGCCGTGCTGATCGCCGGCGCCTACCATGCGCACAAGGACTTGGGCGTGCCGCTGCACGTACAGGACTTGACGGGCGGCCCCGCGCCGCTGGTGCTGGTGCTGGCGCAGCAGGGTGCCGCCGTGCAGGCGCCGCAGGCGGACTTCGTGTGGTTCACGCCGCCAGTTGCAGCAACTGCAGCCGTCGCCAGCGCCAAGTAAGCCGTTTCACCTCCGCCGGGCGTTCAGCCCGGCACTCTTCCCCAGCAAGCTCCCCCGCAGCAGCCAGGTAGTCCGTCCGATTTTTTTGCATGCGCGTGCGCGCCGTTGGCGCAGCCATGCCTGTTAACTACTGAAGCTTTCATGCGTATCCCTTTGTTCCATATCAACACCGCCGTTGGTGGCGTGTTTCTTTCCTTGTTCCATGCCACGGCGCAAGCGTCCGCCTTGCCGCACGACATGTCGCCGCTGGGCATGTTCTTTGCTGCCGACCAGGTCGTCAAAAGCGTGCTCATCGGTTTATTGCTTGCCGCGCTGGCCACCTGGGTGGTCTTGCTGGTAAGGGGCGCCAGCTTGCTGACAGCGGGGCGCGAAGCGGCGCAAGCCGTCGCCGTGCTGAAGACGGCCAGTTCGCTGCCGGACGCTGCCGCGAAAGTGGAGGGCGCCGGCAAACGCTCGCTGGCGCAGCAGTTGCTTGATGACGTGCAGCAGGAGCTGAGCCTGTCGCACGCGCATGCGCCGGCGGCGGCCCTGAAGGAGCGGGCCGGCTTTCGCCAGGAACAGTGGATCGCGCAGCAGGTGCGCGCCATGACGCAGGGCATAGGCTTGCTGGCCAGCATAGGCGCCGTGGCGCCGTTTGTCGGCCTGTTCGGCACCGTGTGGGGCATCATGAACAGTTTCATCGGCATTGCCGTCAGCCAGAGTACGAACCTGGCGACAGTGGCGCCCGGCATCGCGGAAGCCTTGCTGGCCACCGCGCTGGGCCTGGTGGCGGCGATTCCCGCCGTCGTCATCTATAACGTCTTGAGCCGCGGCATCAACCAGTACAAGGCGCAGCTGCGGGCCGCCTCCGCGCAAGTGCTGCTGATGCTGAGCCGCGACCTCGACACGCGCAAGCAGGCCTGAGCCATGGCATCCCTTTTTCCTGCGCCGGATGACGACGCGGCCGACATGCCGGAGCTCTGCGAGATCAATGTCACGCCCTTCATCGACGTGATGCTGGTGCTGCTGATCATTTTCATGGTGGTCTCGCCACTGGCCACCGTCGACCTGAAAATCGACTTGCCGGCCGCCACGGCCAAGCCCGAGCCCCGTCCCGAAAAACCGCTGTTCGTGTCGCTGAAGGCAGACCGCAGTCTGTACCTGGGCGAGTCGCCCGTGGCGCGCGAGCAGCTGGGCCGTTTGCTCGATGCCGAGACGGGCGGCGACCGCCAGCGCACCTTGTTTTTCCAGGCCGACAAGCAGGCTGCGTATGAAGACGTGCTGGGCGTGATGGATGCGCTGCGCCAGGCCGGTTATCTGAAAGTGGGCCTGGTCGGCCGGGAGGGCGGGTGAGTGCGCCGTCCACGCTGGCGCCGCGGCCCCTATTGAGCTGGGGCATCGCCACGGCGCTGGTGGTTGCCACGGCGCTGGCATTGCTGCTGTGGGCAAGCTGGCAGCCCGTAGCCGTGGCGCCTGCCCATCCGGCCGCCAGCGTGATGGTGGTGTTTGCCGCGCAGGCGATGTCGCCGGAAACGCAGGTCGCGCAAGCCGTGGGCGCGCGCCAGTCGGCCGCGTCCAGCGAGGCCCGGCCGGCAAAGAGCACGGCCCGGCAAGAGGCGCTGCCCGTGCTGGCGCGCGCCGCCGCACCGGACATCGTCGCGGCGGAAAAGGCAGCGCAGGCGGCAGCCAGTCCGTCGCCGGAGCCGGCCAAGGAGACCACCAGGGAAACATCGTCCGTACCGGCGCAAGCCAGCAGCAGCGCCACGCCGGCGCCCGCCGCCGTGCGCGGGCCGCAGGCGGCGCCGTTCGACAGCGACACGCCGTCAAGCAGCGCGGCGCCCGCCAGCTGGCAAAGCCGCGTGCTCAGCCATCTGGCCCGTTTCAAGCGCTATCCGGGCGACGCGCGCCAGCGCAAGCGGGCCGGCGCCGCCTGGGTGCGCTTCCAGGTGGACCGTGACGGCAAGCTGCTGGCCAGCGAACTGGTCACGTCGTCGGGCACGGTGCTGCTCGACCGCGAAGCGCTGCAAGTGCTGCAGCGCGCGCAACCGTTGCCGGCGCCGCCCGACAACGTCCTGCACCAGGGCGCGGTGACCGTCACCTTGCCCGTCTCGTTCAAGCTGGAACCGGGACAAGACCAGGCATGAGGATGCCGATTGCTTTTCATTAAAAAAATCTATCCATAACAAATCGAGGGTGTATGCATATCAAGAAGATGGCGCAAGCCGTGGGCGTCTGCATGGCGTTGCTGGCGCAGCAGGCTGGGGCGCAGTCGCAGTCGCAGGAAAGTGGCAAGGTGGAATTTTCTCCGCTGAATGTGTCGGGCGAGGCCGTGCCGGCGGAACGGCAGGCGCTGGAAAAACCGGGCGCCGTCAGCGCGCGCGGGGCCGATACGCGCTTGCAGAGCGTCGACCAGATCGTGCGCAGCATGCCGGGCACGTTCACGCAGATCGATCCGGCGCAGGGCGCCGTCAGCGTCAACATCCGCGGCCTGTCGGGCCTGGGGCGCGTCAACATGATGGTCGATGGCGTGAGCCAGAATTACTATGGCAGCGCGCCGTCGTCCGTGTCGCATGGCGGCGTGCCCAGCAGCCAGTTCGGCGCCCTGATCGACCCCAACTTCATCATCGGCGTGGACGTGTCGCGCGGTAATGTCGTCGGCGGCGACGGCGTCAATGCGCTGGCCGGCAGCGCCAATTTCCGTACCATCGGCGTCGATGACGTGGTGTTTGTCGGTGAAAAGCTGGGGGCGCGCACGAAGATGTCCACCGGCAATAACGGCGTGGGACGCAGCGCCATGCTGGCCGTGGCCATGAAAAATCCCGCCTTCGACGGCGGCAGCGTGGGCTTCATGGCCGCCACCAGTGCGAGCGTGATCGGCAACAACTACAAGAATGCCAAGGGCGTCAACAGCGAGGAATTCGGTTTCGGCTACAACCGCTATTACAAGCAGAAGCCCAAGTCGCAGCTGCTCAAGCTGGACCTCAAATTGAGCGACTTCCACTCCCTGGAACTGTCGGCGCGAGATTACCGCAGCACGTTTACGCGCCGCGATATCCAGAGCGATGACTACTACGTCAAATACCATTACACGCCGTTTTCGGAATTGATCGACCTCAATGTGGTGGCCAGCAGCAGCCGCGGCAACCAGAAATACATGCCCGAGGCGCTGACCAACTTCATCAATACCAACGCGGCCAACCGCGCGGATGCTCTCGACGTCAACAACACCAGCAGCTTCAAGCTGGCGGGCGGCGATGCGCTGGTGACCATCGGCGGCAAACTGATGCGCAACAAGTACAGCAAGCACGTGGAAAGCCTGGTCGACGATCCCGATAATCCGGATGCCAACCAGCAATCGATCGAAAACAATACGTTTGGTCCCGAGGGTGTGCAAAAGATCAACAGCCTGTATGCGGGCCTGCAATACAACCGCGGCATCTACCAAGTCAATGCGGGCCTCAATTACACGCACTTCAACCTGACGGGCTACAAGCCTGCCTGCGACTTGCGCGTGCAGTGCTTCCCGCAAGGGGCAAGCAATATTGCGCTCAAGGAGCATGGCATCAATCCCTCGCTGCTCGTTTCCGCCCAAGTGACGCCGTGGTTCCAGCCGTTTGCCAGCGCCGAGCGCACCATGCGCGGGCCGAATCCGCAGGAAGTATTTTTCTCGAATGACGGCGGGGCGTCGATGAATCCGTTCCTGAAGGGCGAGCGGGCCAGCACTTACCAGCTGGGCTTTAATTCCAGCCTGCATGGCTTGCTGAGCGCCAATGACGCGCTGAACTTCAAGGCCCTGTATTTCAAGAGCAAGATCGACGGCTATATCACCAGCCAATCCTTCCTCGTATGCGACAGCGGGCGCAAGTGCAATATCGCGGAAGTGATCGCCAAGGACTGGCAGAATGTGGATGACTATGTGACCAATATGTATATCTACATCAACTCGGCCACGCCTGTGCATTCGCGCGGCTGGGAGCTGGAAGCGCAGTACCAGCTGGGCCCGGCTTTTGCGCGCCTGTCGTACACGCGCGAAAAGACCAGCCAGCCCACCTCGATCGCCAGCGCGTGGTTTGGCGCGGCCGACATCAGCGAGCTGCCCAGCACCTACTACAACCTCGACGTGGGCACGCGCTTGCTGGACAACAAACTGGAAGTGGGTGCCATCCTCAAGCACACGGGTTCGAACCGCCGCTTGTCGCCGGATAATGAAGCGGACGAGGCGACGGGCGAAGTGACGAAGGTGGACAATCCGAAGATTCCGGCCGTGATCGACCTGTACGCCAGCTACCGGGTCAGCAAGAACCTGTTCCTGCGCCTGTCCGTGCAGAACGCCATGAACAAGGATTTCTCGGAAGCGTTGAACCGCTTGAACTCGATGCCGTCGCAGTCGCAGGACAACACGCCGCTGAGCACGGCGCGGGGCAGGACGTATGTGGCAGGGCTGGAGTACCGCTTCTAGTTTTTTAGCAAAGCTGCGACGCCTGACAAAACTGTAGCGAGCGGATGTGATTTGTGGCCGAGAAGCGCAGCTGTGCTATGGCACAGTGAGCATCGCCGGCCGCAAAGCGCACCGCGCAGTAAGTTTTGTCAGGTGTTATCAACGCGGCGTGGTGCCGTAGTAGCTGTGGATGGTATTGACCCACGTGGTATCGGCCATGTTCGGCCAGTTATCCGTGTCGAAGCCGGGCGCGTTTTCGATGCGTTCCTTGTCGACGTTCAAGGTGAAGCGCTTGTTGACGGTGTCGAGCAGCAGCGCTTCCCACGGCACGGCGAACAGCTTTTCGCCGATGGTGAAGACGCCGCCGTGCGACATGACGGCATAGGCGATCTTGCCGCTGCGCATGTCGATCATGATTTCCTTGATTTCGCCCAGGTGCTCATCCTTGGCGTTGTGCACATGGTCGCCGATCAGGGTATCGGCACCCATCAGTTCAGGGCCGGGGCCTTTGTGGCCGCGGTTGACATACATGCCGTAGGCGTCGCGTTCTTCGTAGCTCATGATGGACCTCCTGTTGAAAAATCCCAGTCTGCGGCCGGGGCGCGGCAGGGTCTGTTCGGTCTCCCACACAAAGTATGGAATTGGAAATATTACAATTATTGCCAGTGCGCAATTTTGTTGTGCGTAGACCGCAGGAGGGGGAGGGATAGTCGGCATTTGGCGCAAATTTCCACGCGCGGGGGGCGACGCAGGCGGGCTTTAGTGTATAATTTCAATTTCCCGCACGTGCCGTTCGGCACCATCTGCAATGACCAAATTTGTCTTCGTCACTGGTGGCGTTGTGTCTTCCCTTGGTAAAGGGATTGCCGCCGCCTCCCTCGCCGCGATCCTCGAATCGCGCGGCCTTAAAGTCACCATGCTCAAGCTCGACCCGTATATCAACGTCGATCCTGGCACGATGAGCCCTATGCAACACGGTGAAGTATTCGTTACCGACGACGGGGCCGAAACCGACCTCGACCTCGGCCACTACGAGCGCTTCATTTCCACCCGCATGAAAAAGGTGAATAACTTCACCACTGGCCAGATCTATGAATCGGTGATCCGCAAGGAACGCCGGGGCGAATATCTGGGCAAGACCGTGCAGGTGATTCCGCATATCACCAATGAAATCCAGGATTACATCCGCCGTGGCGCCGAAGGCTACGACGTGGCCCTGTGCGAAATCGGCGGCACCGTCGGCGATATCGAATCCTTGCCATTCCTGGAAGCGGCACGCCAGCTGAGCCTGCGCGCCGGCCGCAAGAACACGGCGTTCGTCCACCTGACCCTGGTGCCTTACATCGCCTCGGCCGGTGAACTGAAAACCAAGCCGACCCAGCACTCGGTGCAGAAGCTGCGCGAAATCGGCATCTTGCCGAACGCGTTGCTGTGCCGCGCCGACCGCGCCATCCCGGAAGACGAGCGCGCGAAAATCTCGCTGTTCTCGAACATCGAGGAAGACGCCGTCATTTCCGTGTGGGATGTCGACACCATCTACAAAGTGCCGCAGATGCTGCACGACCAGGGCCTCGACAAGATCATCTGCGACGCGCTGGACCTCGATCCCGCACCGGCCGACCTGTCGATCTGGAGCAAGCTGATCTACACGATGGAACACCCGAAGGCGGAAGTGACCGTCGGCATGGTCGGCAAGTATGTCGAACTGACCGAGTCGTACAAGTCGCTGATCGAAGCGCTGCGCCACGCCGGCATCCATACGGAAAGCCGCGTCAACATCGAGTACATCGATTCGGAAGAAATCGAAACGACGGGTTGCGACAACCTGGCCAAGTACGATGCCATCCTTGTACCGGGCGGCTTCGGCAAGCGCGGCGTGGAAGGCAAGATCAAGGCCGCCCAGTTCGCCCGTGAAAACAAGATCCCTTACCTGGGCATCTGCCTGGGCATGCAAGTGGCCCTGATCGAATACGCGCGCAACAAGGCAGGCATGCCGAACGCGAATTCGACCGAGTTCGACCTTGATACGGATCAACCTGTCGTTGCGCTGATCAATGAGTGGCAAAACCACGATGGTAAAGTCGAGTTGCGCGATGAAAACTCGGACCTGGGCGGTACCATGCGCCTGGGCGCGCAGACCTGCGCCGTCAATCCGGGTACCCTCGCTGCCGAGATCTACGGCAGCGTGGTGACCGAGCGTCACCGCCATCGCTACGAAGCCAATAATCATTACCTGGCCCGTGTCGAAGCGGCTGGCCTGATCGTGTCGGCCCGCACGCCGAGCGAAGATTTGTGCGAAATCATGGAATTGCCACGCACGGGTGAAAATGCCCACCCATGGTATATGGGCGTGCAATACCATCCTGAGTTCAAATCGACGCCACGCACCGGCCATCCGCTGTTCACCTCGTTCATCAAGGCAGCGCTGGCGCACAAGGAAGCCAACGCCGCCGCGGAATAACGCGGGTCGATTGCGACAGTATTACCCGTAAGACAGCTCCCGGCCTGCCAGTCTGCGCCGGGAGTTTCTTTGCCCACTTTGTGCAATTGCGCATCAGAACGCAGTGTGCAGCCCCTGTTACGCTTAACTTTGGAGAATGACATGAGTGCTATTGTTGATATTATCGGTCGCGAGATCCTGGACTCGCGCGGCAATCCGACCGTCGAATGCGATGTGTTGCTGGAATCGGGCGTGATGGGCCGTGCGGCCGTGCCGTCGGGTGCCTCGACCGGTTCGCGCGAAGCCGTGGAATTGCGCGATGGCGATGCCAAGCGCTACTTCGGCAAGGGCGTGCTGCAAGCATGCGAAAACATCAACACCGAAATCTCCGAAGCCATCATGGGCCTGGACGCCAATGAACAGGCTTTCCTGGACCGTACCCTGATCGACCTGGACGGCACGGAAAACAAATCGCGCCTGGGCGCCAACGCCATCCTGGCCGTCTCCATGGCCGTGGCCAAGGCAGCCGCCGAAGAAGCGGGCTTGCCGCTGTACCGCTATTTCGGCGGTTCGGGCGCCATGCAGATGCCAGTGCCGATGATGAACGTCATCAACGGCGGCGCGCACGCCGACAACAACCTGGACATCCAGGAATTCATGATCATTCCCGTGGGCGCCCCGTCGTTCAAGGAAGCCGTCCGCTACGGCGCGGAAGTATTCCACACGCTGAAAAAGATCCTGCACAAGAAGGGCCTGAACACCAACGTGGGCGACGAAGGCGGTTTCGCGCCATCGCTGGCCAACCATGAAGAAGCCATCAAGCTGATCATCCAGGCCATCGAAGAAGCGGGCTACGAGCCAGGCACGCAGATCGCCATCGGCCTCGATTGCGCCGCATCCGAGTTCTACAAGAACGGCAAGTACGAAATGGAAGGCGAAGGCCTGAGCCTGACGGCCACCGAGTTCACCAACCTGCTGGCGACCTGGTGCGACAAGTACCCGATCATCTCGATCGAAGACGCGATGCACGAAGGCGACTGGGACGGCTGGGCGATCCTCACCAAGGAACTGGGCAAGAAAGTGCAACTGGTCGGCGATGACCTGTATGTCACCAACACCAAGATCCTGAAAGAAGGCATCTCGAAAGGCATCGCCAACTCGATTCTGATCAAGATCAACCAGATCGGCACGCTGACGGAAACGTTCGCGGCCATCGAAATGGCCAAGCGCGCCGGCTACACGGCCGTCATTTCGCACCGCTCGGGCGAAACGGAAGACTCGACCATCGCCGATATCGCCGTTGCCACGAACGCCCTGCAGATCAAGACGGGCTCGATGTCGCGTTCGGACCGCATGGCCAAGTACAACCAGCTGCTGCGTATCGAAGAAGACCTGGGCGACATCGCCAGCTATCCAGGACGCGATGCGTTCTATAATCTGAAGTAAGCTGCTGTAAAACCCACTGGCCGGCCGGAGATGTTCCGGCCGGTTTTTTAACTGAATGCCCCATGCGCCTCATTACGCTCGCCCTCGCAGCCCTGCTGCTGTTGATCCAATTTCCCCTCTGGCTGGGTAAAGGCGGCTGGCTGCGTGTTGCCGACATGGAAGCCCAGGTGGCGGTGGCCAACAAGAAAAACATGGAATTGAAGGCGCGCAACGCCAAGCTCGAATCCGAAGTGCGCGACCTGAAAGATGGTACGGGCGCCGTCGAAGAGCGTGCCCGCTATGAGCTGGGCATGGTCAAGCAGAATGAGATTTTCGTGCAGATCGTGCGCAAGGGACAGACCCCGCCACTGCTGGAAACGCCGGTGGACGCCGCGGCGCCACATTAAGATAGTACTACTTCCCACTTGCCAGCCTGGACCGATTGCCAGGCTGACCTATCACTTTACTTCCTTGTACTGCTGCACACGACTGGCCGCATGGCGCGGCGTGCTGCTGCCTTGCTGCTTGCTGATCAGAAACGGGCTTTGCCGGTCGAGATCAGGTAAAAATGGATGCCGGTGACCACGACGGCGACGGCGACCAGTACGGTTTCGAGAAACATCATAAAAATTCCAGTAAGTTGAGTAAATTGTTTATATAGTGTTAGCCTAAAAAAACGTCCAGGGCCAGGCGCCCAGCCGAAGACAGTACGCAAGTACGGCAAGGCGCAGGCAACGCCGCCCTGGACGTTTTTTTTAACCGCGGGAAGCCAGGAAGCGGAGCTCGGCTGCCAGATTCGGCATCAGCTTTTCGTAGCGGTTCGCTTCCGAGTTCAGCAGGGCGAAATCGCGCTGGCTGGGACGCACATGGCGTTCCGCATCGGCGCTGGCGGTGCCCGCTGCAATGACTTCCTTCTGGGCCAGTTCGCTGTATGGCTTGGAAGCGAGCAGGGCGCCCAGGAAGGCGCGCGTGGCGCGGCCCAGGTTGCTGAAATAGTTGTCGTTGTTGCTGTAAGTGTTGGTAAAAGTGGACATATGCCCTCCATGAATGGTCTGTTGTTGCATTGCACAATAATGGAGTTCACGGTATATGTCTAATTCCAAATTCCAATTTCAGTAATTCAAGAAACGAATAATAAGGGCGTAGCCGCCGGCCACGCCCTGGAAATGAATTTGTTACGAAATGTTTATCCTGCGGCGATGCGTCCCAGACCCGGATCGTCGCTGAAAAAACCGTCCAGTCCCGTCTCGATGTAGCGGCGCATTTCCGCCACGGAGCCCGCTTCGTTGCGCGCATTTTCGCCGTTGCCGTCGCGGAAATCGGCCGCCAGGAAACGGTTTTCCGGGCGGAAGGTCCACGTGTGCAGCAGCAAGCCTGCCTGGTGCGCATCGTCGACGATGGACGTGGGCTTGGCCAGGCGCTGGTCGGCGCCCAGCGGGATGACGCCCCGCGTGGGCGGCGCCACCACGTCCGCGTAGGCGGCGATGTCGCGCAGGCCGGCCGGCGTCGTCATTTGCCCGAATGTCAGCTTGCCGCCCGCCTTGGCCACGTCCATGGGGCGCACATCGCCGCCCACCACCAGCTGCATCAGCCGCACGTTGGCGCGCCGTCCCAGCTTCTCGCGCAGGTACTTCAGATTGGCCACTTCGAAGGACTGGATTTCGATGGGCGCGCGGCGCGTGTACTCGTGCGCCAGCATGGTCGACAGGAAACGGTCTTCCAGCGCCAGGCCCGCATCGCGGAAGTACGTGGAGCTTTTCAGCTCCGGCACGAGGCCGATGACGCGTCCGCTGGCGGCTGATTGCGCTGCAACAAAATCGATGATTTCTTCCCACGTCGGAATCTGGAATTGTCCATCGTACAAGGTGTTGCCGGTGCGTACTTTCGGCAGCCGCTCGATGGCGCGCAGGGTTTTCAGTTCCGCCAGGGTGAAGTCGTCGACGAACCAGCCTTCGTGCCATTCGCCGTCGACCATCTTCTTGCCGCGCCGGCTGGCAAACTCGGGACGGCGCGCCACGTCGGTGGTGTCGATCAGATTGCTTTCGTGGCGCGCGACCAAGATGCCGTCGCGCGTGGCCACCAGGTCCGGTTCCACGTAGTCGGCGCCGTCGAGGATGGCCTTGGCGTACGAGGCCAGGGTGTGTTCGGGGCGCAGGGCGCTGGCGCCCCGGTGGGCGAAGACCAGCGGCCGCGACGGTGGCATGGCCAGCAGGCCCGCGGCAAAGCCGGGCGCGGCGGCCAGGGCCAGGCCGCCGGCGGCCGCCTGGACGAAGCTGCGGCGCGAGAAGTGCCGTTGCGGAAGGATAGGCGTACGCATCAGAAATCCGCCGTCAAGGTCAGGAAGCCCTGGCGCGGGGCGATGGGGAAGGTGTTGTACGTCTTGTCGGCCGCGCCCACCACCACGTTCAAGGAGCCTTCGCGGTTGGCCAGGTTGCTGACGTTGACACGCCAGCGCGGGTTTTTCAGCCAGCCGGCCATGGCGGGCAGCTTGCCCGACACGCCCAGGCCCATCAGGAAATAGCTGGGCACGGACAAGTCGTTGGTGTACGTCGCGTAGCGCTTGCCCACATAGTCTCCCGTCAGCTGCACTTCGATATCGCCCAAGGTGGCCGATGCCACGAACTTGTTCAGCCACTCGGGCGAGCCCGGCACGTTCTTGCCGGCCGTCAGCACCAGTGCGGCGCCATTGTTGTAGTTGTCCGCGTATTGCGAGCGGTTGTACGACAGGGCATTGTAGAACGAAAAATTGTTGCCAAAGTGTATGGTGCCGGCGATATCGATGCCGTCCGTGCGCACGCTGCCCACGTTGGCCAGCACGGGGTTGCCGCCAATGATGGAGGAAATCACGGGCGTCGGGCTGATCTGCAGCAAACGGTTGCTGAAATCGACGTGATAGACGTTGACCTGGCCATCGATGGCCGTGATGGCACCCAGGTTCAGCGGGTGGCTGCCGCGCACGCCCACTTCATAGGTGAGGGCCGTTTCCGGCTTGGCGTCGCGCTTGAACAGGTCGAAGGCGGCCTGGCTCGACAAGCTCCACGGCGAGGCGCCGCCGCCGCCGTAGGTGACGAACTGGCGCATGTTTTTCTGGATATTGAAGTACAGCTGGTCTTGCGGCGTGAAGTCCCAGCGCGCGCCCACTTGCGGCAGGAACCATTTCTTCGTGTTGATGGTGCCGACCGGCAAGGCCGTCGAGCCGCCGGCAATGGCGCCCTTGGCCGGCTGCACGGGGAACTGGCCATCGGCAAACTGCAGGCTGGACTTGAAGCCGGCCTGCAGGGCGATATCGGGACGGATGCGCCACTCACCCTGCAAGTGCAGCTGCACCACCTTGTTGTCGATCTCGCTGCCGTACTGCGTGATCAAGGGATTGCTGGGGCGGTCGTACGGCGAAGTCGGGTTGTTGACGTCCAGTGCATACCAGCGGCGGTAGGCGGACGAGCGGTTCTGTTCCAGCCACAGGCCCGCTTCCAGCTGGTGCTCGCCGATTTCCTTGCGCAGGGTGGAAATGAAGCCGCCCCGCTTGATGTCGTATTCCGTCGTGCGCACGGCATAGCCCGAGTTGCCGAACACCTGTTTCAGGTTCTGGTTCGGGTAATACACGCTGAACAGGCCCGGCAAGCCGGCCACGCCGATGGGGCCGGCCACCACGCCCGCGCCGTCATCCTTGTGGTAGTACACCTGGTTGGCCCATGTCGTGCCTTCGCCCAGGTTGGCGTCGAACTTGGCGTAGGCCAGGTAGTCGGTGCGCTGCGCATCGCTGTAGTAATTGCGGTAGTTGTTGCCGTCGGCGGCCGGCGTGGCGCCCGTGGGCGACAAATAATTCAGGGCCGCCTTGAAGTCCGGATACAGGAAGGGGCGCGTGTAGGGCGCGCTCGTTTCGCCCGCCACGTGCACGGTGCTGTCTTCGTTCGGCTCGATCTTGTCCGAGTAATTGAAGAACAGGGTCAGCTTGCCCGCCTCGCTGCGGTTGACATATTTTGCGTTGAACTGGTCGCCGCCCTGGCGCGCATCGAAGTCCCAGGCGCGCGCTTCGTGGTGCAGGATGGAGAAATAGGCGCTGCTGCCGTCGCCAAAGGCGCCCGTGTCGTAGCGGGCAAACGTGCGCGAGGTGCGGTGGCTGCCCACCGTTTGCTGCACGCTGGCGCCCTGCGTGGCCAGCGGATCGCTGGAATAGGTTTCGATGGTACCGCCCAGGTTGCTGGTGGAGGCCGTGGCCAGGTCGCCCGCGCCCGACGACAGCACGACGCTGCGCACGTTTTCGCTGATCACGGCGCGCTGCGGCGACAGGCCGTTGTAGTTGCCGTATTGCTGGTCGCCCAGCGGCACGCCATCCATGGTGTAGCCGAGTTGCTGACCGGAAAAGCCGTGCACGAACAGCGACAGGTTTTGCTCGTTGTTGCCCCATGGATCGGCCGTCTGGAAGCTGACGCCGGGCAAGGTTTGCAGGGCTTTCAGGGGATTCGTGCCGGGCAGGATTTTCTGGATTTCATTCTTGCTCAGGGCGACCGAGGAGCGCGTCTTGCGCGAGGAAATCTCCACGGTGGCCATCGGGGCACTGTCGTCGGCAGCGGGGGCCGCAGCGGCCATCTCGGTGGCGGCGGACGCCACGGCGGCGGCCACGGCCGTTTGCGCCAGGGCCGGCAAGGAGAGGCCCGCGGCGCAAGCGCCCAGCAAAACATGGAAGGAATGGCGGCGCAGGGCCAGCGTCAAGTGGGGTGTCATCATCAGCCTGTGGAAAGTGGGAAGTAATACAAGCTGCGCAGCGTAACGGCGGCGCGTGACGGGCTGATGACGAACTGATGACGAGAAGATGACAGCAGAAACAATTGCGCCGCCTCAGGGGCGGCGCGGCAGATTCATTGCGAAAGTGTAATGATCAGTTGATGCTGGCGGCTGGCGGGATGAGAACCTCGGCCGGCGCATCCGTGACGAACAGCTGCGCGCAATCGACCTTGTCGAAATCATAGTGCTGGCCGCAGAAATCGCAGTTCACGCCCACGTGGCCGATTTCTTCCAGGGTGCTGTTGACTTCTTCCTCGCCCAGCATCTTGAGCATATTGCCCACTTTTTCGCGCGTGCAGCTGCAATGGAAGCTCGGGTGCAGCGGGTCGAACACGCGGATGGTTTCTTCCCAGAACAAGCGCTGCATCAGGGTGTCGATGTCCGTCGACAGGATTTCCGCCTCTTTCAGGGTCGAAGCCAGCATCACGGCGCGGTTCCATGTATCCAGCGCGTCTTCTTCCGAGACGGGCGTCGCTTCGGCCTTGCCGCCATGGTGGGGCAGCTTTTGCAGCAGCAGGCCGCGCGAGACGGTGTCGTCCGTGGCCAGCCACAGGCGCGTGTCGAGCTGTTCCGAACGCAACATGTAGTTTTCGATCACGGTGGCCATGTCGTCGCCGTCCAGCGGCACGATGCCCTGGTACGGCTGCTGGCCCGGCACCTTGTCGGCCGGGTCCAGGGTGATGATGAAGCGGCCCTTGCCCGTGGCGTTGAGCAATTGCGGCACGGTGGCGCCATCGGCGATGGCGGCGTCCGGGTCCAGCTTGGCCGTGGCGCGCAGGCGCAGGTCGGAATCGCACTCGACGACCATCAGGCGCACGGGACCGTCACCATGGATTTGCATGATGATGGAGCCGTTGAATTTCAGGTTGGCCGACAGCAGGGCGGCGGCGGCCACCATTTCGCCCAGCACTTTTTTCACGGCCGTGGGGTAGGCGTGGCGCGACACCACTTCCTGCCACGTGTGGGAGACGTCGATGAACTGGCCGCGCACGGCGGCGTTGTCGAAAATAAATTTCTGCAGGGTATCCTGGCCCGGAAGGGCTGCGCTGACAGCGCCTGTGGTTTCAGTCGTCATTCTTTTATCCAATCTTCTTGAGTTGCGTATTAAATAGCTGGCCGCGCTGCACATAGTTCACGGCGTTGCCTTGTAGCCTGGTGATATCGTCTGCCGTCAGGGCCCGCACGGCTTTCGCCGGCGAGCCGATGATCAGCATATTGTCGGGAAATTCCTTGCCTTCCGTGACCAGGGCGCCTGCGCCGACCAGGCACCCTTTGCCGATCTTGGCGCCGTTCAGGATCACGGCCTGGATGCCGACCAGGGCGCCATCGCCGATCGTGCATCCATGCAACATCGCCTGGTGGCCGATGGTCACGTTCCGGCCGATGTCCAGCGGGTAGCCCGGGTCCGTGTGCAGCACGGCGCCTTCCTGCACATTGCTGTTGGCGCCCACCGTGATGCGTTCGTTGTCGCCGCGGATCGTGGCGCCGAACCATACGGACGTATTCGCTTCCAGGGTCACCTTGCCGATCACATTGGCCGTGTCGGCAACAAAAGCGGAAGCGTCAATCTGCGGCGCATCGGCGCCCAATTGGTAGAGTGTCATCGTTAGCCTGTGGCGGTAGTGGAAGCGCCGGGCATGGCCGGACGCTGGAATGTACGCTATTTTACGCTGTTGCGTGACAAGTCTTGACGGCCGCGCCCAAGGCCGGCGCCGATCCGCTATAATTATCGAACGGTCGTACTTTTATGCCCGCATTATCTACAGACACAGCATGTGGCGCCATCCGCGCCACTTTCAAGGCAGGCAATGAGATGAAACCCATGAAACTTTCCCGTTCCGAATTCATCAACATCCGCGGCGCCCGCACGCATGTGCGCCATTGGGGCCGCGACGGCGCGCCCATCCTGTTCATGGTGCACGGCTGGATGGACGTGGCTGCCTCGTTCCAGTTCGTCGTCGACGCACTGGCGGGCGACTGGCACGTGATCGCGCCCGACTGGCGCGGCTTTGGCCTCAGCGACTACACGCAGTCCGATACCTACTGGTTCCCCGACTACCTGGCCGACCTGGACGCCATGCTGCTGCATTACTCGCCCGATGCGCCCGTCAACCTGCTGGGCCACAGCATGGGCGCCAATGTGGCGGGCCTGTACGCGGGCGTGCGGCCCGAACGCATCAGCCGTTTCATCAACCTGGAAGGCTTCGGCATGATGGCGACGAAGCCGGAGCAGGCGCCGGGCCGCTACGCCAAGTGGCTGGACGAGTTGCGCGAGCCGCCCGCCATGCGCAGCTATCCCACGCAAAAGGCCGTGGCCGAGCGCCTGCAAAAGACCAATCCGCGCCTGCCGGACGCGCGCGCGGCCTTCCTGGCCGAGCATTGGTCGGCGCAGAACGAGGCGGGCGAGTGGGACATCATGGGTGACCCGCAGCACAAGCGGGTCAATCCCATCCTGTACCAGGTGGACGAAGTGATGGCGTGCTGGCGCCGCATTACGGCGCCCGTGCTGTGGGTGGAGGCCGACGATACCAATATGTGGCAATGGATGGGGCCAAAGGACGAGGCGCGCATCGAGATCGACCGGCGTTTGGCCTGCATCAAGGATGTGCGCTGCGAGATGATGGCGGATGCGGGCCATATGCTGCATCATGATCAGCCGCAAGCGCTGGCGCGCCTGGTGGAAACCTTCCTGGCGCAGTAAGCCACGGGGCAACTGTGTCGCTAACGCGACTTCCTTATCGGGCAAGCAGCGTACAATGAAACCTTCTTCCATGCTGAGCCCGTGCAGGGTATTGTTTTCACATGCTTAAAGTCGACCTGCATTGTCATTCGAATATTTCCGACGGCGTGCTGTCACCGGCCGCCGTGGCTGCCCACGCCCGCAAGGCGGGCGTCGACGTGTGGGCGCTGACGGACCACGATGAAGTGTCCGGTGTCGCCGCTGCGCGCACGGCCGCGCTGGACCTGGGCATGCGCTTCGTGGCCGGTGTGGAAATTTCCATTACGTGGGCCGGCGAAACCGTGCACGTCGTGGGCCTGCAAGTCGATGAAAACAATCCGGGTCTCGTGCAGGGCTTGCACCGCACGCGTTCCGGGCGCGACGCGCGCGGCCGCGAGATCGCCCGCCAGCTGGACCTGGCCGGCATCCCGGACGCGTATGAAGGGGCCTTGAAATTTGTCGGCAACCCGGACCTGATGTCGCGCACGCACTTTGCCCGCTACATCGTGGAAACGGGGAAATGCGCGAATATTCCCGACGTGTTCAAGAAATACCTGTCGGAAGGCAAGCCTGGCTATGTCGAGCACCGCTGGGCCACCCTGGCCGAAGCCGTGGGCTGGATACGCGGCGCGGGCGGCGTGGCCGTCATTGCCCATCCGGGCCGCTACCGCTTCAGCGACATGGCGCAAGGTGTGCTCTTCGACGAGTTCAAGCAGCTGGGCGGCGTTGCCATCGAAGTCGTCACGGGCAGCCACAGTCCGGACCAGTATCCGGAATACGCGCAACTGGCCAATGCCTACGGCTTCCTCGCCTCGCGCGGCACGGACTTCCATGCGCCAGGCGAGTCGCGCGTGGATTTTGCCATGCTGCCGCCATTGCCAGCCAACGTGACGCCCATCTGGCACGACTGGTTCTAATGCCGTTGAAAATCTGCTGCGCGGCGCGCTGTACTCAAGTACAGCTGCGCTTCTCGGCCACAAATCACTGCCGCTCGCGACGATTTTCTTAGGCATTCATTGCAGGATGTGCTCGGGCTTGAAAAGTCGCGACAGCACACTTATCTTTTAGTTATTCTTGTTTTCCGGAGCCATCGCCCATGAAACGTATCGTCCTTTTTATTGCAACCAACCTGGCCGTGATGCTGGTGCTGTCGCTCGTCCTCAGCTTGCTGGGCGTGGGCAATCCGGCGCGCGGCAGTACCCTGAACCTGGGCAGCCTGCTCGTGTTTTCGCTGGTGGTGGGCTTTACGGGGTCGATCTTTTCGCTGCTGATCAGTAAACCCATGGCCAAGTGGAGCACGGGTGCGCGCGTGATCGACAACCCGACCTCGTCGACGGAATTGTGGCTGGTCAACACCGTGCGCGCGCTGTCCGAGCGGGCCGGCATCGGCATGCCGGAAGTGGCCGTGTACGAAGGCGACGCGAATGCGTTTGCCACGGGCGCCTTCAAGAATTCGGCGCTGGTGGCCGTGTCCACCGGCTTGCTGCAAAGCATGAACCGCGATGAAGTCGAAGCCGTGCTGGGCCACGAGATCGCCCACGTGGCCAATGGCGACATGGTGACCCTGACCCTGATCCAGGGCGTGGTGAATACTTTCGTCGTCTTCATGGCCCGCGTGGTGGGTTTCTTTGTCGACAATGTGCTGCTGAAAAATAACAACCGCGAAGGCGGCGGACGCGGCATCGGCTATTTCGTCACCGTGATGGTGTGCGAAGTGATCTTCGGCTTGCTCGCGTCCATCATCGTGGCCTGGTTCTCGCGCCAGCGCGAATTCCGCGCCGACGCCGGTTCCGCCAAGCTGCTGGGCAGCCCCACGCCGATGATGCATGCGCTGGCCCGCCTGGGCGGCGTGCAGCCGGGCGAATTGCCCCAATCGATGCAGGCGCTGGGCATCAGCGGCGGCAATGGCGGCTGGGGCGCGCTGTTTGCCACCCATCCGCCTATCGAGCAACGTATTGCCGCGCTGCGCGGCGTACAATAATGCTAACTTAACAAGCTGGTTCGCCAGAACGCTTACACATGAGTCAATTCTTCCATATTCACCCTGACAATCCGCAATTGCGCCTGATCAAGCAGGCGGCGCAGATCATCCAGTCCGGCGGCGTCGTGGCCTTGCCCACGGATTCCTGCTACGCGCTGGTGTGCCAGCTCGACGACAAGGGCGCCGTCGAGCGCCTGCGCCGCATCCGCGGCGTGGATGAAAAGCACCATTTAACCTTGCTGTGCCGCGACTTGAGCGAGCTGGGCGTGTATGCCCGGGTCGACAACCGTCAGTTCCGCCTGCTCAAGGCGGCCACGCCGGGCGCCTACACCTTCATCCTGGAAGCGACCAAGGAAGTGCCGCGCCGCCTCAGCCATCCTTCGCGCAAGACCATCGGCCTGCGCGTGCCGCAGCACCGCATCGTGCAATGCCTGCTGGAAGAGTTGGGCCAGCCGCTGCTGGGCGCCACATTGACCTTGCCCGGCGACGAAGACAGCCTGACGGACGCCGACACCATCCGCGAGCGCCTGGAAAAACTGGTCGACCTGATCGTCGACGGCGGCGTCTGCGCGCATGGCCCCAGCACCGTGATCGATCTGACGGGGCCGGAGCCGGAAGTGGTGCGCGTGGGGCGTGGCGACCCGGCCGTGCTGGGTCTGTAGGAGATTGCATTTACCTATCTTTACAACGCCTGACAAAACTGTAGCGAGCGGTAGCGAGTTGTGGCTAAGAAGCGCAACTGTGCTTTGGCACAGTGAGCATCGCAGGCCGCAAATCGCGACGCGCAGTAGGTTTTGGCAGGTGTTCTTAATGGCAACATAAGAAAGGGGCTGGGATGCCTCTGGTAGAATCGCGGTCATGAGCGATTTCAATACGATAGTCCAGACCGTTGCGGTGTACCTGGTGCCGGTGCTGTTTGCCATTTCCCTGCATGAGGCGGCGCACGGCTACGCCGCCCGCTATTTCGGCGATCCCACGGCGTCGAACGAGGGCAGGCTGAGCCTCAATCCCATCCGGCATATCGATCCTTTCGGCACGATCCTGCTGCCCTTGATACTGTATTTCACGATCCAGGTGCCGTTCGGCTATGCCAAGCCCGTGCCCGTCGATTTCAGCCGCCTGCGCAATCCGAAGAAGCAGATGGCCTGGGTGGCGTTTGCCGGCCCTGGCGCCAATTTCGTCATGGGCCTGGGCTGGATGATCGCCTTCGTCGTGCTCAGCGTGCTGCCGCCGACGGAAATGGGCATGTTTTTCCGCAAGATGGCCGGCGCCGGCGTCAGCGTGAATGCGGCCATGTTCGTGTTTAACCTGATACCCGTGCCGCCGCTCGATGGCGGGCGCATCATGACGGGCTTGCTGCCGATGCAGCTGGCGCGTCCCTACGCCAGCATCGAGCGCTACGGCCTGTACGTGTTCGGCGCCCTGGTGCTGCTGATGTACACGGGCATTCTGAACCGCGCCCTGCTGGCGGCAATCGAATTTGTCATCGGCATTTTTGTCACCCTGGTCACGCCCCTGACGGCCCTGTTGACTTGATGCCCGCAACTGGATGTATGCAAATAATTGATGGAAGTAGCGATGCAAGTAACTGAACCAACAATAGAAACCGAAGCGATTTCCGGCTGGCTGCGCCGCTGGGCGCCATTGATCCCGGGCGGCGAAGTGCTGGACCTGGCCTGCGGCGCAGGCCGCCATGCGCGCCACCTGGTGACCCTGGGCCACCCCGTGATCGCGCTCGACCACGATCCGGAAATGCTGGAAAAAGCGGCCGGCACGGGCATCACCACCTCGCTGGTGGACCTGGAAGCGCCGGGCGCCGTGTGGCCGTTCGCTGCGGGCCGCTTTGCCGGCATCGTCGTCACCAATTATCTGCACCGGCCCCTGCTGGAAGCCATGGTGGCCAGCCTGGCGCCCGATGGCGTGCTGCTGTATGAAACCTTTGCTGAAGGCAATGAGCAGTTCGGCAAGCCGTCGAATCCGAAATTCCTGCTGAAGGAAGGCGAAATGCTGGCCTGGGCGGTGCAGCAGGGCTTGCGTGTGGTAGCGTATGAGGATGGACGCGTGGAACAGCCAAAAGCTGCTCTGGTGCAACGAATTTGTGCCGTCCGGCCGGATTTTCCACGGTTGGCAGCCCTGCTGCCAACGTTTTGAGCGGCCATACTATGTCAGAATGCACCACAGGCGCGGGCTATCCGCTACAATCGTTGTTTTATTTATCGGCGCTATAAACTTACTATGATCAAGGGCAGCATTGTAGCAATCGTCACCCCGATGTACGCAGACGGCAGTCTGGACTTTCCAGGTCTGCGCAAGCTGATCGACTGGCATATCGCCGAGGGTACGGACGGCATCGTCATCGTTGGCACGACGGGCGAATCGGCAACGGTCAGCGTGGAAGAACACTGCGAACTGATCCAGTTGACCGTCGAACATGCCAAGGGACGCATTCCTATCATCGCCGGCGCCGGTGGCAACTCCACGGCCGAGGCCATCAAACTGACGCGCTACGCGAAAGAAGCGGGCGCCGATGCTGTCTTGCAAGTTGTGCCGTACTACAACCGTCCTACCCAGGAAGGCATGTACCAGCACTTCAAGGCCATCGCCGAAGCCGTCGACATTCCCGTCATCCTGTACAACGTGCCAGGCCGTACCGTTGCCGACATGAGCAACGAGACCATCGTGCGCCTGTCCGCCATCCCGAATATCGTCGGCGTGAAAGATGCGACCGGCAATATCGGCCGCGGCATCGACCTGCTGCGCCTGGTTCCAGCGGACTTCGCCGTGTACTCGGGCGACGATCCGACGGCCATGGCGCTGATGTTCTGCGGCGGCCACGGCAACATTTCCGTGACGGCCAACGTTGCGCCGCGCGCCATGCACGAACTGTGCGTGGCAGCCATGGCGGGCGAACGTGCCACGGCCATTGCCATCAATAACAAAGTTTTCCCTTTGCACCAGAAATTGTTTGTCGAGCCCAACCCGGTGCCCGTCAAATGGGCGCTGGCCGAAATGGGCCTGATGCCGGCCGGCATACGCTTGCCACTGGTGCCATTGGCTGAGAATTGCCATGCCACCGTGCGCGATGCCTTGCGCGACGCCGGTATCCTGCCTTAAGCCGAACCTTTAAGCCCGGGCTTGACCAGTCCGGACCTTCCCTGATTCCAGCTGCTACTTAGCTTCTTATCCAGTTACGACATGACTAATTGCAAGAAAACCAAACCGGCGCCTGCCACCATCGCCGTCCGCGGCATCGTCATCGGCGCCGTCGCAGCCAGCCTCGCGGGCTGCGGCATGATCAGTTCGGTAGTCGGCGGCGACAAGGTCGACTACAAGTCGGTCAAGAAAGCCGGCACCCTGGACGTGCCGCCTGACCTGACGCAATTGCAGCAGGACAACCGCTACTCCCTGCCGGATGCGAAAAACGGCGTGGCCACGGCTTCCGGCTACAACGCGCAGCGCAACGCCACGGCGGGCACGCCCGTCGTCGTGGGCGCGGACGGCACGGTGGGCGTCGTGCCCGTCACGGCCGGCGGCGTCAAGGTCGAGCGCGCGGGCAACCAGCGCTGGCTGGTCGTCAAGCAGTCGCCTGAAGTGCTGTGGCCGCAACTCAAGCAGTTCTGGGAAGATTCGGGCTTTACCATCGCCATCGACCAGCCGACGGCTGGCATCATGGAAACCGAGTGGAACGAAAACCGCGCCAAGGTGCCGCAGGACTTTATTCGCAGCACCATCGGCAAGGCCTTCGATTCGCTGTACTCGACGGGTGAAAAAGACAAGTTCCGTACCCGCGTGGAGCGCCTGGCCGACGGTTCGACCGAAATCTACATCAGCCACCGCGGCGTGGAAGAGGTCGTAACGGGCCGCGACAAGGAAACCACCACCTGGACGGCGCGCCCGAACGATCCGGGCCTGGAAGCGCAATTCCTGGCCAAGCTGATGACGCGCCTGGGCGCGGCCAGCGACGATGCTCAAGCGAAGACGGCCGTGGACGCCGCCATCGTGCAGCCGCAGCACGCCAAGCTGGTGGGCGATGCCGCCACGCCGGCGCGCGCCATCGAAGTCGATGAAGGTTTCGACCGCGCCTGGCGCCGTGTGGGCCTGGCGCTGGACCGTGTCGGCTTCACCGTGGAAGACCGCGACCGCACGCAAGGCACGTATTTCGTGCGTTACGTCGATCCGGATGCAGTCAAGAAAGATGGTTTCTTCTCGAAACTGTTCAGCTGGGGCTCGTCGTCCGACAAGGATAAGGAAGCGCAGCGCTACCGCGTCCTGGTCAAGGCCGGCAATGGCTCGACCAGCCTGGTCAGCATCCTCAGCAATGAAGGCCAGCCCGATATCTCGCCAGTGGCCGAGAAGATCCTGGGCCTGCTGAATGACCAGCTGAAGTAAGCGCGATATACGCGGCAGGCGTCACAACCTGCCTCGGCAATAAAAAAGGCTGGCCCGGGAAACCGGGTCAGCCTTTTTTATTGCCGAGTCCTGGCTTTTATCTCGGGGATAAAACAGGGGACGCAAAAAAGCCGGCCCAAAGGCCGGCTTTCTTTAGTGCAGGGTGCTAAATTACTTAGCAGCCGATGCAGCAGCCGAAGCAGCCGAAGCAGCGTCGGTAGCGGCCGAAGCGGCAGCCGAAGCAGCAGCAGCAGCGTCGGTAGCGGCCGAAGCAGCAGCGTCAGCAGCAGCAGCTGGAGCAGCTTCAACTACTGGTGCTGGTGCTGGGGTTTCAACTACTGGTGCTGGTGCAGGAGCTTCTTCTTTTTTGCTGCAAGCAGCCAGAGCAACAACCATCAGGGAGGCGATCAGCAGGGATTTTTTCATTTGTTTTCCTTAATTATTTCAAAAAATAAACCAATATTGTTGCGATGAATAATTACCGGTAATTATCGCTCGTTAGGTCGTCTTCGAAGGCTTTTCGTACCAGGTGGTGCCTGCCAGACAACGGAAACTTCCTAACCGAATATTATAGCGATTTTTGGTGCGTCGCAATAGGAGCAAGAGGCAAATTCGCAACTATTTTGTGATATCGCAATATTTGCCGAAGCAAATTGCAAGCAAGTGTAAGCGATTTGCGAAAGCGCGACAAAACGATATAAAAATAATATGTTTCATTGCGCTAGCGCAGATGCTGTTATTTCATCTACTGTAATACCACTTTGCTACGCAACGGGCATTCAGGCCAGTTCGATCCAGCCATCCTGATACCAGGTATATAACGCATCCATCACGTCATCGGAAGCCTGGGCCACGGCGGCACCATCGAGGGCGCGTTCGTTGGCCAGGGTTTCCAGTGTCGTTTTGTCGGCCTTGCCAATAGCAAACGATTCGCCATTGATGAAGACGTTCTTGCCACGATACAGCATCAAGGTCTTGCGCGACAACACGACACCCTTTTTCTGTGCGGCGTCCGCGAAGCGGCCCACCGTCAGCGGCTTGGACAGCGGCGTGAAAAACACATTGTGCTTCGGTTCAGACAGGTGTTCGCCCAGGAAGATGGTCACGTCTTCTTCCGTGAAGCGCACCTTGTTCATTTCTTCCGTGATGGTGCTGAGCATCTCGCGGGGAATTTCCGCCGGCTTGCCTGACGCTTTCAGGTCGGGATCGCTGTAAATGCCGGGCAAGTCGATCGAGTCGGCCATGAATTGCAGGAAGGCTTCGCCCAGTTCCTGGAACGATGGCGAGCGGAAGCCGATCGAATACGTCTGGCAGTCGCCGATGGCCACGCCGTCGTGCGCGTAGTGGGGCGGCAGGTACAGCATGTCGCCCGGTTCCAGGGTGAATTCTTCGTCGGGCGTGAAGTTGCTGAGGATTTTCAGCGGCAAGCCGTCGATCAGGCTCAGGTCTTTCTGCGCGCCGATGCGCCAGTGGCGCTTGCCCTGGCCTTGCAGCAGGAACACGTCGTAGGAATCGAAATGCGGGCCCACGCCGCCGCCGTCGGTGGCGAAGCTGACCATCAGGTCGTCCAGGCGCGCATCGGGCAGGAAACGGAACTGGCGCAGCAGGGCGTCGGCCTTGGCGCTGTGCAGGTTGGCGCCCTGCACCAGCAGGGTCCATTCCTTCTGTTTCAGCGATGGCAGGCTGGTCAGCGGACCTTGCTGCATGTTCCAGTGGCCATCCGCATGGCTGACCAGGCGCGATTCGACGTGGTCCAGGGTGGCCAGTTCGGCCAGGGCCTTGAAATCGAACAGCGCCTTGAAGCCAGGCACGGCTTGACGGATCAACAAGGGTTTTTTATGCCAGTAGTCGCGCAGGAATTGCGCCGGCGTGATATCGCCGAGGAGAGTTAATTTTTTCATGCGCCCATTATAACAACCGGAAATGCAGGAATGCGCCTGCCGTTGGCGGCGTGAAGGTATAATTTGCCAGCTTATACAATGAAAGGAAGCATAATGAAGATTGCCAAAAATACGGTCGTGACTGTCAACTACAAACTGTCAGACGCGCAAGACAATCTGATCGAAGACGGCCGTCAGCCGATGGTCTACCTGCACGGTGATTATGAAAACACCCTGCCGAAGATCGAAGAAGAGCTCGACGGCAAGGAAGTTGGCTATTCCAACACGATCCAGATCGAACCGGATGATGCTTTCGGTGAATACGATCCAGCCCTGGTCAAGGTCGAGCCACGCAATCGCCTGCCTGAGCCGCTGGAAGTGGGCATGCAGTTCGAAGGCATGCCGGAAAGCGATTCGCCGGACGAAGAGGCGATGATCTTCACGGTCACCGATATCGCCGACGACAAGGTCGTGCTGGATGGTAACCATCCACTGGCCGGCATCGCGCTGCGCTTCTCGCTGACCGTCGCTGACGTGCGCGAAGCCACCGAAGAAGAAATCGCCCATGGCCACGTGCATGGCGCACACGGCCATGACCATGGCGATGACGAAGATGACGGCGAAGAGGGCGATCACTTCCGCACCCACCCTATTCACTAACACCTGAGCAAACCTGCTGCGCGCAGCGGGGCGCGGCCGGCGATGCTCACCGTACTGGAGTACGGTTGCGCTTCTCGGCCACAAATCACTGCCGCTCGCTACGGTTCTGTCAGGCGTCGTGACGTCTGTTGGGCGTGACGCTGCTTGAATGAAAACAGGCCGGCTACATGCCGGCCTGTTTGCTTATGCGCTAACGGCGCACAGTCGATGCCCTGGCGCGCGCCTGCGCCGATGGGCGGGTAGCGCGTTGACGCACCTCAAAGAATGGGGTCTTGCCGGGCCGTACGGCGATGGCGGACCAGTCGTTGTCGATGCTGACGTGGCCCAGGTTGCCTTTCCAGCTGATTTTCGGCCCGCCTGTCCTGGCCGCGGCCTTTTTATTCTTTCCTTCCTTGCCATCCGCATCGCCAGTGCGCTGCGTATCGACCAGCAAGACCTTGCCGCTGAATTTCTTTGCCAGGGTGCGGATCTGCTTGCGCGGTCCGGCAAAGCCATCCTGTTTCGAGCTGAAGCTGGGCAGCAGCGAACTGTCGTCCTCGTCCAGCACGCCCACCTCGCCGTCGGAAAACAGCACGATGCCGTCGAGCTGCTTGCGCTGCGCCATGGCGAACAAGCGCTGCAGCCAAGAGCGGTTGGCGACCAGGCGGTCTTCGAACTCGCTGTTGCGTCCCGCTTCTGGCAGGAAATGGTTGTTATTCGCGGGCAGGTTGATGGTGGCAAACAGCACGCCGCCGTATTCCCAATGGGCATTTTCCGCATAGCTGCGGAACTTGGCCGTCGAGGATAGCCGCGACAGGGTCAGCTTGCGCTGGCCCAGGCTCTGGTCATCGGCAAAATACACGTCGCGCAAGCGGTTCAGGCGCTCGATGGCGTTGACCCTGCCGCGCGAATTGCGGCAGTTGGCCCAGTCGCTGGCCGACAGCGAGACGATCAGGGGCGGGCCGCTGGCGTCCAGCACTTCCTTGCGCTGGCTGTACAGCTTGTCGCTGCACGATTCGCTGGCGGCCTTGATGCCGGTGGCCACGACAAACGAGGCATTGAAGGCGCTGGTCTCGGCGATGGCTTTTTTCAGGGGGCCGTCGTCCGGCCCCGCGTTGAAGGAATGGCCCAGCACGGCAAACTCGAAGCCGGCCTGGTCGCCCGGACCGGCCAGCGCCGCCTGCCATGGCAGGCTGGCAGCCAGCAAGCCGGCGGCCAGCAAGCGCCAGGTGCCGTGCCGCGTGGTCATGCGGCGGCCAGCCGTTTCAACTGGTACAGCTGTTCCAGCGCATCGCGCGGCGTGAGCGCATCGGGATCGAGGTCGGCGATGGCGTCGAGCAGGGCTTGCTGCGCCGCGTTCAGCGCGGCCAGCGGCGCTGCCGCTTCCTCTTCTTCCTCTTGCGCATACGGATCTGCGGAGGGCAGCGCGAACAGGTCGCGCTGCGGCGTGGCGTCGAGCGCCTGCGCTTCCAGGCGCGCCAGGTGCTTGCGCGCCGCCTTGATCACGGGCTGCGGCACGCCAGCCAGCTGCGCCACCTGCAAGCCATAGCTTTGCGAGGCGGGACCGGCTTGCACGGCGTGCAGGAAGACGATGCTGTCCTTGTGCTCGACGGCGGACAGGTGCACGTTGGCGGCGCTCGGGTGACTGTCCGGCAGTTGCGTCAGCTCAAAGTAGTGCGTGGCAAACAGGGTGAAACTACGGCTGGTATCGATCAGATGGCGCGCGATGGCCCACGCCAGCGCCAGGCCGTCGAAGGTCGAGGTGCCGCGGCCCACTTCATCCATCAGCACCAGCGAATGCTCGGTGGCGCCGTTCAGAATGGCCGCCGACTCCGTCATTTCCACCATGAAGGTCGAGCGTCCGCCCGCCAGGTCGTCGGTGGCGCCGATGCGCGTGAAGATGCGGTCGATGGGGCCGATGGTGGCGGAAGCGGCCGGCACGTAGCTGCCCACGTAGGCCAGCAGGGTGATCAAGGCCACTTGCCGCATGAACGTCGATTTACCGCCCATGTTCGGACCGGTGATCAGCAGCAGCCGGCGGTCGTTGACGAAGCGGCAATCGTTGGCGATGAAGCGCTCGATCTGCTTTTCCACCACGGGGTGGCGGCCTTCGACGATGTTGATGCACGGCTCGTCGACCAGCTGCGGCGCGGCCCAGTTGTGCTGCTGCGCGTGTTCCGTCAGCGCGTTCAGGGTGTCGAGCTGGGCCAGGCCTTGCGAGATGGTCTGCAAGGTGCCGATGTGCGGCGCCAGCTCGGCCAGCAGCAGGTCGTACAGCAGTTTTTCGCGCACCAGGGCCTTGTCTTGCGCCGACAGGGCCTTGTCCTCGAACACTTTGAGTTCGGGCGTGATGTAGCGTTCCGCGTTTTTCAGGGTCTGGCGGCGACGGTAGTCGTCCGGCACCTTGTCCGTCTGGCCGTGCGTGACTTCGATGTAGAAGCCATGCACCTTGTTGTATTCGACGCGCAGGTTGGCGATGCCCGTGCGCGCGCGTTCGCGCGTTTCCAGGTCGAGCAGGAACTGGCCCGCGTTTTCCGACAGCGCGCGCAATTCATCGAGTTCCGCGTCGAAGCCGGTGGCAAAGACGCCGCCGTCGCGCACCATGGCGGCCGGTTCCTGCGCCACGGCGCGCACCAGCAAGTCCAGGCAGGCGGTCGGCGTGGCCAGCGCTCCGTGGATGGCGGCCAGCAAGCCGGATTCGCCGCCCTGGCCGCCTTGTTCACCCCTGTAGCAGCGCACCACGTCGCCGCGCAGGGCCGGCAGCTGCAGCAGGCCGTCGCGCAGGGCGGCCAGGTCGCGCGGACGGGCCGACAGCAGCGCGATGCGCGTGGTGATGCGTTCGATGTCGGGCACTTGCGCCAGGGTGGCGGCCAGGGGCCCCGCCGCTTCGCTTTGCGCCAGCGCTGCGATCGCTTCATGGCGCGCGCGGGCCACGTTCTGGTCGCGCCGCGCATGGTGCAGCCAGTGGCGCAGCATGCGCGAACCCATGGCCGTGCGGCAATGATCGAGCAGCGAGAACAAGGTGGGCGATTCCTGGCCGCGGATGGTTTCCGTCAGCTCCAGGTTGCGCCGCGTGGCCGCATCCAGGCCGATGAATTCGCTTTCCGTTTCCGTCGTCAAGGAGCGCACGTGCTGCAAGCCGCGGCCCTGCGTCGATTGCGCATAGCGCAGCAGGGCGCCGGCCGCGCCGAACGCGGCG
Source organism: Janthinobacterium violaceinigrum (assembly GCF_009208555.1). Classification (GTDB taxonomy): domain Bacteria; phylum Pseudomonadota; class Gammaproteobacteria; order Burkholderiales; family Burkholderiaceae_D; genus Janthinobacterium; species Janthinobacterium violaceinigrum. The sequence goes on along the minus strand of NZ_WFLI01000029.1, from coordinate 23,195 downwards.
CCGAGGCCATCGGCGCCAAAGCCCGTCAAGGTCGCCACGCCCAGCTGGTCGAGCAGGGCCTTGTGGCCGCCCACCACGTCGAAATGCCAGTCCGGCACGCGGTTGATGTGCGTGCCCGCGTAGTCGTCGAACAGGCTGCCATTGTCGCCGCTCAGGATTTCGGCGGGCACGATGCGTTCCAGCTCCTGCTGCAATCGCACTGCCACGGTGGCGCTGTCGCCGGAAAACTCCATCAGTTTCAAGGCGCCGCTGGCCAGCGACAGCCAGGCCAGGCCCGTTGTCACCGTCTTGCGCTGCGTGATGCTGCACATGGCCAGCAGCGGGCGCTCGGCCTTTTCTGGCAGCAAGTCCGCATCGGTCAGGGTGCCCGGCGTGACGACGCGCATGACCTTGCGCTCGACGGGGCCCTTGCTGGTGGCCGGGTCGCCGATCTGTTCGCAAATGGCCACCGACTCGCCCAGCTTGACCAGCTTGGCCAGGTAACCGTCCAGCGAATGAAACGGCACGCCGCACATCTTGATGGGGTTGCCGCTGGCCACGCCGCGCGCCGTCAGGGTAATGCCCAGCAGGCGCGAGGCTTTTTCCGCATCCTCGAAAAACAGCTCGTAGAAATCGCCCATGCGGTAGAACACCAGCATCGTCGGGTGGTTTTCCTTGATGCCTAAATATTGCTGCATCATGGGAGTAAGCTTTTCAGCCGAATTTTTCTTTGCCGCGGCGGCGTTGATTTCTTTTGGGACGGTGGTCATGTGTTCTTTGTCGTTGGTCCGGCGGCGGGAAACGCATGCCTGCCGGGCTGTGTGTGGTGCTGTGTGCGTGCCAGGCCGCGCCAGAGGGCGGAGCTTGGGTTCAAGGCCGTCATTTTACCGCTTTCGGCGGGCGGGGCGGCGTATTGCGTGCGGATGTGAAAAAGCCGCGCCGGTGGGGGCGCGGCTAGGGGCTGTTTCGGTGGCAGCGCTATAGCTGCGGGGTCGCGTTGCCTGCCAGAGCAGGCTTAGCCCATGTCCAGCGAACCGCCTACCGAGCTTTCAGGGTCGAAGGCAAAGACGCGCAGTTCAGGCTGTACGTTGTCTCCACGTAGTATGCGGACGGTCAGGACGAAAGACAGTTCCCAGCGGCCTTTCGTGTGCCCCACGTCGAGTGAATGTTTCCATTCCTGGCGAATACGGCGCAGGTCGGGCAGTTCAGGGTCCTGCGGCAGCAATTGGGATTCGAAATCCAGCTGCAGCGGATAGACGGCGCCGACAGCTTGCAGGAATGGCGACGGTGCCGCGTAAACGGTCGGCACATTCGGACCGATTTGCGTCAGTTGTGGAATGGTAACAATGCTGCAATCGATGATCTGAAACGAGGTGAAGCCGCTTTTCTTGGAGCCGCAGCAATTGATATCGATATAGACGTGCTGTCCTTGCTGGAAGTGTACGCCTCCCATATATTCGCCGTGGCGGGGATCTGCCGTGCCGTCGCAGGAGGTAAATTTGTAGTCCAACTCGCTGCTGGTCTGGTCTGCATCAAAATGTACGGATAATTTCATCCAGGGGCTTACATGCGTCATGTTTTACGATCTCTTTTCAGGTTAATAATAAACTGCTGGTAGCGAGCATCTCGCCTGAGGTTCAATAGATCAGGTGCCGTTTCGATCAGATTGAGGGGATAACCAAGCTTGGCCGCCTGCTGTAGCGCTGCCAGAGCTTCGCCATGGTTGCCGATCAGTTCATGGGTCAGTGCAGCACGGAACTGCACGTCTGCCACGTCGCCGGATATTTCTAAGGCGTGTTTTAGTCTTGCCAACGCTTCCTGAGTCTCGCCGATATAGGCGCGGTACAGTGCCATCTGGGAGTGAAAGGTTGCATTATCCTGCCTCCGTTGCAGTACGGGAGTTAGTAGGGAGATGGCACGCCGATAGGAATCTTTCGACATTGCGGCTTGCGCTGGAATCCACCGTTGTGCGTCGGCTAAGTTGGCCCATAGCAGATAGGTATTTGGACTGCCTTTGCTGGAAGATACGGCGTTCTTGAACGCTTCCACGGCGCCGAGATAATCGGCTTTGGCAAACAACGATGTGCCAAGATTGTTATACAGCTCCCAGTGCGGCTGGATCTGCAAACCTTGCTGCAGGACTCGCAATGCTTCATCGTTGCGGTCTAGACGCAGCAGGACGGCATTTAGATAAGCATAGGCGTTCGATGATTGTGGATCGAGCTCAATTGCCTTGCGGAAGGCATTTTCGGCATCCTTATAATTACCTTGACGGTAATGCACCATCCCCTGAAGTAACTGGAATAGGCGCTCTTGTGGATATAGATGTTGCGCACTATCAATGGTCGATTGTGACAGATTAAATTGTTTTGTGGCCATCAATACCCGTGCCTTGCCTACGAGCGCCAGCAAGTTTTGTGGATCGAGGTTGAGTGCGCTGGCGCTGGCGCTCAGTGCTGCGTCAGGGCGACCCTTCAGTTCATGCACCCAGGCTTGTGCTACATGTGTCAGCGCCAACTGGTTGTCCAAAGATAACGCCTGCTGTGCACTGGCGTCAGCACGCTGCAGCCATGTCTCGTCGCGGCCGTTACCAACATAACGTTGGCTGTAGGCGATGGATAGTCCGGCTGTCGCTGCTGCACTGCTGGGATTATGTTTCAGTACAGTGGAAAACTGCTCGATCGCCTGCGCCTGGCTCGTATCGCGGTCAAACACCCGCAACGCCTCCATCCCCGCCGCCATGCTGGCCATTTCCGAATACGGCGCGGGCGCTTTTTCACCCGTGACGAACGATTTGACGGCAGGAATGATATTGGGCAGTTGCCATCCCGCCAGTACGGCCAGCAGCGCCACGCCCGCGCCCCATTTCAGGGTGCGCTTGCGGGGCAGGGGCAGGTGGATGGAGACGGTGGTGGGTGGTTCTTCCTTTGCAGGCGGCTCGTCGGCAACGGGCATGGCCAAGGTGAGCGGCTCCCCGCGTTGCGCGCCTATCGCCTCGCGTACATCGCGCATCGTGCGTGGCCGTTCGGCCGGGTCGTGCGCCGTCATCGCGCGCACGAGGGCGTTGATGGCGGGCGGGACGGAGTCGAGCAGGTCGGGCCACGGTTCCGTCGCCTGCATGTGGGCGGCGGCCAGGGCCAGGCCGTTCAGGTGGGCGAAGTGGCGCTGGCCGGCCAGCATTTCGTACAGCATGGCGCCCAAGGCATACACGTCGCCGCGCGTGTCGGGCAGGCGGCCCATCAGGCGCTCGGGCGCCATGTAGGCGATGGTGCCCTGCAAGTCGCACAGGGTGGTCGTTTGCGTCGCTTGCGGGTCGATGTGGCGGGCCAGGCCAAAGTCGAGGATACGCACTTTGCCGCTTGCCTCCAGCATCAGGTTCGACGGTTTCAGGTCGCCATGGACGAGGTCCATGGCGTGCGCCTCGTCCATGGCGTCGGCGATCTGGTAGGCGATGTCGAGCGCCCCCTGCAAGTCAGCCTTGCCGCTGTGCATGAACTGGCCTAGGGTCTGGCCTTCGACCAGTTCCATGACGATGGACTGGCTCGTGCCCTGGCCCTCGATGGCGAAAATGCGCACGAAGGCCGCATGCTTGAGCGAGGCGGCCAGGCGCGCTTCATTGATGAGTTTTTCCGGATGCAGCACGTCGGCTTGCGGTTTCAGCCGTTTCAGCGCCACGCTACGGCACAGCTTGGCATCCCAGGCTTCGAATACATGGCCGAAACCGCCTTCACCCAGCAAGCGGCGCACTTCGTAGTGCCCGCTGATCGTGTCGTCTTGCGGCGGGGTCTGACGCAGGGAGTCGAGCAGTTCCATATACCTTGGCTTCAGAGTGCATCAACGTGGACATCCAGCATCGAAAAGGAACAATTCGATGTCGGCATGCTCAAGATGATTGATTTTGAGTAACTTCCTGATTTAAAACGATTGTTTCGAATAAGTCAATTAATATTGACAAGGAGTGAACAAAAGTTGCTTTGCCTGCGCCGGGAAGGCATTCCTTGCTGACGTCTGCGCGCAATCTTGTTCAAACTCAATTTTCATCGTTCCCGCTTCCTTGATAATGCAGACGGGGCTGTACCGGCATGTGCCGATCAGGCGATGGGAGCGGGCATGGACGAGTTGCTGCAGTATTACGAGCGCGAACTGGGCACCTTGCATGCGCACAACCAGGTGTTTGCCCGGCGTTATCCTGCCATCGCCGGCGCACTGGGTCTCCTGGGCGGCGACATGGGCGACCCGCACCTGGCGCGCATGCTGCAAGCGTTTGCCATGTTCAACGCGCGCACGGCCAAGCGGCTGGCCGATGGCTTCGGCACTTTCAGCGAAACCTTGTTGGAGGTGAACTTTCCTCATTATTTGCGCCCGTTTCCTGCCTGCGCCATTGCGCGCATCGATAATGACCTTGGAACGGTGACCGAACTGGCCACCATTGCGCGCGGAACGGTCATGCATGCTGCGGAGCATCAGGGCGTCACCTGCAAATTCACCACTGCGTACGATGTCGTCGTGGCGCCGCTGCGCCTGTCCGACGTGCGCTTCCAGTCCATCGTGGGGGCGCCGCCCGCAGTGCGCCTGGCGCCGGATCTGGGGGCGGCAATCAGCATCACGCTTGAAGCGACGGGCGCCACAACCTCGCTGACGGAGTTACCGCTGCCGATGCTGCGCCTGTTCCTCGACGGCGAGCCTGCGTTTTGCGCCACGCTGCGCGACAGCCTGTTCCTGCGCACCCGTAGCGCTTATGTGGAAGCCGATGGCGTCTGGCAGGCGCTGGACGCGGTGCCCTTGCACCCGGTTGGTTTTGCCGACGAGGATGCATTGATACCGGCCCGGGCCGCCTCGCATCCCGCTTACCGCCTGCTGGGCGAATGGTTTGCCTTTCCGGAAAAATTCCATTTCGTCGACCTGGACCTGGCCGCGCTGCGCCCATTGTTGCCGTTGGCCTGCCGGCGTTGCACCGTGCACTTGCTGCTGGCCGACGTGCAGGCCGATGCGGATGTCGCGCGCATCTTGCGCCCCTTGTCCGCAAGGCATCTGGTGCCGGGATGCACGCCTGTCGTCAACCTGTTCCGCCAGGCGGCCAATCCCATCCGCCTGACGCACGCGAGCGCCGACCATGTGCTGCTGCCATCGGTCAGGCAGGCGCATTGCTACGATATCCACAGCGTCGACAGCGTGCATGTGCTAGGTGAAGCGGCGCAGGGCAGCACGGTCGATGCATTCCACCCGTTTTATTCGATGCGCCATGGCGAGGCGGGCGGACGCCAGGGGCGCTATTGGGTGACGCGGCGCGACGAGGACATGGCGTTGAGCAATCCCGGCTACGACATGCGTATCGCCTTTGTCGACGGCGCCATGCAGCCGCTGCACGATGCGACGCAAACGGTATCCATCATGCTGACCTGCAGCAACCGCGACTTGCCGGGCCGTCTGGTGTTCGGCAATGCCGCGGGCGACCTGCATCATGACGGCGTCGCCAGCGCCTTGCCGGTGCGCCTGCTGCGCAAGCCTGGCACGCCTTGCCGTTTCCCTGCGGGCGCGGCGTCGCACTGGCGGCTGATCGCGCAATTGTCCCTCAATCATCAGTCGCTGAATGAACAGGGCTTGCCGCTCTTCAAGCAAATACTCGAGTTGTACAACTTGCCCGGTTCGGCCAGTGCCGCGCGCCAGATCGCGGGCATGAGCGGATTGCGCCAGCGCACCGCCAGTACCTGGCTGCACGACGAGGCGGGCGGCAGCCTGGTCTTCGGCATCGACGTGCTGCTGTCCGTCGACGAGGACGCCTTTGTCGGCAGCGGCTTGCATGCGTTTGCCCAGGTCATCGAGCGCTTTCTCGGGCTGTACGTGCACCTGGGTTCGTTTACCCGCCTGATCGTCCTGTCGCAAAAGACTGGAAAGGAGTTGCTGTGTTGTCTGCCCCGCAATGGAAGCCAGACGCTGGTGTAATCGCGCGCCTGATGGCCGATCCGTCCGGCACCGGTTTCTTTCAGGCGGTGCGCTTGTTGTGTGCCTGGATGATGCAGCAAGGCATTTCAGAGGAGCAAGTGTTTCGCGATTGCCTGCGCCTGCATGGCAGCGCGTCGCTGTCGTTTGCGCCGGGAGAAATCGAACAGCTGTGGCTGGAATCGCAGGCGGACGGCGAGACGCAGGTGCATGTGCGCGCAGCCATGGTCGGCTTCCTGGGCGTGCATGGCAGTATGCCGCTGCATTACACGGAAACGCTGGCCCGCCACGAGCGGCAGACGGGCGATGGTGGTCCCCGTGACTGGCTCGATACCTTGTCGCACCGGGCGCTGGTCCTGTTTTATCAGGCTTGGGCCCGCTACCGCATCGAATGCCAGCAGGACGCCGACGGCGGCGATTTCCTGCCCTTGCAACTGGCGCTGGCGGGCGCCTGGCCCGCCGAGGTGGCCAGGCAGGCGGATGGTTTGCCTGCGCATGTGCTGGCCCATTACGCGGCCTTGCTGCGCCACCGGCCCGTGGCGGCCGACGTGCTGCAGGCGGTGCTGGCCGAGTATTTCGGCGTGCCCGTGCGTTTGCAGCGTTTTGTTGGCAGCTGGTTCCGGCGCGCGCCGCAGGAGCGCGCTGTGCTGGCCACGGCGCCTGCCCGGCTGGGGCACGGCGCCATGCTGGGCGAGCGCTGCCGGCGCGCCGACTTGCGCGTGCGCCTGGTGCTGGGGCCGCTGGCACGCCGCGCCTACGAAGACTTCTTGCCCGGCCGGCCCGGTGCGCTGGCCCTGCGCCAGATGCTGGCGCTGTTTGGCTTGCCCTGCATGAGCTTTGAAATACGCCTGGTGCTGCGCCGGGAAGACGTTCGTACATGTGTCCTGGGCAAGGGCGCCTGCCTGGCCGAGGATGCCTTCCTGGCCGACAAATTGCCGGCCCGTGAGCGTGACGACATGCATTACGAGCTGCGATTCGAGGGTTCCGCCTGAGACCGCCTGTATGCCGTACTCCGATGAATGCTGGAAGGAAGAAACCCATGGAAGACTTCGCGCAATGGCTGGCCGTGAACAAGGATTTGAATGCAAGCAACCGCGCCTTGCGGCTGCGCCTCGCTTACCCGGAAGGCATTAACGACGATGTCTTGCTGCCGCAGCGCATCAGCGGCAGCGAGGCCATCTGCGGCGGCCTGGAATACCGCATCCTGTGCGTGGCCACCGAGGCGCAGCTGCCGCTGAAACAGTTCATCGCCGTGCCGGCCGAATTGCAGATCGTTACCGATCAGGGACGGCTGCGCAGGGTCTGCGGCATCGTCGCCGAAGCGTGTGCCGGGCAAAGCGATGGCGGCCTGGCCACCTATCAGCTGGTGCTGCGCGATGGCCTGGCATTGCTGGAAAAACGCATCAACACGCGCGTGTTTCGCAACAAACATGAATTGCAGATTGTCCAACTTCTGTTTGACGAATGGCGGCAGGGCAATAGCGTGCTCGCCGCCAGCCTGGATCTTGCCATCGATGCGGCGCTGGCGGCACGCAGTCTGCCTGCGCGCGAATTCACGATGCAGCACAATGAATCCGATGCCGCCTTTATCCGCCGCTTGCTCCGGCGCCGCGGTATCGCCTGGTGCTTCCAGGCGGGAGCGCCGGCCGGCCCGAACGCCGCTGCCACGCCCGTGCATACCCTGCTGCTGTTCGACGACGCCAGCCGCCTGGCGCACAACGCGGCCGGCACGGTGCGTTATCACCGCGATGATGCCTCCGAAGAAAGGGATGCCGTGACGGCCTGGAGCGCCGTGCGCCGGTTGCAACCGGGAAAGTCCGAACGCTACAGCTGGGACGATGGCCACCCGCACAGCCCGCAGTTCATGGCCACGCAGTCACACGGCAGCGTGGATCAGGGCAGCAATGGCAACCGCCTGGCAGCGAGTCTTGACGACTATATCGTGGAGCCGCCGCTGGCCGCCGGCAGCAATGACGACTTGCGGCAACTGGGCCAGCTGGCGATGGCGCGCCACGATATGGACAGCAAGTGCTTCCAGGGCGAAGGCTGCGTGCGCGACTTTTGCGCGGGCCAATGGTTCAGCCTGGAAGGGCATGCCGACATCGACAGCCACCCGGCCGCCGAGCGCAGTTTCGTCCTCACGGCCTTGAGCGTGGCGGCCAGCAACAACTTGCCGACAGGGTTAGAGGCGCGAGTGGGGCGCCTGTTTGCGCAGAGCGGCTGGCAGTGGGATATTGATCTGGCGCAAAGGGCAGGCGCCGATGGCCAGGCGGCCTTGCGCTACCGCAACCGTTTTACCTGCGTGCGGCGCGGCATCGCCATCGTCCCTGCCTTTGATCCGCGCAGCGAATTCCCCGTCGTGCGCCTGCAAAGCGCGCTGGTCGTGGGGCCTGCCGGCGAAGAGGTGCATTGCGATGCGCTGGGAAGGGTCAAGGTGCGTTTTGGCGCCACGCGCGCGCCGGACCACGCACATGCCAACGGTACAGGCGCCTCCGATACGGAGCGCGATTCGGCCTGGGTGCGCGTGGCATCGAACTGGAGCGGCAATGGCCCGGGCAGCGGCACACAATGCGGCACCGTGACCTTGCCGCGCATCGGCGCGGAAGTGCTGATCGATTTTCTCGGCGGCGACCCGGACCGGCCCATCATCGTCGGCCAGCTGTACAACGCCGTGGGCGCGCCGCCGGGCCTGAGCGCGCGCGGCGCCTTGCCTGGCAACCGTTACCTGTCCGGCATGCGCAGCCGCGAAGTGCGGGGCGGGCGCGGCAACCAGCTGTGCTTTGACGATACGCCATCGCAGATCAGCGCGCAGTTGGCCAGCGACCAGGCGGCCACGCAGTTGAACCTCGGCTACCTGACCGAGCCGCGCAGCGATGGGGCAGGGCAGCAGCGCGGCGACGGCTTTGAATTGCGCAGCGACGCCAGCGGCAGCGTGCGCACGGCTCGCTCGCTGCTGATTTCGGCCTGGAAACAGCTGGGCGCCAGCGGCAAGCAGCTTGACGGCAGCGAGCATGCCGCCGTGATGAAGGAATGTCTGGAATTGTTGAGCTCCTTGGGCGAGTTTGCCGCCCAACATCAGGCGCTGGCGCTGGACGCGGCCGGCAGCAAGGCGCTGGGGGCCGCCATCACCGCCGACCAGCCCGCCATCAGCATCACGGCGCCCGAGGGCGTGGCGCTGAGCACGCCCAGGACCATCGCTGGCAACGCGGGTGCGAATATCGACCTGGTAGCCCAGCAGCATCTGCAACTGAGCGCGGCCCAGCGCTGCAACGTCAACGCGGGCAAGGGTATTTCCCTGTTCGCGCACCAGGATGGCATCGTGCAGGTGGCCCATTTCGGCAAGTTCCTGCTGCAAAGCCAGCATGATTTGTTGCAGGCGGACGCTGCCAAGGACATCCGCCTGACGGCAGGCACGCGCCTGGTCGGCGTGGCACAGGACGAGATCACCTTCATGACGGCGGGCGGCGCCTACCTGAAACTGTCCGGCGGCACGGTCGAACTGGGCGGTCCCGGTGCGCTGACGGTCAAAACCGATGGCCACCACTGGAATGGTCCGGCCAGCATGAAAGGCGAGCTGCCCACTTTCGGCGAAGGCGAGCTGGGCCGCGTGCCGCGCTTGCTGCGCCCCACCGACGGCTTGCCCGTCGAAGGCGTGGAAGTGCACATCGAGCGCGAAGGCGACAGTCCGTTGACGGGCGTCAGCGATGCCGATGGGCGCGGGCCGAAGTTGGCAACCGACCATCTGCAGCGGCTGAAGGGATTCTTCTTCCGCCGCCGTTCCTGAAATCCGACCTTGGAGACCGCGCCATGCAGTTTGATCCCCACCCGCCGCTGTGCGACGACCCTCAAATCGATATCCTCGGCCAGTTTTCCTGCAACGCCAATTTCCAGAGCAGCGACCGGGACACGCTGCAGCAACTGCCGCTGCCCGGCATCATGATCTTCGTGCACGGCGTCAATTCCGACGGCGAGTGGTACGCGGCGGCCGAAGAGGGCTTGTGCAACGGCCTCAACGAGCGCCTCAAGCGTTCCTGCCATCATATGCAGCACCGTGGCGTGGAAGGCGGCGAACTGAAGGCGGTCAATTATGGCGCCGAGATCACGGCCGAAGGCTTTCTCCATCCGGAGATGTCGGCCGATACCCTGATCCGCGACGCCGGCACGTTTTCTCCCGTGATCCGCTTTCGCTGGGGCTACAAGGCGTCCGGCGAAGAACTGCAGAAATACGGCAAGGGCATCTACCTGAATGAACAGGATTACTGGGGCGGCGGCCCGTTTGCCAATGGCTGCAGCGCGCTGGCCGACCTGTGGAAGGAGGGGCTGAGCGAGGATTTATTTTTGTGGAACAAGATCCAGCACATGAATCCCTTCCCGGAACGGCAAGTGTACAGCTGCCCGCCGCGCCCGTATTTCGTGCTGGCCGCCTATCGCCTGGCCAGGCTGGTGGAAGCCATCCGCCAGCAGCAGGCCGACGTGCCGGTCACCATCGTGTGCCACAGCCAGGGCACGATGGTGGCGATGGCAGCCGCCTTTCTCGGCGCGGGCCTGCCCAAGGTGGATGGCGTTCCCTGCGTGGCCGATAACTACGTCATCTGCAATTCGCCGTACAGCCTGGCGAAACGCAATAGCTCCGAGAACTGGGTGGCCAGCAATCTGCGCGCGGCGGACGGCAGCATGGGAAGGGTGACGGTGCAGGCGCGCATAGCCACCTTGAAAAACTTCTTTGCCATCATCCGCCAGCGCGCCACCTTGGGCGAGCTGCAGACAGACGAGGAAATCGACCGCTGCATGGCCAACCTGCAGCATGGTTTTTCCGCTGCCAAAGACCGTGAGCAATACGGGATTGCGGGTGCCGCGCGCGGCGGCAAGAAGTCATCGTATGGCAGGGTGACCATTTATTGCAATCCGCACGACGTGGTGGTGTCGTCCGTGGCCATCGAGGGCATCGGCTGGCGCGGCCTGTCGGGCTCGCTGGACAAGGACAGCAAGGACGGCGGCGAGCTGGCCGCCACCGAGGCGGCAGGCGTGTGCGTGCAGCGCGTGTTTGCCCAGGGTTTCGAGGTGGGCAAGCAAGGCAGCTATCACTACTGGACCGATCACTGGCGCAAGCCTGCGCCGGGCGGCAAGGACTTCTGGTTTCCGGCGCAGAAATATGCGTCGTACTCCGTCAAGCAGGGCGTCGAGGCCAGCGAAGGCGCCTTTTCCACCATCCTGACGGTGGGATTGGCGCCCCTGCTCATCGTGATGACGGGCCTGGCCCGCAGCCCCTGCAATGCCTCGCCCCACAAGGATTGGAAAATCGAACTGCGCGCCCCCGACCTGGTTTCGCCATTCAAGCCGCAGTCCTTGCGCTTTGGCCAGACCAGCGAGGAATTCGACGAAGGCTACGATCCGCCCGGCGAATCGCGCCAGGCGGGCAAGCAGCGCGCTGCCGGCGACGATTACCTTGCCGATCATGCCATCCCGCCTGGCGGTTTGCAGGGGCAGGCGGGAAAAGACGAGGCCAGGCGCATGGACAGCGCCAGGGGCACGGCCGACGACGAAGCGCGTTTGCGGTTCGAACAGCGCGCGGTGATACGCGCCCAGGCGGTGCGGGAAGGGAAAAGTCCGGCTGGCCAGAAAGTCCAGCAGGAAATGCCCAACGTCACGCCAGACGCCGGCTACCAGCAATGGCGCAGCACGCGCATCGGCGAAATGATGGCCAGCCAGGCGGGCGCCTACGCCACCGACCATTCCTCCATCCTGACCAATCCCATGCACGCGGAGCGGGCGCTCGCGTATGACGTGGCGGTGGGCGTGTGCCGTATCAAGGCCGACCAGTTGCGCAAGTTGCGGGTGGCGGCGGATTGGAGGTTGTTGGAGGTGCTGAGTAAAGAAGAGTCAGCCAAATTATTTGAGGAATATTTTATTGAAGGGAAATTCTATCAGGTGACCATCATGGAATGGACGCAGCTAACCGGTGGGGATGGGAGCCTTCCTGCATCGATAGTTGATGTGCGAGAAAACCCTGCGCTTGATTCGCATCCCAATTCCGGTGAACGAGCATTTGGCTAAAACCAATTCTTTATGGCGGGAAATTTTATTTTCAGTGTATTGCAAAGTCAAAGTCGTTCTAATTTTATTGGAGGCTGTGCCGTGGTTAGATCTATATTTTTTTATGGACTAGGTATGTTTCTGATTGTTTTGATTCTGTCAGCCTGTGTACGATTGCGTACGTCTACAAGCACAAACATGGTATCTGTAGCTCCAAATGCTCCTACCCCAATTGCGCGGCCATTCATGGCCCAAGTCGTTGGTTTGCAATGGCTAAATCCTTTGCAGCGTAAGGATTACCCAACACAGTGGGAACTGCTTTGGATGCTAGGGTTGGTTAAACCGAATTCGAATGACGAGATGGTCAAAGAAAAACCTGACAAATACTCTAGACTCCAGAGTATTGCATCTATCGCGGCGGGAAATGATGGATCAGAATCAATTAATGGTTATCATGAAAAATATATCAGTAAATTGATGAGTTTACTCCATGATGTATATTACTCAGATCCGGACTATTTTTATAACGTTCATTCAACCAAGGATAAATCACGCTGGCGTGAACTGGCTGGCATCCATATCGAATATGCTTTGCCAGAAGGGAAACTGGATCCAGTTGAGGCGACAGAATTTGTTCGTGGGCGCATAGCGAGAACTTTTAGCATCGGCAACGTCCACTCTCCCACCCTTTGGACCCGCTCCACCCCACCCGACGTTCGCGTCACCATGGGCGGCCCTAACGCCGGTTTTACCTCCTTGGCCGCCGCGCTCGACTACCTGCAAAGCCACCCGAAGGAAACCGTCTGGGCCATGAACTGGGATGCGCCCAGCCGGCCCCTGGACCGGCAGATCAACGAAAATCTGGTGCTGCTGGTGCTGGCCGGTCCCGACTTTAAAACGGAGCGGGCGCCGCTGGCGTGGCTTGGCTACCCAAGCACGAAACAGACGGCGGATTTTGAAGCTAAAAAGGGCGAACCGCCGCGGTTGGTGCAGGCGTGGACGGCAGCCATCGAGGAGGCGGTGGCGAAGGCCAACAGGCAAGATACCGACATCGGCTATCTGATCCACGATGCGGGCAATACGCACAAGGATTCTTCCGCACGGCTGGGTGCACTGGCGCAGACGCTCACCCTGCAATTGCCGGAATTCGACTTCCTCAAGCAAAGCTTCAATCTGACTGCTGTGCTGGGCGAAACGGGCGCGGGCACGGCCCTGACAAACGTGGCGCTGGGCATCGCCTACGCACATCATTTCGGCAAGCCCGTGCTGGTGGCCGGCACCAGCGACCTGTCGGCCCCCGTGGCGCTGGTGGTGGCGCCGCCTGCCGTCGCGCGGCCGATCCGGCCTGACAAGCCATGGTTCCGCGCACGCAGCGGCAACCATGCCTACTTGCCATGGTGGGGCTTGCGCCACGATGCGCCCGAGTATTACCAGGGGTTTTCGCAATGAGGGCGCTGATCGGTGTTCTCATGTCGCTTTTGCTTGGCGCGTGCGCGACGCCACCCTTGCAGGAGGCGACGGTGGCACGCAGCGGCCCGTTGATGGCGCAGGTGGTGGGGCTGCAATGGCTGAATCCCCTGCAACGTCGGGATTACTCGACACAGTGGCAATTGCTGTGGACTATGGGACTGGTGCGGCCGAATCCGGACGATGAGATGGTCAGGGAAAAACCCGAGAAATATACCAAGCTGCAAAGTATTGCCTCTATTGCAGTAGGAAATAATGGTTCTGAAACCTTCCTTGGATACCATCATAAATATATTGAAGATATGTTCGACCGTTTTCATGATGTGTATTATTCCGACCCAGAGTATTTCTACAACGTCCATTCAACTGAAAACAAGTCACGCTGGCGCGAGCTGGCCGGCATCCATATTGAATATGCTTTGCCCGAAGGCAAGCTCGATCCAGTGGAAGCGGCCAACTTCGTCCGGGAATATGTTGCCGATACTTTTAGCATTGGCAACGTCCATTCTCCCACCCTTTGGACCCGCTCCACCCCGCCCGATGTCCGCATTACCATGGGCGGCCCCAACGCCGGCTTTACCTCCTTGTCCGCGGCGCTCGACTACCTGCAAAGCCACCCGAAGGAAACCGTCTGGGCCATGAACTGGGATGCGCCCAGCCGGCCCCTGGACCGGCAGATCAACGAGAACCTGGTGCTACTGGTGCTGGCCGGCCCGGACTACAAGACGGAGCGGGCGCCGCTGGCGTGGCTTGGCTATCCGAGCACGAAACAGGCGGCGGATTTTGATGCCAAAAAAGGTGAACCGTCGCGGCTGGTGCAGGCGTGGACGGCAGCCATCGAGGAGGCGGCGGCGAAGGCCAACAGGCAAGATATCGACATCGGCTATCTGATTCACGATGCGGGCAATACGCACAAGGATTCTTCCGAACGGCTGGGTGCGCTGGCGCAGACGCTTACCGTGCAATTGCCGGAATTCGACTTACTCAAGCAAAGCTTCAATCTGACTGCCGTGCTGGGCGAAACGGGCGCGGGCACGGCCCTGACGAATGTGGCGCTGGGCATCGCCTATGCGCATCATTTCGGTAAGCCCGTGCTGGTGGCCGGCACCAGCGACCTGTCGGCACCCGTGGCGCTGGTGGTGGCGCCGCCTGCCGTCGCGCGACCGATCCGGCCTGACAAGCCATGGTTCCGCGCGCGCGGCGGCAACCATGCCTATTTGCCGTGGTGGGGCTTGCGCCACGATGCGCCCGAGTATTACCAGGGGTTTTCGCAATGAGACGTTTGATACATCGAGGGAGAAGAGCATGCGTGGCGTGATCCGCCTGAACGACCCCACCAGCCATGGCGGCAAGGTGGTGGGGGCGGCGCCGAACAGCACGGTATTGGGTGTGGCCGTGGCGCGCAAGGGCGATCCTTGCGTCTGCCCGATCAAGGGCCATGTGCGCTGCGTGATCGCCGAGGGCGATCCGCGGGTGCTGATCGATGGCCTGCCCGTGGCCTTCGAGGGACACAAGACCAGCTGCGGCGCCAGCCTGATGTCCACCGTGGGCAACAGCGGGCGCGCTTAGGCCAGGCTCGCGTCGATGGCCGCGCCCAGCTTGTCGACGATCTCGTCGACATGGCTGGCGTCGATGATGTAGGGCGGCGCCAGCAGGATGTGGTCGCCGTGCAGGCCGTCGATGGTGCCGCCCATGGGATAGCACATCAGCCCGCCCTGCATGGCGTGCGCCTTGATGCGCGCGTGCAGGCGGCGGGCGGGGTCGAACGGCTGCTTGCTGGTGCGGTCCTGCACCAGTTCCAGACCCAGGAGCAGGCCGCGTCCGCGGATGTCGCCCACGTGCGCATGGTCGTCGAAGCGCTGGTGCAGCCGCTGTTCCAGCAAGGCGCCCATGGCGCGCACGTTGGCCAATAAATCGCGTTCCTCGATCTGCCGCTGCACGGCCAGGGCGGCGGCGCAGGCCGTGGCGTGGCCGATGTAGGTGTGGCCGTGCTGGAAGAAGCCCGTGCCGGCGCGAATCGTGTCGCGGATGTCCTGCGACACCATCACGGCGCCGATGGGCTGGTAGCCGGCGCCCAGGCCCTTGGCGATGCAGATGAGGTCGGCGGTGACGCCTTCCTGCTCGCAGGCAAACAGGCTGCCCGTGCGCCCCATGCCGCACATGACTTCGTCGAGAATCAGGAGGATGCCGTGGCGCTGGCAGATCTCGCGCATGCGCTGGAAGTAGCCGGCGACGGCGGGCAGGGCGCCGGCCGTGGCGCCGACGACGGGTTCGGCGATGAAGGCCATGACCTTGTCCGCGCCCAGTGCGGCGATATGGTCTTCCAGCTCCTGGCCCAGGCGTGTCACGTAGTCTCCATCCGTTTCATGGGCTGCCTGGTCGCGCCAGGCGTAGCAGGGCGACACATGGGTGACGCCGATCAGCAAGGGCTCGAACTGCTGCCGGCGCCAGGCATTGCCGCCCGTGGCCAGCGCGCCCAGGGTGTTGCCGTGGTAGCTCTGGCGGCGCGCGATGACGTGGCGGCGCTGCGGCTGGCCCCGTTCCACGAAATACTGGCGCGCCATTTTCAGCGCGCTTTCCACCGCTTCCGAGCCGCCCGAGACGAAATACACGCTGTCGATGCCCGCTGGCGCCCGGGCGACGAGGAAATCGGCCAGCTGCTCCATCGGCTCGCTGGTGAAGAACGAGCTGTGCGCGTAGGCCATCGTGGCCACCTGCTGCTGCACGGCGGCGATCACGGCCGCATCCGCATGGCCCAGGCAGGAGACGGCCGCGCCGCCGCAGGCGTCCAGGTAGCGCTTGCCGTCGGCATCGATCAGGTAGGGACCGTCGCCGCCCGCAGCGACGGGATAGCTGGTACTCAAGCTGCGGTGGAAGACATGGCTCATGGCATCGCTTTCATATCGGCAAGGGGGAATACCGATTATAGGATGCGTTGCGCCGCTATGCAACGTTTGATGTATTTATTTTTAATTTACATCGTTTGGTGTTTTTGCGTAGGCGCCCAGCGCCCGCAGCTGGTTTTCCGCCGCGCCGATGGCCGTGACGGCATCCGGTCCCGCGCGCGCCACCAGCAATTCCACGAGGCTTTCCACGGCCGCGACGCCGGCCACGATGGAGGGGAAGAACGAGGGGCTGTCGACGGCAATGACGATGCTGGCGTCGGCTTGCAGGGCCAGCGGCGACATGGCGCTGTCGCTGATGGCGATAAGTCGGCAGCCGGCCTGGCGCGCCGCCTGCGCCACCAGCAGCGCTTCGCTCGAATACGGCGCGAAGCTGACGACGACGACGGCTTCGCCCGCCTGCAGGGCGCGCAAGTCCATTTCCAGGGTGCCGCCCTGGCCGCTCAGCAGCTGCACGCTGGGGCGCAGCAGCCGGTACAGGTAGTGCAGGGTATAGGCGATGGGGTGGGCGGCGCGAAAGCCCGCCACGTGCACGCGGGGCGCCGCCTGCAGCAGCTTGGCGGCCCCGTCCAGGGCGGCGTGGTTGGCGCTTTCCGTGGCGGCCAGGTTGCGCTGCTGCACCGTGAATACCTCGGTGACCAGGTCCCCCTCCTTGCCGGCGAGCGCATCGGCCTTGGCCGCGTAGCCGGCCGGGCCCGCGCGCAGGCGTTCCACGAAGATGGCTTTGAGCTCCGGCCAGCCGGCAAAGCCCAGCTGCTGCGCCAGGCGCACGAGGGCGGCCGACTGCACCTGGGCGCGCGCGGCAATGCTGCGCATCGACGACACGGCCACCTCGTCCGGATGGTCGGCCAGGTAGCGGGCGCCGGCCTGGAATTGCGGGCTCAGTTCCGCATGGCGCGCCTTGATCAGGGCCATCAAGGCCGCATAGGGGTCGTTGGGTGTCGCTGCCTGCATCGCCGTGCCTCGTCTAATGGGTTGCGGCGATGGTACAGGATTCGTCAGCGCGCCGGTAGCGGCAAACCTTGCGTCCGGGCGGCCGTGCGCGGGCGCAGGCGGGCAAACAGGTGCGGTCCGGCCGGTTTGCGGCGCGGGCCCGTCGTCAGCACGCGCAAGGCGGTGGGCAGCGGCACGTCGTGGCAATGCAGGAACAGGGCGGCGGCGCCCGTGCCGGCCATTTCCTGCAAGGCCAGCGCATGCTCGACCAGCGCCGCCGTGCGCATGTCGAGTCGTACCGGGATATCGGGTTGAAATAACTGTGCATCGACGTGCCGTGCATTGTGCATGCTGTCCCCGCCGGGTTCGCTAGTCAAGCTGACAGCATAAAAGCGCGCCGGCGGCGGCACTTTGCGCCAAATCAATTCCGATGTCGGATAGATTCCACAAGGCAAAAAAACGCCAACCGTTGCCGGCTGGCGCTGAAAACCCTCGAAGGAAGAAAAACTATGAATATCAACGACGTTTCGACGCCTGGCAAAAGCATCACTGCCGCGCAGCCGGGTTGGTCAGGTGTTACTGCCAATGCTGAAAACGTCCAGGGCGAGGCGCGGCAATAACGCCCTGGGTGTTGTTAGTAGCTCCAGCGTACCGACAGGCCGACAACCTTGTCATAGCGCCGCACATCGCGCACATAGTCCGGCGTGTCGTGGTAGTCGCGGTAGGTCGAGTCGAGCAGGTTGTTCGCGTCCAGGGTCACCGTCGTATTCGGGTTGAGCTTGTACGACACCGACGCGTCCAGGGTCTTGGTTGGCGCCACTGTCAGGTGGATGCCCTTGCCGCGGTAGTTGTAGTCGTCGACGTACTTGTCGCGCCAGCTGTAGGCCAGGCGCGCCGACCACGGTCCCTGTTCGTACAGGCCGACGATATTGGCCGACCACTTCGACATGCCTGTGAACGGATGCACGCCGCCATCGAGTTCTTCCAGTTCGCCCGTCATGTAGGTGGCGTTGGCCTGCAGGCCTAGGCCGCTCATCCAGCCGGGCAGCTTGTCGTAGAACTGCTGGTAGGCCATTTCCACGCCTTGCAGATGGCCTTTCGAGGTGTTGCGGGGACGCGTGATGTCGTACTCGATGCCGCCATACGTTTCCTTGGCCGAACCGGACAGGATGTAATTCTTGAAGTTATGGCGGAACACGGTGGCCGTGACGGAGCCCGTCTGCGCGAAATACCATTCCAGCGCCACGTCGAGATTCTTGCCTTCCACGGGTTTCAGGTCGGGATTGCCGCCGCCGCCCGTCGGGCGCACCATCTCCAGGCTCTGGCCCAGGCTCACGCCGGGGTTGAAGTCGGCGAAGTTGGGGCGCTGCACGGCCTTGCCGGCCGTCATGCGGGCGATCAGGTCCTGGCGCAGCATGGCTTTCAGGGTCATGCTGGGCAGCACGTCCGTATCCGACGTTTGCACCCGCACCGGCGTGATGATGCCGTTTTGCGCGGAGTTGCCCTGCAGGTCCTGCTTGGTCTGCACGACACGCACGCCGACAGTGCCATCGACGGGCACCTGCGCCACGTCGAAGCCGATGCGCGCCTTGCCGTAGACGGCATTGGTTTTTTCCACGTCCTTGTAGTGGGTCATAGGATCGTCCGCGCTGCGTTCGCTGCTGCCCGTAAACAGCTGGCGCAGCACGGCCGTGTTGTTGAGCATGAAGTCGCGGCAGGGCGTGAGCCAGCTTTGCAGGCCGAAGTTGCCCGTGTTGCCGTGCGAGGCGCATGCCAGGCCGGGAATCGCGTCCGCAGTCATGATCGACGTCAGTCCGCCCTGGCCATTTTTTTCGCGGATCGATTCGGCCTTGCGCTTGGCGATGCGCACGCCGCCCGAAAATTCGCGGAAGAAGCCCGTGCTGTCCATGTCGTACGTGAGGTCGCCGCGCCAGTCGGTGGAGCTGCCTTCGTCGTGGCTGTGGTTGTCGTAGAAGCCCAGCAGGGTGTAGTTCTTCGGGTCCAGCATGTTGTAGCCGGGGTAGCTGATCTGCGCGCCGCCGTTGACGTTCGTGCTGCCGATCACGCTGGTCGGATGGGCGAGGAAGTCGAGGATGGGAAATTCACGCTCGAAGTTGCTGACCGTGCGCGCCAGTTCCGTGGTGGCGCGCAGCTGCGGCGTGATGTCCCAGCGCGCGCCGATGGCGCCCTGCGAACCGATCGAGCGGTCGCGCCGCGCCTGGGTCGAACCGAGCGTGAACGGCGACCAGGGGCCGTCGATCTTGCCCACCGTGGCCGCCTGATTGGTGCCGGGGATCAGGGTGATGTCCGGGTTCTGGCCCCAGGGCAGCGAGCCGACGAAGAACTGGCTGTCGAACGCGTGCTTGATCAGGGTCGACATGCCTTCCGCATATACTTCCACCTGCGAGTTCGGGCGCCACTGGAAGGCCGCATTCGCCGCGTAGCGCTTGCGGTCGCCCACGGTGGGGATCATGCCGACGGAATCGGGACCTGTGATATTGCCCGCTTCGGGGCGCTTGACGGGTTCGGCGTTCCAGATCGTCTCGTCATAGTATTTGCTGCGCTGGTAGGACAGGCCGAGCAGGGCGCCGAACTCGCCGTACGGCGTCTTCCAGCGGTTCGACACCATGCCGCTGACGTTCGGGTCCGTCGAGCCGGACTTGTCGCGGTGCTCGGCGCGCACGTTGCCCGATGCCGTGAAACCCTTGAAGTCGAACGGGCGGTTGGTGCGCACGTCGACCACGCCGGCCGTGCCGCCTTCGACCATGTCGGCGCCCTGCGATTTATACACGTCCACGCGCTGCAGCATGGCCGTCGGGATGTCGGCCAGGTACAGGCTGCGGCCCACGGAAGTGAACATTTCGCGGCCATTGAGCAGGGTCACCACGCCGGGCAGGCCGCGGATGATGACGGAGCCCGCCTCGCCGCCTTCGCGGCGGATCTGCACGCCCGTTACGCGGCCGAGGATTTCGGCCACGTTCTTGTCGGGGAATTTGCCGATTTCATCGGCGACGATGGAGTCGACCACCTGGTCGTTGTTTTTCTTGATCGTCTGCGCGCTCTGCGCGGCGCGGCGCACGCCCGTGACGGCCACCACGGCGATGCCCGCATTGTCGGCGGCGGCTTCCGGCGCTGCTGCCGCTGCCGCTGCCGGTGCCGTTTCGTCCGCCGGGGGCGCCATGACGGGCGCCTGTTGCGCCCAGACGGAAGCGCTGCTCAGCAAGCCCGCGCCGGCCAGCGCGGCCACCGTGGCCTTCAAGGTCGGCCGCGTGTTTTGCCGGGACGTGCGGGTGCCCGTTGCCATCAATTGCTTCATCTTGTCTCCACCTGTATTTTAGTTATGTTGAGAACGCTGCGGCAGTCGCCGCCAGAGCTGAAACTTGCTCAGGAAGCATGGTAGGGGGAATGACTTTGCCCCACAAATGACTTCTTTTGCGATGTCCATATCAATTCCGGTATCCCTGCTGCATCCATGCGCCCTGGCGGCGTACCGCGCGTTTTCGGCGGGCCGCGCGTGCTGCAGGAGAGGTGTCAGGCGGCGCGCGGCGCGGCGCTTTGCGCCAGCCATACGATGAACTGCGCCTGCGGCATGGGGCGGGCAAAATAGTAGCCCTGCAATTCGTCGCAGCCGGCGTGGCGCAGCACGTCGGCATCGGCCGCGCTTTCCACGCCCTCGGCGGTGACGCTCAAGCCCAGGGTGTGGCCCAGGCCGACGATGGTTTTCGTCACGGCCAGATTCTGCGGCGAACCGTGGATGTCCTGCACGAAGCTCATGTCGATTTTCAGCTTGTCGAGCGGGAAGCGGCACAGGTAGTTCAGGCTCGAATAGCCGGTGCCGAAATCGTCGATCGACAGCGCAAAGCCCAGCGCCTTGATGGCGTGCAGGGTGGCGATGGTGTCGTCCACATTGTCCATCAGGATCGATTCGGTCAGTTCGAATTCGACCTGTCCCGGCGTGACGGCAAACTCGCGCAGCACCTCGCGCAAGGTGGCCGCAAGGCCGCCGCTTTTCAGCTGAATGGCCGACAGGTTGATCGACACGGCGATGTCGCCCATGCCCGCCTCGCGCCAGGCCACCTGCTGGCGGCACGCTTCGCGGATGACCCATGCGCCGATGGAGACGATCAGGCCCGATTCCTCGGCGGCGGGTATGAAGCTGTCGGGCGCGATCAGGCCGTGCTGCGGATGCTGCCAGCGGATCAGGCTTTCCACGCCATTCAGGCAGCCGCTCCTGGCATCGATGCGCGGCTGGTAATACAGCACCAGTTCCTGCCGCTCGGCGGCGTGGCGCAGATCGCTTTCCAGGTGCAGCTGCTGCAATTGCTGTTCCTGCATCTGCGGCGTGAACATGCGCGCGTGATCACGCCCGCCGCTCTTGGCCTGGTACATGGCCGCATCGGCGTGGCGCATCAGGGTATCCATGTCGTCGCCGTGGTCCGGGTAGACGGCCACGCCCACGCTGCACGAGACATACAGTTCGTTGCCTTCCACCTGGTGCGGCTCGCGCATGGCCGGTATCAGGCGCGCGTCGAGCAGCGCGGCGATGGCTTGCGCGTCGCCGATGCCGTTGAGGATGACGACGAATTCGTCGCCGCCCAGGCGGCTGACGGTATCGCCTTCGCGCACCAGCTGCAGCAGGCGCTTTGAGACCGATTGCAGCAGCGCGTCGCCCACATGGTGGCCCAGCGCATCGTTGACGTGCTTGAAGCGGTCCAGGTCGACGAACAGCACGCCCACCTTTTCGCCGCTGCGGCGCGCCTGCGCAATGGCGGCCGCCAGGCGCAGCTTCGACACGTGGCGGTTCGCCAGGCCCGTCAGCGCATCGTGGTGGGCCATGTGCTCGATCTGCCGCTCGCTGGCCTTGCGTTCGCTGATGTCGAGCGAGCTGGCGATGAAATGCGTGGTCACGCCATCGAGGTCGCGCACGGCGTTCATCACCAGCCAGGCGGGATAGCTTTCCATCGACTTGCGCTGCACCGAGATTTCGCCCTGCCAGTAGCCGCGCCGCGCCAGCGTCCGGCGCAGGCTGTCGAGCTGCTCGGGGCTGTTGTCCGGCGCCAGCAGGAAGCCCGGGCGCTTGCCGACCAGCTCCACCAGGTCGTACAGCGAATGGCGGCGGAAAGCCTGGTTGACGGTGATGATGCGCATGTCGGCATCCATCACGATCAGGCTTTCGGCCGATGCCTCGAAGACCTTGGCCCACAGTTCCAGGCGCGACTCCATCAGCTTCATCTTGTTGATCGGCGTGAAGGTCGACAGCACGGCGCGCTGGCCCTGGTAGTCGATCAGGCGCGCGGAAATCAAGGCCCAGGTGGGCGTGCCGCCACCGCTCCAGCACACTTCGAATTCGTCGACGGCCCCCAGGTCGCTCAAGCGCTGGAAGAAGCGCGAGCGGGCCTGCGGACTCATGCCGCCCACCCACGGGTCGCGTTCCAGGCTGCCCTGCCACGCATGCGCGGCCTGGTTCGCGTGCAGCACCTAGTGGCGGGGGATCGAGGTGACCATCAGCGGGATGGGAATGGCGTCGACCAGCTGGCGCTGCGCGTCGGCCGCGCTGGCGCGCGCCACCAGCTCCTGCTGCGCCATGCGCTGGAAGTCGAGCTGCTGCAGCATGGTGTTGAAGGCGCTGACCAGGCGTCCCGTCTCGTCCTCGCTGTCCCAGATGGCGCGCAGGCTATGGTCGCCCGTTGCACGCACCTCCTGTGCCACGCGCGCCAGGCGGCGGATGGGCAGGGCGATCTGCCGCGCGACGAAAAACACCAGGCCCAGTATCATCGCCAGCAGCAGCACGGCCGTGCCCAGGTGCAGCCACATGCGCGTGAAAAAGCCGTCCACGCGCAGCTGGATCAGGCGGTGCAATTCGCCTTCCGCCGCGCCCCACGCGCGCTGCAGGGCCGCGACGGCCGCCGCGTCGTGCCTGGCCAGCGCCGCGCCGGCGTC
>NZ_WFLI01000028.1 GCF_009208555.1 Janthinobacterium violaceinigrum | reverse complement strand
GCCCGTGTTTGCCGCCATGGCGCAGGCAGGCTGTGACAGCGATGATGACGACGGCCTGCTGCGCCGCCGCCGTCGCCAGCAGGCCCAGTGCCCAGATGGCGCCCCGGTGCGTGTTCACGCCGTCCGTGGCTGCCAGCATCAGCACCTCGCCTTCGCGGCCGATGGCGCCGATGCGCTGGCGCAGGCCGTCGTCATCATCGCTGTCACAGCCTGCCTGCGCCATGGCGGCAAACACGGGCTGCAGCACGCAAGCCGAGTGGCACATCAGGGCCCAGTTCAAGTCCGCGTGGGCGCCCCGGCTGCGCAGATCGACGAGGCCCGGTTTCGGCGTCAGGGTCACTTCATCGAGCAGCGCCTGCAGCACCTGCCGCGCCAGCGCCGCAGGGCGTACCTGCACCGGCACTGTCGTCATCATTGTGGTCATCATTACCAGCTCCTGAATTTGGCGGGGGGTTGATACAGGCCGTCGGACCATTCGACTAGGTCGGCGATGCTTTTTGCCGCCAGCAGCGAGCGGTTCGCTGCACCGCGCTGCACGCCAATATCCTCGGGCAGCGCGATCAAGCCATCGGCGCGCAGTTTCGCCGTCGTCTTCGGATCGTGCCGCAGGCCGATCGGCGTCACGCCGGCAACAGCCGCCAGCATGGCCTTGCGCTCGTCGAGCGAACGGGCCTTGTACAGGTAGGCGATGCCCTCTTCCGTCAGCACGTGGGTGACGTCGTCGCCATAGATCATCACGGGCGCCAGCGGCATGCCGCTGGCCTGGCCCACGGCGACGGCGTCGAGCGATTCGACGATGGTGGGCTGGCCGCCGTCCTGGAACGTTTCGACCATCTGCACCACCAGCTTCTTGCCGCGCGCGAGCGGATCGTCCGTCTCGATCAGGTCCAGCCAGGCCGGTGTCGGGTGGCGCCGGCCGTGCGGATCGTGGCCCATGTTGGGCGCGCCGCCAAAGCCGGCCAGCCGGCCGTTGGTGACGGTGGACGAGTTGCCCAGGCCATCCATCTGCAGGGTGGCGCCGATGAACAGGTCGACCGCATACTGGCCCGCCAGCTGGCACAGGGCGCGGTTCGAGCGCATGGAGCCGTCGCGGCCCGTGAAGAACACGTCGGGCCGGGCCGCCGCATAGCCTTCCATGCCCAGCTCCGCGCCGAAGCAGTGCACGCTCTCGACCCAGCCCGTCTCGATGGCGGGAATCAGGGTGGGATGGGGATTGAGCACCCAGTTGCGGCAAATCTTGCCCTTCAAGCCCAGCTGCTCGCCGTAGGTGGGCAAAATCAGCTCGATGGCGGCCGTATTGAAGCCGATGCCGTGATTGAGCGACTGCACCTGGTGTTTTTCATACACGCCGCGGATCGCCATCATGGCCATCAGCACGTGCACGGGCTTGATCACACGCGGGTCGCGGGTGAACAGCGGTTCAATGAAAAACGGCTTGTCGGACTGCACGACGAAATCGATCCACGAACCGGGCACGTCGACGCGCGGCAAGTCGCTGACGTCGTCGACGATCTGGTTGACCTGGGCGATGACGATGCCGTCGCGGAAGGCGGCCGATTCCACCAGGGTGGGCGTGTCTTCCGTGCTGGGGCCCGTGTACAGATTGCCCTGGCGGTCGGCCATGTAGCCGGCCACCATGACGACGTTGGGCGTAAGGTCGACGAACAGGCGCGCATACAGCTCGATATAGGTGTGAATGGCACCCACTTCCAGCAAACCATCCTGCAGGAACTGGGCGATGCGCAGGCTTTGCGTGCCGGCAAAGGAAAAATCGAGCTTGCGGGCGATGCCCCGCTCGAACAAGTCCAGGTGTTCGGGCAGGCTGACGCTGGGCATGATCAGGTGCAGATGGTGGATCTTGTCGGGGTTGACCTTAGTCAACATGCGGGCGAGAAAGTCGGCCTGCTTCTGGTTATTGCCTTCGAGGACGACGCGGTCGCCCGGCGCAAGCAGCGCTTCGAGCACGGCGACCATGTCGCCCTGTTGCAGCACGGGGCCGCTCGCGTACTGGCGCACGGCGTCGAGACGACGGCGCTTCTCCGTGCGCCGCGTGTCCCATTGTTTTTGCCGCTGCGCTGGCGCTGCTGTGGCGGTTGACATCATGCCTCCGGAATGAGCTATCGAAGCCTGACGATAGAACGAAAGCGTCACCGCGACAATCAACCTGCTACCATGTTCATTACCCTGAAGTTAATGAACTGCCATAAAAGAGGCTAGCCATGGCCATCAACGAAGAAATCACCTTGAAAAAGCTGGAAGTGTTTCTCAGCTTTATGGAATTGAACAACCTGGCGCGGGTGGCCGATGCGCTGGGCCAGAGCACGGTCAGCGTGCACCGCGCCCTGCATTCGCTGGAAGACGGCTTGCGCTGCCCCCTGTTCAAGCGCGAGGGGCGCAGCCTGATCCCCCTGCATGCGGCCTACACCTTTGCCGAATCGGCGCGGCGCGCGCTGGCCGAGTGCGAGGAAGGCGTGCGCAAGGTGCGCGAAATGTCGGGCATCAACCCCGTGCGCCTGAAGATCGGTTCGCTGTATTCCCTGACCCTGCACTGCATCCCGCAGCTGGTGATCGCCCTGAAGCTGCGCCGGCCGGGCCTGGACATCGACCTGACCCTGGGCTCGAACCGCGACCTGCTGCAAAGCCTGGCCGATGGCAGGCTGGACGCCATCATCGTCGGCGTGCAGGAAGACGAACAGCATGCGGGTCTGGTCGCCGTGCCCCTGTTCCAGGACGACATCTTCCTGGCCGCGCCGCTGGCTTCGCCCTATGCGGGGGCCGCTTCGGTGGACTTGCAGCAGCTGCGCGACGACAAATTCGTCACGCTCAACGAGGGATTCGTCACCTCGCAAAGCTTCAACCACGCATTTGAACTGGCGGGATTCGTGCCCGACACGGCCATGCGCGTGGGCGACATATTCTCGCTGATCAACCTGGTGAGCGGCGGCATCGGCTACAGCCTGCTGCCCGGCCGCGTGCGCGCCTTCAGCTCGCGCATCGAACTGCTGCCGCTGGACGCCCGCTACGGCTCGCACCAGCAAATCACCCTGCTGATGCTGAGCAGCCGCGAGCGCGACCCGAACTTGCTGGCGCTGGCGGCGGAGTGCAGGTTGTATGGGCGCCGAGAGCCTGCTGGTGCGTGATTACCCCGAACATCAAGAAAGCTGGGGTCGGACCCTGAGGGTCCGACCCCGGAACTTGCCTTGGGGGTGAACTTAAATAGCACTATCCCACGGCGCCGACAACCGCACGGCGCAGTTGATGAGTCCCACCATCGAATACGTCTGCGGGAAATTCCCCCACATCTCGCCCGTCACAGGGTGCGTGTCTTCCGACAGCAAGCCCAGGTGGTTGCGCGCCATTAGCATCGTTTCGAAGATCTTGCGCGCTTCGTCCTTCCTGCCGATGCGGGCCAGGGCGTCGATGCGCCAGAAGGTGCAGATGTTGAAGGCTGTTTCCGGTTTGCCGAAGTCGTCGGGCGCTTCGTAGCGGCGCATGTAGGGGCCGTCGCACAGCGATGCTTCCAGCGCGTCGACGGTGGCGATGAAACGGGGGTCCATGGGGTCGATGAAGTTGACTTCCGCCATCAGCAAGACGGAGGCATCGAGGTCGCGTCCGCCCAGGCTTTCCGCGAAGGCCTGGCGCTCTTCGCTCCACGCTTCGCGCAGCAGGCGTTCGCGGATCAACACCGCGCGGCTGTTCCAGTGGTCAGCGCGGTCGTCCAGGCCCAGTTTATGCGCGACCTTGGCCAGGCGGTCGCAGGCCGCCCAGCTCATCAGCATGGATGAAGTGTGGACCCTGGCCCGCGTGCGCAGTTCCCACATGCCCGCGTCCGGCTCCGCATGCAGGCGGAAGGCCTGGTCGCCCACGGCTTCCAGCGCGGCAAACTCGGCTTTTCCCGCCCGGTGGAACAAGCGGTGATCGAGGAAGGCTTGCGCGGCGCCCAAGACAATGTTGCCGTAGACGTCGTGCTGGAAGTGTTCCTGCGCCTGGTTGCCCACGCGCACGGGACCGTTGCCCCGGTAGCCGGGCAAGTGGTCGAGTATGGATTCGGGCAACTGCTCTTCCAGGCCGATGCCGTACAGTGGCTGGATGTGGCCGCCTTTCGAGCGGGCGACGATATTCGTCAGCCAGCGCAGGTATTCCTCCATCGTGCCCACTTCCGACAGGCTGTTCAAGGCGCGCACGACAAAGAAGGCGTCGCGCAGCCAGCAATAGCGGTAATCCCAGTTGCGGCTGCTGCCCGGTGCTTCGGGAATGCTGGTGGTCATGGCGGCGATGATGGCGCCCGTGTCCTCATATAAAGACAGTTTCAGCGTGATGGCGGCGCGGATGACCACGTCCTGCCATTCCAGCGGCACGGCCAGGCGGCGCGTGTAGGTGCGCCAGTAGTTGATGGTTTCCTTCTCGAAGATGCGCGCCGTCTCGTCGATGCCGCCGGCCAGGGTTTCATCGGGCCCCAACAGGAAGTTGGCCGTGCCGCCCAGCACGAAATACGTTTCGCTCAGCACATAGTTGAGCGAAACATCGGTGTTCAGGCGCAAGGTCTGTTCCGGCCCCACATAGCGGATGTGGTGGCTGCCCTGCGTGATCTGCGGCGCCAGCTTGCCCCAGTCGTAGCGGGGACGCAGGCGCACGCGGATGCGCACGGCGTGGTCGAGCGGGCGGACCCGGCGGATCAGCATCAGCGGGCGGAACATGCGGTCGCGGCTGAGGAAGCGGGGGGCGAAATCCGTGATTTCCACGCCGCGCCCCTGCGTGTCGTACAGCCGCGTGCGCAGTACGGCCGTGTTCGGCTCGTAGACTTGCTCGCTGCGGGCAAAGTTTTCAATGTCGATGGCCCAGACGCTGCCGTTTTCAGTGCCGTCCAACAAGCGGTTGAAGACGGGATCGCCATCGAAACGGGGCAGGCAGGACCAGACGACCTGCCCTGCCTGGTCGATCAGGGCGCTGAAGGCGCAATTGCCCACCACGCCGCAGTTGAGGGATGCTTGCGCGGGCGCGCCGCCGGTGGTGTCATCAGTTGTCATCATCTGCTCCTTCAGGGGATACGGAGGCGGCCAGCAGCGCGGCGCGCAAGGCGCCGGGACTGGCCAGGCGCAAGGTGGCGGCGCTGGGGCCGCTGCCCACTTTCACGCCCTGCCCGCCTGCTTGTTGGACATAGGCAAAGCCTGCCTCGTCGGTGGTGTCGTCGCCCGCGAACACGGGCCGGCGGCCGGCGAACGGGGTTTCCTGCATGAAGGCGGCGATGGCGCCGCCCTTGTCCGTGGCGGCCGGCTTGGCTTCGAGGACCATTTTGCCATGCAATAGCAAAATCCCCGGGCACGCTTGCACGGCCGCCGTCATTTCCTGCAAACACAATTGCTCCAGTTGCGGCGCCAGCCGGTAATGCAGGGCCACGGCGCCCCGCTTCTGTTCCACCAGCAAGCCGGGATAGAGCGCGGCCAGCGCCTGGGCGCGCGCCAGCACGGGCGACACGTCGGGCGTGGCCGCCACGGTAAACCTGCCGTCGGCGCCGCGCCGCTCCACGCCATGCACGCCCGCCACCGGCACGACCAGGGGCGCCAGCATGGCGTCGATCTGCGCCACGGGACGCCCGGAAATGAGGGCCAGCGCCCCGCCATGGCGCTCGGCCAGCAGCGCCAGCGCTTCCACCACGCCCGGTTCCAGGCGCACGCCGTCGGGCGTGGATGCCAGGTCGACCAGGGTGCCGTCGAAATCGAGGAAGACGGCCGTCCCGGGCGCACTCAGCAGCTGCAACAGCGCCGCACCATCATCCATGAAAGCCTCCATCACATCCCCTTGCGCCGCTTGATGCGGCTGTGGGCGTCGATCTTGGTCATGACCTTGTCGCGCTGGCGCAAACGGGCCGCGTCCAGCAGCATGCGCCCGGCCCAGCGGTAGACATTGAAATGCTTGACTCTGGCCCGCATGCTCTTCATGCGCTCGCGCTGTTCCACGGGCGGCATCACGAGGGCCCGGTACAGGGCGTCGGCGCCCTGCTCGATGTGATACGGGTTGATGATCAGCGCTTCGTGCAATTCGCGCGCCGCGCCCGTGAACTGCGACAGCACCAGCACGCCCATCTCGTCGTCGCGCGCGGCAATGAATTCCTTGGCCACCAGGTTCATGCCGTCATGCAAGCTTGTCACCATGCACACTTCCGACGCGCGGAAATAGCGCTGCAAGTCGTCCTGGCCATGGTGCTCCGCCTTCAGCAGGATGGGCACATAGTCGCCGCTGCCGAAACGGCGGTTGATGCGCTCGACCATCTTGCGCACGCGGGCATCGAAACTTTGATATTCATCGAGCGAAGCGCGGCTGGGGGCGGCGATTTGCACGAAAGTAAAATTGCCCACCATGCCGGGCTGCAGCTCCAGCATGCGCTCGACGGCCTGGAAGCGCTCGACGATGCCTTTCGTGTAATCGAGGCGGTCGACGCCGATGCCCAGCAAGTGGTCTTGCGCCACGCCCAGCTCGCTGCGAATCTGCGCGCGGCACGTGGCCACGTCGGGCTGCGCCGGGTCGTCCTCGGGCCAGGCGATGGAAATCGGGTAATCCTCGACCTGCGTCATCTCGCCGCCGTAGGAAATGACGGACGCTTCCGGCTCTATGCGCGTTTCCAGGTAACGGTCCACCGTTTCGAGGAAATTCTTGCGGTGGAATGGCGTGTGGAAACCCAGGATAGTGCTGCCCAGCAAGCCGTCGAGGATTTCCTCGCGCCATGGGCAAATGCCGAACGATTCCGAGTTCGGCCACGGGATGTGCCAGAAAGTGATGATCGTCGCCTTCGGCAAGGCTTCGCGCACCATGCGCGGCAGCAAGGCGAAGTGGTAATCCTGCACCAGCACGACGGGATTGTCCGTCTTCGCTTCGGCGATCACGGCGTCGGCAAAGCGGCGGTTGACCTTCACATACTGGTCCCAGTCGGACGAGCGGAACACGGGGCGCACGTGGGCGATATGGCACAGCGGCCACATGCCTTCATTGGCGAAGCCATAATAGTAGCCCTGCTCTTCTTCTTCCGTCAGCCACACGCGGCGCAAGGTGTAGCTGGGATTGTCGGGCGGCACGGGCACATGGTCGAACTTGTCCACCGTCTCGCGGTCGGCGGAACCGGCACCATGCGCGATCCACGTGCCGGAACAGGCGCGCATCACGGCTTCCACGGCCGTCACCAGGCCGCTGGCGGGGCGTTGCACGGCAATGCCGGCATCCGTTTTCGTGTGGATGTACGGCTCGCGGTTCGACACGACCAGCACTTGATCTCCCGCAAGATCCGCTTCCAGCAAGCCGCGCAGTTTCTCCGGCGTCCAGTCGGATGACCAGCCGTTGTCGCCCTGGCGTTCCAGATGGTATTCCTGCAGCAATTCGCGCAAGTCGCCGATCAGCGGCTGCATTTCCGGCGGCGGCGCGGGCGCGGCGGCGGGCGCCGTGGCGGCGGCCACGGCGCCATTGCTCTTGGGCAGCAACTCGCCCCGCAAGATATCTTTCACGGCCGACAGCCAGCCGCGCCAGCTCAGGTGGGCGACGAACACGGTCATCAGGGAAATCAGCACGGCCAGCACGGCCAGGAAGGCAAAGATGAAACGCTTGGTATCCGTATTGCGGCGCTCGACAAAGCTCATGTCCTGCACCAGCACCAGGCGGCCCAGCTGGGTGGCATCCTGCATGACGGGCGTTTCGCTGAGGTGGACTTGCCCTTGCGGCAATTGCGCGAGGGATTTGTACATGCCGCCCGTGGGAGGCGTGCTCCAGCAGCCGATGGAACTTGGGTATTGCGCGGACTGGTACAGCAAGTGGCCCGCGTTGTCGCAAAAGCCGATGGCGATCAGGCGTTCGTCGCGCGTGGCGCCCTGGAACAGTTCAGCGATGCGGGTGGCGTCTTGCGCGGGCAGGTATTCGATGAGCGAGGGCCGGAGGGTTCCAGCGAGCAATTCCGCCCGGCTGTCGAGATCGCGCACATACCAGCGCAGGGTAATGTTGTCGAGCAGGGGTACCACAATATAGGCAAACAATCCCAGCACGAGGGCCAGTGGCAGGATGAAGCGCAAGGACATTCGCAGTGATCGTACTATCATCGGTTTCCTTTGCAAAAACAAAAAGCATGGCAAGTATGACTATGTTTCCAATGCGGCGACGCCCGTTTGCTTTCCGTATTGAAACGTCAACGTGGCATGGCGCAGCGCAGCAATTTCTTCCAGTATCCACCTTGATGCAGGTCTTATCCGTACGGCAACGCACGCCCCCGTTACGCCATCTGCCCGTAAAATAGCCGCTTCCGACATCCATTCCATTTAAAAACAAGGAGTTTTCGCCTATGGATCTCAGCACGTTCCACTCGCTGATGGGAGGCCCGCTGCGCTCGGCGCTGACCGTGCTCGTTTCCGCCCTGCTCGTCACCCTGGTCGCCATCGGCGTGCACCGGGCCGGCATCGGTTTACTGAAAAGGCTGGCCAACGGCCGCCCGTTCACCACCAACGCCACGCGCGTGGCCTTCCGCGCCAGCCAGCTGTGCGTGATCGTCTTCGGCCTGCGCATGGTGCTGGCCGGCGCGCCCGACGATACGCCGGGCCTCGTTGCCATGTCGCATGTCACCAGCGTGGCGCTGATCATCGCGCTGACCTGGCTGGCCATGCAATGCATCCAGGCCCTGTCCATCACGATTTCCGAAGTCAACCCCGTCGACGTGGCCGACAACCTGCGCGCGCGCCGCCTGATCACGCAAGCCCGCGTGCTCACGCGCAGCGCGCACGCCATCGTCGTCATCCTGGGCCTGGCCTTCGTGCTGCTGACCCTGCCCGGCGCGCGCCAGATCGGCGCCAGCCTGCTCGCCTCGGCCGGCGTGGCGGGCCTGGTGGCCGGTATCGCCGCCCGTCCCGTGCTGGGCAACTTCATTGCTGGGCTGCAGATTGCGTTTTCGCAACCCATCCGCATCGATGACGTACTGATCGTCAATGGCGAATGGGGCAAGGTCGAGGAAATCAAGGGCACGTATGTCGTCGTGCGCGTGTGGGACGAGCGCCGCCTGATCGTGCCGCTGCAGTGGTTCATAGAAAATCCGTTCGAGAACTGGACGCACAGCTCGTCCACCCTGCTGGGCACGGTGTTCCTGTGGCTCGATTTCAGCATCCCGCTCGACCCGCTGCGCGCGGAGCTCACGCGCATCTGCGAATCGGCCACGCAATGGGATGGCCGCGTCTGCACCGTGCAGGCGACGGATTCGAACGAGCGGGCCGTGCGCGTGCGCTTCCTCGTCAGTGCGGCAGATTCGGGCCTGGCTTTCGAGCTGCGCTGCATCGTGCGCGAACAGATGCTGGCCTTTATCACGGCCCGCTATCCGCACGGCCTGCCCCGTTTGCGCTCCACGCACGACCCCGTCGAGGTGCACGCCATGCAGGCGCAGAACGACAGCGTGTCGCTGTACAAGGCGTAAAGAAACCGTGCGGCGCGCTGCCCTTGCCGGCGCGCCGCTACAATGGGCCGCATGAGCACCACTGCTTGGTTCATCCTGATCGGCTGCCTGATGCTGGCGCGCGGCCTGGGCGCCGACGGCATTGCGCGCCTGCCCTTGACATCGGCCATCGCTTACCTGGGCGTGGGCCTGCTGCTGGGGCCCATGTTTCTCGGCCTGTTTGCGTTCGACCTGGTGCAGCAGGCGCCCCTGCTGGAAACCCTGACGGAAATCGCCGTCCTCATCTCCCTGTTTTCCGCCGGCGTCAAGATGCCCGTGCCGTTCAGCCTGGCGCGCTGGCTGCCGCCGCTGCGCCTGGCGTGGCTGTCGATGGCCCTGTCCGTGGCCCTGGTGGCCGCCTTTGCCTGCCTGGTGCTGGGCCTGCCCCTGGGCGCGGGCGTGCTGCTGGGCGCCATCCTCGCGCCCACCGACCCCGTGCTGGCCACGGACGTGCAGCTGCGCCATGCGGGCGACAGCGAACAATTGCGCTTCATGCTGACCAGCGAAGCGGGCATGAACGATGGCAGCGGCTTTCCTTTCGTCATGCTGGGCCTGGGCCTGCTGGGCCTGCATGAGCTGGGTCCCCATGGCGCCACCTGGCTGTGGCGCGATCTGTTGTGGGCCAGCGGGGCAGCCATCGCCCTCGGTGCGGCCGGCGGCGCGCTGCTGGCGTGGCTGGGCTGGCAGGTACGGGCCAAGGAACCGAAGCATGCGATGCTGGACGACCTGGCGGCCCTGGGCCTGATCGCCTGCGTGTACGGCGTGGCCACGTGGCTGCACGCCTGGGGCTTCCTGGCCGTGTTCTTTGCGGGCGTGGCCCTGCGCCAGACGGAGCTGCGGCTGGCCGGCGCGCCCAAGGACCGGCAAGGCTTGCTGCAGGCGCAAGAAACCCATACCGTGTCCGCCACCCAGCCGCACGACAGCGAAGTGCCGCTGACCGTCAGCGGCGAGTCGCTCGTCTTCAAGGAACATCTGGAACGGCTGTCCGAACTGACCCTGGTGCTGCTGCTGGGCGGCGCCGTCATGGCTGCCGCCTGGAGCTGGCGGGCGTGGAGCGTGGCGCTGTTCCTGCTGCTGGTGGCGCGCCCGGCCAGCGTGATGCTCGGCTTGCTGGCCTCGGGCACCAGCGTGCGCCTGCGGGGCCTGGCGGCCTGGTTCGGCGTGCGCGGCATCGGCTCGCTGTACTACCTCAGCTACGCCATCGCGCATGGCTTGCCGCGCGGGCTGGCGCGCGAACTGGCCGACATCACCCTGGTCGTCGTCATCCTGTCCATCATCGCGCACGGCTTGACGGTCAAGCCCCTGCTGGAACGCTACTGGCGCAAATAGGCACGCGCCGGCCCCGTTTGTCATTGCTACACAGCAATCTTTTGTCAATCGCCCCTATGCTGGGCAGAAATGTTGTTAAGATAATTAAAAACAGCCAAGAGAGAATCAATGAAACGAAGAAGCGTGCTGGGACTGGGTGTCTCACTGGCCCTGCTGCAAACGGGCTGCGCCACCGATCCGGCCAGGCTGGCGTGGGAAACGGAATTTGACGGCTTCATGCGCGATGGCCTGGCCCGCACGGAAACGCCGGGCATGGGCGTGGCCGTGGTGCGCGGCGAGCAAACCATTTTCGCGCGCGGCTATGGCTGGGCAGATATCCAGGCCGGCAAGAAGGCCGACGCCAGCACGGTGTTTCATATCGCCTCAGTCAGCAAGCTCGTCACGGCCACGGCCATCATGATGCTGCTGGAGCAGGGCGCCTTCCAGCTGGACGACAAGGTGGCGGCCTATCTGGACTTCCCGCTCATGCACCCGAAGTTTCCCGACGTGCCCATCACCTTTCGCCATCTGCTCAACCATACCTCGGGCATTTCCGATGCCGTGTACGAAAAGACGACGGCGTTTGCCGTGCAGGGCGACCCGCGCCTGCCCCTGCGCGACTTCGTCAAGGGCTACCTGTCGCGCGGCGGCGCCTGGTATGACGCGGATGTGTCGTTTGCCGCCCGGCCCGGCACGGAATGGCGCTACAGCAATGTGGGCATCGCCCTGCTTGGCTATCTGGTAGGCCGCGTGAACCCCGACGGCCTCGACGCCTTTGCGCACGAGCACCTGTTCGAGCCGCTGGGCATGGACAGCACGGCCTGGAACCTGGCCGGCTTGCCGCGGCGCGCCGTCGTCGCCCAGCCGTATGCGCACAAGGAACCGGGCCTGCAAGTGCTGCCGCCCGTCGGCTATCCGGACTGGCCGGCGGGACTGCTGCGCAGTTCGGCGCATGACTTTGCCCGGTTCCTGGCCATCTTCAGCAATGGCGGCCGGGTCGATGGCCACCGCTATTTGCAAGATGCCACCCTGCAATCCTTTTTTGCCCCGCAAGCGGCCCCCGTCGTGCCTGCCGATTCGTCCGTGCGCCAGGCCCTGGTCTGGCAGCTGCGCGACGTGGACGGCAGGACCCTGGCCACGCACAGCGGCGGCGACCCGGGCGCCGCCTCCGTCGTCTGCGTCGACCGCGCCAGCAGGACAGCCGTGCTGGCCTTCGCCAACGTCAGCGCCGACAAGGAGTTTCGTTCATTCCAGAAAGAAGTCGTGCAGCGCCTGCTCGCGCATGGCGGCAGCGGCGCGCCCGCTGCCAAAAAGGCCTAAGCGAAGGCCTAGGCGCCGAACCAGCCGCGCAGCTTGTCGGCGGCCCGTTCCTTGACGTCGGCCGTAATGTAGGTGGCGACCGTGGCGACGGCCGCCGCCAGCACGGCCAGGTCGTCCGCATAGCCGACCACGGGCGTGATGTCGGGAATCGCATCGATGGGCGAAATGAAGTAGCCGAGCGCGCCATAAATCGCCGTCTTGGCCCACAGCGGGGTATTCGGCTGCTGCGCCGCGTAGTACAGCCACAGGGCTTTCTCGATGACTTCGCGCCCCGCCGTCTTGGCGAACTTGACGACCTTGTCCCAGAAACTGTCATCCGTGTATTTCTTTTCATACTGCTTGTCGGCCTGGGGGGCGTGGTCTTCT
Organism: Janthinobacterium violaceinigrum; assembly: GCF_009208555.1. GTDB lineage: Bacteria > Pseudomonadota > Gammaproteobacteria > Burkholderiales > Burkholderiaceae_D > Janthinobacterium > Janthinobacterium violaceinigrum. The sequence continues at coordinate 67,847 of NZ_WFLI01000028.1, read as the reverse complement.
TCCAGATTCTTTTTTCTGCCAAACATCTGCTGCTCCTGTCTGCCGCGCACGGCGTTACGAATGCGCACCTTAGCATAACGGCGCGCCGGGCGCGCGGCGGGCAGGGTAAGCTATCGTCATGGAAATTTCTGCCACCACCACGGCCCGCGCCGCCGGCTTGCGCTACACGGGCGACCACCAGAACGGTATCGCCCGCCTGGGCAAGCCCGGCAAGTTCCGCTACCGCGACGGGGATGGCCTGATCCTGCGCGATGACGCCACCCTGGCGCGCATCAAGGCGCTGGCCATTCCCCCTGCCTGGACGGACGTCTGGATCTGCCCGCGCGCGAATGGCCACCTGCAGGCGACGGGGCGCGATGCGCGGGGCCGCAAGCAATACCGCTACCATGCGCGCTGGCGCCAGGTGCGCGACGAAGTCAAGTACGAGCGCATGCTCAGCTTTGGCAACGCCCTGCCCGCCATCCGCGCCGCCGTCGCACGCGGCATGCAGCTGCCCGGCTTGCCCCGTGAAAAAGTACTGGCCACCATCGTGCACCTGCTGGAATTGACGATGATGCGCATCGGTAACGAAGAATACGCGCGCACCAATAAATCGTTCGGCCTGACCACCTTGCGCACGCGCCATGTGCACGTCGATGGCAGCGCCGTGGCCTTCCACTTCAAGGGCAAGAGCGGCGTGCGCCACGATATCCGCCTCAGCGACCGGCGCCTGGCCAGGGTGCTGCAGCGCATGCGCGAGCTGCCGGGACAGGAACTGTTTCAATACGTGGATGAAGATGGCGGGCGCCATGGCATCGATTCGGGCGACGTCAACGATTACCTGCGCACCGTGACGGGCGAAGAGTACACGGCCAAGGATTTCCGCACCTGGTCCGGCACCCTGCTGGCGGCGCTGGCCCTGCAGGCGTTCGAGCAGGTCGATTCCGAGGCGCAAGCGAAGAAAAACATCGTGCAGGCGATCGAGTCGGTAGCAAAAAAGCTGGGCAACACGCCGACCATCTGCCGCAAATGCTATGTGCACCCGGCCGTGCTGGAATCGTATCTGGATGGCAGTTTATTGGAAGGCATGCGCGCGCGGGCGCGGCAGCAGTTGCAGGAAGACTTGCCGGCGCTGGCACCGGAGGAAGCGGCCGTGCTGGCCTTGCTGCAGCAGCGCCTGCAAGGCGCCGCACCCATCAAGCCTGGCGCCCCGGCTGGGGCTGGCAACGGGCCGACAGCTTGAAGGCATCGCTGTTACACAGCGGCATGCTCTGATGGCCTGCATCGCGCGCCACGGGCGCCACGGGCGCCGGTGCGCTATCGGCCGGCTGCGTGTCGCCCATATTGACGAAGGTGGCGGCCAGGGTCGAGAGCGTAAACAGGCAGATCAGCAGGAATGGCTTGTTCAAGTGAATGGACTGGTCTGGCTTTTGCATCGCATACTCCGTCGGACTGGTTGGCTGTTGCAGCATGAACATCATCATCGCGTGTTTCCGCAAGGCATACAATCAGACAGTTTCGACAAGATGGGTAGGACAGCGCTGACAGGCTCAGCCATGGCGGGAAGCACGGTGGCTGCCGATATGCCCCCTCAGCGCTTCCACCTCCTGCGGTCAGTGCACATGGCAGTCAGGTGTATCTTCCCTGCGTCATCAACCGTGCGTCCTGTTATCACATCCACGTTTTCCCACACCAAAATCTGCTGCAACCGGGGGGTGCAAAACATTTCGTCCCAGCGCTGCCTGCGCCCGGCATTTATCTTGTAGCGGGCCTTATTCTTGATTTCATCTGGAAGTTCAAGAAAGTCAGGATTTTTAGTAGTGAAATCAACGACATAGGCCCGCACGGGCGCCTTTACCGCCTTGCTGAAGCCGCGATACACCAAGCCATCCCGGGAAGCATCCGACACACTGAGATCCTTGCCATAGGCTTCGAGCCGGGTATGCAGCATGTCATCCGAGGAACAGCCTAGGATGATGGTCAACAAGAAGCAGGAAAAAATACACTTATTCATATATACAAGTTAAATTTTTCTCAATTCCATCATTTTAACAACGGACACACCTGCCCGGCCGAAAATCGCGGAATGACGTGTCGGCAGAATTGACAGGATTATGTTCAGTACGCGTCTGCCAGCATTCAAGCCCCTGTTTTATAAAGATTATTTATTCAGGAATGCTTCCTGCTTGACCTCTTGTCTGGGCACGCTTGGCGCCAGTCAACGGGGGGAACCATCATGGGCTTCATCAAACAGGTGCTGCTGGCGCTGCTGCTGTGCGCAATGTCCGCCGCGCATGCCGCCACCATCGGCTACACGGCAACCGCGCTGGGCGGCACGCAGTGGCGCTACGACTACACCGTCAGCAATACCACCCTGGCCATCCCCATCGCGGAATTCACCTTGTTCTTCAGCGTGGGCCAGTACGCCAACCTGCACAACGTTTCCACGGCGCCCGGTTGGGACGTGCTGCTGGTGCAGCCCGACGTGGCCATTCCCGCCAGCGGCTACCTCGACGCGCTGGCGCTGGCCGGCGGCATCATTCCCGGTGCCACGGCCTCGGGCTTTTCCGTCACCTTCGATTACCTGGGCGCGGGCAGTCCCGGCGCCCAGCCGTTTTCCATCGTCGACCCCGTCTCCTTCATCGAGCTCGAGACGGGCCTCACGCAGCCGGCCGCCATCGCCCTGCCCTCCACTTCATGGCTGCTGCTGGCCGGCATGCTGGCCCTGGCCTGCCTGCGGCGGCGCCAGCTGGCTGTCGCTGTGCTGGCCGCGGCGCTGGCGCCGGGCCTGTGCGCGTGCGGCGGCCCCAACGACCCCACGCAGCCGCCCACGCCCAAAGTCATGCTGGCCGCCGCGGCCGCCAGCGTCCAGGCGGCCGGGGACTTCGAAGTGACCTTGCTGGAAAAAGTGGCCGAACAGCGCGTGAGCCGCACGGCCTGGGACTACACTTACCGCGTGCACATCCGCAACAACAGCAGCGAGGCGGCCAGCAATGTACGGGCCGTGCTGGCCAGCGTGCCCGAAGGCAGCACCATCATCGATGGCGACGTGCTGGCCGGCAGCATCGACGCGGGCGCCACCGTCACGCCCGACGACACCATCACCTTGCGCATCGAACGCGACATTGCCTTCCAGAGCGATGCCCTGGCGTGGACCTTCAGCGCCAACGGCAGCATCGACCTCGATCCCGTGCGGCCCGCGCAGGTGGTCGTGCTGTCGCTGGCCGAGCTGGGTTTGACGGACGGCGCCGACAGCGTCAAGGCCAGCGGCGCCGTCACGGACGTGCTGCTGCAGGACGGCAGCCTGCGCTTTTCCACGCCCGGCGACACGGGCGCGGACCAGCACGCGCAGTTTTTCCTCAGCAAGGGCAACAGCGTCACCACTCTGAACTTGCTGATCCAGACGGAACTGCCCACGGCCGTGGAAACCTACGTGGAGCCGGACGACGACGGCAACGTGCCCGCCACGGCGCCCGTGCTGGCCATCACGGGGCTGGGGCCAAACAACCGCCTGCAGCCGGCCGCCCTGGAATTTCGCCTGGTGGGCGCCGCCCCCACGACCCTGCAGGACGACAGCGACGGCCTGCTGTCGATGCCGGGCGGCGCCTCCGTCAGCCTCAAGCAATTTTGGGTCTACGATGCGGCCAGCAACAGTTTCCGCATCAGCGCTGCCGCCATGCAGCAGATGCTGGTGCTCCTGCCCAACGGCGTCTACGAGATAAACCTCAATTTCGTTTCGCAGGACGGCGAATTTACGGCCAGCTATGCCTTGATCGCCATCAAGTCCGGTGCCGCGCTGCAAGGCCAGCTGCGCACGCCGGCGGGCGGCAACGCCACGGGACTGGCTGGCAAGAAAATGCTGTTGACCGGCTATAACAGCCACCAGCGCCAGGTGGCCGTGGTCGACGCCACGGGCGCCTTCCATTTCGATGGCGTGCTGCCCGATACCTACCAGCTGACCTTGAATGACCTCGTCCACCCGGGCGTGGTCAGCGTCAGCACCGCCGTCTTCGACAACAGCACCACCATCAACGTGGCCATCGTCTACCCGTACGGCCCCGGCCTGGCCCAGCGCGCCGTGCCGCAAGGCTACGTGGCCGCCACGGTCACGCAGGATGGCGCCGGTCCGCCCGCGCGCGCCGAAACGGCCGTGCCCCGTGCCATGCCGGACGTGACGCCGCAGGATGACGAAGGCAGCAAGGAGTTCACGGCCACGGCGGCCGCGCAAAACCAGACCGTCAGCGTACCCGTCAGTTACACGGTGCCGAAAGGCACGAAAAACGTGGGCGTGAAAATCACCGTCAGGACGGCCGAGTACCCCGTCTACACGACGGCGCAAAGCCAGTACAACGATACCTGGTCCTACTCCGTCACCGGTTTGCCCGGGGTCAACCTGGCTGCCGCGGGCGCCGTCAACCAGAGCCACTTCACGCAGGGCACGATCGTCAAGACGGATTGCGTCGACGTCAGCAAGCAAACAAAGGATGGGGCATTGACCCTGGGCGGCAATGTCAGCGCGACGAATATCGGCGACAGCTTCCTGCCCACCGTGACGACGGTGGAACTGAGCCTCGTGTGCAAGGGTTTGAAGGTGACGCAGGCGAAATTCCTCTCGCCAAACAAGGCCGGCCACCCCGTGCTGCAGCCCATCAAGCTGACGGGCAATTTGCCGGGACCGTATGTCTCCGTGTCGCAAGGCGCGACCACGGCCACGCATACCTTGCCGCTGGAACTGCACTACACGCCGGCGGCGGCGACGATCACGGAAGTCAACATCGGCATTTCGGCCGGCGGTGGCAATCCCGCCTTCAGCACGGTGAATTTACTGTCTCAGGTCAATACCAAGAGTCCCGGCAAGGTGAAGTTTCCCGGCCTGGTGCTGCCCGTCTTCGCCGGTGACAAGCTCGACAAGAAGGCCGTCATCACGGTACGCCTGAAGGGCCGCATCGACAATACCGATGCCAGCTCCGACCCGGCCGAAGGGGGGCAAGTGGAATTGAAGGGCGACACGGCCTACATTCCCCTGTACCTGGCCAACAATGAAGCGGCGCTGGCGGCGCGACGCTACGGCACGCGCGATGCGGGCGGCGATTCGTGGGCCACGCGCCTGGCCATCGCCTGGCTGGCGGGCAATGCCTACCGCTTCGACGACATCAGCGGCCAGCACGTGACGCAGACGGCGGCGGGCCGCTCCATCCTCGGCCACAGCGGCCACAGCGACGGCCAGCAGATCGACTTGCGCTACGCGGACGGCACGGGCGGCTACACGGATGCGCTGGGCGGCCAGGGCAATGGCGCCGCCATCAAGAAGCTGATCGCCGACGCGAAGGCGGAAGTGGTGGCCAACCCGGCGCAAAAGCCGAAGCTGGCGGCCTTGGTGGCATGGATCGCGGCCAACCGCGCCATGCTGGCCCAGGAAGCGTTGCCGGCCAGGACGCGCGTCGTCTACATCGGTCCCAGCTTCGTCAAGCTGGCCCTCGTCGACGGGCGCTTTTCCGCCAATGCCGCCGACAAGATCCCCGGCGCGGGCGCCTGGCTCAAGCCCATCAAGGTGCATATCGAGAAAGGACATTTGAGCCACTGGCACATCAGCCTGACGGCCCATCCGTGAAGGGATGCCGCGATGGCGTCAGGCGGGCAAGTCGGACAGTTCCAGCTCCGAAAACCCGGCCCGGCGCCGCGCTTCCAGGTTGAACGGGCCGCGCAGGGTGGGCGCTTCGTAGCGCAGCGCCAGCTCCGCATACGTGGCGCGCAATTCCAGCCCCCGCTGATCGCACAGGTAGCCATACCAGCGGTTACCGATTTCCACGTGCCCCACTTCATCGCGCAGGATGATGTCGAGGATGGCGGCGGCGGCCATGTCGCCCGCCTGCGCCAGCTTGGCGCGCAGCGGGGGAATCGCATCGAGTCCCCGCGCTTCCAGCGTGCGCGGCACCAGCGCCATGCGCGCCAGCACGTCGCCGCGCGTCTTGTCGACCATTTCCCACAGGCTGTCGTGGCCGGGAAAGTCGCCATACGTGTGGCCGAGCACCTGCAGGTGCGCCTGCAGCATGGCAAAGTGCGTGGCTTCCTCTTGCGCCACGCGCAGCCAGTCCGTGTAGTATTCAAAGGGCAGGTCCGGGAAGCGCCACAGGGCGTCGAGGGCCAGATTCATGGCGTTGAATTCGATATGCGCGAGCGCGTGCACCAGCATGGCGCGCCCTTCCGGCGTGATCATCGAGCGCCGTCCCACGAGGCGCGGCGGCACCAGTTCCGGACGCTCGGGACGGCCCGGCACAGGGCCGGCCGGCGCCAGCGGCGCCCGCGCGTCGAGCTCCAGCGGCGCGCCGGCCATGGCCGCCACCATCGCCACCTTGGTGGCCGGGTCCCGTTCCAGCAGGCAGGCCAGCGCATACGCGCGCAGCTCAGACGGCGCGGCGGGAGTCAGTGGAGATGATGCGTGCATGGTGCTTCCTTCGTGCGCGTTCTTGAACAAGGGGCGCAGTGTATCAAATTGCCTGCCCCAGCAGCCAGTCCAGCAGCGCCTGCACTCTGGCCGGCAGCGCGGCGCGCGCGCCGTGCACGAGGTAATACGCCTGCGGGCTGGCCAGGTCGAAGCCGCCGAACGGCAAGACCAGCTGGCCGCTGTCCAGCCACGGCTGCACCAGCCGGCGCCGGCCCATGGCCACGCCCGCGTGGTGGATGGCCGCCTGCGCGCACAGGTCGGCGCGGTCGAAACGCAGGCTGCGCGCGGGCAGGTTCACCTCCGGCGCCTGCGATTCCAGCCACAGCCGCCACTCGGCATCGGGCGCGCAGGCGGGCCAGGCCAGGGTGTCGTGCAGGACCGTCGCGCCTGACAAATTGTGCGGCGCATCCAGCAAGCCATGTTCGCGCGCATAATCCGGACTGCAGACGGGCGCCAGCCATTCGTCCATCAGCTTGCGCGCTGCCAGGCCGGGAAAGCTGCCGTCGCCGTAATGCAGCGCCAGGTCCACCTGGCCGGCGCGAAAGTCCACGCTGTCATTGCCCACACGCAAGTCAATCGACAAGTCCGGATACTGCGCCGCCAACCCGGCCAGGCGCGGCACCAGCCAGCACTGGGCGATGGACGGACGCGCATGCACGGTGATGCTGCCCGCCAGCGCGTCGCCGCCCGCAATGGCCGCGTGCAAGCCGTCCCAGCCCGTTTGCAGGGCGGCGAAGATGCGTTCGCCATCGGGTGTCAGTCTGACTTGCCGCGTCAGGCGCTCGAACAGCCGCATGCCCAGGCTGTCCTCCAGGCGCGCGATGCGGTGGCTGACGGCGCTGGGCGTGAGCGCCAGTTCCTGCGCGGCCAGCGCGAAACTGGAATGACGCGCCGCCACGAGAAACGTGTGCAAGTTAGCGAACTGGCTGGCCGTAAGCCTGGCCACCATGGGCACGCCGGATGGCATCACGCGGCTCCGGCAGCCAGCAGGGCGCGCCCCCGCGCCACGTAGGCGGCCATTTCCTCCTGCGGCACCATGCTGCCGCCCGTGCCCCACACCAGGTGCGTGGCCCGCGGCAGATTCGCCTGGTATTGCGGTGCGGCCAGCACGGGAGGAATGCCTGCGAAACCGGCCACGGCCGACGGCTCCAGGCGCAAGCCTTGCGTTTGTTCAAGCGTCGCCAGCAAGCGGTACAGTTCTTCATCCGTGACGGTGGCGTAGCCGTCGATCAGCCGCTGCATGGCGCGCCCCACGAAACCGGACGGGCGTCCCACGGCCAGGCCATCGGCGGCCGTGACATTGTCGATGCCGATCTCCTGCACGCTGATCTGCTCGTGCAAGCCCGTATGCACGCCCAGCAGCATGCATGGCGAATGGGTCGGTTCGACGAACACGCAGTGGACGCAATCGCCAAACGCCAGCTTCAGGCCGAAGGCCACGCCGCCGGGGCCGCCGCCCACGCCGCAGGGCAAGTACACGAACAGGGGGTGATCCGCATCGACGGCGACGCCCGCCGCTTCGAACTGTTGCTTCAGACGCTGGCCCGCCACCGCGTAGCCGAGAAACAGGTCGTGCGAGTTTTCATCGTCGACGAAGTGGCAGGCGGGGTCGCCCTCCGCCTGCTTGCGCCCCGCTTCCACGGCCACGCTGTAGTCGGTCGCATATTCCACCACCGTGACGCCATGCGCGCGCAATTTATCCTTTTTCCACTGGCGCGCGTCAGCCGACATGTGCACGGTGGCGCGAAAGCCCAGGCGCGCGCTCATGATGCCGATCGACAGGCCCAGGTTGCCCGTGGAGCCGACGGCGATCGCATACTGGCCGAAGAACGCCCGCACGGCGTCGCTGGCCAGCACGCTGTAATCGTCGCCCTCTTTCAGCAGGCCCGCATCGAGCGCCAGCATTTCCGCATGTTTCAGCACTTCATAGATGCCGCCGCGCGCCTTGATCGAGCCGGAAATGGGCAAATGGCTATCCTGCTTGAGCCACAGCTGCCCGATCGTCATGCCCAAGGCGGCCTGCATGGCGGGCAGCGGCACGACGGGCGACTCGATGATGCCGCCGCTGGCCTGCGTTTGCGGAAAAGCCTTGGCCAGGTAGGGCGCGAAACGCGCCAGGCGCGCGCTGGCCTGCGCCACATCGTGGGCCGTCAAGCCCACATCGTCCAAGCCTTCGGCGGCCGGCGCGATGCGGGGGTTGAACCAGCTCAAGGGCTGCAAGGCCATCAATTCTGTAATCAGGGGAAATTGCTCGCGCAAGGCGGCGATGGCGGGTGTGGGCAACATGGCTAGCTCGTGAAGGAACAAACCATGATTAGACCGCATCCGGGCGCCGCTGGCAAAGGATGGTTGGTCAGGCTATGGGTGACGGGGCATCATGTGTAAGCCAACCTATTGATCCTATACCACCTAAAATATCTATCCCACAGTGGAGCGAAGAGAATATGAAAAAATTTTATCAAATATTTAGCAATGAAAGATTAGGTTATGACTTTCAGCTCACCCATATGCACATCCGCAATTACTCCACCAAGCCTTCACATTCAAACCTTGAAATTAGATATTTTCAAATTTGCCAAAAAAGTATGGAAATCTGATCGAGCCTGATTTTTTGAGTTTATTTTCATCAAGAAAATTTCATAAATTTCATTTATCTTATCAACATCCATCAATTTTCCGTCATCACCAAAACCCTCAATTAGCTTATGCATGAACCCATCAAAATCCTTCTTTTTTTCATAAAGATTGTTAATTTTTATGCGGAATTCCTCTTTTGTTTCCTTTGTCCCATAATCGCGAATATACCTGTGAATTAACGGAATATTTATGGTCGTTATGAATATTGAATCCTCCTCGCCAAACTTCTCAAAGGTTTCAATAGACTCTTCAATATTCATTAAATTTGGTTTTATTTTTATTTTATTTGCTTCCGATTTCGCAGCAAGAATTTGCCTTATCACCTCTTCAATTGCATCGTTAATTTTACTACTCAATTCTATTTTTTGCTTTTTTTTTGAGATTCAGCTTCACGCTTTGAATATTTACCTTCCTCAAGAATTGAGTTAATTATTTGAGAAATGTATGGTTTTATGCAAGATCGAATATCTTCATCGGCAATTCGACGTACCTCATCATCAAATATTGCTGCGGCTCCAGAACTGTTACGGACATTAACTGAAGCCACGGCATTAACTCCAGGAGTTATCTTCTTTAATGATAAGTTTCCATTAACATCCACTTTGAGATCGAACTGAGTTCCGGTCAAACAAAGTTCTTTCACCACAGATACAGCTTTATCCACTTTACTCTCTGCCGCCATTGAATTTGACAACACAAACACTAAAGCTAACGGGGCAATACTGAAAATTCTCAATTTCATATAAAATCCTCTCTTGTTATTCCTCATTCAACTGGTAGATATATGCCATATACCATATGCAATCTTCCGAACAAAAACCATTTTTTGGTTCAATAAAGATTATCACTATCATAAAAATTTTCACGACGGCTGGCAAATATATCGCATGCATCAGATATTTCCACCCACACAAGGGTCTTCTGACAAAGACATCAGTACAGGAAGTTCATTGTGGGCAACATAAAGAATGATGAATTGCCGTTCTTAATCATCACGAATATTCTTCGAACAATATTTCCACTGCGTAGTTGCGGTGCCCCTCTAGCATAACGAATTTCCGAGAAGAAAAACTCTCACATTGTCACATTAGCGTGGACAATTGCTTCTAACTACTTAAGTTCGGCTCGCGTGGAATCTAAAGATCAGATACCACGCCAGAGCATCATTCAAACTGGACTAGTACTTACGGTCATCCGAAAAGCGTGTGAAGAAAAATATCGGTTGTCAATTGTCGATTTTAAACGACGCAGAAAACACGCCCGTCACAAGCACAATCTTGCCGTGCGTATAGACGTCAAAACTGCTGAGCTTATTCTTAAACAACATGCGCACCAAGGGACTTGACAGTAAGTACTTGGCGAATCCCCGAACACGTGAAAAAATTTCACTCACAAACCGCACGCACCCTCTTCCTTGCAGGCTAGAAGGCGCGGCTTTTCTTAAAACTTCAGCTGCAGCCCCACATCAATCGACCTGCCCTCGGCCGGCAGCGCCTGCAGCGCGCCGCCGTTCGCCTTCAGGCCCGACAGGTAGACGCCGCCCAGCGGGTCCGCATACGCGCGGTTGAACAGGTTGCTGACGCCCGCGCTCAGGCTGGCCATCTTGCCCAGCGCGACGCTGCTGCGCAGGTTGACGAGCGCGTAGCCGCCCGTCTCCGGTTCCAGACGGCGCGCATCGACCTTGTCCTTGCGGGCAACGATCTTCGTTTCGATGCGGCTGCTCCAGGCGCCCAGCTTGTGTTCGAGGGCCAGCACGGCGTTGAGCGGCATCATGCGGTACAGGTCGCCGCCATCGCTGCGCTTGCCCCGCGTGTAGGCCGCATTGCCGCTGGCAATCAAGCTGCCCCACTGGCTGCTGCGCGCCAGCGGCAGCTGCCACGCCAGGTTCACGCCGTACAACCTGGCGTCATGGTTGGCAAAACGCAGCAAGTTGCCGTTGGCGCCCATCTTCATGTACGGATGGAAAGACGCCAGCACATCGGCATCGATGTAATTGTCGACCTTGCTGTAGTAGGGGTTGACGCGCAGGAACCAGCCCTCCTCGCCGCCGCCATGCCAGTCGGCCGTCAATGCCGCCGTGTAAGCCGTCTCGGGCTTGAGGTCGATATCGCCCACATAGCCGTTGCCGTCGCCAAACCAGTTGGTCATCGTCATGGCCATCGAGCCGCGGCCCCACGAGTAGCGCTCATACAGGTTGGGCGAACGCACCTTGCGCGCCAGTGCGAATTCATAGCTGCTGGCAGTGTCCGGCGTGAAAGTGGCTTGCGCCGAGGCGTCGATATTCGTGTCGCGCCGGCTGCGGCTGCGCGCATTGAAGGCGGCGGCCGCCATGGAATCGGCCATGTTCATCATGTTGGTACCGTACGATTGCACGGCGCCCGTGTCCATGCGCACGGATTCGCCACGCAAGCCCAGCACGCTGGTCCAGCGCGCATCGTGGCGCGTTTCCAGTTCACCAAACAGCACGGTGCGGTCACGCTTGCCGTCATTGATGTTCAGATAGGTGCGCGGCCCCATCATCATGGAACCGGGCACGGCCGGCCAGTAATCGTCGAGGTGGAAGCCGTGCCATTCCTGGCCCAGGCGCAACTCGCCCGCAGCCATCGGCAGGCTGGCCATCAGCGCATAGCCCGTATTGCGCCCGTGCGTGAGCATCGGCATCGTGCCCGTGCGCTCGCTGCTGAAAAAGCCCATTTCATGGTCCGTCTGCTGCCAGTAGGCACGCGCGTCGAGCACACCCCAGCCAAACTCGCCCCGGTAAGCGAGATTGGCGAACTGGCCGTGGTTGTCCGTCATGTCCATGTACTGGTTGGGAAAGCCCTGGTACGGGATGTACTGCACGCCCGCGCGTAAGGTCAGCTGCTGGCCCTGGCCTTTTGCCGCCAGCACGATGGCCTGGTTGATGCTCTCAAACATGCTGCCCAGCACCTTGTTGCCGTGGCCATCTTCATAGCTGTGCCCCCGCGTGTAGGCGCCGCTGTAGCCGATGCTGAACATGGCGCTGGCGGCCGACGCGTTCACGCTGGTCGCCACGCTGTTGTTGACGCTGCGTCCCGACACGGCAATGCTGCCTTGCGTCAGCAGCCCCGCGCCGGACTGGGCGAACACGGGCGCGTTGGATTGCACTTCGATGGTGCCGGCGATGCTGTCGCCGCCCGCGCTGACGGGTGTCACGCCCGCGATCAGGCGGATGCGCTGCACCTGTTGCGGGTCGATGTACGACAGGGGCGCATTCATGTGATTGGCGCAGGCCGACGTCAGTTCCATGCCATCGATGCGGATCTTGATGCGGTCATCCGCAAAGCCATTGACCACTGGCAAACCGGACACGCCGCCGCCGGCCGCCACGCTGTAGCCGGGCGTGCTCGACAGCATCAGCGCCGTGTCGGCGGCGGGACGGTAGCCGTCGCCTATGGCCGTGACGATGACTTTCATTTCGGGCAGGACATCTTCGCTGCGCGTTTGGGCTACGGCGGGCATGGCGATGGCGAGGGACATCAATAAGGAGATATGTTTCATGGTGCTGCTTTCAGATTCTGTATGGGCAAGACGAACGGCCGCCAGCGCACGACGGGTGCGACGCAAGGCAGTTCAGGGAATGGACAGGTCAGAAAGCGGCAGGCGGTCCGCGGGGCTGGACGGGCGTCCAGGCAAACAGGGGCGTGGCGGACTGGTAGAACAGCAGGGGCAGCAAGCCGGTGATCAGCTCGCCGGAAGCCAGCACGAGGGTCGTGGGCGCAATATCGAGGGTGGCCGCATGCATGCTGCAGCACGGGCAATCGCCCATGCGCATGCCGCCCTTGGCGGGATCGGACGCATCCGTGGACAACTTCACGGGCAGCATGTTCATGCCGCCCGCCACGGAACAGATCTCGAAGCTGGGCACGGCCTGGCCGCTGGCGACCGTGAACGCGCGCGACAGGGTGGGGGCGAGCGCAGCCATGAGGATGGCGAGGCACGCGATCCACAGGACGACGACGGCGCGGCCTTGGCGAATAAACATGGCGGCATTATAGCGGCCGCCCTGCCCTGCAGCCAGCCATGCGGTCAAAGAAACTTTACAAGGCGTCCAGTTTCTTGAGCTCGGCCTGCAAATCCTGTTCGCTGAGCGGCAAGTAGCCTTCTTCGCTATCCTGCTGGGCCAGAATGATCGCTTGTCCCTGCGGCGACAGGGCCAGTTGCAGGTACGCTTTCACCAGCGGATCGAGCCCCTTGCCCGGCGCGCGGTTCACGTACAGCTGCACGGGCATGGTCAGCGGGTAGTTGCCTGCGCGCACGGTCGCCTTGTCGGGACCGTAATATGGCGCGCCCTGGGCCGCCGCCAGCGGCAGCACGCGCACCTGGTCCGAAATGGGTGCCGCATTGACCCAGCCCAGCACGGCAATGCCGTAGCGGTCGGCGGCCACGGCGCGGATCACGGCTTCGCGCGAGGCCAGCGCTTCGTACCTGGCGGCAAACGGACGCTTGCCGAAACGCGCATGGCGCAAGCCCGTGGCGAAGCCGCCATCGTCGCGCAAGCCGTAGGCGTGGATGCGGCGCGGCGCCCAGTCCCCTGTCGCGCCCAGCTGCGACCACAGGTTGACGTCGCCTCTCGGTGCGCCTGCCGTGAATACCTGGCCCAGCTGCTCCATCGTCAAGCCCGCCAACGGGTTGTCGCGGTGCACGTACACGGCGGGCGGCGTCTTGGCCGGCGCACGGGGACCGTGGCCGTTGTAGCCGATGCGCACGGGCGTGGCGTCGTAGCCAAAGACTTGCCGGAAGGCAGCCTGGTCGCCCGGCCACATGTCGCGCGTCAGCGGCGCGAATGCCGTGGCGCCCGCCGTCAGCGCGGGCATGCCGGCCGACGAACCTTCCATGCGCAAGCTGAAGCGCACCTGCGGATGCTGGCGCGTAAACAGCGCGTTCAACTGCGTAATCACTTCTTCCAGGCCATCGTTGCCGACGATGGCCACCGTGCCGTCACGGTTCACATAGGTTTGCGCCGGATCAACGGCCAGGGGCGCGGCCTGCGCGGCGGCCGCCAGCACGCAGCAAGCGGCCAGCGCGGTCTTGTTCAACAGCGTCATTCGAGTTTCTCCAGTTCAGCCCTGGCTTGCGCGGCCGTCAGGGGCAGGTAGCCGCCCGGCTGCGCGGCGATGATCGCCTGTCCTTCGCGCGACAGCACCAGGCGCAGGTATTCCTTTGCCAGCGGATCGACGGCCTGGCCCGGCAAGCGGCGCACATACAAGTACACGTAGCGGCCGTACGGATAGCGGCCGGATACCACTTCCTCGTCCGTGCCCGTCGCCGGCTGGCCGTCCGCGCCCACGATGGCCAGCTGGCGCAGTTGCGGGTGCCGCACGCCGAGCGCGGCCACGCCGATGCCGGCCGGGTCTTGCGCGATGCGGCCCGTGATGGCGGCCGTGTTGCCCAGCTCTTCGTGATTGGGTGTCAGCGCGCGGCCCTGGAAATGTTCGCGCTGCAAGTAGTCGCCAAAGCCCGTCCAGGCAGCCGTGCCGTACGGGTGGATCGCGCGCTCGCGCCATTCGCCGCTCAAGCCCAGCTGTCCCCAGCGGCTGACATCGCCGCCGGGATTGCCGACAGATAGAATTTGCGACACTTGCCCCGCCGTCAGCTGCGTCAGGGGATTGGCCCGGTTCACGTACACGGCCAGGGACGTGGCCAAGCTGCCGTCCGGCGTGGACGCCGTGTGCGCGATGCGGATTTCCAGCGCGTCGCGCCCCACGATCTTCCGGTACGGCACCAGTTCAATGGCATTGATGGCGCGGCCCATGGCGCCGAACAGCACCTTGTCGTGCATCAATAGCGGCACGGCGCTGCTCGTGCCCTTGCCCTCGAAACCGAGGACGATGCCCGGATGGCTGGCCGCAAACAAGGCATTCCATTGGCCGACGACGGTGGCCACGTGCTCGGCGCCGCCTATCATGGCCGCGCCCGTCTTGCGGTCCAGGTAGCCAGCCGCGGCCGGCACCTTGACGGCCTGCGGCACGTAGGCGGGCAAGGCGGGATCGAGCGTGGCTGCGGCCGCCGCAGTTGCAGATGCGGACATGGCCAGCATCAATGCGGCCAGCGATGGCAAGAATGGACTACTTGCCATCGCTGGCCCAGTCCACGGCCGCGTCGAACAGGCGCAAGCCGGCCGGCGACAGATTCGTAAACGTTTCATTGTCGAGGAAGAAGCTGACCCGGCGCGCGGGTGCCAGGCTTTCGTAATCCATGGTGGCGCCCTTTTCATAGCCGAAGATCGCCGCTTTTTCCGGTTCGCCATAGATGGTGGCAATGGTCGTCGCGCCCAGGCCAGGCTTGCCCCAGCTCATGGTGGCTTGTTTCTGATAGATATCCACCGTGCCGGCCGGCAATCCGCCCGCCAGCGCATGGGGCGCATTGACCAGCCACACATAGCGCGACTTTTCCACCGTGCCATAGTCCACGCCGGCCCGCTTGCCCGTCATCGACATGTCGTCATACAAATCGTTTTCCCACGTCAGCACGGGCACGGTGACGTTGCGGTAAGCGCCCAGCAAGTCGCGGCCGCGGATGGTGGACGACAGGATCACCAGGTCCTTGCCCTGCGCGCCGGCCACGGGCGCATACTGGCTGTGCATGGTGACGGCATAGCCGCGCGATTCCAGGTGTTCCTTGATTTTCTGGTCGAAAGGCAGGCTCTTGCCTTCCAGACGCACCACCAGCAGCACTTGCTTGCCGGAGGCAGGCTCCGCCGCCTGCACGTGCATCGTTCCCGCCAGCAGGGCCGCCGCCAGCGCGGTCTTGGCCAAGCGCATCACAGATCCACCTTCATGCTCAGCTTGATGGCGCGCGGCGCGCCGGACGCCAGGCGCGTGCCGGCGCCAGCCCAGTAGCGCTTGTCCGCCGCGTTTTCCACGTTCAGCTGCCAGACGACGGATTTCTGCATCACCGTGCTCGCATAGCGGGCGCCGGCGCTGAACAAGGTCACGCCGCCGAGGAAGGCCTGGTTCAGGTCGTTGACGGGACGGGCGCTGTAGTAATACGCGCCGCCATTGACGGACAGGCCCGGCACGGCGTCAAACGCGTAGGCGAGGAAGGCGCTGCCCGTGCGCTTGGAAGCGTTTTCCGGCGCCTTGCCATTGTAGTCGGCGTTGATGTGCTCGAATTTCGGGTCGAGGAACTGGGCCGAGGTTTGCCACGACAGCTGGCGCGTGAGCTTGCCCTGGGTCGACAATTCCAGGCCACGGTAGCGCTGCTCGCCATCCGAGGTGAACACATTGCTGCTGTTCGTGTAGTAGCCGGGACGCGTGATATCGAACAGCGCGGCCGACACCAGGGTGCCGCCCGGCGTCAGCCAGCGCGCGCCCAGTTCCTTTTGTTTACTGACGCCGGGCGCCATCTTGACGTTCTGGTTGACGGTGCCCGTCGGGCCCGTTTCGCCCTCTTCCAGGCCCCGTGCCGACGAGGCATAGAACGAGATGGCCGGCGTCAGCTTGTAGACCAGCGACACCATGGGCGTCGTCTTGCTGACGTCGTAGTGGCTGGCGCCCTGGTCGCTTTGATAGCTGGTGCGGCGCACGCCGATGACGCTTTGCCATTGCGGGCTGAAGACCATGCGGTCGAGCGCATACAGGCCCGTGTCGCGCGTATCGAGCGCCGCCGTCGTGGGCGTGGTGGGCTTGGGACCGAACACGACATTCGTCACCGGCACGGGGTTGTACAGGTTTTGCGCGGCGATCGTGTAGTTGCTCTGGTAGATAGGATCTTGCGACTTGTCCGTGCGCGAGGCGCCCAGGGTCAGTTCATGGGCGATGAAGCCCGTGTTGAAATTGCCGGCCAGTTCCGCGCGCAGCAAGTCCGACGCCGTCACATGGTGCTGCATATTGCCCGTGATGCGGCCCGCGCCCGTTTCCACGGCGGCCGCATTGTTCAGGCGGAAGATCGCTAGGCGGCGGTCGCGCGCCGTTTCCGAGTGGCCAGCCTCGACCGTCAGGGCCCAGCCATCCGTGATGGCGTAGTCGGCGCGCAATTGCGCGTTTTTCGTCTGCGCTTCGAAGTTCGACCAGTCCGGGCCGATCAGCTTGCGGGGATCGACGGCGCGCGGCAAGGTGATCACGCCCTTCACGGCCGTGGGCAAGGCCACGCCCGCCTGCTCCGTCACCCGGCGGCGGTCGTATTCCAGGTCCGCTTTCAGCAGCAGCTTGTTCGTCACGCGCCAGTCCAGCGCGGCGGACACGAAGCTGCGGTTGCCGTTGCCCACCTTATCCAGGTAGGAGCCCAGGGTGCCGCCAGCGGCGTTGATGCGCACGCCGAATTCCTGTTCCGCGCCAAAGCGGCGGCCCAGGTCGATATTGGCCACGGCACTGCCCCGGTCATCGAGGCTCAAGCCCATGCTGGTGACGGGCTTGCTGCCGGCCCGCTTGGTGACGAAGTTGACCACGCCGGCTGGCGACGTAAAACCGTAGTACAGGGCCGAGGCGCCCTTCAGCACTTCCACCCGTTCCTTGTTTTCCATGGGCACTTGCGAGAAGTTCATGATAGGCATGGAACCGTTCAGGCGGTAATTCGTGCGGTTTTCCACGGCGATGCCGCGTATCACCAATTGATCCCAGGTTTCGCCGCCGTTTTGCTGGCGCGTCACGCCGGCCGTGTTACGCACGGCATCGTACAGGCCAGACACGGCTTGCTGTTCCAGCAACTCGCGCGTGATCACGTTGACGGTCGATGGCACGTCCATGATGTTAGCGCCACGGAAACTGCCCGCCTCCGTCGTGGTGGGCACCAGGCCTTGCGCACGCGCGCCCGTCACCTGCACGGCTTGCATGACTTTCTCATCGCCAGCCGTCAGGTCATCCTGGCCATTGGCCCCATTGGCGGCGCTGGCCGCGTGGGAAGCGAAGGCCAGTGACAAGGCGGCTGCCACTGGAAGTAGTTGCAAGGAAGGAAAAGTTGCGCGCATAAAGACCGGGCTTTCAACAGAAAATAGTAATAAAAGGAAACTCCAAGTTACGCGGCATGATATCCGTAACGAGAATCATTCGCAATGAATAAGTGATAATTGGTGAGAATATGCAAGTTTTCACCAAAGAAACAGTCTGCTGGGCGGCCTGTTATCACATGAACACGTTTGGATTTTGCAGACGAGGCCGCAAAGAGGCATACTGACAGTCACGGCGTGCAAGATGTGCCGCCCAACAAGATCAAAAGGTAAGTTCGTGAACACAATCGACAACAAAAGCGTGCAGACGAAAACATTTCGCTGGAAACGCTGGCAGCGCTGGGCCCTGGGCACAGGCTGCGCGCTGGCCGCCTACAGTGCGGCCGGCTTCTGGCTGGTGCCCTACGTCATCAAAAACCAGTTACCCAAATTTGCAGAGAAAGAACTCGCGCGCCAGGCCAGCATCGCGGACGTGCGCTTCAACCCGTTCACCTTGCGCCTGGAAGCAGACCAGATCGCCTTGAAGGAAGCGGCCAGCGCAGATGGCAAGGGCGGCGCGCCGCTGCTGTCCATCGGCGCGCTGGCCGTGCAGCTGGAATGGAAATCCATCGTGCGCCGCGCCTGGAGCCTGGCGGAAATCCGCATCACGGCACCGCAAGCGCAGCTGACCATTACGCCGGACGGCAAGTTCAACCTGGCCGAAGTGCTGGCCACCTGGCAACGCAATCACCCGGAAAAAAGCGACGGCGGCATGCCGCGCCTGATCATTGCCCACTTTGCGCTGGAGCAAGGCAAAGTGGACTGGCAAGACCAGAAGGCGGGCTATGCGGACAACTTCACGCCGATCAACTTTACGCTCGATAACATCTCGACCCTGCCCGACGCCAACGGCAGCTACAGCCTCAGCGCCGATGCGGCGCGCGGCGGCAAGCTGCACTGGCGCGGCACGGCCTCGCTCAGTCCGATCCGGGGCGAAGGCGAACTGATACTGAACGACGCTTCCCTGCCCGGCCTGGCCGCCTATCTGAAAGCCTACGCGCGCGCGCAAGTGACCAGCGGCAAGCTGTCGGCGCGCCTGCCCTACGCCTTCTCCTATGCGGACGGCAAACTGGAAGCCACGGTCAAGGGCGCGGGCCTGGCCTTGCGCGACCTGGCGCTGGTGCAAGATGGCAAGGGTGCACCGTTTACCGCGCTGAGCACCCTGGGCATCGCCGGCGTCAACGTGGATCTGGCGCACCAGAGCGTCACCGTGGATAAAGTCAATCTGTACGGCGGCAAGGTGGCCGTGCGCCGCGATGCCAAGGGCGAGATCGACGTGGCCAACCTGATGCGGACGGGCAATCCCACAGCGCCAGCGGCCGCACCTGCCGCAGCGGCTACGCCGGGCAAGTGGAAAGTGGACTTGCATCAGCTGGCCCTGGCCAACGTGGACGTGTCTGCCATCGATGAAACCGTCTCGCCGGCGCTGCAACTGAGCGCCAGGCAGCTGCAGCTGAACTTGCAACTGGCCTTGCAGCAAGGGCCATCGGGCATGGCCACCGTGATCGACGGCGCCAACTTCAGCCTGGCCGACCTGGCCATGCAGCGGGGCGCGCAAACGCCGTTCAAGCTGGCCCAATTGGGCTTTACGGAAGGCAAGATCGACCTGGCCGCGCGCAGCGTGCACCTGGGCGCCGTGACGGCCAGCGGCGCGCAGATCGACCTGGCGCGCAACCGCCAGGGCGATTTTGCGATTGCGCAAAAGCTGCCCGTGTTTGCGTCCGGCAAGGCTGATCCGGCCAAGGATGCGCCAGCCGCGCCCTGGTCCACCAAGGTAGACAAGGTAGAACTGAGCAAGTTCGGCGCCCGTTTCGACGATGCGGGCACCGGCATCAAGGGCAATCTGCAGGATGCCAGATTGTCCCTGCAAAACGTCAGCAACGATATGCAGCAGGCGCTGCCGTTCGAGCTGGGCGTGGGTTTGCGCGAAGGCGGCTTGCTCACTGCCAACGGCAAGTTCGTGCCGGGCACGGGCGCCGTGGATACGCAATTGAACTTGAAACAGCTGACCCTGGCGCCCGTGCAGCCCTTGCTGGCGCAGCATCTGAAACTGAAGCTGGCGGGCGGCGCGCTCTCCGGCAGCGGCCGCCTGACGACGGGCGGCGGCGCGCCGAAGGCGCCGAAAGTGCGCTATGTGGGCGGCATCGACATCGCGGGCCTCGTGCTCAATGAAACGGATGGCAAGCGCTTTGCCTCGTGGAAAAGCGTGCGCGCCGACAAGCTGACGGCCAGCGTGGGCCCCGATTTCGTCGACATTCCCGAACTGCGCGTGGTGGAACCGAACGCCCAGCTGATCATCGAAAACGACCGCAGCCTGAACGCGCAGCGCCTGCTGGTGAAAGCGCCCGAGCCGGCCGCCGCCCCTGCGCCATCGGCCGCCGCCACGCCGGCCGCCGACGCCGCCTTCCCCGTGCGGGTGCGCCGCGTGCGCCTGCAGAATGCCAAGCTGGACTTTGCCGACCTCAGCTTGCGACCCCAGTTCGCCGCCAAAATCTATGAATTGAATGGCGTCGTCACGGGCCTGTCGACGAAACGCGATGCGCGCAGCCAGATCGAGCTGGACGGCCGCATCGACGAGTTCGGCCTGGCCCGCGTGCGGGGACAACTGAATCCGTTCGCGCCCACGGACAATACGGACTTGAACGTGGTGTTCAAGAACGTCGACATGGTGTCCGCCTCGCCGTACACGATGAAGTTTGCCGGCTACAAAGTGGCTGAAGGCAAGATTTCGCTGGACTTGCAATACAAGGTGCGCAACCGCCAGCTCGACGGCACCAACCAGATCGTGCTCGACAAGCTAACCCTGGGCGAGCGCATCGACAGCCCCGACGCCTTGAAGCTGCCGCTGGAACTGGCGCTGGCCATCCTCAAGGATAGCGACGGGCGCATCGACCTGGGCTTGCCCGTGTCGGGCGACATGAACGACCCGCAATTCAGCTATGGCGCCCTGATCTGGAAAGCCGTGGGCAATGTGCTGACGAAAATCGTCACGGCGCCATTCCGCGCGCTGGGCAACCTGCTGGGCATCAGCGCCGACAAGCTCGAAGCCATCGACTTCGATGCGGGCAGCGCCGTGCTGCTGCCGCCGGAACGGGAAAAGCTCAAGCAAGTGGCGCAAATCCTCGCCAAGCGCGAACAGCTGAAGCTGGCCGTGCCGGGCCAGTACAGCGACACGGATGCGGCCGCCCTGCGCGCCCAGGCCGTGCGCCGCGCCGTGGCCGCCAAGGCCGGCATCAAGCTGGAAGCGGGCGAAGAACCGGGACCCTTGAACCTGGGCGAACGCAAGGTACGGGGCGCCCTGCGCGACCTGTATGGCGAACGCTTCGGCAAGGCCGAGCTGGACAAACAGAAGAAGGCGGCGGAGTCGGCAGCGCCTGCGGCCGCGGCAGCCTCGTCGGCCAGCGCCTCCGCTGCGGCGGCAGCCAAGATTCCTGTCTGGCAGCGCCTGGGCAAGCTGATCGAAGGCGAACCGCAAGTGGCCGATACGGGCGCCTTCTACAACGGCTTGCGCGAGCAGCTGGAAGCGAAGCAACCGCTGCCTGCCGATGCCTTGAGCAAACTGGGCAGCCAGCGCAGCGCAGCGATTCTGGCGGCATTGCAGCAGGACGGCACGCCGGCAGCCAGGGTCAGCGCGGGCGCGCCGGAAAAAACGCAGGCCGCACCGGGCAAGCTGGTGGGACTGAAGCTGGGATTGGCGGCGCAATAAAAGAGGCGTTGTCCGCAACAAACTTGCGGACAACGCCTTTCATCAGAAAACAACTTTATTTGAATTTATTTCTTGGGCAAGAATTTTTTCAGATCGAATGTGCCTACATCAAATTCAAATACAGGCGATCCTTCCTGATACATTTCCGCTGAAATGCGCAGTCTTTTTGCCTTTTGCAATTCCTTGAAAAATTTATCTCCATCGCGAAAATGGATCGTTGTCGTGCTTTGATCAGAGGAGCCAACGGCCTTGTAATAACCCGGCGGACTGTCGTCGAATCTCACCTGTACCAGGCAATCCTGATAGGATTGGCACAATATCTGGCCCTTCTCGATCGAGAACATCACACTCTTCTTCGGCCGGCTATCACTCGTCAGCGTCAGACTGGCAGTCTGCTCACCGTTATACGGGAAAGCAAAATCGACAGTATTACTACTATGCACATTGGCAAAGTAGACCATATCGCCGCTCATTTTATCTTCGTTGGTGAAGTAATACCATGGACTTTCCGGCTTGACTTCCGCAGCATCGGCAACAGGGCTGCTATTTGCCGCGGCCTGCGTATTGGCATCAGGTGCTTTGGGAGAACAGGCGATCAAGGAAAGGAGAATTGCTGTTATTGCGGAAAGCCGTTTCTTTGTCATTGAAATCATTCACACATTATTTAAAGTGAAATACCGAGTTGCAGTCTAACAAATGGCATCCCCACAAGCAACATGCAAATATAAAAACCTGCAGCGTCAATTAATCCCAGAAACGCTCGCCGATACAATGTGCGGCACCGTCAATTGACAGTGCCGCACCGGACTTGCTTACTTCCCTTTCCCCGCCTCCTTCACCGCCTCGTCCGGCAAGGCAAACGCCACCAGGCTATCGCCCATCTTCGTGCCCAGCGAACCATGGCCGCCGGCCATCACCACCACATATTGCTTGCCCGTCTTGTCGGAGACATAGCTCATCGGCGTCGCCTGGCCGCCGGCCGGCAGGCGGGCTTTCCACACGGTCTTGCCGTTGCGCACGTCGTAGCCGCGGATGTAGTAGTCGAGCGTGCTGCTGAGGAAGGCCACGCCGCCGCCCGTGGTGCTGATGCCGCCCAGGCTGGGCACTCCCAGCGGCAAGGCGATGGGCACGGGAGCGCTGTCGCGCGTGGTGCCGTTCTTGTGCATCCACACTTTTTTCATGGTGCGCAAGTCGACGGCGGCGATATAGCCCCACGGCGGCGCCTGGCATGGGAAGCCCAGCGGCGACAGGAAAGGCTTGATTTCCACGGCAAACGGTACGCCCGTCTGCGGCTGCAAGCCCATTTCCGTGCCCGTGCCGCCCGGCGCATTGGCTTGCGCGCGCGGCACGAGGCGTTCCAGGAAGCCCATGTAGTCGGGGTTGACCAGCAGCAATTGCCGGCCCGGATCGACGGCCGCCCCGCCCCACTCGAAGATGCCCAGCGGGCCCGGCGAGATGATGGCGCCCTTGATCTTGCCTTCGGCCACCGTTTGCGGCGTGAACGGCCCTTCATAGCGGTGCTGGCGGAAGATGATGCGGCAAGCCAGCTGGTCGAACGGCGTCGTGCCCCACATATCCGTTTCGCTGATGTTTTTCTCGGGCAGGAAAGTCAATGCCGAGAACGGCTGCGTGGGCGACAGGGTGTCGCCGGGGGCGGCATTGGCCGTCGGCACGGGTTTTTCCGGCGCCGGCACCACCAGGCTGCCATCGCGGCGGTCGATCACATAGATATCGCCCCGCTTGGTGGTGGCCACCACGGAGGGCACCTTGCCTTTCGGCGTGTCGATATCGACCAGGGTGGGCTGGCCGCCGATATCCATGTCCCAGATATCGTGGTGCACGGTCTGGTACACCCAGCGCACCTTGCCCGTCGCCAAGTCCAGCGCCACGATGGCGCTATTGTATTTCTCGCCATGGGGATTGCGGTTGCCGCCCCAGGTATCGGGGGTTTCATTGCCCATCGGGATATACACCATGCCCAGCTTTTCATCCACGCTGGACACGCCCCAGGAATTGGGCGAATTGTTGGTGTAGGTCTTGCCATCGGCGATAGGCGCCGTGTCGTCCGGATTCGACGCATCCCAGTTCCACATCAGCTTGCCGGTGACGGGATCGTAGCCGCGGATCACGCCCGACGGTTCTTCCGTGGAAAAGTTGTCGGTCACACTGGCAGCCATCACCACCACGTTCTGCGCCACGGCCGGCGGCGACGTGGGCATCAAAAAGCCCCGCTTTTTCATGCCCATGCCGTGGTACAGGCCGATCACGCCATTTTCGCCAAAGCTTTTGCACGCCTCGCCCGTATCGGCATTGACGGCGATCAGGGTCGCATCCATGGTGGGCGCGAAGATGCGGCGCGGACACTCCATGCTGGTCGCTTCCGGCAGCGGATTGTCCTTGGCACGGCCCGCGTTCACGTCCCAGTAGGCGACGCCGCGGCAAATCATGTGCTGGTAACTGGAGGCGTCGCGGTTGATCTTCGGATCGTGGCGCCAGAGTTCCTTGCCCGTGTCCGGGTCCAGCGCGATGACGATGTTATGGGGCGTGCACAGGTACAGCATGCCGTTGACCTTCAGCGGCGTGACTTCGTTGGCGATCTCGCCCGGGTCGCTCGGCCCCTTGAAGTCGCCCGTGTTGTACACCCACGCCTGTTTCAGCTGCGAGGCGTTGGCCGGCGTGATCTGCGCGGCCGGCGCGTAGCGGTCGCCATAGCCGGAACGCCCGTACGCGGCCCAGTCGTTGGGCGCCACGCCCGGCGCGTAGTCGCCTTGCGGCGCGGCAGCCATGTTTTCCGCCGGTACTTCGCCGTGCAGGGTGTAGTAATCCTGGAACAGCGAGAACACGCCCACGGCGGCCGTCAGCACCACGGCGGCAAGCAAGGCGCTCTTGCCCGCATCGCGCGGTTTCGCCCCGGCGGCCAGGGGCGGATCGAGGCGGCGGTCGATGAACGGCAGCAGCAGCCAGACGGCGGCGGCGAACCAGATATCGAGGCGCGGCAGCAATTGCCACCAGTCGAACTTCACTTCGATGACGGACCAGATCAGGGTGGCAAACAGCAGCAGCGCAAGAAACAGCTGGGCGCTGCGCCGTCCTTTCCACACGAGCGCACCGGCAACTATCATGCCGATACCCGCCACGACGTAATACCAGGAGCCGCCAAGGCTGATGAGCCAGGCGCCGCCGCCGGCAAGCGCCAGGCCCAGCAAGATGAAAATGACTGCGGTGATCGTAAGCAAGGGTCCAGGCCGGGCAGAGGCAGTCATGATGCTCCTTTACAAGAGTCAGTCGGCGGCACGCGCCAGCGCACCGTATTTGAGGGCGATCAAGGAAATTGCATTTTTTCACTAATTGCCAAAGCGTGGCACACGCGAGAGCGCAATATTTTTGCCGTGTTGCTTTTCGGGCCACATGTCAGGCGCAGCCGCCTGCCGAAAAAAACAAATTTCCCAAATAAAATAAATATTGATCTAAAATGAAGCAATCGTGATTTTTGTTAAAAACGTTTCCCAGGTTGCAAGAAAACCGCAGCCGGACGTATTGAACAGGAGTTCCACCATGCCGCACGCCCCCATCCGCCGCATCCGCCATTGGCAGCCGCTGCCATGAGCGCCTTCATCTACACCTACCTGCTGGCCCGCAGCGACGGCATGACGCTCGTGCGGCCGGGACTGGCCTTGACGGGCTTGCTGTTGCTGCTGGCCGCCCTGCTGTGGCGCCATCCGCGCCGGCAACGGCGCAACGGCGGCGAAGCGGCCGCTGCCGGCCTGTTTGAACTGTTGCAGGCGCGCAGTGCCGCCCCCACGGCGCCGGCAGCCACCGGCGACCGCGCCCCGCCGCCCATGCCCGCCGCCCCCGAGCGGCGCACGCCGCCCTTCGAGCAAGCGCGTCTCGATGCCCTGTTTGGCGAAGACCGCGTGGTGCAAGGCGAAATCCTGGCCCTGTTCGTGGCCGAGACGCGCGACCGCCTGGCCGGCATCGCGCATGCGCTGCGCTGCGGCCGCACTGCCCCGGCCCGCGTGCTGGCGCAAGAGATATTCGACGCCAGCACGGCCCTGGGACTGGTGCCGCTCAGGCGCTTGTCGGGCGCGGCCGTCCATGCCAGCTTCAGCAATGACATCGAGGCGCAGCGGTCCCTACATGCGGACCTGCTGGTGGCGCTGGAGGTGCTGTCGAGCGCCGTCACGCAGCTGCAGCAGCCCCAGTGGCGCGCGGAGCGGCGCAGGGGCGCGGAGAGCCTGCCCTGAATCAGATTCGCCAGATTTGATTAATTTGATTTACTGGCAGGCTCTGCGTATGATGCCCTCATCCCCAGCGACCTTGATCCCCCATGCAAGCAGCCGACGTCTGTACCACGCAAAAAGCCGCCGAGATCCTCGGCATTTCCGTCACCTCCGTGCAGCAGCTGGTGGAGGCAGGCGTGATCGAGGCGTGGAAAACCAAGGGCGGCCACCGGCGCATTCCCCTTGCCGCGGTGCATGCCTACAAGAGTAACTACGCACAACATAGCCAGGATGCACGCGCGCCACGCCCTGCCAGGCAGTCGGGCGCCATGCTTCCCGCCTCCATCCTCGTGATCGAGGATAATCCCATGGAACGCGCGCTGTATCAAAAACAGATCACGTCCTGGGGCTTGCAGGTGAGCCTGCGCTTTTGCGAAAATGGCTACCAGGCCTTGATGGAAATTGCCCGCGACCAACCCGACATCTTGCTGGCAGATATCATCATGGAAGGCATCGACGGTTACGAAGTCATCCGCACCATCCTGGACGACCCGCTGCTGGCTGACATGCATATCGCCATGCTGTCGAGCCTGTCGCCGGAAGAACTCGATGCGCGCGGCGGCGTGCCGCAGGGCGTGGTCTTCTTTGCCAAGCCCGTCAACTACGACGAACTGCGCGGCTACCTGCGGGCCTGTTGCGCGACCCACGCGCGGCGCGGCGCACCCGCCTGAGGCCATGCAGCCCTACCGCCACATCGACCCGCCCCAGCTGCTGCGCGCTGCCTGCCAGGACTTGCCGCTGTTCCGCTCGCTGTGCCAGACGTATCTCGATATGGCGCCCGCCATGCTCGCGCATCTGGCGCAAGCCGTGCGCAGCGGCACGCCGCAAGCCATCCTGCGCAGCAGCCATGACTTGCGCGGCAGCGTGGCGCTGCTGGGTGCCACGGCATTGGTGGCGCGCCTGACGGCGCTGGAACAGCTGGCGCGCCAGCAGGAACGGCCCGCGCCGGACTGGCTCGACGGCACCATGCACCTGCTGGCCCAGGTGGAAGCGGAAGTGCGGCGCGGCATGGCCGAGTATGCGGCGCCTGCCCCACAGGAACAACAAATTCCTGTGAGCAAGTGTTAAAATTACATCTAATCAAATTTGGGGAATGGGATGATCTGGTGCCGTGATCTGCTGCTGAAAGCCCTCATGCTGGGCATGCTGATCTTTATCGTCGGCGAATCGCTGTCCTACTGGCTACCCGACCTCAAGAAACTGCTGCTCTGGTGGCGCGCCTGAGGCGCGTCAGCCTTCGCGCCCGTCCACCCTGGCGCGCCACAGATAGGGCGCGTACACGACCGCATACAGGATAAAGGCCAGGGCCCAGCACAGCCCTGCCGCCAGCAAAAACGGCGGCACCAGCGATGCGGGACCGATGGCCGCCAGCAGGCGCGCCAGCGCCCCCAGCTGTATCAGCCAGTACATCGCCGCTTCCGCCCTGCCCGCCTTGAGCGGACGGCCCGTGTGGCCCAGGGTGGTGCGCGTCATCATGCCGATGATCAGGCCCGCCATCGAACCCACCGTCAGCGCGTGAAATGCGGCGCTGGCCGGCAGCAGGTCCAGGCTGGCCAGCGCCAGCAGCGCAAAGCCCACGCCTATCCACGCATACGACAGGTGCAAGATCCACAGCAACGGCACGCGCACGGTGCGCTGCGGCTGCCAGGCTAGCAAATTGGCCAGCGACACGCCTGCCGCGCAGCAGGCCAGCGGCGCCGTCAGCCAGGCCGGCGCGCCGGCCAGCCATGCGATGGCGGCCGCCGCCATGCAGGCCACGGCGGCCAGCGCCCGCTTCGGACTGGCCACGGGCGTGCTGCCCGGCGCGCCATTGCGGGTAAACATGGGGATCACGCGCGCGCCGATCACCGACTCGATCAGCACGATGATGAAGATGGCCGCCTGCACGGGCACGAACAGCGACAGCGGCAGCCAGCCCAGCACGGCCGCGTGGAACAGGCCGTTGGCCAGCGCCAGCAAGGCCAGCAGGCCGACGAGGAACAGGTTGCGCGTGTTGCCCGAGCGGCGCAGCACACTGTACAGTGGCCAGGCGGCCAGCGGCAGGAACAGCCACTCGACCAGCGCCGCCATGAAGCCCGGCCCGCACAGCATGGCGACGCGCCCCGCCAGCCACAGGCCCGCCAGCGCCATCAGCAGGACGCCGTGCGGCGTGGGCAAGCCCGTCCAGTTGCGCCCCGCCGTGTATAGGAATCCCACGACGACGGCCAGCGCAAAGCCGAACACCATCTCGTGCATATGCCAGCCCAGCCCCACCTGCAGGCCGCCCGTCAGCATGCCCGTATAGCTGGCCAGCCACAGGGGGATGCTGATGGCCGCAAACACGGCCGCCAGCAGGTAGAACGGGCGGAAGCCCAGTTGCCAGACGGCGTGACCGGCATGCCAGGGCGCGGCGCCGGAGGAAGCAGCCCGGGTGGATGGTTCGCTGATGGGAGTGATGGCCATGATGGACTCGCCTTTAAAGATATATTCAATATACTACTTTAAAAGTACAAATCTCACCATCGGCAAAAAGGACTAGAAGAATACATGGAGATGGCTGTGGGGTCTGGCCCGGCGGCCAGACCCCGGAAGGCTACTTGCCCTGGCGGTGCTCGACCGCGTACACAGCCGCCTGCACGCGGCTGGTGAGGTTGAGTTTTTTCAGCACGTTCTGCACGTGGATCTTGACCGTGCTTTCGGCCAGGTCGAGGGTGCGCGCGATGCCCTTGTTGCTCTCGCCGCGCGACAGGCAGTCGATGATTTCCTTTTCGCGCGGCGTCAGCTTGTCGAGTTCCGACACGGGTTCCTCGCGCCGCGTGCCCGCCTGCAGCTGCGCCACCAGCTTGCCCGTCATCGCCTCGGCGATGACCACTTCGCCGGCGGCCGCGCGGCGGATGGCGCGCACCAGGTAGTCGGCGTCGATATTCTTGATCAGGTAGCCGCAGGCGCCCGCGCGCAGGGCCGTCGCCAGGTCTTCCGCGTCTTCCGAGACGGTCAGCATGACGATGGCCGTGTCGGGACAGTCGTGCTGCATCAGCTGCAGCGCTTCCACGCCCGACATGCCGGCCATGTTCAGGTCCAGCAGCACCACGTCGGGCTGCAGCTGGATGGCGCGCTTGATGCCTTCCACGCCATCGGCCGCCTCGCCCACGACGGAAAAATCGGTATGCCGCTGCAGCAGCGAACGTATGCCGCTGCGGAACAGCGCGTGGTCGTCCACCAGCATGACGGTGATCGGTTTGACGGGAGTCTCCATTTTTATACTTTCAGGTAGTTGCTTAGGCGGCGCGGCGCTGCTCGCGCGACAGGTGCAGTTCGACCGTGGTGCCGCCGCCAGGACAGGCGTGCACGTCGAACGTGGCCTCGATGCGCTGCGCGCGCTCGCGCATGATATGGATGCCGACATGGCTGTCGCCCTTTTCCAGCACGGCCGCGGCGTCGAAGCCCACGCCATTGTCGCTGATCGTCAGGGTGAAATCCTGGTGGTCGGCCAGGCGCACCTCGACATGGCTGGCCTGGGCGTGCTTGCGGATGTTCGACAGCGCTTCCTGCACGATGAATAATAGCTGCAATTGCTGCTCGCGGGGGAATGGCGCGCCATCGACGTCGGCCAGCAGCTCCGCATCGATGCCCGTCTGGCGGCGAAACTTGTCCAGCGCCGCGCGCAGGGAGCCGATCAGGTCGTCCTCCATCAGGCGGCTGCGGAAGTTGGCCAGCAGTTCGCGCACGTCTTCATAGCTTTCCTTCACGCCCGCGTGCAGGGCCGGCACGATGCCCGCCACTTCCTCGAAACGGGCATGGCGCACGGAGTCGTCCAGCATCTGCACCTGCAGGTTGAGGAAATTGAGGCTTTGCGCAATGCTGTCGTGCAGACCCTGCGCCACCAGGTTGCGCTCTTCGGAGACGGCCATTTCGCGTTCGCGCTCAGCCAGGCGCAGGTTTTCCAGCGCAATGCCCAGCAGCTGGCCCAGGGTTTCCAGCAAGGCCAGCTCGCGCGCCGAGAACACGCGGGCCAGGCGGAAATGCAGGTTGAAAAAGCCCATGTGCTGTTCGTGCGCGTGAATCTGGAACACGGAGACGGTGGCAAAGCCCTCGCGGTGGCAGCGCAGCTCGTGCGCCTTGTCGATGCGGCGCATGTCGTGCACCTTCGCCACCTTCATCTCGACGGCCGTGCCGCACAGGCAGTCGCCCACCTTCAGGCAGTGCTCGGACGCCACCAGTTCTTCCGACAGGCCGTGGTGCACCACCATGTGCAGGTTGCCCCGCTCCGCGTCGAGCACGCGCACGGTGGAGCCGTCCGCCTCGAAATAATCGACGATGCGCTGCATGAAACCGCCGCAGATATCGGCCAAAGGCTGCGGGCGCTGCAAAAAAGCGGCGCTTTCGTACAGCAGCGCCAGTTCGCGGTTGCGGTACTCCAGGGTGGCCGTCTTGCTGCGCACGCCCTCCTCCAGGTTGCCGTACAGCGCCTGCAGGCGGTCGGCCATCTGGTTGAAGCCGCTGGCCAGCTGGCCGAATTCGTCATTGCTTTCCACGGCTAGGCGCACGCTGAAATCGCGCTCCTTCATGCGCTGCATGCCCAGGCGCAGGCGCGTCACGGGCTCGATGATGAGCATGAACATCAGGTAAATCATGCTGACGGTGCCGATGACGGCCATGCCCACCAGGATCAGCTGCGAGGCGCGCAGCCAGAAGGTGCGCTGTTCGCTATCGTGCTCGATCAGGCGCACCAGCTGGTCGACCTGGCCGACGAAGGTGTCGGCGTCATGCTCGAACTGGCGCGCGCGCGCCGTGCTGTCGGCGGCCAGCGCGGCCGGGCGCAAGGCGCCGCGCCAGGCGGCGCCGATGCGTTCGAATTCCCACTTGATGGCCGTGCTGGGCGGCAGGAACAAAGGGCGCTGCGGGTCGCCGTGGCCGATCTTGGCCAGGGTTTCGTCGATCAGCAGCGCCTGCTGGCGCGCCTGCTCGCGCGCGTCGCTGGCGATCAGCAGGGTCAAACGGTAGGTCTGCATGCGCAGCCGGCCCGTCTCGTTGATGGCGGCCGAGCTGCCCTCGAGCTGCCACGACAGGAACAGGGTGCAGCCGATGGCGCTCAGGGCCAGCACGAGCATGAGCAGCAGCGCACCGACGATCTTGGTCGACAGCTTCTGCCAGGAGGAAAACATCGCCTTGAATTTCATACCGCCCCTAATAAATGCCTGTTTGTGGTTCCTATGCCGTCAAGTCAGCGACATCGTTCCACCCACAAGCCAAGATCCGGGGTCAGACCCGGCGGGTCTGACCCCAGCATTGACACCGCCATTCATCCACCGGTCTGCGCCATGAACCGCACGATCTTGTCCGGCTGCGTATTGAAATCGTGCTGCTGCGGCTTGAGTTCGATGGCGGCGCGGATCGCCGCCTCGATCTCCGCATCCGTGGCCCCGCCGCGCAGCATGGGGCCGAAGGCGAATTTCTCTTCCTGGCCCAGGCACAGATACAGGGTACCATCGACGGACAGGCGCACGCGGTTGCAGGTGGCGCAAAAATGCTGCGACATGGGCGTAATAAAACCGATGCTCGCGCGCCCATCCCGGGTCGCCATGTAGCGCGCCGGCCCGCCGCCCAGTTCCGTTGCCTGCGGCACCAGGCCAAAGCGGGCCGCCAGGCGCTCGCGCACGGGGCCCAGCGGCATGTAGCAGGCATTGCGGCCCGTGCTGCCCATGGGCATGGCTTCAATCAGGCGCAGGATGAATTGCTGCTCGATGCAGAACGCGGCCATGGCCTCGATCTGGCCGTCATTGACGCCGCGCATGGCCACCATGTTGATCTTGATCGGATCGAAGCCGGCCGCCTTGCCCGCCATCAGGCCGTCGAGGATGGGCTGCAGGCTGTCGCGCCCCGTGATCTGCTGCATGCACGCGCGGTCCAACGAATCCAGGCTGACATTGATGCGGTCCACGCCCGCCGCGCGCAGGGCTGCAGCATGCTTGCCCAGCTGCGTGGCGTTGGTCGACAGCGACAGGTCCTGCAGGCCGGGCAGCGCGGACAGCCGCTGCGCCAGCTCCGGCAGCTTGCGCCGCAACAGGGGCTCGCCGCCCGTCAGGCGCACGCGGCGCGTGCCCAGGCGGACAAAAATACCCAGCAGGCGCTCGATCTCGTCGAACGTCAGCCAGTCCTTCGGTTCTTCGAAGCCGCGAAAGCCCTTGGGCATGCAATAGCTGCAGCGCAAATCGCAGCGGTCGGTGACGGACAGCCGCACATAATCGATAGCACGGCCAAAACGGTCCTGCAACTTGACGCTACCCATGACGCTACTCCTGTTTCTTCCTTGATTGTAAAGGCTGGGACACAATCTGGCTGTGCCCCAGAAGGCCTAGCGGCCTACGCCTTCCGGTCTATTGCACTAAAGGACTGGCTGTGCCTTCCAGCGCGATGCCCGCGATCTCGGCGCGGCCCACCAGCAAATGCAGATACTGGTGCACGGCGCGCTGCCACGCGGCGCGCGACAGGCGGTCGGCGATCTGCGCCTGCACCGCCTCGTAGGCGATGGCCTGGCCTTCGACCCGGCGCAGCACTTGCACGATGTGGTAGCCGAAGCGCGTTTCCAGCAAATGGCCGGCCAGCGCGCCCGCTTCCAGGCGGAACAGCAGCGCGTCGAACTCGGGCACGCTCTGGCCCGGCGACAGCTGGCCCAGATTGCCCCCCAGGGCGCCCGACGGGCAGTTCGAATACTGCGTCGCCAGTTCGCCGAAACGCTCGGGCGCCAGCTTCAATGCATCAAGCACGGCTTGCGCCGTGGCCCGCAGCAGCTCCAGGGGCGCTTCCGGCGTCACCTGGAACAGGATGTGGCGCGCCTCGACCAGCGCGCCGCTGCAGAACAGCTGCGGGCGCTGCGCATAAAAGGTGCGGCACGCCGCATCGTCGGCGGGCGGCACGCGCACTTCCTGCGCAAACAGCGCCTCGATGCGGTCGTCGTCGCTGCCGCCCTGCACGCCCAGGCGCTGCGCCTCGTCCAGCAGCAGCCGGCGCAGCACCAGTTCATGCACGGCCTGTTTCAGCGGATTGCCGGCGCCGTCGTGATGCGGCAGTTCGCGGGCGATGTCGGCATCGTCGATATCGATGCCATTGACGGAGATTCCCATGATGTAGCTCCTTTATTAACGGCGGCGCACCAGTTGCCAGGTGCGGCCAAGATAGCCGATGGCGCCAAAACCGCTCCACACGTGCACCAGGCGGGTGAACGGGAAGATGACGAACAGCGACATGCCCATGAACAGGTGCAGCTTGAAGACCAGCGGCGCATCGACGATGAAGCTGGCCGCATCGGCGCGGAACGTGACGATGTGCTGCGCCCATTGCATCAGCAAGACCATCATGTGGCCATCCATGTGCGAGGCGGAGACGAAGATCGACGACAGGCCCAGCAGCAAGGTCAGCAGGATCCACGCCATCACCAGCTTGTCGCCGGCCGTGGTGACGGCGCGCAGGCGGTCGTTGGAAAAGCGGCGCACCAGCAGGATCAGGATGCCGGCCAGGCACAGGCTGCCCATCACGCCGCCGGCCGCCATGGCCACGCCCTGCTTCAGGCTATGCGACACGCCCAGGGTATCCCACACCCAGACGGGCGTGAGCAGCCCGGCCGCATGGCCGAACAGCAGGCCGATGATGCCGATGTGGAACAAAATATTGCCCAGGCGCAGGCTGCCGCGGTGCAGCAGCTGGCTGGAATCGGACTTCCACGTGTATTGCTCGCGGTCGAAGCGGATCAGGCTACCGAGAAAAAAGATGGCCAGCGCGATGTACGGGTAGATGCCGTAGACGAATTGATGCAGATAATGACTCATGATGTACTCCTCTTCATGCGGATGCCGGGCGCCGCTCAGGCGGCGCGCCGCGGCTGCGGGTGAAAATGCACGGGATGGACGCCGCCCGCGACCTGGCCCGGGCCCTGGCGCAGCAGCGGCTCGACGCCGTCCGCGCCGGGACCGAAGGTTTCCAGCGCTTCATCCATGTCGCGCACCGGCGGTTCGGCCAGCATTTCGGCCGCCACGGGGCTCAGGCGTTCGAGCAAGGTGAAGACAGGCGCGTACGGGCTGCCGTTGGCCGCCAGCTTGCGGCCGATGTGCGCCAGCACGTGGACGGCGTCGCCCAGCAGCGGCGCCGAAACCGACTCGTCGAGCTGCGCCAGGAATTCCAGGAACAGGGGCACGAAGTCGGGCAAGTCGTCGCCCACCATTTGCAGGCCGTGGCGCTTGTATTCCTCCATCAGGTCGACCATGGCCTGGCCCCGGTCGCGCGATTCGCCGTGGATATGCTCGAACAGATGCAGCGAGTGCGACGGATTGCGGTCGAAGGTGGCCACGTACTGCTGCTGCAGGTCGATCAGGCTGCTGCTTTCCAGGTGCGCCAGCAAGGGCCGCAGCAGCGCATGCTGTTCCGGCACGGCCGCCAGCGCCGCGTCCAGCTGCGGCAGGTGGGCGATCAGCTCGGGCTCCGGGTACAGCAGCAGGCGAGAAAGGACTTGGTAATGATGCATAGCGTGTTCCATATGAGCTCCTTAAGCGCCTGGCGCCGTTTTGCGCGACTTCGGCATCTGCATGAAGATGGCCGAACCGTGTTTTTTCTTGCCGAACAAGGTAGGCTCGCTGACCCCGTCCGAACAGCCATTGCCGAAGCTGAAGCCGCAGCTGCCCTTCTCGTTGAAGCTGTCCTCCGCCATTTCCTTGTGGCTGCTGGGGATGACGAAGCGGTCTTCATAGTTGGCGATGGCCATGATGTGGTACATGTCCTCCACCTGCGCTTTGGTGAGACCCACTTGCTTGAGGACCGTGAGGTTTTCCACCTTCTCCACCGTCTTGCTGCGCATGTAGGCGCGCATGGCCAGCATGCGGTCCAGCGCCGAGACGATGGGCGGCTGGTCGCCGGCCGTCAGCAGATTGGCCAGGTACTGCACGGGAATGCGCAGGCTTTGCGTATCCGGCAGCATGCCGTTCACGCCCAGCTTGCCCGATTCGGCGGCTGCCTGGATCGGCGACAGGGGCGGCACGTACCACACCATCGGCAAGGTGCGGTATTCGGGGTGCAGCGGGAACGCCACCTTCCACTCGACGGCCATCTTGTACACGGGCGACTTGACGGCCGCATCGAGCCACAGGTCGGGGATGCCCTGGCGGCGCGCCTCGGCGATGATGGCCGGGTCGTGCGGATCGAGGAACAGGCCGAGCTGCGCCTGGTACAGGTCCTGCTCCTGCGGCACGGAGGCAGCCGCCTCGATCCTGTCGGCGTCGTACAGCAGCACGCCCAGATAGCGGATGCGGCCCACGCACGTTTCCGAGCACACGGTAGGCTGGCCCGCTTCGATGCGGGGGAAGCAGAACGTGCACTTCTCCGCCTTGCCGGACGACCAATTGTAGTAAATCTTCTTGTACGGGCAACCGGAGATGCACATGCGCCAGCCGCGGCACTTGTCCTGGTCGATCAGCACGATGCCGTCGTCTTCGCGCTTGTACACGGAGCCGGATGGGCAGGACGCCACGCACGTCGGATTGAGGCAATGCTCGCACAGGCGCGGCAAATACATCATGAAGGTGTTTTCGAAGGTGCCGTACATCTCCTTCTGCATGTTGTCGAACAGTTTATCCTTGCTGCGCTGGGCAAATTCGCCGCCCAGGTCATCTTCCCAGTTCGGGCCCCACTCGATCTTCTCCATCTTTTTCCCCGTCAGCACGGAGATGGGACGGGCCGTCGGCGGCGTCTGCGACAGCGGCGCGCTTTGCAGGTGCTCGTAGTCGTAGGTGAACGGCTCGTAGTACTCGTCGATGGCGGGCAGGTTGGGGTTGGCGAAGATGTTCGCCAGGATTTTCAGACGGCTGCCCTGGCGCGGCTCGATCTTGCCTGCATCCGTGCGGCGCCAGCCGCCATTCCACTTGTCCTGGTTTTCCCACTGCTTCGGATAGCCGATGCCCGGCTTGGTTTCAACGTTGTTGAACCACGCGTACTCGACGCCGTCGCGGCTCGTCCACACGTTCTTGCACGTGACGGAACAGGTGTGGCAGCCGATGCACTTGTCCAGGTTCAGCACCATGCCGATTTGCGCTCTGATTTTCATACTATGCTCCTTCTTCCTGCAACGGGCCTTCCAGCCAGTCGACCTTGTTCATCTTGCGCACCAATACGAATTCATCGCGGTTGGAGCCCACCGTGCCGTAGTAATTGAAGCCGTAGGCCAGCTGGGCGTAGCCGCCTATCATGTGCGTGGGCTTGGGCACGGCGCGCGTCACGGAGTTGTGGATGCCGCCCCGCTTGCCCGTCATCTCCGCGCCAGGCACGTTGATGATCTTTTCCTGCGCGTGGTACATCATCGTCATGCCGGCCGGGATGCGCTGGCTGACGATGGCGCGCGCCGTCAGGGTGCCGTTCACGTTGAAGACTTCGATCCAGTCGTTGTCGACGATGCCGGCCGCCTTCGCGTCGATTTCCGACAGCCACACGTGGGGACCGCCGCGCGACAGGGTCAGCATGCGCAGGTTGTCCGAATACGTGGAGTGGATGCCCCACTTCTGGTGCGGCGTCAAAAAGTTCAGCGCCAGTTCCTTGTTGCCGTTCGGCCGGGTGCCCAGCAGCGCTTCCGTCGTCTTCGTGTTGATGGCCGGCTTGTACACGCACAGCCCTTCGCCGAAGTCGCGCATCCACAAATGATCCTGGTAGAACTGCTGGCGGCCCGTCAGGGTGCGCCACGGGATCAGTTCATGCACGTTGGTATAGCCGGCCGTGTAGCTCACTTCCTCGCTTTCCAGGCCCGACCAGGTGGGCGAGGAAATGATCTTGCGCGGCTGCGCCTGCACGTCGCGGAAGCGGATGCTGTCATGCTCGCGCGGCAGCGCCAGATGCGTGTGGTCGCGTCCCGTGATGCTTGACAGCGCGGCCCAGGCTTTCACGGCCACGTGGCCATTCGTTTCCGGCGCCAGCGACAGGATCATCTCGGCCGCATCGATGGCCGTGTCGAGGCGCGGCTGGCCCTGCGACACGCCTTCGTCGAGTACCGTGCGGTTCACGCCCCGCAGCACGTCCACTTCATGGCCCGTTTTCCAGGAAATGCCCTTGCCGCCGTTGCCGATGGTTTCCAGCAGCGGGCCGATCGAAGTGAACTTCTTGTAGACGTCGCGGTAATTGCGTTCGACCACCGTCATGTTCGGCATGGTCTTGCCGGGAATGGCCTCGCATTCGCCGGCGCGCCAGTCCTTGGGATCGAAAGGCTGGCCCAGTTCGCCGGGCGTGTCATGCATCAGCGGCGTCAGGATGATATCTTGCTGGGTGCCCAGCAGCTCGCCGCCGATTTCCGAGAATTTCTCGGCGATGCCCTTGTAGATTTCCCAGTCCGACTTCGATTGCCACAGCGGCTGCACGGCTTCCGACAGCGGGTGGATGAACGGATGCATGTCCGACGTATTCAAGTCATCCTTTTCATACCAGGTAGCCGTCGGCAGCACCACGTCGCCGTACAGACACGTGGTCGACATGCGGAAGTCCAGCACCACCAGCAGATCGAGCTTGCCTTCGGCCGCCGGGCGCACTTTCACCTGTTTCGGCGTGAGGCAGTCGTCCTCGTCGCTGAGCAAGCCGTTCTGCGTGCCCAGCAGGTATTTCAGGAAGTACTCGTGGCCCTTGCCCGAGCTGCCCAGGATGTTCGAGCGCCAGACGAACATATTGCGGGGGAAGTTGGCCGGGTTATCCGGGTCGTCGCACGAGAACTGCAGCTGGCCCGCCTTGATCTGGTCGAGCGCATATGCGGCCGGCGCCTGCCCCGCCGCCTTGGCGGCCTTCGCCACTTCCAGCGGATTAGTCTGCAGCTGCGGCGCCGATGGCAGCCAGCCCATGCGCTCGGCCTTGGCGTTGTAGTCGAGCAGGGTCAGGTCGCCCGTGGTGCCGGCGGCCGAGGGCGAGGCGATGTCGCCCGTTTCCAGCTTTTCATGGCGCCACTGGCTAGTGTGGGCATAGAAGAACGAGGTGCCGTTCATCTGGCGCATCGGGCGTACCCAGTCCTGGGCGAAGGCCAGCGGCGTCCAGCCCGTTTGCGGACGCAGCTTTTCCTGGCCCACGTAATGGGCCCAGCCGCCGCCCGACTGACCGATACAGCCGCACATCATCAGCATGTTGATGATGCCCCGATACGTCATGTCCATGTGGTACCAGTGATTCAGGCCGGCGCCCACGATGACCATGCTCTTGCCGCGCGTCTGGTCCGCGTTTTCCGCGAACTGGCGCGCCACCGTGATGACGTCGGCGCGTTTCACGCCCGTGTGCTTTTCCTGCCACGCGGGGGTGTACGGCACGTCGTCGTCATAGCTTTCCGCCACGTTTTCGCCACCGAGGCCCCGGTCGATGCCGTAGTTGGCCAGGGTCAGGTCGAACACGGTGGTCACCAGGCCCGTACTGCCATCGGCCAGGCGGATGGTTTTCACGGGTACTTTGCGCAGCAGCATGTCGGCCGCGTCCTTGCCGCCGAAGTAGGCGAAGCCCACTTCCGTGACGGCGTCGCTGTCGTTGATCATGGAGAGCATCGGCACGATGGGCGCGCCGCTGCCGCCCGCCTTCTGTTCCAGGTTCCACTTGCCCGACTCGCCCCAGCGGAAGCCGATGGAGCCGGCCGGCGCCGTGATCGCCCCCGTGCTCTCGTCGATGACGAGGGTTTTCCATTCCGGATTGTTGGTTTCGTCGAGGTTGTTGTCCAGGTGCGAAGCGCGCAGGAAGTAATCGGGCACCAGGGTGCCGTTGTGCTCCTTGAGCAGCACCAGCATGGGGAAGTCCGTGTACTGGCGCGCATAGTCGCGGAAGTAGGCGCTCTGCCCTTCCGCATGGAATTCCTTGAGGATCACATGGCCCATGGCCAGCGCCAGCGCGGCATCCGTGCCCTGCTTCGGCGCCAGCCAGATGTCGCCGAACTTCACCATTTCGCCGTAGTCGGGCGAGATGGCCACGGTTTTCGTGCCCTTGTAGCGCACTTCCGTGTAGAAGTGGGCGTCCGGCGTGCGCGTCATCGGCACGTTCGAGCCCCACACCATCAGATAGGTCGAGTTATACCAGTCGGCCGATTCCGGCACGTCCGTCTGCTCGCCCCACACTTGCGGGCTGGCCGGCGGCAAGTCGCAGTACCAGTCATAAAAGCTCAGGGCCACGCCGCCGATCAGCGACAGGTAGCGCGTGCCGGAAGCATAGCTGACCATGGACATGGCGGGAATCGGCGAAAAGCCGACGACGCGGTCCGGGCCGTATTTCTTGATCGTCAGCGCATTCGCGGCGGCGATGATCTCGTTCGATTCATCCCACGTGGCGCGCACGAAGCCGCCCAGGCCGCGGATGGATTTGTACTGCTGCGAGCGCACGGGGTCCTGGCTGATCCAGTCCCAGGCCGTGACGGGGTCCATGGTCTTGCGCGCTTCGCGCCACATTTCCATCAGGCGGCCGCGCACCATCGGGTATTTCACGCGCTGCGCCGAATACACGTACCAGGAATAGCTGGCGCCGCGGGGGCAGCCGCGCGGCTCGTGATTGGGCAGGTCGGGACGCGTGCGCGGGTAATCGGTTTGCTGGGTTTCCCAGGTGATCAGGCCATTCTTGACATACACCTTCCAGCTGCACGAGCCGGTGCAGTTCACGCCATGCGTGGAACGGACAATCTTGTCGTGCTGCCAGCGCTGGCGGTAGGCGTTTTCCCAGGTACGGTCTTCATCGACCACGGTGCCATGGCCGTTGGAAAACGGCTCGGCGGGCTTGCTAAAAAATTTCAGGCGGTCCAGAAAGTGACTCATGCTACCTCCACATTGCGCCGCGGACAGCGGCGCCAGGTCTTAAAAAACGCTGCAAGCACGATGGCTCAAGCGTCGATACAAACAGTCTAGCGATGCGTCCCGCGCGGCGGTATTGGCAAGAAGTCGGTTTCCGGCACCAGGAATGCATAGGCGCGTAGTCACCCGGATAGTCACTATTGCCTATGGGCGCCGCAGCCACGCTGCGGTATACCTGTCGCCATCGTTCAACTGTGAGAAAGAGCACCATGCCGATTACCGATTACGCCAGCCTGCTGCGCAGCGCCCGCAACCAGGAGCAGCCGCAACGCCTGCTGTTCACCTTTACCCAGGCGCAGGCCCAGCCTGGCGGCCAGGGCAAGTCCCTCACGCCCGTGATGTGCGCCGACAAGCTGCCCGAGGAACTGGGCAGCTTCGAGACATTGAAAGAGGAGTCGAAACAGATGCAGACGCACTGGGACGTGGTCTTCGTGGCGGGACTGGCAGGCCAGCACGGCCAGCCGCCCGCGCCGCACGATTGCGAGGCGCCCCTGCGCGCCATGGTGACGGCCATCGAGCAAGGCCGCATCGACAGCCTGCTGGCGTTCGACCGCAGCGGGGATTTGTTACGTTTTAGCTGAATCCGGCCAGGGGCGCTCGTGCAAATGCCGCGCGCGCTCTATCGGACAGACGAGGGGCAAAAACTGCTGCTGGCGCGCCGAATACGCCATCAGCGCCCCGCTGTCGATGTCGAAATACCATCCGTGCAATTTCAATAAGCCCTGTTCCACCCTGCGCTTGAGCCATGGGTAGGTGAGCAGGTTGTCCAGCGACTGCAATATGCTGGCCAGCTCGCACGCATGGCGCTGCTCTTCCGATGAACGGTGCGCCAGCTCGCGCCGCACGCGCTGCGCCACCGGTTCGGCGATGCGCATCCACTGTCCCACGAAGTCCGTTTCCTGGTCTTGCGCGCGCGGCTGCGGCTGCAGCAGCGCACGGATGCCGCCGCAGCGCGCATGCCCCAGCACGATGACCCTGGCCACTTCGAGCTTGCAGACGGCGAACTCGATGGCCGAACTAACGCCGGGCGGCGCGTCGGGCGTGCACGGCGGCACCAGGTTGGCGATATTGCGCACGACGAACATGTCGCCCGGGTCGCTGCCCGTCAGCAGCATGGGATCGACCCGTGAATCGCAGCAGCCGATCAGCAGGGTCGAAGGCCGCTGGCCGTCGCGCAGGCTGTCGTACAGGGTCTGCGGCTCGCTGAAGTACTGCTGCTGAAACAGGCTGAAGCCGTTGACGAATTTTTCCAGTTCTTCCATCACATACTCTCATTTCCTCAACGCCTGGCAAGACCGGCTTGCCAGGCATGCCAACTTTAGCAAGGCATAGGCGCATTCTTGCGCGCATAGCACCACCAGGTAATCGCGATGCAGCTGACATAGAAGCCGATGAAGCACCACAGGGCCGCGTCGGGGCTGCCCGTCAGCGCAATCGAGGTGCCGTAGCTTTTCGGGATGAAGAAGGCGCCGTACGCCGCCACGGCCGAAGTGAAGCCCAGCACGGCCGCGCCTTCCTTGTTGGCGTCGACGATGGCTTGCTCCTGCGCCGCCTTGTCCTTGCCGGCCGCCGCGCGCTGGTGCTCCGTCAAAAAGATCACGGGGATCATGCGGAAGGTCGACGCATTGCCGATGCCCGTGCCCGCAAACAGCAGCATGAACATCCAGAAGAAGCCGTTGAAATTGCCACCAGTGCCGCCTTGCGGCATGAAGTACAGCACGCCCAGCACGGCGCCTATCATCAAGAGGAACGACCACAGGGTGACCCTGGCGCCGCCCAGCTTGTCCGAGATCACGCCGCCGGCCACCCGCGCCAAGGCACCGACGAGGGGGCCCAAAAACGCGTAGTCGAGCGGATTAACGTCGGGGAACTGGATCTTGATCAGCAGCGGGAATGCGGCCGAATAACCGATGAAGGAGCCGAAGGTGCCCGTGTACAGCCAGCACATGAGCCAGTTGTGCTTGCGCTTGAAGATCACGGCCTGTTCGGAAAACGAGGCCTTGGCCGAGGCCAGGTCGTTCATGCCGAACCAGGCCAGCAAGGTGGAAAGCGCAATGAACGGCACCCAGATGAAGCCCGCGTTCTGCAGCCACATGTCCTTGCTCACGCCATTCTTGACCCAGGTGAGCGAATCGCCGCCCCAGGCGCCGAAGACGGCAAAGGTGATCACCAGCGGCACGACGAACTGCACCACCGATACGCCCAGATTGCCCAGGCCCGCGTTCATGCCCAGCGCGAAGCCCTTGCTGGCCTTCGGGTAGAAAAAGCTGATGTTGGCCATCGACGAGGCAAAATTGCCGCCGCCAAAGCCGCACAGCAGGGCCAGGATCAGCATGGTCGGGTAGCCCGTGTTCACATCCTGCACGGCCAGGCCGATGCCGATGGCGGGAATCAGCAGCGAGCCCGTGGAAATGGCCGTCCAGCGCCGGCCGCCGAAGATCGGCACCATGAACGAATAAAAGATGCGCAGGGTGGCGCCGGACAGGCCGGGCAAGGCCGTCAGCCAGAACAGCTGGTTGTTACTGTAAGTAAAACCGATGTTGGGCAGGTTGACCACCACCACGCTCCACACCATCCACACGGCAAACGCCAGCAGCAGCGCGGGGATCGAGATCCACAGATTGCGCGCGGCCGTGGCCTTGCCTGTCGTTTGCCAGAAACTGGGAGTCTCGGGCTCCCACGTATTGATCATGTAGCGGCTCATGCTTGTGCTCCTGCAGGTTGATTGGCGGGCGCCGCGCGCAGCGGCTTGAACGAAAAATGCATCCAGACGAGGGAAACGCAGACGGTGCCGTACAAGAGCATGAAGGCGCTCGAGCGCACGCCCGTGAAGTCCACCAGGGCGCCGAACATCACGGGCAGGATGAAGCCGCCCAAGCCGCCGGCCAGGCCCACCACGCCCGACACGGCGCCGATGTTGTGCGAAAAATCATCGCCGATGAACTTGAAGACGGACGCCTTGCCCACGGCCATGGCGATGCCGACGATGAACAGCAGCACGGTGAACCACAGCGGCGACAGGCCGATATGGAAGGCCAGCGGCCCCGTGACGGTTTCCACCACCATCTGCGTCTGCGGATACGACAGCAGGAAGAAGCACACCCAGCACACCCACATCACGGCCCATGTCACCCTGGCGGCGCCGTACTTGTCGGAGATCCAGCCGCCCA
Organism: Janthinobacterium violaceinigrum; assembly: GCF_009208555.1. Classification (GTDB taxonomy): domain Bacteria; phylum Pseudomonadota; class Gammaproteobacteria; order Burkholderiales; family Burkholderiaceae_D; genus Janthinobacterium; species Janthinobacterium violaceinigrum. The sequence continues at coordinate 24,881 of NZ_WFLI01000028.1, read as the reverse complement.
CGGCGCGCAGCACGCCGCCCGGCAGCGAGAAGCAAGCAGCCAGCAGCGCCGCGTGTTTCAGGTCGAAGCCGTATTCAGCCACGTAGTACTTCGTCATCCACAGCGCCAGCGCCACATAGCCGCCGAACACCACCGAGTAGTACTGGCAGTAGCGCCACACGCGCGGGTCCTTCAGTACCTTCATCTGCTCGGTAAAGCTCTCGCCCGATGGCGCCAGGTGCGATTTGTCCGTGTACGAAAACAGCCAGAAGAGGATGGCCGTGGCCAGCATGGCCACCGCATACACCTTGGGCAGCATCTGCCAGCCGAAGGCGGCGACGATGCCGGGCGCGACGAACTTGGTCAGCGCGGAACCGGAATTCCCCGCGCCGAAGATGCCCATGGCCAGGCCGCGGCGCTCCTTCTCGTACCAGCGCGCCACGTACGGCGTGCCGACGGAAAACGAGCCGCCCGCCAGACCCACGAACATGCCCAGCAAGAGGAAGTGCCAGTAGGCGGTGGCGTAGGCGATCAGGTAGATCGGCACCACGCTGGCCAGCATCAGCAGGAAGAAGACGCGGCGTCCGCCGTATTTGTCCGTCCAGATGCCCAATGGCACGCGCACGAGGGAGCCCGTCAGCACGGGCATGGCGGCCAGCAGGCCGAATTGCGTTTCAGTCAAGCCCAGGCTGGTCTTGATGGGGATGCCCAGTACGGCAAACATCATCCATACCGCGAAGCAGATCGTGAAGGCGAAGGTACTGCTGACCAGCACGGACGCCTGCTTGCGCCGCATGCCCGGTTCGACTGCCGTGTTACTGCTGTTACTGTTCTTGTTAGTGCCATCTAGGGTAGCCACGATGTTTCTCCATGAATGCACTGGCCGTCTGGCCAGCCGTCCCGACCAGCTTACGTGCCGGCCGCGAAAGGCACTATCGGCCACAGGGTGATTTTGGGAAGGCAATCTGGATAGCCGCATCGGCAAAAGTGACTAGATGGCGCAGGCCGGACCTAGCCTGGATGGCGGGTGTTTTACAAACGGACGCATTTTTGGCACACTCGGCACCGGTACAACAGGGAGCGGCATGGACAAGGAAACAGAAGCAGACGACATCATCACCCGCGTGGCCAGGCCAGGCGACGTGGCGGCCATGCTGGCCTGCGACGCCTATGCGCAATCGCACGCCAGCCGCGGCGACGCCGTGCGCGCCGCCGTCGGCAAGGGGCAGTGCCAGGTGGCCATGCGGGCGAGCCAGGTCGCCGGCTATGTCCTCACGCACGACGACTTCTTCGGCTACGGTTTTGTCCCGCTGGTGGTGGTGGCGCCCGCGCAGCAGCGGCGCGGCGTGGGCTTGCGCCTGCTGGCGGCTGCGGCAAACGCCTGCCCGACGGCGAAACTGTTCACTTCGACGAACCAATCCAACGTGGCCGCGCAACGGCTGTTCGCCAGTGCGGGCTTCGTGCGCAGCGGCCGGATCGACCATCTCGATGAGGGCGATCCGGAGCTGGTGTACGTGAAATGGTGCCGCTGATCGATCGCGCCTCATCCCAACGACGTATGGCGCGGCGCGGCAAAGGCGGCTATGCTGGCGCCACCGTCAATCAACGCCCACCACATCACGCATGGATTATCTGAGCCTCAAGCATTTCCACATGGGTTGCGCCGCCGCCAGCGGCTTTCTTTTCTTGTTGCGCGGCGCCTGGATGCTGCGCGCCTCGCCCGCATTGCAGCAGCGCTGGGTAAAAATCCTGCCGCACCTAGTCGACACGGCCTTGCTGGCCAGCGCCATCGCCCTGGCCGTGTGGAGCGGCCAGTCGCCGGGCGGCCAGCCATGGCTGGCCGCCAAGCTGTGCGCGCTCGTGGCCTACATCGTGCTGGGCACCATCGCCCTGAAACGGGGCAAGACGCCGGCCGTGCGCGGCACCGCGTTCGCGCTGGCCGTGCTGGTCTTCGCCTACATCGTGGCCGTGGCCGTCACCAAGCAGGCCTGGCCACTCTGATGCATCAGAAGACGTAGCGCAAGGTGACGCTGGCATTACGCGGCGCGCCCCAGTAAGCCTGGTTATACATGCCGACCTGGCTGTAGTAGCGCTTGTCGAACAGGTTGTTGACGTTTGCCTGCAGCGACAGCTGACGCGACAGCGCATATTTCGCCATCAGGCTGGCCACGGCGTAGCCGCCCTGCGCCACGCGCTCCGTGCCGTTCGGCCCCGTGGCGTCGCGGTAGGCGCCGCTTTGCCAGTTCACCCCGCCGCCCACCGACAAGGCGCGCCAGTCGCCGGGCAGCTGGTACGTGGAAAACACGCGCGCCAGGGTTTGCGGCACATAGCTGTTCAGGCGCGCGCCCTGCTTGTCTTCGGCCGCCGCATGCGACACGCTGGCCGACACATTCCAGCCCTTGGCCAGCTCGCCCGAGACATCCAGTTCCACGCCCTTGCTGGTGGTGCCCGCCGCCGCGTAATACGCCTGCGTCAGTGAATTGCCGACAAAATGGCCCGTATCTTCCTGCGCCAGGCCGTCTTGCGCGATGCGGAACACGGCCAGCGCCGCGTTCAATCGGCCGCCGAAATACTCGCCCTTCACGCCCGCTTCCACATTCTTGCCCTGCACGGGATCGAGATAGCGGCCAAAGCGGTCCTGGTTACCCTGCGGCTTGAAGATCTTGCTGTAGCTGGTGTACAGCGCATGCCGCGCGTCGATGTCCCACACCAGGCCCGCATACGGCGTGACGGCATGCTTGGCATAGGCGTAGCTGCCGCCCCAGTCGTCGACGTGATCCGCCTTGTAGCGGCTGTAGCGCGCGCCGACGATCAGTTTCAAGGGGTCGGCCAGCGAAAAGCGCGCCGTGCCGTAGATGCCGCGCTGCTGCACCGTGTCGAGCAGCTGCCAGCGCGAGAAATTCGCGTCGTTCCAGTCCGGCTCCGGCGTCACGCCCTGCCATTGATGGAAATTGCCATAGTCGACGCTGCCGCCCGAGATGCCCGGATTGCTGGCGAACTGGTTGCTGCCCGAGACGCCGAACGCCAGGTCGTGCGTGCGGCCCAGCAGCTGCACGGGACCCTGCACATAGGCGTCCACGCTGTCCTGGCGCCGCGTGCCCGAGTAAAACCCGGTGTAGCCCGTCACGCCCTGGCCCGTGGCCTTGTCCGGCCAGGTATTGGCGAAAAGCTCGGCCGCCGAATAATTGCCCCAGCCGTGATTCAGCATGGCCGTCAGGTTCCAGCCCTTGCCCAGGTCCTGCTCCAGGCGCAGAAAAGCCGTCTGGCTGGTGCTGAACCAGCGGCTCCAGGTGGTTGCCGTGGTGGCGGAACGGGGCAAGGTGGCCCGTTCGCCATCCGCATACCACAGCGGCAAGCCGCCATACATGCCGCCGCGCGGGCGGTTGTCCTGGTATTCATAGCCGGCGATCAGCACGCTGCCGGGCGCCAGGTCCGCTTCCACGGTGGCGTAGGCCATCGCTTTCTTGCCATGATACAGGCGCACATACGATTCGCTGTCCTGGTAGCTGGCCACGACGCGCCCGCGCACCTTGCCGTCCGCGGTGAGCGGCGTGGAGACGTCCGCGCTAGCGCGCGCATTGTTCCAGGACCCCAGGCTCAGGGCCGCCGCGCCGGCCAGCTGCCTCGACGACGCGCGCTTGCGCACCAGGTTGATGGTGGCCGACGGTTCGCCCGCGCCCGTCAGCAGGCCCGTGGCGCCGCGCACAATTTCGACCCTGTCGTAGGCCGTCATGTCCAGGGTGCTGTCGCCCACGTTGTAGGCATTGTCGACCGTGGTGGGTATGCCGTCGTACTGGTAGCTGGCGATGGAAAAACCGCGCGCGAAGAACGAGGTGCGGTCGCTGTCGTAGCGGTTGATGGCCACGCCGGCCGCATTTTGCAGCACCTCTTCCACCGTCTGCAGGTTCTGGTCATCCATCTGCTGGCGCGTGACCACGCTGACGGCTTGCGGCGTCTCGCGCACGGACAGGCCCAGGCGCGTGGCCGAGCGCATGGTCTGCGTCGTATAGGAACCGCTGCCTTCCGTCGCGCCATTCGCATCAAAGCTGGCGGTGACCTTCATCTCGGGCATGGTCTGGCCGCCATCGGCCGGCGCCGCGTCGAGCACATAGCCGCCATTTACCTGCGGCACGGCGCGCAAGCCCGAGCCGGCGACGATGGCGCCCAGCCCTTCGGGCACGCTGTAGCGGCCCGCCAGGCCGGCGCTGCGCTTGCCCGCCACGCTGGCCGCCTGATAGGAAATCATGGTGCCCGTCTGCTGGCCGAAGCGCACCAGCACCTGTTCCAGGGTGCCGGCCGGTATCGCCAGCTCGATGCGCGCCGCACTGGCTGCCTGGGCAACGGGTGCGGCAGCCGAGGCGCCGCCGGCGGCGAGCAGCCACAGGGCCTGGCTGACGGCCAGCGCCGCCACGCTGCGGCGGCATGCGGTGGAAGCGGAAGAAGCGTAAATGTGTGTTGTACTAGGCATGCGGACTGTTTTCCTGAAAGTGAATGAAGGGTTCACTCGCTATGTCACGCGAAAATCGCAAACCCCTCACTTTTTCGGAAAATATTCATGGACGCTGCCGATGCGGCACCACGGTCACCCAGAAACGCGTGGTCTGGCGCACGTCGACGGGCAAGGTGCGCGCCAGCATGTCGAGCACTTGCGCGGTATCGGCCAGCGGGTAGATGCCGGACACGCGCAGGTCCGCGATGGCTGGATCGCAGGCGAGGCGCCCATGGCGGTAGCGGGCCAGTTCGCCGATAAAGTCGGCCAGCGGCATGTCGTGCGCCACCAGCATGCCGGCCGTCCAGGCATCCGCGCCGGCAGGCAAAGCCCCGGCGGCGCCGATGCGCTCCGCCGTGAACACCGCTTGCTGGCCGGCCTGCAGCCTGCGCGCCGCATCGGCTGGCTGTTGCGGCCGGAGGAGCGCGATATCGACAGCGCCCGCAAACACGCCCAGGCGCGTGGCCTCGCTGCCGGCGCGCACGGCAAAGCGCGTGCCCACCGGTTGCAAGCGGCCCTGGGACGTCTGCACAAAGAAGGGCCGGCCGGCAGGATCGCGCGCCGTGGCCACCATGATCTCGCCTTTCAATAAGGTCACCAGGCGCTGGTCCCCCGTGTAGCGCACGTCGATGGAGGTGGCCGTATTCAAGGCGATGCGCGTGCCGTCCGGCAGCTCAATATGGCGCAGCTCACCGGTGCCCGTGCGGTAATCGGCCAGCCAGAAGCGCGCCTGTTCTTCGCCGCCGGCCAGCCAGGCGCCGCCGCCCACGGCCAGCAGCGCCAGGAGCTTGAGGGACTGGCGCCGCGCGGCGCTGGCCTGCGCATGCACGGGTTTGCGCGCCAGCGTGCCGTGCGCCAGCGGCGCGGGCAAGGCACGCATGCGCGCCATGCAGCCTTCCACATGCAGCCACGCCTGCTCGTTTTCCGGATCGCTGTCGCGCCAGGCGCGCCAGGCCTGCTCCACTTCGGGCGCGCAATCGCCCGCCTGCAGGCGCACCAGCCATTCCACGGCCTGCAGGCTGGCCGCTGCCGGCGTCAGGGCGTCCGTCACGGCGCCGGATGGGAAAAGAAACACTGGTGCATGGCCTTGACCAGGTAGCGCTGCACGGTGGCCAGCGAGACATTCAGCTCCAGCGCGATGGCGGCCTGCGGCATGCCGTCGAGCTGCGACAGCAGGAACGCGCGGCGCACGGCCGGCGCCAGGCCGTCGAGGCGGCGGTCGATGTCGAACAGGGCTTCGAGCAGGATGGCCTGCGCCTCGGGATCGGGCGCGCACTGCGCGGGCAGGCTGGCCAGGGTTTCCAGGTAGGCCGCTTCCAGGTCGCGGCGGCGGTACAGATTGCCCAGCACGCCCTTGGCCACGGTGGTGAGGAAGGCGCGCGGCTCGCGCGCGGCGATGGCCTCGTCGCGGTTCAGCAGGCGCATGAAGGTGTCGTGCGCCACGTCGGCCGCGTCAAACGCGTTGCCCAGCTTGTGCCGCAGCCAGCCTTGCAGCCAGCGGTGATGATCGTGATACAGGCTGCCCACCTCCTGGTGAACGCCGGGTTGGGCTGCCGACACGTCGCATGCTCCCTGAGTTGCAAATAATAATGATTCGCATTCTAACTGGCCCGGCACGTCCGGCGCAACCGCCGTCTTCGGCGTGGCAAGGCAGCAACGGTGCTCTTGCCGCGCATGTGCTGCAGCCGCCCCGTACCGCGGCCACCAGCCGATAGTCCCGATCCGGGCGGTAAACCGCATTCGCCATCCCGAAGCGGGTAGCGGCGCCCGCCCGGTGCCGCTACGCTGGCCTTCCCGCACAATCAAGGAAGGCCGCCATGGCGCCGCAGCAGTCGCACACTTTCCCTTCCGTTTCCACGCCTGTCGCCGCGCGCGCCAGCCTGCTGTGGATGACGGCCCTGCTCTACCTGGTGCAGGGCATACCGATCGGCCTGGCCTTCCAGGCCTATCCCGTGCTGCTGCGCCAGGGCGGCGCGCCGCTGGAGCTGATCGCGCTGGTGCCGCTGGCCAGCCTGCCCTGGGCCTTCAAGTTCTTCTGGTCGCCGCTGGTGGAAAACCGCTGGTCGGCGGCCATGGGCAGGCGCCGCAGCTGGATCGTGCCCATGCAGCTGCTGCTGGCCCTGTGCCTGGCGGCGATGGCCTTCCAGCGCTTCGATGCGGCGCATGCGCCGGCCTTGCTGTGGCTGATCGCGGCCGCCTCGCTGGCCAGCGCCACGCAGGACATCGCCACCGATGGCCTGGCAGCCGACGTGCTGCATGGCAGCGGCATCGCGCACATCAATGTACTGCAGGTGGGCGGTTTCATGCTGGGCATGCTGGTGGGCGGCCCGGCCGTACTGCTGGGCGCCGAGCTGCTGGGACAGACGGCCAGCATGCTGGCCCTGGCCGCCATCGTCGTGCTGTGCGGCATGCCCGTGTGGCGCTGGCGCGAAGGCGCGGCGGCGGTCGTCACCCGGCAGCGGGCCAGCTTGCGGGGCTTTTTCCGCCGGCCGCTGGCGCTGCGCCTGATGGTGGCGGGCATGCTGGCCACCCTGACCGGCTCGGTGCTGTTCGGCCTGGCCAAGCTGGTGCTCATCGACGCAGGCTGGAGCGCCGCCAGCGTGGCCGGCCTGTCCGGCGCGGGCAATTCCGTGATGGTGCTGGCCGGTTGCGCGCTGGCCGCCCTGCTGCTCAAATGGATGACGCGCTGGCATGCGCTGCTGGGCGGCCTGGCCATCCTGGCCTGCGCCAGCGTCCTGTGGCTACGCATCAGCAGCGCCCCCGCCGGCGCGGGCACGCCCCTCGTGTGGCTGGCCACCATCCTGATCGGCCTGGGCATCGGCGTGACCAGCGTCTGCCTGTACACCCTGCTGATGCGCTACGCGCAGCTGGGCCGGCAGGCGGCCACCGATTTTTCCATTTTCCAGAGCACGCAAACGCTGGGCGAAATCGTCATCGCGTCCGCCGCCACGGCGCTGGCCGCCCGCGCCGGCTATGGCGCCGGCATGCTGGTGGGCGTGGCCAGCGCGCTGCTGGCCATCGCCGTGCTGCTGTGGGTACGCCGCGGCGCGGCCCACCTGGACGACGCACATGACTGAAGCATCGCCATCGCAGCAACTGCGCCGTCTGCTGCACGGCCAGTCCGGGAGACTGGCGCTGGCCATCGTGCTGGCCGTGGCGGCAGCCAGCGCCGAACTGTGGCCCTACTGGCTGCTGGGCACGGCGGCGGGCGTGGCTGTCGCGTCGCCCGGCCCCGGCGCCGAGCTGTTCCGGCTGGCCGGCTGGCTGGCACTGACCCTGCTGTTCAAGTATCTGCTGTACAGCGCCGCATATTACTGCAGCCACGTCAGCGCCTTCCAGGTGCTGCTCGATACGCGGCGCGGGCTGGTGCGCCAGCTGGCGGGCGCGCCCTTGCGCTGGCTGAACCAGGCGGGCAGCGGCGAACTGAAACGGCTGGTGCTGCAGGACGTGGACCGGCTGGAGCAGTTCATCGCCCACCACACGGTGGAACTGGCGGCGGCCCTGGCCAGTCCCGTGCTGGTTGCCGGCCTGCTGCTGGCCATCGACTGGCGCCTGGCGCTGGCCGCGCTGGCCACCGTGCCCTTTGCGCTGCTGCTGCAAGCGATGATGATGCGCGGTTTCGGCGTACACATGGCGCAGTACGGCACGGCCCTCGACGAACTGCACGGCACCACCATCGAATATGTGCGCAGCATGCCCGTGATGAAAGCGTACCGCCAGGACGCCACCTCATTCCAGCGCATGCGCGACAGCCTGCATGCCTATCAGGCGCTGATGAGCCGCATCACGCGCCAGACGGTGCCCGCCTGGTCCGTCTTCATGGTGCTGCTGAGCGCGAACATCGCCACCCTGCTGCCGGCGGGCCTGTGGCTGTACCAGGCGGCGCATGTCACCCTGCCGCAACTGGTGCTGGCCCTCGTGCTCGGTTCCGGCATGCTGAAACCGCTGTTCAAGGTCATCAAGCTGTCGACGGAGCTGCGCGAAGTGCAGGCCAGCCTGCAGCGCATGGCCAGCTTGCCGGCACCGGCGCCCGCGGCGCAGCAGGCGCCAGCCTGCCTGCCGGACCTGCCCGAAGTGCGCTTCGAGCACGTCTTCTTCGCGTATGCCAACGCGCCCGTGCTGCACGACGTCAGCCTGCACCTGCCGGCCGGCAGCCTGACGGCGCTGGTGGGGCCATCGGGCGCCGGCAAGAGCACCGTGGCCGCGCTGCTGGCGGGCCTGCTGCAAGCCGATGCGGGCCGCATCCGCATTGGCGGCGTGGCGCTGGACGCGCTCGACGAGGGCGCCCGCACGGCGCTGATCGCCCTGGCCACGCAGGATGCCTTCCTGTTTCGCGGCAGCCTGCTCGACAACCTGCGCCTGGGCCGGCCCGGTGCCAGCGACGCGCAGGTACGCCAGGCGCTGCGCGTGGCGCAGGCAGACGGCTGCATCGACGCCCTGCCGGCCGGCTGGCACACGCACGTCGAGGAACGGGGGGTACGCCTGTCCGGCGGCGAGCGCCAGCGCATCGCCATCGCGCGCGCCCTGCTGGCCGACACGCCCATTTTGCTGCTCGATGAAGCGACGGCCTTTGCCGACAGCCGCACGGAGCGGCGCTTTTACCAGGCCTTGCGCGCGGCCTATCCGCACAAGACGGTGCTGGTGATCGCACATCGGCTGAGCTCCATCGCCAGCGCCGCGCAAATTCTCGTTATGGACCAGGGCCGCCTGGTCGCGCACGGCGCGCATGCCGACCTGCTGCTGCGCTGCCCCCTGTACCACGACTTGTGGCAACGCCAATTCGACAGCGAACAGTGGCATATCACGGAAAAGAAAACCCATGCAGACCATTGAACTGATGCGCCGCGTGATGCGGCGCAGCCACCGCGCAACGGCACGCATGCTGGCCGGCCTGGCCCTGCGCGTGGCCGAACGGGCCTGCGCGATCGCGCCCTTCTTCCTCGCCTGGTGGTGGCTGGACGACCTGCTGCGCACAGGCCAATTGCGCTCGCTGCCCCTGCTTTGCCTGCTGCTGGCCTGCCTGCTGGCCGGGCAGATGCTGTGTTCCTGGCTGGGCCAGCTGTACTGCTTCCTGGGCAGCTATGAGGTGATGGGCGGCTACCGCGAACACGCGATTGCCCACCTGGGACGCTTGCCGCTGGGCGCCGTGCAGGGCAAGCGCAGCGGCCAGCTGGCGTCGCTGCTGACGGACGACGTCAAGCGCGTGGAGGATATTTTCACGCACCTGAGCGGGGAACTGGTAGCCGCCTGCGCCGTGCCGCTGCTGTATTTCGCCATCCTGCTGGCGGTGGACTGGCGCCTCGCTTGCATCCTGGTGTCCACCTTGCCGCTGGCCCTGTGGCTGCTCAGCCTGGGCCGGCGCCGCTTTGCCGCCGCCGGGCGCCACAAGCAGGAACTGCTGCAGGAGACGGCCGGCATGCTGGTGGAATTTGCGGCCGGCCTGCGCACCCTGCGCCTGTATGGCCGCGCGGCGCACTGGGTGGAAAAGCTCGACCGCCGCTTTGCCGCCTTGCGCAGCGCCAGCTTCGGCGTGGAAGCCTGGGGCGCGGGCCCCATCCAGGCCTACCGCCTGGTCCTGGAACTGGGCCTGGTGCTGCTCCTGCTGCTGGCGGGCGCGCTGGCGCGCCACGGCGAGCTTGCCGGGCCGGCATGGCTGCTGTTCGCGCTGGTGGCCTATAAACTGCTCGACCCGCTGCACGATATCGCCGCCCACCTGCAGGAACTGCGTTTCATGGCCCTGAGCGAAGCGCGCATCGAAGCCATGCTGGCCGAACCGGCACTGCCGCAAGGCGACGCCGCCGCGCAGCCGCACGGCCATGCGCTGCGCTTCGAGCAGGTGGGCTTGCAGTATGCGGGCAGCGAGACCTGGGCCCTGCGCGATATCAGTTTCGACGCGGCGCCGGGCAGCGTCACGGCCATCATCGGACCATCGGGCGCCGGCAAGAGCAGCCTGCTGCATCTGCTGGCCCGCTTCGACGATCCGCAGCACGGCGCCGTCCTGCTGGGCGGCGTGGACTTGCGCGCGCTGGGCAGCGAGCGCCTGTACGCCCAGCTGAGCTTTGTCTTCCAGGAGGTGCAGCTGTTCGACGGCACGGTGCTGGACAATGTGCGCATCGGCCGCCCCGGCGCCAGCGACGAGGAAGTGATGGCCGCCTGCCGCGAAGCCTACTGCGACGCGTTCGTGCGCAAGCTGCCGCACGGCTACGCCAGCCGCATCGGCGAAAATGGCCAGCGCCTGTCCGGCGGCGAGCGCCAGCGCCTGTCGATCGCGCGCGCGCTGCTGAAGGATGCCCCGCTGCTGCTGCTCGACGAAGCGACGGCCAGCGTCGACCCGCAGGCGCAGCGTGAAATCGAACGGGCGCTGGGCCGGCTGGCGCAAGGCCGCACCGTGATCATGATCGCCCACCGCTTGCGCAGCGTGCGGCACGCACAGCAGATCCTCGTGCTCGACGGCGGCCGCATAGTGGAACGCGGCACGCACGCCACGCTGCTGGAAGAACAGGGGCTGTATGCCGCCCTGTGGCGGGCGCAGGACCTAGACTAGCCTGGCGCGCCGCGCCTCGCTGGGCAGCACGCCATGCTGCTTGCGGAAGGCGGCGCTGAAATGGCTCATGTTGCTGTAGCCGAGCATGACGGCCGTGTCGCTGACGCCGTGCCGGTCCAGCAGCGCCTTGGCGCGGCCCATGCGTTCGCGCTGGAACAGCGCGTAGATACTGAGGCCAAACATGGCCTTGAAGCCGCGCTTCAGTTTCAGCTGGTTCAAGCCCACTTCGCGCGACAGCTGCTCGATGGTGGGCGGCGCGCTCAGGTCCGCCAGCAGGCGCTCGTGCGCGGCCAGCAGCAGCTTTTGCTCGCGGCGCGGCGGCTGGCCCGCGCTGCCGTCCTCCCCCTGCAGCGATTGCAAATGCCAGGCGAGGAATTCCAGGGTGGCCGCGTGCACCAGCAGGCCTGGCGGCTGTTCGCACGTCAGCAACTGCTCCAGCCGCAAGGCCGCTTCGCGGGCGCGCGCATGGCCTGCCTGCTGATGCAGGAAGCAGGCGCTTTGCAGGCGCGGGACGATGCGTTCATAGTCGTCGCCCGCCAGCGCGCACAGGAGCTGGGGACGGATGCGCAGCTCGATGTTGGCATAGCCGGCCGGGTAGAAATTGAGCCGGAAGCGCTCGCCGGGCGCGCAGCTGGCGACCAGGCTGTTGGCCTGCAGGCTGCGCGTCTCGCCACCGCCCTGCACCACTTCCGTCGTACCGCGCAGCTGGCAGCTGAAATGCAGGTGGTCGCTGTCATTGAGCGCCGCCATCTGGAACGCCTGCTGCGGCTGGAGCGAGACGAGCGAGACGGCCAGTCCCGGCTGCACGTCGACCGTGCGCACCAGGGTGCCCGGCGGCGTGACGGCGCTGGCCGGCGGCGCATCAAAGAATTCGGACGATTTCAGCTCGTACATCACACTCCCGGTCGGCTAGCCATGCGATCTTGCATCAGCTCATTTTAATGATAATGATTCCTATTTACAATAAGAATCATGCAGCCCCGCAAAACAGTCCCGCCTGGGATGGTGGCGGACCGGATCGGGGCGGCGCGCGCGCCGGCGCCTCGCTACGATGGCGGCATCATCCACACACGCCAAGAAAGCCGCCATGTCCGCAACCCTGCCCCGCAAACTGACCCTGTGCCTGCTGCTGTCCTCCCCCGCCTTCGCCGTGGCGCAAACGGCCGATTCCCCTGCGCCTGCCGATGCCGGCCTGCCGTCCGTGCTGGTCAGCGCCAGCAAGGCGGGCCGCACGGTGATGGAAACGCCCGCCAGCGTCAGCGTCATCAAGGGCGACGCCATCGAACAGGCGCACCTGGAAACCCTGGGCGACGTGGCCCAGCAGCTGCCCAACGTCTACCTGACCAATTTCACGCGCAGCACGCCGTCGCTGACCATCCGCGGCCTGGGCTTTTCCGACGATGAATCGGACAGCACCAGCACCAGCGTGCTGCTCGACGGCGTGCCCATGTACAGCCTGGTACTGGGCCAGCTGTTCGACCTGCAGCAGCTGGAAGTGCTGCGCGGACCGCAAAGCACCCTGTATGGCCAGAGCAGCATGGGCGGCGTGGTGGCGCTGCGCTCGCGCGACCCGGGCCAGGTGCTGGGCGGCAGCGCGCAAGTGGACTACGGCTCGGGCAAGCGCCGCCGCGCCAGCCTGGCCATGGACGTGCCCCTCGGTGAAAAAACGGCCGTGCGCATCGTCGCCGGCGGCGAAAAGGCCGACGGCTTCATCGACAATACGCGCCTGCAGCGCAGCGATACGGGCGGCTGGGACAGCGCGTTCGCCCGCATCAAGCTGCTGCACCGCGACGACATGGGCGGCACGTGGCGATTCGGCCTGCACCATGCCAATCTGCGCGGCGGCAACGACTACTTCGCCGACGCGTCGCTGGCGCGCGAACACCGGTCGACGGCCAGCGATGCGGGCGTGAACAACGTCAAGTACACCCTGCTGTCGGGCGAATACGAGCGCGCGCTGGCGCATGGCACACGGCTGGCCGTGACCATGGGCGCCAACCGGACCGAGTGGAATTACTGGCTGCCCCGCTCGACCTTCCAGGCCCGCAGCGGCTACGACATGAAGAATGAACAGGTCAGCCTGGAAGCGCGCCTGTCCGGCGCGGCGGGCGCATACGACTGGCTGGCAGGCGCCTATGGCTCGCACATCACGCGCGATTCGCCTTACCTGTTCGACTCCAGCCCCTATTACTTGAGCGCCACCACGGCCGGCGTGAAAGGCGGCACCGTGGCCGCCTTCGGCGAACTGGGTTGGCGGGTTTCGCACACCTGGCGCGTCGCCGGTGCGCTGCGCCTGGAACACGATACGCGCAAGCTGGACTGGAGCAGCCGCCAGGCGGGCCTGTTCGACAGCAATGGCGACGGCATGCCCGATGCGCCGTTCGACGCCACCACCGTCCGCAACGGCAACAAGGTCAGCGACACGGTAGCCCTGCCGCGCCTGACCGTGGAATACCGGCCCGACGCGGCGCAATTCGGCTGGCTGACCGTGGCGCGCGGCTACAAGGCTTCCGGCTTCAACCTGTATGCGACGGCGCCCGACGCTGCCAGCACGGCGTACCGTCCCGAATATGGCACGCATGGCGAAATCGGCTACCGCCTGCGCGGCGCGCAGCGGGCCTGGGACCTGGCCGCCACCGTGTTCTACACGCGGCTGCGCGACCAGCAAGTGACGGTGACGGATACGAATGGCCAGAGCCGCATCGACAATGCCGGCCGCTCGCACAGCCAGGGCCTGGAATTGACGGGCACCGTGCGCCCCCTGCCTACGCTGGAACTGACGGCGTTCGCCGGCATCGTGCACGCCGAATACGATGACTACGTCAAGGGCGGCGTCGATTTCGCCGGCAAGCAGTTCGCCAATACGCCGCGCCACAGCGTGGGCATGGGCTTGCACTGGCAACCCACGCCGCAATGGGATGCGGGCCTGGACGCCACGCGCCAGGGCGCATCGAATCTGTACCCGGCCAGCAGCACCGTCAACCCCGCCTACACCCTGGTTAACGCCCACCTGAGCTACCGCGTGCAACGCTGGACCTTCGGCCTGTATGGCAAGAACCTGGGCGACGCGCAGTACTACACGCGGGCGCTGGCCAACAACATCGTCGTGGCCAGCCAGCCCCGCACCTGGGGCGTGCGCGCGGGGCTGGACTTTTAAGCGCGCTCCGGCGCCGCAAGCGGCTTTATTGCATCGGCAAGGCCGTTACATCGACGGCTGGCGCCTGCCCCGTCGCGGGCCGCGTGAAGTTCTGGCTGGTTTTCACGTAGTCGGCAAAGAAGCCGCCGTTATGCAGGTAGAACTTGCCGTTTTCCAGGCCGCCCGCGTAATCCATGCGCTGCCCATTGGTGGCCGTGGCGTCGCCCGTGAACCGCCCCGCCGTCACTTCCGACCACGTGCCCGACACATTGCGCGCCCACTGGTTGCCGAACTGGACGCGGCGCTCCGTGTAGCCCAGGGTATCGATGAAGTTCTCGAGGAAGGAATGCACGCCCGTCAGATACGTGGAAATCGCCGGGCGCTTCCACGTGGCGATGTAGCGCCACTTGCCCGTCTCGGGCGCGTAGAACCAGGCGGAATAATCGCTGCCGCCGTTGCCGTCGGGCCGCGCGCGCGTGATGAAGCGGTAGGTGGTGCCGGCCGCCCAGTTATACGACAGATAGGTCTGGCCGCCCGTGCCTTCGCCGCCGAATGCATTGTCGACCACGCCGGCGCCCTTGCTGACCAGGGTGGTCTTGGCGCCATTGTCGGCATCCCATACGGAGAACAGGACCCAGCGCTCGCTCGGCGATTTCACCTGGATGCCCATGTAGCCCTGGCCAAAGCCGTTGGCCATGAAGTAGGAGCCGATGGCGTCCTGGCCCACGGGGATCGTCATCTCGTTATAGAAATACTCGGTATTGGCCGGCACCGTATAGCCCATGTGCACGGACGGCCCGCGCCGCGACCAGTAGTAGTTGGCGGGGTCGCTGGCGTAACTGAGCGCGGCGTTCGACGTCACCTTCAGCGCCGAGACGTCGCCAAAATAGCCGCCCGCCTTGCTCACGCCGCGCAAGTCCACCTTCACATAGCCAGGCGCGGCCACGTTGACGGTGCCCACCGCATACGTCTTGCTGGCCGTGCCCGCCAGCGCCACGTCGAAGGGCTGGCCGTCGACCGTCACGCGCACCACGCTGCTGGTGCTGCCGGCCAGCCGGGCATCGAGCGCCACCGTCACGGGACCGGCCGCGCCGACGCGGAAGTACGCGCTCGTCACCGTGTTCGGGCTGGTCCAGTTGGCCAGGCCATTGTCATTGATGACTTCCTGCGCGCTGGCGTCGGCGCTGGTGATGAAGGCATTGCCTGCCAGGGCCACGGTGGCGGGTGCGCCCGCCACGGGCGCCAGGCCCGTTTCGGCCTGGATCACGCTGGCGCCGGCACTGCTGCCGCCACCGCTGCCGCAAGCGGCCAGCAGCAGCGGTGCGCTGGAAAGGACTGCGTAGAGTACTGCACTTCTGTGTTTCATCGACGTCTCCTGGTGGTACAGCTTGCGGCAGGCAACAGGCGCAAAGCGTCCTGCGGCGTGCGCCGCGGTTGAAAAACGGATAGGGACAGAAAAAACCCGCTACGGCGGCAGGCGCGGTAGCGGGTTCCGAAGGCTTAGTACTTGCCGTCGAGGGCGAAGATCGGCTTGCGCGATTTCCACTGTCCGCCCGTGAAGTCCGGGAAGTCCAGGGTCTGGAAGTTGGCGGCGATCGACTGCTCGGACAGCGGCGTGATGGCGCTCCACGTCACGGCATCGTAGATATCGATCGGCATCGGCGCATTGGCCTTGAGCGCTTCGACAAAGGCGTGGATGACGAAGAAGTCCATGCCGCCGTGGCCCGCGCCTTCGGCCTTGGCCGCATATTTGCGCCACACGGGATGGTCATACTTGTCCTGGTAAGCCTTGAAGTCATCCCACTGGTGCGGCTTGCTGACGCCTTCGATGTGGATCGAGTTGTTCAAGTCCATCCACAGGCCGTCCGTGCCTTGCACGCGGAAGCCCAGCGAGTACGGGCGCGGCAGGCTCGTGTCGTGCTGCAGGATGATGGTTTCGCCGTTCTCGCACGCCAGGGTGGTGGTAACCACGTCGCCCAGCTTGAATTTCACCTTGGCGTTCGCATGCTGCGCGCCGCCCGGCTGCTTGACGATGTAGTCGTGCAAGCCGCGCGCCTTGGTGGCGAAGGCGTTGATGCGCGTGAAACGGTTGCCGCGGTTGATGTTCGTGTACATGGCGCATGGGCCGATGCCGTGGCTGGGATACAGTTCGCCATTGCGCTCGACCGAGTGCTGCGTGCGCCAATGGGCTTCCGACCAGCCTTTTTCGCCGAATTCCACGCCGCCGCCATACGGCTTGGCCGGATTGCCGCTGTTGAATTTCACGGCGCGCAGATCGTGCTGATAGCCGCCCTGCAGGTGCAGCAGTTCGCCGAACAGGCCCGCGCGCACCATCTGCAGCGCCGCCATCACGTCGCGGCGGTAGCACACGTTTTCCAGCAACATGTAAGGCGTCCCCGTTTTCAGCTGGGTATTGAGCACGTCCCAGTGGTCTTGCAGGGTGATGCCGGCCACCACTTCGCAACCGACGGGTATCTTCGCCTGCATGGCGGCAATCGCCATGGGCGCGTGGAATTCCCACGGCGTGGCGATGATCACGCCATCGAGGCCGCCCGCGTCGAGCATGCGCTTGTAGGCTTTCTGGTCGCGGTCTTCGCCATACGTGCGCGGACGGGGCTTGCCCGCCTTTTCCACCTGGCCCAGCGCGTGTTTCAGCATGATCGGCTCGATATCGCACAGGGCCACCACTTCCACGTCGTCGCGGCGCACCAGTTCAGCCAGCAGCACCTGGCCGCGCATGCCCGTGCCAATCACGCCCAGGCGGACCTTGTCGCGGCCGCCGGCAGTTGCGGCGTTCGCTTCGCCAGGCAGCAAGGTGCTGCCGGCCATGGCGCCACCGGCCAGCGCGGCGCTGGCGGACAGGAAATTGCGTCGATTGAATTGTGTCGTCATTGGTCTCTTCTCGCTCCATTGGTAATCATCGTCACCGGCCCGCCATGCGACAGGCCGGCTGCAGTTTAATAGGTGTATTCCGCCGTAAAGCGCACGGAACGCGGTGCCGTGCGGCCAGCCACCTGCAGGTAGTTGCGGGCGATGGCGCCATGGTCTTCGCGCGTTTCGTTATAGCGGGTCACCGTCTGGCTGTTGAACACGTTGAACACGTCCACTTTCAGGCTCAGGCCTTTGACGGCGCTGGGAGTATAGGCCACATTCATGTCCAGCTGGGCTTGCCATGGCAGGCGGCCCTGGCTGCCGCGCGGCGCCGGCTTGCCATTGCAGTAGAAATAGGAATCGCCGTAATCGTTCTCGAACTTCAGGTTGTCCGGCAGCGCGCCGATGCAGTTGCGCGGTGCGCCCGAGGTCAGCGACAGGTTGGCGCCCACCATTACGTCCGGAATGACCTGCATGAAACCGTAGGCCTTGAAGGCATGGCGGTGGTCGCCCGGCAGGTAGCCATACGCGTTGTACATCAGTTCCTTGTGGTCGTCGCTGACCGTCAGGCCCACGTCGCCGCCGCCGATGCTGTCCGTCTGGCCTTCCATATTGCCCTTCAGCGCAGACAGGGTGTAGGTCAGCTTGCCGTACCAGCCGTTCGTGTACGGGTGCTCGACGAACATGTTCAAGGCGCGGTAGGTGCGCGATGGCAGCGGGTTGCCCCACTCGGCCGCCGAAATGTCCACGCGGCGCAGGCCCTTGCCATCGTCGAAGTCCACCATCAGGCTGTTGTCGCGGCCCGGGTTGATGATGGCGCACTGGAAGCCGCCCCAGTTGCTCGTGTCGACGCTGTTGCGCGTGGCCCAGGCTTGCAGCGGACGGGCGTCGCAGACATCGTCGTTGGTGTCGTTCAGCTTGCGGTACAGGACGCTGGCGCCCACCACCAGCTTCTTGCTCAGCGCACGTTCGAAGCCCAGCGAGAATTCATCCTGCGACAAGGGCTTGAGGCCAATGGCCGTCACTTCGCGCGCATCGCGACTCTGGCCATACGCATTGTTGGCCGAATACGGCTTGCTGATGGCGTGCAGGCCCGTTGGCGCGCCCGTGACGGGATCGACGCCCGTGTAGGTGTACATCTCGCTGGTGGCCAGGAAAGGACTGGCCATATTGCTCGACAAATTCGATGGCACCGGCAGGTGGTAGCGGCCGCCGTTGGCGAAGAATTTCAGGGTGCCGTCGCCCAGGTAATCCCAGGTGGCGCCCACGCGGGGAGCGATCATGTTGCGCTGCGAAATGAAGGCCACGCCGTCGGTGCTGTAGTTGGTGAACTGTTCGCGGCGCAGGCCCAGGTCCAGCAGCACCCGTTCCGTGACCTGGTAATGGTCCTGGATGTACTGCGCCGACTGCACGCTGGTAGGACGGGCCAGGTTGGCGTTCAGGTCCTTGCTGACGTAATAGCCCTGCGCGCCGTAGCCGCCACCCTGGGCCGGCGTCTCAAACGCGCCGTTGATAGGCCGGTTCGGATCGTCCGCCTTCAGATAGCTCCAGCGGTAGCCGCCCGCCAGGCTCAGGCCCACCTTCGATTCCACGTCGATGCGGTCGATGCCGCCGCGCAGCGAGTGCTTGCCCAGCTTGTATTCGAGGTCCAGGCGCTTGGCCTTCTGGCGGTCTTCCGACGACGGGTCGACCAGGGTGCCCGTCACCGTCTGCGGATTGGCATAGCTCAGGCCCGGCACCTGGGTCGAGGTATTCGACGACGTCTGCGCCAGCAGCGGATTGTAGCCATTCGGCGTGCGGGTGTGCGACGTGCGCGATTCGCCCATCATGGCCGTCACCGTCAGGTTGTCCGTCAGGTAGCCCGTGTACTTGAAGATGTCGATGTTCGCCCCTGGCGCGGCCGATGAACCGCAGCAGTTGACCGTCGTCTCGCCCTTGCCCGCCTGTACGCCATTGCTCGCATGCGTGGCGTAGCTGTAGCCATACGCCTGGCTGTCCGTCTTGGTGCGGTCATACAGCTTGGTGTATTCGAAGTGGTGGTCGTCCGTCAGGTTGTAGTCCAGCTTGGCCATCATGCGGTCCACCTTGCTCTGGCTGGTGCTCCAGCCGCGCGCCAGGGCCGTGCCCGAGTCGGCGGTAGCGGCAACGGCCTGGCTGTCCGTGCGCGTCTGCTCCAGCGCCACGAAGGCGAACAGCTTGTTCTTGATCAGCGGACCGCTGCCATACAGACCCACGACCTTGCTGGTGCTGCCGTTGTCGCGGTTCCAGTACAGCAGATTGCCGTCCGTCTTGGGATTGGCGCCCGTGTTCGGGTAATACGTGTTTTCCGGCTCGCCCTTGAGCGAACGGGGAATGATGGAAACCTTGCCGCCGAATTCGACCTTGTTGCCGCCGCTCTTGGTGGTGATGTTGATCACGCCGCCCGTGGAACGGCCGAATTCCGAACCGTAGCCGCCCGACAGCACCTGCAGGTTCGAGATGGCGCCGAACGGCAGTTCCGACGCGCCCACCTGGGTCAGGATATTCGTGATGGGGAAGCCGTTGACGTAGAACGCGTTTTCCGACTGGCCCGAGCCGCCGATCGATGGCGCATTGCCGTACACGCTGTTGGTGCCGCGCGAGACGCCCGGCGTCAGCTGCACGATGGAAGCGACGTCATTGCCGACCGGCAGCGCCTTCAATTCCTTGGCCGTGAAGATCACGCCATTGTTGGTGTTCGATACGTCGATCGGATTGCGCGACGCTTTTACCACGACGGTCTGCTCCTGGCCCACGGGACCTGCCGCGCTGGCAGGGCCGAAGTTGGCTTCCGCGCCCGCGCCGATCAGGGCCTCGACTTCCTGCGTCGCTTCAACCGCACCGGCGCGCAGCACGCGCACTGCATAGCGGCCGGGCGGCATGGAGTTGGCCACATAGCGGCCCGAGGTATCCGGCGTCAAGCTGCGCTGCACGCCCGTCGCCAGGTTTTCCAGCACCACGGTGGCGCCGGCCGGTGCGCTCACTTCGCCGAAAATGGTGCTGGTGGCGTTCGACTGCGCCCAGGCCTGGCCTGGCACGCCGGCCGCCAGTGCGATCACGATCGCGGCGGCGCGGCTGATGTCGCGCAATTTGAGTCGGGTGGTATGCATGATGTCTCTCCGTCTATTTCGAGGGTTATCAGCGCCCTTCCCGCTCCAGGGCGAAGCTAAAAGGGGCGCCATTTTTATGGTGTTCGCCGGAAGGCGCGGCCAGGCAGCCGCTCCTTTCGAGAAATCAGTCCATATCGGCTGATTTTCGTTTTCTTGGGATTACTTTAAAAAGAAAAATAAATATCGTCAACAAAAAGAAAGTTATAACGCAAATTTATCGTGAATTTCATCCAATAAGCAGAATTTATCTTTCGATTCACGGGATTGCGCGGCGAATAACTTTCGTTATCGTGGTGCGACAGATACACATAACGACAAGCAGGTGGAGAGAAATGCGCAATACGGACACCGACCGGCAAGAAAAAACGCGAAAGACGACATGCTCATCATCTTTCGCTTACGTTTATCTTTCGTATTGCGCATTTCGGAATGTTGTCATTTTCTTTTCATGGCGCAACGCCGTCCCGCCCGGCGCAAGCCGTGCCGGCGGGACGGGGCATGTCGCGGCTTAGAAGAACTTGTAACTGGCCGAGAGCGCAAACTGGCGGCCGAACAGGTCCTGGCTGTGGTTGTAGCCTTCCCAGCCATTCGGGTCGTAGTACGGCCGCTTGTTGAACGCGTTTTTCACGTTCAGGCCCACGTCCAGGTGCTTGATCGGCTTCCAGCTGAAGGCCAGGTTGACCGTGGTGTAGGACGGCGCGCCCTTGCACTGCCCCGCTGGCAGGGACACGGAAGCGGCCGTGCAGTTTTCCGGCGTGTTGTCCTTGTCCCAGGGGCCATACGCCCAGCGCGTCTTGCCCGAGTAGTTGATGAAGACGCTGCTGACGAAGTTACGGTAGCTCCAGTCGGCATTGACGGTGGCGCGGTAGCGCGGCGAATCGTAGTAGCCGACGGTATTGCCCTTGATGTCGCTGCCGTCTTCGCCGTCATGGGTGTCGCGCTTGCGGATGGTGGCCGCGATGCCCGTGCTCAGCTTGCCCCAGTCGCCCAGCGAAAAGCGCGTGCGCGCGTCGATGTCCACGCCGTCCATCAGGGTGCGACCCCGGTTCGAATACGAGTTGATCAAGCCGCCCAGGTTGCCCACCGAGTAGCCGGGCACGCCGCCCGCGCACACGCCCGCATTGGCCGGATTGGCGCACATGGCCGCCACCGCCGCCATATTGCCCCGGTCCGTGTCCGTCAGGTCGTTGCGGATGGCGCTGGCGGTGCCGGCCAGGGTCGGGCCATATTTGGCCACCAGTTCCGTAAACAGCTCGTTGAAGTCCTGGCGCACGATTTCGTCGCGGCGGTTGATGAACCAGTAATCGACGGAGATGCTCACGTCCTTGGCCGGCTGCAGGACCAGGCCCACGGTGGAAATCTTGGCCTTTTCCGGGCGCAGGTTCTGGTTCGGCGGCGTCAGGCCGCCCACCGTCGTCGAGCAGTTCGAATTGAGCAGGCTCTTGCCCAGGTCCGCATCCGTCGCCACCTTGGACTTCATCAGGGCGCGCGCCATGGCATTCGTTTCATCGCAGCGCACCGTGTCGCGGATGCCGCCCACCTGCGCAAAGACGCCGCCCGTGCCCGATTCGGCCAGGTTGGGCGCGCGGAAGCCTTCCGAATACGTCCCGCGCAGCATCAGGTCGGGCCGCGCGCGCCAGATCACGCCCAGCTTGGGCGCCAGGTTGGCGGCGAAATGCGGATATTTGTCCAGGCGCGCAGCCGCATTGACTTCCAGGGTGTCGGAAAGCGGCACCACCACTTCGCCAAACACGGCGCCGATGGTACGGCGGCCGTCGAACCACGACCCGCCCTGCTGCGTGATCAAGCCATTGGCCGCATCCGCATTGCCGGGCGTGAGGAAGCTTTCGCGCATGATGCTGGTGCCCACGGCGGCGCGCACTTCGCGCTCGCCCAGCTTGAACAGGGTGCCTTCCAGCTTCGCGTCCCAGGTCATCAGCTTGGTCCACGATTCGATGGCGAAGGTGGGATAGGCGGCGCGCAGCAGCGCCGCATTGGCTTCGCTGATTTCGCCGAACTTGTAGGCGGGATTGTCCGAAATGAACGTGCGGCCGCTGACGGGGTCCTTCGTGAACGGGCCGAACGCCTGTTCGAAGCCCTTGATGTTGATGTTCGCCGTCTGGAACAGGGTGGAATGGCTGCCCGCCACGCTGAGCGCCGTTTCAAAATCCCAGCCGCCGCCGATGCTGCCGCGCAGGCCCACCAGCGCGCGGTAGTTTTCATCGACATTCTTCTGGCCGAAGTGGCCCGTCGCGTCCTGCAGCAGGTAGTTCAGGCCGGCCGCGCCGCCCATCTTAGCCACCATGTCGGCATCGAGCTTGCCTTTCAGGTAGACGTTGTTGGGGCTCAGGAAAGGTGTGGCAAAGGTGTTCAGGGTATTGCCCGTATTGCGCGCGAACCAGTTGTTCGTACTGCCGCTGTTGAAGCTGGACGGGCCGTTCTCGCCGCGCATCTTGATGTGCGTGAACGCCCCTTCCGCGAACCCTTCCAGGTCGCCGCCCAGTTTCAGCCGGCCGCTCAGGTAGGCCGTGGCGCGCTCCGACGTGGGGCCCGTGTCGAGCTGGTTGGGCAGCGCATTCCACACGCAGCGCGTGCCCGACGCCTCGGTGATGCTGGTGTTGCAGCCGGGCGCGGCGCGCTGGGTGCGCGCATTATTGTTGGCCTTGTCGAAGACAAAGAAGGTCCCCGGGTTCATCACGCCCGGCTCGCTGCCCACGCCCACGCGCATGTTGGGAATGAAATTGGGATTGTTCGCATAAAAATACGAGGGGCGCTTCTGCCAGGTATCGGCCAGCGCGATGCGGTCGCGCTGGTAGACATTCACGGAGCCGTAGACGTTGTAGCCGTCGCTGGCCAGGTCGCCCACGCCATACAGCACGCTGGCCTGGCGTTCGCCATAGGCTTTCACGCTGGGCGAAAACTCGCCGTTGGCGCGCGCTTCCAGGCCCTGATACGACTTCTTGGTGATCACGTTGATGACGCCGGCCACGGCGTCGGAGCCATACACGGCCGATGCGCCGTCCGTGAGGATTTCCATGCGCTCGATGGCGGCGGCCGGAATCGCGTCGATATTGACGAACATGGTCTGGAAACCGGCCGGCGCCCCATAGAACGACAGGCGGCGGCCATTGAGCAGCACCAGGGTGCCCTGCGCACCTATGCCGCGCAGGTTTGCCTGCGAGCCGCCATCGGAACCCGTAAACATCGAGCGGAAATCCTGCTGCGCGGGACGAGCTGCAGGCAGGTTGTCGAGCACCTGCAGGAGGGTGAGCGCGCCCATGTTCTCGATCTGCTTGGCGTTGATCACCTGCACGGGCGACGCCGTTTCCGCATTGATGCGCTTCAGGCTAGATCCCGTCACTTCCACGCGCGCCAGCTTCTCTTCTTCCGCTGCCAGCGCCGTTGACGCCAATCCTACCGCCACCATGGCGGCCATCAGTTTTTTCAAGTGCATTCCCATCTCCCTTTTTATAAGTGATTTGTTTTCGTCAGGCTGCAAGAGCCCCTCCCCGGTCCGATGAGGGGCTCGTTCTTAGTGAAATAATTGAAGGGTGCTTAGCGCGGCTTGACGGTCGCGCCCTCCGTGCCCGTGAGTACGGCATTGGCCCAGTTGCCGCAGACCTGGGCTGGCTGGGCGCCGCGCGCACCCAGGGTGCGCAGACTGAGCTGGCTCAGGCCGCGCACGTCGATTTCGGGTTTGACCACCCCGGGAGCCGTGACCAGGCCGCTGTCATACAGCAGCCGCTCGCCGCTCCAGACCTGGAATTGCAGGCCGCCCGCGCTGCGGCAGCTATCGTCCACGCCCAGGTCGGCGCGCAGCAGATTCCAGTTGCCCGCCAGCTGCAAGTCGATGCGGCTGGCAGGTCCCACGCCGAGGCCCTTGCGGAACCACAGCCCGTTCATGCGCATCTCGGCCGCCTTGCCGGCCGGCCGGTCGCGCGCAATATGCTTCGGCAGCGCCAGGTCCGACAGGTAGCGCTGCACTTCCGCCCCTTCGGCCACGCGGTGCTCGAGCACGCGGAACTCGGACAGGGTCACGGGCGCCACGTCGGTCGCCAGCGCCGCGTCGAACGCGCGCGCCACCGGTGCGCCTTGCGCCGCCGTGACCATCGGGTCGGTGGTCGCCGCGCCGTCGCCTTCCGGATTTTGCGTGCTCATCACGCGGAAGCGCAGCAAACGCCCCGCCGTCGCGGGGAAGTTGATGGTCTGCGTGCCCTCCTGCAGTTTCAGGGTGCCCCGCTGCAGGGGTGCGCCCCATTCGCCGTTGTTATCGCCGATATAGATTTCATAGTCGCGCACCTGGCCATGCCTCCAGTGCTGGTCGTTGCGCGGCGCCAGTTCGATGCCGTCCACCAGGCGCCGTTCCGTAAAGCCGATCACCCATTCGTGCGGCCCGCTCTTCACGGAAGGGCTGCGCACGGTGCGGAACCACGTCTCCGGCTTGCCGTCGAAGGCGTTTTCCAGCGGATAGCCGCTTTCTTCAAACGGACGCGCCACCACCTGCATGGCGTCGGCCGGCAAGGCGCGACCCGGCACGGGCGCGGCCGGGAAGTCCGCGTCCAGCCGCGCCACGGCCAGCGCGCCGGCGACCTGCAAGGCCAAGGGCTGGCGGATATCCTGCGCCGCCACCTTCACGTGCAGGGTGCCCTGCCGGTCGGCGCCATCGAAGAACCAGCCCTCTGCCGCCTTGTCGTAGGCGGCGCGGTCGCCGGACGCCGCGATCACGCGCTCGCC